>JAFGTV010000051.1 GCA_016938875.1 Paracoccaceae bacterium
GCGTCATCCAGGGTGCGGGCCTCGGTCTTGGCGGCGTGGGCCGATTTCCACTGGTTCATCCCCTCGGTGCGGCCCTGATAGATGACCCCCTTGGTGTCGCAGGCGATGCAGTTGTCGTGCCGCGCGCCCATCGCCTTGATCAGTTCCAGACAGGCAATGCCGGCCGCGCCCGCACCGTTCAGCACGATTTTGCAGTCCTCGATCTTCTTGCCGCTCAGATGCAGCGCGTTGATCAGGCCCGCGGCACAGATCACCGCGGTGCCGTGCTGGTCGTCGTGAAACACCGGGATATCCATCATCTCCTTGAGCCGCTGCTCGATGATGAAACATTCCGGGGCCTTGATGTCCTCTAGGTTGATGCCGCCAAAGGTGGGGCCCATCAGGCTGACAGCCTTGATGATCTCTTCGGGATCTTCGGTGTCCAGTTCGATGTCGATGGCATTCACGTCGGCAAAGCGTTTGAACAGGACCGCCTTGCCCTCCATCACCGGTTTCGAGGCCAGCGCGCCCAGGTTGCCCATCCCCAAGATCGCCGTCCCGTTCGAGATGACGGCGACCATGTTGCCCTTGGTGGTATAGTCATAGGCGGTCTCGGGTGCGTCGGCGATGGCCTGAACCGGCACCGCGACGCCGGGCGAATAGGCCAGGCTCAGGTCGCGCTGGGTGGTCATCGGCACCGTTGCCACGATTTCATATTTCCCCGGAAACGGGTCAATATGATAGCTCAGCGCCTCTTCGGGGGTGATCTTGGATTTGTCGGCCATTCCAGGGGTGTCTCCTCGTGCTGGAATGGGTCATAGCGGGCCGGGGCCTTCGCCTCAATAGACTTGGAATTCCCGCTTTTCCCGGGCGGGTGCCGTTTGTAAGGTCCGGGAACCAGAAAACCGGGGGACAGGGTGAGCGGGAACAGCGGAACCGTCACGCCAATGATGGCGCAATATCTGGAGATCAAAGAGCGTCATCCCGGCGCGCTCTTGTTCTATCGGATGGGCGATTTCTACGAGATGTTCTTTGACGATGCGGTGGCCGCCGCCGCCGCGCTGGATATCGCGCTGACCAAACGCGGCAAGCATCTGGACCAGGACATCCCGATGTGCGGCGTCCCGGTCCACGCCGCCGAGAGCTATTTGTTGACCCTGATCCGCAAGGGGTTCCGCGTCGCTGTTTGCGAACAGCTTGAGGATCCCGCCGAGGCGAAAAAGCGCGGCGCCAAGTCGGTGGTCAAACGCGACGTGGTCCGCCTGGTCACGCCCGGCACGTTGACCGAGGACACCCTGCTCGAGGCGCGGCGCCACAATTTCCTGGCCGCCTTTGCCCAGGTGCGCGGCGCGGCGGCGCTGGCCTGGGTCGATATCTCGACCGGGGCGTTTCGCGTGATGGGGTGCAGCCCGGTTCAATTGGGCCCCGAACTGGCCCGCCTGGCCCCGCGCGAGGTTTTGCTGCCCGACCAGCAAGAGGACGATTGGGCCGAAACAGTCACTGAATCCGGGGCATCCCTGACGCCGCTTTCGCGCGCCAGCTTTGACAGCACATCGGCGGAAAAACGGCTGGGAACCCTCTTTGGCGTCGATACGCTAGAGGGCTTTGGCAGCTTTTCACGGGCCGAGATGTCGGCGATGGGCGCGATCGTCGACTACCTGGAGATCACGCAAAAGGGCAAGTTGCCACTCTTGCGGCCCCCCGTCAGGGAAACCACCGGTGGCGCGGTCCAGATCGACGCGGCGACCCGGCGCAACCTGGAACTGACCGCCAGCCTGACCGGCGGGCGCGAGGGCAGCCTGCTGGCCGCGATCGACCGCACCGTGACCGCGCCGGGGGCGCGACTGTTGGAACGTCGGCTGTCCAGCCCGTCGCGCGATCTGTCGACGATCCACGCCCGGCTGTCCGCCGTTCGTGCCTTGGTCGAGGAAATCGGGCTGTGCGACACCCTGCGCGGCGCGTTGCGCAAATGCCCCGATATGGACCGTGCGCTGTCCCGCCTGGCGTTGGATCGAGGCGGGCCACGCGACCTGGCCGCGATCCGCGATGGGCTGGCGCAGGCCGGGGCGGTGGCGGGGTTGTTGACCGGCGACCTGCCGGACGTGATTGCCCAGGCGCGTGCCGCCCTGCTGGGCCATGACGACCTGCGGGATCTACTGGACCGGGCGCTGGTGGCAGAGCCGCCCCTGCTGGCGCGCGACGGTGGGTTCATCGCCCCCGGCCACGACGCCGACCTGGACGAGGCCCGCCAACTGCACGATCAGGGACGCGGGGTAATCGCCGCCATGCAGGCCGATTTCACCCGCGCCACCGGCATCACCTCGCTCAAGGTCAAGCACAACAATGTGCTGGGCTATTTCATCGAGGTCACGGCCACCCACGCCGACAAGATGCTGTCCCCGCCCCTGTCGGAAACCTTTATCCACCGCCAGACCACGGCAAACGCCCTGCGCTTTACCACCGTGGAACTGTCCGAGCTGGAAACCCGCATCCTGAACGCCGGGAACCGCGCGTTAGAAATTGAAAAACGGATCTATGACACCTTGAAAGGGGCCATTCTGGCCCAGGCCGGTCCCATCGGGCAGGCCGCCACCGCGCTGGCGGAAATCGACCTGGCCGCCGGGTTGGCCGATCTGGCCCGGGGCGAGGAATGGTGCGAGCCGCAGGTGGATGACAGCCGCGCCTTTGACATCCAGGGCGGGCGGCATCCGGTCGTGGAACTGGCCCTGCGCCGCAAGGGGGGCGCCTCGTTTGTCGCCAATGACTGCGCGCTGTCGGGCGGCGATCAGGGGGCGGCGATCTGGCTGCTGACCGGGCCCAACATGGCGGGTAAATCCACCTTTCTGCGGCAAAACGCGTTGATCGCCCTATTGGCCCAGGCGGGCAGCTTTGTTCCTGCGGCGCAGGCGCATATCGGGCTGGTGTCGCAGATCTTCAGCCGGGTGGGGGCCTCCGACGATCTGGCGCGGGGGCGCTCGACCTTTATGGTGGAGATGGTCGAAACCGCCGCGATCCTGAACCAGGCCGACGACCGTGCCTTGGTCATCCTGGACGAGATCGGGCGCGGCACAGCGACTTATGACGGGCTGTCGATCGCCTGGGCCACGCTGGAACACCTGCACGAGGTGAACCGCTGTCGCGCGCTGTTTGCGACCCATTACCACGAACTGACATCCCTGGCGCACAGCCTGTCCGGGGTCGAAAACGCCACTGTCGCCGTCAAGGAATGGCAAGGCGACGTGATCTTTCTGCACGAGGTGCGCCCCGGCGCGGCGGATCGGTCCTACGGTGTGCAGGTGGCGCGACTGGCTGGCCTGCCGGAGGCCGTGGTAGAGCGCGCCCGCACCGTGCTGGATGCCCTGGAACAGGGCGAGCGCGAGGGTGGGCGTCCGCAAAAGACGCTGATCGACGATCTGCCGCTGTTCTCTGCCGTGCCGCCGACCGCCGCGGTGCCGCGTCCAGTCGGGCAAACCCCGCTGGAAGAAAAGCTCGCCGGGGTTCATCCCGACGAGCTGACGCCAAAACAGGCGCTGGATCTGGTCTATACGCTCAAGTCACTGGCCCGGCCGGATTAACCCGCCGGGGTCGAGGACACACCGACCTGCGCGGGGCGCAGCAGGCGGTCATGCAGCATGAACCCGACGGTCATCACCTGGATGATATCGCCAGCCTTGGTGTCGGGCACCGGGGCCTCGAACATCGCCTGGTGGATCAGCGGATCGAAGCGATCGCCAATCTCGGGAACGACACGTACGATGCCGTGGCGGGAAAACACGTTCAGCAATTCGCGCTGGGTCAGCTCGACCCCTTCGATCAGGGCCTTGTTGGCCTCGCGCTGATCCTCGGCGATCACTTCGAGCGCGCGCGACAGGTTGTCGTAAACCGGCAGCATGTCGCGCGCCAGTTTCGACCCACCGTAATTCTCGGCCTCGCGCCGGTCACGTTCCGCGCGCTTGCGCGAGTTTTCGGCATCCGCCAGCGCGCGCATGAATCGGTCGCGCAATTCGTCGCGTTCCGCGCGCAGAGCCTCGATCTCGGCCTCGGTCATATCGGTCGGGGGCGCATCCGCCCCCTCGGCCGCATAATCCTGCGCGTCGAACTCGGTCTCGATGTCGGTCTCTTCAGGTTTTGGCATTCCTTACCCCTTGCCCCGATCTGACAGCAGCCTGCCGACCAGTTGTGCCGTGTAGTCGACGATGGGCACGATCCGTCCATAGTTCAGACGGGTTGGCCCGATCACGCCCACCGCACCAATAATCTTTCGGTCAGCGTTCATATAAGGAGAGACAACCAAAGAGGAACCCGAAAGTGAAAAAAGCTTGTTCTCGGAGCCGATGAAAATACGAACCCCCTCGCCCTCTTCGGCCAGTTCCAGGAAATCGACGATATCGCGCTTGCGCTCCAGGTCGTCAAACAGGCTGCGGATGCGATCCAGCTCTTCGGCCTCGGCGCTGTCGGCCAGCAGGTTGGACCGGCCACGCACGATCAGGCGGGCATAGGTTTCACCCTCATTCTCCCAGACGGCCAGCCCCTCTTCGATCATCGCGCGGGCCAGAACATCCAGTTCCTGGCGGCGATTCTTGATCTCTGCCTGGATGGCGTCGCGCAGCTCGCTGAGGGTTTTGCCGGCGGCCAGCGCGTTCAGGAAATTGGCCGCCTCGCGCATCGAGGACGGGGTTTGTCCGGCAGCGGGCTGAAACACCCGGTTTTCCACGTGCCCATCGGCAAAGACCAGCACCGCCAGCGCCCGGTCGGGACTGAGCGAGACAAACTCGATATGCTTGATCGGGGCCTCATGCTTGGGCGCCAGGACCAGGCTGGCCCCGTGTGTCACCCCCGACAGCGCCGATCCGACCCGGTCCAGCATGGTGGCAACGTCGCGCTCGTTGCTGCCCATTGTGGCGTCGATCTTCTCGCGGTCGCCGCGTTCCAGGTCGCGCACCTCTAGCAGGCCATCGACGAACATCCGCAGACCCAGATGGGTGGGGATCCGCCCGGCCGAGATATGGGGACTGTCCAGCAGGCCCAGATACTCCAGATCCTGCATCACGTTGCGGATGGTCGCGGCGCTGACCTTTTCGCTCATGCTGCGGGTCAGGGTGCGCGATCCCACCGGGCCGCCGGTGTCCAGATATCCTTCCACCACCCGGCGAAAGACCTCTCGGCTCCGGTCGCTCATCTCTTCCAGGATGTTCTGGCGGTCGTTCACCTGTCGTGTCTCCTTGGGGGCGCTGCAATTAAAGGCCCAATGGCCAAGGCGTCAATCGGGGTTGCATCCCCGCCCCCGTCATGGGAGCAAAGCGCCAAGCCTGAGAGAGGATATTCAATGCGCCCTTCTGGTCGTGACATAAGCGAAATGCGCCCGATTTCAATCGAAACGGGCGTGACGAAACATGCCGAGGGGTCGTGCATGATCCGCGTGGGCGATACCCACGTTCTGTGCACCGCCACCCTGGAAGAGCGGGTTCCCCCGTTTCTGAAAAATTCCGGACTGGGCTGGGTAACGGCAGAATACGGCATGCTGCCGCGCGCCACCACCACCCGCATGCGGCGCGAGGCCACGGCGGGCAAACAGGGCGGACGCACCGTCGAGATCCAGCGCCTGATCGGCCGCTCGCTGCGCGCGGGCGTCGATCGCGTGGCCCTGGGCGAACGTCAGATCACCGTGGATTGCGACGTGATCCAGGCCGATGGGGGCACGCGCTGTGCGTCGATCACCGGCGGCTGGGTGGCCCTGCGCCTGGCTGTGAACAAGCTGATGAAGGCGGGCGATATCCGCACCGATCCGCTGGTCGATCCGGTCGCGGCGGTGTCGTGCGGGATCTATGCCGGGCAACCCGTTCTGGATCTGGACTACCCCGAGGACAGCGAGGCCGGCGTGGACGGCAATTTCGTGATGACCGGATCGGGTCAGTTGATCGAGGTGCAGATGTCCGCCGAGGGGTCGACCTATACCCGCGCCCAGATGGACCAGTTGCTGACCCTAGCCGAAAAAGGCGTCGCCGATCTGGTGGCCGCCCAAAAAGCCGCCGTCGAGGGCTGAGCGATGCGCCGTTTCACGGGGGACAGGTTGCTGGTAGCGACCCATAACCAGGGCAAGCTGGAAGAGATCGCACATCTTCTGGCGCCCTACGGCATCTCCGTGATCGGCGCGGCGCAGATGAACCTGCCAGAACCTGAAGAGACCGAAACCACCTTTGTCGGCAATGCCCGGATCAAGGCGCATGCCGCGGCCAAGGCCACCGGCCTGCCCGCCCTGGCCGATGACAGCGGCCTTTCGGTCGACGCCCTGGATGGCGCACCGGGGGTCTATACCGCGGATTGGGCCGAAACAGGCTCTGGTCGGGACTTCCCCATGGCGATGGAAAAGGTCTGGACCGCGCTAGAGGCCGCCAATGCCCCCGAACCCCGGACCGCGCAATTTCGCTGCACCTTCGTGCTGGCCTGGCCCGACGGCCATGACGAGGTGTTCGAGGGGCAAATGCCCGGCCGCATCGTCTGGCCCATGCGCGGCGATCAGGGTCACGGCTATGACCCGATCTTTCAGCCCGACGGCCATGAGATGACCTTTGGCCAGATGGACAGGTGGGAGAAGAATACCCTCAGCCACCGCGCCCGCGCCTTTGACCAGTTGGTGCAGGTCTTTGACGACTGAGGATTGGCGCGACGGGGGCTTTGGCCTTTATCTGCACTGGCCGTTCTGCCTGGCAAAGTGCCCCTATTGCGACTTCAACTCACATGTCGTGTCCCAGGTCGACACGGACCGCTGGAAACGCGCCTATATCGCCGAGATTCAACGGATCGGCACCGAAACGGGGCCGCGGACCCTGAATAGCGTTTTCTTTGGCGGCGGCACGCCCAGCCTGATGCCCCCCGATCTGGTGGGCGCGATCCTGGATACCGTGCGCGCCACGTGGCCCTGTGCCAACGACATGGAAACCACGCTAGAGGCCAACCCGACCTCGGTCGAGGCGGGCCGGTTCGCCGGATATCGCGATGCCGGCGTGACCCGTGTGTCCCTGGGGGTGCAGGCCCTGAACGACGATGATTTGCGCCGTTTAGGCCGCCTGCACAGCGTGGCCGAGGCAAAAACTGCCTTTGACATCGCGCGATCCACATTTGACCGTGTCAGCTTTGATCTGATCTACGCCCGACAAGATCAAACTCTGGCCGCATGGCAGGACGAGCTGCGCACCGCCCTGGCCATGGCCGTGGATCACCTGTCGCTTTATCAACTGACGATCGAACCCGGCACCGCCTTTGGCGACCAGCTGGCGCGCGGCGGGTTGCGCGGCCTGCCCGACGATGATCTGGGCGCCGACATGTATTTCGCGACCCAGGACCTCTGTGCGGCGGCAGGCCTGCCGGCCTATGAGGTCTCTAACCATGCCAAACCGGGCGCGGAATCGCGCCATAACCGGATCTATTGGCGCTATGGCGATTACGCCGGGATCGGACCGGGGGCCCATGGGCGGCTAACGCTGGGTGGAACGCGCTGGGCCAGCGATACACCCCTGTCACCCGCCACCTGGCTAACCCGGGTTGAAGAGCAGGGAAGCGGCGAAAACCCACGACAGCCCCTCTGCGCGGGGGATCAGGCCTCGGAATACCTGCTGATGGGCCTAAGGCTGGTCGAGGGGATATCCTTGTCACGGTATGAACGGATTTCCGGTTCGCCCATTAATCCATTTAATATCAAGGACTTGGTTGCCTCAAATCTGTTGCAACAGGACGGCGATACCCTGCGCGTCACCGATCAGGGTCGCGCGGTCCTGAACGGGGTGTTGCGCACACTGCTGGCCGACTGACCCGTCAATCAAACGCGCCCTTTGACGACACTCCGCTCAGCGCCGAACACAGACTGTCGAGGTCATCCAGATCGCGATATGCCACAACCAGCCGCCCAGCCCCGTCCGATCCATGCTCGATCGAGACGGCCATACCCAGGTTCGCCGACAGATCCTGCTCCAACGCCCGGGTATCCGCGTCTTTCTCAAGCGGTTTTGGCCGAGCCTTACCCGGTTTCGGCGTGCCAGAGGATTTCGCCAGCCTTTCCGTTTCCCGCACCGAAAGCTGCCCGGCAATCACCCGCCGGGCCAACGCGGCGGGGTCATCGGTCGTGATCAACGCGCGGGCGTGACCCATGCTTAGATCTCCCGCGCGCAGGTGGGCCAAAACCTCTTCGGGCAACTGCAAAAGACGCAGCAGGTTGGCGATGTGACTGCGGCTCTTGCTCAACGCTTCGGCCAGCTTTTCCTGGGTGTGGCCAAAGCGATCCATCAATTGACGATAGCCTTGGGCCTCTTCCACCGGGTTCAGGTCCGCGCGCTGAATATTCTCGATAATCGCGATTTCCAGAACTTCGGTATCGTCCAGATCGCGCACGATTACCGGCACCTCGTGCCGTTGGGCCATCTGTGAGGCGCGCCAACGACGCTCGCCGGCGACGATTTCGAAACGCCCTTGCGTCTTTTTGCTGGGGCGCACGATCAGCGGCTGGATCACACCCTTTTCGCGGATCGAATTGGCCAGTTCGCGCAACGCCTCGTCGGAAAACTGGCGGCGCGGCTGATCCGGGTTCGGTTCCAGCAGGTCCAGCGAGACCACCTGATCAGCCTTTCGGCGGGGGGTCTCGCCCGGTTCGGGCGTGGGATCAATCCGAACGTCGGCCATCAGCGCCGAAAGACCACGGCCCAGACCACGTTTTTCGGGTTTTTTGCTAGTCATCGCCCTGCCCCTTTGTTCAAGCGCCCGCCGGCACCTTTGGTTTTAACATCTCGCTGGCCAACGCCCGATAGGCCTGCGCCCCCTTTGAGGCCGAATCGTATTCCAGAACAGGCAGCGCAAAGGAGGGTGCCTCGCTCACCCGGACATTGCGCGGGATCACCGTCTGGAAGACCAGATCGCCCAGATAGGCCCGGGCATCGGTTTCAACCTGCTGCGAAAGGTTGTTGCGCCGGTCCGCCATCGTCAGCACCACGCCCTCGATCCGCAGGGAGGGATTCGCCGTTTGCCGCAATTCGCGAACCGTCAGCATCAACTGTGACAACCCCTCCAGCGCGAAGAATTCGCTTTGCAACGGCACCAGGACCGAATGCGCCGCAACCATCGCGTTCACTGTCAGCAGGCTAAGCGACGGGGGGCAATCAATCAGAACAAAATCAAGGGCATAAACGTCAATGGCCGGCTGGCGCAGCGCATCGTGCAGCAGAAAGCTACGCTTTTCATTGGCCACCATTTCCAGGTCCGCAGAGCTGAGGTCGGTCGTTGCGGGCGCGATCAACAGGCGCTCGATATTCGTCTTTCGCACGATCTCGGACAACGGCGCATCGTCCAGCAGCAGGTCATAGGTGGTGCGCGTCCGATCGCCCGGCGCCACACCCAGCCCGGTCGAGGCATTCCCCTGCGGGTCGATATCGACGATCAGAACGCGCAGGCCTGCCTCGACCAAGGCTGCGGCCAGGTTGATCGTCGTCGTTGTTTTGCCGACCCCCCCTTTTTGGTTGGCCACGGCGATGATTTTCGGGCCCTTGGGACGCGTTGGATCAGACACGGGCGATGCCTCCGAGTTTCAGGATAACGGCCTGGGGATCAGTGGTGCTGGGAATTGTTTGAACGTCGAACCGCCAGGTTGCAAGGGCGTCATCCAGTTCCACCGCATATCGTGCGCCCTTGGGGAAAAGGGCGATGCCTTGGGGGGCAAGATGCCGCGCACCATAGGCCAATAGCTGTGGCAACGGGGCCAACGCGCGTGCGGACAGGACGTCGGCCTGTTGCGTCGGGGCGTCTTCGATTCGGTCGTCGAGGACCGTTACGTTGGGCAGGTTCAATTCGCGGGCCACGGTGCGCAGAAAGGTGGCCTTTCGCTGATCGCTTTCGATCAGGGTGACGCGCATCTCGGGCGTTTTTTCCATGGCGAGGATCGCGATCACCAAGCCCGGAAATCCCCCCCCGGCCCCCAGGTCAACCCAAAGCCGTGCGCCCGCGGGGGCCAAGGCGAAAAGCTGGGCGGAATCAGCGAAATGCCGCGTTTCCAGATCCTCTAGCGTAGAGCGCGCGACCAGATTGATCGCGGGGTTCCACTTGCGCAACAGCGCGGCGTAGCGATCCAAAAGCCCGGATGTTTCACGTGAAACATCGCCCAATGCCCCGACAGTTCCATTATTCATGCGGTCCGCCGCTCCATCTGGCGCAGGCGAGCCAAGATGAGGGTCAGGGCCGCTGGCGTCATTCCATCGATCCGCGCAGCCTGGGCAAGGGTTTCCGGGCGGGCACTGCCCAGCTTTCCCTTTAGCTCATTCGACAACCCCTCAATCGCGGCATACGGAAATTCCGGGGGCAATTGCTGCGCCTCATCGCGCTGCATGGCCGCCACATCCTGGGCCTGCCTGCGGATATAATTAGCATATATTGCGTCCCGTTCGATCTGAGCGCGGGTTTCGGGTGCAGCCTCTGCCAAGGTCGGGTCCAGGCCCAGCAGATCGGCAAACCCGACATCCGGGAATGCCAGCAAGTCAATTCCGGTGCGACGGTTGCCATCGGCATTCACCTTGATTCCCGCCGCGGCGATCTGTTTCGGGGTCAGCGACATCGCCTCTAGCCGCGATTTCACCTTGGCAATGCGCGCCATCTTGTCCTCGAACACCCGTTTACGGGCTAGGCCGACGCACCCTAGATCCACCCCCAACGGGGTCAGCCGTTGGTCGGCGTTATCCGCCCGCAGCGACAGCCTGAATTCCGCACGGGATGTAAACATGCGGTAGGGCTCCGACACGCCCCGGGTCACCAGATCGTCGATCATAACGCCGATATAGCTATTGGTGCGGGTGAACGTCACCGGCCCCTGCCCCGTTGCGCGCCGCGCGGCGTTCAGGCCAGCCACCAGGCCCTGGGCGGCAGCCTCTTCATATCCGGTGGTTCCGTTGATCTGCCCTGCCAGGAATAGTCCCGGCACCTCGCGCAGTTCCAGCGTCGTGCTCAGCGCACGGGGATCGACGTAATCATATTCGATCGCATAGCCCGGTTGCAGGATACGCGCCTGCTCTAACCCGACGATGGAGCGAACGTAGGCCTGTTGGACCTCTTCCGGCAGAGAGGTCGAAATACCGTTGGGATACACCGTGGGATCGTCCAGCCCCTCCGGCTCCAGGAATATCTGGTGAGAGGACTTGTCCGCGAACCGCACGATCTTGTCCTCGATCGAGGGGCAATAGCGGGGGCCGACCCCCTCGATATGGCCGCCATACATGGCAGAGCGTTCCAGGTTTTCACGGATGATCTGGTGCGTTTGTGGGTTGGTGTGGGTGATACCGCAGGCCACCTGACGCACCGCAACACCCCGCGACAGGAAGGAAAAAAGCACCGGGTCGTCATCGCCGGGCTGATTCTCCAGCCGGTCCCAGTCGATGGTCCGCCCATCCAATCGCGGTGGCGTGCCGGTTTTCAGCCGCCCCAGCGGCAGCCCGAATCCGTCGATCCGTTCGGCCAACCGAACCGAGGGCTGATCCCCCATCCGTCCACCGGGCAACTGCCGGTCGCCAATATGAATCACGCCGCGCAGAAAGGTGCCCGTTGTCAGAACGACCGCCCCGGCCGTCACCGCAGAGCCATCGGCCAGCACGACACCTGCCACGCGATCCCCGTCTTGGATCAGATCGGCGGCCTCTGCCTCGATAATGTCCAGGGTGGGCGCTTCGGCCAGCATCTGTTGGATCGCCTCGCGAAAAAGGCGACGGTCGGCCTGGGCGCGCGGGCCCTGGACCGCGGGCCCCTTGCGCCGGTTAAGCAGCCGAAACTGAATGCCCGCCCGATCCGCAGCCAATCCCATGATGCCGTCCAGCGCATCAATCTCTCGGACCAGGTGCCCCTTGCCCAGCCCGCCTATCGCAGGATTGCACGACATCACACCAATGCCATCGCGTTTCAGCGTGACCAGCGCGACGCGGACGCCCAGACGTGCGGCGGCGTGGGCGGCCTCGGCCCCCGCGTGACCGCCCCCCACCACCACGACATCAAAGGCGCAATGTTTCACGTGAAACACTCCTCACTTCCCAAGACAGAACCGGGCAAAGATCTCATCCAGCACGTGTTCCACATCCACCCGACCGACCAGCGATTCCAGCGCCCTGATGGCGCTGCGCAAATCCTCGGCGGCAAGTTCGGCGGACTCCATCCCCAGCGATAGCTGATTCTGCGCGGCCCCGATAGCATCCAGCGCCCGCATCATCGACTGCCTGTGGCGTTCCCGCGTCGCGGTTTCGGCGCGTGCCGCGCGACCCTCCAGCACCGAGGTAATCTGCGCCACCAGATCCGCAACCCCTTGGCCGGTCTTGCCGGATACGCCCGCGCCCGGCGTCCCGGTAACATCGGCCTTGCCACGAACGACGATATCGCCCGGCAGCGGATCCAGACCCTGGGTCGCGCCACTTTCATCCAGCAGAAAGACCCGCAAATCCGCGCCCTCGGCCCGCGCGATGGCGCGCGAAATTCCGATGGTTTCCACCGCATCCGTAGATTCGCGCAGGCCGGCCGTATCCAGAATGGTAACGGGCAGGCCATGCAACTCCATCCGCACCTCGATCACATCGCGAGTCGTGCCAGCATATTCCGAGGTAATCGCCGCCTCTCGCCCCGCAAGATGGTTCAAAAGCGTGGATTTCCCGGCATTGGGCGGGCCGACAATGGCGACCTCGAACCCCTCTCGGATCCGTTCTGCCACCGCAACCCCGGCAATCTCAGCGCCCAACGCCTGTTTGACCTCGCCCAGCAGCACGTCAACCTCGGGCGTAACATCGACCGGCACATCCTCATCCGCGAAATCAATCGTGGCCTCCAGCAAGGCCGCGGCACGGATGAGCGCGGATCGCCACGCCTCGACCTTTTGCCCCAGCGCACCGGTCAGAACCCGCAGGGCCTGACGGCGTTGGGCATCGGTCTCGGCCTCTAGCAAATCCCCCAGACCCTCGACCTGGGCCAGGTCCAGAACCCCGTTTTCCAAGGCGCGGCGCGTAAACTCGCCCGGGTTGGCCATCCGCAAACCCGGCACGTCACCCAGGGCACGCAAGACGGCCGAAACAGTCGCCGGGCTGCCATGGGTATGAAATTCAACGATATCTTCGCCGGTAAAGCTGGCGCCTTTTTCAAAGCAAAGGGTCAGCGCCTCGTCCAGCAGGCCACCTTGGGCGTCCACCAGGCGCCGCAGCCCGGTCATCCGCACCGGCGGCAGACTGCGGGCCAACGCCAGACCCGCGGAAAACGCCTGCGGACCGGACACACGGATCACCGCGACGCCGGCCTTTCCACGCGCGGTGGCCAAGGCAAAAATCGTATCCACAGGTCATCTCCGGGCGTCGCCGCCTCAGGTGTTCATGGAGTCGAAGAATTCCGCGTTGCTCTTGGTTTGCTTGAGCTTGGAAATCAGGAACTCGATCGCATCGGTCGTGCCCATCGGGTTCAGAATCCGACGCAGCACAAAGGTCTTTTGCAGATCGCCCTTGTCGACCAGCAAATCCTCTTTGCGGGTGCCGGACTTCAGGATGTCCATCGCCGGGAAAACGCGCTTGTCCGCCACCTTGCGATCCAGAACGATCTCCGAGTTGCCGGTGCCCTTGAACTCTTCAAAGATCACCTCGTCCATCCGGCTGCCGGTGTCGATCAGGGCCGTTGCGATGATGGTGAGCGATCCGCCCTCTTCGATATTGCGGGCCGCGCCAAAGAATCGCTTGGGCCGTTGCAGCGCGTTGGCATCCACACCGCCGGTCAAAACCTTACCCGAGGAAGGAACGACAGTGTTATAAGCCCTACCAAGTCTGGTGATCGAGTCGAGTAGAATAACAACATCTCGTTTATGCTCGACCAGACGCTTGGCTTTTTCGATGACCATTTCGGCCACCGCGACGTGTCGTGTCGCCGGTTCGTCAAAGGTAGAGGAGATCACCTCACCCTTAACCGAGCGCTGCATATCGGTCACCTCTTCGGGGCGTTCATCGATCAGCAGGACGATCAGATAACACTCGGGATGGTTCTTTTCGATCGAGTTGGCGATGTTTTGCAACAGCACCGTCTTACCCGTCCGCGGGGGGGCCACGATCAGTGACCGCTGTCCCTTGCCGATCGGCGACACCAGGTCGATGATCCGGGCCGAACGGTCCTTGATCGTCGGATCCTCGATTTCCATTTTCAGCCGCTCATCGGGATAAAGCGGCGTCAGGTTGTCGAAGTTGATCTTGTGGCGGGCCTTTTCAGGGGGCTCGAAGTTGATCCGCGTCACCTTGGTGATCGCGAAATACCGCTCATTCTCGCGCGGGGCCTGCATCACGCCCTCGACCGTGTCGCCGGTGCGCAGCGAGTGGTGGCGGATCATTTCGGGCGAAACATAGATATCGTCAGGGCCCGGCAGATAGTTCGCCTCGGGCGAGCGCAGAAAGCCGAAACCGTCCTGCAAAACCTCTAGCACACCATCGCCAGAGATTTCCCACCCCTCCTCGGCCCGCTCTTTCAGGATCGAGAACATCATGTCGCCCTTGCGCATGGTCGAGGCGTTCTCGATCTCCAGCTCTTCTGCCATGGACAGCAGGTCTTTGGGGCTCTTGGCCTTGAGATCGGCGAGATTCAGCGTTTCTTCGGTCATGGGAAAACTTTGCAGACAGGGCACCCGATGGGCGCGACTTGCATAAATGGGGAGACGCCAGGCCGGACGGCCCGCGTTGATCCTGCTCAATAGTGCCCAAGGGGCCTTGAGTCAATCCGCTCAGAACTTGAAGATCACCGAGAACACGATCACCAGCATCAGGATCGTGGGCACCTCGTTCATCATGCGAAAGGTGCGCCCGGTACGGGTGTTGGCCCCGGCGATGAAATCCTTGCGACGCGCACCCAGCCACATGTGAAAGGCCGTCATCGCGATCACGCCGATGCCCTTGGTATAGGGCCAGATGGTGCCCCAATCGACGATCCCGGGGGTAAAGACCAGCATCAGACCAAAGATCCAGACCGCGATCACCGACGGGTTCATGATGTAGCGGTAAAGCTTCATCTCCATCACCTGGAACAGCTCATCCGTCTCTTGGCCGACTTTCACTTTTTCGGTGTGATACACAAAGAGACGCGGCAAGTAGAAGATCCCGGCCATCCAGGTCAGCACTGCAATGATGTGCAGCGACTTCGTCCAAGGGTACAGATAGGCCAGGGACGAGGACAGGAAATCAGCCATGGGATGCCTCTTTGCTCACAGTCAGGTCGGGCCCCCTTCTAGAATAATAAAGAATGAAATGAAAAGATGATGTTTTCGTAGGCCCTGTGGAAAACGGGGATTATTGGACCATCCCCGGCTTTGTCCCCAGCCTATGGACCTGTTAACAAGTATGAAGATATCTTTTGTCAACGACGGCACAGGATATTTAATCAAAATAATTCAAGGACTTGTAATAGTAATTCCAAGAAACCTCCTGTGGATTGTTTTGGAAAACTTGCTCGGCTACGATTCCCTCACACGTCGTGGCTGCGGCCATCCACCGTGGATCAAAACTGGCGAATTCTTGACTTTTCCACCTTTGACCGGCACCCCGACCCCAAGAGCGTCGTTTGTTCCATTCCACCCCCATGACCTGCTCATAGTTCTCCACAGGGTTACCTACCAATGTCCCAGCCTGTCATCCTCGCTTCTGGCTCGTCGATCCGCCGTGATCTGCTTGAACGCGCCGGCCTGGAATTCGAGGTTTTGCCCGCCAAGGTCGACGAAGAGGCGATCCGCAACGCGCTAGAGGCCGAAAACGCCGCACCCGACGAAATCGCCGATGCCCTGGCGGCGTTCAAGGCCCAGCGCGTTGCCGAAAAACGGCCCGAGGCGTTGGTGATCGGCTGCGACCAGGTTCTGGCCCATCGCGGAAAGATCCTGGCCAAGCCCGCAACAATCGACGATGCGCGCGCCCAGCTGCGCGCCCTGCGCGGTGGACGCCATCAGTTGATGTCGGCCGTGGTAATCTATGACGATCTGCAACCGCTGTGGCGGCACGTGGGGACGGTAACGCTGACGATGCGGCCGTTTTCCGATACATATCTGACCGAGTATCTAGAGCGGAACTGGAACAGCATCCGCCACGCCGTCGGCGCCTATAAGCTGGAGGAAGAGGGCGTGCGCCTCTTTTCGGCGATCGAGGGGGATTATTTCGATGTGCTGGGCCTGTCGCTGTTGCCGCTCTTGACCTTTCTGACCACGCGCGGAGTGTTGAAGGCATGAGTGACAAGATCCCCC
>JAFGTV010000008.1 GCA_016938875.1 Paracoccaceae bacterium
GCGCGCGCGCGCGCCGCGCCCGCATGCTGGAGCTTTTGGACCTGGTGAAACTGCCCCGCGCCTTTGCCGACCGGATGCCGCGCCAGTTGTCGGGCGGGCAGAAACAGCGCGTCGGGATCGCGCGCGCCTTTGCCGGGGGGGCACGGATCGTGGTGGCGGATGAACCGGTCTCGGCGCTGGATGTGTCGGTGCAGGCCGCGGTGGCTGATCTGTTGATGGACCTTCAACGCACGCAGGGGACCACGCTTTTGTTCATCAGCCACGATCTGTCGATCGTGAACTACCTGGCTGACCGGGTGATGGTGATGTATCTGGGCCATGTGGTCGAGATCGGCGCAACGCACCAGGTCTTTGCCCCGCCCTATCACCCCTATACCGAGGCGTTGCTATCGGCCGTGCCGATCGCCGACACCCATGTGGAAAAGACCCGCATCGTGCTGGAGGGCGACATCCCATCGGCGATGAACCCGCCGCCGGGATGCCCGTTTCAGACGCGCTGCCGCTGGAAGGACCGGGTGCCGGGGGGCCTGTGCGACCGGGTGGTGCCGCCGATGGTAACGCTGGCCGATGGCCACCAGATCAAGTGTCACCTCGCAGATACGGTGCTGGCCGAAATGACGCCGGTGATCCGCACCACCGCCCCGTAAAGCAGTCGCCCCACGGGTCCGGCATCGCCGCGGATCCGGCGATGCGGGCCGCGCCCTAGCTGCCCCAGATGGTGCGCACGTAATTGCGCGTCTCTTTGTAGGGGGGCACGCCGCTGTGTTTCTCGACCGCCTCGGGGCCCGCGTTATAGGCCGCCAGCGCCAGGCGCCAGGACCGGAACCGGTCGTATTGGCTGCGCAGATAGCGCGCGCCGCCTTCCAGGTTCTGGCGCGGATCGCCGGGATCGACCCCCAGCCGGCGCGCGGTGTCGGGCATCAACTGCGCCAGCCCGACCGCGCCCTTGTGCGACACGGCGCGCGGGTTCCAACCCGATTCCTGCTGCACCAGCCGCAAGAACAGATCCTCGGGCACCCCGTGGCGGCGCGCGGCGGACCGGGCGACCTCCAGGTATTCGCCGCGATACGCCCCCGCATAGGCCCGCATCCCGCCCGGCGGCACGCTGACGCTTTGCGGCTGAAGCCGAATGGAATCGGAATATTGCTGTGCCGCGCGGGTATCCAGAACCCGCGTCTGGGACTTGAAGAGCAGTGCGCGCGACTTTGACGACACCGAGGTGTCAGCGGCCACAGGCGCAGCCGCCAGCCCGAACACGGCCAGAAGGGCGATCCGAATTTTCACCTATCCCCCAGGGGTCATTGCACGGCGCGAAGCATACGCAAAAATCCCCGATTTCGCCAGCCCCGCGTTAACCGCCCCCCACCGCCCGCCGACCATCGGGCCCGATCACCGGCGGGCGGTGCGGATTTTGAACTTTCCTTAATCTTGTTGGAATGATGTAAACACAAAGACACGGAAACCAGATTCGACAGGGGAGAACGCGCATGGCGGGGTCGGTGAACAAGGTCATTCTCATCGGGAACCTGGGCCGCGATCCCGAGGTGCGCAGCTTTCCCAATGGCGGCAAGGTGTGCAACCTGCGCATCGCCACCTCTGAGACCTGGAAGGACAAGGCCACCGGCGAACGGCGCGAGCGGACCGAGTGGCACTCGGTCGCGATCTTTTCCGAACCGCTGGCCCGCGTCGCCGAGCAATATCTCAAGAAAGGCTCCAAGGTTTATATCGAGGGGCAATTGGAAACCCGCAAATGGCAGGATCAGTCCGGCCAGGACCGCTATTCGACCGAGGTCGTGCTGCGCCCTTACAAGAGCGAGTTGACGATGCTGGACGGACGCGGTGAGGGCGGCGGCGGCGGTGGATATGGCGGCGGCAGCTCTGGCGGGTATGGCGGGGGCAGCTCTGGCGGCTATGACCAGGGCGGCCGTGGCGGTGATTACGGCGGGGGCGGGTCGTCGGGACCGGCGCCGGCCGGGGACATGGACGACGAGATCCCGTTCTAAGGCGGTAGTCCCGGTCGTTCAGGCGGGAGGCTGAAATGAGCTGGTCATTTCCCATGGGACGGCTTTTCGGGTCGGAACTGAGGGTGCATGCCACCTTCTTTCTGCTGCTGGCCTGGATCGGGGCCGCGTCCTGGATCGACCAGGGTCCGGCTGCGGCGATGATCAACATCGCCTTCGTGCTGGCGCTGTTTGCCTGCGTGGTGGCGCATGAATTCGGCCATGCCCTGATGGCACGCCGCTTCGGGATCGCAACGCCCGACATCACGCTCTTGCCGATCGGCGGTCTGGCGCGGCTGGACCGGATGCCGGAAAAACCCGGCCAGGAAATCGCCGTGGCGCTGGCCGGTCCGGCGGTGAACGTGGTGATCTGGGCGGTTCTGGTGGGGCTGGGCGCGGGCACCGACCTGCAACAGATGGCCACGATCGAGGATCCGGCGGTCGGCTTTTGGGGTCGGCTGGCGGCGGTGAACCTGTTCTTGGTGTTGTTCAACATGATCCCGGCCTTTCCGATGGATGGCGGGCGGGTGTTTCGCGCCGCGCTGTCTATGGGCATGGGCCGGGTCGCGGCGACGCGGATGGCGGCCAAGGGCGGACAGATCCTGGCCTTTGTCTTCGGGTTTCTGGGGCTGACCTGGGGCAGCCCGGTCCTGGTGCTGATCGCGATTTTCGTCTTTGTGGCCGCCGGCGCCGAAAGCGCGGATGTCGGCCTGCGCGACATGGCGCGGCACATGCGGGCGCGCGATGCGATGATCACCCAGTACGAGGCGCTGGCGCCCTCGGACATGTTGCAGGCGGCCTCGGCGGCGGTGATCCGCACCACGCAGCATGAGTTTCCCGTGGTCGATGCCGGCGGCGGATTGCGCGGGTTCCTGACGCGCAACGCGCTGTTTGCCGCGCTGGCCCAGGGCAGCAATACCCGTCCGGTGGCCGAGACGATGACCCGGGGCATTCCCAATGTCGCGCTGGCAGCGCCCCTGGATGCGGCGCTGGATGCGCTGCAAGACAGCGGCGCCCCCGCGGTGGCGGTGGTCGAGCCCTCGGGGCGCATGGTGGGCTATATCACGCGCGAGAATATCGGCGAACTGATGGTGATCAGCGGACGCGATGCGCGGGCCTAGAGCAGGATCACGCCCAAGGCCAATTCCCTGATTTCATCAGACGACGTTGTGCCATCTGCGGATGCGGCGGATCTTGTGTCGCGGGCCGGTTCAGCGGGCACGGCGCGCGCCCCCCCGTCACACCGCCACCCGCCAGGCACCGCCCCTAGTCGGCCAGCGCCTTGCCCAGGCGCGGCAGACGCGCGCGTTTCAAGAGCGCCCTGAGCGGCAGATCCTCGCCCGACATCCGGCAGGCCTGGGCATGCACATCGCCGACGGCACCGGTCACGGCGCGGGGGTCGGCCAGCCAGCACTCCATCAGGAACTCATCGGGCCCCAAACGCGCCAGCCCCTCTTCGGCCAGCACGTTGCGGGGGAAATCACGCGCGTTGAACGTCACCACCAGACCGGCATTGCCCGCGATCGCGGCGGCCAGCACATGCACATCGGCCGGGTCCGGCAACCACAGACGCGCCTCCAGCCCCGCGCGGGGGGGCACCTCGGCACCGGGCCAGGCGGCCCGGATCAGCGCGATCTCGGCGCGGGCCTGCGCCTCGCCCGTCGGGCCGATCTTGCGCGCGGCGCGGGCCCATTCCTCCAGGATGCGGGCCGACCACAGCGGCGTGAACAGGCCCCGCCCGGCCACGGCCAACAGGATCTCGCGCAGCACCGTGGGGTAGAGAACGCAGGCGTCCAGCAGCGCCTTCACGGGGCCAGCCGGAACACCAGCGACTTGAGATACCCCGACTCGGCCAGGTGCGGCAGCACCGGGTGATCGGGCCCGGCAAACCCGGTATAGAGGATCTGGCTGCGCCGCCCGGCCCGGCCGATCCCGCGCGCACTGGCGGCCCGAAACCGGTTCAGATCCGCCGCGTGCGAGCATGAGCACAGGCACAGATAGCCCCCCGGCGCCACCAGCCCCGCGGCCAGCCGCGCCACCCGTTCATAGGCGCGCAACCCGGCCTCCAGCGCGGGTTTGGCCGGGGCAAAGGCCGGCGGATCGCAGATCACCAGGTCGAACTGCGCCCCCTCGGCGGCCAGCGCGGTCATCACGTCGAACGCATCGCCCTTGCGCGTGGCAAAGCGGTCGGCCGCGCCCATCACGTCGGCCCCCGCCTCGGCCAGGGCCAGCGCGGGGGCCGATCCATCGACCGCCAGCGCATGGGCAGCGCCCCCCGCCAGTGCAGCCAATGCAAAGCCCCCCACGTGGGAAAACACGTCCAGCACCCGCGCATCGCGGGCCAGCGCCTGGGTAAAGGCGTGGTTCGGGCGCTGATCGTAAAACAGCCCGGTTTTCTGCCCGCCCATCAGATCGGCCATGTAGGTGGCCCCGTTCATCGGCACCGGCACCGGGGCGTCCAGCGCACCGCGCAGGATGACGGTCTCTTCGCTCAGCCCCTCCAGGCTGCGCGCGCGGCCGGTGGCGTTCTTGATCACCGTCTCGACGCCGGTGACATCCACCAACGCCTGGGTCAGCGCCTCAAGGTGCAGCTCGGCCCAGGCGGCGTTGGGCTGGATCACCGCGGCACTGCCGAACCGGTCGATCACCACGCCGGGCAGGCCGTCGGCCTCGGCGTGAACCAGCCGGTAGAACGGCGCATCGTAGAGCCGCGCGCGCATGTCCTGGGCGCGGGCCAAACGGGCGGCGAACCACTCGGGGCCGATCACCGCCTCCGGGTTCTGGTCCAGAACACGGGCAATGATCTTGGAGTTGGGGTTGACCGCCACCAGCCCCATCGGCTGACGCGCGTCATCCTCCAGCAAGGCGATTGTGCCGGGGGTCAGCGCACGGGTGCGCCGGTCGGTCACCAGCTCATCTGCATAAACCCAGGGGAAGCCATGGCGGATGGCGCGGGCCTCGGCCTTGGGGCGCAGGCGGATCGTGGGAAATGTGTCACTCATCCCCTTCCCCTGACGCCTTTCGCGCCGCTTCGCAAGGGGGGATCGCCGCGCCCCTCGTGCGCGCCACGATCCACCGCCGCCTGCCCCGCCCCCCACATTCGGCACGATCCGGGGTTTTCCTGTTAGCGCTAACCGACTATATCCGCACTCAGCCCACAGCCCATTCCAAGGAGGCCCGCCATGCCCCTGCATCCGGTTCTGCAACAGGTTACCGAGGCGATCATCGCCCGCTCTGAGCCCACCCGCAGCGCGTATCTGCAGCGCATCGCCCGCGCCGCGGACGAGGGTCCGGCCCGCGCGCACCTGGCCTGCGGCAACCAGGCCCATGCCTATGCCGCGATGGGCACGGAAAAGGACCGCCTGGCCGCCGGGCGCGCGCCCAACCTGGGGATCGTGACGGCCTATAACGACATGCTGTCGGCGCATCAGCCCTTTGAACGCTTTCCCGCGCTGATCAAGGAGGCCGCGACCCGCGCCGGGGCCACCGCCCAGGTGGCCGGCGGGGTGCCCGCGATGTGCGACGGCGTCACCCAGGGGCAAACCGGGATGGAGCTGTCGCTGTTTTCGCGCGACGTGATCGCGATGGCCGCCGCCGTGGCGCTGTCGCACAATACCTTTGACGCGGCGGTGTTCCTGGGGGTCTGCGACAAGATCGTGCCGGGACTGGTGATCGCGGCGGCCAGCTTTGGCCACCTGCCGGCGGTGTTCCTGCCCGCCGGGCCGATGACCTCGGGGCTGCCCAACGACGAAAAGGCCCGCGTGCGCCAGCAATTCGCCACCGGCGAGGTCGACCGCGCCGCGCTGATGGCCGCCGAGATGGCCTCGTATCACGGGCCGGGAACCTGCACCTTTTACGGCACTGCAAACTCCAACCAGATGTTGATGGAGGTGATGGGCCTGCACCTGCCCGGCGCCAGCTTCGTCAATCCCAACACCCCCCTGCGCGACGCGCTGACCACGGCGGGCGCCACGCGCGCGCTGGAAATAACCGCGCTGGGCAATGACTATACGCCCGCGGGCCACGTGCTGGACGAACGCGCCTTTGCCAACGGGATCGTCGGGCTGATGGCCACGGGCGGGTCGACCAACCTGGTGCTGCACCTGCCCGCGATGGCGCGCGCGGCGGGCATCATTCTGGATATCGAGGATTTCGCCCGCCTGGCCCAGATCACCCCGCAACTGGCAAAGGTCTATCCCAACGGGCTGGCGGACGTGAACCAGTTTCACGCAGCCGGCGGCCTGGGCTATCTGATCGGCCAGTTGCTGGCGGCCGGGCTCTTGCATCCCGATACGCTGACCGTCGCGGGGCCCGGGCTTGCGCGCTATACCCGCGACCCGAAACTCAGCGACGGCAAGGTGATCTGGACCGATGGCCCGCGCGACACCCTCAACCCCAGGATCCTGCGCCCCGCCGCCGACCCGTTCCAACCCAGCGGCGGGCTGATGGCGCTGAACGGCAACCTGGGGCGCGGTATCATCAAGACCTCTGCCGTCGCCCCGGACCGCCAGGTGATCGAGGCCCCGGTGCGCATCTTTCACGACCAGCAGGCGGTCAAGGACGCGTTTCGCGCCGGCGAATTCACCGCCGACACCATCGTTGTTGTCCGCTTTCAGGGACCGCGCGCCAATGGCATGCCGGAACTGCACGCGCTGACGCCCACGCTGTCGGTGCTTCAGGATCGCGGGTTAAAGGTTGCGCTGGTGACCGACGGGCGCATGTCGGGGGCCAGCGGCAAGGTGCCCGCCGCGATCCACGTCACCCCCGAGGCCGCCCAGGGCGGCGCGCTGGCGCGGCTGTGCGATGGCGATGTGATCCGGCTGGACGCGACCCGCGGAACGCTGGATGTGCTGACCGAGGGCGCGCTTGAGCGTGCCCCCGTCACCCCCGATCTCTCGGCCAATGAAACCGGGCTGGGGCGCGAGCTTTTCGCCGCCTTTCGCGCCCATGCCGCCCCGGCCACCTCGGGCGGCGGGATTCTTGCCTGAGCCCTTCATCTTGGTACACATACCCAAATCCGACCCCTGCCACCGGCCCAAAGGATCCCGCCCATGACCCCCCATGCCGCCAGCGACTTTACCCGCGCGCTGTGCCAACACGCCCCTGTCATCCCGGTCCTGGTGATCGACGACGCCACCCAGGCCCGCCCGCTGGCCGAGGCGCTGGTCGCGGGCGGCCTGCCGGTGATCGAGGTCACGCTGCGCACCCCCGCCGCGCTAAAGGCCATTGCCGAAATGGCCGATGTCACAGGCGCGGTGGTGGGGGCGGGCACGCTGATCACCCCCGCCGATGTCGAGGCGGCGCAAGCCGCGGGCGCGCGGTTCGGCGTCTCGCCCGGGGCCACGCCCGCCCTGCTCGACGCCGCGCGGTCCGGCGCGCTGCCGCTCTTGCCCGGCGCGGCCACGGCAACCGAGGCCATGGCGTTGCTTGAGCGCGGCTATAGCGTGCAGAAATTCTTTCCCGCCCAGGCGGCGGGCGGGCCCGCCGCGCTCAAGGCGCTGGCCGGGCCGCTGCCGCAGATCGGCTTTTGCCCCACCGGCGGGATCACCCCCGAAAACGCGCCCGATTACCTGGCACTGCCCAACACGCTGTGCGTCGGCGGCTCGTGGATCGCGCCGCGCCCGATGCTGGCGGCGGGGGACTGGGCGGGGATCACCGCGCTGGCGCGCGAAGCCGCAGGGCTGGCGCGGTAGTTAGCGCGCGCTCAGCACCGCCGCCCCCTGGCGCCGCCGCGTCGGCGCGGCACGGGCTGTTCGCTCAGCCCCGCGCGCAGCACGCCGGTCATCGGATGATCCGGCGCGCCCGACGCGTATTCCGCCAGCACCCGTTTCAGCGCGCGGGTGGTGTCGGTGCCCACCGGCAGGCCGATCGCCCAATCCAGAAAGATCGAGCGGCATTCCTCGACCGCGATGCCCTCGATCCGATACGACTCGCGGATCAGCCCCTTGGGGTCCGCCTGTTCAATCCGCATTCTGATCCTCCAACGGTCCGCGCGCGATCACGTCCTCGATGACCTGGGCCGCCGCACCGCGCGCCTGCACCAAAAGCGCCTCCAGCGCGGCGGCATCCGCGGCCCCGGTGCCCCGCAGCAGGAACGTCAGCCCCCCCTCGCCCAGCCGCGCCGGGTCCAGCGGGCCATCCGAGATCAACCGCGCCGCACCCTGCACCTTGCGCAGCAGGCCATAGCTGGCGACCAGCGTCTCGGCCTCTGCGGGGTGCAGCCAGCCCGCGGCGACCCCGGCCTGCAACTGCGCGGGCACCGCCGTGTGCGGGCTGGCCGCGATCAGCGCCGCGGCCGAGGCGATCAGTTCGATGTCCTGGCCGCGCCCCGGCCCCTGTTTGCCGTCCCAAGCCGATTTCGCAGGCTTGGCGCCGGCCAGCCGGGCGCGCATGTCCACCACCCCGGCCAGGGTGCGGGCCAGCTCCGCCTTCTCGGCCAACAGCGCGCGGCGCAACGCCTCGACCTCTTTGGCCAGGCCCGGCGCCCCGGCCACCGCCCGCGCGCGGGTCAGCGCCAGGTGTTCCCAGGTCCAGGCCTGCTCGCGCTGGTAGGCGCTGAAACTTTGCACCGAGGTCGCCACCGGCCCCTGGTTGCCCGAGGGGCGCAGCCGCATGTCCACCTCGTAAAGCTTGCCCTCGGCCATCGGGGCGGTCAGCGCGGTCACCAGCGCCTGGGTCAGACGCGCGTAATAGGCCCGCGCGGCCAGCGGGCGGCGGCCCTGAGAGTTCTCGACCCCGTCGGCGTCATAGATCACGATCAGGTCCAGGTCAGATTTTGCCGTCAGCGCCCCCGCCCCGAGCGAACCCATGCCCAGCACCACCGCCCCCTTGCCCGGGGGCGTACCATGCTTGGCCGCGAACTGGTCGACCACATGGGGCCACAGCGCGGCCAGGACCGCCTGGGCCAGATCGGCGTATTCCGTGCCCGCCTCGCCGGCGTCGATCAGGCCGCGCAGGAAATGCACCCCGATGCGGAAATGCCATTCCTTGACCCAGGCCCGCGCGGCGTCCAGCTGCCGCTCATAGTCGTCCAGCGCGTCCAGCCGGGCCACCAGGGTGTCCTGCAAGGCATCGCGCCCCGGCCAGGCCTCGAAAAACGCGCCGCCGATCACCGCGTCCAGCACGCCCGCGTTGCGCGACAGGTATTGCGCCAGTTCCGGCGAGACCGAGGTGATGTCGATGATCAGGTCGATCAGCTGCGGATTGGCCTCGAACAGCGAGAAAAGCTGAACCCCCGCGGGCAACCCGGCCAGGAACCCATCAAAGGCCGAGAACGCCTCTTCCGGGCGCGGGGCGCGGGTCAGGCGCCCCAGAAGGTCAGGCTTGAGCCGTTTGAAAATCTCGCGCGCGCGGGCCGAGCGCAGGCAGGGATAGCCCTGCCAGGCCTCGACGATCTTGGCCGCGGTTTCGGGCAGGTCGGGGGGGGCGGCGGCCTCGGACTTGCCGGGGGCAAAGAACCCCTCGGTCAGCCCATCGACCCGCTCCAGCCGCGCGCGCAGATCGGCCCGCCAGGCCGCGACATCGCCCGCGCCGCAGAAATGCGCGATCCGTTCCAGCCCCTCGGCCGTGCCGGGCAGCGCGTGGGTCTGCGCGTCGTTGACCATCTGCAAGCGATGCTCGACCTCGCGGTGGACGCAGTAATCGGCGCTGAGCGTTTCGGCCACCTCGGGCGGCACCCACCCCTTTTGGGCCAGCCGCGCCAACCCCTCCAGCGTGCCGCGCACGCGCAGGTCGGGGTCGCGCCCGCCGGCGATGATCTGGCGGGTCTGGGTGAAAAACTCGATCTCGCGGATGCCGCCCACGCCCAACTTCATGTCGTGGCCTTCCAGCGTCAGCGCGCCGTGCAGCCCCTTGTGGCTGCGGATCTTAAGCCGCATGTCATGGGCATCCTGGATCGCCGCGAAATCCAGGTGCTTGCGCCACACGAACGGGCGCAGCCGGTCCAGATAGGCCCAGCCCGCCTGGATGTCCCCCGCGCAGGGGCGCGCCTTGATATGGGCGGCGCGTTCCCAGGTGCGGCCCAGGCTTTCGTAATACCGCTCGGCGGCCTCCATCGCCAGGCAGACCGGCGTGACAGAGGCATCCGGGCGCAGCCTTAGATCGGTGCGAAACACATAGCCCTCGCCCGTCGGCTCGGACAACAGCGCGGTCATGCGCCGGGTGACCTTGATGAAACTGCTGCGGGCCTCGTGGAACTGGTCGGGCGCAAAGCGGTCCTGGTCGAACAGGCAAATCAGGTCGATATCGCTGGAATAGTTCAGCTCATGCGCGCCCTGCTTGCCCATGGCCAGCACCACCATGCCGCCGGCCGTTTGCGCGTCGTCCGCCGTCAGGCCGGGCAGCTTGCCACGCGCGATCTCTGCGGCGACCAGCCGGGTCAGGCAGGTGTTCACGCACAGGTCCGCAAAATCGGTCAGTGCGCCGGTCACCTGATCCAGCCGCCACGCGCCCCCCAGATCGGCCAGCGCGATCAGCAGGGCGGCGCGCCGCTTGGCCTGGCGCAGCCCTGATTTCAACTCCTCCAGCGGCAGTGCGCGGACCTGATCCAGGATCGCGCCAAAGGCGGCGTCGGGATCTTCGGCCAACGCGCCGTCCAGCCACGCGCCCTCGCGCAGCATCAGCCCCCACAGATAGGGGCTGCACCCCGCGGTCCCCTCCAGCAGGGCGCGGATCTCGGGGGGGTGGGCGGCAAACCGGGCGCCGGCCTCGGCGGCGCGGTCGGGTTCGTGCGGGATGGGGGTGCGGGTCAGGCGCGATTGCAGGCTCATGGCCCAGTGATGCAGCGCCAGCGCGGCGCGGTCAACGGGGCTTGCACCCTGCCCCGGCCCCGCCGATCATACCGCCCATGGATCGAGGGGACACCGTATGAGCAAAAGCCTGACACGGGTGCGCCGCGCGCTGGACGCGGCCGGGATCGCGGCCGATATCCGCGAACCGGGCCCGGCCCGCACCGCCCAGCAGGCCGCCGATGCCGTGGGCTGCGAGATCGACCAGATCGCCAAATCCATCATCTTTCGGGGCGCGCAAAGTGGCAGTGCCGTGCTGTTTCTGACCGCGGGCGGCAACCGGGTCTGCGCCGAACAGGCCTCGGCCCTGGCCGGCGAGCAGCTGGGAAAGGCCGACGCCGCGCTGATCCGGGCGCAGACCGGGTTTGCCATCGGGGGGGTCGCGCCGATCGGTCACCTCAATCCGATCCGCGCCTTTCTGGATCCACGGCTGATGGAGTTTGCGCAGGTCTGGGCGGCGGCGGGCACCCCGCGCCACCTGTTCGCGCTGGACCCGCAACTGTTGCCGGGGCTGACCGGGGGCACGCTGGCGGCGTTCACCCTGTGATCAGGGCGGAGGTCGAAAAAAATGTAAACAACCTTTACATTGGCTCTTGAAACCGGGCCGCATCCTTCCGATCTGAGGTAATGTGAAGCGTATTCACATCCAACGATCCGACCCCGACCTTGTTAAAGGAGAGCACCATGAGTTCTGTCGCCACTTGGCCCGGCCGGGCCGAATCCTGGCTAGATCAGCGCGGCAAGCCCGCCTGGATCGCCGCCATGGTTCTGGGTTTCATCTTTTTCTGGCCCGTCGGGCTGGTCCTTCTGGCCTATATGATCTGGAGCAAACGCATGTTCAACGGACGCTGCACGGGCCGTCACGCCCGCTTTCACCAGGCCCACGCGGCCTTTGCCTCGTCGGGAAACAGCGCCTTTGACGCCTACAAGGCCGACACCCTGCGCCGCCTGGAAGAGGAGCAAAACGCCTTTGCCGAGTTTCTGCAACGGCTGCGCCAGGCCAAGGACAAGTCCGAGTTCGACCAGTTCATGCAAGACCGCGACACCCGCGCGCGTCAAACCCCGGGGTCCGCGCCCGAACCCCAGGCCTGATCCCACGCGCCCGGCCCCCGACACGGGTCGGGCGCGCCCCCACACTTGATGCGAAAGGCACAGCCAATGCCCCCCGTCTCTGATCCGTTCTGGGGCCTGCCCGACCCCGCCTTGCACGGCGAATTCTACGCTGACGTGGCCCCCAAGCGGCTGGTCGCCTGGGTCGTCGATAGCGTGCTGATCGTTCTGTTGGCGCTGCTGGCGTTGCCCTTCACCGCCTTTGTGGCGGTGTTTTTCCTGCCGGTTTTCGTGGTTTTGGTCGGGTTCGCCTACCGCACGGTGACGCTCGCGCGCGGGTCTGCGACCTGGGGCATGCGGCTGGTGGCCATCGAGATGCGCAATGCGCGCGGCGAGCGGTTGGACCTGCCCACCGCGGCGATGCACACGCTGATCTACTCGGTCGGATTCGCCATGGTGCTGCCGCAACTGGCCTCGATCGTGTTGATGCTGACGGGGCCGCGGGCGCAGGGGCTGGGGGATCTGGTGCTGGGGACGGCGGCAATCAACCGGCCCGGCCGCGGCTGAGCCGAACGCTCTTGGCACCCGCGCATGTCCGGTGTTAGCGTTGAGGCCACGAGACACCGCTCACAATCGACCCGGATATGCGCCACACACTTCCGCTTGTACCCCAGTTTTACGTCACGGCCCCACAGCCCTGCCCCTATCTGCCCCGGCGGATGGAGCGAAAGCTGTTCACCGCGCTTCAGGGGGAAAACGCCGAGACGCTGAACGACGCCCTGTCCAAACAGGGGTTCCGGCGCTCGCAGAACGTGCTGTATCGACCCGCCTGCGCGGAATGCACCGCGTGCCTGTCGGCGCGCATCCGGGTGGCCGATTTTCAGCCCAGCCGCAGCCAGCGCAAGGCGCTCAACCGCAATCGCGATCTGATGCGCAACGCCTCGTCGCCCTGGGCCACCGAAGAGCAATACGGCCTGTTCCGCCGTTATCTGGACAGCCGCCACGCCGATGGCGGGATGGCCGACATGGATATCTTTGAATTTGCCGCGATGATCGAGGAAACCCCGGTGCGCTCGCGCGTCGTGGAATACAGCGCCGATCCCCAACCCGGCAGCCGCCACCGCCCGCTGGCCGCCGTGTGCCTGACCGACATCCTGGGCGACGGGCTGTCCATGGTCTATTCGTTCTACGACCCCGAGCGGGCAAAACGCTCGATGGGCAGCTATATCATCCTCGATCATATCGAGATCGCCCGCGAGGCGGGGTTGCCCTATGTCTACCTGGGCTACTGGGTGCCCGGCAGCCCCAAGATGGGCTACAAGTCCAATTTCTCGGCGCTGGAAATCTATAAGGGCGGCCAGTGGCAGGCCCTGGGCGATCCCGATGCCCATGACGCCGAGACGCACCCGCTGTCGGTCGATCCAATCGCCGAACAAGTGGCCCGCATCAGCCTGCCGGATACCAGGCCAACGCGCGGCTGAGCACTCGACGAGCGCTGGTTCGCGACGCGGTCAGCCTTTGTCCTCATCGGGGACTTTGCCCGCCGTCACGCCTGGCGGACGCCGCCGACATGTCACGATTGGCGCGTGGTGGTCCATTTCGCCTTTCCGTCCATCCGCACCGTTCACCGGGCGGACCGCTGCCCCGACCTGGTGGCCGGGGCAACACGGGGCGCGCCAGCGATCGGGCGCCTTTTCCTAGAGACAATCCTCAAAGAGCTTGCGAGTGTTTTCCCGGGTCATCTCGACCGGGTTTCCGCCCACCGACGGGTCGCGCAGCGCCGCGTCGGTCAGCGCGTCGAGATCGGGGTCGATGACCCCAAGGTCTGTCAGGGTCGCCGGAATGCCCAACTGCGCGTTCAACGCGCCGACGAAGTCATAGAACCCCTGGAACCCGCCCTCGATGCCCAGATAGGCGGCGGCGCGGGTCAGAGGCTCTTCGATGGCCGCGCGGTTGAACAGCAGCACCGGCTGCATCACCACCGCGTTCGTGGTCCCGTGATGGGTGCCGTAAACCGCCCCGATCGGGTGCGACAGCGCGTGGATCGCCCCCAGCCCCTTTTGGAACGCCACGGCCCCCATGGCGGCGGCGGCCATCATGTAGGCGCGTGCCTCGATATCGGTGCCGTCGGCATAGGCGCGCGGCAGATACTCCTTGACCAGGCGCATCCCCTCCAGCGCGATGCCGTGGGACTTGGGGTGGAAATGCGGCGAGCAATAGGCCTCCAGGCAGTGGGCAAAGGCGTCCATCCCGGTCCCCGCGGTGATCGCGGCGGGCATGCCGACGGTCAGTTCGGGATCGCAGATCACCACCGTGGGCAAGAGCTTGGGGTGGAAGATGATCTTTTTCTCATGGGTCACGGAATTGGTCAGGACGCCCGCGCGGCCGACCTCGGACCCGGTGCCGGCGGTGGTGGGCACCGCGACGATCGGAGCGATGGCGTCGGCATCGGCGCGGGTCCACCAGTCGCCGATATCCTCGAAATCCCAAACCGGGCGGGATTGCCCGGCCATGAAGGCGACGATCTTGCCCAGATCCAGCCCCGAGCCGCCACCAAAGGCGATGACCCCGTCATGGCCACCCGCGCGATAGGCCGCGACGCCGGCCTCGGCGTTGATCTCGTTGGGATTGGGATCGACCTCGGCAAAGAGCGCCCGGCCCAGCCCGGCCCCCTCCAGCAGATCCAGCGCGGCCAGGGTGATCGGCAAATGCGCCAGCCCCCGGTCGGTGACCAGCAGCGGCTTCTTGATCCCCGCGGCGATGCAGGCCTCGGGCAACTCGGAAATACGTCCCGCCCCGAACCGGATGGCGTTGGGGTAGGACCAGTTGGCGATGAGCGACATGTTCAGCCCTTTTTCAGGTGGTAAGATTTCGGACGGGTCAGGTTGTGATAGCCGATCACCGACAAGCCACCGCCGCGCCCGGTATTCTTGCACCCGGTCCAGCACAGCGCAGGATCCAGGTAATCACAGCGGTTCATGAAGACGGTGCCAGTCTCGATCGCATCGCCCAGGGCGCGCGCGCGCTCCACGTCGCGCGTCCACAGCGAGGCGGTCAGGCCAAACTCGCTATCATTCATCATTTCAAGGGCTTCCGCGTCGTCCTTGACGCGCATGATGCCGACCACGGGGCCAAAGCTTTCCTCGCGCATCACGCGCATGGAATGGTCCACATCCACCAGGATCTGCGGCATCAGGTAGGCCCCGCCATCGGCCGGGAACAGCGCGGGATCAATCAGCGCCTTGGCACCGGCCTCGATCGCTTCGGCGGTCTGGGCGCGCACCAGGTCGGCAAAACGCGCCTGCGCCATCGGACCCATGGTCGTGTCGGGCTCGAACGGATTGCCCAGGCGCGCCTGGGACACGATGGCCACGCATTTCTCCACGAAGGCGTCATAGACATCGGCGTGGACATAGATCCGCTCGATCCCGCAACAGCACTGGCCCGAGTTGAACATCGCCCCGTCCATCAGCGTGTCGGCGGCCGCGTCCAGATCGGCATCCTCCATCACATAGCCGGGATCCTTGCCGCCCAGTTCCAGCCCCAGGCCGGTAAAGGTGCCCGCCGCGGCACGCTCGATCGCGCGGCCACCGCCGACAGAGCCGGTGAAGTTCACGAAATCGAACGCCCCCGCCGCGATCAGCGCCGAGGTGGTATCATGGCTGAGAAACACGTTCTGCGCGATGTCGTCGGGCACGCCCGCGTCGCGCAGCGCGCAGATGATCCGCTCGCCCACCAGCGGGGTCTGGCTGGCATGTTTCAGCATCACCGCGTTCCCGGCGATCAGCGCGGGTGCGACGGTGTTGATCGCGGTCATGAAGGGATAGTTCCACGGCGCCACCACCAGCACCAGCCCGTGCGGCACCCGGCGGATATAGCGGCTGAACGCGGCGCTGTCCTCGATGGTGATATCGGCCAGCGCCTCGGCGGCGATATCGGCCATGTGGCTGGCGCGTTCGTCAAAGCCGCGGAATTCACCGCCATAGCGCACCGGGCGGCCCATCTGCCAGGCCAGTTCCGGCACGATCTCGTCATTGGCCTCGCCCACCAGGGCGACGGCCTTGCGCACGATGGCGACCCGTTCGGCCAGCGGCCGCGCGGCCCAGGCCGCCTGGGCGGCACGGGCGCGTCCGACGGCGGCGCGCGCCTCGTCCAGCGGCATCAGCGCACGCTCGGCATACACGCTCCCGTCGACGGGAGAGATACATTTCAACATTTCAGTCATGTGGTTCAGGCCCTTTCAAAGCCCCGGGCGACCTCGTAGTCGGTCACCTTGCGGTCAAAATCTTCCTGCTCCCAGCGGGCGGCGTGAACGTAGTGGTCGATCACCGCGTCCCCCATCGCCGCGCGCAGCATGGTCGAGCCGTCCAGCGCATCGGCGGCCTCGCGCAGGTTGGCGGGGATGGCGCGCGCGTCCTGGGCGGCATAGGCGTCGCCGGTAAATTCCGGTTCCAGGTCCAGCTTTTGTTCGATCCCGGCGATCCCGGCGGCGATCTGCGCGGCCAGCGCCAGATAGGGGTTCAGGTCCGACCCGCCAATGCGGCATTCCACCCGCACGGCCTTGGTCCCCGGCGCGCAGACACGGTAGCCCGCGGTGCGGTTGTCGGTGGACCAGATCGCCCGGGTCGGCGCAAAGGTGCCCTTGGCAAAGCGTTTGTAGCTGTTGACATAGGGCGCCAGGAAATAGGTCACATCGCTGGAATAGCTCAAAAGCCCGGCCATGTAGTGGCGCATCAGGTCGGACATGCCGTTGGGCGCATCGGCGTCGTAAAACGCGGGCGCGCCATCCTTGGTCCACAGCGATTGGTGGATGTGGCTGGAGGATCCGGCGGCCTCGTGGTGCCATTTCGCCATGAAGGTGATCGCGCGACCCTGAAGGAACGCGATCTCCTTGACTGCGTTTTTGACCAGCACATGGGTGTCGGCCATGTCCAGCGCGTCCGAGTAATGCACGTTGACCTCGGCCTGGCCCGCGTCGGCCTCGCCCTTGGTGTTCTCGACCTTGACGCCCGCGCCGGTCAACCCGGTGCGGATCGCGCGCATCAGACCCTCTTCCTTGGTGGTCTGGAAGATGTGGTAGTCCTCGTTATAGGGGCTGATCACCGACATGTCGCGATAGCCCATATCGCGCAGCTCATCAAAGGTTTCGCGAAAGACGAAAAACTCCAGCTCGGTCGCCGCGGCAGAGCTCAGCCCCAGCGCCTCCAGCCGGTCGATCTGGCGCTTGAGGATGGTGCGCGGCGCGTGGGGGATCAACTGGTGGTCGTGGTGATCCACCAGGTCACCCAGCACCAGCGCGGTCCCCTCCAGCCAGGGGATCAGCCGCAGCGTGGCCAGATCGGGGCGCATGGTATAGTCGCCATAGCCCTTGGACCAACTGGTGGCGGCATAGCCCTCGACGGTGTTCATCTCCATGTCGGTGGCCAGCAGGTAGTTGCAGCAATGGGTTTCCGCATGGGCGCTTTCGACGAAATATTCCGCCTGAAACCGCTTGCCCATCAGCCGCCCCTGCATGTCGGGGATCGCGGCGATGACGGTGTCGATACGGCCATCCGCGACCATCGCTTTGAGCGCGTCGAAGGAAAGATTGCCGGGCATGGGGGCCTCTTGGAATTCGGATCAGGAAAAGGGGGCGCCCGGCACGGGGCGCCCCGGTGGCAGCGGTTGGGCCCTTAGCCGTAGCGGTAGGGGCGACCGGCCTTTTGCATGTCGGCGTTATACTTCTTGAAGATCTCGACGACCTTGGTCTTGGTCTCGGACTCGGCGGCGATCTCATCCCAGAAGGTATGCGCCGCGGCCTCGACCTGGTCCCATTCCGCGTCGGGAATAGAGGTCAGCTGCATCTTGGTGCCATCCACGCGCAGCGACGCCTCGCCGCCCCAATACCACCACTGGCGGTAGTAATGCGACTGCTCCATGCAGACCTTCAGCAGTTCCTGAAGCCGCTCTGGCACCTCGTTCCAACGGTCCTGGTTGGCAAAGAAGTGGCCGATCCAGGCGCCCGAGATGTTGTTGGTCAGGAAATAGTTGGTCACGTCGGCCCACCCCACGGTGTAGTCCTCGGTGATGCCCGACCAGGCGATGCCGTCCAACTCGCCGGTCTGCATCGCGACCTCGACATCCTCCCACGGCAAGGTCACGGGCACGACGCCGAACTGCGACATGAACCGGCCCGCGGTGGGGAAGGTAAAGACCCGCTTGCCCTTGAGATCGGCCAGGCTGGTGATCGGATCCTTGGTGGCGAAATGGCACGGATCCCAGGAACCCGCGCTGATATGCTTGACCCCGACCTTGGCGTATTCCTCGCCCCAGATCTCGTTCAGGCCGTATTGGTTGAACAGCACCGGCACATCCAGCGAATAGCGGCTGGCAAAGGGGAAATAGCCGCCGAACACCGTCACCTCGGTGGGCGAGGCCATGGAATCGTCATCCGACTGGACCGCGTCGATGGTGCCCGCCTGCATCGCGCGGAAAAGCTCGCCCGTGGGGACCAGCTGATCGGCGAAATAAAGCTCGATCTCCATCTCGTCGCCGGCGATCTTGTTGAAACTGTCGATCGCGGGTTTGACCACATGCTCGGCCAGGGCGGCGCCGGCATAGGTCTGCAACCGCCAGCGGATCTTGGACTGGGCCAGCGCGGGGGCGGCCAGGCCGGCGGCAGCGGCCCCCACCGAGGCGGTGGTCAGGAACTTGCGTCTGGTGGTCATCGTCATCACTCCTTGTTGGCGGGGCATCGGCGCCCCTGGTTCGCGGCCCTCTTTGGGGGGCTCTGGTTATTTCCCGTATACCGTTTCGGGCAGCCACAGCGCGATCTGCGGGAACGCCATGACGATTGCCAGCGCGCAAATCATCACCAGCACGAACGGCAGGATAGAGCCATAGATATCGCGCAGCGTGATTTCCTTGGGCGCCATCGCCTTCATCAGGAAAAGGTTATAGCCAAAGGGCGGCGTCATATAGGCGATCTGCGTGGTGATCGTGTAAAGCACCCCGTACCACACCAGGTCGAACCCCAGCGCCTTGACCAGCGGCACGTAAAGCGGCGCCACGATCACCAGCATCGCGGTATCGTCCAGAAAGGTGCCCATCAGCAGGAAACTGACCTGCATCAGGATCAGGATCATCCACGGGTCCAGGCCCAGCTGTTCGGTGAACAGGTTGTCGATCGCGCGCACCGCCCCCAACCCGTCGAACACCGCGCCAAAGCCCATGGCGGCCAGGATGATCCACATGAACATGCACGAAATCGCCAAGGTCTGGCGCACCGAGGTTTCGAACACCGCGCGCGTCATCCGCCCCTTGAGCACCGCCGCGACAAAGGCCGTCAGCGCCCCGATGGCCGAGCTTTCGACCAGCGAGGTCCAGCCGTTGATGAACGGCACCATCATCGAGGCAAAGATCACGATGGGCAGCACCCCTGCCCCCAGCAGCCGCAGCTTTTCGCCCATCGGCACGTTGCGTTCCTCTGGCGGCAGCACCGGGCCCAGGGCGGGGTTTATCCGGCAGCGGATATAGATATAGACGATGAACATCGCCGCCATCAGCAGCCCCGGAAACACCCCCGCCAGCCACAGCTGGCCGACCGGCTGCCGCGCGATCATCGCATAAAGCACCAGCACCACCGAGGGTGGCACCAGGATACCCAGGCTTGATCCCGCCTGGATCACCCCCGTGACCATCTTCTTGTCATAGCCCCGGCGCAGCAATTCTGGCAGCGCGATGGTCGCCCCGATCGCCATGCCCGCCACGCTCAGCCCGTTCATCGCCGAGATCAGCACCATCAGCCCGATCGTGCCGATCGCCAAGCCGCCCGATACCGGCCCCATCCAGACGTGGAACATCTTGTACAAATCGTCCGCGATCTTGGATTCCGACAGCACGTAGCCCATGAAAATGAACATCGGCAGCGTCAGCAGCGGATACCATTTCATCAGCTTCATCGCCGCCGAGAACGGGATCACCGACCCTCCCGTTCCCCACAACGCCAGGGCCGCCACCGCCGCCACGGCGCCGATCGCGCCGAATACCCGCTGACCGGTCATCAGCATCAGCATCATCGAGGCGAACATCAAAAGGGCGATCATCTCGTAGGACATGTCAGAGATCGATCCCCTTGATATGTGCGATGTCCTTGAACAGTTCAGAGATCGTCTGAAGCAGCATCAGCAGAATGCCCAGGCACATGATGGTTTTGATCGGCCACAGCACCGGGCGCCAGGCGGTCGGGCTGCGCTCGTTGTATTGCAGCGCATAAAGCAGGCTGTCGATCCCGCCATAGAGCAACACGCCCAGAAAGAAGATCAGGAAGAGCGCGGTAAACACATCCACCCAGGCCCGTTCGGTGATCGACCAGCGGCCATAGAACAAATCCATCCGCACGTTCGATCCCAGCTGGATCGAATAGGGTCCACCCATGATGTAATAGGCCACCAGCGCAAACTGCGCCATTTCCAGCGTCCACATCGAGGGCAGGAAAAACGTCTTGGAAATCGAGGACCACAGCAAGATCCCCATCATCACGAAGATCCCGTACATGATCACCCGGCCGATGTAATAGTTCACACCGTCCACGATGCGCACATAGCCACGCATGAAGCCGCTCATGCCGATCCCCCCTGCCCCAGGTCCTCCAGCGCCGCGCGCACCAGCCCGGCCAGCATCACCCCCATTCGGGTCTGCGCGGCCTGGTCCGCGATCAGGTCGTTGCGGATTTCCAGCATCACGTTGGCGCGCCCGTTTTCGACCCCGTGCAGGCGCAGTGTATGGGTGACCCCATGGGCGGGTCCATAGGGTTCGTTGCGCGCCACCAGATGGTCGGTATGCGCCCCGGCGCGGGCCAGCATCGCATCGGCCAGCCGGGTGTCGTCATCATGCAGGATGCCGATCTCGACCGCGCGCGGCACGCCGTGCCAGCGCGGCGTGAAACTGTGGACCGTGACCAGAACGGGCGGTGTGTCGCGCCCCGCCAGCGTGGCGCTCACGGCCGCGTGGAACGGCGCGTAACAGCGTTGGCCCCGGGCCGCGCGTTCGGCCGCACTCAGCCCCGCGTTGCCGGGCACGGCGATCTCTTCGGTGCGCGCCGGCATGGCGTCAGGGGCGGCCTCGGGGCGGTTGCAGTCATGCACCAGCCGGCTTTGCGTGGCGGCCACCAAGGGCGCGTCGAGGGCCGCCCCCATCGCGCGCGCCACCCCCAGCGCGCCGGGATCCCAGGCCGCGTGGCTGGCCACGTCACCAAGCGCCAGGCCCAGATCCGCCAGCCCCGCCGGGATCGCGTTCGAGGCATGCTCGCACACCAGAACCACGGCCCCACGACCGGCGGCATTTTCCACCAGCGGAACGTGCAGCGGCAGATCGGGTGCGTGCGCGGACATCCAGGCCTCCTGAGATCGTGGACAGGTTTCTTCACCCCCGTGCCGGCTGTCAATTGCATTCCTGAAAAATTCTCTTCAGCCAGTCACAAGCTGTCGCTATATTGGGCAAAGGAGGGTCCGCCTTGCCCGAAAACGCCCAGACCATCGCAGATCGCCTGCAAGCGCGGCTGGATACGCTGACCCGCGCCGAGCGCCAGTTGGCCCATTCGATTCTGGAAAACTATCCGGTTTCGGGGCTGGGCTCGATCACCCAGGTCGCCCAGAACGCCGATGTCTCGACCCCCACCGTGGCGCGCATGGTGCAAAAACTGGGGTTCAAGGGCTTTCCCGACTTCCAGGGTGCCCTGCGCACCGAGCTGGAGGCCAAGATTTCGGGCCCCATCGCGCGGCGCGAAACCTGGGCGGGCAACGCGCCGGGGGAACATATCCTCAACCGCTTTACCGAGGCGGTGATCGGCAATATCCGGCAATCGCTGTCCCAGATCGACCCCGCCCAGTTCGACGCGGTCTGCGATCTGCTGGCCGATCCCGACCGGCGGGTGCATGTGGTCGGCGGGCGGATCACCAAGGCGCTGGCCGATTACCTGTTCTTGCACCTGCAAATGGTGCGTCCGGGGATCGTGCAGATGCAGGGCCAGCCCAACGCCTGGCCGCATTACCTGCTGGACCTGGCGCCAGGGGATGTCCTGGTGATCTTTGACGTGCGCCGGTATGAGAACGCCACGCTGAAACTGGCCGAGATGGCCGCCGAAAAGGGCGCCGAGATCGTGCTTTTCACCGATCAGTGGCGCTCGCCCGTGCACCGGGTCGCGCGGCATTGCCTGACCAGCCGGATCGTTGTGCCCTCGGCCTGGGACAGTTCGGTGACCACGCTGTTGCTGGTGGAAACGGTGATCGCGGCGGTGCAGGAACGCCGCTGGCCCGACACCCGCGCCCGGATGGAGGCCTTGGACGAGATGTTCACCACCACCCGCTTCTTTCGCAAGTTCACCTGAGCGCGCTAGCCGCGAAACCCCATCGCCACGACGAATTTCTCGGAACTGTCCGACCGGCTGGCCGGCGGCTTGACGTTGGCGACCTTCTCGAACCGCTGTTTCAGCAGCTTTTGCAGCGCCCCCTCGGCCCCCCCGGCCAAGACCTTGGCCACAAACGCGCCCCCCTCTTCCAGCACGTCAAAGGCCAGCTCGGCCGCCGCCTCACACAGCGAAATGATGCGCAAATGGTCGGTCTGCTTGTGCCCCGAACTGGCCGCGGCCATGTCCGACATCACCACGTCGGCGCGCCCGCCCAGCCACGCCTTTACCTTTTCGTCCGCGCCATCCTCCAGGAAATCCAGCTGGTGGATCTCGGCGCCCGCGATCGGTTCCACCTCTTGCAGATCGACCCCCAGAACCGTGCCGCGCGGCTTGCCGGGCTTTTCGCCCAGGGCATTCACCCGGCGCACCGCCACCTGGCACCAGCCGCCCGGCGCACAGCCCAGATCGACCACCCGCGCGCCGGGGCGCAGGAAATGGAACCGGTCGTCCAACTCCAGGATCTTGAAGGCCGCGCGGCCGCGATACCCCTCGGCCTTGGCGCGCTTGACATAAGGGTCGTTCAGCTGCCGCTCCAGCCACAGTGTCGAGGACAGCCGCCGCCCGCGCGCCGACTTGACCTTGACCCGCAGGTCGCGCTGTCCGCGCCCGCTCGATCCCTTTTTCTCTACCATGCCCCTCGCCGCGCCCCGGGCGCGCCCCTTTGCTTGTTCCAGGTCAAAATACCCGATCCTTCCTGTGCCACCGCGCGCGCCACCGGGCAAGGCCGGATCAGAACGGCCCGTCCTCCAGCACCCCGTCGGCCGACATCTGCGCGTATAGCAACCCCTCGCGCAGACCGCGGTCGGCCACCGACATCCGGTCGGTCGGCCAGATCCGCATCAGCGCCTGCAAGATCGCCGCCCCCGACATGATCAACGCATGCCGATCGCGCCCGATGCGCGGGTCAGAACGCCGCCCCACCGGCCCCAGCGACAGGTAATCGCGGATCACCCGGTCGATCTGCGCCGAGGTCATGCGCAACCCGTCCACCTTGGTACGGTCATAGCGGCGCAGTCCCAGATGGCTGGCCGCCACCGTGGTCACCGTCCCCGAGGTGCCGATGATCTGGAACCCCTCGGTGGCCTGCACCTCGCTATAGGGCGAGAAATCGGCCAGGTTCTCTTCGAAAAACCAGCTCATCAGGGCAAAGCGCGCGCTGTCATCCTCGACATCGTCGAACTGCTCTTTCAGCGTGGCCACCCCCAGCGGGACGGAAATCCAGTCCACCACCCGGGCCGCCGGGAACGGGCTGTCCTTGGGGTGGAACCCCGCGTGCAGCCGCATGATCGCACGTGGCCGTTCGGCGCGCGGCACCGCGGTCAGGTCGATCCACACCAGTTCGGTCGAGCCGCCACCGATATCGACCACCAACAACTGCTCGGTCTTGGTCGAGACCAGCGGCGCACAGGACACCACCGCCAGGCGGGCCTCTTCCTCGGGTTGGATGATTTCCAGGCTCAGCCCGGTTTCGCGGCGCACCAGCGAGATGAAGTCGCGCGCATTGACCGCGCGCCGGCAGGCCTCGGTCGCGACCAGCCGCATATGCGAGACCGAATGCTTGTCCAGCTTGCTGCGGCAGATCCGCAGCGCCTGCACCGTGCGCGAGATCGAGGCACGGCTCAACCGGCCGGACGCCTCCAGCCCGGTGCCCAGCTGCACCGATTTCGAAAAACTGTCCACCACATGGAACTGGCTGCCCTTGGGTTGGGCAATCAGCATGCGGCAACTGTTCGTGCCCAGATCCAGCGCCGCATAAAGCGAGGCCGGGTCCGGTGGATTTGGCGCGGGGGTTGCAACCGCTTTGGGGAACGCGCCCGCACCAGTGGGACGCCTGGGCGCCATCGGATCGCCCTCCAGATCGAGTTGTCGCAACGGTAGCGGCCCGCGCGCCCCCGCGCAATGGCGCAGATGCATGGGGCCGCGTCCGGGCTCATGGTCATGATGAATATTTTTCCGATGCCGCGCGCTGGCGCCGCCCCGCGCCCTGCCCTAGACCATGGCAGGGTCGCAACGCGCGCCCATCGTGTCGAAAATCGCCCGCCCTGCGGCATGATGCCGGATTACAAGCAGGATAACACCGAAAGGGAATCACATGCCCGACCTGACCATCGTCTATTGGCGCGACATCCCCGCCCAGGTCATCGTGGGCAAGGGCCGGCGCGCGGAAAAGCGGATCCTGCCCGAACGGTTCGAACAGGCCATCGACCGCTGTGCCATGGCCGTGGGCGCGCGCGACAGCGACGCCTACCTCGCCGAATGGCGCCGCAGCGACCCCGTCACGCTGGAGGGCGATCCAGCCGCCCTGGCCAGCGCCGAGGCCGCCCGCATCGAGGCCACCTATGACGACGCCCGGCTCAAGACGCTGATTGCGGCGGCCGGATGGGACTAGACACCGCCAGCCTGTGGGAGGCCGCGATGGGGCTTTTGACGTTTCGGAAACGCGACACGACCCGGACCGGCGCGCTGAACGCCCTGGTCCAGGGCTATTCGATCGAGGTGATGCCGCGCACCGCCGCACAGATCGCGGATTTCAGCGCCCTGCTGCCTGCGGGCACACGGGTCTATATCGCCCATATCGACGGCACCCCGATCAACGACATGGTGGCCACCGCCGCGCGCCTGCGCGCCGAGGGGTTCGAGCCGATGCCGCATTTCCCCGCCCGCAGCATTCCGAACGCCGCCACCCTGGCCGACTGGATCGCCCGCTATCAGGGCGAGGCCGACATCCGCCAGGGGCTGATCCTGGCGGGGGGCATTCCCGCCCCGCGCGGCGATTTCCACTGCGCGATGCAGCTGCTGGACACCGGCCTCTTCGACAAGGCGGGGTTTGAGCGGCTGCATGTCGCCGGCCACCCCGAGGGCAGCCGCGATATCGACCCCGACGGGTCCGATGCGAACGTGATGGCCGCGCTGCGCTGGAAACAGGCGTTTTCCGAACGCACGGCGGCGCAGATGGCCATCGTGACCCAGTTCGCCTTTGACGCCGGCCCGGTGATCGGCTGGGCCGACCGGCTGCGCGCCGAGGGGATCACCCTGCCCATCCATATCGGCGTGGCGGGGCCTGCGAAATTGCAGACGCTGGTGAAATTCGCCATCGCCTGCGGCGTCGGCCCCTCGCTCAAGGTGCTGCAACGGCGCGCGCGCGATGTCACGAAACTGGTCCTGCCGTTCACCCCCGACGGCTTTCTGGGCGATCTGGCCCAGGCGGCCGCGCGGCGCCCCGATTTTCCCATCCAGTCCGTCCATTTCTTTCCGCTGGGCGGGATCAAGAGCAATGCCGCCTGGCTGGCCGAACACGGCCTGGCCCCCCAAACCGACACCCGAGGAACCCCATGACCCGCACCATCATCGAGTCCAAGACCAAGACCGTCGCCATCGGTTTCGACGCGCCGTTCTGCGTGATCGGCGAACGCATTAACCCCACCGGCCGCAAGAAGCTGGCCGCCGAACTGGAGGCGGGCGATTTCTCGACCGTCGAGCGGGACGCGCTGGAACAGGTCGCCTGCGGGGCGATGGTTCTGGATGTGAACGCGGGCGTCGTCTACAACTCCAACCCCAATCCCAACGAGACCGAGCCGCCGCTGATGCGCGCGATGATCGAGCTGGTGCAGGGGCTGGTGGATGTGCCGCTGTGCATCGATTCCAGCGTGCCCGCCGCACTGGAGGCCGGGCTGGCCGCCGCCGAGGGGCGGCCGCTGCTGAACTCGGTCACCGGCGAGGAAGAGCGCATGGAACTCGTGCTGCCGCTGGTCAAGAAATACAACGTCCCCGTCGTGGCGATCTCGAATGACGATACCGGCATTTCCGAGGATCCCGACGTGCGCTTCGAAGTGGCCAAACGGATCGTCCAGCGCGCCGCCGATTACGGCATTCCCGCCCATGATATCGTGGTCGATCCGCTGGTGATGCCGGTGGGCGCGATGGGCACGGCGGGCCAGCAGGTCTTTGCCCTGGTGCGCCGCCTGCGCGAAGAGCTGGGCGTGAACACCACCTGCGGCGCCTCGAACATCTCTTTCGGGCTGCCGCACCGGCACGGGATCAACGCGGCCTTTTTGCCGATGGCGATCGGGGCCGGCATGACCTCGGCGATCATGAACCCCACCCGCCCGGTCGAGATGGAGGCCGTGCGCGCCGCCAATTTCTTGATGAACCACGACCCCAACGGCGCCGAGTGGATCCGCTTTTCGCGGGTGCTGGATGCGGTCGCCGAGGGCACGCCCTTTGCCCAGGCCGCCAGCGAGGCGAACGCCGCCGGGGCGGGCCGCGCGGGCGGGCGCCGACGGCGGCGCGGCTAGGCCTCGGACCTTGTGGATAAGGCCCGCGCCATGCTAGGCGGGACCATTGCAAAGAACGGGACGGGACGCGCCCCATCCGCGACGGAGACACGATCATGGCCCTCACCAAACGCCTGTTTCTCGGAAGCCTCGTATGCGGCCTGCTGGCCGGGTGCGGCGGGTCTGAGTGGAGCACCGATTACAGCGATGCCATCACCCCGGAAACCTCGGCCAACTGGCGCGTGACCGGGATCGAGGTCATCGTGCCCGAGACCCTGACCATCTCTGAAAAGAACGTCTATCGTCCCGATGCCGACATCGTCTGGCGCGGCGAGCCTGACGGCGACCGCCGGGCCCAGATCAGCGCCATCGTCACCGAGGCCGCACAGCGTGGCTCGGCCGGCCTGAACGGACGCAAGGCGGTCACCCTGCGCGTCGAGATGGCCCAGTTCCATGCACTTTCGGATATCGCACGGGCCAAGCTGAAGCGTTCGGGCGTGCACAATATCATGTTCACCGCCGAGGTGCTGGATGCCAAAAGCGGCCAGATCCTGGCCGGGCCCGAGTTCATAAAGGCCGACCTGGTGGCCTATACCGGGCCCCAGGCCGTCGAGGCCGAGAAAGAGGGCCAGACCCAGCGGGTGCGGATCGTCAATCACCTGAGCGCGGTCTTTGCCGGCTGGCTGGGCACCGGCCCGGACACCGTCCGCGGCACGTTCAAGCGTCTCGGGCGCTGAGCCACACCATGGAGCACGACGACCCGCTTGTCATTTTCACGCCCTCGGGCAAGCGCGGTCGCGTCCCGCGCGGCACCCCCGTGCTGGAGGCCGCGCGCCGTTTGGGCGTCGATCTGGATAGCGTCTGTGGCGGGCGCGGGATCTGTTCCAAGTGCCAGGTCGCCCCGGCTTACGGCCAGTTCCCCAAGCACGGGGTCACCGTGGCCCAGGATGCCCTCTCGCCGGTCAACGCGGTCGAGCAGCGCTATGATGACAAGCGCGGTTTGAAACCGGGCCGTCGGCTGGGCTGCCAGGCGCAGATCCAGGGTGACGTGGTGCTGGATGTCCCCCCCGAAAGCCAGCTGCACCGCCAGGTCGTGCGCAAGGCCGCCGAGGTCCGCGCGGTCGAGATGGACCCCGCCACCCGCCTGCTGATGGTCGAGGTGGACCAACCCGACATGCACGCCCCCACCGGCGATCTGGAACGGTTGAACGCCGCGCTGGTCGCGCAATGGGGCGTCGCCCCCGCCACTGCCGCACTGCCCGTCCTGGGCCGGTTGCAAACCGCCCTGCGCAAGGGCGATTGGCAGGTGACCGTGGCGCTGCATCATGACCGGCCCGGCGCACCGCCGCGGATCCTGGACATCTGGCCGGGCTTTCACGCCGGGCCGCTTTACGGGTTGGCGATCGATCTGGGCTCGACCACCATCGCGGCGCATCTGACCGATCTCAGCGCGGGCGAGGTCGTGGCCTCGGCCGGGGTGATGAACCCGCAGATCCGCTTTGGCGAGGATCTGATGAGCCGGGTGTCCTATGCAATGATGAACCCCGGCGGCGCGGTCGAGATGACCGCCGCCGTGCGCACAGCGCTGCGCGATCTGGCCAGTGAAATCGCAACCGAGGGCGGTGTCGATCCGCGCGACATCGTCGAGGCGGTCTTTGTGTGCAACCCGGTGATGCACCATCTTTTGTTGGGGATCGACCCGGTCGAGCTGGGCCAGGCGCCGTTCGCGCTGGCCAGTTCCGACGCGATGAACCTGAACGCCGTCGAATTGGGCATGGACACGATCAACCCCGCGGCACGGGTCTATATCCTGCCGCTGATCGCGGGGCATGTGGGGGCCGATGCGGCCGCGGTCGCCCTCAGCGAGGCGCCCGAGAAATCCGATGACCTGGTGTTGATCGTTGATGTCGGCACCAATGCCGAGATCATCCTGGGCAACCGCGACAAGGTGCTGGCCTGTTCCTCGCCCACCGGCCCGGCATTCGAGGGCGCGCAGATCAGTTCGGGCCAACGTGCCGCCCCCGGCGCGATCGAGCGGGTGCGTATCGACCCGCTGACCAAGGCGCCGCGGTTTCGCGTGATCGGCTGCGCGCTGTGGTCCGACGAGGACGGCTTTGCCCAGGCCCTGGGCCCGGGCGGCGTCACCGGCATCTGCGGGTCGGGCATCATCGAGGCGGTGGCCGAGATGCGCATGGCCGGGCTGGTGGATTCCTCGGGCCTGATCGGGTCGGCTGAGCAGACCGGAACCGAACGCTGCATCCCCCAGGGGCGGACCCATGCCTATGTGCTGCATGACGCCAGTGCGGCCGGCGGGCCGGTGATTTCCGTCACCCAGGGCGATATCCGCGCGATCCAACTGGCCAAATCGGCGCTTTATGCCGGCGCGCGGTTGCTGATGGACCGTCTGGGGGTGGACCGGGTGGCGCGGGTGGTGCTGGCGGGGGCCTTTGGCGCGCATATCAGCCCGCTGCACGCGATGGTTCTGGGGATGATCCCGGACGCGCGGCTGGATCATGTCCGCTCGGCCGGGAACGCGGCGGGCACGGGGGCGCGGATCGCGCTGTGTTCATGTGCGGCGCGCACCCTGATCGAGGGCAATGTGCGCAAGATCGAAAAGGTGGAAACCGCGGTAGAGCCCCTGTTCCAGCAACATTTCGTCGCCGCCAACGCCCTGCCCCATGCCACCGACCCGTTCCCCGAACTGGCCCAGGTGACGACCCTGCCGCAGGTCAATTTCAACGCCGGCGGCAATGACGGCACCCGTCGGCGCAAGCGGCGCGGTTAGGCGGCCGCGCTGCCCGATCGGGATCTTCCGGCAAACCGGGCGCGGTTGCGCGCGCGGGCTTGACGGCGGGCGGCGGTTTGTCTACCTCATCGCCATCGTCGCGGGTGTAGCTCAATGGTAGAGCAGAAGCTTCCCAAGCTTAAGACGAGGGTTCGATTCCCTTCACCCGCTCCACTCCTCTCTTGTCGTGCCGCAAGGGGAACGCGATGACCAACAAGCGCGTGTATCTCAACCCGCTGAGCGCGCGCACGCCGCTGAACCGCGCCCTGGCGCCGTTCTTTCCGCGGTATCGGTCGCTGCTGGCGCTATAGGCTTATCCGGAACATCTGCGCGGCCCGCTGCGCAACATCGTGATGAGCACCGATCAAAAGATCCTGTTCCTGCGCAATCTCAAATGCGCCTGCACCTCTGTCACCCAGCTTTTGCATTATTATTCCGAGGGCGCGTTCTACAAACGCTCGATCCACAGGGCGCGCCATGGCGTGCGGTTGGCGCGCTATTACTGGCACGAGATCGCGCCGGTCTACGAGGCGCATTCGGCCTTTGTATTCACCCTGACCCGCGACCCCGAGGCACGGGCCTGGTCGGGGTTCAGCAACTTTTTTGTCGATGGCAGCAATATCGCGCGTCACAACCACATCGGGCCGATGCGCGATCACGGCTATGACCCTGAGCGTGACGAAAGCTATAATTTCGATGTCTTCCTGGATTACCTGACCCACACGCTGGAGATCGACCCGTTGCAAACCAGCGCGCATTTCCGCCCGCAGGTCTATAACATCGCCTATGGCGAAATCGATTATGACTATATCGGCAAGGTCGAGACCCTGTCCCGGGATCTGCGCGTGATCTTTGAGCGCGCCGGGGCACCGGGCTTTCCGCCCGACGCCATTCTGGCCCAGCGGTTCAACCGCTCCGCCGCGCCAAAGCCCCCCCTCAGCGCGCCGCAGCGTCGCCGGGTCCAAGAGATTTTCGCCCGCGATTACGAGGCCTTCGGTTACTGAGCCGCCTCGCGCACGAAGGCCAGCAGCGCACGGGTGGACCCGTCCAGCCCCTCGGGGGTGGTGCCCCCCTCCAGCAGCGGTTGCAGGGATCCGGCCAGTTCCTTGCCCAGCTCGACCCCCCATTGATCGAACGAGTTGATGCCCAGGATCACCCCCTCGACAAACACCCGGTGTTCATAAAGCGCCACGATCTGGCCCAGCATCCGCGGGGTCAGCAGCGGATAGATCAGCGTGGTCGAGGGCCGGTTGCCCGGAAACACCCGGTGGCGCGCCTGGCGGTCCAGCTCGGCCCCGGAAAAGCCCGCGCGCGCGGCGATGGCGCGGGCCTTTTCCAGCGAGCGGCCCTGCATCAGCGCCTTGGACTGGGCCAGCACATTGGCCAACAGCAGGCGGTGATGATGGGCCAGGTCGGGTTCATGGCCGCGCGCGGCGACCAGGAATTCACAGGGCACGATCTGGGTGCCCTGGTGGATCAACTGATAGAACGCGTGCTGACCGTTGGTGCCCGGCTCGCCCCAGACCACCGGGCCGGTGGGGCGTGGGCTGGGGGCGCCGTCCATGGTCACGCCCTTGCCGTTGCTCTCCATCTCGAGCTGTTGCAAATAGGCCGGCAGCCGCGCCAGACGCTGATCATAGGGCAGCACGGCGCGGGTCGCGTGACCCAGCACCTGGGCATGCCATATCCCCACCAGCGCCAGCAACACCGGCAGGTTTTCGCGCGCAGGCGCGGTGCGGAAATGGTCGTCCATCGCCGCGCCGCCGGCCAGGAATGCGTCGAACCCATCAGGGCCGATCGCGATCATCAGCGCCAGACCGACCGGCCCCCACATCGAATAGCGCCCGCCAACCCAATCCTCGAACCCAAAGACCCGCTCGGGCGCGATGCCAAAGGCCGCCGTGCGCTCCAGCGCGGTCGAGACGGCGGCGAATTGCGTACCGGGATCGTCCACGCGCGCGGCCATCCAGGCGCGCGCGGTCTGGGCATTGGTCATCGTCTCGATCGTGGTAAAGGTTTTCGAGACCACCAGGATCAGCGTCGTTTCGGGGTCCAAGCCGCGCAAGGTGTCGGCGATATGGGCCCCATCCACGTTCGAGACGAAATGGCACCGCGGCCCGTCGTGATAGGGCGCCAGCGCCAGGCAGGCCATCGCCGGACCCAGGTCCGAACCACCGATGCCGATATTGACCACATCCGTGATCGCCCCGCCCTGTCCGGTGAGGCGCCCCGCGCGCAGATCCTGGGCAAAGGCGCGCATCCGTCCCAGTGTCTGGCGCACCCCCGGCATCACGTCGTGGCCATCGACACAGACCGCGCCATCGAGGTTGCGCAGCGCCGTGTGCAGCACCGCGCGCCCCTCGGTCTGGTTGATCCTGGCACCGGTGAACATCGCCTCGCGATGCGTGGCCAGGTCAGCGGCATCGGCCAAATCCATCAGCATATCAATGGTTTGCGCGTCTATATTCGTCTTGGAATAATCCAACAGCATATCCAGCGCGCGGGCCGAAAACGTCGCCGCCCGATCCGGCGCCTCGAAAAGCGTGGACAGCGGCCGATCGGCCACCGTGGCCGCGTGGACCGCAAGCTGTTGCCAGATATCGTTACGCGTCAAAACCTTACTCCGCCCAATGAACCGTGGCCCCCTTCAATACCGCACAGACCGGGGCCAGGTGCGGATCGGCCAGCTTGGCCGCGCGCTCGATCGCGGCGCGCTTGTCCGCCCCGGTGATCAGGATATGGGTGTTCAGCGCCCCTTGCAGCGCCGGCGCGCTCAGCGTCATGCGCTGCTCGGGCTGGCCGGGGGGGGTGATCGCCAGAACCGGCGGCGCGTCGGGGCGCAGCGCGCCCTCGAGTTCCGGCGCGCCGGGAAAGAGCGAGGCGATGTGCATATCCGCCCCCATGCCCAGCACCAGTATCGACAGCGGCAGCGCGCGGCGCACCCGTTCGGTCAGCCCGTCCATCCCGTCGGCACCGGGGCGCAGACCGATCAGCCGCGCCTCGGCCGCCGGACCGCACAGCAGCCGCGCGCGCAACATCCCCTCGTTCGAGCGGGGATGATCGGGCGGCACCAGCCGTTCGTCGGTGGGCATCACCCGCACCCGGTCCCATTCCAGGTTGGTAGCGCACAGATCGTCGTAAAGCGGCCCCGGCGTGGTCCCGCCGGGCAGCGCGATGGTGATCCGCTCTTCGTGGGACAGGGCCGACTTGATCTCTCCGGCCAGGATATTGGCCAGGTCGATCATCATCATTTCGATATCGGGATAGCTGACAAGTTTCACGGTTTCACCTCGCGCCAGCGCCGCCCGTCGCGATGCATCAGCATCAGCGCATCCTCGGGGCCCGAACTGCCGGGATCATAGGGATGGGGGCGATCGCCGCGCGCCTCCCACGCGGCGATGACGGGATCGGTCCAGGCCCAGGCGGCCTCGACCTCGTCGCCGCGCATGAACAGGGTCTGGTTGCCCCGGATCACATCCATGATCAGCCGTTCATAGGCGTCGGGAATATCCTCGGCCTCGGGGCCCAGGGCCTCGGCAAAGGACATGTCCAGCGGCACCTCGACCAGGCGCATGCCGCCGGGGCCGGGTTCCTTGATGGTCACCTTCAGCTTGATCCCCTCGTTGGGTTGCAGCCGGATCACCAGCATGTTCGAGCGCTGCCCCTCCTGCTCGCCAAAGATCGAATGCGGCGGATCCTTGAAGGTGATCGCGATCTCGGAGGTGCGCGTGCGCAGCCGCTTGCCGGTGCGCAGGTAAAACGGCGTGCCCTTCCAGCGCCAGGACGACACATGCGCCTTGAGCGCGATGAAACTCTCGGTCAGGCTGTTGGCGCTTTCCACGTCTTCCAGATAGCTGGCATGGCCATTGGCCGCGTCATACTGGCCACGCACGATGTCGCCGGGGCGCACCGGGTCCAGCGCGCGAATGACCTTGAGCTTTTCATCGCGCACCGCGTCGGGTTCGAACGCATAGGGCGGCTCCATCGCGATCAGGCACAAAAGCTGCATCATGTGGTTCTGCACCATGTCGCGCATCGCGCCCGACTTGTCATAATACCCGCCGCGGCCCGCGACGCCCACGGTTTCAGCCACGGTGATCTGGATGTGATCGACATATTGGGCGTTCCACAACGGCTCGAACAACATGTTGCCAAAGCGGATCGCCATCAGGTTTTGCACCGTCTCCTTGCCCAGGTAGTGGTCGATGCGGTAAATCTGATGCTCGTCGAAATGCGCCGCCAGCGTCGCGTTCAGCGCCTGCGCCGAGGCGCGATCGTGGCCAAAGGGTTTCTCGACCACGATCCGGCAGGTCGCGTCATTCATCCCATGCGCATGCAGCCGCTGCGCCAGATCGCCAAACAGCCCCGGCCCGACCGAGAAGTAATGCGCATGCACCCGCCCCGGCACCAGGCGGGCGGCCAGATCCTCCCATCCGCCGGTGCCGCGCGCGTCGATCGGCACATAGCCCAGCCTGTCCAGGAACCGCGCGATGGCGGCCGGATCACGCTTGTCGGGGGTGACGTTTTCCTCGATCGCGGCGCGCACCATGTCGCGCCAGGACGCGTCATCCAGCGGGGATCGCGCGGCACCGATGATCTGCGCCTGCTCGGGGATCTGCCCGGCCCAGTCGCGGCGATAAAGCCCCGGCAGGATCTTGCGCGTGGCCAGATCGCCGGTCGCGCCGAAGATCACCAGATCGAAAGGATCGACCGGAATGACACGAGAAACCATCTTGACCCCTTGCCGGATTGTTCCGCGGCGCGCCCGCCCCGCCGGGGGCCGGACACCGCCCTGCCCTGTCTAGCATGTCGCGGGCGCGGCGCAACGGGGCCGCACACCTCAGGCGTCCAGCTCGGCATCCCAATAGAGAAAGTCCAGCCAGCTGCGATGCAGGTAATTGGGCGGAAACCGGCGGCCCATGTTGCGCAACTCTTCGGCGGCGGGCTGGCGCGGCGCCTTGCGCAGGGACATCCCCGCCTGCCGCAAACTCTTGGACCCTTTCCGGAGGTTGCATTTCGAACAGGCCGCCACGACATTTTCCCAACTGGTCACGCCGCCCCGCGCGCGCGGCACCACGTGATCAAAGGTCAGATCGCCCCGCGTACCGCAATACTGGCAGGAAAATTCATCCCTCAGAAAAAGATTAAAGCGCGTGAAGGCCACGCGCTTTTGCGGTTTTACGTAATCTTTCAGCACCACGACCGAGGGTATTCGGATTTCCCGCGACGGGCTGCGCACCACCTGGTCATACTCGGCCACGATATCGACCCGGTCCAGGAACGCCGCCTTGACCGCCTCTTGCCAGGGCCACAGCGACAACGGGTAATACGATAACGGCCGATAATCCGCGTTCAGCACAAGCGCCGGGTGCTGTTTGAGCGCGCCCGGCTCCCTGACGAATGTGGTCCTGAAATCACCATCCATGCCGCACCTTCCTGCGCCCCGCCCGCCGGATCCCGGCCAGGGGCAAGACGCGCCGGCCCCGAACCTGTGGATAACTATATATGGCGTTTGCCACCTGGCAAGCCCTGGCATGTGCCAAGGCCCGCCACAGTTGCGTGACATGGCGCGGTAACGTCGATATGACGGTTTTTCAGGCAGACGCCGCCTAGCCGCGGGCCGGCATCATCCCGAACCGCTCGCGCATGAAGGCCAGCGCCACCGACAGCCCGTCGGGCGCGATGCCGTGGCCGGTGCCCTTCATGATATGGGCATAGACATCGAATCCCAGCGCGCTCAGCGCATTGCCCGCCTCGGGCATGGCCTCGATCGGTACCACGTCGTCGGCGTCGCCATGGATCAACAGGATCGGCGGGCGGCTGACCATCTCGTCCTCCAGCGCCTCGGGGTCCAGCAACCGGCCGGAAAAGCCCACGATCCCGGCAAAGGGCGGGCTGCGGCGCGGCGCGACCTGCAACGCCATCATAGTGCCCTGCGAAAATCCCAGAAGGATCGTGCGCGACGGCGCGATCCCCTCGTCCTGCATCACCTCGTCCAGCCAGGCATCCAGATCCTCGGCGGCGCGGCGCATCCCCGCCTCGCTCTCGTCCTGGGACGATCCGTCGATCCAGGGAATCGCGAACCACTGAAACCCGAACGGCACCCCGGCACAGACCTCGGGCGCATCGGGCGACAGAAAGGCGGTGTCGGGCAAATGCGGGGCCAGCGGCTCTGCCAGGCTCAACAAATCGGAGCCATTGGCCCCGTATCCGTGCAGAAATATCACCAGGCTGGTGGCCTCGCCCTTGGCCGCCCCGGCGCGCTTTGCATCCAGTCCCATGCTCACCTGATCCCTTCTCGCTCTTTCGCCACCCGGTAGTAGGCCCAAAGCGCGCGCGCCGCAACGGCCCGCCACGGGGCCCAACGCTCTGCCATCGCGCGCAAATCCCGCTCGGTGGGGCGCGCGGGCAGATCGAACAGCATCCGCGCGGCCTCTTGCAAGGCCAGATCCCCCGGCGCGAACACATCCGCCCGCCCCAACGAGAACATCGCGTAAATCTCTGCCGTCCAGCGCCCGATACCGGGCACCGCGACCAAGGTGGCGATCACCTGCTCGCTGGGCGCCGCGCGCAAGGCCGCGTAATCCAGCCCCGCCGCGGCCAGCGCCCGGCCATAGCGGATCTTCTGGCGCGACAGGCCACATCCGCGCAACGCATCCTCATCGGCGTCGCGTACCGCGCCTGCCTCGGTCAACCCCGCCGCCGCCAACCGACCCCAGATCGCATCGGCGGCGGCAACCGACACCTGCTGGCTGACGATGGCCGAGAACAGCGCCTCGAACCCGTCCGCGCGCCGACGCAGCGGCAACGGCCCGCTCGCGGCCAGCGCCACGCCAAAGCGCGGCTCGATGCGCAACAGATGCGCCGCCCCTTCGGCCACGCAGGCCTCGGTCTGAATGATCCGTCCCACCATGCCCGCCACCATATCCCACCCCGGGGCAAAGGCCACGCCCCCCTTCTTCTGGTCAAAAATATCCCCGCCGGAGGCCCCGCCTACCCCCCAAAACACCGCGCGCGTGATTTCCCCGCTTCCCCAGATCGCCACGCCGCGCTAGGTCAGGGTCATGCGCGATACCACCCTGCCGCCCGCCCATAGCGACCCCGCCGCCAGCGCCCGACGCAATGTCACCGTTCTGGTGATGGCCCAGGCGTTCCTGGGCGCACAAATGCCGATGATCTTCACCATCGGCGGGCTGGCAGGCCAGTCGCTGGCGCCCAACCCGTGCTGGGCCACGCTGCCGATCTCGCTGATCGTGCTGGGCTCGATGCTGACGGCGGCGCCGCTTTCGTCTTTCATGCAGCGGTTCGGGCGGCGCGCGGGGTTTTTCCTGGGGACAGCGGGCGGCACGTCAGGGGCGGTGGTGGGGGCGCTGGGGCTGATCCAGTCCTCGTTTCCGCTGTTCCTGGCGGGGTCTTTCCTGACCGGCATCTACATGTCGGCCCAGGGGTTTTACCGCTTTGCCGCCGCCGATACCGCCCAGGGCACGTTCCAGCCCAAGGCGATTTCCTATGTGCTGGCCGGTGGGCTGGCCGCGGCGGTGATCGGGCCGCAACTGGTCAAGGTGACGGCCCAGGCCATGGTGATTCCGTTTCTGGGCACCTACCTGACGGTGGTTGCGATCAACGTGATCGGGGCCACGCTGTTTGTGTTTCTCGACATTCCGCGCCCGCCCCCGCGCGATCCGGCCCATCACCACGGCCGCACCCGAATGGCGCTGTTGCGCGACCCGGCGATCGCGGTGGCCATCATCTGCGCGATGGTCTCTTACGCGCTGATGAACCTGGTGATGACCTCGACCCCGCTGGCGGTGGTGGGCTGCGGGTTCGACACCGGCACGGCGGCCGATATCGTCACCGCCCATGTGCTGGCGATGTACCTGCCCAGCTTTTTCACCGGCCACCTGATCGCGCGATTTGGCGTGACGCGGATCGTGGCGCTGGGCCTGGCGATTCTCGCGCTGGCGGGCGGCGTGGCGCTGACCGGGGTCGAGTTGGAGCATTTCTTTGTCGCGCTGGTGTTGTTGGGCGTCGGCTGGAACTTCGGCTTTATCGGGGCCACCTCGATGCTGGCAGCCGCCCACGCCCCCGAGGAACGCGGGGCCGTGCAGGGGATGAACGATGTGCTGGTCTTTGGCGGGGTGACGCTGGCCTCGCTGGCGTCTGGCGGGTTGATGAACTGCTCGGGCGGGACGGCGCAGGATGGCTGGACATCCGTCAACCTGGCGATGGTGCCGTTCCTGGCGCTGGCCGGGGGCGCGCTGATCTGGCTGGTGATGCGCCCGCGCGACGCGGCCTAGCCGCCGCGCCCGCCTCCTACCAGCGCCCCGTCAGACCGCGCCACAAAAGCCCGCCCCGCCGGACGAATTCCGACCCGCCCAGCCGCCCCTGGGCCACGGCACCGGGATCGCGCGCCGCGCGGGCCAGGATCGGCCCCGCCCGCCAGGCGGTGCGCGCCGCCGGGATCGCGGCGCGGGGGATGTCACCGCGTGCCGCGCGCGCCGCCGCCAGCCGGGCCAGCCCCCGCCGCGCCAGGGCCGCAACCCCCTGGGGGCGGCCATCGACCAGCGGGATGCGGCCGCGCGCCTCCAGTTCGGGCACCGCCATCAGCCAGCCCGCCAGCCCCATCGCAAAGCCCAGATCGCGCAGCGCCTGCGCGCCCCCCTCGGCCCCCAGAACCCGGGCGCCCGCCCACATCAGATCGCCCGAGGTGGCCGCGATATGCCCCTCCAGCGCGGCTTCGTCCGCGAACGCGTCGCGGTAGGCATCCCAGCGGCGCGCCAGCACCAGACCGTCCAGCGCCACCGCAACCTCGCGCGGCAGAACCTGCGACAGCGGCGTTGCGACCTCGTGGCGGCGCACCGGCGCGCCCGCCGCAATCTCGGCCAGCGCATCGCGCCACCATTGCAGCCGCATCTCGGCGATCATCGGCTCCGAGGCCAGCCAGGGCGCGCGCGCCACCTCGACGTTGAAGGCATAAAGCGGCAACAGCCGCGCGCGCGCCGCCACCGGGCCCGCCATCACCGCCGCAAAGCGGTCGGGATCGCCCCGGCGCACGATGTCGGCACAGGCCTCAAGCGTCATGCGGGGCCCCGTCGCGGATCAGTTTCCACAAGATCGCCTCGATCAGCGCCTCGAAACTGGCATCCACGATGTTGGGCGACACCCCCACGGTGGACCAGCGCCGCCCCTGGGCATCGGCACTGTCGATGATCACGCGGGTCACGGCCGCGGTGCCGCCATTGGTGATGCGCACCTTGAAATCCACCAGGCGCATGTCGTCGATATAGGGCTGATAGGGCCCCAGATCCTTGGCCAGCGCCCGCCACAGCGCGTTGACCGGCCCGCGATCGCGCCCCTCGGCATCGCGGCTTTCAGAGACCGACAGCTTTTTCTCGCCGCCCACCTTGACCACCACGACGGCCTCGGAATGGCTGACCATCCGGTCATGGCGGTTCTTGCGCCGCTCGACCGAGACGCGATAGCGCTTGACCTCGAAAAACCGGGGCAACTGGTCCAGCAGGCGCCGCGCGATCAGCTCGAAACTGGCCTGGGCGGTGTCATAGGCATAGCCCTGCCCCTCGCGCAGCTTGATCTCGTCCAGGATGGCGGCCAGGCGGGGGTCGCCCACTGCCACCTCGATCCCGGCCTCGGCCAGGCGGCGGCGCAGGTTCGACTGGCCGGCCTGGTTCGACATCGGGATGATGCGCGCATTGCCCACGGTTTCCGGCGCGATGTGTTCATAGGTCGCGGGATCTTTCAGGATCGCGCTGGCGTGCAGCCCGGCCTTGTGCGCAAAGGCCGAAACACCGACATAGGGGGCGGCCTTGCGCGGCACCCGGTTAAGGATGTCATCAAGCAGCCGCGAGGCCCGCGTCAACCCCGCCAGCGCCTGTGGCGTCACGCCGGTCTGGAACCGGCTGGCATAGGGCTCTTTCAGCATCAGCGTGGGGATCAGCGTGGTCAGGTTGGCGTTGCCGCACCGCTCGCCCAGCCCGTTCAGCGTGCCCTGCACCTGCCGCGCGCCGGCATCGATCGCGGCCAGGCTGCCGGCCACCGCGTTGCCGGTGTCGTCATGGGTGTGAATGCCGATCGCCGCGCCGGGAATGCCCCCCGCGATCAGCCGGTCGGTGATCTCGCCCACCTCGTGGGGCAAGGTGCCGCCGTTGGTGTCGCACAGCACGATCCAGCGCGCGCCCGCCTGATGGGCGGCCTGGCAACACTCCAGCGCATAGGCCGGATCGGCCTTCCACCCGTCAAAGAAATGTTCCGCGTCAAACAACGCCTCGCGGCCCTGGGCTACCACATGGGCGATCGAGCGGGCGATATTGTCCAGGTTTTCCCCCAGCGTGAGGCCCAGCGCGGTGGTGACGTGGAAATCATGGGTCTTGCCCACCAGACAGACCGACGCCGTGCCCGCATTCAGCACGGCGGCCAACACCTCGTCATTCTCGGCGCTGCGGCCCGCCCGCTTGGTCATGCCAAAGGCGGTCAGGCGCGCGCGGGTCCGCGGCGCCGCCTCGAAAAACGCGCTGTCGGTGGGGTTGGCGCCGGGCCAACCGCCCTCGATGTAATCGACGCCCAGCGCATCCAGGGTCTCTGCGATCCGGACCTTTTCAGCGGTCGAGAACTGCACCCCCTGGGTCTGCTGCCCATCGCGCAGCGTGGTGTCGTAGAGGGTCAGGCGTTCGGGGGTCATGGGCGGCCTCCCGTAGGGGTTTCACCCCCCGGGCCAACGGCCCGGTTCGCCCCCGACCCGCCCCCCAGGGCGGGGGCGAAATCGCCCCCACCCTCGGGCCGGGGGCGACCCTCTGGACCGCGCCAAACGGCCGTCATTCCAATGCCTCCAGCTTGGCCGGATCAAAGTCCAGTCCTCGCTCCCAGGACACACCGTCCTTCGAAATCTGAACCAAGACACCGGCAGCCTTCAAACCCTCCCGAATGCGGTCGGATGTTTCGAAGTCTCTGGTCGCCCGCGCAGCCTCGATTTCAGCAACCTTACACTGGATCAGTTCGACTATGTCGGAGGCGCGTTTAAAGGACTCGTTCAGTTCCAGCCGACGAACGTCGAGATTCTCAAAGCCAAGGAATGCAAGTGTCTCGAAGAAGCACTCGACTGCCGGGCTGTCCACAAAGGACAATTTCGCTTCCTTGGCCAATTCGAACAGTCGCCGCTGAAAAACCAAGGGCGTGTTCAGATCATCGGCTAACGCTTCGACGACCTGCGGATCGACGCCTTTGCCGGTAAACTTCCGATCCGGCTCCGAAAGGGCGTGGCGCTTGAGCCGATGCCATGCTGCGAGATGACCACGAGCCTCGCGCGCCTTCTCGGCCGTCCAGTCCATCGGCTTGCGGTAATGCGTCGACAGGAACACGAAGCGGATCACCTCGCCGGGGATGCCCTGCTCCAGCAACTGGTGAACAGTAAAGAAGTTGCCCAGGGATTTGGACATCTTCTTGCCCTCGACCTGCAACATCTCGTTATGCATCCAGACCCGCGCGAAATCGCCCTCGGGGTGGGCACAGCAGCTTTGGGCGATCTCGTTCTCGTGGTGGGGGAATTGCAGGTCGATGCCACCGCCATGGATGTCGAAGCTTTCGCCCAGCAATTCGTGGGCCATGGCCGAGCATTCGATATGCCAGCCCGGCCGCCCCCGGCCCCAGGGGCTGTCCCAGCCCGGCAACTCGGCATCCGAGGGCTTCCACAGGACGAAATCCATCGGGTCTTCCTTGAACGGCGCCACCTCGACCCGCGCGCCCGCGATCATGTCGTCCACCGACCGCCCCGACAGCGCGCCGTAGTTCTTGTAAGCTCTAACCCGAAACAGGACGTGACCCTGCTCTACATAGGCGAAGGGAACACCATCCTCGTTTTTGCGATCCAACAGTCCCTGGATCATGGAAATCATCGCCCCGATCCACTCGGTCGCACGCGGCTCGGCTTTCGTGGTCACTTCGCCTCGGATGCTGGGCCGCAGCGCCCCCAGCGCGTCCATGTCGGCGTGATACCAGCCGATGGTCCGGTCGGTCCGCTCGCGGATCAGCTCCACCAGCGACCGCGGATCGCCCGCGTCCTTCATGGCCCGGGCGGCGGCGTTGATCTTGTCGTCGACGTCGGTGAAATTGCGCACGTAGGTGACGTGATCCTCGCCATAGACATGGCGCAGCAGGCGGAACAGCACGTCGAACGTCACCACCGGGCGGGCATTGCCCAGATGCGCGCGGTCGTAGACCGTGGGCCCGCAGACATACATCCGCACATTCGCGGGATCGAGGGGCTCGAACGTCTCCTTGCGGCGCGTCCGGGTGTTGTAAAGGCGGATGTCGGTCATGGCGTGATCCTTCGCGCGCGGTCCGCGGCGGGTTCTGGCACATATCCGTAGGGATGGAAATACGACGCCCGGCCCGCCCGAGGACTGTCAGAGGGCAATACAGCACAGAATGGGGCGGGTCTTGGTCATGCCCCGCTATAGCAACCGCTCCCGCCGGTGCCAAGCCACTTGCGCCACCCCCCCGCCCGCGTCATCGTGCCCCCATGACCGAGGATCAGATCATCGCCCTGTGCGACGCCCTGCCCGGCGCGATGCGCAGCCAACCCTTCGGCCCCGAGGTCGAGGTCTGGAAGATCGGCGGAAAGATCTTCGCGCTGATGGCCAGGGGCGGCGCCCGGATCTCGGTCAAATGCGCCGACCCCGGCTTTGCCGAACTGCTGATCGAAACCGGAGCGGCAACCCGCGCCCCCTACCTGCCGCGCGGCGGCTGGATCGCCATCGACACCACCGACCGCGACACGCTGACCCATCGCCTGCGCGAAAGCTATGACACCGTGCGCGCCCGCCTGCCCAAGCGGCTGCGCGACACCCTGGGCTAGGGCGCCATCCCCCTTGCCCCTTCTTCTGGTCATAAATATCCCCGCCGGAGGCGAAACCGCCGCGCAGCGGCACAATACAAAGGGCCCGCCATGAACCACGACGACCTGGCCGACTGGTCGAAACGCGCCGCCGACTGGGCGCGCGACTATCACGCGGGGCTGCGCGACCGTCCGGTGCGCGCCGCCACGCCCCCCGGCGCCACGGCGGCGCGCCTGCCCGCCCACGCCCCCGAGCGGCCCGAACCGATGGAGGCGATCTTTGCCGATTTTCAGGCCATCGTGCCCGACGCGATGACCCATTGGCAGCATCCGCGCTTTTTCGCGTATTTTCCCGCCAATGCCGCCCCCGCCTCGATGCTGGCCGAGCAGTTGGCCAACGCGATGGCCGCGCAATGCATGCTGTGGCAGACCGCCCCCGCCGCCACCGAGATCGAAGAGGTGATGATCGGCTGGCTGCGCCAGGCGCTGGGGCTGGCGGATCATTTCACCGGCACGATCCATGACAGCGCGACCACCGCCACCCTGTCGGCGGTTCTGACGATGCGCGAACGTGCCTTGGGTTGGGCGGGGAACACCGGGGGCCTGTCGGGCCAGCCGCGGCTGCGGCTCTATGCCAGCGCGCAGACCCATTCCTCGGTGGACAAGGCCGCGCGGATCGCCGGGATCGGCCAGGACAACCTGGTCAAGATCGCCACCGACGACGCCTTCGCCATGGACCCTGCCGCGCTGGACCGGGCGATCGCGGCGGATTTGGCTGCGGGGTATCGCCCGGCCGGGGTGATCTTGTGCGTGGGCGGCACCGGCATCGGCGCCAGCGACCGCATCGCAGAGACCCTGGAGGTCGCCAAACGCCACGGCCTTTACACCCATGTCGATGCGGCCTGGGCGGGATCGGCGATGATCTGCCCGGAATTCCGGGGGATATGGGACGGAATCGACGATGCCGATTCCATCGTCTTCAACCCGCATAAATGGCTGGGGGTGCAATTCGACTGTTCGGTGCAATTCCTGGCCGACCCCGCGCCGCAGGTCAGAACCCTCGGGTTGCGGCCCGACTACCTGGAGACCCTGGGCCAGGGACAGGTCACCGATTTCAACGAATGGACCGTGCCGCTGGGCCGTCGGTTCCGCGCGCTGAAACTGTGGTTCACCCTGCGCGCCGAGGGTCTGGAGGGGGTGCGCAGCCGCATCCGCAATCACGTCGCCTGGGCCCAAGAGGCCTGCGATGCCATTGCCGCCCTGCCCGGGTTTCAGATCGTGACAGCGCCGCGCCTGTCGCTCTTCACCTTTGCGCTGACAGACGACGCCGAGACAGAGGCGCTGTTGCGACGGATCAACGATGACGGGCGGATCTATCTGACCCAGACCCGCCACCAGGGCCGTTTTGTCATCCGGGTGCAGGTTGGCCAGTTCGACTGCACCCGCGAGGATGTCATGAGCATCCCCGCGGTGCTGGCCGAACTGGCCGGGATCACGCCACCCTAGAAGCGGAACGAGGCGCGGATCGTGGCCGTGGTCGCGTTCGCGCCGACGCCCGAGTTACCGAACTCGTCAAAGTCGTGATACAGAACCTCGGCACCCAGCGTCATCGAGGGCGAAATCGCATAGGCCATGCCGACACCGGCCAAATACCCGGTCTCGTTGCCCAGCGTGGTGTCGCCGTAAGCCACCCCGGCGGTGCCATAAAGCAGGGTCTGCCCCATGTCATAGCCGATCTGCCCTTTCAGCCGCGCCACGCTGTTGAGCTTGGCCGCGCCATCGAGGTTGATATCGGCGTTGTCGTAATCCAGCTCGACCCCGTAGACGGTGTTGCCGGTATCCCAGCGATAGCCCGCATGCACACCCACAAGCCCGCCGTCGCCGTCCACCGGCGCACCGGTAGCGTCCACGTTGGCATAGCCCAGCTGGACACCGGCATAACCGCCGGACCAGTCGTTGCTGACATAGGTCATAGGCGCCGGGGCGGCCACGGCCGCCGGGGCGGGGGCTGCGTCATAGCCGCCGGCAAGGGCCGGTCCGGCGAACGCCGCGCTCAGGCCAAGGGCGACCGGGGTCATGATATGTTTCATCGAATTTCTCCTTCTGTCCGTAGATCCGTGCGATCTGAATGCCGCCACGCTCGACCGGAAAATTCGTGATCAAGTCGATCGCAACGATCTTACCAGAAAAAGGGGCGCGACGCAGCTTTGGGAAGGGTCACACACAGGGATGTGAGGGGGGCGGGCGGCGAATGCGCGCAAACCGGCTGGTTCCCGCCGCCTGCGGCTGGACACTGGGCGAAAGCTGGCCCAGCCTGCCCCGATCCAGACCGGAACACGCCATGACGCACCCCCTTGCCCGCCTTGTCCTGTGCCTGATCATGCTGTGCGGCCCCGCCGCTGCGCAAACTGACCGCTGGCCCGAGGCCCAGAGCCTTTACCTCAACGATTACGCCGATCTGATCCCGCCCCAGGCCGAGGCCCGCCTGATCGACCGGCTGGCCGCGCTGCGCGCCGAAACCGGGGTCGAGATGACCGTGCTGACCATCGCCAGCCGCGCCGATTACGTCGCCGGCGAAACGATCGAGGGGTTTGCCACCACGCTGTTCAATATTTGGGGCGTGGGCGATGCCACGCGCAATGACGGCATCCTGATCCTGGTCGCCCGCGAGGACCGCGAGATGCGCATCGCGCTGGGATCGGGCTATGACCAGGCCTGGGACAGCGTCGCGCAACAGGTGATCGACGACGCCTTTCTGCCGCGGTTTCGCCGGGACCGCTACGCCGAGGGGATCGAGGCGGGCACCGAGGCCGCCATAGACCGTATCGCCCGCCCCCATGCCGCCAACCCCGCAGCCCCGCCCCCCGACGCCGATGGCACATCGGCGATGGTGCGGGTTCTGATCCCGGTCTTGATGGCGCTGGGCTTTCTGGCGGTGATCGTGCGGCGGCGGCTGGACGACATCACCCTGCGGCTGCGGCGCTGTCCCAAATGCGGCCACCGAACGCTGCGGCGCGACCGCGAGGTACGGCAACCCGCCAGCCGCGAGGAAGAGGGCCACGCCGTGTCCATCACGTTCTGCACCCATTGCGATTACCGCGACAGCCAAAGCTACACGATCCCGAAACGCGCCCCTGGCAGCGGATCAGGCTCGTTCGGCGGCGGCAGCTCATCGGGCGGCGGCGCCAGCGGGCGCTGGTAGGCAGGCTCTGGACAAGGGGGGGGCTGCGCGGCTAGCTCTGCGATCAACACAAAGGCGGGAGAACACCGATGCAGATTACCGAGACAAAGGCCATCGTGACCGGCGCGGCCTCGGGGTTGGGGGCGGCCACCGCGCGTGCGCTGTGCGCAGCCGAGGCGGCGGTGACGATCCTGGATCGCGACGCGGACAGGGGCATGGCGCTTGCCTCGGAAATCGGCGCGGGGTTTCAGCCCGTCGACGTGACCGATCCGGTTTCCGTCACCCAGGCCATCGGCGAGGCCAGCGCCCAGATGGGCGGCATCACCGCGTGCATCAACTGCGCCGGGATCGCCACCGCCGAACGCACCCTGGGCCGCGACGGACCGCATGGACTGGACAGTTTCCGCCGCACCATCGAGATCAACCTGCTGGGCAGTTTCAACGTGCTGCGCCTGGCCGCCGCCGAGATGGCCCAGAACGGCCCCGATGCCGATGGCTGCCGCGGCGTGATCGTCAACACCGCCTCTGTCGCGGCGTTCGACGGGCAAAAGGGCCAGGCCGCCTATGCCGCGTCAAAGGGCGGGATCGCGGCGATGACCCTGCCGCTGGCGCGCGACCTGGCCAGCCTGAAAATCCGGGTGATGACGATCGCGCCCGGCATCTTTCGCACCCCCATGCTGGAGGGGCTGGGCCAAGAGGTGATGGACGGGCTGGCCGCCGATGTGCCGCATCCGCACCGGCTGGGCGACCCGGCGGAATTCGCGTCCCTGGTGCGCCATATCCTGGCCAATCCCTATCTCAACGGAGAGGTGATCCGGCTGGACGGCGCGCTGCGTATGCGCTGAGGTTTTATATTTTTGCCAACGGGTTGCGGCGGACTTCTCAGCCTGAATACGCGCCTCAGTCCTCGGCCTTTTCGGCCAGGGTCAGCCACTCTTCCTCGGCCTTGGCCAGGGCGGACTGGCGGGTGATCAGCGCCTCGCTGGCCTTGGCGAATTTCACCGGCTCGCGGGTGAAAAGCTCGGGGTCGGACATCAACCCTTCCAGCTTGGCGATCTCCGCCTCCAGGCGGGCGATCTCTGACGGCAGGGCCTCCAGCCGATGTTTTTCCGTAAAGCTAAGACCTTGGCGATCACTCTTCGCCTGCTGCTTTTCTTTTGGGGGCGTTGTCTTTGGTTTATCGTCTTTTTCAGCCGCCTCGACGACCCCGCGCTGGGCCTGGTAATCCGACCAGCCCCCGGCATAGACCGTGGCCCGCCCGTCCCCCTCCATCGCGATGGTGGTCGAGGCGACGCGGTCCAGGAAATCGCGGTCATGGCTGACCAGCAGCACGGTGCCCGCGTAATCCGACAGCAGTTCCTGCAACAGGTCCAGCGTTTCGACATCCAGATCGTTTGTCGGCTCGTCCAGCACCAGCAGGTTGCTTTCGCGCGCCATGATCCGCGCCAGCAACAGCCGCGCCCGTTCGCCCCCCGACAACGAGCGCACCGGGGCGCGGGCCTGGGCCTCGTCGAATAGGAAATCCTTGAGATAGCCCACCACATGGCGCGGCTGGCCGCGCACCAGCACCTGGTCGGCCTTGCCCGATACGCGCATGTCGGGATCGCCGGTCAGGCTGTCCCACAGCGTCATCTCGGGGTCCAGCGCGCTGCGGTTTTGGTCGAACACGGCCATTTGCAGGTTCGCGCCCAGCCGCACCTCGCCGCTGTCAGGGTCCATCTGGCCGATCAGCATTTTCAGCAAAGTGGTCTTGCCCGCGCCGTTGGGACCGACCAGCGCGACACGCTCGCCACGATGAATGCGCAGGGTGAAATCCCGCAAGATCACCCGGTCGCCAAAGGATTTCGAGATGCCAAGCGCCTCGATCACGCGCTTGCCCGATTGCGCCCCGGCCTCCAGCGCCATGGCAGCGGCGCCCTGGCGGCGGATCAGCCCCGCGCGTTCCTCGCGCAGGCCGTGCAGGGCGCGCACGCGGCCCTGGTTGCGCTTGCGCCGGGCCGAGATCCCCTCGACCGCCCACCGCGCCTCGGCCTTGATCTTGCGGTCCAGCTTGTGGCGGGCGGTATCCTCGTCGGCCCAGGTCTTGTCGCGCCATTCCTCGAACCCGGCAAATCCGCGATCCTGGCGACGCACAGCCCCCCGGTCGATCCAAAGCGTCGCGCGGGTCAGGGCGCGCAGAAACGCCCGGTCGTGGGAAATCAGCACAAAGGCCGAGCGGGTCTCGGCCAGTTGCGCCTCAAGCCAGCCGATGGCCTCGATGTCCAGGTGGTTCGTCGGCTCGTCCAACAGCATCAGCGTCGGCGCATGGGCCAAAAGCCGCGCCAGCGCCGCGCGCCGCCGCTCGCCCCCCGAGGCGGCGGCGACCGTCGCGGCGGGATCGAATTTCAGCCCCTCGGCGGCCATCGCGACGCGGTATTCCTCGCCCGGGGGCAGACCGGATGCGGCAAAGTCGCCCAACGTGGCAAAGCCCGACAGGTCCGGGTCCTGCTCCATGTACCCGACATCCGTCCCCGGCGAGAGCACCCGCGCGCCGGCGTCCGGCTCGACCAGCCCGGCCATCACCTTCATCAGCGTGGATTTGCCCGAGCCGTTACGCCCCACCAGAGCCACCCGGTCGCCGGGCTGAATCACCAGATCCAGACCCGCGAAAACGGGATCTCCGCCGAAGGTCAGCGAAATGTCGGACAGTTGGAGCAATGGGGCACGGGCCATGTCAGCGCAGCTAGGCGATGGCGCGGGCGGCGTCAACGGGGCCCGTCACGGCGCGTGCGAAAAACCGGTGCGTTCAGCCCGCGCTGGCCCGTAGCAGACGCTTGCGCGAGGGCGGGATCGCCCGGATTTCCAACCCGGTGAACACGTGCAGCGTGTTCAGGTCGCGGTCCACCACCGCGTGATCGCTGACCCAGCCGCCCATCACCAGATAGCTGCGCAGCAAGGGCGGCATGCCCAGCATCGCGCGCCTGGCGTCGGGTTTACGCAGGCGCAACATCTGGGCAAAGCGGACCACGTTGGGCGCCTTGACGCGCGGCAGCCAGCGCTTGGGGCCCAGGTGGCGGTCCTTGAGCAGGGCAAAGGCGTCCATGTAGGCCTCGGCCTCGGTGCCCTTGAAGGACGAGCAGCCGAACAGCATCTCGACCCCCTCTTCGTCGACAAAGCGGGTCATCGCGCCCCAGGCCACGCGCAGGATATCGGGATCGCGCCAATCGGGATGGATGCAAAAGCGCCCCATCTCGACCATCGGCCCGTCAAAGGACGCCAGCGCCGACAACTCGTAATATTGCGCCGAATAGCTTTGCCCGATCTCGGCCCCGCCCTTGAGCGGCAACAGGCGGAAACAGCACACCAGTTCGCCGGTGCGCATTTCCTCGACCAGCACATGGCGGCACAGCGCGTCAAAGGCGTCGGCATCGCGCGCCCCCTCCCCCGCCCCCCCGCGAAAGGTCAGCGCGCGCAGCCGCTGGGCGGCCTCGACATCGGCCGGGCTTTGGGCCATGCGGGCCGCATACCGGCCCTTGCGTAGTGACAGCATCGTGACCGCTCCTGGGGGCTGGCGGATCTGCCGTCCCCCCCTAGATATTGCTGGGAACCCGCTAGCACACAAGACATGACGCGGGCGTGACACACAGGAAGGGACCAAATGCCCCAGAAGATCACCAAGACCGACGCCGAGTGGCGCGCCCAACTGTCCGACCTGGCCTACAAGGTCACGCGCAAGCATGGCACCGAACGGGCCTTTACCCATGACGATTTCCCCAAGGTGCCGGGACAGTTCGCCTGCGTCTGCTGCGGCGCGCCGCTGTTTCGCCAGCACGACAAGTTCGACAGCGGCACCGGCTGGCCCAGTTTCACCCGCCCTGCCGATCCCGATGCGGTGGCCGAACGCACCGACCGCAGCCTGTTCATGAAACGCACCGAGGTGCATTGTGCCCGCTGCGAGGCGCATCTGGGCCACGTCTTTCCCGACGGGCCCGCGCCCACGGGGCTGCGGTATTGCATCAACGGGGTGGCGCTGAAATTCGAGCCGCAGGACGAAACGGCGCGCTAGCATCCGATCGGCGGGTCGGCGGTTCCCCCGCCTGCCCGGCCGGCCCGGATCAATCCCCCAGCGCGTCCGCCGCCGAGAAGTTGCCGATGTTGCCCAGCAACTGGCGCACGAACGAGATGCCCTTGACGTTGGACTCGGTCACCCGGCGGTTGAGGGTGATCACGCGGCCATCCTCCAGCCCGAAGCGTTCGATGTTGCGCACCGTCCCCCCCTCGTCGAACGAGATCGCGACGACCTGGCGGTCGGTCTCCTCCGGGGCGCGGTAGGCGACGGTCGTCCATGCGCTGGACACGTAATACCACGCGGTATCGCGCATCACCCCCGCCGCCGAGGGCGCGCCGACGGTTTCGGCGACGCTGTCGCGGGTGTCGACGCCCACCACGATCTGCGACAACTCGTCGTCGGTGGGGGCAAATCCGTGGTTACGCTCGATCGGGGCGCAGGCGGCCAGCGCCACGGACAACCCGACGATTTGCGCCAGTCGTGTAAAGAATGCCCGCGGGTATGCCATCCCAACCTCTTGCCATGGGGGTTCGTGCCTCCTATCCCGCTTACAGAAGGAATGCCCCCGGTTCAAGAATGGAACGTCGCCGATGTCCGATGCCGACCAGACCCCGCAGATCATCCGCCTGTCCGCGTTGACCGGTCGGGGGGCCACGCCGGTGCGGCTGGTGCCCGATGCCGCCGCCTGTGCCCAGATCGCGAAACGGCTGGGCCTGAACGCCCTGCGCAAGCTGCGCCTGGAGGGCACCCTGCGCCCCGAGGGCGCGCGCGACTGGCGGCTGGTGGCGCGACTGGGCGCCACGGTGGTGCAGCCCTGCGTGGTGACGCTGGCGCCGGTGACCACCCGGATCGATGTCGATGTGATCCGCACCTATCGCGCCGATCTGGCCCCCCTGCCCGAGGACGAAGAGATCGAGATGCCCGAGGACGACACCGAGGAACCGCTGCCCGAAACCCTGGACCTGGCCGCCGTGATGGAAGAGGCGCTGGCCCTGGCGCTGCCGCTTTATCCCCGCGCCGGGGGGGCCGAACTGGGCGAGGCGGTCTTTGCCGAACCCGGCGCGCAGCCGATGCGCGACGAGGACACCAAGCCCTTTGCCGGCCTGGCCGATCTCAAGCGGAAACTGGACGGCTGAAGATACCCAGAAAACACTTGCGCCCAAGCAGAATCGCAGTATGTTCCCGGCCTCGCTTGCAAGATGGGTTGAACGCCGCGCCTAAGGCGCTGGACAACGTGTTTTCCCACAGAAAAGAACACCGGGCCAAGGCCCCGAAAAATCGAGGTTGAGACATGGCTGTCCCCCAGAACAAAGTCACGCGGTCGCGCCGCAACCAACGCCGCTCGCATGACGCGCTCGTCCCCGGCAACCCGGCCGAGTGCACCAATTGCGGCGAGCTGAAGCGCCCGCACCACGTCTGCGCGGCCTGCGGCCATTATGACGACCGCGAGGTCGTGGCCCAGACCGACGAGATCGACCTGGACGAAGACGACGCGGCCTAAGCCGTCAGGCCGGGCGCGCGTCTCATCATGACCGAAGAACAACGCCAGCAGCTGCGTGCAGCGCCGCGCACCGTGATATCGGTGGACGCGATGGGTGGTGATCGCGGCCCTTCGGCCGTGGTTGCCGGCATCGCCAAGTCGGCCGCGAAAAACGCCGAGATCCGGTTCATCCTGCACGGCCAGAAGGACGTGCTGGAGAAACTGGTCTCGCGCCGCAAGGTGCTGGACGGGCGTGTCGAAATCCGCGACGCCGCCGAAGTCGTGACAATGGACGCCAAGCCCAGCCACGTCATGCGCCACGGGCAGGCCACCTCGATGTGGTCGGCCATCGACAGCGTGCGCAACGGCGAGGCCACCGTTGCCGTGTCCTGCGGCAATACCGGCGCGCTGATGCTGCTGTCGATCGTGCGGCTGCGCAAGCTGCCGGGCGTCAACCGCCCTGCCATCGCCTGTCTGTGGCCGTCGCGCAATCCGCATGGGTTCAACGTGATGCTGGATGTGGGCGCGGACGTGCGCGCCGACGAACAGGATCTGCTGCAATATGCGCTGATGGGCGCGTCCTATGCGCGCAACGGGCTGGGGCTGCACCATCCGCGGGTCGGGTTGCTGAACGTCGGCACCGAGGAAAACAAGGGCCGTGCCGAGCTGAAGGCCGCCCATGACCTGATCGAGGGTCGCGCCGAGGCCGGCAACTTCGACTTTGTCGGGTTTGTCGAGGGCGGCGATATCCCCTCGGACAGGGTCGATGTGATCGTCACCGACGGGTTCACCGGCAATATCGCGCTGAAAACCGGCGAGGGCACCGCGCGGCTGATCGGTGATTTCATGCGCGAGGCGTTCAAGGCCACACCGCTGTCGCGCATCGCGGCGCTGCTGGCGATCACCTCGCTCAGGCGGCTGAAGAAACGCATCGATCCGCGCCGGGTCAATGGTGGGGTGTTCCTGGGGCTGAACGGCACGGTGGTGAAATCCCACGGGGCCTCTGATCCCACGGGGGTATCGGCGGCGGTCAAGCTGGCGTTCCAACTGGCCCAGTCCGGTTTTACCGAGCGGCTTGCAGCGCGGGTTGCCTCGGCCGCCCCCCCGGATAAAGATGTCGCCCTGGGCGATACCGCCGGGAGCATGAAATAATCATGGAAAAACGGTCCGTTGTCAGAGGGATCGGGCATTACCTGCCCGAGCGCGTGGTCGAGAACGCCGAGTTCGAAAAGACCCTTGAGACCTCTGACGAATGGATCCGCAGCCGGTCGGGGATCGAGCGGCGCCATTTCGCCGCCGAGGGGCAGACCACCTCGGATATGGCGATCCGGGCTGCGCGCGCGGCGCTGGACGATGCCGGGCTGGGCCCCGATGACATCGACGCGATCGTGCTGGCGACCTCGACCGCCGATCTGACCTTTCCCTCGGCTGCGACCATGGTGCAGGCGGGGCTGGGCATGACGCGCGGCTTTGCCTTTGACGTTCAGGCGGTTTGCGCGGGTTTCATCTATGCCATGGCCAATGCCAATGCGCTGATCCTGTCGGGCCAGGCCGAGCGGGTGATGGTGATCGGCGCGGAAACCTTCAGCCGGATCATGGACTGGACCGACCGGGGCACCTGCGTGCTGTTCGGCGACGGCGCCGGCGCACTGATCCTTGAGGCCGCAACCGGCGCGGGCACCCCCGCCGATCGCGGTATCCTGTCGGTCGATCTGAATTCCGACGGGCGCCAGCGCGACATCCTGTATGTCGATGGCGGCGTGTCCACCGGCATCACCGGCCACCTGCGCATGCAGGGCAAGGAGGTGTTCCGCCACGCCGTTGAAAAGCTGTCGCAAACCGCCCATACCGCGCTGGAAAAGATCGGCCTCAGCGGCCAGGACGTGGACTGGCTGGTGCCCCACCAGGCCAATCTGCGCATCATCAAGGCCACCGCGCAACGTCTGCAACTGCCGATGGAGCGGGTGATCGTCACCGTGCAGGACCACGGCAACACCTCGGCCGCGTCGATTCCGCTGGCGCTGTCGGTGGGCAAGGCACAGGGCCATATCAAACCCGGCGATCTTTTGGTGACCGAGGCGATCGGCGGCGGGCTGGCCTGGGGATCGGTGGTTTTGCGCTGGTAGATTGCCGCTGAAACTCCGCGTTCCAAGCTGTTGATATTGACTCGGAAAATCTTTTCTCCTTAAGCTTGCGCGCAAAGCCGCAGCCAATGGGGGGCGCCATGACCGACAACACGCTGACACGGATGGACCTGACTGAGGCGGTGTTCCGCGAGGTCGGGCTGTCGCGCAACGAATCCGCGACGCTGGTGGAAACCGTGCTGCAACACATCTCGGACGCCCTGGTGAAGGGTGAAACCGTCAAGATCTCGTCCTTCGGCACGTTCTCGGTGCGCGAAAAGGCCGCCCGCGTGGGCCGCAACCCCAAGACCGGCGAAGAGGTGCCGATCCTGCCGCGCCGGGTGCTGACCTTTCGTCCCTCGCATCTGATGAAGGACCGGGTCGCCGCCGGGAACAAGGGCTAAGGCCCCCGGCGATGGACAAATCGCCCGACGCATTCCGCACCATCAGCGAGGTTTCGGCCTGGCTGGAAACGCCGGCCCATGTCCTGCGGTTCTGGGAGAGCCGTTTTTCCCAGATCAAGCCCGTGAAACGGGCCGGCGGGCGGCGCTATTACCGCCCCGCCGACATGCAGTTGCTGGGCGGCATCAAGAAGCTGCTGCACGAGGACGGGCTGACGATCCGCGGCGTGCAGAAAATCCTGCGCGAAGAGGGCGTGCGCTTTGTCGCCGACCTGTCGCCCTCGCTGGCTGAGGGACCGCTGATCGAGGGGGAAACCACCCCCGACCTGCCGCCCGCCCCCGAGGCGCCGATGCACGAAAACGCCGAGGCCGTCGAAGACCCCGCGAATGTCGTGGCGCTGTCGCCCCGTGCGCGGCGCGCGCGCACCCAGGAAAGCCTGCCGGGCCTGGACCAGGTGCCCGATGCGGCAACACCCGACATGCCGCAGCCCGCGCCGCCGCCGCCCGAGGCCGCCCCCCCCGCCGCGGAACCGACGCAGGAGGCCGCAGAGGCCGACGCCGAAACGGCCCCAAGGGCCGCCACGGAACAGACCGCCAGCGACGCGCCCACCGAGGCCCCGCAAGACGCCGCAAAACCCGACGACACTGCCCCGGCCACACCCGAGACCCCTGCGCCCCGCCCTGCCGGGCCGCTTGGCACGGACTTGCCCGAAACCGATCCCGCCGATGATGATCCGGCCTTTGTCCCGCCTTATCCCGCCGCGCGGACCCGGCTGCGCGCCGTCGCGGTCCGCCGCGCGCTGGCCGCCGATCCGGCCCGTGCGCAGGGCGCGTTGGCACGGCTGCGCGCGCTGGCCGCGCGGATGGACGACCAGGGTCAGCGGCCCGAAAAATAAGATGGGTTTTGCGTCTTGCCCCCGCCTGCAAACATGGTATGACACGCCCCACGTCGGGCTATGGCGCAGTCTGGTAGCGCGTCCGTCTGGGGGACGGAAGGTCGCAGGTTCGAGTCCTGCTAGCCCGACCAACATCACAACCGCCCGCACCCGAACCGGGGTGCGGGCGGTTCTGGTTTCAGGCGCCAAACCAGCGGAGGGGATGCGATGACCGGCACCGGGGTTCTGCCTGCCGAACACATCAATCAGCTTGTCGACAGCGGGGCCATCGGCCTGGACGCGCCATTGGCCGGGGGGCAGGTTCAGCCCGCCTCGCTGGATTTGCGGCTGGGATCCGTGGCGTATCGGGTCCGGGCCTCGTTCCTGACCGGCGCGGGGCGCACCGTGGCCGAGCGGCTGGCCGATTTCGAGATGCACCGCATTGATCTGGCCGATGGCGCCGTTCTGGAAAAGGGCTGCGTCTATGTCGTGCCGTTGATGGAACGGCTGTCGCTGCCCGACGACATCCAGGCGGTGGCCAACGCCAAAAGCTCGACCGGGCGGCTGGATCTGTTGACCCGCACGATCACCGATGGCGGCGTCGAATTCGATCGCATCCGCGCGGGCTATGACGGCCCGCTTTATGCCGAGATTTGCCCGCGCTCGTTCTCGGTTCTGGTGCGCCCCGGCCAGCGGCTGAACCAGATCCGGTTTCGCCGTGGCCATGCGGTGTTGGACGATGCGGCCCTGACCGCGCTGCATGCCGAGGTGGGGCTGGTGCATGGCGGGCCTGCGGTGATCTCCGAGGGGTTGGGATTTTCCGTCGATCTGCGCCCCGATCAGGGCGACCTGGTCGGCTATCGCGCCAAGCCCCATGCCGGGGTGATCGACCTGGACCGGATCGGCGCCTATGACCCGGCCGAGTATTGGGAAGAGCTGCGCACCGACAAGGGGCGGATCATCCTCGACCCTGGTGCGTTCTACATCCTGGTCAGCCGCGAATCAGTGCATATCCCCCCCGATTACGCCGCCGAAATGGCCCCTTACCTGGCCATGGTGGGCGAGTTCCGGGTGCATTACGCGGGCTTTTTCGACCCCGGTTTCGGCCATGATGCAGCCGGCGGGGCAGGATCGCGCGGGGTTCTTGAGGTGCGGTGCCACGAGGCGCCCTTTGCCCTGGAACACGGCCAGGTTGTGGGCCGTCTGGTCTATGAACGTATGGCGGCGCGCCCCGGCACGCTTTACGGGGCGGGGATCGCATCGAACTATCAGGGTCAGGGCCTGAAACTATCCAAGCATTTCCGCACAGTGTGACCCGCACGCGCCCGATCTTTCAGCCCTCTTTGCTGATTTGAACCTGAAGCAAAAATGGCAATTTTCCACTCTCCCCAAGGTAGAGTTATTTAATTACCAATAAATTCAGCCTAATGTAATTTTGTTGCGCGCAATCAGCGTCCTGAATTACCTTCTGCTCACATGCCAAGACGGTATGCCGTCGCATTCCGGCATGTATGGGAGTTCAGGGGGAAACACCATGACAACATTTTCTAAGGGAAGCGCCGCATTCGCGGCTGGCCTCTTTCTGGCCGCCACGACAGCTTTTGCCAGCGGTATCACCGAAAAAGAGCATGATTACGATATCGACGACGAAGCCGAGTATTACCACAACGGCGCCCCGGCTGTGCCGTCCGAGGCATGGCTTTTGGCTGCGGGCGGACGCATCTACGACAATTGGTGGGAAGCGTTGGACAAATCGGCGCCGGAATATTTCACCCATCCGTCCTATCCCGAAACCGGAACGCAAACCGGCGCGGCCACCTGGCGCTGCGTGGAATGCCATGGATGGGACTACAAGGGAGCAGAGGGCGTTTACCGCGCGGGCAGCCATTACACCGGGATCATGGGGATCGACAGGGCGTTCGGCAAACCGGTGGGCGAAATCTTTGCCCTGCTGCGCGGGCCGGTCCATGCGTATAACCGGGAAATGATCGCGGATGAGGAACTGGCCCGGGTTGCGGCCTTTGTGTCGCGTGGGCAGTTCGACATGACCAAATATGTCGACCCGAGCACCCGCCAGATCATCGCCGGTGACGCCGATCGGGGGCGCAACATCTTTCAGACCATCTGCGCGGCCTGCCATGGGTTCGACGGGCGGCGGCTGAACTGGGGCGGCCCGGGCGAGAACGCCTTTATCGGGACCGAGGCGACCACGGTGCCCGACGAGGTGTTGAACAAGATCCTGCACTCTCACACGGGTGTGGACATGGCCAACTTGCAGGCCTTCGGCCCGGAGGTGGCAATCGACGTGCTGCGATATGTCAGCACCTTGCCGGTCGAGTAACCACCGCGCCGAAAGATGCGGGCGGCCCCGAAGGGAGGCGGGGCCGCCCGCGCAGGATCAGGGGTCAGAACCGCCCCATGCGCCGGGCAATCTTCATCGCCTGCTGCGCGCGTTTGCGGGTTTCGCGCGTGCGGGCCTGCAGCTTGGGATCGGGCGGGGCATCGGGGTGTTGCGCCCCCTGCCCCCGGCGGCTTGCCAGGTCGATCCCGGCATCCACGCCCTTGTTCATCAGCTTGCGCATCACGATGCGCACCGCCATGTTGATCAGTCCGTTGGCATTCATCGCATCTCTCCCTTTGGGTCGCGGCTCAGCTTTCGTCCTCGAACATATCGCTTTGGCCATCCTCGCCCGCCTCGTCGTCCTCACTCGGCGCGCCGGGCAGCGGCCGGCTGTCCAACAGCCCCGCCGCGCGCAGCTCTTTCAGGCCGGGCAGGTCGCGCGCGCTTTCCAGGCCAAAGTGATCCAGGAACGTCTCGGTCACGACATAGGTCACCGGGCGGCCCGGCGTCATGCGCCGGCGGCCAAAGCGGATCCATTCCAGTTCCAGCAACTGGTCCACCGTGCCGCGGCTGACCGACACGCCGCGGATCTCTTCGATTTCGGCGCGGGTGACGGGTTGATGGTAGGCCACGATGGCCAGCGTCTCGATCGCGGCGCGCGACAGCTTGCGGGTCTCGACGGTTTCCTTTTGCATCAGAAAGCCCAGGTCGGGTGCCGTGCGCAAAACCCAGGCCTCGCCCACCTTGACCACCTGCACCCCGCGCCCCTGATAGCGGCGGCGCAGCAGCGCCAGCGCCTCGGCGGCGTCACAGCCGTGGGGCATGCGCGCGTTCAACTCGGCCACGCGCACAGGCTCGGCGCTGGCGAACAGGATCGCCTCGACCATGCGTTCCTGCTCGGCCAGGGGGGGGGCCTCGAACAGGCTTTCTTCGCGTTCGGTGCGGTCATCGGCGGGCATTGCCTATCCCCCTTTCCTGCGGATCTGGATCGGCGCAAAGCTTTCGCCCTGGCGCAGTTCCAGCGCGCCTTGCTTGACCAGTTCCAGCGTGGCGGCGAAATGCGCGGCGGTGGCAGACCGGCGCCGGGCGGGGTCCAGCTCCCACCCCTCGGGCAGCCAGGTGGACAGCGCGACCCAGTCGCCCGCATAGCCGATCATCCCGCGCATCCGTTCCAGCGCCTCTTCCATGGTGTAGATCGCATCGCGGTCCAGCACATAGGGGCGGAAATCGTCGCGGGTGCGGATCCGCGCATAGCCCTGCATCAGGTCCAACAGCGTGGCGGTATAGCGCACGCGCCGCACCCGGGTGACATCCTCGGGGATGCCGCGGGCAAAGAAATCGCGCCCCCGCTGATCGCGCGCCATCAGTTGCGCCGCAGCCTGGCGCATGGCCTCAAGCCGTTCGAGCTGGAACGCCAGATGCGCGGCCAGTTCCTCGCCCGAGGGGCCCTCGTCGCCGGGTTCGGGGGGCAACAGCAGGCGCGATTTGAGAAAGGCCAGCCAGGCGGCCATCACCAGGTAATCGGCGGCCAACTCAATGCGCAGCGCCGTCGCGCGTTCGATAAAGGCCAGGTATTGCTGGGCCAGGTGCAGCACCGAGATCTTGCGCAGATCGACCTTTTGGGTGCGCGACAGGGTCAACAGCATGTCCAGCGGGCCCTCGAACCCCTCGACATCGACGATCAGCGCCTCGGCGGCCCGGCGCGCGGCAACGGGATCGTCGCGGGCGGGCCCCTCGGCAAAGAAATCGTCGGGCTCTGTCTCAGCCATCGCGGGTCTCTCTCAGCATCGCCTCCAGCTCGGCCGTCAGGGCCGCGCCATCGCTGGGCGCGGGCGGCTGGCGCAGCGCCAGCGCACGGGCGGCCCGGGCCGCGGCCTCGACGCTCAGCGCGCCGCTATGGGATGCGACCTCTTCCATCTCGGACAGATCGCCGTTGCAATGCAAGACCACATCGCAGCCCGCCGCAAGGCTGGCGACACATCGTGCACCGATCGACCCCGTCAGCGCCTGCATCGAGATATCGTCGGACATCAACAACCCGTCAAAGCCCAGATCCTGCCGGATCAGCGCGATCCCGGCGGGCGAGGTGGTGATCGGCGCCTGCGCGTCGATGGCATCGAAAACGATATGGGCCGTCATCGCCATCGGCAGATCGGCCAGCGCGCGGAACGGGGCGAAATCCTCGGCCTCCAGCACGGCGCGCGGAGCGGTGACACGGGGCAGGCCAAGGTGGCTGTCGACGGTGGCGCGGCCATGGCCGGGGATGTGTTTCAGCACCGGCAGCACCCCGCCCTCCAGCAGCCCCTGGGCGGTGGCGCGGGCGGCGGCGATCACCGCCTCGGGGGTAAAACCATAGCATCGGTTTTTCAGGATCGGGTGGGTTTCGGGCCGCGCCAGGTCGGCCAGCGGCGCACAGTTGGTGTCGATCCCCAGCGCGGCCAGGTCCGCCGCGATCAGCCGGGCGCGCAGGTACATATAGCGCGGCGCATGTTCGGGCCCCAGGGCCGTGATCCGGTCCAGCGCAGGATCCCATTGCCGCCAGTGCGGCGGGCCCAGACGCTGAACCCGCCCGCCCTCCTGGTCGATCAGGATCGGCGCGTCAAAGCCCACCGTGGCGCGCAACGCACCCGTCAGGGCCCGCAGCTGGTCGGGTGTCTGGATATTGCGCGCGAACAGGATAAAGCCCAAGGGGCGGGCATCGGCGAAAAACCGTCGCTCTGCCTCGCTCAGGACGGGGCCTGCGCAGCCCAGAAGGCACGCCCCCGCCCCGCCCGTCAACGGGCCACCACGGGGATGCAATCGGCCCCTTCGGCCAGCAGGGCGGCGCAGAACCGGCGCGCATCGGCGATATCGTCAAAGCCTGCCGCGCGCAGGCGATAGAATACCCGCCCGCCGCTTTCGGCCTGCTGCACAACCCGCGCCTTTTGGTCAAAGAACTCGGCAAACCGGCCCCGCGAGGACAGGCCATCCCAGGCCGCGTGGGCCTGATCGGTGTCGTCAAAGGCCCCCAGTTGTACCAGCGCGGTGCCGGCGATGATCTGCGCGGGGTCGAGATCCCCGAGCGGCACGGGGCTGAGCGCGGCACTGGCCGAGGCGATGGCGGCGCGGGCGGCCAGATCCTCGTCCGGGCGCGGCAACGGGCGGGGCGAGTGGGCCAGCGCCCCGGCGGGCAGATCGCGCGGCGCGGTGGCCGTGTCGAGCGCGCCGAGATCCGCGTCGGCCTCGGACAGCGCGGCAAGAACGTCATCAGCGGTCGCGGGATCGGCGGCGGCGGCATCCAGGGCCGGATCAATCGCAGCCTGCGCCGCATCGCCGGCCAGCGCTGCGGGGGCGGTGATCGGGTCGGGCGTGGGCAGGGCGCGCAGCTCGGCCCGGCGGGTCGGGCGCAACGCGGCGCGCGGCTGGTCCTCGGCGATCAGCGAAACCGGACGGGGCGCCAGGCGCAGAGTGTCGGCGGGCGGCGCGGCGTCACCCAGGGCGGCAACGCGGTTGACCGCAAGCCCCTGGTGTTCGGCCTGGGTTCCGCCGGGATCGTCGGGGGCCACGCGCATCGGCCCGTCCAACGCGCGCACAACCGGCACGCCGGTCACGTCGCGCACCATGATCTGATAGCCCCACACCACCAGCCCCGCCACCAGCGCCAGCGAAACCGCGCCCCCGGCCCAACTGGTCAGGGTCGCCACCATGGGCACCGCGCGGGGATCGGCGCCCGCGTCGAAGTCGTCGAACTCAATATCTGCCATAACCGCCTCGTCTCCCGGCGGCATGTGTGCCATCCGGGTGTTTCTTGCCTGCCTTCGCCCCGACGGTTTGCGCTTGTTTGCTCAGCGCATTTCCTCGACCGGGGTGACGCCAAGAATACCAAGACCGGCAGAAATAACAACGGCAACGGCACGGGCCAGCGCGATTTTAGCCTGGCTTGTGGCCACATCGCCCTCTTGCAAGAAGCGCAGGCCCGCCACCTCGTTGCCGCGGTTCCACAGCGCGTGGAAATCAGAGGCCAGTTCATAAAGGTAGAACGCCACGCGGTGCGGCTCGTGGGTGCGCGCGGCGATCTCGACCAGGCGCGGCCATTCGGCCAGCTTTTTGGCCACCGCCAGTTCGGCCTCGTGGTCGAGCTTGGTCAGGTCCGCGCCCGCCAGCACGGCGTCATCCGCCGCGATCCCCGCCTCGGCGGCCTTGCGCAGCACCGACCGGATCCGGGCATGGGCGTATTGGACATAGAAAACCGGGTTGTCCTTGGACTGTTCCAGCACCTTGTCGAAATCGAAATCCAGCGGCGCGTCGTTCTTGCGCGTCAGCATCACAAAGCGGGTGACGTCCGCCCCGACCTGGTCGACCACATCGCGCAGCGTCACGAAGGTGCCCGCGCGTTTGCTCATCTTGAAGGGTTGGCCGTTCTTGGTCAGCTTGACCAGTTGGGTCAGCTTGATGTCCAGCGGCACGCGCCCGTCCGACAACGCCGAAACCGCGGCCTTCATCCGTTTGACATAGCCGCCGTGATCGGCGCCGAACACGTCGATCAGCGCGTCGAACCCGCGCTCGATCTTGTCATAGTGATAGGCGATGTCGGGGGCGAAATAGGTCCAGGCGCCATCGGATTTCATGATCGGCCGATCCACGTCGTCGCCGTGGTCGGTGGATTTGAACAGCGTCTGCTCGCGCGGTTCCCAATCGTCGGGGGTCTTGCCCTTGGGCGGCTCCAGCGTGCCGCGATAGATCAGCCCCTTGGCGCGCAGCGCGTCGATCGCCGCCTCGATCCGGCCGGTGCCGTAAAGCGATTTCTCGGAAAAGAACACGTCCATCCGAACGCCCAGCGCGGCCAGGTCGGCGCGGATCAGATCCATCATCCTTTCGGTGGCAAAGGCGCGGATTTCGGCCAGCCAGACATCCTCGGGCTGGTCGACATAGGCGGTGCCGACCTCGGCGGCCAGCGCCTCGCCGACCTCGATCAGATAGTCGCCGGGATAGGTGCCATCCTCAAAGCTGACGGCCTGGCCGTGCGCCTCGAGGTAGCGCAGATAGACCGAGCGGGCCAACACATCGACCTGCGCGCCGCCATCGTTGATATAGTATTCGCGCGTCACCGCGTGGCCGGAATAATCCAGCAGGCTGGCCAGCGCATCGCCGAACACCGCGCCGCGGGTGTGGCCCACATGCAGCGGGCCGGTGGGGTTAGCGGACACGTATTCGACATTGACCTTTTGCCCCTGCCCCATGTCCGAGCGGCCAAAGGCCGTGCCCTGGCTCAGCACCGCCCCGATCAGCCCCTGCCAGACCCCGGGTGCCAGCCGCAGGTTGAGAAAGCCCGGCCCGGCCACCTCGGCCAGCGCGATGCGCGGATCGGCGGTCAGGCGGGCGGCCAGCGCCTCGGCGATGTCGCGCGGTTTCAGACCGGCGGGTTTTGCCAGCACCATCGCGGCATTGGTGGCCATGTCGCCATGGGCCGCGTCGCGGGGCGGTTCCACCGCGACATTGGCGTGGTCCAGCCCCCGGGGCAGCAGCCCCTCGGCGGCCATCGCCTCAAGGCTGTCGATCACGAGCGCGCGCAGGTCGGTAAACAGGTTCATCGCTATCCCTTTCGGCTTGTCGCGGGGTTTATCACGACGCGGCGCGGGGTCAACGCCCGTGCCCTGCCCCGGCCATCACGCCGCCCCGCCCAGCAGGCGCGCGTGTTCCTGCATGGCAAAGCGGTCGGTCATCCCGGCGATATAGTCGGCCACGATCCGCGCCAGCGCGGTCTGGTCGCGCGCGGCGGCAACATCGGCGCGCCATTTCTCGGGCAAGAGCGCAGGATCGCCCAGGTAAAGCGGGAACAGATCCTCGACCACCTTTGTCACCTCGGCCCGCACCGCCATGACCGAGGGCGCGCGATACATCCGCCGGAACAGGAAGGCGCGGATCTGCTTGAGATCCGCCCAAAGCGGGTCGGAAAAGCGGATCACCGGCCGGCCCAGCATGCGCACCGCATCCGCATTCTGCGGCGCGGCCTCGGCCAGAAGGGCGCGCGCGCGGTCGATCACATCCGACACCATCACCCCGAAAACCCGGCGCAGCGCCTCGTGACGGCGCCGGCGCGGGTCCAGCCCCGGCCATTCGGCATCGACCTGGGCATAGCAGGCGCCGATGATCGGCAGTGCCGCGATCTCGTCTTCCTCGAACAATCCCGCGCGCAGCCCGTCATGCAGGTCGTGATTGTTATAGGCGATGTCATCGGCCAGGGCAGCGACCTGCGCCTCGGCGCTGGCATGGGTGGACAGTTCCAGATCGTGCAGCGCGTCATACTCGGCCAACGCATAGGGCAGCGGGCCGGTAACCGGGCCGTTATGCTTGGCGATACCTTCCAGCGCCTCCCAGGTCAGGTTCAGCCCGTCAAAGCCCGCATAGTGACGCTCCAGCCGGGTGACGATGCGGATCGCCTGGGCGTTGTGATCGAACCCGCCATAGGGCGCCATCAGCGCGGCCAGCGCGTCCTCTCCGGTGTGGCCAAAGGGCGTGTGGCCCAGATCGTGGGCCAGGGCCACGGCCTCGGTCAGCTCGCCGTTCAGACCCAGCGCCCCGGCGATGGTGCGCGCGACCTGCGCCACCTCGATCGAATGGGTCAGCCGGGTGCGAAAACTGTCGCCCTCATGCACCACGAAGACCTGCGTCTTGTGCATCAGACGCCGAAAGGCCGACGAATGGATGATCCGGTCGCGGTCACGTTGAAAGCACGAACGGAACGCGCTTTCCTCTTCGGGCACGCGCCGTCCGCGGCTGTGCGCGGGATCGCAGGCATAGGGGGCCAGCATGGGCTGCCTCATCGCTTGTTCCTGTGCGTCAGGTCCATATATTGAAGAGCAGGGAAATTGACACGGGGAAACGCAGGAAAATGGAGCTTACCGTTCCGCCACATGTGACCGGGCGCACCTTTGCCCGCCTGACCGAGATCGGCGCAGCAGCCCAGGGAAAGGCCCTGCGCGTCGCGGTCGAGGGCGGCGGCTGCTCCGGCTTTCAATACGAAATCACCCTCGATGAGGTGGCCGAGGGCGACCTGGTGCTGGAGGGGGCCGGCGAAAAGGTCGTGGTCGACGCCGTTTCGTTGCCGTTTCTGGCCAATGCCACGATAGATTTCACCGAAGAGCTGATCGGTGCGCGGTTCACCATCGAAAACCCCAACGCCACCAGTTCATGCGGCTGCGGCACGTCCTTTTCGGTCTAGCCACCGCGCTGCGCGACTCTTTGCCATTTGCCCGATTCGATGGCAAAAACCTGCCGTTTGCGACTGATCGCCCCATGGCACGAAATCGTGAAACCGGCGACTGAAAACTGTGACGTGACCGTATCACGGTCGCGTGGTATCGACACGCGAACCCATTTCCCAACCTTAAGGAGCATTACATGCGCAAGGTTCTTCTTCTGACTGCCGCCCTGGCCACCCTGCCCGCCGCCAGCTTTGCCGCCGACCTGGAGGGCGTCGTCGAGGCCCGCCGTGGCTTTTACGACCTGCTGGGCGCCAACATGGGCGCGCTGGTCTCCATGGTCAAAGGCGAGACCGAGTACGAAGGCGCCGCCGCACAGAGCTATGCCGACAACATGCTGCTGCTGACCAAGTACAACATGGGTCACCTCTATGCGCCCGGCACCTCGAATGCGGACATGCCCGGCAAGACCCGCGCCCTGCCCGCGATCTGGGAAAACGGCGCTGGCGTGCAGGAAAAAGGCATGGCCTTCGTCAAGGCCGTCGAGGCCCTGAACGAGGTCGCCGGCATGGACAAGGCCGATCTCGGCAAGGCCGTGCAAACGCTTGGCGGCACCTGCAAGAGCTGCCATGACGACTTCCGCGCCAAGGATTTCTGATCCATGAATGATGGCCCGAGCACCGAAAAATCCGATCTGGAAACCATCCGCGTCTGGGATCCCGCGCTGCGGCTCTTTCACTGGGCACTGACGATTGCGGTCGTCGGCGCCTGGGGGCTGGGCAAGTTCGGCCCCGACGTGATGACGTTGCATTTCTATTTCGGCTACGCGGTGCTCGGGCTTCTCGGCTTTCGCGTGATCTGGGGCTTTGTCGGTCCCGAACACGCGCGATTTTCGAATTTTGCCTACGGGCCGTGGGCGATCCTGAAATATGTCTTCGGGATGTTTTCGCGCAGCCCGTCCTATTGGCGCGGGCATAACCCGCTGGGCGGTCTGTTCGTGTTTATCATCCTGGGCCTTCTGGCGGTCCATGCCGCCACCGGTCTGTTTGCCGACCCCGAGGATTACGTCAATGTCGGCCCCCTGGCCGGCTATGTCAGCGCGGCCACCTCGCTGGCGGCGCTGTCGCTGCATGACACGTTGTCCTGGGTGGTTCTGGGCATTGTGGTGCTGCATGTCGCCGCCATCGGTTTTTACAACAAGTGGAAGCGCGAAAACCTGGTCCGCCCGATGGTCACCGGCCGCAAGCTTGTGCGCCGGGCCCGCTGATCGGGTCTGGACAGCGCCCCCCGCCCGGTCCATTCCCCGGCCATGAGCCAGTCTTACACCTGTGTGATCCTGGGCGCTGGCGCCGCGGGCATGATGTGCGCCGCCCATGCGGCCGCGCGCGGCGGGCGTGTGCTGGTGCTGGACCATGCCCGCGCCCCGGGGGAAAAGATCCGCATCTCGGGCGGGGGGCGGTGCAATTTCACCAACCTGCACGCGGGCCCCGGCAATTTCCTGTCGGAAAACCCCCATTTCGCCAAATCCGCCCTGGCCCGCTATACCCAGTGGGATTTCCTGGATCTGGTCGCCCGCCACGGCATCGCCTGGCATGAAAAGACCCTGGGACAGCTTTTCTGCGACGGCTCGGCGCGCGAAATCGTGGCCATGCTGGTCGCGGAGATGCGCCGCGCAGGGGCCGATCTGCGGCTGCAAACCGCTGCCACGGATGTGGAAAAAACCCCCGCGGGCTTTGCCCTGACCCTGTCCACCGGCGAGCGGGTGAAAAGCGAAACCCTGGTGCTGGCCACGGGTGGCAAGTCGATCCCCAAGATGGGTGCCAGCGATTTCGCCCACATGGTCGCGCGCCAATTCGGCCACCGCATCACCGACACCCGCCCCGCGCTGGTGCCGCTGACCCTGTCGGGCAGCCCGCTGGAGGGGATCGCGCCCCTGGCCGGGCTGGCCACCCCCGCGCGCGTCAGCACCGGCGGCGACGGCACCGGCGGCGTCAGTTTCGACGAGGCGCTGCTGGTCACGCACCGGGGCCTTTCAGGGCCGGCGATCCTGCAAATCTCTTCCTATTGGCGCGAGGGACAGGAAATCGCGATCGACCTGCTGCCGGGCAGCGACGCAGGGGCGGTCCTGCGCGATCTGCGCGCCGGGATGGGCCGCAAGGGGGTCGCGGGTGCGCTGGCCAAGCTGCTGCCCGCGCGGTTGGCCGCGCATGTGGCCGCACGCGCGGGGTTGAGTTGCAACATGGCCGATCTGTCCGACACGCGGCTGGCGGGGCTGGCCGCCGCGCTGACCGACTGGCGGCTGACGCCCTCGGGCACCGAGGGGTATCGCACCGCCGAGGTCACCCTGGGCGGCATCGCCACCGACGACCTCGACGCGCGCAGCATGGAAAGCCGGCTGGTGCCGGGCCTTTATGCCATCGGCGAGGCGGTGGATGTCACCGGATGGCTGGGCGGGTTCAATTTCCAGTGGGCCTGGTCGTCAGGCTGGGCGGCCGGCACGGCGATTGCCACACGCGGCGCTGGCCAAGGCGCCATGCCGGGCTAATCTTGCCCCAAACCGCCCGACACAGGACATGACGCGATGACCAAACTGCTCTTGCTGGGATCGGGGCCCGGGGTTGTCGCCTGTCGCGACTGGCCGCGTGCACCGTTTGACGTGATCGTTGCGATCAACAACGCCTGGGCGGTTCGGCCCGACTGGGACGCGCTGGTTTACCCCCATGACTTTCCGGCCGCGCGCATGCCCCCTGCGCCCGCCCCCCACCAGGCGCTGATCGACGAGACCGCCTTCGTGCCCGCGATGAACGCCTTTGGCGGCGTGGTCTATTGCGGGGCCACCATGGCCCTGACCGCGGCCTATTGGGTGCTGGCCCGGTACCGCCCCAAGGTGGTCGCGGTGTTGGGCTGCGACATGGTCTATCCGGCCACCGGGCCCAGCCATTTCTACGGTCAGGGCCGTGCCGATCCGCTGCGCGCGGACATCACGCTGCAATCGCTAGAGGCCAAATCGGCCCGCCTGATGGTGCAGGCCGCGGCCCAGGGCACTGCCATGGTCAACCTGTCCAGCGGCCCAAGCCGGTTGGTGTTTCCCCGCGCCACGTCGCGCACCCTGCCCACGCGCCCCGCGCGGTTCGATCCCGCCCGCGCCGCCCGTGCGCTGGCGCGCGAGGCCGAACTGGGCTACGGCGCGCCCAGCGGGCGGGGCTGGAACGACCCCGACCGGTTTGATCCAGCCCGGTTGCGCGCTCTGGATGCGCTGTGGCTGGATGCGGCGGGGGGGCCTTGTGCGCCATCCACGGCAAATATTTTCCAGCCGGGCGCCTAAGCTGTCGGTCGCGGCATGGACTTTCGCGCCCCCGGCGGGGATATTTCAACCAACGCAGGAACAAGGGCCGCCGCACCATGCAAATCGCCACCTTCAACATCAACGGGGTCAAGGCCCGGATCGGCGCGCTGACCGACTGGCTGACCGCCGCCCGGCCCGATGTCGCGCTGCTGCAAGAGATCAAGTCGCTGGACGAAACCTTCCCCCGCGAGGTGTTCGAGGATATGGGCTACCGCGTTGAAACCCATGGCCAAAAGGGGTTCAACGGCGTGGCGATCCTGTCGCGCCTGCCGCTGGAGGACGTGGTGCGCGGCCTGCCCGGCGACCCGCAGGACGAACAGGCCCGCTGGATAGAGGCCACCGTGATCGGCACCCGCGCGGTGCGGGTGTGCGGGCTTTACCTGCCCAATGGCAACCCTGCGCCGGGACCGAAATATGACTATAAACTGGCCTGGATGGCGCGGCTGGAGGCGCGCGCGCGCGACCTGTTGGCAGCCGAGGAACCGGCGCTGATGGCGGGCGATTACAACGTCATCCCCCAGGACGAGGACGCCGCCCGGCCGGCCGCCTGGGCCAAGGACGCGCTGGCGCTGCCGCAATCGCGCGCGGCGTTCCGGCGGGTGCTCAACCTGGGCTTTACCGAGGCGTTCCGCGCCCGCGTGCAGGGTCCGGGGCATTACAGTTTCTGGGATTACCAGGCCGGCGCGTGGAACCGCAATGACGGTATCCGCATCGATCATGTGCTGATGACGCCGCAGGCCGCCGATCTGATGACCGATTGCCGGATCGAGGCAGAGGTGCGCGGCGGCGAAAAACCCTCGGACCACGTGCCGGTCTGGGTGACGCTGGACGCCTGAGCCGCGCGCGGCCGCCCGCTCAGGGCATCGGGGCCGCGATCAGCGGATGGCGCGCGGCGACATCATGGGCATAGACCCAGTCGAACCGTTTCAACGCCCCGCCCGGCGCCAGGGCGCCGCCGATCCGCAGCGCCGCATGGGCGGCCATGCGCAGCGGGCCAAAGCGCAGGTGATAGTTGCGCGCGTTCCGGGTTGCGGCCTCGACGATCTTCATGGTGCGCGGGCGGCGTTCGGCCTGATAGGCGGCAAAGGCGGCCTCATGCCCCTCGTGCCCGGCCAGGCATGCGGCCAGCACCCAGGCATCCTCCAGCGCCATGTTCGCGCCCTGGGCCAGGAAGGGCAGCGTGGGATGGGCCGCGTCACCCAGGATCGCCGCCGGGCCCTGGTGCCAGACCGGGGCGACGGGGTGGCGGAAAAGGCCCCACAGATTGACCCGCTCGACCCGGCTGAGCAGCTCGGGGACCTCGGCGCCGAACCCGGCAAAGGCCGCGCGCAGGTTGTCGGGGTCGTCGTCGTGATTCCACCCCTCATCGACCCATTCGCGGCGTTCCTCGACGGCGACGATGTTGATCACCTCGCCGCCACGCAGCGGGTAATGCACCAGATGACGCCCCGGCCCCATGTGAACATGGGCCACCGGCGCGACAGGCCCCTTGGCGGGCACCAGCGCGCGCCAGGCGACCTGGCCGGTAAAGGACGGCCGCGCAGGCCCGTTCAGCACCCCGCGCACGACCGAATGCAACCCATCCGCCCCGATCACCAGGTCGGCGGCCAGATGGGCGCCCTGGGCGGTGGTCAGATGGGCGCGATCAGCGTCCAGCGCCAGGCCGGTAATGTCATGCAACAGCCGGATCTGCACGCCCGCGGCGCGCGCGCCGTCGGCCAGCAACTGCACCAGATCAGCGCGGTGGATAAAGTAATAATCGCCCGCGCCGCTGGACAGATCCAGCCGCAGCACCTCGGCCCCTTCGCGGAAATCGCGCAGCACCACCTCGCGGCCGCGCACCCCGGCCTGGGCCAGCGCATCGCCCACGCCGAGTGCGTTCAGCACGGCAACGCCGTTGGGGCTGATTTGCAGGCCTGCGCCGACCTCGCGGATGGCGTCGGCACGTTCCAGAACCGCCACTTCGGCACCGCGCCGCGCCAGCGCGGTCGCAACGGCAAGGCCGGCAATGCCAGCCCCCAGAACGGTGATCTTGCGTCCGGTCAGCGCCATACCCGTTACCCCATCCCCTGCCTCAGTCGTCGCGATGCACCTTTTCGCGGCGCTCGTGGCGTTCCTGGGCCTCAAGGCTGAGCGTCGCGATCGGGCGCGCGTCCAACCGCTTCAACGAGATCGGCTCGCCGGTTTCCTCGCAATAGCCATAGTCGCCAGTCTCGATCCGGCGCAGGGCGGCGTCGATTTTCGACACGACCTTGCGCTGACGATCGCGGGTGCGCAGTTCCAGCGCGCGATCGGTTTCCTCGCTGGCGCGGTCGGCCACATCGGGAATGTTGCGGCTGCTGTCCTGAAGACCTTCGATGGTCTCCCGGTTTTCATTCAGAATATCGTTCTTCCAGGCAGTCAGTTTGCGGCGGAAATATTCGAGCTGCCGCGCGTTCATGAACGGTTCATCTTCAGCCGGGCGATAATCATCGGGTAGGAAAACTTCGGCTTTCATCCCTGCTCCCTGTTGCTGGCCGGGTGAAAACTCCGTCATCAAAACCTCCCCGGCGCTTCTGCGGGTGCGTTTAGCCCAATCGTCGCAGCGTGTCACTAGGCTAGTGGCGCAATATATGCCGCTTGAAGCTTTGTGAAGAGGCGCTATCGTCGCCCCCTGGTTTATACGCCATCAAGGGGGCCCGGCCCATGCAGTTCACCTCGACCGAGAGCTATGTCGCCGCCGAGGATCTGAGCGTGGCCGTCAATGCCGCCGTGACCCTGCAACGCCCGCTGCTGGTCAAGGGCGAGCCGGGCACCGGCAAGACCGAGCTGGCCCGACAGGTCGCCCAGAGCCTGGGGATGGACCTGATCGAGTGGCATATCAAATCCACCACCCGCGCCCAGCAGGGCCTATATGAATATGACGCCGTCAGCCGTTTGCGCGACAGCCAGCTGGGCGATGCGCGGGTCCATGACGTGGCCAATTACATTCGCAAGGGCAAGCTGTGGCAGGCATTCGAGGCCCCGCAAAAGGTTGTGTTGCTGATCGACGAAATCGACAAGGCGGACATCGAGTTTCCCAACGACCTGCTGCAGGAACTCGACCGGATGGAGTTTCACGTCTACGAGACGGGGCAAACCGTGCGCGCCGCGATCCGCCCCGTGGTCATCATCACCTCGAACAACGAAAAGGAACTGCCCGACGCGTTTCTGCGGCGCTGTTTCTTTCACTACATCCGGTTTCCCGACATGGAGACGATGAAACGAATCGTCGATGTCCACCATCCCGGCATCAAACAAGAGTTGCTGCACGCCGCGCTGACCCGGTTCTACGAGATCCGCGAGATGGACGGGCTGAAGAAACGCCCCTCGACCTCGGAGGTGCTGGACTGGCTGAAACTGTTGCTGGCCGAGGATCTGTCGCCCGAGGATCTGCGCCGCGAGGGCAAGAGCGCCCTGCCCCGGCTGCACGGCGCGCTGCTGAAAAACGAACAGGACGTGCAGCTGTTCGAACGGCTGGCCTTCATGGCGCGGCGCGGATAGGGGCGCGCCTCTCTTGGGGCTTGTGCCGCGGCGCGGGCTTACCCAAACTGAACCTCCGGCGTGCCGCCGTGCCGGGTATCGTGCAAAGGACCGCCCCTTGGCAGAGCTGATCATTCGCCCCCTTCGCCCAGAGGACCGCGCCGAATGGCGCAGGCTGTGGACCGGCTATCTGGAGTTTTATGAAACCCGGCTGCCGCAGGGCACCTATCAGACGACCTTTGCCCGCCTGCTGGACCCCGAGCTGCCGGAGATGAACGCGCGCATCGCCGATCTGGACGGGCGGCCCGTGGGGCTGGTGCATTTTCTTTATCACCGGCACTGCTGGCGCCCCGAGGGGGTGTGCTATCTGCAAGACCTCTATGCCGATCCCGCCGCGCGCGGCATGGGGGTCGGCCGCAAGCTGATCGAGGCCGTCTATGCCGCCGCCGACGCGGCCGGGATGCCCTCGGTCTATTGGCTGACCCAGGATTTCAACACCACCGCGCGCACGCTTTACGATCGGATCGGGCAGGTGACGCCCTTTGTGAAATATGTGCGGGGCTAAGGGGATGCGCCGCGTGGCCCTCTGCGGTGTCGTGCTGCTGACGTTGGCGGGCTGCGTCGGGACGGGACCGGGGCCCGAGATGCCCTCGCGGCTGCCCAATGGCCCCGCCAGCCTGCCCCCGATGAAGACCTTTCCCGCCATGCGCCCAGAGGCGCCCCGGCGATCCAACACCGCGATTGCCCAGGATTTCCTGGACCTGGCGTTCCAGATGGAAAGCGGCCGGCCGCTGCCCGCGATGACCCGGTTCGAGACCCCCGTGGCGGTGCGCGTGACCGGCCCGGCCCCGGCCAGCCTGGGACCGGACCTGGCGCGATTGCTGGCGCGGCTGCGCACCGAGGCGGGGATCGACATCCGCCGCGTCGACGCCGATCGCCCGGCCCAGATCACCATCGAGGTGCTGCCGCGCGCGCGGCTGCAACGGTTGGTGCCCCAGGCGGCCTGTTTTGTCGCCCCGCGGGTGTCCAGCTGGGACGAATACCGCCGCGCCCGGCGCAGCGGCACGGTGGACTGGACCACCCTGCCCCGGCGCGAGAAAGTGGCGATCTTTCTGCCCGGCGATGTCAGCCCGCAAGAGGTGCGCGATTGCCTGCACGAGGAACTGGCCCAGGCGCTGGGCCCGCTCAACGATCTCTATCGGCTGCCCGATTCGGTGTTTAACGACGACAATTTTCACACCGTCCTGACCGGCTTCGACATGCTGATCCTGCGCACCTATTACGCCCCGGAACTGCGCAACGGCATGACCCGCGATCAGGCCGCGCAGGTGCTGCCGGGGGTGCTGGCGCGGCTGAACCCGCGCGGTCAGGGCCTGGGCGGGCCATCGTTCACGCCCCCCACCAGCCGCGACTGGATCGAGGCGATGGAAACCGCCCTGGGCCCGGGCACCTCTGCCAGCAGCCGGCGCGCCGCCGCCGAACGCGCGGTGACGATCGCGCGGGCCCGCGGCTGGGGGGATTCGCGCCTGGCCTTCAGCCTGTTCGCGCTGGGGCGGCTGTCGCTGGCGCGTGACGGCGACAGCGCGCTGGCGGCGTTCCTGGAGGCCGGGCAGATTTACGCAGCCCAGCCCGACACCCGCGTTCAGGGTGCCCATGTGACGATGCACCTGGCCGCCTTTGCGCTGTCTGCCGGACAGGCCGACACCGCGCTGGCGATGATCAATGCCGGGCTGGGCGACGCGATGCGCGGGCAGAACGCGGCGCTGTTGGCGACCATGTTGATGCTCAAGGCCGAGGCGCTGGAGGCGCTGGATCGCCCCGCCGAGGCGCGCGCGGTGCGCACCGACGCGCTGGGCTGGGCGCGCTATGGCTTTGGCCCCGACCGCGAGGTGCGCGCGCGGCTGGCCGAGATTGCGGCGCTCAGCCCCGGTGGGCCGACATGACCGCGCTGCCCCGCCCCTCTGGTCCGGTCTGACACGATGTTTCTGCCGTTCTTTCAAACCCTGCGCGACGCCGGAATTCCGGTTTCCCTGCGCGAATACCTCGCCTTTCTGGAGGGGGTGAAGGCCGGGCTGGTGACCTATGACGCCGAGGGGTTCTATTACCTGGCCCGCACCGCGTTGGTAAAGGACGAGCGCCTGCTCGATCGGTTCGACCGGGCCTTTGCCGCCAGTTTTCAGGGGCTTGAGGACATCACCCCCGGCGAGGTTCTGGATGCGCTGAACCTGCCCGAGGACTGGTTACGCAAGCTGGCGGAAAAACACATGACGCCCGAGGAACGCGCCCAGATCGAGGCGCTGGGCGGCTTTGACAAGCTGATCGAGACGCTCAAGGAACGGCTCAAGGAGCAAGAGGGCCGCCACCAGGGCGGCAACAAGTGGATCGGCACCGCGGGCACCTCGCCCTTCGGGGCCTGGGGCTATAACCCCGAGGGGGTGCGGATCGGCCAGGACCGGTCACGCCACCGCCGCGCGGTCAAGGTCTGGGACCGGCGCGAGTTTCGCAACCTCGACGACAGCGTGGAACTGGGCAGCCGCAACATCAAGGTCGCGCTCAAGCGGTTGCGCCGCTGGGCGCGCGCCGGCGCGCATGAGGAACTGGACCTCGACGCCACGATCCGCGCCACCGCCGATCATGGCTACCTCGACGTGCAGACCCGGCCCGAACGGCACAACGCGGTCAAGGTGTTGCTGTTTCTCGACGTGGGCGGGTCGATGGATGACCATGTGCAGGTCGTCGAAGAGTTGTTCTCGGCCGCGCGCAGCGAATTCAAGCACCTGGAGCATTTCTACTTTCACAATTGCCTGTACGAGGGGGTCTGGCGCGACAATGCCCGCCGCTGGGACCAGGTCACGCCCACCTGGGATGTGATCCACACCTATGGCCCTGATTACAAATGCATCTTTGTCGGCGATGCCAGCATGTCGCCCTATGAGATCGCCTTTGCCGGTGGCGCGAACGAGCACTGGAATGCCGAACCCGGTCGGCTGTGGCTGGAACGCGCCCGCGCCCAGTGGCCCGACAACCTGTGGATCAACCCCACCCCCCAGGCGCATTGGCCCTATACCCAGTCGATCGCGATGATCGGCGAGATTTTCGGCGACGCCATGGTGCCCATGACCCTGGAGGGGATCACCCGCGGGATGAAGGCGCTGGGCCGCTAGGCGCGCGGCGCGGCTGGGCCGCGATCTGGGCCGTGGCCACGGCGCGGCCCGTTGCGCGGCAACCCCGCCCCGATCGACCGCGACGCGCGGGTTCAGAAATGGATCGCCCGGCCCCAGGCATCCAGCACGGATTCGTGCATCATCTCCGACAGGGTCGGGTGCGGGAACACGGTTTCCATCAGGTCGGCCTCGGTCGTTTCCAACTGGCGGGCGATGACATAGCCCTGGATCAGTTCGGTCACCTCGGCCCCGACCATGTGCGCGCCCAGCAGCGCGCCGGTTTTCGCGTCGAACACGGTTTTCACCATCCCCTCCGGCTCGCCCAGCGCGATCGCCTTGCCGTTACCGACAAAGGGGAAGCGGCCAACCTTGACCTCGTATCCCGCATCGCGGGCCTTGGCCTCGGTCAATCCGACGCTGGCGATCTGGGGGTGGCAATAGGTGCATCCGGCAATCGCCTCGGGGCGCACCGGGTGGGGATGGCCCCCGGCGATCAGTTCGGCCACCATCACCCCCTCGTGCGAGGCCTTGTGCGCCAGCCAGGGCGCGCCCGCCACGTCGCCGATGGCATAAAGTCCCTCGACCCCGGTGCGGCAGAACTCATCGGTCACCACATGGGTGCGCTCAACGGTGACACCCAGATCCTCCAGGCCCAGCCCTTCGGTATTGCCGACGATGCCGACGGCGGAAATCACCGTATCGACCTCGATCTGCTGAACCTTGCCGCCCTGTTCGACATGGGCGGTCACGCGGTCCTCGGCGCGGTCCAACTGCTTGACCGTGGCCTTTTCCAGGATCGTCATCCCCTGCTTTTGAAACTGCTTCCTGGCAAAGCTGGCGATCTCTTCGTCCTCGACCGGCAGGATCCGGTCCATCACCTCGACCACCGTCGTTTCGGCCCCCAGCGTATTGAAGAAGCTGGCAAATTCGATGCCGATCGCGCCCGACCCGATAACCAGCAGCTTTTTGGGCATATGCGGCGCGACCAGCGCGTGGCGATAGCCCCAGACCCGCACCCCGTCCGGTTCCAGCCCCGGCAGCTTGCGCGCCCGCGCGCCGGTGGCCAACACGATGCTGGCTGCGCTCAGATCCTGGGTGCCGTTCTGAGTGGTGACAGACACCTGGCCCGGGGCGGGAATGGTGGCTGTGCCCATGACCACGGTCACCTTGTGCTTTTTCAGCAGGTGCCCGACACCGGAGTTCAACTGCTTGGCCACCCCGCGCGAGCGTTTGATCACCGCCGCCAGGTCGAATCCGATCCCCTCGGCACGCAGTCCGAATTCACCGGCGCGGTGCATCAGGTGGAACACCTCGGCCGAGCGCAGCAGCGCCTTGGTCGGGATGCAGCCCCAGTTCAGGCAGATGCCGCCCAGGTTCTCACGCTCGACCACGCAGACCTTGAGGCCCAGCTGCGCACCGCGGATGGCGGCGACATAGCCCCCCGGCCCCGCGCCGATCACGATCATGTCGAATGCTTGCGCGGCCATGGCGCATCCCCCCTGTCAGGTTAAGGCAAATCCCGCGCGGCCACGGTCCCGCCGCGCCACACGCACCCGGCTCAGGCGCGCAGTTCCTCGACGCAGGCGCCATAGCCCCCCTCGGCCATAAAGGCGACCTCGGCCTCGGACGATCCGCGATGCAGCGCATCGTTGCGGAACGGAAAACGGCCAAACCGCCGGATCAACTCGCGGTGGGCCTTGGCGTGCAGCAGGTTTTCGGCCCCGGTTTCGGGCATCCGCGTCAGCAACAGCCGCACGCAGCGGTCCTGATCCATCAGGCATTCCGAATGCATCAACGGCAGGTAAAAGAACTGCCGCTCGGGTTCTGCAACGCGCATGTCGAAATTATGCTCGATCGCCTGTTTCGCGGCGGCGCGGGCCAGCGCATCGGTGGCAAAGGCGCGCCAGTCGCCGCGGAACATGTTGCGCCCGAACTGATCGGTGACGATCAGATAGGCCAGCGCCCCGTTGGGATTGGTGGGCCAGTCATGCAGGTTTCCGGCATGGGCGGCCTCCCAGTCGTCCTTGAACCGGGCCAGGATCTCTGCGTCCAGCTCGGGTTTTCCGGAATACCAACCTGCGGGACCGACTTCATTCACCCAGAAGTCGATGATCTCTTCTTGGCGCTGCATTGTGTCCTCCTCAGCGGCGCGGCCCTGTTCGGCGTCGATCGGATCGTTTCAGATATGGCCAGACGGTGCAAGCGGTTCAGCCCTGCCCGGTGGCCGCTGCCTCGTGGGCAAGCTCTTCGTCATGGGCGGTGTCGATGGCCAATTCGCGGGCCAGTTCCACCACCACCGGCGAGGCACTGGGCAGAACCGGCGCATAGGACGCGGTTTCGTCGACAGGCACGGCGGGGCGTTGGGTCATCCGGTAGGCTGCATAGGATGCCAGCGTCCCCATCAGGATGGCAACGAACAGGAAGAACCCCTGCGGCCCGATCAGCCCCATGATCCAGCCGGTCACGATCGGCCCCAGGATCGCCCCGACCCCGTTGATGAACATCAACCCGCCCGACGCCGCGGCCATGTCCTCGGGGTCCAGGTAGTCGTTGGTATAGGCGATCAGCAGCGCATAAAGCGGGTTCGACATCCCCCCGATCAGCGCCGCGGCCACCAGCATCGCCGGGTAGGAGCCGCTGACCACCATCGCCGTGGCCGAGGCCGTCCCCCCGATCGTCGCCGCCGCCAGGATCAGCGAGCGCCGGTCCATCCGGTCCGACAACCAGCCGATCGGATATTGCAGCAACAACCCCCCGACATAGATCGCCGCGATAAAGCCCGAGATTTGCGGCACGCTCAGCCCCGCCGCGGTGCCAAACACCGCCGCCATCCCAAAGAGCGCCGAATAAACGCCACCCATCAGGAACATCCCCACCGCCCCGGTGGGCGAGATGCGGATCAGCTCGCGCAGCTTCATCGGCTTGGTGGTGGCAAAGGCCGGCGTCGGCGCGACCGACAAGAGGATCGGCGCGAACGAGATCGACACCAGCACCGAAGGGATGATGAACAAGATGAACCCACCCGGATCAGCCAGCAGCAACAGCCCCTGCGCACTGACGATGCCGGCCATCTGCACGATCATGTAGAGCGAGAGTGTCTGGCCCCGGGTTTCGTTGGTGGCCGCGTTGTTCAGCCAGCTTTCGGCGGTGACATAGACCCCCGAGAAACAAAACCCGATCAGCACCCGGCCCAGCGTCCAGGCCACCGGATGGGCCAGCGCGGGATACAGAACCAGCACCGCCGAGATCAGCGAGGCCAGCGCGGCGAACACCCGGATATGGCCAACCCGGCGGATCATCTCGGGGGCCAGGCGCGACCCGCCCAGGAAGCCCACGAAATAGCCCGACATCACGATCGACATCTCAAAGGTGGAAAACCCCTCGATCCCGCCGCGAATGCCCAGCAACGTGCCCTGAAGGCCGTTCCCGACCATCAAGAGCAACATCCCCAGCAGCAACGCCCAGGAGCTTGCCAATACCTGAAACACGTCCGTTATCCTTTTGCGCAATTGCGCCTTGTTTAGCCCGGTCGCGGGGCGGTCAAATGCCCCAAAGCGACTATTCAGCGCCGGGTTGTCCGCTCGGGGATCAACACCGATCCGTCGCCATAGGAAAAGAAACGGTATCCGGCCTCGACCGCGTGGGCATAGATGCGCCGCACCCGGTCCGTCCCCATCAGCGCCGAAACCAGCATCAGCAGGGTCGAGCGCGGCAAATGGAAATTGGTGATCAGCGCATCGGTGATGCGAAACCTGTATCCGGGCCGGATAAAGATATCGGTCTCGCCCACCCAAGGGTGCAGCTGACCCGCCTCGTCGGCGGCGCTCTCGATCAGGCGCAGCGCGGTGGTGCCCACCGGGATGATCCGCCCCCCCGCCGCGCGGGTGGCGTTGATCTGGTCGGCGGCGGCATGGCTGACCTCGCCCCATTCGGCGTGCATCTTGTGGTCCGACACGTCGTCGACCTTGACCGGCAGGAACGTGCCCGCCCCCACATGCAGGGTGACATGGGTGAACGCAACCCCGCGCGCGGCCAGCGCAGCCAGCAGACCGGCATCGAAATGCAGCGAGGCCGTGGGGGCCGCGACCGCACCGGGCCGGGCGGCCCAGACGGTCTGGTAATCCTCGCGGTCGCGCGCGTCGGCGGGGCGTTTCGCGGCGATATAGGGCGGCAGCGGCATCGTTCCGGCCTGGGCCAGGGCGGCGTCGAACGCCTCCCCCTCCAGGTTGAAGGCCAGGCTGACATCCTCGGCGCCGCGCGCCACGACCTGCGCCCACAGCGTATCGGAAAACACCACCCTCTCGCCCTCTTTGAGCTTGCGCAGGGGTTTGGCCATGGCGCGCCAGCCACCACCGGGCAGCGGCGCCATCAGGGTGATCTCGACCCGCGCCTCGACCGGGCCCTGGGCACTGTCGCGCCGCCGGATACCGTTCAGCCGGGCGGGGATCACCCGCGTGTCGTTCAGCACCAGCCGGTCGCCGGGGCTCAGCACGTCGGGCAGATCGCGCATCTGTGCGTCGGTGATGTCATCGCCGCGCGCCACCAATAGCCGCGCGGCACTGCGCGGTTGCGCAGGGCGGGTGGCGATCAGATCCTCGGGCAGGTCAAAGTCGAAATCCGACAGCTTCATTGCGGCACCTTCGGCGCGGGGCCGCGAAAGATATTGCGAAACATCCCCGGCGTCAGGATCGACAGCGGGTTGACCCGCACATCGGGGTTCTCGACCGCACCGGCCAGCCGATAGTTGAACCCGAACAGCCCCTCGCCCTTGCGCGTCAGAACCGAGCCGATGGAATTGACCAGGTAAAACGGCGAGATCACGCCTTGCATGTCCATCCTCTTGGCTTGCGTGTCATAAACCCCCGCCAGCGAGATCCCCAGCGACGGGCCGATTGCGCTGGCCTTCCTGATCTCGACCGCGCCGGGCGTCAAGCGCAAGCGCGCGTCGACATCGCTGAACAACAGCCCGTCACCGTCCAACTGCTCCAGGATGCCGACCACCGAAATCGCGCTGAGCAGTTTGGCCAGGGCGGGCACGCCCTTTACGCGGATATCGTCGATCCGGACCCGCCCGTCGTAATGCCCAGCCGCCGCCTCGGGGGTCAGCACGAGATCCAGAGCCCCGCCGCGCGCGCGCCGAAAGATCCCCGCGCCGCGCAGCACCCCGGCGGCATCCTCGGCCCGGATGCGGATCGCGGTGCCGTTGGGCGCAGGCGCCAGCGTGGCAACCAGCGGCGCACCGCCCTCGACCGTGGCGGTCAACTGGCCGTTCAGCCCGCCCTGCCCCGAAATCCGTCCACGCACGCCGTTCAGGGCGATGCCGTCGCTGACCTGCAGCCGGTCCAGCGCCACCTCGACGGTGCCCAGCCCCGCCGCGCCGTTGCCCAGCCCGCCCGGCCCGCCGCCGCCCCCGGTCAGGGCCGTGGCGCGCAGATCGACAGTGCCGCCGGGGATCGACACGGCGGGCATGCGTCCCGCCCCCCGCCCGGTCAGCACCACCGGCGCATCCAGCCATCCGCCCAACTGCACCTGCGAAAACCGCGCGCTTTCCAGCCCGCCATCGGGGCGCAGGCTGACGGTGCCGGTCGCCCTCAGACCCGGCGCAGCCAGGTCCAGCCGCTCGATCGTGGCGGGCGCGCCCAACGTGCCCTCGACCGCAAGGGTGCCGGTGGCGTTTTGCGCCTTGGACCAGCCCGCCAGGCGCAGCCCCAGCCGGTTCAGGTCCGATTGCAGGGTGAATCGCGGCGCCTCTCCCTTGGCCAGGTCCACGCCGAATGCCCCCTGCGCGGCCCCCGACAGGGTGCCCTCGGGCAGGCCGATGCCAAAGGCCGCGTTGGCGCGCTGCGACAGCTCGATCGTGCCCTCGACGCGGCTTTGCCCCTTGGGACCGCTGCCGGGAGTCATCCGCCAGCCCCCTTGCAACGGCACCCCGTCCAGGCTGGCCGCGCCGGAAATCGCGATCTCGGCGGGGCTGGCGCGCAGGGTCAAATCCTTGGCCGCAAGGGTCCGCCCCGGCACCAGAGCGCCCGAGCGGACATCGCGCAGATGCCCCTCGACCGCATAGGAGACATCCTCGGGCGCCAGCCCCTTGCGCAACTCCAACCCAAGGCGCGCCACGATCTGGGCCCGACCGTCCGCCACATCGGGGGCCAGCCCCGCAGCAGAGGGGATTGTTAGCGGTTTGAGATCAATCAAAGCCATAACAGATGGAATGTCGCCAACTGCGCGCAGCGTGAACTCTGCAAAGGCCGGTTTGGCCGTGACATCGGGCACATGCATCACCGTGCCCGCGACATCTACCTGGCCGCCATCGGGGGCGGGGATCGTGCCCTCCTCGACCACCAGGGTATAGGCGTCATTCTCGATCGTGGAATACCCGCGCCCGCCCTGCACCGCCGGCATGGTCTTTAGAAACTGCACGTCGGCCTCGCGGAACGCATGGCTGAGCGTGATCCGCGCCGGCCCCTCCGCCGCCCGGCGCAACGCGACGTGCACGTCATAAAGATCGCCCGCCAACACATTGTCGGAAAACCATTTTCGCGTGCCTGGGGCCAACCCGACGGGCCACAGCGCCAGCAGCCGTTTATCGGTGATCGCATCCAGCGTCACGTCCAGCGCCACGTCCCACCCCTGGGCCAGCGCGCGCACGCGGCCGGTGCCGCGATAGGCCTGATCGCCGTCCAGCAGCACCACCTGGCCGATGGTGGCGGTCAGCGGATCGAGCTGCACCTTGATGTCCAGCGCGCCGCCGTTGAACGCCGCGGGGCGCTCGAACACACCCTCGGGGTCCAGCGCGACCTCGCGGAACGCCAACTGGCCGATCAGCGCCTCGGGCCAGCCCCCGGCCATCCCCTCCAGAAAGGCCTGCCCCTCGGCCGAAAAGCGCAGCACGGCAGTGTCCAGCGCGATCTGGTCAAAGCGGATCCGCTCGGTGCCGGGATCATAGGTGAAATAGGATTTGCCCGCGTCAAAGCGGATCGGCGGCGCGCCCCCGGCGGGCTGCAACACGCCTGCGCCGATCTCCAGCGCGGCGCTGAGCGGACCCAACAGCCCCATGGCATCGACCTGGGTGCGGATCGCCCCGGAAATCGGCGCATCAATCAGCGCCAGCGCGGCCAGCGCCGGGGACTGGCTGGCCACATCCGCAGAGGTCACGTCAGAGAAGTTGGCCGAGAACCGCGCCTCGGGCGTGCCCTTGACCGAGATGAAGGAAAACGCCAGTTCTGCCGGCAGCTCGGCCTCGCCACGCAATGAAAAGAACGCCCGCAGGGCAACGTCCTGGGCGCTTTGCTCCAGCGTCAGCAGGCCGTTTTCCACGGTCCAGATGCGCCCCGCGCGGGCGTCCTCATAGGTCAGTTGCAACGCCTCGACGCTGAGCCCCCGGACCGAGGCCAGCGCCGGCGTGGCAAAGGCGCGGTCGATCTCGTCCAGCACCTCGGCCAGGCTGCCCGCGGCAGTGACCGGGGCGCCGCTGTCGCCCAGGGCCAGGTCGAACTGCCCACCCGGGGCCCGGCGCAGGGTCAGCTGCGCGCCGCTCAGCGCGACCTGCCGCACCGCGATCTGTCCGCCCAGCAGCGCCCGGCCCTCTAGCGTCGCGTTCAGTTCGGGCAGGCGCGCCACGTCGCGCCCGGCCCCGTCCAGGATCACGATATCGCTGAGATGGACCTGGGGCACGCCATTGCGGGCAAACATCACGTCCAGCCCGCCCAGCCGCACCCCCACCGGCGCCAGTTGCGCGTTCAGCCGCGATTCGACCTGGGCGGTGACCCAACCCGGCATCGCCACCATGCGGCCGGTCAACACCAGCCCCGCCAGCCCCGCCAGCCCCACCACCATCGCCAGGCTCAGCAAGACCCACAGCCCGAACCGGCGGTGCGCCGGCAGGAAGGGTGACTCTGGCTCGGTCGGTTGGTGGTTCATTTCGACGGCTGCTGCGCCGGGGGTTGCCCGGATCCCTGATATGTTGTGCTTGCCTGGCCGCGCCCGGCCTCTACCCTCGTGCGGTGTCGCGCTACACCTTATGCGCATCCATTCCAACCCGAGGATCACGACACCATGACCATGCCCCAGATTGGCCAGACAGCGCCCGACTTTACCCTGCCCCAGGATGCGGGCGCGGATATCACCCTTTCGGCGCTGCGCCCCGCGCCCGTGGTTTTGTACTTCTACCCCAAGGATGACACGCCCGGCTGCACGAAGGAAGCCATCGCCTTCAGCGGTTTGCTGGCCGAATTCCGCGCTGCGGGCGGCCATGTCTTCGGCATCTCGCGCGACAGCGTGGCCAAGCATGGCAAATTCCGGTGCAAACACGATCTGTCGGTGCCGCTGTTGTCGGATGTCGACGGCGCGGTCTGCGAAAGCTATGGCACCTGGGTCGAGAAACAGATGTACGGCAAAACCTACATGGGCATCGCGCGTGCGACCTTTCTGATCGACGGCGCGGGACGGATCGCCCGCATCTGGCCCAACGTCAAGGTTCCCGGCCATGCCGAAGAAGTGCTGGAGGCGTTGCGCGCGCTGTGATCGCGCCCCGGCCTGCCCGCTGAAATTCCCGAAAATCGGTGCCCGCGCGCAACCGTCGCGCGAAAATCGGCGGGTTCTCGCCGGTTTAGACGCGACAAGCCGGTGAAATTATGGAACAAGTGTTAAAAAACTTGCGATCGGGCAGACTGCTGGCTAGGGACGAGGGCGATGGCGCCCCGGCACGGCGCGTCTGACCAGAATGCACTTGGGCAGATGAGGCGAAACCATTGACGGCGCGAATTTTTCACCGCATCGACGTGGCGCTAGAGCGCTATTTACCGGAACAACGCTTGTTCCTGCGAACCGACCGCAATACCCGGTTCATCCGACTTTCCCCCTCGACCCAGTTGATCGCCTTCGGTGGCAGTGCGGCCCTGGTGGCCTGGGCGATGATCGCCACGGCGATCTTGCTGATGGACGGGGTCGGCGCGGGCAACCTGCGTGACCAGGCCCGGCGCGAACAGGCCCTTTACGAAACCCGCCTGAATGCGATGGCCCAGCAGCGCGACAGCCAGGCCGTCGAGGTCAGCGCGGCCCAGGAACGCTTTAACCTGGCGCTGGACGAGGTGTCCAAGATGCAGTCCGCCCTGCTGGCCTCGGAAGAGCGGCGGCGCGAGTTGGAAACCGGCATCGGCGTCATCCAGAAAACCCTGCGCAAGACCCTGGCCGAACGCGACAGCGCCCGCGAGCGCAGCGTGCAACTGGCCGCCCGCCTGGACGGCACGGACGGCCCCGAAAAGGTCGCCCGCGGCCCGCGCCCGGCCGATGTCCAGGCCGCCCTGGCCTTTGTCACCGCAGCCCTCGACCAGACCGCGACCGAACGCGACACCGTCGCCGCCGATGCCGCCGCCGCCTATGACCTGGCCGAAGCGCTGGCCTATGAAAGCGAGCTGACCGCCGAGCGCAACGACCAGATCTTCACCTCGCTCGAAGAGGCGCTGACCGTCTCGGTGGCGCCGCTGGACAAGATGTTCCGCGCCGCGGGCCTGTCGACGGATACGCTGATCGACCGGGTGCGCCAGGGCTATTCGGGTACCGGCGGGCCGCTGACCCCGATCGCGCTGTCGTCGATGGGCAACGATACCCCGCCCAGTGCGGACGAGCTGCGCGCGCAGGGCCTCATGGCCCGGATGGACGAACTGAACATTTACCGCATCGCGGCCGAGAAACTGCCCTTTGCACAGCCGCTGCACTCGGCTTTTCGGTTTACCAGCCCGTTCGGAATGCGCCGCCACCCCACCACGGGCACCATGCGCATGCATGAGGGCATGGACATGGCCGCGGGCTATGGCACCCCGATTTATGCCACTGCAGATGGCGTGGTGGTCAAGGCCGGTTGGGTGTCGGGCTATGGCCGGATGGTCAAGATCAAACATGATTTCGGCCTGGAGACCCGCTATGGCCATATGGCGAAGATCCGCGTAACAGAGGGCCAAAGGGTCTCGCGCGGGGACCGGATCGGTGATATGGGGAACTCCGGACGATCGACCGGCACCCATTTGCATTACGAGGTGCGCGTCGATGGCAAACCCGTCAACCCGATGACTTATATCAAGGCAGCCAGAGATGTTTTCTAAAAGCAGGATCAATGAGCCCGGGCCCAAGGCCGGCGATCAGGACAAACCGAAACTGCCCGAGGCCGCAACCGCCCCCCGCCCCGGTGGCGACAGCCCGATCCCCGGTGTGCCCAAGGCCAAGCCGCCGGCCTCCATGCTGTCCTCGGACCTGCTTGTGACCGGCAACCTCAAGACCACCGGCGACATCCAGATCGAGGGAACGATCGACGGCGACATCCAGGCGCATCTGCTGACCGTTGGCGAAAACGCCACCGTGCGCGGCGAGGTGATGGCCGATGACGTGGTGATCAACGGTCGTGTGATCGGTCGCGTGCGCGGGCTCAAGGTCCGCCTGACCTCGACCGCCCGGGTCGAGGGCGATATCATCCACAAGACCATCGCGATCGAAAGCGGCGCCCATTTCGAGGGCTCGGTGCAGCGCCAGGACGACCCGCTCAACAGCGGCAAGCGCGTCCAGGTGCCCCCGGCGGCCGCGCCCAAGCCCGCCGCCCCCCAGGCCAGCGCCCCCGCGCCCAAGCCCGCCGGCGGCCCCGAAAAGGGCTGATCGCAACGCCCCAGACGACCCAAAGGCCCCGCGCATCCCGCCGGGGCCTTTTTCGCGGGGTTGGCTCATGGCAATGAAATAGGCCCGCAGACGGCAAAAGGATGCGGCGGCAAACCAATTGCGGTTTCGCGCACAGGCGGGCCGGGACACTGATGCACAACGCAGCCGTCGGCCAGACCTTCGTTGAATGACAAATCGGCCTTTTCCGGTGCAGCCCCGGCGGATGGGGGTCCTGGCGGTGGCGCCGCCGCAATCCCGTGGGCCGATGGCGGCCGGGTTCGGCAGGTCCATCATCTGGACCTGCCGCTCGCGGGCGCGCGGGGGACAGCCCGCCCGCTCATGGGCTTACTTTTTCTTCTTCTCGCCAAGCGAGACCGGTTTCCCGGCGCCGAAATTGGCCGTTGCCAAGACCTTCGGCCTTTCTTGCTTGGGCTTTTTCACTTCCTTGTTTCCGCGCTTGTTATTGCCTTTTCCCATCACGACCTCGCAGGTTGAATAACCGGTCCGGCGACATGCCGGACGGACCGATCTCAGGAAAATCAGCGTTGCCTGATACGCGTCAGGGCGATGACCTCGATGAGTCGTGCGCCTGGTCCGCTCAGGACCCCGGACGCCCCTATGAGGTAGGGTTCCGTTGGCCGTTACGCAAGGCGCGGTGATGTTGGGCGCGCGGACCCGCATGCGGTCGCCGCGCGCGCAGCGCAGCCGCACCCACGCGCGCCACACCGGCCCGGTCCGGGTGGCGCGGATCGGCGCCCCGGCGCGCGCGGTCAGTCCTCGGCCTGGGCCTCGGCGCGGGTCTTGCCGGACACTTTCAGCGCCAGGGTCGCGGCCATGAACTGGTCCAGGTCGCCGTCCAGGACCCCCTGGGTGTCCGAGGTTTCGACCCCGGTGCGCAGATCCTTGACCATCTGATAGGGCTGCAACACGTAGGACCGGATCTGGTTGCCCCAGCCCGCGTCGCCCTTTGCCTCGTGGGCGGCGGTGATCGCCTCGTTGCGCTTGTCCAGTTCCATCTGGTAGAGCCGCGATTTCAGCGCCTTCATGGCGATATCGCGGTTCTGGTGCTGGGATTTCTCGGAACTGGTCACCACGATATTGGTGGGAATGTGGGTGATCCGCACCGCCGAGTCGGTGGTGTTGACGTGCTGCCCGCCTGCACCGGAACTGCGATAGGTATCGATGCGGATATCGGCGGGGGTCACCTCGATCTCGATGTTGTCATCGACCACCGGATAGACCCAGACCGATGAAAAAGAGGTATGCCGCCGCGCCGCGCTGTCATAGGGCGAGATACGCACCAGGCGGTGCACGCCCGATTCCGATTTCAGCCAGCCATAGGCGTTGTGGCCGGAAATCTTGTAGGTGGCCGATTTGATCCCGGCCTCTTCGCCGCCGCTTTCCGATTGCAGCTCGACCTTGTAGCCGTGCTTTTCGGCCCAGCGCACATACATCCGCGCCAGCATGCTGGCCCAGTCGCAGCTCTCGGTGCCGCCCGCGCCGGCGTTGATTTCAAGAAAGCTGTCATTGGCGTCCGCCTCGCCGTCCAGCAGCGCCTCCAGCTCTTTCTGGGCGGCCTTTTCACGCAGCGCCTTCAGCGCCGCCTCGCTCTCTTGGACGACCTCGGCGTCGCCCTCGGCCTCGCCCATGGCGATCAGCTCGATATTGTCCTCAAGCTCTTGCGAGATACCCTTGTAGGTGGCGATCGCATCGACCAGCGTCTGGCGTTCGCGCATCAGCTTTTGCGCGCGCTCGGGATCGTTCCACAGCTCGGGATCCTCGGTGCGCGCGTTGAACTCTTCCAGCCGGTGCTCGGCGGTGTCCCAGTCCAACCGCTGCGCCAACAGGTTCAGCGACTTGCGGATGTCCTCGACGGCATTTTGCGCCTCTGCACGCATCGGTAAACGCCCTTGTTGCTTGGTTGCTTGCTCAGGTGGGGGTGATAGCCGCTGCGGCACGGACGGGCAAGCTTAGTAAAGCCCGCCCGACGACAGGGTGCCGAAATTGGCCTTGGGGCCCACCGTTGCCTTGCGCCCGGTCGAGGTGGTGATCTCCTCGGGCATCTCGATTTCCGGCGCATCCTCGCCCCGCTCGAACAACGGCAGGTCGGCGCCCATGCCGAACCCCCCGTCGATCAGCGCGCCCAGGCCGAAAATCGGCTCTTCGCCATCGCGGAAATACTCGGCCACCACATCCGGTCCACTGGCATCATCCGCCATCCGGTCGCCGGTGTAGCGGTCGATCTTGATGAAATGGCCCCCCGGCGGCACCTTGAACGGGCCGCCGCCGTATTTCTCCGTCGCCGCCTGCATGAAGACGTTGAACACCGGCGCGCACATGCTGCCGCCATAGGCCCCCCGCCCCAGACTGCGCGGGCGATCGAACCCCATGTAGCAGCCCGCCACGATGTTCGAGGTAAAGCCCACGAACCACACGTCGCGCGCGTCGTTGGTCGTGCCGGTCTTGCCCGCGGTGGGCACGCCCAGATTGACCCTGCCCGCCGCGGTGCCGCGTTCCACCACGCCGCGCATCATCGAGGTCAGCTGATAGGCGGTGATCGCGTTCATCACCCGTTCGCGGTCGGACACGATGGTGGGCGCCTGGCCCTGCGGCAGCACCTCTTGGTCGCAATCGGTGCAGCGGCGGGTGTCGTGCCGATAGATCGTCTTGCCATAGCGGTCCTGCACCCGGTCAACCAGGGTGGGCGCCACGCGCTCGCCGCCATTGGCGAACATCGCATAGGCCGCCACCATCCGGTAAAGCGTGGTTTCCTGCGCCCCCAGCGCGTTGGCCAGGAACGGCTCCAGCCGGTCATAGACGCCAAAGCGTTCGGCATAGCTGGCCACGGTGCGCATCCCGACCTCCTGGGCCAGGCGCACGGTCATCAGGTTGCGCGACTGCTCGATCCCGGTGCGCAGGGGGGTCGGCCCATAGAACTTGTTGGACGAGTTGCGCGGCCGCCAGATGCCGTCGCCCGTGTCGACCTCGATCGGGGCGTCGATGACGATGTTGGCGGGGGTAAAGCCGCTGTCCAGCGCCGCGGCATAGACAAAGGGTTTGAACGACGAGCCGGGCTGACGGGTGGCCTGGGTGGCGCGGTTGAACACCGAGTCCTGGTAGGAAAACCCGCCCTGCATCGCCAGCACCCGGCCGGTGTTGACATCCATCGCCACGAACCCGCCCTGGATCTCGGGCGTCTGGCGCAGGGTCCAGCGGATAAAGCTGCCGTCGCTGTCGGCGGTCATGCGACGCACATGGACCACGTCGCCGGGTTTGAAATTCGCGGCGAAATCGCCCTTGATCCAGTCGATATCCTTGCGCGGCACGACAAAGGGTTCGGCCTCTGTCTCGGTCACGCCCTCGATGCCGATGCGCATCTGCTGATCGCCCACCGCCAGCACCACCGCCGGGAACCACCCGGCGATATCGCGCGGCACGTCGGCCTGGGCCAATGCGACGCGCCAGGCGGCCTCGTCGCCCAGGGTGGCGGGGTCAATCGTTACGCCGGTGCCGCGCCACACGCCCTGGGCGCGGTCATAGAGTTCCAGCCCGTCGCGCAGGGCCTGTGCGGCCTTGACTTGCAAATCGGGGTCGAGCGTGGCGCGGATCGTCAAGCCGCCGCCGAAAAACTCGCCCTCGCCGAAATCGTTGCTCAGCTGGCGGCGGATCTCGTCGGTGAAATAGTCGCGCGGCGGCAGGCTGTCGGAAAACGGCGGGTAATCGCCGTTCTGCACGGTCAACAGCGGTGCTGCGCGGGCGGTCTCATAGCTGGGTTGGTCGAGATAGCCGTTCTCATACATCTCGCGCAGCACGAAATTGCGCCGCTCCAGCGCGCGTTCCCTGGCGCGCACCGGGTGATAGGTCGAGGGGGCCTTGGGCAGGGCGGCCAGATAGGCGGCCTCTTGCGGGGCAAGCTCGCCCAGGGTCTTGTTGAAATAGGTCTGCGCGGCGGCGGCGACCCCATAGGAATTCTGGCCCAGGAAAATCTCGTTGAGGTACAGCTCCAGGATCTTGTCCTTGCTCAGCGTCTCCTCGATCCGGGTGGCCAGGATCAGTTCCTTGATCTTGCGCTCGCCGGTGCGTTCGCCGCCCAACAGAAAGTTCTTCATCACCTGCTGGGTGATGGTCGAGGCGCCGCGCACGTTGTGCCCGCGCGAGCGCACCGCCTCGATCGCGGCGGCGACGATGCCGCGCGCGTCATACCCCTTGTGGGTATAGAAATTCTTGTCCTCGGCCGAGATAAAGGCCTGTTTCACCAGGTCCGGGATTTCCTCAGCCGGGGCGAACAGGCGACGCTCTTCGGCGAATTCGTCGATCATCCGCCCCTCGCCGGAATAGATCCGGCTGATCGTCTTGGGCTGATAGGTCGCCAGGTCGTCATGCTTGGGCAGATCGCGCGCATACATCCAGAAGATCGCACCGATCATCAGCGCGGCGGCAACGATGCCAACGGTGACAAAGCTGAACAACGCCCCCAGAAACGAAAGAATGAACCGGATCAAACCGCGCGTGCCCCCGTGTGATTATCGGCCCTGTATACGCGGCCCGACGGGTGGGGTCAAAACCAACCGGGGCCAGGATACGCTGTTTCGCGCCGGGGTGCGGTCACGATCGCGCGCGGCCTAGCGGCGCAACAGGTCCGCCTGCGCAGCGTCCTCGATCGCCCAGGCCGACAGCGCCTCGGCGATGCCCGCCACGGCCTTGGCCCGCCAGGCGGGATCGGTCAGGTTCTCGCGGTCCTCTTGCGCCGAGAGGAACCCCAACTCGATCAACACCGAGGGGATATCGGGCGATTTCAGCACCGAGAACCCCGCCGACAGGCGCGGCCGTTTGTGCAGCCGTCCGACATGGGTTTTCAGCCCCGCCACGATGGCATCGGCCAGCCGGTCGGCGCGCGGCGCCGACTCGGTCCGGGCCAGGTCCATCAACACCCCCGCGATCACGTCGTCCTGATCGCTCAGGTCCACCCCGGCCAGCAGCGCGTCGCGGTCATGGCGTTCGGCCAACAACGCCGAGGCCGTGTCCGACGCCGTGTCCGACAGCGTGTAGACGGTCGAGCCCGTCGCATGCCCATCCGTCAGCGCATCGGCATGCAGCGATATGAACACATCCGCGTGCGCCTGGCGGGCGATGTCGATACGGGTTTCCAGCGGCACAAAGAAATCCCCGTCGCGGGTCAGCACCACCTCGAACCCCGCGCGGATCAGCCCCTCGGCCAGTTCGCGGCCAAAGCCCAGCATCAGGTCGGCCTCGCGCACACCTTCGCGTTCGGCGCCGGGGTCGATACCGCCATGGCCGGGGTCGAGCACCACCCGCAGCGGACGGGTGCCATCCTGGCGGCGGCGTGGCGGGGCCATGGGTTCCGCCGCTGGCAGGCCCCACAGGGCGGCCTCGGGCGCGCGGCTTTGGGCGGCAAAGCGTGCCGCGTCGGTCGGGGTCAGCGCCACGTCCAGCCGGGCGCGGCCGCTGACCGGGTCGCGGCTCATCCGGGCGGTGGTGACGGCCTGCGGCCCGGACAGGTCCAGCACCAGCCGCGACCAGCCCGGACGCACCGCGCCGGCGCGCGCCGCACGCACCCGGTCGGTGTCGATCAACGCGCCGGGGTCGGTGCCGTTCCAATCCACCTCGCGGAAATCGGCCACCAGTCGCGGCGGGCCGTCCAGGGTATAGACCCGGTAGGGCACCGGCTGGCTGAGATCGAGGCGCAGCGCGATGCCCCCGCCCGGCCCCGCCCCGATCGACGAGGCGGCCGGATCAGGCCGCGCCAGCGCCGAGAGATCCTGCGCGGAGACAGGCCCAAGGGCGCCCAGCCACAGCAGGGCCGCCACCGCGAGCCGGGAAAAGGGGAAACGAATGTGCATGACTGCCCGATTGATCCGGTTTTGCGGAAAAGATAGCGCAGCGCGGGGGGGACGGGAACACCTGATATTGGGGCGCGGGATCGGACGTGGCGGCCTGAAACACCCCGGTTGCGCCAGGCCGGCAAATGGCTAGTCTCGACCCGTGTCGTCGTTGCGCCCTTTGAACGAGGTGATTTCTTGATCCAGAAATTTGTACTGCCCCTTGCCGCCGCCCTTGGCCTGAGCGCGCTTTTCGGCGCCACGCCCGTGCATGCCGCTGATACGACGGTCAAGATTCGGCCCGACGCCGAGCCCTTTGTCGTCAAATGGTTCGGCTCGCCGGACCAGATTCATATCGTCTGGCGCCTGCTCGACATGGACGGAAAGATCGGCATATGCGGCGCCTACGCCCTGAAGGGGCACTCCATGTCGGCAACGTCCCGTACCTCGCTCAAGGAGTTCACGGTGACCATGGACGGCAAGGAAATCCTCAAGAGCATCGACTTTTTCACCAGGTACGACACGCCCGCCGCCCTGCCCGGCGCCACGGCGGCCTGCCACAGCACCGGGTATCCCGTCGCGGGCAACCGCAAGCGGGACTTCCTTTTGTCCCCGTCGCAAAAACGGTACCGGATGTAGACCGCCGGCACAGGACGGTAACGCAAAACGGCCGCCCCGATCGGGCGGCCGTTGTCGTTTCATCGCGGGTTCGGAGGATCAGGCCGCGGACAGGCGCGCGGCCACGTTTTCCCAGTTCACCAGGTTGTCGAGGAAGTTGGTCAGGTAGGCCGGACGCTTGTTGCGAAAATCGATGTAGTAGGAATGTTCCCACACATCGCACCCCAAGAGCGCGGTCTGGCCAAAGCACAGCGGGTTCACCCCGTTTTCGGTCTTGGTGACCTTGAGCGTGCCGTCGGTGTCGACCACCAGCCAGCACCAGCCCGATCCGAACTGCCCCGCACCGGCGGCGGCGAACTGGTCCTTGAACGCATCGACCGAACCAAAGGCGTCGGTGATCTGCGCCACCAGTTCGGACGGCATGGCCGATTTGCCCGGTCCCATCATCTCCCAGAACTGGGTGTGATTCCAATGCTGGCTGGCGTTGTTGAAGATCCCGTTCTGCGCCACCGCGCCGGCCTGGTAGGTGCCCTTGACGATCTCTTCGAGCGACTTGCCCTCCCACTCGGTCCCGGCGATCAGCTTGTTGCCGTTATCGACATAGGCCTTGTGGTGCAGGTCGTGGTGATACTCCATCGTTTCCTGCGACATGCCCAGGTCGGCCAGCGCGTCATGGGCATACGGAAGGTCGGGAAGTTCGAAAGCCATAATGGGCCCCTCTCGGTTGGTGTTCTGCGTCACTTTGCCCTAGATGGCCGTCCGCCCCCCCCAAGGTCAAGCCCCGGAGGGAAAATACCCAACCGCGCCGCCCGGTTGCGCGGCCTCGGCCAAAAGCGCGCCGACATAGACCGCGACCGAACGGAAACAGATCAGCGAAAACGCCCCGTCCCCCTCGGCCCAGATGGCCACGGGCACCTGCGCCAGCCGGGTGCGCCGCATCGCGCCGGGACCAAAGGCGGCGGGCGACAGATCGGCGGGCGACAGCTTGGCCAGCACCTCGCGCGCATGGGGGCCGGTGACGCGGAACACCGCGCGCGCGTCCGAGACATCGACCACGGTGGCATGAACCCCGACCAGCGCCTTTTGCAAGGAGGCCAGGGCCTCGGCCACATCCTGCCGGGGCAGCAGGATCAACGCCTCGTCCGGCGACATCCAGCCAATGCCCCGCGCCCCGTCAAAGCGGCATTCCAGCGGCCCGGGCATCGCAACCCCCGCCACCGCGCGGGCGGCGGCGGCGATCTTGCGCGCGGACAAGGCGCCCCGCAGGGTGATCATGCCCTGTGCGGGCGCTTGGGCGATCTGGGCGATCATGGGGGTGTGCGGATCAGACATTCTGCTTCTCCCCCTCGGGGTCGTAAAACACGGGCGAGACGATGCGCGCGGGCTGCGGTGGGCCGTCGAGGCGGGCGAACTCGATCACCTCGCCCATCCGGTCGGGTCCGTGACGCACCAGGCCCATGGCAATCCCGCGCCCCAGCGTCGGCGAGAAATAGGTCGAGGTGACCCGGCCCTGGGTGTTGCGCTGGCCGTTGGCGGTCTGGCCCTTGTCCAGCGCATAGGCCCCATCGGGCAGCACCGATCCATCCAGCGTTTCCAGACCCACCAGTTTCCACCGCTCCGGGTCCACCATATGCGGGCGTTGCTGCGCGCGCTTGCCGATGAAGTCGTCCTTTTTCTTCGACACCGCCCAGTCCAGCCCCAGATCCTGCGGGATCACCGTGCCGTCGGTTTCATCGCCGATCATCACGAACCCCTTTTCGGCCCGCATGATATGCAGCGCCTCGGTGCCATAAGGCATGACGCCCAGATCGGCCCCGGCCGCCAGGCAGGCATCCCAGAACGCCCGACCCTGCCCCGCCGGCACCGCCACCTCAAAGCTCAATTCGCCCGAGAACGAAATCCTGAACACCCGCGCGGGAATGCCCGCCAGCGTGCCCTCGCTCCACCACATGAAGCTGAGCGCCTCTTTCGACAGGTCCATTCCGCCCAAACGCTCCAGCAGCACCCGCGCCTTGGGGCCGACAACGGCGACCTGGGCGAACTGCTCGGTCAGGTTGACCACGTGGACCTTGAGATCCCACCACTCGGTTTGCAGCCATTCCTCGAGGTGCTGGTGAACATGATCGGCCCCGCCGCTGGTGGTGTGGCACACGAACGCGTCCTCGGACAGCCGCGCCACCACGCCATCATCCATCAGAAAACCGTTTTCCGAACACATCAGACCATAGCGGCAACGCCCCGGCTTCAGCGTGGACATCATGTTGGTATAGACCAGGTCCAGAAACTTGCCCGCATCCGGCCCCTGAACCAACAGCTTGCCCAGGGTCGAGGCATCCAGCAGCCCGACATTGCGGCGGGTGTTGCTGACCTCGCGATACACGGCCGCCTCGCGCAGCTCGCCGGGTTGGGGATAGCAATAGGGGCGGCGCCACTGGCCCACCGGCTCGAACGCGGCATTGTGATCCTCGTGCCAGTCCTGCATCGGGGTGCGGCGCAGCGGCTGAAAGATCTCGCCGCGCGCCTCGCCCGCGATCGCGCCCATGGTCAGCGGCGTATAGGGCGGGCGAAAGGTCGTCGTGCCCACCTGCGGGATCGTCGTGCCCAGGCTATCGGCCAGAACGGCCAGTCCGTTGATATTGCTCAGCTTACCCTGATCGGTGGCCATGCCCAGCGTGGTATAGCGCTTGGTGTGTTCGACGCTTTCATAGCCCTCGCGCGCGGCCAGTTGCACGTCGGACACCTTTACGTCGTTCTGATAGTCCAGAAACATCTTCATCCGCAGATCGGGCCCGGCGCGGCCCGGCATGATCCATATCGGCTGCATCGGGGCCTCGTCCTCGGCGCGGGCAACGGCGGCCTTGGCGTTGGCAGCCAGGCCCAGCGCCGCGGCGGCTGCCGCCCCGGCCCGGCCCGCGTCGGCCTGACACGCGCCCGCCGCCAGCGCGCCATTGGCCGCCCCCGCCGCCAGCACAAAGGGCTGACCGTCCTGCCCACCGGGCGCGCGGGCGGCGTCGGGGCGAAACATCGCGCGGGCCTCGTCCCAGACCAGCTTGCCGCCGCAATGGGACCACAGATGCACCACCGGCGACCAGCCGCCCGACATCGCCACCGCGTCGCAGGCGATGCTCTCGACCGGCAGGCCGATGCCGCCCGCGTTGCCGATGCCCACGCCGGTGACGCGGGTCTTGCCCTTGACCTTGACCACCGCGCGGTCGGTCAGCACCCGCACCCCGCGCGCGCGGGCCGCCTGCACCAGCGGGCCGTCGGCCACCGCACGCGCATCCAGGATCGCGGGCACCGCCAGCCCTGCGTCCAGCAGCGCCAGGGCCGTGCGATAGGCGTCATCGTTATTGGTCACGATCACCGTGCGCGCACCGGGCGCCACGGCCCAGTTCACCACGTAGTCCCGCACCGCCCCGGCCAGCATCACGCCCGGCACATCATTCCCGGGAAAGGCCAGCGGACGTTCGATCGCGCCGGTGGCGGTGACGATCTGGCGGGCGCGAATTTTCCACAGCCGATGCCGCGGGCCGGGCGTATCCGGCGCGTGATCGGTCAGCCGTTCATGGGCCAGCGCATAGCCGTGGTCATAGACCCCGGCCCCCTGGGTTCGGGTGCGCAGGGATACATTGTCCATATCTTTAAGTTCTTGCAGGGCGCTCTTTATCCATGCATCGGCGGGTTTTCCGTCGATCTGCACGCCATCGACCGGCGCGCGCCCACCCCAATGGGCGGTCTGCTCGATCAACAACACCTGCGCGCCAGCCCGTCCCGCGACCAGCGCGGCCTGCAACCCGGCCACGCCACCGCCCACCACCAGCAGATCGACATGGGCGTGGAAATGCTCATACCGGTCGGCATCGGGATCGGTGGGGGCCCGGCCCAGCCCGGCGGATTGCCGGATCACCGGCTCATACACATGTTTCCAGAACGCGCGCGGCCACAGGAACGTCTTGTAGTAGAATCCCGCTGGCAGCACCCGTGCCAGCCGCGCGTTCAGCGCACCGATATCAAAGGCCAGCGAGGGAAAGCGGTTCTGGCTTTCGGCCACCAGCCCCTGGAACAGCTCGGTCGTCGTGGCGCGCTGGTTCGGCTCGAACCGCGCGCCCTGGCCCAGGCCGACCAGGGCGTTGGGCTCTTCGGCGCCGGCGGCGACCGCGCCGCGCGGGCGGTGATATTTGAACGAGCGCGCGACCATCACCCGGTCATTGGCCAGCAAGGCCGCGGCCAGCGTATCCCCGGCAAAGCCCGTGCAGTCCTGCCCGTCAAAGGCGAAATCCAAAGGCGCGGCGCGGTCGATCAGCCGCCCGCCAGTCTCCAGGCGAAAGCTCATGCCTCCCCCTCCCATTCAAATCCGGGATATGTCGCGGCGATGGCCTTCAGGATCGTGTCGGGCGGCGTCAGCGATTGTGCGGGATAGGTGCCGAACACCTGCAACGTGACCGTGTCGCGCGCGGCGTGGAACCACTTGCCGCAGCCATGGGCGTGGCGCCAGCGTTCGAAATGCACGCCCTTGGGGTTCTTGCGGTGGAAAAGATAGGCCTCGAAGGCCGCAGAATCAGCACCGGGGCCTTGGCGCGTCAGATGCGCCTGGCCGCCGGGCGCCAGTTCGGTTTCGTCTGCGGCCACGCCGCAATACGGACAGGTCAGGATCAGCATGACGCCCCCTCGGTCTGGACTTGGCTCAGACGGGTGGGGGCGCGCCGATCGGCCCCCTTATTCTTCAGGCAGCGGGTAGACCTGCACAGAGGTCGAGCCACCGCCGGCCCCGCCGGAATAGATGACGCCGCCGAAAAGCCCCAACAGCAGCGGCGCGAGCAGACCAAAGCCCAGCCCCAGCCAGATCGGAGCGTTCTTGGGAAGCAGGTCCACGTAGGTTGAATCGTCGTTCGACATGAGCGCCTCTCCGAATTGCTTTCGCGGCAATCTATTGAAACGGCGCGGCGGGTCAAGGCGACCAATCGCCCAAAGCCCCCCCGTGCGACACCGCGGCTCAGGCCCCGGGACGTTTCGCGGGGACGGGCCCGGCCGGAACATGCGGCCAGCGCGCTCAATGCGCCACCCCCGCGGCAACGCTTTCGTCGATAAAGCGACCCTGGGCAAAGCGGTCCAGCCCGAACGGGGCGGCCAGTGGTCCCGGGTCGCCGCGGGCGACCATCTGGGCCATCGCCCAGCCCGATCCGGGGATCGCCTTGAACCCGCCCGTGCCCCAACCACAGTTGATGAAACAGCCCCCCAGCGGGGTTTTCGAGATGATCGGCGAGCGGTCGCCGGTCATGTCCACGATGCCGCCCCACTGGCGCAGCATCTTCAACCGCGAAATCATCGGAAATGTCTCGATCAGCGCGCGCACGGTTTCCTCGATATGCTGGAAACTGCCGCGCTGGGTATAGTTGTTGAACCCGTCCGCACCGCCGCCGATGACCATCTCGCCCTTGTCGGACTGGCTCATGTAGCCATGCACGGTGTTGGCCATCACCACCACGTCCATGCACGGCTTGATCGGTTCGGACACCAGCGCCTGCAAGGCCACCGATTCCACCGGCAGGCGGAACCCCGCCATATCGGCCAGCACACCGGAATGCCCCGCCACCACGATCGCCAGCTTGCCGCAGGTGATCGCGCCCTTGGTGGTCTCGATCCCGGTGACCTGCCCGGCCTTTTGGCGGATGGCCGTCACCTCGCATTGCTGGAGGATGTCGATACCCATCGCCGAACAGCCCCGCGCATAGCCCCACGCCACCGCGTCATGGCGCGCGGTGCCGCCGCGCGGCTGCCACAGCGCGCCCAGCACCGGATAGCGCGGCCCCTCGATATTCATGATCGGGCACAGTTGCTTGACCCGGTCGGGGCCGATGAATTCGGTCGCGATCCCCTGCAACGCATTGGCCTGGGCGGTGCGCAGATAGCCGCGCACCGCGTGCTCGGTCTGGGCCAACATCATCACGCCGCGCGGGCTGAACATGACGTTCATGTTCAGCTCCTGGCTGAGATCCTCGTAGAGACCACGCGCCTTTTCATAGATCGCCGCCGACGGATCCTGCAGGTAGTTCGAGCGGATGATCGTGGTGTTGCGCCCGGTATTGCCCCCGCCCAGCCAGCCCTTTTCGATCACCGCCACGTTGCGCATGCCAAAGGTGCGGCCCAGGTAATAGGCCGTGGCCAGCCCGTGACCGCCCGCCCCCACCACGATCACATCATAGTGAGATTTCGGCGCCGGCGAGCGCCAGGCCCGGCCCCACCCACTGTGATAGCGGGTCGCCTCGCGGGCGACGGCAAAGGCGGAATAGCGGGTCGTGGACATGGACGAATCCCCTTGCTGGGCGGGCTTTGGCAGGCCCTTGATGCACCGCGCGGCGCGCGCGGCCCTGCCTGCCAACGGCATGCCATCAAAAGAACGCGACATCGCCCCGAGGGCAAGGGGGCGGGGTGCCTTTTCCCTTTCTCTGGGCGACTTTGCGTAATAGATCGACAGACGAAGTTGCCAAGGATACCGCCGGATGCTGTTTACCATCGTCTCCATCGGATTGGCCGCGGTCATCGCGGCGATCCTGTTTGTCACGCTGGTGCGGGGCCGGCGCGGGGATGCGCCCACCGCTGCGTATGACCTGCGCGTCTATCAGGACCAGCTGCGCGAGGTCGAGCGCGACCTGGCCCGCGGCATCATCACCGAGGAAGAGGCAGGCCGCATCCGCAACGAAGTCTCGCGCCGGGTGCTGGAGGCCGACCGCAAACTCAAGCAACAAACCGGCGCCACCCAGGCCCCGCAGGGGGCCAACCTGGTGGCCGGGGTGGTGATCGTGGTGGCGCTGCTGGGCGGGGCCTGGCTGGTCTATTCGCGCACCGGCGCGCCGGGCTATCCCGACCTGCCGCTCAGCGCGCGCATCGCCGCCGCCGACGAGGCCCGGCAGGACCGCCCCCGCCAGGCCGAGGCCGAGGCAGAGGCCATCCCCTTCCCCAACCAGCCCGCCGCCGATCCCGAGCATGTGGCGATGGTGGCCAAGCTGCGCGACGTGGTGGCCGAGCGCGGCGACGATCTGCGCGGCTATCTGCTGCTGGCCCGCAACGAGGCGGCGCTGGGCAATTTCCAGGCCGCCTACAAGGCCCAGTCCAAGGCGATCGAGCTGAAACAAGGCCGCGCCACCGCCGAGGATTTCGCAACCCTGGCCGACATGATGGTGCTGGCCGCAGGTGGCTATGTCTCGCCCGAGGCCGAGGCCGCCCTGGTGCAGGCGCTGAACCGCGACAGCTCGGATGGCACATCGCTTTATTACTGGGGCCTGATGCAGATCCAGGTCGGCCGCCCCGACATCGCGTTCCGGATCTGGCGCCAGCTTTTGTCGATCTCGCAGCCTGACGATCCCTGGGTGGCCCCGGTGCGGTCCCAGATGGAAGAACTGGCCTGGCGTGCGGGCGTTGAATACACCCTGCCCCCGCTGGCCGCCGGCCCGATGCGCGGCCCCTCGTCCGAGGACATGGAAGCCGCCGCCGACATGACCCCCGAACAGCGCCAGGAGATGATCCGCGGCATGGTGGCCAACCTGTCGGACCGCCTGGCGACCGAGGGCGGCTCGCCCCAGCAATGGGCACAGCTCGTCAACGCGCTGGGTGTGCTGGGCGATACAGCGCAGGCCTCGGCGATCTGGACCGAGGCGCAACAGGTCTTTGCCCAGAATCCGCAGGCGCTGGAAACCGTGCGCGCCGCCGCCCGCGCGGCCGGCGTGGCCGAGTGAGCGTGACCGACAGCCTGGACGAGTTCGCCGCCGCCCTGCCCCCCGGCAGCGCGCTGATCGGGCTGGACCTGGGCGACAAGACCATCGGAGTGGCGGTCTCGGACCGGCTGCGCAGTGTCGCAACCCCGCTGGAAACCATCCGGCGCAAGAAATTCACCCTCGACGCCGCGCGCGTGCTGGACATCGCCACCGGCCGCGCGGTGGGCGGGATCGTGCTGGGCCTGCCGCGCAACATGGACGGCTCCGAGGGGCCGCGCTGCCAATCGACCCGCGCCTTTGCGCGCAACCTGTCGCGGCTGACCGAGTTGCCGATCGGGTTTTGGGACGAACGCCTCTCGACCGTGGCCGCCGAACGCGCCCTGCTAGAGGCCGACACATCGCGAAAACGCCGCGCCGAGGTCATTGACCATGTCGCGGCGGGGTTTATCCTTCAGGGCGTTCTCGACCGCCTCGCCCATATCAAAAACGCCTCATGACCAAGCCGACCCCGATCGACAGCCCCTGCAACCAGGTCTGCACCGTGGACCGTCCCAGCCGGCTGTGCGCCGGTTGCCTGCGCACGATCGAGGAAATCACCCTGTGGGGCCAGTTTTCGCCCGAGCGGCGCAAACGCATCATGGCCGAACTGCCCGAGCGGCGCAGCCGCCTGGGCCAGACGGGCTGACCGGCCCGAAACCCGGTGCGCCCCGCCCGTCTCTTCGTGGCACAAATATCCAAATCCGACCCGCACCGCACAAAGCGGTGTCAGCCCTTTGGGCGTCCGGCGATCAGAGCCCGGCCGCCTTGCGCAGCATGTTAGCCGCCACCAGGATCAGGAACACCGCGAACACCCGCTTGAGCGGCTTGGGGTCCATCGCATGGGCCAGCCTGACCCCCCAGGGCGCGGTGATCAGCGTCATCGCGATGATCACCCCGAAGGCGGGCAGGTTCACCGCCCCGATGGTCAGCGGCGGGCGCACCGCTTGGGGGATCTCGACGAAGAGGAACCCGATCACCGAGGGCACCGCGATCAGCACGCCGAACCCGGCCGCGGTGGCCACCGCACGGTGAATCGGCAGGCCATAAAGGCTCATCACCGGGACACCGAAACTGCCCCCCCCAATGCCCATCAGCACCGACAGAAAGCCCAGGATCGGCGACATCACCGCCCGTCTGATGCCCCGCGGCATCGCCTCGCCCAGCCGCCAATGGGCCCGGCCCAGTCCCATGTAAAGGCCCACCGTGATGCCCAGAACGCCAAAGATCCCCTGCAACACCACCGAGCGCAACGAGGCCGCGACCAGCACCCCGATCACAGCACCGACCGCGATGCCGGGCGCCCAGCCTTTCAGGATTTCCCAGTCCACCGCACCCTTCTTGTTGTGGCTGGCCACCGAGCGCAGAGAGGTAACGATGATCGTCGCCAGCGAGGTCGCCAGGCACACCTGCATCAACTGCGGGCTTTCATAGCCCAGACCCGAAAACGCATAGAAAAACGCGGGCACCAGGATGATGCCGCCCCCCACGCCCAAAAGCCCCGCGATGACGCCTGCAAAGGCGCCGATCGCCATCAGCAACACCAGCATCGGCAGGATCAGCGACAATTCGGGCATGGTTCCCTCTCCCCTTGGTTTCCCGCCCCATATCGAAACAGCGCGCCAAGGGCCAGCGTCATCACGCGGCGACGGGAATTTGCGCCAGCGCCGCGTCCAGAACCTCCAGCCCGGCGCCGGGGCGCACCGCGCCCTCGGACAGCACCCGGCGCCAGCCCCGCGCCCCGGGGCGGCCCGCGAACAGGCCCAGCATGTGGCGCGTGACATTGTGCAGCCGCCCGCCCGCCGCCAGGTGGCGCGCGATATAGGGCCTCATCTCTTCGGCGACCTGGCGCGCGCTCTTGCCCCCCGGCAGGCCAAAGATCCGCGCATCCGCCTGCAACAGGATCGAGGCCGGATCGTGATAGGCCGCGCGCCCGATCATCACCCCGTCCAGCCCCGCATCGAGAAACCCCAGCGCCTGGTCCAGCGTCTCGATCCCGCCATTGACCGAGATGTGCAGATCGGGAAATTCGCGCTTCATCTCATGCACCAACGCATAGTCCAGCGGCGGGATATCGCGGTTTTCCTTGGGCGACAGCCCCTTGAGCCAGGCCTTGCGCGCGTGGATGGTAAAGCGCGAGACACCGGCCGCGCGCACGGTTTCCAGAAACGCCGGCAAGACCTCGTGCGGGGTCTGCTCATCGACGCCGATGCGGCATTTCACCGTCACCTCGACCGAGGCGGCCGCCGCCATCGCCGCCACGCAATCCGCCACCAGGCCCGGACGTTCCATCAACACCGCCCCGAACGCCCCCGACTGCACCCGGTCCGAGGGGCAGCCGACGTTGAGGTTCACCTCGTCATAGCCCTCTTCGCAACAGATCCGCGTGGCCTCGGCCAGTTCCCGGGGGTCCGATCCACCCAGTTGCACCGCCACCGGATGCTCGGCAGGATCAAAGGCCAACAGATGCCGCGCGCCGCCGCGCACCAGCGCAGGCGCCGTCACCATCTCGGTATACAGCAGGGTCTGCGTGCTCATCAGCCGATGGAAGTACCGGCAATGGCGATCAGTCCAATCCATCATGGGCGCAACGGACAATCTAGCGTGTTGATTTATATGCATTCCAGATCATTTTTTACGCATATTCCAAGGCAGTCCTAGCACAGCGAAAGTCGCCCCGACATCCCCCAATCCGCCCCGCGCCCCCGACGCATGGCGCACACGGCGCACAGGACACCCGGGCTGCCTTCAGGGGGAACGCCTATCCCGCCTGGGGTCCGGCCGCGGGGGGCAGGCTGCGCGGAGATTCGGGGCCTTGCCGATCGGCGTCCCCCCCGAAAAGGCCCCCCACCGGCACGCCGCGAACCCCGCCGGTGTCGTCACGCACCAGGAACAACGCGTCCAGACCCGTCCGCCGCGCCACCTGAGCCCCGGCGTCAGCGCCCAGAACCATCAGGGCGGTGGCCCAGGCGTCGGCCTCGGCGCAGGTTCTGGCGACGACGGTGACCGACGCGGGCGGCACGAGGACGGGGGCGCCACGGCGGGGCTCCATGGTGTGCGACAGGCGGCGGCCCTGCACCTCGACCCAGTGGCGATAGTCGCCCGACGTGGCGACGGCGGCATCGTGCAGGGTCAGAACCGAATGCGGTGCGCGCCGGTCTGGATCGGGGGCCTCGACGGCGATGCTCCACGGGGTGCCGTCCGGTCGCGGACCCAGCGCGCGCATCTCGCCGTCGATCCCGACCAGCCCGGCAGTGACCCCGAACGTGGCCAGCGTGTCGGCCAGACGGTCAACGCCATAGCCCTTGGCGATCCCGTTCAGATCCAGGGCGATGGGGGCGATCTTGCGCACCCGTCGCCCGGGAATATCAAGCGCCAGCGCCTTTGCCGCCGGGCCCCGATCCCCGCCGATCGCCGCGCGGATCCGGTCCGGGTCGGCGGCATCGGGACCGAACCCCCATGCCGTGAAAGCGTCCCCCATGCCGATGTCGAAAGCCCCGCCAGATGCCCGCCCGATATCCAGGCCCAGCGCGATGACATCCAACAGCCGCACCGGAACCGCCCGCCAGTCCCCGACCGGGGCCGCGTTGAGCCGCATCAGGTCGCTGCCGGGGGTCCAGGTGGACATTTGCGCGTCCACCTCGTCCACCGCGGCCTGCAACGCGGCCTGCACGGGCCCGGCGTCAAAGTCCCCGTCCACATGGAACGCCGCCGACCAGCGCGTGCCCATGGTCGGGCCGTTCAGCGCGCGGCGCGTCGGATCAATAGACATCTTCGACATAGCGCCCCTCTGCCTTCAGCGTGATCGGTGTCAGCCCGCTGGGTTTGAGGATATCGGTCAACGCATCGACGACCCCGGCGGCCATATCGCGCCCGCCGCACACCATCACCCGCGCCCCGCCCCGTATCAGCCGGGCAACCTCGGTGGCCTCGGCGCGCAACGCGTCCTGCACATGGTTTGGTTTGGCCCCCCGCGAGACCGCGGTTTGCAGACGGGTCAGACGGCCCTGGGCCCGCCACATCCCCAGGTCGTTGCCATAGAGAAAGTCGCTTTGGGGATGGCGCATCCCAAAGTAAAGGTGGATCGGCCGTTGCCGTGCATTGCCACGGATGAACCCCGCCAGCGGACCAATGCCGGTTCCCGCCCCGATCAGGATCAGCGGTTCGCGGCCCTTGCCCGGCTTGAACCCGGGATTTCGACGCACAAACGCCGTGACGGTTTGCCCCGGGCAAAGCTGGGTCAGCTGCGCCGAACACAGCCCGCTTGGCTGCCGCTTGACCACGATCTCGGCAAACCCGTCGCGACGGGCAGAGGCCAGCGAATAAAACCGCGGGATCGCGGACCCGCTTGGCACGACGCCCAACAGATCGCCCGCGTCAAAGCGGGCAAAGCCCCGCCCTGTCAGCCTTTGCCACAGCGTCATCCGCGGCAAGGCAAAGCGCAGGATCGCCGTCGGCGCCTGCATCTGCGCCCCGTAATCGCGGCGCGACACCAGCGTCAGCGTTTCGCGGACAGGCAAAACAGGCACATGCGCCAGCTCCAGCTCCAGCCCGAGCGCCTGGCCAAGCGCGCGCCCCCAGCGCGCGAACTCTTGCGGCGACTGGCGGTCCACCGTGTCGAGCGGCAAGAGCATCTGCCAGCCCTTTGCCTGCGCCCTGGCCGCGACCGTCCGCGCAAAACCGCAATAGTCGGGAAAGCTGCGATCGCCGAATCCCAGCACCGCCATCGCTGCGTCGGGAACGACATCCAGCCGCGCCAGACGTTCAAGGAATCCCTTGGCCGACGCGGGGGCATCGCCGTCCCCATAGGTGGCGGCCAGAACCACGAACCGCCGCGCCCTGGCATGACGCGCCGGATCAAAGCCCGACATCGGCGCGACATGGACCGAGTGTCCCGCATCCCTCAGCGCCCGATGCAGCGTCGCCGCAAAGCCCCACGTGCTGCCACCCTCGCTGCCGACCAGCACGATCGTCTCGGCCTGGGCTGCGGATCGGTTGCCGCGCAGGCGCGGCCTGCCGCGCCGTCCGGCCAGCCAGATCAGCACGCCGGTTGCCCCCATTGCCGGCACCCCCAGCGCCATCACCCCCAGAACCAGCCCCAGCAACACCGCGCCCTGGCCCGTGTGCAGCCGATAGATCGCCGCATCCAGGCGGTCCCAGCCCGACAGATCGGCCCAGCCAAGGACAGCACCGGTGCCCTGATCCAGATACCCGGTGCCCTGATCGGTCTTGAGGGTAAAGACATCCGTCGCATCGCCGGGAGAGGGAAAGCTCAGCGCGCGCACGTCACGCACCGGGGTTTGTCCCAACAGGTCGATGGCGGCGAGCGGCACGCCGGTCTGGCCGCTGACATCGGATGGAAAGGCCGGGATCGACGCTGACACGGGCAACATCTCAAACGTCGCGGCGGTCATCCACAGCGCCGTGACCGAGGACAACGCCAGGCCCGCCACCGCCACGCGCGCCACCTCGACATGCAGCCGGCCAGAGAGCGGGCCACGCAGCGGTGCGAACCAGCGCCGCCAGCCCCCCACGCGCCGCCGCACCAGGCCAACCCCCGACAGGGCCAGGATCAGCATCGCCGCCGCACCCGCCGCCATGGCGATCCGCCCCCCATCGCCCAGAAACAGGGATCGGTGCAGCTTGATCAGCCACCGCTCGAACCGGTTGGGATCGGCGGACGCCACGCCCTGCCCCGTCGCCGGGTCGATGACCGCGGCCCCCGGCGTGCCATCCACGAACCAATAGGCGGTGATCCGGCCCGACGGCGCGCGCCGGATCTGTTCGAGCCCCGGATAGAGGGCCTGAATCCGGGTCGCCAGGGCGGCGACGCTCAGCCCGGCCTCGGCCTGCGGCGCGGCGATGCGCTCTGCCACCGGAAAGACCGACAACGCCGCCCCGCTGAGGGTCAGGATCGCAAGAAGCGCAAGGGCCAGCAGACCCGGCCAGCGGTGGAACACGCGGATCATCGCCCTGGCCCCTTACATGTCGTAGCTGAATTTTGCGACGTAGCGACGCCCCTTGGCCGCGCGGCCCGCCCCGGATGTCGTCAGCGGCACCGCGACCTCGTTGGGGCTGTCGCGCATATCCTCGACCGCCGCGTCGATATGCAGGGTATAGCCCGCGTCAAACAGCGCATCGGCCAGATCCAGCGTGACCTCCAGCGTTCGGCCCGCGCCGACACTGGCCCCGGTAATGCCGTCGATCTGGGCGGTATCGCCCCGCGTGGCGCGATACCAGTCGCTGAGGTGCTCATGGTATTTCGACTTGCCCCCGGCCATCCAGAGGCTGCCGGCATAGGCCCCCGACGCGTCGGTGACATAAAGCACCAGGTAGGCGCCATCGCCGCCGTATGTGTTCAGCGTCGTGCTCAGCGTAACCGGGCGCGCCATGGCAAGCCCCGGCAGCGTCAGCGCGGTGCCCAGCGCCAGTGTTGCGAGAAGTGATTTCATGGGAACTCCATCCTGTTGAGGAAATCGGGACGTGACGGCCAGGGTCAGTTCGTCTGGGCCTTCGGCAGGGCGCCGTTGCCGAAAAGACCGTTGAGCGGCGGGGCGACGGTGCCTGCGGGGGCCGCGTTGCGGGCGTTGTCGGCGCAATCGTCGTCGTCGCCGTCCTCATCTTCGCACGCGTCATCGTCGTCGTCGTCACGCTCGCGGCGCGCCCCGTTGCGATACTTGTGATCGTCGTCGTCATCGGCGCTGGCCAGATCCAGCGGCAGCGCGTCCTGGCCGGCCCCCAGGGCCGCCGCTGGGAGCAAACCCAAGGGATCGCCGGTTGCGCGCGTCGCACTCCAGCCCGGTGCGCCGATCGCGGCCGTCAGCGCCGTCGTCGCGGCCAGAAGGGTCAATGTCATCAGTTTCATGGAAGGTGCCTCCTTGTGTCTGCCGGGATCAACCTGGGGGCACGACCTGAGGTTTTGCTGACGCGACGCGACTTTGTGCTTCAGCTTGCCGTCAGAAATGAAAAAGGCCCCACCGATCAAGGTGGGGCCAGGGACAGTGAGGGGGGATCCGGCGCCGGGACGCAGTCATGCGATGTCGTCTGGCGCGGGCGCGCGCTTGTGACCTGTCAGCATGGCGCGCGCCAGGTTCTCGTCATGGCGGACCGAGGCCAACACCACACCACCGACATGCAAGGCGATCAGGACCAGCACGAGGTTGGCCAGCACCTCGTGCACCTCCTTGACGGCCCCCGCGCCCCCTTCGCCATGCTCACCAGGCCCGTCCGCATAGGCCGGCGAGACGATCTGCGGAAGGTCGGGCAGCATCGCGACACGGTCCGGGTCGGCCATCATCCAGCCGGTAAAGGCGGTGCCCGTCAGCGTGACCAGCAGGGCCACGATCATCGCCGCCCCGGCGGGGTTGTGGCCCAGATGCCGTCGTTCCCGGCCCCGTGCCATGTCGCCGATATAGCCCACCGTTTCCGAAGGCCCGCGCAGGAACTGGGCAAACCGCGCGTATCTGCCGCCGATCAGGCCCCAGATCAGGCGAAACGCAACCAGGCCCGCCGCGATATACCCGGCCAACTCGTGCACGCTGTCCAGCTCTTCGGCGCTCAGGAATGCCACGGCAAAGGTCGCCACGAGACCCCAGTGAAACACCCGGATCAGGGGATCCCACACGCGGACCTGTTGCACAGGGCCGCCCGCAACGCAGGCTGCATCATCCGCCGACATCTCACTCATCGTCATCATCCTCGTATTCGACTGCAATCACTTGCAGGGTTTGCGGATGAACGGTCACCTCGATCCGGCGCCCCTGGGCATCGCGGCCGTCGATCTCGTAACACCCGTCGTCGATCTTGATCCGCCGCACGCTCCAACCGTTTTGCGCGGCAAGCTGGGCCACCGTTTCGCGCGGTTGCCAGTCGGCCATGGGAACAAAGCAATCGTCCTGGTCGGCCAACGCGGCCCCGGCCGAAAGCCCCGTGAAACAGGCGAGCATTGTCAGTATCTTTTTCATCGGGCAAACTTTGCGCTGCGGTCATATTCAGCGAACATTGCGCGCCCAACCTGACAGCTTCCTGAAGCCTCCGGCCAGGGAGCGTCAGCTTCGCGTAAGCGAGGCGGGTCAAGAAGGCTGAGCAAACAAGGGAACCCGAGCGCATGCGTATCCTGCTGATCGAGGACGACGCCGTGCTGGGCGCGGCCGTGCACGACCAGATTGCCGGGGACGGCCATAGCGTGGACTGGGTCAAGCGCCTGGATGCGGCGAGCGATGCGATGGCCAGCACCGGCTACGAGCTCGTCTTGCTGGACCTCATGCTGCCCGATGGGCGGGGCATCCGATTTCTCAAGGAGTTGCGCGCCCGGGGCGATGTAACCCCGGTGATCATCCTGACCGCGCTGGACCAGATCACGGATCGGATCGAGGGGCTGAACGCAGGGGCCGATGATTACCTGATCAAACCGTTCGACCTGGCGGAACTGTCGGCGCGGATCGGATCGGTCGCGCGGCGCTATACGGGCAACCCGAACCCGATCATCCGCCATGGCGCGCTGGATGTCGACCTGGCCGCGCGCAGCATCCGGCGCGACGGCACGCCGGTCCAGCTGACCGCCCGCGAATGGGCGCTGTTCGAGGCATTCCTGTCGCGACCCGCGCAATTGCTGTCAAAGGCCCAGCTCGAAGACAGGCTTTATGCCTTTGGCGCCGAGATCGAGAGCAACACGATCGAGGTCCATGTCAGCCGCCTGCGCAAGAAGCTGGGGGCCGATGTCATCCGCACCGAACGCGGACTGGGGTATCGGCTGGGCGCGCCATGAGGCTGCCGCGCAGCCTTCAGGCCCGCCTCGGGCTGTCGCTGGGGGCCGCGCTGACGGTGCTGTGGCTGGCCACCGCCTATCTGACGGCGCTGAACCTGCGCAGCGAAATGGACGAGGTGTTCGACTCGGCGTTGCAGGAAACCGCACAGCGCCTGTTGCCGCTTGCCGTCGTGGAAATCGTCGGGCGTGACGACGATGGCATCACCCAACGCCTGGGGACGATCCGCGCGCATAACGAGTTTTTCACCTATATCGTCCGCAACGCGCAGGGACGCATTCTGCTGCAATCCCATTCGGCCGATCCGGCGGTGTTCCCGACTTATGACGGGCCGGGGTTTCGGCAAACCGCGACCCACAGGCTTTATAACGACGACGCGCTGCGCGGCAGCATCACCATCACCGTGGCCGAGCCGCTGGATCACCGCGCGATGGTCGCGCGTGAAATCCAGGTGGGCCTCGGCTTGCCGCTGATCATCGTCCTTCCCGTCGCATTGCTGGCAATCGCCCTGGCCGTCCGGGCGAGCCTTGGGTCGGTTCGCCAGTTCCGCGAGCGGCTGGAGGCGCGCAATGCGCGCGATCTGTCCCCCGTGCCGGACGACGACATCCCCTTGGAAATCGTGCCGATGGCCACCACCCTGAATGCCCTGCTGAACCGGTTGAAAGGGGCCTTTGATGCCGAGCGCAGCTTTGCGGCCAATGCCGCGCATGAATTGCGGACGCCCATCGCCGGGGCGATCGCGCAGGCCCAGCGCCTTCAGTCCGAAACCAACGAACCCGCGGCCAAGGCCCGGGCCGCCGACATAGAGGCGACCCTCAAACGGTTGACGCGCCTGTCCGAACGCCTGATGCAGCTTGCCCGCGCAGAGGGCAGCCGCCTGCGGCTGGATCAAACCTCTGACTTGCGCGGCGTGGCGCGCATCGTCATCGACGAAATGGCGCACGCGACCGCCGGGGACCGGATCAACCTGTCGCTTCCCGACATCCCGGTGATGTCCGACCTCGACCCCGACGCGTTTGGCATCCTGTGCCGGAACCTGGTCGAGAACGCCCTGCGCCACGGCGCAGAGGCAACGCCCGTCGAGGTATCGCTATCGCGCGACGGAACACTGGGCGTGGCAAACGCCGGCCCGGTTGTGCCCGGGGACAAGCTGGCCCGCCTGACAGCCCGGTTCGAGCGCGCGGACACGACCGCCGACGGCAGCGGGCTGGGCCTGGCCATCGTCGCGGCGATTTCGGACCGGATCGGGGGCCGGTTGACCCTGAACTCTCCCCGTCCCGGCCAAGCGGACGGGTTCGAGGCGCGCATCAAGCTGCCAGTCGCCCGGTCCCACTCTTCCGCCGCGATATCGGGCCCGGCCCCGGGGACATAAGGGCGGGCACCTCCCGGTGCGAGACGCCCCCGTTGCCCCCCCAACCCGGTGGACAAACGGGCCCCTGGCCCATCTTGCGGATCTCGATGAACGCGCTGAACCCTGGGATCGGGCGGCCATCCAAGGCCCGCGGCCGGGGGTTGCGACGCCGCCGCGAACAAGACGGGCGGGCCAATCTTCAACGGCCCCTTGCCCCTGCCGTCACACCGCAGCGGACCTTACGAAAGTCCACCGTAAAGCGCGTCATAGTCCCACCCCAGCAGGGCGATTTCCTGTGCGCAAAGGCGCCCGATGCGCGCGACCTGCGCGGCATTCAACATGTGCGGGTTTTCCGCCCGGTCACGGTGTCCGGCCTTTTGGAATGGCAGCCCGTCGGGCGACAGCGGCAGCGAAAGCTGGGCCTTCAGCTGGGCCAGCGCGCCTTGTAAATCGTTATAGCGGATCAGCTGGTCCACCGCGATGCGCCCGTCGATCGTATAGATCGGCAGGTTGGAAAATCCCCGCACCCCGGCCGATGTGGGGTCGGCCTCGATGAGATCGAGAAAGTCATCGAACGCCAGCGCCAGCCCCCTGGCGTGCTGGCGCCAGCGCCAGAGCGAGATGAACCGGTCCCATGGGTCGCGCTCGATTGCGACCTTGTAATAGGTGTCCCAAACGCGCGCCCCGGCGGCCTTTTGCACGGCCTGGGCATCCATGTGCTCGCGGTAGCGGGTGCCGGGCGGCCAGCCCAGACCATAGCGGCACAGGCGCTTTACGCCCTTCTCAAGGCGCGCATGCCGGGTCACCGTGTTGGCGGTGTCCCACACACCCACCGGCAGCGGCAGGTTCTCGGGCGCGGTGGTGATCCAGTCCCCGGGCTGCAACGCGCCGGACAACCATTTTTCGACCGAGGTTCCGGCGGTCTTGCGCGTCTTGAGAAAGATATAACGATGGGTGTGAGAAACGATCGTCAAGCGCGCGTCCCCTTTTCCAACGCCGCGTGCGCGATCCCTGCGAGGAGTCCAGCCGCCGCGTCGATATGGAACCGGGCGCGAAAGGTGTCCTGCGCCGCCGCGGCCATCTTTTCACGCGTTTCGGGGGCATCCAACAACGCCTCGATCGCGTCTGCCATGGCCTCGGCGTCCTCTTGTGGCACGACCAGGCCATCGGTGCCGGGGGTAAAGATGAACCGCGCGCCGACCGTATCGGTCGTGACCACCGGGACGCCGGCCTGCATCGCCTCGATATAGACGAAGCCAAAGGGTTCACTGCGCGAGGGGCAGGCAAAAACGTCGATGCCGTCGAAAAAGGCGGGCTTGTCGGCATTGCCGATCCAGCCGCGAAACTCTGCCTCGACCCCCTCGGCCTGCGCCAGCCGTTGCAGGGGGGCCATCTCGGGGCCAGTGCCGCCCACCACCAGGCGGACGGGCCGTCCACGCGCCGCCAACACACCACAGCTGCGCAACAGCACGTCGAACCCCTTGCGTGGGACCATGCGGCCCAGGGTGCCGATCACGGGCGGGGTGTGCACGACCGCGGGATGCGGTCGCGCTGCACCGATCAGGAAGTTGGGCAGCAGGTAGATCCGATCGGGCGGCATTCCCAGCCGTTGAACCAGCGCGTGCATCTCGTTGCTGGTCACGATTATTCCATCCGCCCCCAAAAGGCGCGCAACCGTATGCTCGCGCGTCGCGCCGCAACGGCTGAGCACCGGGATCCGCCCGCCCAGGGCCCGAAGGGCGGGCGTCAGCCCCTTGCTTGCGAAGGCCAGCGCGAGGTCGGCGCCGAACTCGTTTGCCGCGCGCCGGATCATCCGCGCCTGCATCCATGCGAACGGGCGCGGCTTGCGCGGCCAACGCGTGGTCAGGACCGTCACCCCCAGGCCGCGCAGGTCATCGACGAAGGGGGACGTTTCCAGGACGACGGCCAGCACGGCATGGCCCGCACGGCGCAACGCATCGGCATAGGGCACGATGCTTTGTTGCAACCCACCGCCGCGGCCGCCTGTCATGACCAGCAAGATGCGCATCAGCGGCGCTTGCGCCTGAGCCGGGCCAGCCAGCCACCCCCGCCGACTGCCGCGTTGTTGGCATGGGGAAAGGGCTGCCGGGGCACGCGCTCGCCCAGGAAATCGCACAGCGGTTCCCATCCGGCGCCGCCGACGATGTCGAACACCAACAGCTTGCCCGGCCGATCCGCGAAATAGGCGCGCACGGCGGCCTCGTGGCTTTGCATGGTCGCGATGTAATGCGCCTCGTTGCCCACCGGGCTGCCGCGCCCCTGGCCATAGATCAGTTCCCGCATCGGCGTGCCCTGATCCCCGAAAAAGCGCAGTTGCGAGGCGATCCAGCTTTGCGGATCGCGCACCGTCAGGATGAATTTCGCATCGGGCCACATTTCGTCCATCTCGCGAAACACCAACGGCCAGGGATTGTCCTGAAAGGCGTCAAAGCGCTGTGACAATGCCCGGGCGTGATCGAGATAGGTCTGGGCGATATCGGGGTCGTGGTTGTGGTCCGGACCGGTCACGCGATAGCCCAACCGCCTCAGCGCCCGTTTGAGGGACGAGGTTCCGGTCTTGTGGAATCCGATCCCAAAAACCTTGTCGGTGTGGCGCACCATGTGCGACCCCTTCTGACGCCCTGCCTTCGCCCTCTAGCAAGAGCGTGCTGGCTTGTCCATATCCGCCGCCTTTCCGGCCCGGCACGGGCCCGGCGCGCTGGATGAATTCGCCGCTGTGCGCCCTCCTGGGCAAGGCACGGCCTTTGCCGTTGCCACCCTGGGGCCGCGCCCGCATCCGCAAGGGGCAGATCCCGCGCGCCGCCCCCGGATCATGGCCAGCGGCGGCGCGTAGCCCACTGCCCCCCGTCGCGACGAGGCCCCCTGGCCGTCACAAGTCCGCTGAATAGCCAAGGCGCAGGAAATCCTGGGCGTGCAGGCGCGCGACGATCTCATGCGCCTCATCGGTGTAATAGCGTGCCAGCGATTCCCCCGAATCCGTGCGCTTGCCCACCCGCTCCAGGGGGTGAACCGCGTCCTCCCCCCAAAGGCGGCGTTCGATCAGGGCCAGGTCCGCCTCCAGCGTCTCGACCCGGCCGATATGGTCGAACATGTCCAGCGGCAGCAGCATCAACTCGGTTTGCGGGGCCCAATGCGCGTCGCGCCAGACCCCCCCATTGTCCAGAAACCGGCAAAAGGTGGTGAAATCGGGACGCGTGTCGGGATCGGCCCCCAGCATCGTGGCAAAGCGGCGCAACCGGACCGGATTGTCGGCCAGCTCGATCTTGGAGCGATAGGCCGACAGAACGCGCGCAAACGGGTTGCGCACGATGGTGAACTTGAACACCGCATCGGTGGCCAGCGACGCGACATGGGCGCGGCGCATCAGCTGCGGGCGCAGCATCCGCCCCATGTCGCCCTTGCCGGGCACCGGGCGGCAAAAACTGGAATGCTTGGCAAGCATCCGGGCGATGGTGGAATTCGCGGCCTTTGGCACACGGTTGTAAAAAAACCCGTCCTCGGGCGAGAAGGCGCCGCGATGCTCGACATGAAAAAGGCTGACGCGGCCCTTGTAGGGATAGCGGCGATAGAATGGATAAACCGCACGGAACAGCGGGCGGGCCACCCGATTGCTCAGATCTTGCGACGGGTCTTTGCGAAACTGGTTCATTGCGGGCCTTCGGGGCTGATCAGGGCAGCGATTGACGCGGCGATTTCCTGGACCGCGGCTTGTCACGGCGCGGTTTCGAGGAGAAAGCGGTTTCCCGTCGCTTTTCTGCGGGCCGGGTCCACCAGTCAAGCCGTTCCTGCCGGGCGGCCCCAAGGCGGCGCAACGCCGTGCCATGGCCCGTGTCCCGGCGCATCGCCCCCACGCATCCCCCCAGAACGGTGCCGCTGCGCGCCCGGAACGTGGTGCCAGCCCCCCATTCTGCGCGGCCCGCATCCGCCGCCCGCATCCGCCGCCCGCAGCGGTATCACGGCTTGCGCACCTGCAAACCGGCCTATCGGGGCTGCCCCACCGCCGCAGACCCCCGGCGCGTTGCGTCGTGGTCCGCGCCAAGGCGGGCGGTCTGGCGCGGCCGGATCCGTAGCGCCCGCAGCGCGTTCAGAATAACGGCGACATCGATCGCCTCTTGCAGCAGGGCCCCCTGCACCGGGGTCAGATAGCCCAACGCCGCCGCGATCATCCCCGCGACCGACAGGCCGATCCCTGCGATGACACTTTCCAACGCGATCCGGCGCGATCCGCGGGCGATCTCAAGTCCCGGCAACAGGCGGTCCAGGTGATCGACCAACAGCACCACATCCGCCGCCTCGGCCGAGGCCGCGGCGCCGCGCGCGCCCATCGCCACGCCGATATCGGCAGCGGCCAATGCCGGGGCATCGTTGACGCCGTCGCCCACCATCATCACCGGGCCATTCTTGCGCTCGCTCAGCACCAGCAGAACCTTTTGATCGGGCGACAGATCGGCGCGCACCGCGTCCAGACCCAGCCCCGCGGTCACCGATTGCGCCACCGCGTGACGGTCGCCGGTGGCCAGCAGGATCCGCTCAATCCCGCTGCGCCGCAGACCGGCCAACAGCGCGTCCGTCCCCGAGCGCAGCGCGTCCGCCATCACCATGTGACCGGCCAGCTTTCCGTCGACCGACAAGGCAACGGTGATCGCGCCGGGTTCCCGCACCGTGTGGTCCGCGCCGCCCATGTTGGACTGTGCGGCGATGAAACCGACCCCGCCGACCCGGACCTGACGGTCGTCAACGGTGCCCGAAACCCCCTCTCCGGGCGTCTCGACCACCTGCGCGGGGATCGACAGCAGCAGGCCGCGCGCCCGCGCCTCGGCCACGATGGCCAGGGCGATGGGATGTTTCGACGCCTGATCCAGCGCGGCGGCGAAATACAGAACCTCGTCCTCGGTCAGGCTGCCGCGCGGCTCGATCGCGACGATCTTCGGACGGCCGTCGGTCAATGTGCCGGTCTTGTCCAGGATCAGCGTGCGGATGCGGCCCAGCGCCTCCAGGGGTTTTGCGCCCTTGATCAGCACCCCGTAATGCGCCGCCCGCGACAGACCCGCCACCAGCGCCACCGGCACCGCCAGGATCAGCGGGCACGGCGTTGCGACGACCAGCACGGCAACCGCCCGGATCGGATCGCCGGTCAACCACCAGGCCGCCGTGGCCAGAACGACCGTGACCGCCAAGAACCCCAGCGAATAGCGATCGGCAAGCCGCGCCATCGGCGCCTTTGATTTTTGCGCCGCCTCGACCAGACGGACGATCCCGGCATAGGTGCTGTCCGCCGCGCGGCGCGTGGCGCGCAGGTCGAACGCGTCGCCGGCATTGGTCGCGCCGCTCATCACGTCCTGGCCACGGGCCAGCCGCGCGGGCATCGACTCGCCGGTCAGGGCCGACTGGTCCAGAACCGCCCCATCGCTGGCCACGGTGCCATCGACGGGGGCCACGTCGCCCTGCCGGATAAGCAGCAGATCGCCCGGTTCGATCTGCTCCAGCGGCACCTCGTCCAGCGCGCCGTTGCGGTGGCGCGACGCGGTGCGCGGCACCCGCGACAGCAGATCGCTCATCTCGCGCCGCGCGCGCCCTTCGGCAAAACTCTCGAGGAAGGTGCCCCCCGAATACATCAGCGCCACCACCGCCGCCGCCAGCGTCTCGCCGAAGATCAACGCGGCCGTCATCGACAGCGCCGCGACGATGTCCAACCCGACCTCGCCCTTCCACAGGCTGCGAATGATCTCGACGACCAGCGCCACCAAGACCGGCACCACCCCGACCCACCACGCCACGCTGGCCAGCCCCGGCAGCCCGGCCAGCGACAGGCCCAGCCCCGCAGCCAACCCGGCCAGCGCAGTTGCCACCAGCGCGACATTCAAACGATCAGCCAACACGGCGTTCATGTGACAGTTTTTCCCAAACTTGTGCCGGGCCGTCGCGACCCGGTGGCCGCCCGGAACCCTGGCCGATCCCCGCGCGGCAAGACTGCACGCCATCGCGTCGACGGCGACGGCGACGGCCCGCGGGACAGCTTAGGGGCGATGCCGACCGCCTCCAAGTGTCGCTTTGTCGCTTGGGGGCGCGCACGGGCGCCAGGGCGCACGGGGGCCAAAGCCGGGGCATCCCCATGCCCGCCATCATCGCGGACCTCACCCGACCCGGCCGCGCAACCGGGCCGGCCCGATCGCAGCCCGAGCCCCCAAAGTCCCTCAGTCCAGGGTGCGGCGGAACCGCAGCAGCGCCATCACCGCAAAGGCCAGCACAAAGCCCAGCAGCGCCAGCATCGGCCCCGCGACATTGGCCATATCCGCCCCCTTGAGCATGACCGCGCGCACCAGGCGCAGGAAATGGGTCAGCGGGAACACCTCGCCCAGAACCTGCGCCCAGCCGGGCATGCCGCCGAACGGGAACATGAACCCCGACAACAGGATCGAGGGCAGGAAAAAGAAGAACGTCAGCTGCATCGCCTGCATCTGCGTGCGCGCAAAGGTCGAGATCGTATAGCCCAGCAGCACCATCGCCAGCACAAAGATCAGAACCCCCAGCAACAGCAGCCACAGATCGCCCACGAACGGCACCCCGAACAGCCCCTTTGCCGCCAGCAGGATCACCAGCACCTGAACCGCGCCGACCCCGAAAAACGGCAGCACCTTGCCCAGCATGATCTCCAGCGGGGTGGCGGGCATGGCCAGCAGGTTTTCCATGGTCCCGCGTTCCAACTCGCGGGTCAGCGCGATCGAGGTCATCATCACCATGGTCATTTGCAGGATCACCCCCAGCAGGCCGGGCACGATGTTGTATTGGGTGATCCCCTCGGGGTTATAGCGCCGATGCACCACCACCTGAAGCTGGCCACGCGCCGCCTCGGCGGCCTGCGCCTCGGCGTGGCGTTCATGCAAGAGCGCGCTCGCGGCCACCGTGCCCAGGGTCGAGATCGCCCCCGAGGCCACCGCCGGATCGGTGGCGTCGGCCTCGATCAGGATCACCGGGGCATCGCCGCGTTCCACCCGGCGGCCAAAATCAGAGGGGATCGTGACGATGAACGACACCGCCCCGCGTTCCATCAGCCCGTCGGCCTCGGCCGCGGTCGCGTGGGGATAGTCAAAGCGGTAATAGCCCGTCAGCTCCAGCGCGGTGATCATGGCGCGGGTATAGCGATCCTGGGTCGGGGCCACCAAGGCCGCCGACAGCCGCTTGGGGTCGGTGTTGATGGCAAAGCCGAACAGCACCAGCAGCATCAGCGGAATACCCAGCATCATCGCAAAGGTAACGCGGTCGCGGCGCATCTGGATCACCTCCTTGCGCAGCATCGCCGCAAGGCGCCCGGGCGAGAACCCCAGCCTCATGTCGCGCCCCCGGACGGTCCGGTGATGAAGTGGATGAACGCATCCTCCAGGCTGGTTTGCGACAGGCTGGCCTGGCTGCCGGTCTGCGCGGCGATACGCGCCACCGTCTCGGCCAGCCGGGCCGCATCGCGCCCCACGACATGCAGCCGCGCACCAAACGGGGCGACCTGATCGACATCGCCGCTTTCGCCCAGCAACTGCTCGGCCTTGTCGATATCTCCGCCCTCGATCTGATAGGTGGTCAGCCCGGCGCGCGTGATCACCTCCTCCACCGTGCCGCTGACCACCAGCGCCCCTTGCGAGATATAGTTGATCCGGTGACAGCGCTCGGCCTCGTCCATGTAATGGGTCGATACCAGCACGGTCATGCCGGTGCCCGCCAGGCGGTGGATCTCTTCCCAGAACTCGCGCCGGGCCTTGGGATCGACGCCCGCGGTGGGTTCGTCCAGCAGCAACAATTTCGGGCGGTGCATCACACAGGCGGCCAGCGCGAGGCGCTGTTTCCAGCCCCCCGACAGCGTGCCGGCCAGTTGTTGGCGCCGCGCGCCCAAACCCAGCGCCTCTAGCGTGTCCTGCACGTGGCGACGCATCGGGCGCAGCCCATAAAGCCCTGCGACAAAACGTAAATTCTCTTCGATCGACAGATCGTCATAGAGCGAGAACGCCTGGGTCATATAGCCGATCTCGCGCCGGATCCGGGCGCTGTTGCGCCGAATGTCCAGCCCCAGGACGGTGCCCTGCCCCTCGTCCGGGGTCAGCAGCCCGCAGATCACCCGCATGGTGGTCGTCTTTCCCGACCCGTTGGGCCCCAGAAAGCCCGCGATTTCACCCGGCTCGACCCGCATCGAGACGTGATCGACCGCGACCCGCCCGCCAAAGCGTTTGACCAGCCCGCTGACCTCTATCGCGGGGCTGCTCACGGGGTGGGCTCCGGCGTGACATCGACGATCTGGCCGGGCGTCAGCAGGGGGGCGTCGGGGTCAGGGCGGGCCTCGACCAAGTAGACCAGCTTTTGCCGGTTTTCGAGCGAGTAGATGACCGGCGGCGTGAATTCCGGCTGATCCGAGACATAGGTCACGGTGGCATGGGTCTGCGGCGGGCAGCCGTCACAACCCACCCGCAACCGGGTGCCCGGCGCGACGCCGTAAAGCTGCGGCTCGGGCAGGTAGAGGCGCAACAGCACCGCACCGCGCGGCAGCATCGACAGCACCGGCGCCTGGGGGCCCGCGATCTCTCCGGGGCGGCGCAGGATCTCAAAGATGGTGCCCTCGGCGGGGGCGGCGATGGTACGCTTTTCCACCTGCCAGGCGGCGGCATCGCGCGCCGCGCGCGCCCGGGCCAGGGCGGCCTCGGCCGCGGCGATCTGATAGGGCCGCGCGGGCAGCCCGGCCACCGCCAGGTTCGCCTCGACCTCGGCCACGCGGGCCTGGGCGACATCCAGGCTGGTCTGGGCGTCATCCACCTGGGATTGCGGCACGATCCCGCGATCGAACAGATCCAGCACCCGGTCCAACTGCTTGCCCGCGACCTGCTGCTGGGCGCGCGCCGAGGTCAACTCGGCCGCGATCACCCGGATTTCCTCGGCACGGCGCGGCTCTTTGAGGTCGGCCAGATGGCTTTCGGCCTCGGCGGTGGCGGCGCGGGCCTGGGCCAGGGCGATCTCGGCGTCGCGCTGCTCCATCCGGACCAGCACCTGCCCGGCCGCGACGCTGTCGCCGCGACGCACGTCCAGGGTTTCGATCTGTGCCGTGGCCACCGGCGCGATCAACAGGAACTCTCCCTCGACATAGCCCGTGGCCAGGGGGGCGGGGTCCGCACAGGCGGCGAAAAACCCCGCCACCACGGGAATTGAACACAGGATGCTGGCCATCTGATTACTCTTGTTCCAGGGCAGAGCACGCGCAACGGATCGCGCCGCACCCGCCGGGGCGATCAGACCACGCCGATCCCCGCGGACCCAATGACCTGGATCAAGGCCGCCTTCAGCGCTTGATCCAGTCCCAGGCCGCGTCCAACTCGTCCGCGGCAAAGATCCTGACCTCGCCCTTGATCAGGAACGCGCTGAGCTTGATGCACCACACGACCCAGTCCGGCGCGCCGACCAGCGCCATGCGCTCGAAATCGGCCGCGTGGGAAAAGCCGAACGAGGCGTCCTGCCAGGCCCCTTTGATGTCCCAGCCTTTGAAATCTGCATCGGCATAGAACAGGATGCGCAGCTTGCCGTGGTCGCGGAACCGCTGCTCCAGCAGGGGCAGCAGGACGGTGTAATCGGATTCGTGCAACGTGCCGCTGGCGCGAATTCCGACGATGTTACCGGTACTTTCGGGCATGAGTTCAAGCATGGGATCCTCCATCTCTTGTGTCATGGCGCCCGGGCGCGGCCCGCGCGCGGGCAACCTGGGTCAGATATGGTGTGTGCTGTGCAGATCCGGCATCACGATCGGGCGATCGCCCAGCTGCTTGGCAAAGGCCTTCATCCCCTTTGGTTCGCCATGCACCAGAAAGGTTTGCGCGGGCGATCCGGTCGCGCGGTGCCAGGCGGCCAGTTCGGCCCGGCCCGCATGGGCGGAAAACCCGTTGATCGTGTGGATTTGCGCGCGCACCGGCATCCAGTCGCCGAAAAGCTTAACCTTTTGCGCGCCGTCCACGATGATCCGCGCCAGCGTGCCCTCGGCGGCAAATCCGACAAAGATCACGCTGCAATCGGCATGGGCCAGGTTGTGGCGCAGGTGGTGGCGCACGCGCCCGCCGGTGCACATCCCCGACCCCGCCATGATCACCGCCCCCGAGCGGATCCGGTTCAGCGCCATCGAGTCCGCCGCCTCGCGGGTGAAATGTAGATCCGGCAGCGCAAAGGGGTCGCGCCCCTGCCCGATCATTTCCGCGATCTGCGGTTTCATCGCCTCGGGGTGGCGGCGGAATATCTCGGTCGCCGAGATCGCCATGGGGGAATCCAGGAACACCCGCATCGTCTTGGGGATCTCGCCGCGCGCCATGCCCTCGCGCAGGAAGAACAACAATTCCTGCGCGCGTTCCAGCGCAAAGGTCGGGATAATGACGTTACCGCCACGCGCATCCGCGCCCTGGATCGCGCCCAGAAATTCATCCACCGACGCGTCGAGCGAGCGGTGATCGCGGTCGCCATAGGTGGTTTCCATCACCACCACATCCACGTCACCGGGCGGGGCCGGCGGGTTCAGCAGCGGCCGATCGTTCGGCCCGATATCGCCCGAGAACAGCACCCGGCGGCGGTGTTCGGCCTCCTCCAGCTCCAGCAGGATGCTGGCAGAACCCAGGATATGGCCCGCGTCATGAAACGTCGCCCGGATGCCGGGCCCCAGCGGGATCGGCTGATCATAGGCCGCCATCCGTCCAAAGCGGTCGAAACTGTCCAGCGCGTCCATCGTGTCGTAAAGCGGACCGTCCTGGGATTTTTTCGACCCGTGGCGATGGCGGCGGCGGGCCTCCTCCTCGTGCAGGTGGGCGGAATCGAGCAACACCAGCCGCGTCAGGTCGCGCGTGGCGGCGGTGCAGATCACCTCGCCCCGGAACCCGCGCTTGACCAATAGCGGGATGCGCCCACAGTGGTCCAGATGCGCGTGGGTCAACAGCAAGATGTCAATCTCGGCTGGGTCAAAGCCAAAGAGTTCGGCGTTGTCCTCGTGCAACTCTCGCCCGCCCTGGAACATCCCGCAATCGACCAGGATCTTGCGCCCGCCGCAGGTGACCATGTGGCACGATCCGGTGACACCCCCGGCGGCACCGTGAAATGAGATCTGCATCTTCCCCCTCCCTTTTCTTAACCTAACCTCTTATTCGCACAGCGGTTTTCCAGCGCGCGCGTACCAGTGCAGGATATCGTCCCAGATCTGCTGCGCGGTTTCGGCGAACCAGAACAGATCCCGGTCCTCGGGGTCGATCACCCCCTCTTGCATCATGAATTCGGGATCGAACACGCGTTGCCAATAGTCCCGCCCCACCAGGATCACCGGCAGCGGCGCGATCTTGCGGGTCTGGATCAGCGTCAGTGTCTCGAACAACTCGTCCAACGTGCCGTAGCCGCCGGGGAACACCACCAGCGCCCGCGCCCGCAGCAGGAAGTGCAGCTTGCGGATCGCGAAATAGTGAAACCGCAGGCACAGCTCGGGCGTCAGATAGGGGTTGGGGTATTGTTCATGCGGCAGGGTGATGTTCAATCCGACCGTGCGCGCGCCGACATCGTGGGCACCGCGATTGGCGGCCTCCATCATGCCCGGTCCGCCGCCGGTCACCACCACCAGCCGCTTGCCCCCCGGCCCCTCGGCGCGGCCCACCAGTTGGCCGAACTGCTGAGCCACCTCGTAATAGCGGCTTTTTTCCAGCACCCGGCGGGCGATGCGCAGCTCTTGGACGGCCTCGGCATTGCCCGGATCGGCGGCACAGCTGGCCTCTAGCGTGGCGACGCGCTGACGCGCGGCGCGCGGTTCGGGCACGCGGGTGCTGCCAAAGACCACGATCGAATGGGCGATGCCATGTTCGGCCAACAGCGTCTCGGCCTTGCGATAATCCAGTTGCAGGCGCAGCCCGCGCGTGTCGTCACGGTTCAGGAAATCCACGTCCTGATCGGCCTGGCGATAGTTCGGACTGTCCAGGATCGCGCGGATCAGGTCGGGGGCGCGGGCGTCCTCGTGGGCGGGCTTGGGCGCGGTCCAAGGCAGGGCCCGCTGGCGCCGATCGGGGTGGGCCGGTTCGGGACGGTGCCGCTGGGGGGTGTCGGCCATGATGTACCCTCACGATCTCTCGGGCACGCGGCACGGGGGCGATACGGCAGCCCCCTGAACCCCGCGTCGAGGCCGCAAGTGTCGCACAACTGGCCGCCGCGCCCATGACCTGAATCAAGGCGCGGCGATGCAGCCGGTCCCCTGGCCCCCGGTCTTTCAGCGCACCCGCCCGCGACCGGGGTCCGGGCGGATGCGCCAGCGGGATCCGCCGTTCAGAGCCGCCCGGCCAACAGCGGCAGGGTCATCGCCCCGGCATAGTCGCGCGCCTGGGCCAGGTAGGGATCATAGCTTTCGCGCACGCGGGCCACGTCGGGATTGGCGGCTGTCAACTCGTCCTGAACCTCGACCCAGGCGGTGCGCAGCGCGGCCACCACGTCGTCGGGGAACGGGCGGAAGATGACCCCCTGGGCGGCCAACTCGCCCATGGCCTTGGCGTTGAAATAATCGAACTGGGCCTGCACCTCCAGCGCGGCGGCCAGGGCGGCGGCCTCGCAGATGGCTTGCAGATCGGGGGTCAGTTCGGCCCAGGCATCGCGGTTGAACACCACCGCCAGCCCCGCGCCCGGCTCGTTGAACGCCGGCAGATAGCAGTTTTCGGTGACCTTTTGCAGACCGAACGCCTGGTCCAGCATCGGCCCGACCCATTCGGCGGCATCAATGGCCCCCGATTGCAGCGCCTGAAATATCTCGGGCGGGGGCATCAGCACGGCGTTCACCCCGAGCTTGCGGTAGATCTCGCCGCCCAGGCCCGCGATGCGCATGTTCAGACCCTTCAGGTCGTCCACGCTCTGGATCGGGGTCTTGAACCAACCGCCCGACTGGGTGTTGGAATTACCCGAATAGATCGGCTTGAGGTTGCGCTGGGCATAGATCTCGTCCCAGACCTCTTGCCCGCCGCCCCAGCGCAGCCAGGCGAAATGCTCGTTCGAGGTCATGCCAAAGGGCACGCCGGTGAACCAGTGCAGCGCGGGGTTCTTGCCGGCCGCATAGTAGGTCGGGCCGTGCCCCACGGGCGCGTTGCCCTGCTGCACCGCGTCCTCGACCCCAAAGGGCGGGACCAGTTCGCCCGCGCCGTAGACGGTGAAACTCAGCCGCCCGTCGGACATCTCTTCGACCCGCTTGGCAAAGGTCGTCACGTTGGTGCCCACCCCCGGCGCCATCTTGGGAAAGGCGGTGGGCAGGTTCCACTGGATCTTGCCCTGGGCCAGCGCGGGTGCGGCCAGCGCCCCGGCGGCGGTGACCCCGGCGCCGGTTTTCAGAAAGGTTCTGCGATGCATGTCTGTCCTCTTTGGGTGCTCAACGGAAAATCGCGTCCGGCAGCCAGGTGGCAAGCCCGGGCACCGCAATCAGAACCCCAAGTGCGGCCAGCTGCAACAGGACAAAGGGGACCACGCCGCGATAGGTGTCCAGCGTGGTGATGTCATCCGGCGCGACCGAGCGGAAATAAAACAGCGCAAAGCCGAACGGCGGGGTTAGGAACGAGGTCTGCAAATTCATCGCGATCAGGATCGCGAACCACACCGGCGAGATATCGGTGCCCAGGATCGGCGGGCCCAGCAGCGGGACCACGATATAGATGATCTCGACCGCCTCCAGGATGAAGCCCAGGACAAAGATCAGCGCCATCACCAGGGCCACCGCCGCCATGCTGCCGCCCGGCAGACCGGCCATCATCTGCCCCACCAGGTGATCCCCGCCAAAGCCGCGAAACACCAGCGACAGCAACGACGCCGCGATCACGATGCCGAACACCATGCCAGAGATGCGCACCGTGTCGGCCATCGCCCCTTGCAACAGCCCCGCGCGCCACAGCCGCCCGCCCGCCATCAGCGTGCCCGCCGCGATGGCCAGACCCGCCCCCAGCGCCAGTGCCCCTGCGGGCGTGTTCAGCGCCGCGCGGCCCAGCCCGGCCAGCCCCATCACCACCAGCCCCAGCGCCGCCACCGCCGCCGCGCCGATCAGCCAGCGCCCCAGCCGCGCGCCATTGGCCTGATAGGCGGCCAGCAACAGCGCGCCGACCGCACCCAGCCCGGCGGCCTCGGTCGTGGTGGCGACCCCGGCCAGGATGGAGCCCAGCACCGCCACGATCAGCAGGATCGGTGGCAGAAAGGTGAACACGATCTCGACCAGGGGCACCTTTTCGCGGATCACCTTTGCCGCGTGGGGCGCAGGGCGCAGCCGGATCGCCACATACCCGGCATATAGCGCCACCAGCACCAGCCCCGGCAACAGCGCACCCGCGAACAGATCGCCCACCGACACCGGATCGGGGGCGAAATTGCCCGCCGCCTGTTGCGCCTCCAGGTAGACATTGCCGATCTGATCGCCCAGCAACACCAGCAGGATCGAGGGCGGGATCACCTGCCCCAGCGTGCCCGAGGCACAGATCAGCCCCGCCGCCAGGCGCTTGTCCACGCCGGCCTGGCGCATCGCGGGCAGGCTGATCAGCACCAGCATCACCACCGTGGCCCCGATGATCCCGGTCGAGGCCGCGATCAGCGTGGAAAACGCCAGCACGCTCAGCGCCATGGCGCGCGGCGCGCCGCCGGTCATGCGGCCCAGCACGCCCAGCATCCGTTCCGCCAGCCGCGCCCGTTCCAGCAGCACCCCCATCAGCACGAAAAGCGGCACCGCCATCAGCAAGCGGTTGCTCATCACGCCCCAGACCCGTGCGGGAAAAAAGTTGAGAAAGGCCAGGTCGAACACCCCCGCCGCCGCCCCGATCAGCGCGGTCAGCAACGGCACCCCGGCAATCGCCAGCATCGCCGGTATCCCGCTGAGGATCCCGCCGAAAAGGCCCAGCAGCATGGCCAGCAAGAACCCCTCTTGCCCGGTCACAGCGCGGTCTCCGATCCGCCGTGATGCGCGGGTTGGCGCGGGCCGATCACCAGTGCCAGCCCCTGCGCGATCATCAGTGCCGCCGCCACCGGCAGGGCCGTCTTGACCAGGTAGAGCCCGCCCAGCCCGCCGGTTTCCACCGACCCCTCGCGGATCGACCAGGCATAGCTGAGCTGCGGCCACCACGCGTGGATCAACAGCCCGAACACCGGGACCAGGAACGCCACCAGCGCCAGTGCGTCGGCGACCCGCAGATAGCGCGGCGGCAACCGCTCGGACACCACCTCGACCCGGACATGGCCATTGCGCGTCAACGCCACCGGCAGGCTAAAGACCATCAGAACCGCAAACCCGTAGGCGGCGGCGTCCTGCAACTCGATGAACCCGGTGCCGAACCCATAGCGCAGCACGACAATGGCCAGCACCGCGGCGGTCAGGAACAACCCCGCCGCAACGCACAGCGCCAGCGCCACACGGTCCAGCCAACGGCACAGCGCCAGATAGGCGGCAAGAAGACGAGACATGGTCATGGCCGGGCCTTGCCACAGCCGCGCGCGAACCGCAATCGGGCATGGCAGGCCTGCGCCATGCGGACACGGCGCGCGATCCCGCGGCCCGTCACGTCCCGCGCGCTATTGCGCCGGGGCGCGCATCCCGGCCAAGAGGCCGCGCGCCGCGCTGCCCAGGATCGAAACATCCACGGTCACGGCGGTGAAACCGGTGCCCAGCGCCATGCAGCGGCGCGCAAAGACCGGGTCCAGCGTCAGGATGCCCGAGGGCACCCCCAACGCCTTGAGCCGCCCGATCGCGCCCTCGATGGCGGCAACCACCTCGGGGTGCGATTGCTGGCCGGGATAACCCATGCTGGCGGACAAATCGGCCGGACCGATGAAGACCCCATCCACGCCCGCAACGGTGGCGATCTGCTCCAGCCGGTCCAACGCCTGGACGGTCTCGACCTGGACGATCAGGCACAGCTCCTCCTCGGCGCGGGTCATGTAGTCGTCGATCAGCCCAAAGCGGCTGGCCCGCGTCACGCCGGCCACACCGCGCACCCCCGAGGGGGGATAGCGCATCGCCCGGACGGCGGCCTCGGCCTCGGCGCGCGATTGCACATAGGGGATCATCAGGGTCTGCGCGCCCTGGTCGAGGTGCCGCTTGATCAGCACCCAGTCATTGATCGCCGGGCGCACCACCGCCGACGTGCCGGGATAGCCCGCCACGGCCTGAAGCGCGGGCAGCACATCGCGCACCTCCATCGCGCCATGTTCGGTGTCCAGAACGACCCAGTCGAACCCGCAGGCGGCCAGCAATTCGGGCACCGTGGTGCCGGGAATGGCGTTCCAGATGCCGATCTGTTGGCGCCCCTCGCGCAGGGCCTGCTTGAAGCGGTTTCTCGGGTTCTGCATGCTGTGATCCTTTCCTGGCCCCATGGCCCCGTCATCGGTCCCTGACCGACCCAAGGGCCGCGGCGAAACAGGACGCGCCCGACGCGGTCCCGCGGTTGGGCCGCAGGCTGCTGCCGCCATCGCGGCGTGTCAAGCGCGCGCCGCGCGTTCCCGGCCAGCCCCCTGCGGCACGGCATCCGCTGGCGCGTGGGGGCGGGGCCGTCCATGCGTCCTGCTGCGGACCGGGGCGCGGCTGGAAAGCGCGGGAAATGGATATTTCGAACCAGAAGAAGCGGGCCTTAGCCCTTCCAGTCGAAGCGCAGTGGCAGGGTAAAGCTGTAGCTGGCCTGGCGCAGCCCCTGGGGCGCTGCGGGGAAACGGCCGGCGCTGTGCACCGCGTTCAGGGCCGCGCGGTCCAGCACGGCGTCGCCCGCGCTGTGCGCCAGCCGGGCCGAGATCAGCCGCCCGTCACGGCCCACCACCAGTTCGACCAGCGCCCGGCCGCTGGCGCGGGTGCCGCGCGGATAGTGGTGATGCCGGGTCACGCGGGCCAGGATCCCGGCGCCCCATTCGGCGTGCAGGCTGCGCATCCGGGCGGGCGAGAGCGCGGGGGCGGTGGCGCTGCTGGCGCTGCCCGACTGGGCGGTGTTGGCGGCGCCCTTGGCGCGCTGGGCCTGTGCGGGGGGCGTGGCTGGCCGGGCCGGGGCCGGTTTGGCCTGGGGCGCTGGGGTGGCCTCTGGCCGGGGGGGCGTGGGCGCGCTGGGCGCTGGGCTGGTCTCTGGGGCGCGATCGGGGGTGGTTTGCGCGGCCCGGTCGGGCAGCGGCGCGTCGGGCAGCGGGGTAAGCCGTTCGGCCAGGCGCGGGCGCGCGGGGGCGGGCGGCGCGCTCAGCGCAGCGGGCGCGGCATTGGGGCCGGGCGGGATGGCCAGCGGCCGGGGCGGCGTTCGGCGCAGGAGTTGTTCTGCCAGAGCGGGCAGCGCGGGCGCGGTCAATGCGGCGGGCGCGACGGGGGTCTGGGCGTCGGTCAGCAGCTTGGGCGGGGCCTGCCAGTCGCGCACCAGCGCGGCCATCGCGGGGGGGGCTGCGGCCAGGGTGACGGACGCATCGCCCCCCATTCCGCCCGCCCCGCCGCCGCCCGGCGGCCCCGAGGCCAGCCCGAAGGCCACCACATGCAGCCCCGCCGCCAGCGGCATGAAAAGCGCGAACTCGGCCAGCCGTCTCATCGCGGCACCGTCACAAGGCGCAGCGCGCCCTGCCCCTGGGCCGCCAGCCGGGCGGCCAGCCGGGCCAGCGCGGTGGCCGCGACCCCGGCATCGGCGCGGATCACCAGCGGCGTGTCGGCATCGCGGCTGGCCAGCGCGGCAAACACCGCCTCGCCGGTCAGCGCGCCAAAGGCCAGCGTGCCATCGGCCGAGAGATAGAGCGTATCGCCAACCACCGGCGCACCGCCAGACGCGTGGGGCGGGGTGGTTTGGAACGGCTCGGGCGGGGCCAGCCGCGCGCTCATCAGAAAGAAGATCAGCAGCAGGAACACGACATTGATCATCGGCACGATGCTTTCGCCCCGCCCTGACCGCCGCTTTGTGCCGAACTCCATCATCGCCCCTACTCCACCAACATCAGCCCGGTGAACCCGGCATCCGACAGCACGTCCAGCGCATCGACCAGCACCTGCAACGCGGTGCCGGTATCGGCCCGCACCACGATCGGATCGCCCGGCGCCTGGGTCAGCCGGCTCAGTTGCGCGATCAGCGCGGGGCCCTCCAGCGGCACGCCGTTCAGGCGCAGCCCGCCTGCGCCGACCTCGACCAGCCGGGGCGGCCCCTGCCAGGCCGCGGCGCCACCGCTCGCGGGCTGGATCGTCAGGCCGGCCTCGGGGCCGAACCGCGCGGCGATCATGAAGAACACCAGCAGCAGGAACACCACGTCGATCATCGGCGTCAGGCTGGGCCGGCGTGGCCTGCGGGGGGGGGCAAAGGCGAACATCTATCCCCGCCCCTGTCCGGCCAGGAACAGCCGCGTGGCCAGGTCCTCCATATCCGCGCGGGCGCTGTCGGTGACGGATTCGAACCAGCTGAGCGCCATTGCCGCCGGGATCGCCACGGCCATGCCCGCCGCGGTGGTCAACAAGGCCTCCCAGATGCCGCCGGCCAGATCGGCGGGATCAGCGGCCCCGCCCGAGGCCTCAAGCGCCTGGAACGCCTCGATCATGCCCAGAACCGTGCCCAGCAGGCCCAGCAGCGGCGCGATCACCGAGATCAGTTCCAACGCGCGCAGCCCCGAGGCGGCCTCGACCAGCAGGCGGCGGGCGACGCGGGTGGTTTCCTCACGCGCCGCGGCCTCGGGCAGGCCCGAGTGCAGCGCACCGATCGCCGCGCGCACCAGGCGCGCGCGCAGGCCGACCCGGCCCGCGACGACCCGGGCGGCCTCGTCGCGCGCCCCGCCCTGCCACAGCGTGACCGCCCGTTCGGCACGCGCCCCGGCAAAGGCGCCCATCGCCACCAGACGCCACAACTTCCACAGGATCAGCGTCAGCGTGATCACCGACAGGGCCGCAATCACCCAGATCGCCGGGCCACCCTGGATCAGAAAGCCGGTCAGTGCATTCATGGCTTTGCTCCTTGTCCGGGCCAGAGCGCCGCCAGGACCGCGTCCAACCCCTGGGTCAATGCCGCCGGGCCCGGTTGCAGGATCAGGGGCGACTTGATCTCGTGAATGCGCCCGGTCCGCACCGCCGGGATCACGTCCCAGCCGGAACGCGCGGCGATCTTTTCGGGACGCAGTTTCTTGCCGCACCACGATCCCAGGATCACCTCGGGGGCGGCCGCGATCACCTGCGCGTCGGTGATGACACGGTCCTTGGCGGCCTGCTGTCCGGCAAGACCGGCAAAGACATCCTGCCCGCCCGCGATCTCGATCAACTCGGACACCCAGCCGATGGCCGACAGGTACGGCGCGTCCCATTCCTCGAAATAGACGCGCGGACGGTACCGGCGGGGGGTGGCGCGCAGCATGTCCAGCCGGGCCTGATAGCGAGCGACCAGCGCCTCGGCCCGCTCGGGCACGCCGGTCAGGGCGCCCAGATAACGGATCATCGCCAGGATCCCCGCAATGTCGCGCTGGTTAAAGGCATGAACCGCGAGTCCCGCGCGGATCAGATCGGCCGCGATCTGTCCCTGGATGTCGGAAAAGGTCAGCACCAGGTCGGGATCGAGGGCCGCGATCTTTGGCACATCAGCCGAGGAAAACGCCCCGACCCGCGGTTTTTCGCGGCGCACCCGGAGCGGGCGGATGGCATAGCCCGTGACCCCAACGATCCGGTCCTGCTGGCCCAGAAGGTAAAGCGTCTCGACGGTTTCCTCGCTGAGACAGACGATACGCTGCGGCGGAAAGCGGCGGGTCATCGCACCACCTCCAGCGGCTGAAAGACCGGGCCATCGGGGGTGTCGGCGATAAAGGCGCGCAGGCCAAAGACGCGGGCCAGGTTTTCCTCGCTCAGCACGGCGCGGGGCGGGCCGTCGGCGACCAGGCGGCCGTCATGCATCAGGATCAGCCGGGTGCAGAATCGGGCCGCCAGCCCCAGGTCGTGCAGCGCGGCCAGCACCAGCCGCCCCTCGCCGGCCAGCGCGGCAAAGATCGCCATGGTCGAGAGTTGATGCGCCGGGTCCAGGCCCGCGATGGGTTCGTCCGCGATCAGCACCGGGGCCTCCTGGGCCAGGGCGCGGGCGATCAGCACACGCGCCTGTTCCCCCCCCGACAGGGCGGTTGCGCGGCGCGTGGCCAGCCCCCCCAGGTCCAGCCGCGCCAGGGCCGCGGCAATGGCGGCGCGGTCCGCCGGGCCGGGGGCCTGCACCGGGCCCAGATGCGGCGCGCGGCCCAGCCCCACCAGGGTTTCGACGCTGACCGGCCAGGCAATCTCGCGCATCTGCGGCAGCCAGGCGGCGGTGCGCGCGCGCTGGATCGCGGTAAGGCGCGCCAGGCTGCTGTGCCCCTTGTGCCCGATCAGGCCCAGCGCCGCGCGCATCAGCGTGGTCTTGCCCGCGCCATTGGGGCCGATCAGCCCGACGAACTCGCCCGGGACCAGGTCCAGCGACACGTCGTCGACCACGACGCGCGGGCCGCGGTGCACGCTCAGATGCTCCAGGCGCAGCCCGCTCATGCGCCCGCCTCCGCCCGTGTCTTGTAGATCAGGTGCAAAAACAACGGCGCGCCCAGGATCGCGGTCAGCACCCCCAGCTTCAGATCGCGCCCCGGCAGGATCACCCGCACCGCGATATCAGACGCCAACAGCAACGCCGCCCCCCCCAGCGCCGAGGCAAACAAGAGCCGCCCCGGCCGCGCGCCCACCAGCGGGCGCAGCAGATGCGGCACGATCAGACCGATAAACCCGATGGCGCCCGCCACCGCGACCCCTGCCCCCACACAGGCGGCCACGCCCCCCACCAGCGCCAGCCGCAGCCGGGACAGACGCACGCCCAGCGCGGCGGCCGCATCCTCGCCCAGGGTCAGCGCATCCAGGCCCCGCCCCAGACCGGCCAGCAGAGCCCAGCCCAACAACGTCAGCGGCAGCGCCAGCCACACATGGGTGAACGAGCGATCCCCCAGCGAGCCCATCATCCAGAACACGATATCGGCAGCGGCATAGGGGTTTGGCGACAGGTTCAGCACCAGTGCGGTCAACGCCCCCGCAAGGGCCGAAATCGCGATCCCCGCCAGGATCAGCGTGAACGCCCCGCCGCGCGGCCCGGCCAGCGCCAGCAACAACGCCACCGCCACCAGCGCGCCGCCCAGCGCCATGCCCGGCAACACCAGCGCATGGATCGCCGCCAACCCGGTCTGAAGCGCGATCACCGCCCCAAGGGCGGCCGACGAGGACACCCCGATCAGCCCAGGTTCGGCCAGCGGGTTGCGCAGATAGCCCTGCAACGCGGCCCCCGACAGCCCCAGGCTGGCCCCCACCATTACCGCCAGGATGGCGCGCGGCAGGCGGATTTCGCGCATCACCAGCACCGCCGCCTCGCCCCGCCCCGCCAGCAGCGCGGCCAGGCTGTCGCCCAGCGACAACCCCGCCGGCCCGATCAGCAACGAGGCCGCGAACAGCACCGCCACGCACAGGCCCAGCGCCCAGATCAGCACGCCATACCTCATGGAGCGCCCCCTGGGGCGGTGCGGATCGGGGGGATCGCGGGCGCGCGTGGGACAGGATGCGCGGTCATTTCGGCCCTCTCGGCGTCGTTCCGATCTGTCCAGGACGGGCACGGGGCCGCCGCAGACGGTGCATTCGCGTCACCACTGCGGTCCGGCCGCCTCCTGGACGCGCCCCGCGCCCGGAAAGGGTGATCGACCTTCGGCAGGTCTCCTGGCTTGCGGGTCACAGCTTGGCTGGCCTTCCCGGGGTTTGCCCCCCAGTGGCATCTGTCAGCCTCGCTCTCCGCCTACAGTTGCGGGGGCAGCCACGGAATTGCCCCGCTGACGGGGCGCACCGCATTCCCTTTTCATCCCCCCCTTGCGGGGCGGAACCGAAGTGATCCATGCCTAGCGGATCGCGGCGCGATGTCAAACGCGAAATCCCCGCCCCGCGCCCCACCGCACCCGCCCCGGGGCCGCGCGGCATGGGGCCCCGGCCCGTCGGGGGCATGGGCCGGATCTGCCCCGTCAGATGCGGTCGAAACATCGCGCGCGTCCCGCGCCATCCGCCGGACGGTCCGGTTTGCACCACGCCGAACGCGCGCCCCGATTGCAGCGCCCCGCGCCCCGTGGCACATCAGGTGTCATGAGCACACAGCCGCCCGATCCCCCCGCCAAACCGCCCAAGCTGATCGACGGGGCGTTCCTGTTCATCCTGGCGCTGGCGCTGGGATCGGGGGCGGCGGTGTTCTGGCTGAAGGGCGCGGATCGGTTCACCCAGATCCTGCTGCACGACCTGGGCCTGTCGCTGGCGCTGTTGCCCAAGATCGCGGCCGGGGTGGTGATCGCCACGGCCTTGCCCTTCTTGCTGCCGCGGGAACGGGTGCTGGCGCTGATCGGCCCCGAAAGCGGGCTGCGCGGGCTGGCGATCGCCACCGCGGCGGGGGCGGTGTTTCCCGGCGGCCCGTCGGTGACCTATCCGCTGACCATCGGGTTGATGGCGGCGGGGGCGGACCTGGGCGCGGGCGTCGCGCTGGTATCGGGCTGGGTGCTGTTCGGGCTGAACCGTACGCTGATCTGGGAGCTGTCCTTTCTGCCGGCGCATTTCGTGGCGCTGCGGGTGGCGCTGTCGCTGCCCGCGCCGATCCTGATGGGGCTGATCGTGCGGCGCGCGATGCGGACGGGGGCCGAGCGATGAATATCGTGATCGGCACGGTGCTGTTGTGGGCGCTGGCGTTCGAGGCGCTGCGCCGGATGCGCCGCGATGCCCCGGACCAGTTGCCCGCGCTTTGGGTCCGGACGCGCAACCTGATGATCTTCATGGTGCCGCGGGTGGTCGTCGGGCTGCTGGGCGCGGGGTTCATCGCCGAACTGCTGCCGGTGGACCAGATCCAGCGCGGCTTTGGCGAGGGGTCGGGGCTGATCGGGGTCGCGCTGGCCAGCGTGCTGGGGGCGGCGACGCCGGGCGGGCCGTTCGTGGCCTTTGCCATCGGTGCCGCCGCGCTGAAGGCCGGGGCGGGCTGGCCTGCGCTGATCGCCTATGTCACCGCGTGGTCGGTGATGAACCTCAACCGGGCGATCGTCTATGAATTGCCGCTGATGGGGCGGCGCTTTACGCTGGTGCGCGCAGCGGTCGCGCTGCCGCTGCCGTTCGTCCTGGGGGCGCTGGCGCTGATGTTTCCGGCCTAGCTGTTCGGTTCGCCCGACAGGCCCTTGAGGATCGGGCAATCGGGCCGGTCATCCCCGGCGCAGGCGGTCACCAGGTCGGACAGGGTGGCGCGCATCGCGCGCAGCTCGGCGATCTTGGCGTCGATCTGGGCCAGGTGGCCCTGGGCGATGCGCTTGACATCGCCGCTGGCGCGGTCGCGGTCGTCATAAAGCGCCAGCAGGGCGCGGCATTCCTCGATGGTAAAGCCCAGGCTGCGGGCCCGCCCGACAAAGGCCAGCCGGTACAGGTCCGCCTGATCAAAGGCGCGATAGCCATTGGCCCCGCGCGCGGGGCGCACCAGGCCGATCTCTTCGTAATAGCGGATCGTCTTGGCCGGCAGGCCGGTGCGGGTGGAAACCTCTCCGATGTTCATGTCACGCTCCGATCCAGGGGGGCCAGGCTGCGCAGGCGCAGCGCATTCGACAGCACGAACAGGCTGGACAGCGCCATCGCCCCGGCGGCCAGCATGGGCGACAGCAGCATTCCGTTCAACGGATAGAGCACACCCGCCGCCACCGGGATCAGCGCGCTGTTATAGGCAAAGGCCCAAAAGAGGTTCTGGCGGATGTTACGCATCGTGCTGCGGCTGACATGCAGCGAATCGGCCACGGCCCGCGGATCGCCGGCCATCAGCACCACATCGGCGGCCTCGATCGCGACATCGGTGCCGGTGCCCAGCGCGATGCCGATATCGGCGGCGGCCAGCGCGGGCGCGTCGTTCAGCCCGTCGCCGACAAAGGCCAGCGGCCCGGCGGCGCGCAGATCGTTCAGCGCATCGACCTTCCCCCCCGGCAACACCCCGGCCACTACGCGATCGATCCCCAGCGCCTGTGCGACGGCGCGCGCGGTGGCGGGCGTGTCGCCCGTGATCAGCGCGGTGCGCACCCCCATGGCGTGCAGCGCGTCGATGGCGGCGCGCGACGCGGGCTTGATCGGGTCCGACAGGCCCAGCACCGCCACGGCCCGGCCGTCGATGGCCACATGAACCGGGGTCGCGCCGGTAGCGGCCAGCCCTTCGGCCGCCGCGTCCAGCGACCCCGGCGCGATGCCCGCGCGCGCCATCAGCCGCGCCGTGCCCACCAGCACGCTCTTGCCCTCGACCCGGCCCGTCAGGCCCAGCCCCGGCTGCGCCTCGACGGCCTCGGCGGGGGGCAACGGACCCTGGGGCGCGGCGGCCAGGATCGCCCGGGCCAGCGGATGTTCCGAGCGCGCCTCCAGCGCGGCGACCACGCGCAGAACGGCGTCGCGCGACTGCCCCTCGGCCAGCGCGACCTGGCCCAGCGCGGGGCGTCCCTCGGTCAGGGTGCCGGTCTTGTCAAAGGCGATGGTCGCCACGCCCGCCAGCGCCTGCAAGGCCGCCCCCTTGCGAAACAGAATGCCCATGCCCGCCGCCCGTCCGGTGCCCACCATCACCGAGGTCGGTGTCGCCAGGCCCATCGCGCAGGGACAGGCCACGATCAGCACCGACACCCCCGCCACCAGCGCCAGGCCCAGCGCCGGGGCCGGGCCAAGGGCCAGCCACAGCACCACGCTCAGCCCCGCCACCCCCAGCACCACGGGCACGAACACCCCGGTGATCCGATCGGCCAGCGCCTGCACCGGCAGCTTGGCGCCCTGCGCGGCCTCGACCATGGCCACGATCCGGGCCAGCGCGGTGTCGCCGCCCACCCGCGTGGCGCGAATGCGCAGCGCGGCGGGCCCGTTCACCGTGCCGCCGGTGACCGGATCGCCGGGGGCTTTGTCCACCGGCATCGGCTCGCCGGTCAGCATGGATTCGTCGACCGCCCCCTGCCCCTCGACGATCCGGCCATCGGTGGCGATCCGTTCGCCCGGCAGCGTCTCCAGCAAATCGCCGGGGCGCAGGGTGGCGAGCGGGCGCAGCTCGACCCCGTCGGGGGTGACGACGCGGGCGGTATCGGGGCGCAGCGCCAGCAGCGCCGTGATCGCGGCGCCGGTGCGCCCGCGCGCGCGGGCCTCTAACGTGCGGCCCAGCAGGATCAGGGTGACGATGACGGCGGCGGCCTCGTAATACACATGGGCGGTGCCCGCCGGCAGCAGGCCCGGCGCAAAGGTCGCCAGCGTGGAAAAGCCCCACGCCGCCCCGGTGCCCAGCGCCACCAGCGCGTTCATGTCCGGCGCCCCGCGCAGCAACAGCGGCACCCCCTTGGCAAAGAACGGGCGGCCCGGACCTGCCAGGATCGCGGTGGTCAGGACAAAGGAGAGGATGCGCAGCCCCTGTTCGCCGACGATCCCGGCGGCGGCGGTACGCAGGCCGGGCGCGATATGGCCGCCCATCTCCAGCGCCACGACCGGCAGCGCCAGCAGCGCCGCGATCCAGGTGCGCCGACGCAGCGCGCGGCCCTGGGCGGCCTGGGCGGCACCGGGCACGGGCGCGGTGTCGGGGCCGATCGGCTGGGCCGGATAGCCCGCGTCGGACAGCGCTCGGGCCAGCGCCATCGGATCGGCGGTGCCATCGGCCACGGTGACATGGGCCTGCCCCGAGGCCAGGTTCATCGTGGCCGAAACCACGCCCGGCACAGCCATCAACGCCGTTTCGATGCGCCCCACGCACGAGGCGCAGCTTGCCCCCTCGACCGCCAGCGTCACCGCGTGGCGGGCCACGCCAAAGCCCTCGCGCTCGACCGCGCCGATCAACGGGCCGGCAGGGCCCGAATGGTCGATCTCGGCGGTGGCAGCGGCCAGGTTGACGCGGGCCCCGGTGACATCCGGCAGGGCTGAGAGCGCACGTTCGACACGGGCCACGCAGCCTGCGCAATGCAGCCCTTCTAACCTGAGACGGGTGGTGGTCATCGCGGTCATGGTCGGTCCCCGTGTTAACGACCAACCCTAGATAGGACTTCCCGTAACTGGAGGGTCAAGGGCTGGCCGGAACAAACCGCCCATCGTGAAAAGGCAAGACACCAACGGCCTGAAATATGGGCAGTCTCCCCAGCGGGGCGCGCCCTATCGCGGCAGGAACGCGCCCTGCTGGCCGATGATATAGCCCTGGATCCGCCGCCCGGCCGGGCTGAGGGTGGTGTCGCTGCGATGCACCAGGAACCACTGACGCACCATCGGCAGCACCTCGGCCTCCAGCTCGATCAGGCGGTTCGCGCGCAGCTCTTCGGTCACCGTGTGGCGCGAGATGAGCGCAACCCCCAGGCCCGCCATCACCGCCTGCTTGATCGTCTCGTTGGTTTCCAACTCGATCACCCGCGCCGGGCGGCCGCGGCCCAGACGCTCGACGAAGCGATCCATCAGGATACGGGTGCCGGACCCCTCTTCGCGGGCCAGGAAGGTTTCGGCCAGGATCGCCTCGGGTGTCAGCCGCCCCTGCCCGGCCAGCGGGTGATCGGGCGGCGCGATCAGCACGTGGGGATGCGGGCCCAGCACGGTGGCCTGCACCTCGGGCACGCGCGGCGGGCGGCCCATGATCACCAGATCGACGCTGGCGCTCTGGATCGCGTTGACGATCGAGTCGCGGTTGCCCACCCGCAAGGTCACGTCGATCGTGGGATAGGCGTGCTGCAAATCGACCACCAGACGGGGGGCGAAATACTTGCCGGTGGACACCACGCCCAGCGTCACCATCCCCTCCATCCCGTCGTTGAGGGCGCGGATATGCTCGCCGCAGGCCTCCATCGCGGTCTGCGCGGCGCGCGCGGCGACCAGCACCGCCTCGCCCTGGCGGGTCAGCCGGGCCCCGCCCTGGGCGCCGCGTTCGATCAGGCGGGCGTTGAAATTTGCCTCTAGCTGGCGCAGCTGGGTATGCACCGCCGGGGGGGTGAGGCGGATTGCCTCAGCCGCCGCGGTGATCGAGCCATGCGCGTCCAGCGCCTGCAATGCCCTGAGTTGCTTGAATGTTACGGCTTCGAGCTTAGGCATTAAATTTTTTCTAATCCAGCTTTGCAGTTTTTAAATTCTCTACAATCGCAGTTTTCATCTAGCAAGCGTCATCGACAACTCGCCGTCAGATTCGGGAGAAAATTATGCAGAACGAAAACCCGATCCGGGATTTACAGCATATCCCCGCCGCGCTTCAGCCTCTTATGAATGCGCTGTGCGAGGTCGGTGCTGATCTTTCGCGGACCATCCAGCGGGGCCCGCTGGGCGGCGCGCTGGGCGCCTCGGTTGGCGAAAACCTGGGCGGTGACACGCAAAAGGCGCTGGACGTCATGGCCGACGAGGCCTTTGCCGACCGCCTTAAAAACGCCAGTGTGCGCTGGTATGCCTCCGAAGAGCAGGACGAGGTCGTCGAACTGGACCCCAAGGGCAAGTTCGCGCTGGCCATCGACCCGCTGGATGGCTCGTCCAACATCGACGTGAACGTGTCGATCGGCACGATCTTCTCGATCTTCGACGCCAAGGACGAGGGCGACCCCTCGTTCCTGCGTCCCGCCAGCGAACAGATCGGCGGCGGCTATATCATCTACGGCCCGCAGACCATGCTGGTCGTGACCTTTGGCAAGGGCACGCAGGAATACCTGCTGGACCCCGACACCAAGGAATTCGTGCTGATCAACGAGGCCGTCAAGGTCCCCGAATCCTCGCGCGAATTTGCGATCAATGCCTCGAACTATCGCCACTGGCCCAAGCCCGTGCGCGCCTATATAGACGACTGCCTGGCCGGCGAGGAAGGCCCGCGTGAAAACAACTTCAACATGCGCTGGGTGGCGTCGCTGGTGGCTGAAACCCACCGCATCCTGACCCGCGGCGGCGTGTTCCTGTATCCCGGCGACAGCCGCAAGGGGTACGAGCGGGGCCGACTGCGCATGATCTATGAATGTGCGCCCATCGGGTTCGTGATCGAGCAGGCCGGTGGCCTGGCCACGGATGCGCAGGATCCGATCCTGTCAAAGACCGCCGATACGCTGCATGCGCGCACGCCGTTCGTCTTTGGCTCGACCGACAAGGTCAGCCGCGTCGCCGCCTATCACGATCTGCCCGAGCAAGAGATCAACGCGCTGTTCGGAAATCGCGGCCTGTTCCGCGTCTAAGTCCTGGAGATACTGCCATGAGCAAGAAACACCCGATCATTTCCGTCACGGGCTCCTCCGGGGCCGGCACGTCGACCATCAAGCACACCTTTGACCAGATCTTCCGCCGCGAAGGGGTCAAGGCCGTGTCGATCGAGGGCGATGCGTTCCACAAGTTCAACCGCGCCGACATGAAGGCCGAGCTGGAGCGCCACTATGCCGCCGGCGAGGCGACCTTCAGCCATTTCAGCTATGAGGCCAACGAACTGGCCGAGCTGGAGCGCGTGTTCCGCGAATACGGCGAGACCGGCCAGGGCAAGACCCGCCACTATGTCCATGACGACGACGAGGCCAAGACCTATGGCGTCGCGCCGGGCCACTTCACCGAATGGGCGCCGTTCGAGAACGACAGCGACCTGCTGTTCTACGAAGGTCTGCACGGGTCGGTCGTCAATGACGAGGTCAACCTGGCCAAGCATGCCGACCTGAAGGTGGGCGTGGTGCCGGTGATCAACCTGGAGTGGATCCAGAAGATCCACCGCGACAAGGAAAAGCGCGGCTATACCACCGAGGCCGTCACCGACGTGATCCTGCGCCGGATGCATGCCTATGTGCACTGCATCTGCCCGCAATTCACCGAAACCGACGTGAACTTTCAGCGTGTGCCGGTGGTCGACACCTCGAACCCGCTGGTGGCGCGCTGGATCCCGACCCCGGACGAGAGCCTGGTCGTGATCCGCTTCAAGAACCCGCGCGGGATCGACTTCTCCTACCTGATCTCGATGATCCAGGGTTCGTGGATGAGCCGCGCCAACTCGATCGTCATTCCCGGCGGCAAGATGGACCTGGCGATGCAGCTCATCTTTACCCCGATGATCGAACGCCTCGTTTCCGAATCCAAACGCGCCTGAGGAGCTTTTCATGAACGCCCCCATTCAGACCGATACCAGCGCCGAAGCACAGATGGCCACCGCGATCCGCGTCCTGACCATGGACGCGGTGCAGGCCGCCAATTCCGGCCACCCCGGCATGCCCATGGGCATGGCCGACGTGGCCGCCGTCCTTTACAACCGCTTCATGAACATCGATCCCAGCATGCCCAACTGGCAGGACCGGGACCGGTTCGTGCTGTCGGCGGGCCACGGCTCGATGTTGATCTATTCGATCAACCACATGCTGGGCTATGCCGATATGGACATGGACCAGGTGCGCAACTTCCGCCAGCACGGCTATCGCACCGCCGGTCACCCCGAATACGGCCATGCCGACGGGATCGAGACCACCACCGGCCCGCTGGGCCAGGGCATCACCACCGCAGTCGGCATGGCGCTGGCCGAGCGGATGCACAATGCCCGGTTCGGCGATGACCTGGTCGATCACTATACCTATGTGATCGCCGGCGACGGCTGCCTGATGGAGGGGATTTCCCACGAAGCCATCGACATGGCCGGCCACTGGGGGCTGGGCCGGATGATCGTGATGTGGGACGACAACCAGATCACCATCGACGGCTCGACCGCGCTGTCGACCTCGACCGATCAAAAGGCGCGCTTTGTCGCCTCGGGCTGGCATGTCCAGTCGGTTGACGGCCATGACCGCGAGGCCATCGCCGCCGCCATCGAAGAGGCCCGCAAGGACAGCCGCCCCAGCCTGATCGCCTGCAAGACCGTGATCGGCAAGGGCGCGCCCAACAAAGAGGGCAGCCACAAGGTGCACGGTGCCCCCCTGGGTGCCGAGGAAATCGCCGCCAGCCGCGCCGCGATGGGCTGGACCCACGAGCCCTTTACCCTGCCCAAGGAGGTCTACGCGGCCTGGGGTGCCGTCGCCGCACGCGGCAAGGCCACCCGCGAGGGCTGGGAGGCACGTCTGCTGGCCTCGGCCCAGGCGGGGGACTTCAACCGCTCGCTGGCCGCCCCCGACGCCGACGCGATGGCCAAGGCGATCGACGCCTACAAGCAAAAGCTGTCGGCCGACGCGCCCAAGGTCGCGACCCGCAAGGCCAGCGAAATGGCGCTGGAGGTGGTCAATGCCACCCTGCCCAACGCCATCGGCGGATCTGCCGACCTGACCGGATCGAACCTGACGATCACCGCGGGCATGGGCCCGGTCAGCAAGGACAACTACGGCGGCAACTACATCCACTACGGCATCCGTGAACACGGCATGGCCGCGGCGATGAACGGGATCGCGCTGCACCGGGGCTTTGTGCCCTATGGCGGCACCTTCCTGGTGTTCGCCGATTACTGCCGCCCCGCGATCCGCCTGTCGGCGCTGATGGGACTGCCGGTGACCTATGTCATGACCCATGACAGCATCGGCCTGGGCGAGGATGGCCCGACCCACCAGCCGGTCGAACACATGGCCAGCCTGCGTGCCATTCCCAACCTCAACGTGTTCCGCACCGCCGATGTGGTCGAAACCGCCGAGGCCTGGGAAATCGCCGCAACCGCGTCCGGCACGCCCAGCCTGCTGGCGCTGTCGCGTCAGAACCTGCCGTGCCTGCGCACCGCGCATACCAGCGACAACCTGGTCGCCAAGGGCGCCTATGTCCTGCGCGAGGCCGACGGCGCGCGCGACGTGACGCTGATCGCCACCGGCTCTGAGGTCGAGATCGCGATGAACGCCGCCGACATTCTGGCCGAGGCCGGGATCAAGGCCGCGGTCGTGTCGGCCCCGTGTTTCGAGTTGTTCGCGGCACAGGACGACGCCTATAAGGCAACTGTTCTGGGCAGTGCCCCGCGCGTCGGCGTCGAGGCGGCGATCGAGCAGGGCTGGGCACCGCTCTTGGGCGAAAATTCGGCCTTCGTGGGCATGCGCAGCTTTGGCGCGTCGGCCCCGGCGGACGAGCTTTACAAGCATTTCGGCATCACCGCCGAAGCGGTGGCCGCGGCCGCCAAGAACCTCATCAAGTAAGAAGGGTCCAAGATGACTGTGAAAGTAGCAATCAACGGTTTTGGCCGGATCGGGCGCAACGTGCTGCGCGCCATCGTGGAATCGGGCCGCACCGATATCGAAGTGGTCGCGATCAACGATCTCGGGCCGGTGGAAACCAACGCTCACCTGGTGCGCTTTGACAGCGTGCACGGCCGCTTTCCCGGCACGGTGACGGTGGACGGCGACACCATCGACGTGGGCCGCGGCCCGATCAAGGTGACCGCGATCCGCGACCCCAAGGAACTGCCCTGGGGCGACGTGGACATCGCGATGGAATGCACCGGCATTTTCACCGCGCGCGAAAAGGCCGCCTTCCACCTGGAAAACGGCTCCAAGCGGGTGCTGATCTCGGCCCCCGGCGCGGGCGCGGACAAGACCATCGTTTTCGGTGTGAACCACGGCACCCTGACCGCCGATGACACGGTCGTGTCGAACGCGTCGTGCACGACCAACTGCTTGTCGCCGGTCGCCAAGGTGCTGAACGATACCGTCGGCATCACCCGCGGTTTCATGACCACGATCCACAGCTATACCGGCGACCAGCCGACGCTGGACACGATGCACGGCGATTTGTACCGCGCGCGCGCCGCGGCGATGTCGATGATCCCGACCTCGACCGGGGCCGCCAAGGCCGTGGGCCTGGTGCTGCCGGAACTCAACGGCAAGCTGGACGGCGTCGCGATCCGCGTCCCCACCCCGAACGTGTCGGTCGTGGACCTGGTGTTCGAAGCCAGCCGCAACACCACCGTCGAAGAGGTGAACGCCGCGATCCGTGCCGCCGCCGATGGCCCGATGAAAGGCATCCTGGGCTATACCGACCGGCCGAATGTCTCGGTCGACTTCAACCATGACCCGCATTCCTCGATCTTCCACATGGACCAGACCAAGGTGATGGACGGCAACATGGTGCGGATCCTGTCGTGGTATGACAACGAGTGGGGCTTCTCCAACCGTATGGCCGATACCGCCGTTGCGATGGGCGCGCTGATCTGATGGCGCTTTTGCCCCTGACATCGCTGGATGTTTCGGGCAAGCGCCTTGCGGTGCGGGCCGACCTGAACGTGCCGCTGACTGCAAACGGGGTGGGCGATGCCACGCGCATCGCCCGCTTTGCCAAGGGTATGAAACCGCTGCTGGCGCAGGGCGCGCGGCTGGTGGTGCTCAGCCATCTGGGGCGCCCCGAGGGCGACCTGACCCCTGCCTTGTCGATGCGCCGCATCAAGGGCGCGTTGTCGGATGCGCTGGAATGCCCTGTCCTGTTCAACGAGACCTGCGCCGGCGAACTGGCCGAGCGGGTCAGCGAAAACCTGGCCCCCGGCGAGGTTCTGCTGTGCGAGAACCTGCGTTTTGAGCACGGCGAAGAGGTGAACGATCCCCGCCTGGGCGCCGAACTGGCCCGGCTGGGCGACATCTATGTGAATGACGCGTTTTCCTGCTCGCACCGGGCGCATGCCTCGACCACGGCGGCGGTTTACGCCGCACGCATCCCCGCCGCCGGCCCCTTGATGATGGAAGAGCTGGCCGCGCTGGAAGGCGCGCTGTTGAACCCGCAATACCCCTCGGTCGCGTTGATCGGCGGGGGCAGTGCCGCGCCGCGCCTGGGCGTGCTGAAACGGCTGGTGCGCAAGCTGGATGCGATCCTGCTGGGCGGCGGGCTGGCCAATGATTTCCTGTTCGCGCGGGGCTATTCCATCGGCCGGTCGTTCCACGAACCCGAACTGGCCGACGAGATCCTGGAAATTGCCGCCCTGGCCATGGTGTCGGGCTGCGAGATCATCCTGCCCGAGGACATCGTGGTGGCCAATATCCAGCGCCCCGGCGTGACCGGCCACGCGCTGCCGCTGGCCGGATGCCCGGCCAACGGACGCATCCTGGACATCGGCCCGAACACGGTGGAGCGCTATCGCACGATCCTGAAGGGCGCGCGCACGATCCTGTGGAACGGCCCGCTGGGCACCTATGAAACACCCCCCTTCGACGCCGCAACCCGCGCGCTGGCCCAGACCGTGGCCGAGCAGACCCGCGCGGGCGTGTGCGTGTCGGTCGCGGGGGGCGCCGACACCCTGGCGGCGATGAACGCCGCCGGTGTCACCGACGACTTCACCCATGTCTCCACCGCCGGTGGGGCATTCCTGGAATGGCTGGAGGGGCGAACGCTCCCCGGCATCGCGGCGCTGGAACGCGCCGAACACGCAGCCTGACGGAGGATACGATGGCACTGATTACCCTGCGGCAACTCCTGGACCACGCGGCCGAGCACGGCTATGGCGTGCCTGCCTTCAACATCAACAACATGGAACAGGGCCTGGCGATCATGGAGGCCGCAAAGGCCTGTGACGCGCCGGTCATCATCCAGGCGTCGCGCGGCGCGCGCAACTATGCCAACGACATCATGCTGGCCAAGATGATCGAAGCGCTGTCGATGATCTATCCCGACATCCCGCTGTGCATGCATCAGGACCACGGCAACAACGAGGCCACCTGCATGTCGGCGATCAAGCACGGCTTTACCTCGGTGATGATGGACGGCTCGCTGGAAGGCGATGCCAAGACGCCCGCCTCGTATGAATACAACGTCGACATCTCGCAGCGCGTCGCGATGATGGCCCATTGGGTCGGTGCCTCGGTCGAGGGCGAACTGGGCGTTCTGGGCAGCCTGGAAACCGGCGAGAGCGAGGCCGAGGATGGCCACGGCGCCGTCGGCAAGCTGAGCCATGACCAACTGCTGACCGATCCGGTGCAGTCGGTGGATTTCGTGCAAAAGACCAAGGTCGACGCCCTGGCGATCGCCTGCGGCACGTCCCACGGCGCCTACAAGTTCACCCGCAAGCCCGACGGCGAGATCCTGGCGATGAGCGTGATCGAGGCAATCCACAAGAAACTGCCCGACACCCACCTGGTGATGCACGGCTCGTCCTCGGTTCCGCAGGAATTGCAAGACATCATCAACAAGTTCGGCGGCGAGATGCCCCAGACCTATGGCGTGCCGGTCGAAGAGATTGAGCGCGGCATCAAGATGGGCGTGCGCAAGGTCAACATCGACACCGACTGCCGCATGGCGATGACCGGCCAGTTCCGTCGCATCGCGCAGGAAAACCCCAGCGAATTCGACCCGCGCAAATTCCTCAAGCCGGCGATGGACGCGATGCGCGACCTGTGCCGTGACCGGCTGGAACGCTTTGGCACCGCCGGCAACGCGGGCAAGATCAAGGTCATTCCGATGGACGACATGGCCAAGCGCTATGCCGATGGCAGCCTGGATCCCAAAACCAACTGAGTTTGAGCGAAACGCGCGAACCACAGCTATTTAACCGAAAAGGGCCCGATGATGGACCAATCCAACCGCTACGCACGCCTTGACCTCGATGAGAAAGCCCTCATCGAGGGTGGCCGGCACGTGCTCGTCACCTATATCATGAAACCGAAAGAGGGCTTTGGCGACTACCTGTCGACCGCGGCCCACTTTGCCGCCGAAAGCTCGACCGGCACCAATGTCGAGGTTTCGACCACCGACGATTTCACCCGCGGCGTCGACGCGCTGGTCTATGAGATCGACCCGGCCAACGAGGTGATGAAGATCGCCTACCCGGTGGAACTGTTCGACCGCAACATCATCGACGGGCGCGCCATGCTGTGTTCGTTCCTGACGCTGACGATCGGCAACAACCAGGGCATGGGCGATGTCGAATACGCCAAGATGCACGATTTCTACGTGCCCCCGGCCTATCTGCGCCTGTTCGACGGCCCCTCGACCACGATCGCCGATCTGTGGCGCGTGCTGGACCGGCCCCATGTCGATGGCGGTTTCATCGTCGGCACCATCATCAAGCCCAAGCTGGGCCTGCGTCCGAAACCCTTTGCCGATGCCTGCTATGACTTCTGGCTGGGCGGGGATTTCATCAAGAACGATGAACCCCAAGGCAACCAGGTCTTTGCGCCGCTGAAAGAGACCATGAAACTGGTGTCGGACGCGATGAAACGCGCCCAGGACGAAACCGGCGAGGCCAAGCTGTTCTCGGCCAACATCACCGCCGACGATCACCACGAAATGGTCGCGCGCGGCGAATACATCCTGGAAACCTTTGGCGAGAACGCCGATCACATCGCCTTCCTTGTGGATGGCTATGTGACCGGCCCGGCCGCGATCACCACCGCGCGCCGCAGCTTCCCGCGCCAGTATCTGCACTATCACCGCGCCGGCCACGGCGCCGTGACCAGCCCCCAGGCCAAGCGCGGCTATACCGCCTTCGTGCTGTCGAAAATGGCGCGTCTGCAGGGGGCCTCGGGCATCCACACCGGCACCATGGGCTATGGCAAGATGGAAGGCGACGCCTCGGACAAGATCATGGCCTTCATGCTGACCGACGACGTGGCCGACGGCCCGTACTACCGTCAGGAATGGCTGGGCATGGCGCCGACCACGCCGATCATCTCGGGCGGCATGAACGCGCTCCGGATGCCGGGCTTCTTTGAGAACCTGGGCCACTCGAACCTGGTGATGACCGCCGGTGGCGGCGCGTTCGGGCATATCGACGGGGCCGCGGCGGGCGCGAAATCGCTGCGCCAGGCGGAAACCTGCTGGAAGGCCGGCGCCGACCCGGTCGAGTTCGCCAAGGACAACCGCGAGTTCGCCCGCGCCTTCGAGAGCTTTACCAACGACGCCGACAAGCTGTATCCGGGCTGGCGCGAGAAACTGGGCGTGGCCGCCGCATAAGCGGACCACGACCCGACATACGCGCGGCGCGGGGCCCCTTTCCCCGCGCCGCGCATCCCCCCTTTGACCCTGCCGGGAGGCCAAACCATGTTCGACCGTTCCATCAAGATCGCCCCGTCGATCCTGTCCGCCGATTTCGCCAATTTCGGCCAGGAAATTCAGGCCATCGAGGCCCAGGGCGCCGACTGGGTGCATGTGGATGTGATGGATGGGCATTTCGTCCCGAACCTCACCTTCGGCCCGCCCGCGGTCAAGGCGTTCCGCCCGCATGTCAAAACCTTCATGGACGTGCACCTGATGATCGCCCCCGTGGACCCCTATATCGAGGCCTATGCCGAGGCCGGCGCCGACATGATCACCGCCCATATCGAGGCGGGTCCGCATATCCACCGCACGTTGCAGGCCATCAAGGCGCAGGGCGTCAAGGCCGGTGTCGTGCTGAACCCCGGCACCCCCGCCGAGGCGATCGAGGACGTGCTGGATCTGTGCGACATGGTGCTGATCATGACCGTGAACCCCGGGTTCGGCGGGCAGAAATTCATCCATTCCGGCGTCGAAAAGACCCGCAAGGTCCGCACGATGATCGGCGATCGTCCGATCCACATCCAGATCGACGGCGGCGTGACGCCCGAAACCGCGCCGCTGGTGGTCGCGGCCGGGGCCGATTGCCTGGTCGCGGGGTCTGCGGTGTTCAAGGGCGGCTCGGTCGACAACCCCGAGGTTTACGGCGCCAACATCCGCGCGATCCGCGAGGCCGCCGAGGCCGCGGTTCAGACCGCCTGAGCGTGACACACCGACAGCGGGCCGTTCCGGCGGCCCGCTCTGCGCCCCCTGCCCCTGCGGCCCGCGCCTGCGATTGCGCCCGCGCCCGCGCCTGTGGCGTGGTCATCTGGCGGCCATTTCCCGCCCCATCCCCTCTGGCCTCAAGAATTGGAATATGTCTATCCTCGGCCGATAGGGAGGACTGACACCATGATCCGCAACGCACTTATCTGTGCCTTGCTGGCCGGCCCCGCGCTGGCAAGCGAGGACATCCCCGACCAGTATCCGCAATCGGTACTTTATGAAAAACCGGTCGAGGTGATCCCCAACGTCTTTTCCGCGATCGGGGCCACCGCGCCGCCGACCTATGAAAACGCGGGCCATAACAACAACCTCAGCTTCATCATCACCGGCGACGGGGTGGTGGTGATGAACGCCGGCGCCAATGCCAGGCTGGCCGAGGCGCTGCACCAGGAAATCAAGGCGGTCACAGATCAGCCGGTCCGGCTGGTGATCAACGAGAACGGCCAGGGCCACGCGATGCTGGGCAACAGCTATTGGGCCGCGCAGGGCGTCGATATCCTGGCCCATGTGGACGCCGCCGCCGTGTTCGAGGAGAACGCGTTTCAGATCCTCGAAGGGATGAAACGCTATGCCCGCGAAAACGCCGACGGGACCGAGGCCGTCGGCCCCACGATCACATTTGAGGAAAAGTACATCATCGACATGGGCGACATGCACATGGAGGTGCTGCACCTGGGTCCGGCCCATTCCGAGGGCGATATCTCGCTGTGGCTGCCCGAGCAGAAACTGGTGATCGCGGGCGACGTGGCGTTCCACGAACGCATGCCGCCGATCTTTTCGGAAACCTGCACCAGCTGCTGGATCGAGACCTGGGAGACCGCGTTCGAACCCTTGGGCGCGCTTTATGTCATTCCCGGCCACGGCCATCCGACCAATGTCGCCCAGGTGCGCCGGTTCACCCATGACTACCTGGTCTACCTGCGTGGCAAGATCCGCGAGCATATCGACAATGGCGGCGGGCTGGACGAGGCCTATTACGTCGACCAAAGCCCCTATGCCCGGCTGGACACGTTCGAAGAGCTGGCGACCAAGAACGCCGGCGTGGTCTTTGCGGAAATGGAGTTCGAATAATGGCCGTCTCTCCCCCGGTTTGCGATTTCGGCTGGAAGGCCCCCGATTTCACCCTGCCCGGTACCGATGGGCGGGACTGGTCGCTGGGCGATGTCCAGGGGCCCAACGGCACGCTGATCATGTTCATCTGCAACCACTGCCCCTATGTGATCGCGGTGCGTGACCGGATCATCCGCGACGCGGTGGCGTTGCAGGCGCTGGGTATCGGGGTGGCCGCGATCAGCTCGAACGACGCGGCGGCCTATCCGCAGGACAGCTTTGCCAAGATGAAAGAGCTGGCAGAGGCACTGGAACTCCCCTTCCCCTATCTCTATGACGAGGATCAATCGGTGGCGCGGGCCTATGATGCGGCCTGCACCCCCGATTTCTTCGGCTTCGATGCGGACCTCGGCCTGCAATACCGGGGCCGTCTGGACGCCTCGCGCAAAGAGGCCGGTCCGGCGGATTTGCGCCGTGACCTCTTTGAGGCGATGAAACAGGTGGCCGAAACAGGCCATGGACCGCAAGAGCAGATCCCCTCGATGGGATGCTCGATCAAATGGAAGGATGCCCCGTGAAGGCCATCATTTTCGACCTGGACGGCACGCTGATCGACAGTGCCCCCGATATCCACGCCGCCGTGAACAAGACCCTCGCCGAGGTCGGCGCCGGGGAACTGCCCTATGACACCGTGCGCGGTTTCATCGGCAACGGCGTGGCCGTACTGATCGAGCGGGTGATCGACGCCCAGGGCCTGGACCAGGGTCGCCACGGCGCGTTGCTGGAAATCTTCTTGCGGCATTACGAGGCCGATCCGGCAACGCTGACCACGCTTTACCCCGGGGTGCAGGACGCGATCGAGACGTTCCGCGACGAGGGTTGGAAGATGGGCGTGTGCACCAACAAACCCGAGGGGCCGACGCGCGCCATCCTGTCGGCCTTTGGCATCGACGGGTTTTTCGACTCGGTCGTGGGCGGTGACACGCTGGACGTGAAAAAGCCCGATCCCGCGCCGCTGCTGGCCTGCAAGGAGCAGTTGGGCGCGCGCGCCGCGGTCTATGTCGGCGACAGCGAGATCGACGCGGAATGCGCGCAAAAGGCCGGCATCCGCTTTGCGCTTTATACCGAGGGATATCGCAAGGGCGAGGTCGACGACATGCCCCAGGATGCGCGGTTCTCGGACTATGACGTGCTGGTGGCCATCGTTGCGCGCCTCGCGGACGAGCTGCGATGAGCCTTGCCGCGCTGATCTTCGATGTCGACGGCACCCTGGCCGAGACCGAAGAGGCCCACCGCGCTGCGTTCAACGACAGTTTCGCCGCCTGGGGGCTGGACTGGTGCTGGTCGCGCGCGGATTATCGCGCGTTGCTGCGCACCACCGGCGGCAAGGAGCGGATGCGCGCCTTTCAGGCCGGGTTGCCCCAGGGCGCCCGGCGGCTGTCGGATGACGAGATCGCGCAACTGCACGTGCAAAAGACCGCCCGCTATGGGGAAATCCTGGCCGCGGGCGGGCTGACGCTGCGTCCCGGGGTGGCCGACCTGATCACCATGGCCCGCGAGGCCGAGGTCAAGCTGGCCGTGGCCACCACCACCAACCGGCCCAATGTCGACGCGCTGTGCCAGTGTTGCTGGGGCCGCCCGGCAGATCAGGTGTTCGACGTGATCGCGGCCGGCGACGAGGTCGCGGCCAAGAAACCCGCCCCCGACGTGTTCCAACTGGCCATGGCGCGGCTGGACCTGCCGCCCCGCGCCTGCCTGGCGTTCGAGGACAGCCGCAACGGGCTGATCTCGGCGATGGCGGCGGGTTTGGCGGTGATCGTCACGCCCAGCGTCTATACCGACCACGAGGATCACGCCGGCGCCGCGTATCGCCTGCCCTCGCTGGAGCGGGCCAATTGGCCGACGATGCTGATCGCGCGGCTTTGCTCGTACTGAAGTTTTCTGGAATACTTCCAGACTGCGCCTTGCCAAGCATTCAATCTTTTGTATGTTTTCTGACCAGATGCACCGACCCGGAAAACCGGGCGGGCGGACGGGAAGGGAACCCCGATGCAGATCAAGCCGATCGCGCCCAGTTTCGCGGCCTCGCCGCAGATCGGGCCCGAGGATGTCGCCCGCGCCGCCGCGGCGGGCTATAAAACCATCGTGTGCAACCGCCCCGACGGCGAGGCCGACGATCAGCCCCGCGCCGCCGAGATCGCCGAGGCGGCGCGCCTGGCCGGGGTCGAGTTCCGCTTTCTGCCGATCCGTCCGGGCAAGATGACACCCGAGGTGGTGGCCAATTTCGACGAGGTTCTGAAAACCTGCAAGGCGCCGATCCTGGCCTATTGCCGAACCGGGAACCGGTCCTCCTCGGTCTGGGCGCTGGCGCGCGCCAAGATGCTGTCCCCCGAGGCGATCCTGACCGCCACAGGCAAGGCCGGGTATGACCTGGCGGGCCTGCGCCCGCTGATGGACGAGGCCTTTGGCGCACCGCGCGGCAGCACCAAGCCGGTCAGTTATCAGGTGCTGATCATCGGCGGGGGCGCGGGCGGGATCGCCGCCGCCGCCTCGTTGCTGAAACGCCGCCCGCACCTGCGCGTGGCGATCATCGAACCGCGCGAGCAGCATTATTATCAACCCGGCTGGACGCTGGTGGGCGCAGGCGTTTTCGACGCCTCGAACACGGTCCGGCGGATGGCGGATGTGCTGCCCGACGGGGCGAAATGGATCCGCGGCGCGGTGGCCAGTTTCGATCCAGACAAGGGCGAGGTGACGCTGGAGGACGGCGCGCGCTATGGCTATGAGGTGATGCTGGTCGCGCCGGGGCTAAAGCTGGACTGGGACGCGGTCGATGGGCTGCGCGACACGCTGGGCAAAAACGGCGTGACCTCGAATTACCGCTATGACCTGGCGCCCTACACGTGGGATCTGGTGCGCGGGCTGAAACAGGGGCGCGCGATCTTTACCCAGGCGCCGATGCCGATCAAATGCGCCGGGGCGCCGCAAAAGGCGATGTACCTGTCCGCCGATCACTGGCGCCGCGAGGGGCGGTTGGGCGATATCTCGGTCGAGTTCTGCACCGCCGCCGATGTGCTGTTCGGGGTGCCGGACTATGTGCCCGCGCTGATGGAATATGTCGCACGCTATGACGCGCAGCTGTCCTATCGGCACACCCTGGTGGCGGTCGACGGCCCCGGCCGGGTCGCCACCTTCGCGGTGACCGGCCCCGAGGGCACGACCCGTGTCGAGAAGCCCTTTGACATGTTGCATGTCTGTCCACCGCAAACCGGGCTGGATGTGATCGCGGGCTCTGCGCTGGCCAATGACGCAGGCTGGGTCGAGGTCGACCCCCACACCCTGCGGCACACCCGGTTCGACAATATCTTCGGGCTGGGCGACGGCTGTTCCACGCCCAACGCCAAGACCGCCGCGGCGGTGCGCAAACAGGCCCCCGTGGCCGCGATCAACGCGCTGGCCACGCTGGACGGCGCCCCCCTGCCCGCGCGCTATGACGGCTACGGCTCATGCCCGCTGACGGTCGAGCGGGGCAAGATCGTGCTGGCCGAGTTCGGCTATGGCGGCACCTTGATGCCCAGCCTGCCCAGCTGGCTGATCGACGGCACGCGCCCGTCGCGCCGGGCCTGGTTCCTGAAGGAACGGATGCTGCCGCCGGTCTATTGGCAGGGCATGTTCAAAGGCCGCGAATACCTCGCCGGCCCCGAGATGACCTTCCAGAAGATCGCGGCGGACTGAGCGCGCCGCGATTGGAGAGGTCGAAACGCCCCCGGAGCCATCGCCGGGGGCGTTTCATTTTCAGCACGCGGCACTCAGGCGGCGGGCATCCGGCTTTCGACGATCTCGGCGAACCACGAACAGCCGAACGGGATCGCCTCGTCGTCGAAATTGTACTGCGGGTGATGCACCGAGGCGGTGTCGCCATTGCCCATGAAGATATAGGCGCCGGGCCGCTCGTTCAGCATGAAGCTGAAATCCTCGCCGCCCATCAGCGGCGGCGTGTCCGGGTTCACCTGGCCCGACACCTTTTGCGCCACGGCGACGGCGAAATCGGTCTGCTCGGGGGCGTTCTCGGTCACCGGGTAGCTGCGGGTATAGTCGATCTGGACCGTCGCGCCAAAGGCCTGGGCTGTGCCCTCGACGACGCTGGTCAGGCGCGCCTCGACCAGGTCGCGCACGTCCTCCTCCAGCGTGCGCACGGTGCCGCGCAGCAGCACCGTCTGCGGGATCACGTTATGCGCCTCGGATTCGGTGCGGAAGGTGCAGACCGACACCACCACCTGTTTGAGCGGGTCCACGTTGCGCGCGGCGATGGATTGCAGCGCCACCACGATATGGCTGGCCACCAGGGTGGTGTCGATGCACGAATGCGGCTTGGCGGCGTGGCCGCCCTTGCCAGTCACGATGATCTCGAACTCATCGGTCGCGGCCATGATCGGGCCGGGACGGATCGCGAAATTGCCCAGCGGGATGCCGGGCATGTTGTGCATGCCGTAAACCTCGTTGATGCCGAACCGCTCCATCATGCCGTCATCGCACATCGCCTTGCCGCCCGCGCCGCCCTCTTCGGCGGGCTGAAAGATGACGACGGTTGTGCCGTCGAACTGCCGCGTCTCGGCCAGGTATTTCGCCGCCCCCAGCAGCATCGCGGTATGCCCGTCATGGCCGCAGGCATGCATCTTTCCCGGCGACTTGGAGGCATAGTCCAGCCCCGTCGCCTCGTGGATCGGCAACGCGTCCATGTCGGCGCGCAGCCCGATCACCCGGCCCTTGCTGTCGCTCTTGCCCTTGATCACGCCGACAACGCCGGTCCGGCCGATGCCCTCGACCACCTCGTCACAGCCGAATTCGCGCAGCTTTTCGGCCACGAAGGCAGAGGTACGCGGCAGATCGTACATCAATTCGGGATGTTCGTGCAGATCCCGCCGCCAGGCGGTGATCTCGTCATGCAATTCGGCAAAGCGGTTCTTGACGGGCATGCGCGCTACTCCTTGAGGTGATCCAGCAGGCGGGACATGAATGCCTCTCCGGCCTCGAGTTGTGTGAGGGTGATGTACTCGTTGGGCTGATGGGCCTGGGCGATGTCGCCGGGGCCACAGACCACGGCGGAATAGCCACCTTCCTGGAACTGGCCGGCCTCGGTGCCATAGCTGACCACATGGGTGCCGTTGTCGCCGGTCAGCCGCCGGGCCAGGGCCTCGGCCGGGCCATCGGATTCGGGGCGCAGGGGGGGGATGGCGAAATATTGCTCGACCTCGATCCGGGCCTCGGGGCGGACGGCCTGCATGGCGGTCTGCACCCGCGCGACCTCGGCCAGATAGGCGTCGCGCCAGTCTTCGATGCTCTCGCCGGGGATGCAGCGGAAATCCAGCCCGAAATGGCAATCGGCGGCGGTGATGTTATGGGCCGTGCCGCCAGAGATTTCGCCGACATGCACGGTGGTCCAGGGCGGATGGAACAGCGCATCCGCCCCGCTGGCGGACTTGGCGCGGTTCTGCGCGTTCATCTGGTTGGCCCACATGATCAGGCGCGCCCCCTCCATGATCGCCGACACGCCCTCGTGCATGATCGAGGAATGCACCTCGAAACCCTTGACATGGGTGCGAAATCCGATGCCGCCCTTGTGCCCGGTGACCACCTGCATCATCGAGGGTTCGCCGACGATCACCGCCTCGGCCTTGGGAAATCCGTGCTCGGCCATATGCGCGATCATTGGCGGCGCGCCGATGCAGCCCACCTCTTCGTCATGGGACAGGGCCAGTTGCAGCGGGCGTTTGACCCCCTCGCGGGCGGCGCGCACCAGCGCCCAGATCGCCAGCGCATCGAACCCCTTCATGTCGCAGGTGCCCCGGCCATAAAGCTTGCCGTCGCGTTCCACCACGTCCCAGGGGTCGGTGGCCCAGTCCTGGCCATCCGCCGGCACCACGTCGGTATGGCCCGACAACAGCACGCCGCCCGCCACCGCCGGACCGACATGGGCGTAAAGGCTGGCCTTGGTGGCGTCGCCGTTCGGCACACGGGTCACGGGAATGCCGAACCCGTCCAGATACCCCGCGACCCAATCGACCAGATCAAGGTTGCTGTCACGGCTGACAGTGGGAAAAGATACCAGCTTTTCAATCAGTTGCCGAGGGCTCAGCGGCGTGGGCATTGGGCGCTCCGATGTGGTGACGTGGCACAACCTGAGCCGCGTTCCCGCAGAGGTCAAGCACCAACGCCCAGGATTTGATCGCCCAAACGAGGATTCCGCAACGTCGCCCGGCAAAGCATCAGTTAAAGGTTGCCGCAGGGCGTTTTCGTGATAACAATTTCTTCAACCGGGGGGCGGGCCAACGTCCGCGCCACCCATAAAAAACTAAACATATCAAGAACTTCAGGGAGTTCTCATGCCCGATGGGGGTGCGCCCGTCCTAGATGTGAAGGGCCTTCAGACCGTGTTTCGCACGCGCTCTGGCGAGGTGCATGCGGTCAATTCCGTAAGCTTTCAGTTGCAACCCGGCGAGCTGCTGGGCGTGGTCGGCGAAAGCGGATCGGGCAAGTCGGTGACGATGATGTCGCTGATCGGCCTGTTGCCCAGCCCCCCCGCCGAGGTGCGCGCCGGCACCGTCACGTTTGGCGGCGCGGATCTGCTGAAGGTCCGGGAAAAGCAGTTGCGCGATATTCGCGGGGCGCGCATCGGCTTTGTCTTTCAGGATCCGATGACCAGCCTGAACCCGGTCTTTACCGTGGGGTATCAGCTGGCCGAACCGCTGCGTAAACATATGGGCATGGACAAGGCCGCCGCGCGCCGCCGCGCGGTCGAGTTGCTGGAACTTGTCGGCATCCCCGACGCCGCGCGCCGTCTGGACGACTATCCGCACCAGTTTTCGGGCGGGATGCGCCAGCGGGTGATGATCGCAATCGCCCTGGCCTGTGAGCCCGAGGTGCTGATCGCGGATGAACCCACCACCGCGCTGGATGTCACGATCCAGGCGCAGATCATCGAGCTGATGAAGGAACTGCGTCAGCGCCTGGGCATGGCGGTGATCTGGATCACCCATGACCTGGGCGTGATCGCCGGGATCGCGGACCGGGTGATGGTGATGTATGGCGGCCAGGTGGTCGAACAGGCCCCGGTCAAGGACTTGTTCGCCACCCCCCAGCACCCCTATACCCGCGCGCTGTTGCAGACCGTGCCCCATGTCACCGGCGCCCGCGCTGATCGGCTGAACGTGATCGAGGGGCAGCCCCCGGTTCTGTCCGCCCCGCCGCGCGCCTGCCCGTTCCGGGCGCGGTGCAGCCATGCATTCGCGCGCTGCGGCCAGCAAAACCCGCCCCGCGTGCCCGTGGGGCCGGGCCATGACGCAGCCTGTTTCTGGAACCCCGAGACAGGAGCGCCGCGCGATGTTTGACGCCCCCCCGAAAAAGCTGGTCGAGGTCTCCGGGCTGAAGATGCACTTTCCGATCCACGCGGGGCTGTTGCAACGCCGGGTCGGCGAGGTGCGCGCGGTGGACGATGTCAGCTTTGACATCTTCGAGGGCGAGACCCTGGGGCTGGTGGGCGAATCGGGCTGCGGGAAATCCACCTGCGGGCGGGCGATCCTGCGGCTTTACGATATCACCGCCGGGTCGATCCGCATCGACGGCGAAGAGATCGGCCAGACCAGCCAGCACGCCCTGCGCCCGCGCCGCCCCAAGATGCAGATGGTGTTCCAGGATCCCCAGGCCAGCCTGAACCCGCGCATGAGCGTGGCGCGCATCATCGGCGAGCCGCTGGATGAACACACCGACCTTTCCCGCCCGCAAAAGCTGGAGCGTATCTACGAGCTGATGGACGCGGTCGGGCTGAACCGCAACTTTGCCAACCGGTATCCCCATGAATTCTCGGGCGGTCAGCGCCAGCGGATCGGGATCGCGCGCGCACTGGCGCTGAACCCCAAGTTCATCGTCTGCGATGAACCGATCGCGGCGCTGGACGTGTCGATCCAGGCCCAGGTGGTCAACCTGCTGGAGGATTTGCAGGACCGTTTCGGGCTGACCTATCTGTTCATTTCCCACGACCTGTCGATGGTGCGCCATATCGCCGACCGCGTCGCGGTGATGTATTTGGGCAAGGTGGCCGAACTGGCCCCGCGCGATGCGCTTTATGCCACGCCGCTGCACCCCTATACCCAGGCGCTGTTGTCGGCCGTGCCAGAACCCGATCCCAGTATCGAGAACCGGCGCACCCATATCATCCTGACGGGCGACGTGCCCTCGCCCGCGAACCCGCCGCAGGGCTGCAATTTCTGCACCCGCTGCCCCAAGGTGATGGAGATGTGCCACCACCTTGACCCCGTCATGCGCGAGGTGCAGCCGGGCCATTTCGTGGCCTGCCACCTGCACGATCCCGAACATGCCAAGACCGCCGGACAAACGGCGGCGCCCGAGGCAACAAAGAGCATCCAACAAGGAGACTGACATGAAACTGAGACACGCCCTAATGGGCGCGGCCTGTACGCTGGCCCTCGCCCCCGCCGCCTTTGCCGAGCGCGGCAGCGATGGCCAGGTGAACATCATCTACTGGCAGGCGCCCTCGACCATGAACCCCTATCTGTCGGGCGGCACCAAGGAGCTGGAGGCCGCCTCGCTGGTTCTGGAACCGCTGGCGCGCTACAACCAGGACGGCAGCATGGTGCCCTGGCTGGTCGAGAGCATCCCGACCGTCGAAAACGGCGGTGTCAGCGCCGACCTGACCTCGATCACCTGGAAGCTGAAGCCGGGCCTGAAATGGGCCGATGGCTCGCCGGTGACCTCGAAGGATGTCAAATTCAGCTGGGAATACTGCACCGCCGAGGGCGGCGGCTGCGCCCAGTCCGAGAAATACAATGACGTGGCCAACGTGGAAACGCCCGATGAGCTGACCGTGATCGTCCGGTTCAGCGTGCCCAAGCCGTTCCCCTATGGCCCCTTCGTGGGCGCGCAGGCCCCGATCCTGCAGGCCGCGCAATTCGCCGAGTGCATGGGCCCCAAGGCGCCCGAATGCACCGATGCGAACTTCTACCCGCAGGGCACGGGCCCGTTCACGGTCAGTGACTTCCGGCCCAATGACGTGATCCAGCTGATCGCGAACCCCAACTACCGCGACCCGGCCAAGCCGGCCTTTGCCACCGTCACCTTCAAGGGCGGCGGGGATGCGACCGCCGCGGGCCGTTCGGTGCTGGAAACCGGCGAGTTCGACTATGCCTGGAACCTGCAACTGGCCCCCGACGTGCTGGCCGGCATGCAGGCCGCCGGCAAGGGCGAGATCATCTCGGGCTTTGGCACGCTGGTGGAACGGATCATGGTCAACTTCACCGATCCTTCGCCGGACCTGGGCGACCGTCGCGCGACCGTCGATCATCCGCATCCGTTCCTGACCGACATCGCGGTGCGCAAGGCGCTGTCGATGGCGATCGACCGCGAGCTGTTGACCGAGATCGGCTATGGCGATGCGGGTCGTCCGACCTGCAACGTGCTGCCCGCGCCCGAGATCTACAAATCCTCCGCCAACGACGCCTGCCTTGTGCAGGACATCGAAGGCGCCAAGAAGGTGCTGGATGACGCCGGCTGGGTGCCGGGTGCCGACGGGGTGCGCGTCAAGGACGGCGTGCGGCTGAGCCTGCTGTTCCAAAGCTCGACCAACGCGGTGCGCCAGGATTTCCAGGCGCTGATCAAGCAGTGGTGGTCGGAAATCGGCGTGGAAACCGAGTTGCGCAACATCGACGCGTCGGTGTTCTTCGGCGGCGATCCGGGCAGCCCGGACACCTTCCAGAAGTTCTTTGCGGACGTGGAGATGTACGCCAACAACTTCGACGGCACCGACCCCGAGGCCTATATGGCCAACTGGGAATGCTCGCAGATCCCCAGCCCCGAAACCCAGTGGCAAGGCAACAACATGCCGCGCTATTGCTCGGATGAGTATGATGCGCTGGTCGCCGAAATGGCCACCACCGGTGACATCAACGAACGCGCCCGGCTGGCCAAGTCGATGAACGACATGCTGATGCAGGATTACGCGATCATCCCGCTGGTCGATCGCGGCCGGGTCTCGGCCCATTCCAACACCCTGGGTGGCGTCGTTCTGAACACCTGGGACAGCGAGCTGTGGAACGCGGCCGACTGGTACCGCATCAAGTGATCTGACATCCGGGGCGCCCCTGCACGGGGGCGCCCCGACCCCAGCCAGACTTCTGACCCGAGGCGCCGCCCCATGTTCACCTATACGATCCGCCGCCTGCTGATCGCGATCCCGACGCTTCTGTTCATCAGTCTGATCATCTTCATGGTGGTCACGCTGGCCCCCAGCGATCCCACCGCCAACCTGCCGCTGTCGATCCCGTCAGAGGTGCGCGCGCAAATCCGCGCCTCTCTGGGTCTGGATGAGCCGATATGGGTGCGCTACCTGCTGTGGCTGAGGCAATTTTTCTGGTACGAACCGCTGCACATGCTCGACAGTGCCTTTGGCTGGAGCCTGGCGACACCGGACATGCAGCGCATCCTGTCCTGGCAGACCCGCAGCCCGGTGGCCGACCTGATCGTTCAGCGCATGCCGCAGACCCTGTGGGTGGTGGGCACGTCCTATGTGGTGGGGGTGCTGATCGCACTGCCGATCGGGATCATCTCGGCCTACCGGCAATACAGCTGGTTCGACCAGGTCGGCACCTTTGTGTCGATGGTCGGGTTTTCGGTGCCGACCTTCTTTACCGGGGTGCTGCTGATCGTTGTCTTTTCGGTGCAGCTGGGGTGGTTCCCGTCGATCTATGACACCACCCATCAGGTGCGCGATTTCGGATCCTTCCTGTTCCAGGTCAAGCAGATGATCATGCCGGTGGCGGTGCTGGCGCTCTATAACGCAGCGCAGATCAGCCGGTTCATGCGCGCCTCGATGCTGGATAACCTCAACCAGGATTACGTGCGCACCGCCCGCGCCAAGGGCATGAGCGAACGGGTGGTGGTGCTGGTCCACGTCCTGCGCAACTCGATGATCCCTGTGGTGACCGTGATCGCGCTGGGGGTGCCGACGGTGTTCGGCGGCGCCATCATCACCGAACAGGTGTTCAAGGTGAACGGGCTGGGGCAGCTCTTGATCATCGCGATCCAGGGCGGCGACGTGCCGACGGTGCAGACGCTGACCTTTATCTTTGCGGTGCTGATCGTTCTTTTCAACCTGATTGCCGATATCCTCTACGGCCTTCTCGACCCGAGGATCCGCTATGACTGACATGCCCGTGGACGAAACCGAAATCATCCGCCCGCCGCGCAACCAGTGGCTGGACGTGTGGGATCAGTTCAAGACCCACAAGGGTGCGCTGATGGGCGCGGCTTTCTTTATCCTGATCTTGCTGGCGGTGACGTTGGGGCCGCTGATCTGGTCGATCGACCCGACCTATATCGACATCCGCGCGCGCAACCAGGGCCCCAGTTTCGCCCATCCGTTCGGAACCGATCAGCTGGGCCGGGATACCCTGGCGCGGATGATCGCGGGCGGCCAGGTCTCGCTGGCGGTGGGGATGACGGCGATGGCGCTGGCGCTGGTGCTGGGCACGTTCATCGGCGTGCTTGCGGGCTATTTCAAGCGGCTGGACGGCGCGCTGATGCGCATGACGGACCTTTTCCTGGCGCTGCCGCTGCTGCCGCTGCTGCTGGTCATCATCATGCTGTTTCGCGACTCGCTGCGGTCGGCCTTTGGGCCCGAGGGCGGGATTTTCATCCTGATCGTCGGGGTGATCGGCATCACCAGCTGGATGCAGACCGCGCGGATCGTGCGCGGCGACGTGCTGGCGCTGAAAGAGCGTGAATTCGTGCTGGCCGCGCGCTCGATCGGGACACCGGCCTATCGGATGATCCTGCGCCATGTGCTGCCCAATGTGCTCAGCCCGATCATGGTCTCGGCCACCCTGGGTATCGCCAACGCGATCATCACCGAAAGCGCGCTGTCCTTTCTGGGGCTGGGGTTTCCGTCGGATTTCCCGACCTGGGGGCGGCTGCTGTTCGATTCGACCGACTATCTGCAGCAATACCCCGAGCGGGTGCTGTGGCCCGGCCTGGCGATTTCCCTGACGGTGCTGAGCGTGAACTACATCGGCGACGGCCTGCGCGACGCGCTGGACCCGCGCATTCGCGGCCGCTGATCGCGGTTGGACGACACGCGCCCGCCGCCCCCCTGCCCGAGGGGCCGCGGGACAGGGCGGCGGCTATTCGGCCTCTCGCCGGATCCGGCGGACCATCAACCACACCGCCAGCACGACAAAGGGCGTCAGGATCGCGGTCAACATCCCCTTGCTCATACCCAGCGGGCCTGCTGCGGGATAGACGATGTAGGACACCAGGCTGACCGCGTAATAGCTGATCGCCACGACCGACAGCCCCTCGACCGTGCGTTGCAGGCGCAGTTGCAGATCGGCGCGCCGATCCATGCTCTCCAACAGCTTCTGGTTCTGGGCCGAGCGTTCCACATCCACCTGGGTTCGCAGAAGGTTGCCCGCGCGCGAGGCCCGCTCGGTCATCGAATGCAACTGCGCCTCGGTGGATTTCACCGTGCGCATCGCCGGATCATAGCGGCGCATCATGAATTCACGGAACGTCTGGCGATGCTCGAACCGCTCTTCGCGCATGACCTCGATGCGCTGGTGCATCAACGCCTCGTAGGCGCGGGTCGCCGAAAACCGGAACGCCGATTGCGCCAGCAGGCTCTCCAACTCGGCAGATACCGCCAGCAGGGCGTGCAGCGTCTCCTCTGGCTGGCGGTGGCCGGTGGTCATCTCGCCCACCAGCTCGGTCAATTGCGGGTCCAGTTCGGCCATCCGCGTCGAGAGTTGGCGCGCACGCGGCAGGCCCAGCATCGACATCGCCTTGTAGGTCTCGATCTCGGTCAGTCGCTGAACGATCCGCCCCACCCGCCGCTCGCCGGTGCCGGGCCGCGCAAAGACCGCGAACCGCATGTGGCCGGCACTGTCCAGCCGGAAATCCGTGGCCATCACCCCCGCATCATCCAGGATCGCCGAGGCCGCCAGACTGTCAGGCACGAACCATTCCGACAACCGCTCGCCAATATCTTCGCGCCCCTGGCGCAGTTGTTCCACCCGGATCAACGCCGAGGTCAGACGCGCCCCCGGCGCGGCCTCCAGCCAGTCCTCGGGGAACACCTCGTATGCCGCGGGATCAAAGGGCCGCTCGGCCACGCCGGGGGTAAAGATCGTGTAGGTCACGAACTCGGCATGGCTTTCCCACTTGATCTTGTGCCGGCCCATCGCGCCAAAGAAATGGGTATCGTCGGGCTTGGGGTGCTGCGCGCCGAACCGGTCCAGCAGGTCCAGCAGATGGGCCCGATCCGCATCCCGGTCCCGGTTGACCGCATCCTTGGGCGCCTTGATCGCCAGAAAGGCAGCGTGGCAAGGGGTTTCCAACGCCGGAAAGGGGCGCGCATGCAACTCGTTGGTCAGCATATAGCGCAAAGGGTGGTCCTGGATCGGGCTCATGGGCGGCGGCCTTTGTCTGGGGTGTTGCCAAATCTCTAGCGCAATCGCGCCGATTGTAAACGCGGCAGGGCGCGCGGTGCGCCGAATGGGTATTTTGACCAAGCACAAGGGGCCCCGCGCGGCTGGTCTTTTTCTTGGTCCAAGTCCCCGAAACGGCCCGGAACCGGCCCAAAGGGAATGCGCCTAAGGCGCGCGATCGGATCAACGCAAAACGCCCCGCCGGTCGGGCGGGGCGTTTGCGGTCAGGCGTCGTGGGACGGGTCAGCGCATCAGCGACAACAGCTTGTCCAGGCTGTCCTTGGCATCGCCATAGAACATGCGCGTGTTCTCTTTGTAGAACAGCGGGTTCTCGATGCCGGAATAGCCCGTGCCCTGGCCGCGTTTCGACACGAACACCTGCTTGGCCTTCCACACCTCCAGCACCGGCATGCCGGCGATCGGGCTGTTGGGGTCGTCCTGGGCGGCCGGGTTGACGATGTCGTTCGAACCGATGACGATCGCCACATCCGTCGAGGGGAAATCCTCGTTGATCTCGTCCATTTCCAGCACGATGTCATAAGGTACGCGCGCCTCGGCCAGCAGCACGTTCATATGGCCCGGCAGGCGGCCCGCCACCGGGTGGATGGCAAAGCGCACGGTCTTGCCCTGTTTGCGCAGATGCTCGGTCAGCACCGAGACCGAGTTTTGCGCCTGCGCCACCGCCATGCCGTATCCCGGCACGATGATGATGCTGTCGGCATCCTCCAGCGCGCTGGCCACGCCCTCGGCGTCGATGGCGATCATCTCGCCCTCGACCTCGGCGGCGGGGCCACTGGTGCCGCCGAAACCGCCCAGGATCACGCTGATGAAGCGCCGGTTCATCGCCCGGCACATGATATAGCTCAGGATCGCACCCGAAGAGCCGACCAGCGCACCGGTCACGATCAACAGGTCATTGCCCAGCGTGAAACCGATCGCCGCCGCGGCCCAGCCCGAATAGCTGTTGAGCATGGAGACCACCACCGGCATGTCCGCGCCGCCGATCCCCATGATCAGGTGCCAGCCGATAAAGCCCGCGATCAGCGCCATGACCAGCATCGTCCAGATGCCCGCCCCGGTGAAGTAGAGCAGCCCCAGAACGATACAGGCGATCAACGCCGCAAGGTTCAGCATATGCCCGCCGGGCAGCTTTTTCGGCTTGCCGTCGATCTTGCCCGCCAGTTTGCCAAAGGCCACGACCGACCCGGTAAAGGTCACCGCGCCGATGAAGATCCCCAAGAACACCTCGACCTTGAGGATCGCAACCTCGACGGCGGTCTTGTGCGCCAGAACCGCGGCAAAGCCGGTCAGGGCCTCGCGCTCTTCGGCGCCCATGCCGGCCAGGCCCGACAGCTCGATCTGGGCGTTCAGGCCGATGAACACGGCCGCCAGCCCGACAAAGCTGTGCAATGCCGCCACCAACTGGGGCATTTCGGTCATCTCGACCCGGCGCGCGACCTCGTAACCGACATAACCGCCCATCGCGATGGCGGGCAGCAGCAGCCAGTAATGGCTGATGCCAGGGCCGAAAACGGTGCCCAGAACGGCCACCGCCATACCGGCGATGCCATACCAGACCGCGCGCTTTGCGCTTTCCTGGTTGCTGAGCCCGCCAAGCGACAGGATGAACAGGACGGCTGCGGCGATATAGGCCGCGGAAACGATACCGATGGACATATCCCCTGCCCCCCTACGATTTCTGGAACATGGCAAGCATCCGGCGCGTAACCAGGAAGCCGCCAACGATATTGATCGTCGCGATCAGGACCGACACCGTGGCCAGGATCACCACCAGCCAGTTGCCCGACCCGATCTGCAACAGCGCGCCCAGGATCACGATGCCCGAGATGGCGTTCGTGACCGCCATCAGCGGCGTGTGCAGCGAATGGCTGACCTTCCAGATCACCTGGAACCCGATGAAACAGGCCAGCGCGAAAACGATGAAATGGCTCATGAAACTGGCCGGTGCATAGGCCCCGATCAGCAGCATCAACAGCCCCCCGGCGGCCAGCATGCCGACCTGGTTGCGGGTCTGGGCCCGGAACGCGGCGATCTCGGCGGCGCGTTTCTCTTCGGGGGTCAGATCCTTGGGCTTGTCCTTTTTCGGTGCGGCGGCGATCGCCTTTACCTTGGGCGGCGGCGGCGGGAATGTGATTTCGCCGTCATAGGTGACGGTGGCGCCGCGGATCACGTCATCCTCCATGTTGTGGGCGACCTTGCCGTCCTTTTGGGGCGTCAGATCGGCCATCATGTGGCGGATGTTGTTGGAATACAGCGTCGAGGATTGCGCCGCCATCCGGCTGGGGAAGTCGGTATAGCCGACCACCGTCACGCCGTTTTCGGTCACGATCTTCTTGTTGGGCACCGTCAGGTCGCAGTTGCCGCCCTTTTCGGCGGCCAGGTCCACGATGACCGAGCCGGGCTTCATCGCCGCGACCATATCCTCGGTCCACAGCTTGGGCGCGGGGCGGCCGGGGATCAGCGCGGTGGTGATGACGATGTCCATGTCCGGGGCCAGCTCGCGGAACTTTTCCAGCTGCTTTTCGCGGAATTCCGGGGACGAGGGCGCGGCATAGCCGCCGGTCGCGGCACCGTCCTGGGTGTCCTCGAAGTCGAGAAAGACGAACTCGGCGCCCATCGACTCGATCTGTTCGGCCACCTCGGGACGCACGTCAAAGGCGTAGGTGATCGCGCCCAGCGAGGTCGCGGTGCCGATCGCGGCCAGACCGGCCACACCCGCTCCCACGACCAGAACCTTGGCCGGGGGCACCTTGCCCGCGGCGGTCACCTGGCCGGTGAAGAAGCGGCCGAAATTGTTGCCCGCCTCGATCACCGCGCGGTAGCCCGCGATATTGGCCATCGACGACAGCGCGTCCATCTTCTGGGCGCGGGAAATGCGCGGCACCATGTCCATGGCGATCACGTTGGCGCCGCGCTCCTTGCACAGCTCCAGCATCTCTTCGTTCTGGGCCGGCCAGAAAAAGCTGATCAGCGTCTGGCCGCGGCGCAGCTGCCCGGCCTCGGCGGTCGAGGGTTCGCGCACCTTGGCCACGACATCCACCGCCTGCCACAGCGCGGCGGCGGAATGCACGACCTCGACCCCGGCCGCCTGATAGGCGGCGTCCGACAGGCCCGCGGCGGCGCCCGCCCCGGTCTCGATCACGCAATCATAGCCCAGCTTTTGCAGCTGGAGCGCACTTTCGGGGGTCATGGCCACGCGGGCCTCGCCCTCGAAAATCTCTTTCGGTGCCCCGATTTTCACGTCGTTGGTCCCCTCTTTCAGGCGTCTTTTTCAGGCGTCGGGCCGTGGATGGGCCGCATCAGGTCGCGTTCTAATACCATTGCGAAATAATGTTTCACAAGCAGATCACCACGGTTTTCCATCGTGACGTTTCCGCGCGTCAGATCCAGCGCCGCACACGGGCGGCATAGGCGTCGAACTCGGCCCCGAAACGGTCGCGGATGAAGGCCTCTTCGCGCAGGATGAAGCGCCGCTCGATCACCTTGATGAAGAGCGGCACCAGGATCAGGCTGGGCAGCGCGTCCCAGATCAGGATCAGCCCCACCAGAATGCCCGCATCCGCCAGGTAGATCGGGTTGCGAGACAATCGGTACAGCCCGGTCGTCACCAGCTTGTTCGGGGTTTCGCGCGGGATCAACGAGGTGCGTTCCAGCACGAAATGCAGCGCCGCCCAGCCCGAGACCGCCAGCCCCAGCCCCACCAGCGCCATGCCCGCAAAATCGCCCACGCGACCCAGCACATGCAGCGGCAGGATCTGCGCCTGCCCCCAGGCGATGGCCGCGAACATCATCATCCAGCCCGGCGGCAGTTCGATGTAATGGATCAGCATGTGCAGCAGCCGTTTCATCGTGCCATCCACCCGCTCAATCCGCCCTGCAACACCACCACGTTCTCGCGCCCCAACAGCCGGGCGGCAAAGGTGGCCTGGGCCGACAGGCTGCCGGTGTTGCAAAACAGCACGACCAGCCCCTCGGCCGGCAACGCGTCCAGCCGGGCGGGGATCTCGCGCCACTCGATGTTGATCGCGCCGGGAATCGTTTCGGCCTGGAATTGATCGGCCGAGCGGGTGTCGACAAAGGTCACGTTCGCCCTCAGATCGGGCGTGATCTGGGCGGGCAGGATCAGGCCCGCCTCGTAGGGGGCGAAATCCATGTAATCCTGGATCGCCTCGGCCACGGGATTGTCCTGGGCCAGTGCCGGGGCCAGCGGGCCAAGCGACAGGGTCAGGGCAAACGGGACGAAAAACCGTCTCATGGGGGGGATCCTTTACGCGTTGCGCCCCGTTTAGTCGCCCGCCCCGCCCGCGATCAAGCAAAAGAATTGCCCGCCCCCTTGCGCGGGCGCCCCCGAGAGGGCAACCAAGACCCAAAAGGAGCCCGCCGATGACCGATTTCACCGCGACCCGCGCGTTGTTCGACCTGCCCCCCGGGGTGATCTACCTGGACGGAAACTCGCTGGGGCCGATGCCGGTGGCCGCCGCCGCGCGCGTCGCCCGGACCGTGACCGAGGAATGGGGCAAGATGCTGATCACCGGCTGGAACGACGCCGGCTGGATGGCGATGCCGCGCGCGCTGGGGGATCGCATCGGGCGGCTGATCGGGGCAGAACCGGGCCAGGTCGTGCTGGGCGATACGCTGTCGATCAAGGTCTCCCAGGCGCTGGCCAGCGCGCTGGAAATGCGCCCTGACCGGCGGGTGATTCTCAGCGACAATGGCAACTTTCCCACCGATCTTTACATGGCCGAGGGGCTGGTGCGGTCGCTGGACAAGGGCCACCAGATCTGGACGGTCGATCCCGAGGCCGTCGAGGCCCATATCACCGACGATCTGGCCGTGCTGATGCTGACCGAGGTCGATTACCGCACCGGGCGGCGCCACGACATGGCGCGGCTGACCCGCGCCGCGCATGAGGCGGGCGCGCTGGTGATCTGGGACCTGGCCCATTCGGCGGGCGCGCTGCCGGTGGACCTGGCCGGGTGCGGGGCCGATTTCGGGGTGGGCTGTACCTATAAGTACCTCAATTCCGGCCCTGGCGGCCCGGCCTTTATCTACGTCGCGCCGCGCCATTCCGACACGGTTCGCCCGGCGCTGTCGGGCTGGCTGGGCCATGCCGCCCCCTTTGGGTTCGAGCCCGCCTATCGCCCCGGCGAGGGGATCGAGCGGATGCGCGTGGGCACGCCCCCGGTGCTGCAACTGGCCGCGCTGGAGGCCGCGCTGGACATCTGGGACGGGATCGACATGGCCGCCCTGCGTGCCCGCTCGATCGAGCTGAGCGAGCTGTTCATCGCCCAGGTCGAGACCCGCTGCCCCGAATTGGTGCTGGCCTCGCCGCGCGATGCGGCCCAGCGCGGCAGCCAGGTCTCGTTCCGCTTTGCCGATGGCTATGCCGCGATGCAGGCGCTGATCGCGCGCGGCGTGATCGGCGATTTCCGCGCGCCCGACATCATGCGCTTTGGCTTTGCGCCGCTTTATATCGGCGAGGCGGACGTGCGCCGCGCCGCGCACGTGCTGCAAGAGGTGATGGAGAAGCGCCTGTGGGACGATCCCGCCTACCGCACCCGCGCCGCCGTTACCTGATCGCGCCGCGCCCGCGGCTGCGCGCCGCGCGCCCGGGCGACGGGCCAGGGGCCTATGCGGTGTTCCACGCCGCCGTGCACCAGGGCGCGGCCAGTGCCTATACCGCGGACGAACGCGCCGCCTGGGCCCCCCACGCCACCGCCCCCACACCCGCCCGGTGGGAGCAGCGCCTTTTGGCCGCCCATACGGTCGTGGCCACCCTGCGCGGCCGGATCATCGGGTTCATGACGCTGGGCGGGGACGGGCATATTGATCTGGCCTATGTCGCCCCCGACTGGATGGGGCGCGGGGTGGCGGACGCGCTATATGATGCGATCCTGCGGCTGGCGCGCGATGCCGGCATGCCCGTGCTCAGCACCGAGGCGAGCCTGCTGGCGCGCTCTTTTTTCGCCCGCCACAACTGGCGCGTGATCGCCCGGCAGAGCGTGATCCGGCACGGCGTTGCATTAACCAATTTCCGCATGGAATATGACGTTTCATCTTCCCCGGCAGGGTCGAAATGACGCATATTCGTCACAGTTCAGCCCGCACGGTGCCACGGGCTGTATCCATTGATTTAATCGGCACTTGTTTGCGCGGCCGACTCCGGCGACAACGCCGGGCATTGAAACGCAAACCGCATTAACGACCACGAAAGCGGATCGGGCTAGTTTTGGCATGCCCTCAAACGATCCGCGGAGGCAGGAATGGCGACGTATACAATCGAGTTCTACTCGACCAACCCCGGGTTGATCCTGCCCACGCGCATTGGCCGAACCTTTCAGTGGACGGGGGCCGCGACCCCGACCGGCACGGCAAACATCACCGACAACGAGGCCGGATACCAGGGCCTGACCCTCGACGACGACAGCGCCGGCGGTGAAACCGCGACGGCCGATGTCACCCTTGGCGCAACGACCTCGACCAACACCACCGTCGATGCCGAAGCCGTCTGGACAGTGCGCGACACGGTCACCGGCGAGGTGTTCGAGGTCGCATCGCTGGACGTGGAAAACGGCGGCGCGGCGGGCGTTTACACGATTTCCGAGGTCCCCCTTGTCGCCGGGCGCACGTACGAGGTCGTCGGATACGATTCCAACCCCGACGCGTCAGCGGGCGACGCCGCCTTCAGCTATGAGGATTACGCGACAGGCTGGGGCGATCCCGCCGCCGACCGGGTGATCACCGGCACCACCGGCGACGACACCATCGACGCCAGCTATGCCGACGACCCACAGGGCGATCAGCCTGACGATGGCGGCGGCACCGGCACCGGCGGGCTGGAGGACGTGATCGACGGGCGCGCCGGCAACGACACCATCTCGGGCGGGGCGGGCAACGACACGATCTATGGCGGCGCCGGCCAGGACACGATCGACGGCGGTGCAGGCGACGATACGATCTACGGCGATGGCCCCGAGGCGACCAGCACCACCGAGATGCTGTCCTGGGATACCCTGGGCGCCAGTGGCACCGATATCAGCAGCGGCATCGTCGCCGATACCGGCGACATCCAGGTGTCGGTCAGCGTCACGCAGGGTGCGACCTTCGACTATTCGCAGCTGGCCGGGGATGCGCAGTACGTCGCCGCCGGAGAGGCCTTTGGCACCAATTCCAGCGTGTTGCTGGCCAGCTTTGGCAGCACCGGCGACGTGGCCACGCTCAACCTGGATTTCACCGCCGAAACGGGCACCGGGCTGGAAGATGCGGTCGAAAATGTCAGCTTTCGGATCAACGACGTCGACTGGCAGCCCAACGATCACCTCGATCAGATCACGGTGCGCGCCTATGATGCCGACGGCAACGAGATCACCGGCGCCGTCACCCTGACGGCGGCCGGCAGCGATACGGTCTCGGGCAACACCGTCACCGCCGACACGACCCAGGACGCCACGGATTCGGCCCAGGGCTCGGTCCTGGTCGAGATTGCCGGCCCCGTCGCCCGAATCGAGATCGACTATGAAAACATCGGCACCGGGGCCAGCGGCATCTGGGTCGGCGATGTGCAGTTCGACACCGTGCCGATCACCGGCGATGACGACATCCTGTCGGGCGGCACCGGGGCGGACACGCTCTTTGGCGGCGCTGGCGACGATGTCCTGACCCTGGCCCAGGGCGACACCGCCACCGGCGATGCGGGCGACGACACCTTCGTGATCACCGACCTGGGCGAGGCGGGGTCCGGCACCATCACCATCGATGGCGGCGAGGACGGTGAAACCCTCGGTGACACGCTCGATTTCAATGGCCAGATGGCATCCGGCTCCCTCACGCTGGACCCTCTCGCAGACGGCGCCGGCGGGCTGGCGGGCACGGCCACGCTGGTCGACGGCACGGTGGTCAACTTCACCGGCATCGAGACGATCATCTGTTTCACGCGGGGCACGATGATCCTGACCCCCACGGGCGAACGCGCGGTGGAAACCCTGCGCCCGGGCGACCTGGTGGTGACCGCGGACAACGGCCCGCAACCGCTGCGCTGGATCGGACAACGCACGGTTCAGGCCCAGGGCGCCGTGGCGCCGGTACGCATCCGCGCGGGGCTGTTTGGCAACCGCCGCGACCTGCTGCTCTCGCCCCAGCACCGGATGCTCTACGAGGGATACCAGGCGCAGCTTTTGTTCGGGGACCACCAGGTGCTGATCCCGGCCAGCCACCTGGTCGATCACCATCAGGTTCTCGAGGAACCGGGCGGAGAGGTGACATACCTGCACCTGCTGTTCGACCGCCACGAGATCATCTTTGCCGAAGGCGCCCGCAGCGAGAGCTTTCACCCCGGCCATGTCGGGCTGGACGCGATCATGGCCCCCGCGCGCGAGGAACTCTTTTCGATCTTCCCCGAATTGCGCGCCAGCCCCAACGCCTATGGACCGACCACGCGGCTCTGCCTCAAGCGCTACGAGGCGCAGATGCTGGGCGCCGCCTGATCACCGTCTCGCGCGGGTGCGCCGCACCGCGCGCTGCGCGTCAAACACCGCACCACCCCCTCCCGTACGAAGGGCGAAAAGCGGTCGGCCCAAGGGCCGCGCCCCGCTCGGTCGCGACAGGGCCGCGCCCTGTCTTCTTGGTGAGAATACCCCTGCCCGACCTCAGGCAGAGCGCAGCACAGGCGCCCGCGCGCCACCGGCCCAGGCGGCCACCGCCGCGCCAAAGGCCTGAAACAGCGGGCGCGAGACCGGATCGCAGGCGGCGTTGTATTCGGGGTGCCACTGTACGGCCAGCGCAAAGCCCGGCGCATCCGCCACGTAAAGCGCCTCTGGCGTGCCGTCGGGCGCATGGCCGTCGATCACGATACGTGGTCCCGGCGTCTTGATCCCCTGCCCGTGCAGCGTGTTGGTCATCACCTCGCGCGCGCCGAGGATACGGTGGAACACGCCGCCCTCGGCCAGGGTCACCTTGTGACGCAGGGCGAATTTTTCGACAAGGTGCCGTCGGGGGGCATGCGGTGGTTCATCCGACCCGGCAGGTCGCGGATCTCGGGGTAGAGGGTGCCGCCCATGGCGACATTGACCTCTTGAAAGCCGCGGCAGATGCCGAAAAACGGCTGGCCGCGGTCCACCAGCGCGCGGATCAGCGGCAGGGTAATCGCATCGCGCGCCCGGTCAAAGGCGCCGTGGGCCTCGGTTTCGGGTTCGCCGTATTCCTCGGGATGGACGTTGGGCCGCCCGCCGGTAAAGAGAAACCCGTCGAAACACTCCAGCAGTTCGGGCACCGAGACGAACCGGGGATCGGCGGGCACCAGCAGGGGCATCGCCCCGACCAGATCGGCCACCGCCTCGGAATTCATCGTGCCGCCGGCATGGGCGGGATACTCGTCGTTGATCAGGTAACTGTTGCCGATGATGCCGACCCGGGGGCGCGCCATGATATCCTCATTTCCGTCGTTCGCCCAACGATAGCGGGGTTTGCAGGCGGGGTGAAGGGGCCGCGCCGCGCGCCTGCGCGCCCCGGCAGCGATCCGAGCAATAGCGCACCTGCGCCCAATCGCGTGCCCATTTTTTGCGCCACACGAAAACCAGCCCGCAGGTGGCGCAGGTTTTGCGCGGCAGATCGGCCTTTTTGCGCATCTTGGCCATCGCACCCTCCCTGCTCAGTGGGTTGGATCTAGCCCGTGCGCCCCCATCCGACAAGCGCGCCGATCTTGCACATACCGCGCGAAAGGATAGGTCTGGACAGGAACATGAGGAGAGCCCGATGACCGACGCCGCCCCGCACCCGCTGCTGCTTGCCGAATATGCCCCGCCCGCCTACCTGGTGGACAAGGTCAGCCTGCGTTTTCACCTGCACCCCACCGCCACCCGGGTGCAGGCCACCATTGCGTTTCGGCCCAACCCGGCCACGGCCGAGCGGCGGTTTTTCCTGCATGGCGAGGGGCTGACCCTGATCGCGGCCAGCATCGACGGCACCCCCGTCACGCCCGACATCACACCCGAGGGGCTGCGCTGCCCCGCCCCCGACGCCCCCTTTACCTGGCAGGCCGAGGTCGAGATCGCGCCCCAGGAAAACACGGCACTTGAGGGGCTTTACATGTCGAACGGCATGTATTGCACCCAGTGCGAGGCCGAGGGGTTCCGAAAGATCACCTATTACCCCGACCGCCCCGACGTGATGGCCCCGTTCGATGTGCGCATCGAGGGCGATCTGCCGGTCCTGCTGTCAAACGGCAACCCCGTGGCACAGGGGCCGGGCTGGGCCGAATGGCACGACCCCTGGCCGAAACCGGCCTATCTGTTCGCGCTGGTGGCGGGCGATCTGGTGGCCACCAGCGGCCCGTTCACCACCTGCGAGGGGCGCAAGGTCGATCTGAACATCTGGGTCCGCCCCGCCGATGACGGCAAGGCGGATTATGCGCTGGACGCGCTGATCCGGTCGATGAAATGGGACGAAGAGGTCTATGGCAGGGCCTATGACCTGGATGTGTTCAACATCGTCGCGGTGGACGATTTCAACATGGGTGCGATGGAGAACAAGGGGCTGAACATCTTCAACTCGCGCTATGTTCTGGCCAGCCCCGAAACCGCCACGGACCGCGATTACGAAAATATCGAACGCATCATCGCGCATGAGTATTTCCACAACTGGACCGGCAATCGCATCACCTGCCGCGACTGGTTTCAGCTGTGCCTGAAAGAGGGGCTGACCGTGTTCCGCGACCAGCAATTCGCCGGCGACGCGCGGTCCCACGCGGTCAAACGAATCGAGGATGTCATCACGCTCCGCGCGCGTCAGTTCCGCGAGGATGCCGGGCCGCTGGCCCATCCGGTGCGCCCCGAAAGCTATACCGAGATCAACAACTTCTACACCGCGACGGTCTATGAAAAAGGCGCCGAGGTGATTGGAATGCTGCGCCGACTGGTCGGGCCAGAGGGGTATGACGCGGCGCTGACCCTCTATTTTGACCGCCATGACGGGCAGGCCGCCACGATCGAGGACTGGCTAAAAGTGTTCGAGGATGCCACGGGCCGCGATCTGGGCCAGTTCAAACGCTGGTATTCCCAGGCGGGCACCCCCCGGCTGAGCGTTACAGATGACTTCAAGGACGGCACCTACACCCTTCATATAAAACAGCAAACACCCCCTACGCTCGGTCAGGCCGACAAGGAACCGCTGGTGATCCCGTTGGCCGTCGGCCTGCTGTCGCCCAACGGTGACGAGGTGGTGCCGACCACCGTGCTGGAGGTAACCGAAAGCGCCCAAAGCTTCAGCTTTGACGGGTTGGGGGCGCGGCCGATCCCCTCGCTCTTGCGGGATTTCTCGGCCCCCGTGGTGTTGGAGCGTACAACCACGGCCCAGGAACGTGCCTTTCTGCTGGCCCATGACACCGACCCCTTCAACAAGTGGGAGGCCGGGCGCATCCTGGCCCGCGACGTTCTGATCGACATGATCACGACCGGCGCGGACCCGGACCCCGCCTATCTGGACGCGATCGCGGCCATGCTGCGCGACACGGCGCTGGACCCGGCCTTTCGCGCGCTGGCGCTGCGCCTGCCGGGCGAGGACGACCTGGCCGAAACGCTGCACGGGCGCGGCATCGTTCCCGATCCGCTGGCCATCCACGCCGCGCGCGAGACGCTGAAAACCGCGCTGTCGGCCCACCTGGACCCGCTATGGGCGCCGCTTTACCGCGAAATGGCCTGTCCCGGCCCCTATAGCCCCGGCGCGCAGGATGCAGGCCGGCGGGCGCTGCGGCTGGCGGCGCTGGGGCATATGGCGCGGCTGGATGACGGCCAATCGGCGCGGGCCCATTTCGACACGGCCGACAACATGACCGACGAGATCGGCGCGCTGTCGGTTCTGCTGGAGGTCGGCCAGGGTCAGGCGGCGCTGGACCGCTTTGCCGCGCGCTGGTCCGGGGATCGCCTGGTGATGGACAAATGGTTCGCGATGCAGGTCAGCCTGGCCGCGCCCGAGCACGCCGTAGACTGCGCGAAGATGTTGACGGAGCATTCTGATTTCAATTGGAAAAACCCCAATCGTTTCCGCGCCGTGATCGGTGGGTTGTCGATGAATGCAGCCGGGTTCCACGACCCCTCGGGGGCGGGCTATGACCTGGTGGCGGACTGGCTGATGCGCATGGACCAGGTGAACCCGCAGACCGCCGCGCGCATGTCCACCGCGTTCGAGACCTGGCCGCGCTATGACGCCGGGCGCCGTGCCCTGATGCGCGCCGCACTGGCGCGCATCGCCGGGCGCGAGGGGCTCAGCCGCGATATGGGCGAAATGGTGGGTCGGCTGTTGGCGGCGGGGGGCTAGGCCCCCGCAGACGCGATGCTGCGGGGGGCCTGAATTTTCCACCCCCGCGCATCGAATCGCGTTCCGTGTCATCATGGCGTCATCGCGATATGGTGACAGGGTGCATGCAGGACCGACTTGATCCCCTGATTGCGGAACGGGCGCCGTGGCTGTTTGCCCCCCGGCGCTGGAGCGCGCCTGCGCGCGGGGTCTTGACGCGGCTCTTGGGCTATCCGCGCACGGTGGCGCTGGGGCGCGCGCTGCAACACCACCCCGCCCCGCTGATCATGGACGAGATGGCCCGCCTGCTGGCCCGCGATATCCGCGCCTGGGGGCTGGAGCATCTGCCGCGCACCGGCCCGGCGCTGATCGTGGCCAACCACCCCACCGGCATCGCCGACGGCATCATGCTGTGGAGCGTGCTGCGCGGCATCCGCCCCGATCTGTTCTTTTACGCCAACAGCGACATCCTGCGGGTTTTGCCGCAGATGGATGACATCATTGCCCCCGTGGAATGGCGCGCGGAAAAGCGCAGCCATGCCCGCACCCGGCAGACCATGGCCTATACCCGCAGCGCGATCGAGGCCGGGCGGCTGGGGGTCATCTTCCCCTCGGGGCGGCTGGCCCGGCGGCGCGGCCTGCGCCTGCATGAACGCCCCTGGATGGCCTCGGCGGCGATGATCGCGCGCAAGTTCGATCTGCCGGTGATCCCGGTGAACATCCGTGCCCGCAACTCGGCGCTGTTTTACCTGTTCGACCTGATCCACCCCACCTTGCGCGATATCACGCTCTTTCACGAGACGCTGAACAAGCATCGCCAGCCCTACAGGATCCGTCTGGGCGCACCGATCGCGCCGGCGGCGTTGCCCGCCCGGTCCGACGCGGCGATCGCGCAGTTGCGCGCGGCCACCCTGGCACTGGGTGGGCGGCACGCGCCCTGCGTCAGCCTGGTTCAGGCGACGCGGCGGCCCGGTTGGGTCAAGGCCGCCGCGCTGGGCTGAGCCCGGTTCCGGGCGCGTTCCATCCGCGACCCATCGGGCCGGCATCGGACGTCGGCTTGCCACGCAAGCCGACCGGGGGGCGCTGCCCCCCGACCCCCGGGATATTTTCGACCAGAAGAAGGGGGCGCCGCCGCGAAAGGGTCACCCCGCGCGCCCTGGCGGGGTTGCGGAGCGGCCCGAAGGGCCTGCTTTGTCCTTGGAATTGCGCCCGGTCTTCCGCTAGGCTGGGAGATGAGCAGATCCCTGACCCAAATGGCGGACACCAGGCATGACCACCTCCAGCACGACCCGCAAGCGGCGCACCGCTGTGCGCAAGACCACCACCACGGCCCGCACGGCCACGAGCACGGCCCGAAGCCCGAAGCCCAAGGCCGCCCCCGCCGCGGTCATGCCGGTCCCGGCCGCGACCGATGCCCCCGCCGCCGCGTCCCAGGCCGACGCGCAGGCGGCACCGATGCTGCGCAAGAAAGAGCTGATCGAGCGCATCGTCTTGGCCTCGGGGATGAAGAAGAAGGATGTCAAACCGGTGGTCGAGGCCACGCTTGGCGTCCTGGGGCAGGCGTTGTCGCAGGGTGAGAGCCTCAACCTGCCGCCGCTGGGCAAGATCGTGGTGAACCGGCGCAAGGACCGCGATGACGGTGAGGTGATGGTCGCGCGAATCCGACGTGGCTCGGCCATGGTGGCGGCAGACAAAGAAGCGGTCGACGGGGGCAATACCCCCCTTGCAGAGGCCGAAAAGGAAAGCTAATAAGCGCGCCACGGGTGATTAGCTCAGTGGTAGAGCGCTTCGTTCACATCGAAGATGTCAGGAGTTCGAATCTCTTATCACCCACCATGTTTTCCAAAGGCGCCCCGAGACGGGCGCCTTTTGCATTTCGGGGCGCGGCACAGGGCCGGACGGGTCAGGGCCAGGCAGCGCGTTCGCGAGATCTGACCGCCCCTGACCCGTCCGGCCCGCGCCTTGCAGGTGGTCAGAGTGTCGCGTTCACCGCGCCGCCGTCCAGCAGGATGTTCTGCCCCACGATGAACCCGGCATGTTGCGAGCACAAAAAGGCGCAGGCTGCGCCGAACTCGTCGGCGGTGCCATACCGGCGCGCGGGGATCGTGGCGGCGCGCCGGGCGCGGGCCTGATCCAGGGTGATGCCCTCGGCCTCGACCACGGCGCGGTCCAGGGCGTCGGCGCGGTCGGTGGTGTGGATGCCGGGTAGCAGGTTGTTGATCGTCACCCCGTGGGGCGCGACCTGGCGCGCGGTGCCCGCGACATAGCCCGTCAGCCCCGCCCGCGCCGCGTTCGACAGCCCCAGCACCGCGATGGGCGCCTTGACCGACTGGCTGGTGATGTTCACCACCCGGCCCCAGCCGCGCTCGATCATCCCGGGCAACAGCTCCTTCATCAACGCGATGGGGGCCAGCATGTTGGCGTCGAGGGCCGCGATGAAATCGTCGCGGGTCCAGTCCGACCACATCCCCGGCGGCGGGCCGCCGGCATTGGTCACCAGGATGTCCACCCCCTGGGCGGCGGCCAGCACCTGGGCGCGGCCCGCCTGGGTGGTGATATCGGCGGCGACAGGGGTGACCTGCACCCCGTGGGCTGTGCGGATTTCGGCGGCGGCCTCTTCCAGGGCCTCGACGCCGCGGGCATTCATCACCAGATCGACGCCGGCGGCGGCCAGCGCCTCGGCGCAGCCGCGCCCCAACCCCTTGGACGAGGCGCAGACCAGCGCCCGCTTGCCCGAAAGTCCCAGATCCATTGTCGTTCTCCCTAGTGTCTGTGTCCCGGTCCCTGCCCTGCAATAGCAGCCCCGCCATCGGCGAGAAAGGGTGTGCGGCATGTGCTGCCCTGGCCCGTCAGCGCGACCAACAGCGGCGTCCACTGGGCGCGCAGCGGGTCAAAGATTTTCTGCGGGCGGTCGAACACGCTCAGCCCGGCCTCGGCCAGGTCGCCATACGCGACACGCTCGGAAATGACCGCGCTGGGGGCCTGGCCGATCTTTTGCGCAAATTCCGCCAGGCGCGCCGCGTCGCGCCCGCGCGGGCGCACCCGGTTGGCGACCAGCTCGACCCCGGTCTTGCCCTTGCGGATCCGCTTTATCCCCGCGAGTTCGCCAAGAAACCGCCGCGTGGCATCGGCGTCGAAAAACGATGGCAGCACCGGCACCACCACCGCACGCGCCCCGGCCACCAGGCCCGCCGTCGCCGCGTCGTCGATCGAGCCGGGGGCGTCGACGATCAGCCAGTCGAGCTTTTTGGGCACCCGGCCCAGGGCCGAGGGCGTGCTCCAGTCCAGTGCGCGGATCGGCGCGGCATCTTGGGGGCGACGTTTGAGCCAGCGCAGCGCCGATTTCTGCGGGTCGGCATCGGCCAGCCCAACGCGCCAGCCGCCATCGGCCAGCGCGGCGGCCAGCGTGATCGCGATGGTGGTCTTGCCGCAGCCGCCCTTGCGGTTGGCGATCAGAACCGTCTTCATCCCCTGCCCTCCGGTCCCGGGTGGTGCGATCACGATAGCGCAAGGCACCGGCTATGCAATGTATATACACTACCCTGCCGCCCGATTGCCCCGCTTGACAGGCCCCACAGCCGGGCCGATCCTTGGGGCTGGACCACCAGGGGGCGATGATGAGCAAAACCTTTGTCGTTGCAACGGACCTGTCGCCACGCGCCGATCGCGCGGTGCAGCGTGCCTTTCGCTTGGCCGCCTGGGTGCAGGCGCGGTTGATCCTGGTCAGCGTCATCGACGAGGATCTGCCCGATCCTGTCGCGCACCAGTTGCGGGACGCGGCCGAGTTGCGGCTGGCGCAGTTCGCGGCCTCGATCCCCTATTCGGGCGAGGTGAACCATGACACCCAGGTGGTTCTGGGCGATCCGGCCGAGGCGATCCCGGCGCTGGCAGAGCAAGCGGATGCCGATCTGCTGATCCTGGGGCTGCACAGGCCGCGCGCCTATCTGGACCTGCTGCGCGAAACCACCATGGAACGGATCGTGCGGCTCAGCGCGCGCCCGGTGCTGTTGGTGCGCGATCCGGTGGATCATGCCTATGGCCGGGTTCTGGCGGCGCTGGATTTCGCACCGGCCTCGACCGCGGCCCTGTCGCTGGCCGCCGAGATCGCCCCCGAGGCCGAGATTTTCGGGGTGCACGCGCTGCACGTTCCCTATCGCGGCCTTCTGGCGCCGCGTGGCAGTGCCGGGACCACCGCCCCGTTTCGCCATGCCGCCGAGGCGCTGCTGGCCGATTGGCGCGCGGCCGGGCGCCTGCCCGCGGCGCTGAAAACCGTCGAGATCGCCGAGGGCGCGGCGCATATGGTGCTGAATGCGCAACTGGACCGGGTCAAGCCCGACCTGCTGGCGCTGGGCGCCCATGGTCGGGCGGGGGCGGCACCGACCCTGCTGGGCAGTCTGGCCAATGACATGATGCGCGCGCCGCCCTGTGATGTGCTGATCGCGCGCTAAGGGGTGATTGCGCGCCCTCGCACCCGTCGCTATATCCGCCTGCATGCTGGACGCACCCACAAACCGCCCCGACCTGCCCGCCGAGATTGCCCGGCGGCGCACCTTTGCCATCATCTCGCATCCCGATGCGGGCAAGACGACGCTGACTGAAAAGTTCCTGCTTTATGGGGGCGCGATCCAGATGGCCGGCCAGGTCCGCGCCAAGGGCGAGGCGCGGCGCACGCGCTCGGACTTCATGCAGATGGAAAAGGACCGCGGGATTTCCGTGTCCGCCTCGGCGATGTCGTTCGATTTCGGCAAATACCGCTTCAACCTGGTGGACACCCCCGGCCACAGCGATTTTTCCGAGGACACCTATCGCACCCTGACGGCGGTCGATGCCGCGGTGATGGTGATCGACGGGGCCAAGGGCGTGGAAAGCCAGACGCGCAAGCTCTTTGAGGTGTGCCGCCTGCGCGACCTGCCGATCCTGACGTTTTGTAACAAGATGGACCGCGAGAGCCGGGACACCTTCGATATCATCGACGAGATCCAGGAAAACCTGGCGATCGACGTGACACCGGCCAGCTGGCCGATCGGTATGGGTCGCGATTTCCTGGGCTGCTATGACATGCTGCGCAACCGGCTGGAACTGATGGACCGCGCCGACCGCAACAAGGTCGCCGCCTCGATCACGATCGAGGGGCTGGACGACCCCAAGCTGGCCCAGCACATTCCCGACGACCTGCGCGAAAAGCTGATCGAAGAGGTCGAGATGGCGCGCGAACTGTTGCCCGCGCTGGACCCCCAGGCCGTGCTGGAGGGGCATATGACCCCGATCTGGTTCGGCTCTGCCATCAACTCGTTCGGCGTCAAGGAACTGATGGACGGGATCGGCGCCTATGGCCCCGAACCCCAGGTCCAGGCCGCCGAGCCGCGCAAGATCGCCCCCGAAGAGACCAAGGTCACCGGCTTTGTCTTCAAGGTGCAGGCGAACATGGACCCCAAGCACCGCGACCGCGTGGCGTTCCTGCGCCTGGCCTCGGGGCATTTTCAGCGCGGTATGAAACTGACCCATGTGCGCACCAAGAAGCCGATGGCGGTCAGCAACCCTGTTCTGTTCCTGGCCTCTGACCGTGAACTGGCCGAAGAGGCCTGGGCCGGCGACATCATCGGCATTCCCAACCACGGGCAGCTCAGGATCGGCGACACCCTGACCGAGGGCGAGGCGCTGCGCGTCACCGGCATCCCCTCTTTCGCGCCGGAACTGCTGAAAGTGTGCCGCGCGGGCGACCCGATGAAGGCCAAGCACCTGGACAAGGCCCTGATGCAATTCGCCGAGGAAGGTGCCGCCAAGGTGTTCAAACCGATGATGGGCGCGGGCTTTATCGTGGGCGTGGTGGGCGCGCTGCAATTCGAGGTGCTGGCCAGCCGGATCGAGATGGAATACGGCCTGCCGGTGCGGTTCGAGGCGTCGCAATTCACCTCGGCGCGCTGGGTGCATGGCGACAAGGCCGCGGTCGATGCCTTTACCGCCAAGAACAAGCAGCACATGGCCACCGACAATGACGGCGATGTGGTCTTTATGACCCGGCTGCAATGGGACATCGACCGGGTCGCCCGCGACCACCCCGAACTGACCCTGTCCGCCACCAAGGAAATGCAGGTCTGACCGGGCGCCCGGCGGCGCACAAACCCGCCGGGCGCGCCCTTTGGTCGCCCGGGGGATTGCTTGACGAAAGCCCGGCCATGGCCTAAGGCAACCTGACCAAGATCTAGACCGGCAATCCGGCCGGTCAGGCCGCGTGCGACAGTGCGGCCGTTAATGCCGCAACCACGCCAAGGGTTTTCATGACGACATTCGCCGATTTGGGGTTGGACCCCAAGGTGCTCTCCGCCGTAGCCGAAGCAGGCTATACCACGCCCACCCCGATCCAGGCGGGCGCGATCCCGCCCGCGCTGCAAGGGCGCGATGTGCTGGGGATCGCCCAGACGGGCACCGGAAAGACCGCCAGCTTCGTGCTGCCGATGATCACGCTGCTGGGCCGCGGCCGGGCGCGGGCCCGCATGCCGCGCAGCCTGGTGCTGGCCCCCACGCGGGAACTGGCCGCGCAGGTCGCCGCCAACTTCGACACTTATTCCAAGAACACCAAGCTGACCAAGGCGCTGTTGATCGGCGGCGTCAGCTTCAAGGAGCAGGATCTGCTGATCGACAAGGGCGTCGATGTGCTGATCGCCACCCCCGGCCGCCTGCTGGATCATTTCGAGCGTGGCAAGCTGCTGTTGACCGGCGTGCAGATCATGGTGGTGGACGAGGCTGACCGGATGCTGGACATGGGGTTCATCCCCGATATCGAGCGCATTTTCCAACTGACCCCGTTTACCCGGCAGACGCTCTTTTTCAGTGCCACCATGGCGCCCGAGATCGAGCGGATCACCAACACATTCCTGTCGGCCCCCGAAAAGATCGAGGTGGCGCGTGCCGCCACCGCCGCCGAGAATATCGAGCAGGGCGTCGTGCATTACACCGCCTCGCGCAAGGACCGTCAGGCCAGCGAGAAACGCGCGCTGCTGCGCGCCATGATCGACCGCGAGGGCGACGCCTGCACCAACGCGATCATCTTTTGCAACCGCAAGACCGAGGTCGATACGGTTGCCAAGTCGCTGAAGAAATATGGCTATGACGCCGCCCCGATCCATGGCGACCTGGACCAGTCACAGCGCACCCGCACACTGGAAGCCTTTCGCGAGGGCAAACTGCGGTTCCTGATCGCCTCGGACGTGGCCGCGCGCGGGCTGGATGTGCCCGCCGTGTCGCATGTGTTCAACTACGACGTGCCGTCGCACGCCGAGGATTACGTCCACCGCATCGGCCGCACCGGGCGCGCCGGGCGCGATGGCAAGGCGCTGATGATCTGCGTGCCCCATGACGAAAAGTGGCTGACCGCGATCGAGGAATTGATCCAAAAACCGATCCCGCGCGTCGAAAGCCCGCTGGCCGGTGGCAAACCCGCCGCCGCCCCCGCCGAGGCCCGCGCGCCGCGTCCCGAACGCGCCGCCGCCCCGGTCCAGGAACAGCCCGCCCCCGAACCCGCCCCCATCGCCGAGGCCGCGCCGCGCCCCGCGCCCAGCCAGCCCGAGGAACGCCAGGGCGAAGAGCGTCGTCCTGACGAGCGTCGCAATGACGAACGTCGGAACGATCGCCGCTCTTCGTCGCGCGGCGGCAGTGGGCGCAGCAGTGGCGGCCGCAACGAACAGGTCGTCGGCATGGGCGATCACATGCCCGCCTTTCTGACCCGCTCGTTCAAGCCCAAGGCCGAAACCAGCGAAGAAACCACCGAATAACGCCACGCGCTGGGGGCCGGGCATCCGCCCCCACCCCCAAGGCACATGAAAAGGCCGCCGGAACACCGGCGGCCTTTTTGCTGGTTCGGGGTTTGCGCCCGGGGCGCGCGCACCCGCGCGCCGATCAGGCGCTCAGGCGGCTGACGATCACGCTGACCTCGGGGCGTTTGCCGATCTCGTTCATCGCCGACTGGCGCACGATCCGGCGCATCGCCTCTTCGATCTTGTCGTCATCGGCCAGGGTCTTGTCGTCAGCGCGGCGGACGAACTGATCCAGGTCGGCCTCCAGAACGTCCGACAGCGGCGCGTTCGAGCGGCCCTTTTCAGGCAGGCCCATGATCTCGACCCAGGGCTCGCCCAGCGGCTCGTCCTCTTCGTCGATGATGAACGTGACAGTGACCTGCCCGTTCATCGCCATGCGCATCCTGTCACGCACCACCCCGTCCAGGGCGCCGATCTGCACACTGCCGTCCAGATAGGTGCGCCCGGTTTCGACGAATTCGGCGACCCGCGGGGTGTCACCGGTCAGATCCAGCATGGTGCCGTTGGGCGCCAGGATGCCCGGCAGGCCGTTTTCGGCGGCCAGTTTCACATGCTCGCGCAGGTGCCGATGCTCGCCATGCATCGGAACCACGGCCTGGGGGCGCACGATCTGGTGGATCGTGGCCAGGTCGGGCCGGTTGGCATGGCCCGAGACGTGGTAGAGATCGGCGTCGTCATCGACCACGTCCACGCCCATTTCCGAGAACGCGTTGACGATGCGCAGCACCTCGCGCTCATTGCCGGGGATGGTTTTCGACGAGAACAGGAACAGATCCCCCTCGGCCATGGTCAGCCCCATGTATTTGCCCCGCGCCAGCTGCGCCGAGGCCGCCCGGCGCTCGCCCTGGCTGCCGGTGACGATCAGCATCAGCTGATCGCGGTTCATGGCCTGGGCCTCTTCGGGGCTGATCGTCTTGGGGAAATCGTCCAGGATGCCCGACTGCACGCCGGCCTCGATCATGCGCCGCATCGCGCGGCCCATCAGACAGACCGCGCGGCCCGCGTCCCGCCCGGCCTCGGCCAGGGTTTTGACCCGCGCGATGTTCGAGGCAAAGGTGGTCGCCACCACCATGCCGCTGGCGCGTTCGACCAGTTGCCGGATGGCGGGGCCGACGGTGGATTCGGACCGGCCGGGATTGGGCGAAAAGACGTTGGTGGAATCACAGGTCAGCACCTTGACGCCCGGCTTGGCCACCTCGGCCCACAGCGCCCGGTCGAACGGGTCGCCCAGCACCGGGGTCACATCCAGCTTGAAGTCGCCGGTATGCACGATGCGCCCCGCCGGGGTGTCGATCACCAGCCCCGCGCTTTCGGGGATCGAGTGCGACACGGGCAAGAAGGCCACCTCGAACGGGCCGGCCTGAACGCGGTTCGGCCAGGGCTGGGTGACGTTCACATTGGCCGGGTCGTTGCCCTGTTCCTCCATCTTGCGCGCGGCGTGGTTGGCGGTAAAGGGGCGGGCATAGACCGGCGCATTGAGCCGCGACCACAGATGCCCCAGCGCGCCGACGTGATCCTCGTGCGCATGGGTGATAAAGATCGCCTCAAGCCGGTCGCGGCGTTCCTCCAGCCAGGCGATGTCGGCAAAGATCAGATCGACCCCGGGGGTGCCGTCCATATGCGGAAAGGTCACGCCGATATCGACGAGGATCAGCCGTTCCTTGCCCTTGGGGCCATAGCCATAGACATAGGCGTTCATGCCGATTTCCCCGGCGCCGCCGAGGGGAAGGTAGATTAGTCGGTTGGTGCTGCTCATATCGCCCCGTTTTCCTTGTTATAGGCGTGGATCACGGTCAGGCCGTGCATGGTCAGATCATCTTCGATGGTGTCAAATAGCACATCGCCCTGTGCGAACAACGATGCAAGCCCCCCGGTGCCAATGATCCGCATCGGGTGGTCGAATTCCGCCCGGATCCTGTCGCAGATCTCGCGCACAAGGCCGACATAGCCCCAAAACACCCCCGACTGCATGCACGCGACGGTGTTGGTGCCGATCACCTGCTGGGGTTTGGTCACGTCCACATGGGGCAGCGCCGCGGCGGCGGCATGCAGCGCCTCCAGGCTGAGGTTGACGCCCGGCGCGATCACCCCGCCCACATAGGCCCCGTCATGGGCCACCACGTCAAAGGTCGTCGCGGTGCCGAAATCCACCACGATCAGATCGCCCCCGTGCCGGTCATAGGCCCCGGCCGTGTTCACCAGCCGGTCGGGCCCGACCTGGGTGCCCTGATCGACCCGCGGCGCGTGGGGCAGCAGGCATTCGGGTTTGCCCACCACCAGCGGGCGGGCGTTGAAATAACGATCGGCAAAGACGCGCAGGTTGAACACCACCCGCGGCACGGTCGAAGAGATGATCACATCGCTGATCTGCGCATCGATCCGGTGGTGCTGGATCAGCGTGGAATACCAGACGTAATACTGATCCGCCGTGCGCTGATGTTCGGTCGCGGTGCGCAGGGTGCACAGAAACCGCGTGCCGTCCCAGATCGAAAGGACGGTGTTGGTGTTGCCGCAATCAATGCACAAGAGCATGGCCGCCCCCTTTCAGAAAAACACGTCCGCCGCCGCGATGCGGCGTCGCCCCTGGTCGGTCTCCAGCACCAGTTGGCCGTCGGGGTCCACGGTTTCGAACCGGCCGGTGATCTCTTCGGTGCCGAGGCGCGCGGTGATCGTCCGGCCCAGCCGTGCAGCACGTTCCAGCCAGGCGGCGCGCAGCGGGCCAAAGCCGTTTTCGCGAAAGAACCGGTCCTGGTGGGCGAAATGTTCCGCCAGGAAGGCCAGGAATTCCAGCGGGTCCACGTGCTCTGCGGCCGCGTCGGCCAAAAGGGCGGGGGCCAGGGCGCGCGGCTCGATCACGGTGCCGGTCGGGGCGGTGTTCAGGTTCACGCCGATGCCGATCGACAGGCGCGTAACGGCCTGGGCGGTGCCCTCGGATTCCAGCAAGATACCGGCCAGCTTGCCGCCGTTCAGCAGCACGTCATTGGGCCATTTCAGCGTGACCGCCGCGCTGTCGGGCACATAGGCCAGACAGGTCGCATAAAGCGAAAAAGACGCCACAAAGGAATAAAGCGCCGCCTGGGCCGGGCCGCATCCGGGGTCCATCACCAGCGTCGCCGACAGGTTGCCCTGAGGCGCGGCCCAGGCCCGCCCGCGCCGCCCCACCGCAGCGGTTTGCCGGCGCGCAACGATCCAGGTGGGCCGGGCCAGGCCGGGCGCGCGGCGGCGCGCCTCGGCCATGGTGCTGTCGACCTCGTCCAGCAAGATCAGGTCATGACCGGCCGGCCAGTGCCAACCGCCCTGCCCCGCAGCGCCTGCGTCAGTTGACAAGGGTCGCCGCCGCCGACAGGGCCAGCCCCTCGACCCCGAACAGGTTGACCACACCGGCCACCATCGCAAAGGCCGACGCCATCATCACCCCCCACAAAACCGGCGGCATGGTGCCGTTGAGTTGCGGATCGCCCTGCTCTCCGAAATACATGTAGAACACGATGCGCAGGTAATAGAACGCCCCCACCACCGAGGCGATCACCCCGGCCACCGCCAGCCAGATCAACCCGGCATCGACCGCCGCCTTGACCACGTAGAACTTTCCGAAAAAGCCCACCATCGGCGGCACGCCCGCCAGGCTGAACAACAGCACCAGCATCGCCAGCGCCTTGAGCGGCTCTGTCGCGGACAGCATGTTGAGGCTGCGGATATCGGTGACCGGCTGGCCGTCCTTTTCCATCGACAGGATAAAGGCAAAGGTGCCAACGCTCATCGTGACATAGATCGCCATGTAGATCAGCATGGCCTGAACGCCCATCTCGGTGCCCGCGGCCAGCCCCATCAGCGCATAGCCCATATGGGCGATCGAAGAATAGGCCATCAGCCGCTTGATGTTGCGCTGGCCGATCGCGGCCACCGCCCCCAGCACCATCGACAACAGCGACAGCACCGCGACCACCTGGCCCCAGTCGCCCGGCACCGCGCCAAAGGCATCGAACAACACCCGCGCAAACAGCGCCATCGCCGCCATCTTGGGCGCCGAGGCAAAGAACGCTGTGACCGGCGTCGGAGAGCCCTCGTACACATCCGGGGTCCACATGTGGAACGGCACCGCCGAGACCTTGAACGCCATGCCGGTGATCAGGAACACCAGGCCAAAGGTCAGCCCCAGCGGCATCGGCCCCTCGCCCAGCGTCGACAGGATGCCCGAAAACAGCGTCGTGCCGGAATAGCCATAGGTCAGCGACGCCCCGTAAAGCAGCAGCCCGGAACTGAGCGCGCCCAGGACGAAGTATTTCAGGCCCGCCTCGGTCGATTTCACGCTGTCGCGGCGCAGCGCGGCCACGATGTAAAGCGCAAAGGACTGCAATTCGAGGCCCATGTAGAGCATCATCAGATCGCCCGCAGACACCATCAGCATCATGCCCACGACCGACAGCGTCACCAGCACCGGAAACTCAAAGCGCAACAGCTTGGCCCGGCGCATATACTCCTTGCCCATCAACAGCACCGCCCCGGCCGAGACCAGGATCACCACCTTGGCAAAGCGCGCAAAGCCGTCATCCACCACGGCCCCGCCAAAGGCCGTCTGCTCGCCCCCGGCCGTCAGCCCGATCCAGGCTGCCAGCCCGAAAAACAGCGCCGAGGTGGTCCACATCAGCAACGGCCCGGCCCGGTCCTTGGAGGTATAGACAGCCCCCAGGAGTGCGGCCATGGCATAGACCGACAGGATGATTTCCGGCAGGACCACGGAAAGATCGGCAGAGATCATCGGTTTCCCCTCAGTTCTGGGCCAGCCGCGTCGCGGCCTCGGCACTGTTCAGCGCCGTTTGGTAATTGGACAAGAGCGCCTCGACCGAGGGCCCGACGATGTCGGTGACCAGTGCGGGATAGACCCCCAAGAGCAGGGTCATCGCCACCAGCGGCGCAAAGATCGCGCGTTCGCGCAGGTTCATGTCGGTGATCGAGCGCAGGCTTTCCTTGATCAGGTCGCCAAACGCCACCCGGCGATACAGCCACAGCGCATAGCTGGCCGACAGGATCACCCCGGTCGCGGCCACCGCCGCCACCCAGGTATTGACCTGAAAGACCCCCACCAGCGTCAGGAATTCCCCGACAAAGCCCGATGTCCCCGGCAGGCCCACATTGGCCATGGTGAACAACATGAACACCAGCGCATAGGCCGGCATCCGCGTCGCCAGCCCGCCATAGGCGTCGATCTCGCGGGTGTGCATCCGGTCATAGATCACGCCGACGCACAAGAACAGCGCCCCCGAGACGAAGCCGTGGCTGAGCATCTGAAAGATCGCGCCATCCACGCCCTGCTGGTTCGCGGCAAAGATGCCCATGGTCACGAACCCCATATGGGCAACCGACGAATAGGCGATCAGCTTTTTCATATCCGTCTGCACCAGCGCCACCAGCGAGGTATAGACGATCGCGATCGCCGACAGCCAGAACACCATCGGCGCCCAGATATCCGAGGCCACCGGGAACATCGGCAGGCTGAACCGCAAGAAGCCATAGCCGCCCATCTTCAGCATGATCGCGGCCAGCACCACGGAACCGGCGGTCGGCGCCTGAACGTGCGCGTCGGGCAGCCAGGTATGCACCGGCCACATCGGCATCTTGACCGCAAAGCTGGCAAAGAACGCCAGCCACAGCAGGGTTTGCATACCGCCCAGGATCTGCTTGCCGGCGATGGTGATGGTGCCGGCGTCGAACTGGTGGCTCAGCAGGGTGGGAATGTCGGTGGTGCCCGCGTCGATATACATCGCCAGCATCGCCACCAGCATCAGCACCGAGCCGAGGAAGGTGTAGAGGAAGAACTTGAACGTGGCGTAGATCCGGTCCTTGCCGCCCCAGATGCCGATGATCAGGAACATCGGGATCAGGCCACCCTCGAAGAACAGGTAGAACAACACCATGTCCAGCGCGCAAAAGACGCCCAGCATCAGGGTTTCCATCACCAGAAAGGTGATCATGTATTCCTTGACCCGGGTGGTGACGTTCCAGCACGCGGCGATGGTGATCGGCATCAAAAAGGTGGTCAGCATCAGGAACAGAACCGAGATGCCATCGACCCCCATCTTGTATTTCAGGCCCAGCAGCCAGGCGTGTTCCTCGACGAACTGAAAGCCGGGGTCAGAGGCCTCGAACCCGAAAAGCACGAAGAGCGAGATCAGGAACGTGGCCGAGGTCGCGATCAGCGCCAGCCACTTGGCGTTCTTTTGCGCCGCCGCATCGTCGCCGCGCAAGAACACCCCCAGGATCAGCGCCGCAAACAGCGGCAGGAAGGTGATGATGGAAAGCAGGTTATCCATTATTCGGCCCCCCCCGTCAGCGTCATCCAGGTGATCAGGACCGCGATCCCCAGCACCATCGCAAAGGCATAGTGGAACAGATAGCCCGACTGCATCCGCCCCGCGACGCGGGTAAAGAACGGCACCAGCCCCATCGAGATCCCGTTTACCGCCCCGTCGATCACGTTGCCGTCCCCGCGTTTCCACAGGGCCAAGCCGATATTGCGCAGCGGCGTGACGATGATCGCCTCGTAAAGCTCGTCGAAATACCACTTGTTGAGGAAGAACAGATAAAGCGGCCGGAACGTCGTGGCCGTGCGGCCGGGCAGTTCAGGCGCCTGGACATAGAACAGATACGCGACGCCAAAGCCCAGCAGCATCGCCAGGAACGGCGCGGCCTTGACCCATTGCGGGGCGTGGTGGGCGCTGTCCATCGCATGGTTGTCCGGCGCCATGTAAAGCGCGCCCTCGCCGGGCAACGCATGGGCTGCGGTCATCGCATGGGCGACCTCGTCCCCGTGGCCCTCGACGCTCGGCGCAGCGTGCTCGGTGGTCGCCGCGCCATGGTCGGCCCCGGCCTCGGCCACCGCCTCGTGCACGGGGATCCCGTAGAAGCGGTTGACCTCGTCATGATCGCCGAAGAAATCCGAATACCACAGCATCCCGGCAAACACCGCACCAACGCTGAGCGCGCCCAGCGGGATCAGCATCGTGTTGGGGCTTTCGTGGGCATGTTCATGGATGTGCTTGTCGCCGCGCGCCTGCCCGAAGAAGGTCATGAACATCAGCCGCCAGCTGTAGAAACTGGTCATCGCCGCGGCACTGACCAGTGCCCAGAAGGCTAGCGTTTCCCCGCCGCCCCAGGCGCTTTCGATGATCGCGTCCTTGGACAGGAACCCGGCAAAGCCGATATGGGTCAACGGAATGCCCACCCCGGTGATCGCCAGCGTGCCGATCATCATCGCCCAGAAGGTATAGGGGATCTTGTGGCGCAGCCCGCCATAGGCGCGCAGATCCTGTTCGTGGTGCATCGCGTGGATCACCGACCCGGCGCCGAGAAACAGCAGCGCCTTGAAAAAGGCATGGGTCAGCAGATGGAACATCGCCGCCGAATAGACGCCCACGCCCGCGGCCACGAACATATAACCCAGCTGCGAACAGGTCGAATAGGCGATCACCCGCTTGATGTCGTTCTGCACCAGGCCCACCGTGGCGGCAAAGAACGCGGTGGACGCACCGACCACGACGATCATGGTCTGCGCGCTCGGCGCGAACTCGATGATCGGGGACATGCGGCAGATCAGGAACACGCCGGCGGTCACCATCGTGGCCGCATGGATCAGCGCCGACACAGGCGTCGGCCCCTCCATCGCGTCGGGCAGCCAGGTATGCAGGAACAGCTGCGCCGACTTTCCCATCGCCCCGATAAAGAGCAGCACACCCACCACGTTGGCCGCGCCCCAGGTTCCGTTGAGAAAGCTGAGCTCGGTCTCGCCGATGCGCGGGGCGGCGGCAAAGATGTCGTCAAAGCTGACACTGTCGACCAGGAAAAAGAGCGCGAAAATCCCCAGCAGGAACCCGAAATCCCCCACCCGGTTGACGATGAAGGCCTTGATCGCGGCCGCATTGGCCGAGGGTTTGCGGTAATAGAACCCGATCAACAGGTAGGACGCGACGCCCACCCCCTCCCAGCCGAAGAAGAGCTGGACGATGTTGTCGGCGGTCACCAGCGCCAGCATGGTGAAGGTGAAGAACGACAGATAGGCGAAAAAGCGCGGCTTATAGCTTTCGCCCTCGCGCCATTCGGGGTCGTTGTCCATGTAGCCAAAGCTGTAAAGATGCACAAAGGCCGACACCGTGGTGACCACGATCAGCATGATCGCCGTCAGCCGGTCCACCCGGATCGCCCAGTCGGCGGTGAACGTGCCGCTTTCGATCCAGCGGAAAATCTCGATCTGGCGGGTTTCCCCGTCAAAGCCCAGGAACACCGTCCAGGAAAACAGCATCGACAGGAACACCAGCCCCGTGGTGGTCCACATCGCCGCCTTTTCGCCCAGCATGCGCCAGCCGAACCCGCACAGCACCGCGCCGATCAGGGGGGCAAAGAGAATGATCTTTTCCATGTCCCCTCAGCCTTTCATCACGTTGATGTCGTCCACCGCGATCGAGCCGCGGTTGCGGAAGAAGCACACCAGGATCGCCAGGCCAATGGCGGCCTCGGCGGCGGCGACGGTCAGCACGAACATGGTAAAGACCTGTCCGACCAGGTCCCCCAGATGGGCCGAAAAAGCCACCATGTTGATGTTGACGGCCAACAGCATCAGCTCGATCGACATCAGGATGACGATGACGTTCTTGCGGTTCACGAAGATCCCGAAGATCCCGATAACAAACAGCGCCGCAGCCACCGTCAGGTAATGTTCCAGTCCGATCATAGCGTCCCCCAGGGTGTCTTGCGCGATTGTCCTGTCTCGTCCGGGGTCATAGACCCTGCCCCGGTTTCACGTCTTTCAGTTCCATGGCCTTGGCCGGGTCGCGATACATCTGCGCCAGCACGTTCTGACGCTTGATGTTGGGCCGGTGGCGCACGGTCAGCACGATCGCCCCGATCATCGCCACCAGCAGGATCAGACCCGCCACCTGGAAAAGATGGATGTAATCGTCATAGATGATCTGCCCCAGCGCATAGGTATTGTGGATCTGTGCGGGATCGGGCGTGGGCGCGCCGCGCAGGGCGGCGGCGCCATCGGCGCTTTGCCACACGCCGAACATCATCACCAGCTGGGCCAGGAACACCACGCCGATCAGGATCGACAGCGGCAGGTAATGCACCATCTGCGCCTTGAGCTCGGCGAAATCCACGTCCAGCATCATCACCACGAACAGGAACAGCACCGCCACCGCGCCCACATAGACGATCACCAGCAGCATCGCGACGAACTCTGCCCCCAGCAGCACGAACAGGCCGGCCGAGGACAGGAACGCCAGGATCAGCCACAGCACCGAATGGACCGGGTTGCGCGCCAGCACGACGAAAAGACCCGCCGCCACCGTCACCACGGCAAAGCAGTAGAATGCGTAATCGGCAACACTCATGCGCTGTCCTCCTCGCCGGATTTTTCGTCGAACACCGTCTGCGCCAGTTCCAGCGCCCGGGTCATCGCGGGGATGCCGCCCAGCATGGCCATCTGATAGATCACCTCGGCCACCTCGCGTTCGCTGGCGCCGGCCTCGATGGCGTGGCGCACGGTGATCTTGAACTGGGCATCGGCCTGCGCGCCCAGCACCGTCAGCCCGCCGATCACCACCAGCAGGCGCGTCTTGCTGTCCAGCCCCTCGGGGTTGAAGGTGTTGCCCCACATCATGTCCATGAAATCCTTGGGCATGGTCGGCATCAGCTTGTCAAAGCCATGCACCTGAAAGCTTTCCAGCGCGGGGTTGAAGGCGCGGGCCATCTTGTGGCTCTGCTCCAGCATCTGTTCGAAGATCTTTGCAAAATCGCTCATCGGTAGGGCGCATCCAATTCGAGGTTACGGGCGATTTCGGCCTCCCAGCGGTCGCCGTTTTCCAGCAGCTTGGCCTTGTCGTAGAACAGCTCTTCGCGGGTCTCGGTGGCGAACTCGAAATTCGGGCCCTCGACGATGGCATCCACCGGACAGGCCTCCTGGCAGAAGCCGCAATAGATGCATTTCGTCATGTCGATGTCATAGCGCGTGGTCCGCCTGCTGCCGTCCTCGCGCGGTTCGGCGTCGATGGTGATGGCCTGGGCCGGGCAGATCGCCTCGCACAGCTTGCACGCGATACACCGCTCCTCGCCGCTGGGATAGCGGCGCAGGGCGTGTTCGCCGCGAAACCGCGGGCTGAGCGGCCCCTTTTCATGGGGGTAGTTCAGCGTCGCCTTGGGGGCCAGGAAGTATTTCATCCCCAGCTTGAACCCCACCAGAAAATCCATCAGCAAAAAGTACTTACCGGCGCGTTTCCAGTCCATCGTGGTCATTCGTCAGCCCCCCACGGCCCAGCGGGCATAGGCCCCGCCGAACGCTCCGAATTGCGCAAAGAAGGCCACCACCACGACCCAGATCAGCGACATCGGCAGGAACACTTTCCAGCCCAGCCGCATCAGCTGGTCATAGCGGTAGCGCGGCACGATGGCCTTGACCATCGAGAACAAGAAGAAGAAGACGCCCATCTTGGCCACCATCCAGATCGCCCCGTCGGGCAGGCCCGGAATGGGCGACAGCCAGCCGCCAAAGAACAGCAGGCTGATCAGCGCGCACATCAGGAAGATGGCGATATATTCGCCCGCCATGAACAAAAGGAACGGGGTCGAGGAATATTCGACCTGATACCCCGCCACCAGTTCCGACTCTGCCTCGGGCAGATCGAAGGGCGGGCGGTTGGTTTCCGCCAGCGCCGAGATGAAGAACAAGAACACCATCGGGAAATGCGGCAGCCAATACCAGGAAAACAGGCCGAACCGGCCGTCCTGCGCGGCGACGATATCGCCGAAATTCAGGCTGCCGGTGGACAGGATCACCCCGATGATGATCAGCCCGATCGACACCTCATACGAAATCATCTGCGCGGCAGAGCGCAGCGAACCCAGGAACGCGTATTTCGAGTTCGACGCCCAGCCGCCCATGATCACGCCGTAGACCTCAAGCGACGAAATCGCCATGACATACAGGATCGCCACGTTCAGATCGGTCAGCACCAGACGGTCGGAAAACGGGATCACCGCCCAGGACGCCATCGCCATCACAAAGGCGATCATCGGCGCCAGCAGGAACACCGGCTTGTCGCTGCCGGCGGGGATCACGACCTCTTTGACCACGTATTTCAGCGCGTCGGCCACGGTTTGCAGCAGGCCAAAGGCGCCCACCACGTTGGGCCCCTTGCGCATCTGCACCGCGGCCCAGATCTTGCGGTCGCCATAGACCAGGAACAGCAGCGAGATCATCACAAAGGCGATGACCATCAGCCCCTGCGCCGCGATCGAAAGCGCCGTTCCAAGTCCGGTGTTCAGAAAATCAGCCATGTCGCCCCATATCCATCAAACCGTCGGTATCCCCTGCCCGGCGCAGCTTTCCACGACAACCTCGGCGTCGATCGTCTGCACCCCGCGCGGCAAGGCGGGTGAAATCGTGTAAACCGCATCCGCCTGCCAGACGCCACCCTGCCCCTTGGACAGTTGTGTGCGCACGTGGCGGGCAAAGCCATAGCCCCGGATCAGCGCATATTGCGCCGCCGCACAGCGGGCATAATCCTCTAGCGCCGCTTGGCCGTTCGGGTCGCGCATCCGCACCAGGAAACGCACCAGGTCATCCTGCAAAAGCTGCGTCTCGACCCCCAGGTAGGCCCCGGGCGCGGGCGTGTCCGCGCGCGCCGCGACATCCGTGCCGGGCGCACAGCCCGCCGCCACGCAGGCCACCAGCCCCAGCGCGGTCAGCGTGATATGGCGTGCCCTGACCCGCATCGGCTATTCCGCCGCCAGCGGCGCAGCGCGGCGCGCGCGGGCGTTGGCCGACAGCTCGGCCATCAGTTGCGAGGCCCGCGCAATCGGGTTGGTCAGGTAGAAATCGCGCACCGCATAACGGAACTCGGCGGTGGCGGGGGCATCGGCGGGCAGCGGCTGCCAGGCGTTTTCCGCCAACTCGTCGATCAGACCCAGATGCGGGTGCATCCCCACCAGCCGCTTGCGCAGCGCGGCCAGCGTGTCATAGGGCAGCGGCTGGCCCATCTCGCCCGACAGCGCGCGCAGGATGGCCCAGTTTTCCTTGGCCTCGCCCGGCGGGAAACCGGCGCGCAGGCCCAATTGCGGGCGCCCTTCGGTGTTGACGAACAGGCCCTGCTCCTCGGTATAGGCGGCACCGGGCAAGATGATGTCGGCGCGGTGCGCGCCGCGATCACCGTGGCTGCCCTGGTAGATCACCAGCGGGCCCGCGTCGATGTCGATCTCGTCGGCACCGAGGTTATAGATCACCTCGGCGCCCGTCGTGGCGGCCTCTAGCCCGCCCTCGGTCACCGCGCCGATATCCATCGCGCCCACGCGCGCGGCGGCTGTGTGCAGCACCAGCAGCCCCGCGCCGGTCTTTTCGGCCAGCGCCATCGCCTGGCCCAGAACCGCCGCGCCATCGGCCTCGCGCAGCGCGCCCTGGCCGACGATCACGATGGCGTCGTCCTGGGGCTGGGCGGCGGTGGCCAGCCGGACCAGCGCATCGCGGCCCGTGCCCTCTTCGGTCACGTCATAGGTCAGATCCGCGGCCGGGCCGACCCGGTGCACGGTGGCACCATGCAGCCAGGCCTTGCGGATACGCGCGTTCAGCACCGGGGCCTCGGCGCGCGGGTTGGTGCCGATCAGGTAAATGGTTTTCGCGCTGTCGATATCCTCGATCGCGGCGGTGCCGACATAGGCCGAGCGGTTGCCCGCAGGCAGGCGCGCGCCATCGACGCGGCATTCCACGCTGCCGCCCTGCCCCTCGATCAGCTGCTTGAGGGCAAAGGCGGCCTCGACCGATACCAGATCGCCGATCAGGCCGGCCACGCGCTTGCCCGCCATGGCGGCGGCGGCGGCGGCCAATGCCTCGGGCCAGCTGGCCGGGCGCAGCTTGCCGTTGTCGCGGATATAGGGACGGTCCAGCCGCTGGCGGCGCAACCCGTCCCAGACAAAGCGGGTCTTGTCGGAGATCCATTCCTCGTTCACGCCGTCATGGTTGCGCGGCAGGATGCGCATCACTTCGCGCCCCTTGGTATCGACCCGGATGTTGCTGCCCAGCGCATCCATCACGTCGATGCTCTCGGTCTTGGTCAACTCCCACGGGCGGGCGGTAAAGGCATAGGGTTTCGAGGTCAGCGCGCCGACCGGGCACAGGTCAATGATGTTGCCCTGCAATTCGCTGTCCAGCGTCTGGCCCAGATAGGCGGTGATCTCGGCATCCTCACCGCGCCCGGTCTGGCCCATCTGGGTGATCCCGGCCACCTCGGTGGTGAACCGCACGCAGCGGGTGCACGAGATGCAGCGCGTCATCGCGGTGCCCACCAGCGGGCCCAGGTCCAGGTCGTCGGTGGCGCGCTTGGGCTCGCGATAGCGGGAAAAATCCACCCCGTAGGCCATCGCCTGGTCCTGCAAGTCACACTCGCCGCCCTGGTCGCAGATCGGACAATCCAGCGGGTGGTTGATCAGCAGGAACTCCATCACCCCTTCGCGGGCCTTCTTGACCATCGGGCTGTTGGTCTTGACCACGGGCGGCGCGCCGTCCGGGCCGGGGCGCAGATCGCGCACCTGCATCGCGCACGAGGCCGCGGGCTTGGGCGGGCCGCCGACAATTTCCACCAGGCACATGCGGCAGTTGCCGGCGATCGACAGCCGTTCGTGATAGCAAAACCGCGGGATCTCGATCCCGGCCTCGTCACAGGCCTGAATCAGGGTCATGGCCGGATCGACCTCGATCTCGCGCCCGTCGATGATGATCTTGCGTAGCTCTGCCATGCCTCTGCCTTGTCGTCTGTTGTCCGGTCCCGCCTCAGCGCGAAACCCGGAATGCCCCGGTCGCCCGATCGCGCCCCCGCCCGGTGCGGGCGGTGCCAGTCGGACAAGCCCGCCCACCGGGCCGGGCCGTATTTCCCACCGCCCGCGCATCGCGGCGCAGACGGCGGGTGATCTGCGGTGTCCCCGACCGCCCGCCTGACAGGCGGCGCGGGACCATTCCCGTTTCCGCGCACCCCGCGGGGGCCGGTGCCAGCGCCTGCGGCTGGCCGGTGATGCCCCCGATGCGCATCCTCAATCCGCCCTCAGCAGAACGCCGATCGCGGTCTTGCCTTCGATCTCGGCCAGGCCGACGGGGCAATAGCTTTGCCCATCGTCCAGCACGACCCCATGCGCCACCAGCCAGGCGCGGGCGGCGTCCTTGACCCGGGCTTTTTCGGCCTTGTCGGTGACAAAGGCCTCGATCTCGTCATCGGAATAGCCCGCGTCGGTCGCCATCTGCTTGAGCGTGCGCATGTAGCCAAAGGCCCGCAACAGCCGTGCGTCGATGGACTTGCAGTTGTGGCGGATCATGTCGGCGATGGTGATCGCCGTCAGACCCTGGTTGATCTCGACCTGCTCTGACAGCGGCGGCAGGGCCTGGGCGGCGGATGTCACCCCGGCACTCAGCACCGTGGCAAGGACTGTGGACAGCATCAGGCGCATGGTGGGCACTCCTCTGGTTCGGATCGCGGGGATTGCGGACATACCGCCCCCTTCTCCGCCCGAGATGGGGCCTGCTCCGGCTGCTATGCAATAACAGCCGCGGCCCGGGGCCGATATGCGCATGGGTTTGCTCACTCGGCGGCCACGGCGCTGAGCTTGCCGGCCTTGGTGGCCTTGATGCGATCCTCGATCTCGTCGCGGAAATGCCGGATCAGGCCCTGGATCGGCCAGGCCGCCGCATCGCCCAGCGCACAGATCGTGTGACCCTCGACCTGTTTCGACACGTCGAACAGCATGTCGATCTCTTCGATCTCGGCCTCGCCGCGCACCAGGCGGTCCATCACCCGCATCATCCAGCCTGTGCCCTCGCGACACGGCGTGCACTGGCCGCAGCTTTCGTGCTTGTAGAACTTGGCCAGCCGCCAGATCGCCTTGATGACATCGGTGGACTGGTCCATCACGATCACCGCCGCGGTGCCCAGCCCCGACTGCTGTTCGCGCAGCCAGTCGAAATCCATGATCGCCTCGTCGCAGAGGCTGGCGGGCAACATCGGCACGGACGAGCCGCCGGGGATCACCGCCTTGAGGTTGTCCCAGCCGCCGCGCACGCCGCCGCAATGACGCTCCAACAACTCGCGCAGGCCAATCGACATGCTTTCCTCGACCACGCAGGGGGTGTTCACATGGCCCGAGATCGCAAACAGCTTGGTGCCCGCGTTGTTGGGCCGCCCGAAACTGGCGAACCAGTCGCCGCCCCGGCGCAGGATGGTGGGCACGACGGCAATGGATTCGACGTTGTTCACGGTGGTCGGGCAGCCATAAAGCCCCGCCCCGGCGGGGAACGGCGGCTTCATCCGGGGCATGCCCTTCTTGCCCTCCAGGCTTTCCAGCAGGGCGGTTTCCTCGCCGCAGATATAGGCGCCCGCGCCGTGGTGCAAAAACACGTCGAAATCCCAGCCCGACCCGGCGGCGTTGGGGCCCAGCAGGCCCGCGTCATAGGCCTCGTCGATGGCCCCCTGAAGCGCCTCGCGCTCGCGGATATATTCGCCGCGGATGTAGATGTAGCAAACATGCGCCTGCATTGCGAAGGAGGCGATCAGGCATCCCTCGATCAGGGTATGCGGATCATGGCGCATGATCTCGCGGTCCTTGCAGGTGCCGGGTTCGGATTCGTCGGCATTGACCACCAGATAGTGCGGCCTCCCGTCGCTTTCCTTCGGCATGAAAGACCACTTAAGACCCGTGGGGAACCCTGCGCCGCCCCGGCCCCGCAGACCGGATTTCTTCATCTCGTCGATGATCCAGTCGCGTCCGTTGGCGATGATCTTGGCCGTGCCGTCCCAGTGTCCACGGGCGCGCGCGGCCGAAAGCGTGCGGTCGCCCATCCCGTAGAGATTGGTAAAGATGCGGTCCTGATCGGTCAGCATGGAGTATCCCCGGTTGTCCCGACGAAAGCGCCGGGTGTTGGTATGTCTGGGCCAGGCCCCGGCCAGCACGGCCAGGGCAAGACCAAAGGCAAGGTGGGTGGGCCCCGGTCGGCGGCCCGCCAGACGACCGGGGGGTGATCCGGGCCCTCATGGCGGCGGCCCCGAACACGGCGAATGCCGTGCCTGCCGCGCCATGCGCCCGTGATGATCGCCCCCTCGGCCGTCAGGCCACCTTAGTAAACGTCGCCCTCGTCCACCTTTTTCGAGAACTCGGTCTCGCCACCGGCGGCCAGGGTCTTGGCCTGGGAAACCCAGTCCTCGCGGCTGACGCGGCCCTTGAACCCCTCGAGGTTTTCATCGACCCATGCCACCTCGGCCGGGGTCCATGCAGCGATCTGGTCAAAATGGTAAAAGCCCAGGCTGTTGCACAGCTTTTCCAGCTTGGGCCCGACGCCCTTGATCTTCTTGAGATCGTCGGCACCACCGGCACGCGCCGCGGACAGCGCGACGGGACGCTTGCCCACTGCCGCGGCAGCGGGGGCCGGCGCGGGTTTCGGCGCGGGGGCCGCGGCGGGTTTCGGCGCAGGCTTGGGCGCTGCGGCCTTGGGGGCGGATTTCGGCACGGTCGGCACCACCTTGGGGCCGACAGGCTTGGGCCGGTCCGGGATCACGATGGCATCATTGGCGGCCTTGTAGGGCGCGCGGGCCGCTGCGATGGCACGCTCGTTGGCGCGCGCGGCGGCCAGTTCGGCATCGGTCCGGCAGAAGGTCATGGTCATCAGCCAGCCGACCACCACGAAGGTGCCGACACCCCCGATGAAGGCGCCCAGTGACCAAAGCCCGATGGCCTGCGCGATCACCGCGACGGTCAGGCCCATCACCGCAGCCAGTGGCCACGACAGGAACGCGCATTTGATCTTTGCTTGATTGCGAGAAATGTTCATTTGTTCTCTCCGCTACGACGGTTATTCGTCCAAGACTATTTGTAACGCCTCAGCCGCCGTCTGTCTTGACCTCTTCCGCCGCAGCCCCCTGGGGGCGCCAAGGCGTCAAAATCGGCACTTCGGTGCCGTCGATCCGCTTGACCGTATCGCCCAGCGTCACCGCCAGATCGACCGAGGCATTATGCGCCATGCGGTCGCCGGCGTGGTCTGTCAGGCTGGTCGCCCCCCCCAGGGGTTCCGAGGCGAAACGGCCGTTCTGCGGCCCCGGCGCAGGCACCCTGCCCGCCGCCAGTTCATCCAGGATCCCGGCCAGCCGCTCGGCGGTCAGATCCTCGTAGTAATCCTTGCCGATCTGCGCCATCGGCGCGTTCGAGCACGCGCCCAGGCATTCCACCTCTTCCCAGCTGAACCGGCCATCGGCCGACAGGGTATGGGGTTTGTCGGCGATCTTTTCGCGGCAGACCCCGATCAGGTCTTCGGCCCCGCAGATCAGGCACGAGGTGGTGCCGCAAATCTGCACATGGGCCACAGACCCGACCGGGGCCAGCTGGAACATGAAATAGAACGTCGCCACCTCGAGCGCCCGGATGTGGGCCAGGCCCAGCATGTCTGCGACATGCTCGATCGCGGGCCGCGTCAGCCAGCCTTCCTGTTCCTGGGCGCGCCACAGCAGCGGAATGATCGCGCTGGCCTGGCGGCCGGCGGGATATTTGCTGATCTGCGCATCCGCCCAGGCCCGGTTCGCGGGCGTAAAGGCAAAGCTGTCAGGTTGCTCGGGGTGAAGACGTCTCAGCATCAGTTGGCACACTCTCCAGAGGTCAGCTGAATGCCACCGTCCTCGTCGACATCGGCGATCTCGCCCATGCCGCGCAGTTCGGTCACGATCGCTTCCAGCTTGGCTTCGTCAAAGCCCGTGGCGGACTCGACCGCGGCGGCGGTGGCTTCGCTGTTGACCATGCAGCCCGCGGCGGTAACCGCGCTGCGGAAGGCATCCAGGTCGGCGGTGCTGACCGTGTCGGCCAGCGCCACGCCAGGCGTCATGACGGCGCAAAGCGTCAGGGTTTTCAAAACGTTAAGCGTTTTCATAGGTTTCGCTCCTTGGGTTAAGGGCGCGCGGCTGCGCACCCGTGTGACAGGGCCCGCGCCACCCGGCACGGACCGATCGGAGGGCGACGGCATGCCGCCCACCGGGTTCACAACAGCCCCCATACGACACCGGGGCAGTCGCCCCGATGCGCCCTGACCGTGCCCCGCGCAATGCGCAGCCCGGTCAATTCTTCCGGCCCGGCGCGGGTCCGGCATGATTGCCATCGCGCGCCTCACCGGTCGATCTCTCCGAACACGACATCCATCGTGCCGATAATCGCCGCCACGTCGGCCAACTGGTGGCCGCGGGTTATGTAATCCATCGCCTGCAAGTGCAGAAAGCCCGGCGCGCGCAGCTTGGCGCGGTAGGGCTTGTTGGTGCCATCGGCCACCAGGTAGACCCCGAATTCACCCTTCGGCGCCTCGACCGCGGCATAGACCTCTCCGGCGGGGACGTGGAACCCCTCGGTGTAGAGTTTGAAGTGGTGGATCAGCGCCTCCATCGAGGTCTTCATCTCGCCGCGCTTGGGCGGGGTGATCTTGCCGCGGGCCAGAACCTCGCCCGGCTCATTGCGCAGCTTTTCGCAGGCCTGCCGGATGATATGGGTCGACTGGCGCATCTCTTCCATGCGCACCAGGTAACGGTCATAGCAATCACCGTTCTTGCCCACCGGGATCTGAAAGTCGAATTCGTCATAGCATTCATAGGGTTGCGACCGGCGCAAATCCCATGCCAAGCCGGAACCGCGCACCATCACGCCCGAGAACCCCCAGTCGAGGATATCTTGCTCGGTCACCACGCCGATATCGGCGTTGCGCTGCTTGAAAATGCGGTTCTCGGTCAGCAGGCCGTCGATATCGTCGATGACCCGGGGGAATTCCACGGCCCATTGATCGATATCCTCGATCAGCGCGGGCGGCAGATCCTGGTGCACGCCGCCGGGCCGGAAATAGGCCGCGTGCAGCCGCGCGCCGCAGGCCCGCTCGTAGAACACCATCAGCTTTTCGCGCTCTTCGAAGCCCCACAGCGGCGGGGTCAGCGCGCCCACGTCCATCGCCTGCGTGGTGACGTTCAGCAGGGGGTTCAGCACCCGGCCGATTTCGGAATACAGCACCCGGATCAACTGCGCCCGTCGCGGCACCTCGGTTTTGGTCAACCGCTCGATGGCCAGGCACCAGGCATGTTCCTGGTTCATCGGCGCGACGTAATCCAGACGGTCGAAATAGGGCAGGTTCTGCAGGTAGGTGCGGCTCTCCATCAGCTTTTCGGTGCCGCGATGCAGCAGGCCGATATGCGGATCGGCGCGCTCGACGATCTCGCCGTCCAGTTCCAGCACCAGACGCAAAACACCATGTGCCGCAGGGTGCTGCGGGCCAAAGTTGATGTTGAAATTGCGGATCTGCTGTTCGTCCGTCCGCGCGTCGTTGAAACCGCCGTCCATCATGTCAGCCCCCCCCGGTGCGCGGCCCATGCGGGCGGCACCCGTCCCAGCCGTTCAGCCACGAAATCGTATTGCGGCGCCAGAAAACGCGCCGCGGCACGGCGTTGCTCGGCACTCATCCTTACGGGCACGCCGGCATGCACCCGCGCGGACAGATCAGCCGCCATCGGCGCAATCCCCAGAAAGCGGCACAGACGCGCGATCGCCTCTTGGGAAAACAGCTCTTCGTAGAAAGCCAGGAACAGCCGAGAGGGGTCAACCGCCGCCCAAAGCCGTTCAAGAACCGTGCGATAGTCGCCGCGTTGGGTGATCTGCGGCTCCCGGCCGCGCAGCGCACGCGCCAAAAGACGCCCCGCGCGCACACCGACCGGCGCGCCCGATGCCGCGCGTCGGCGCGCAATCATACGCACATGACTCCACAGCCGCTCGACCGGGTCGCGCATCAGGTAAACGAAGCGCACATCAGATGCCATGGCGGCCATCCGTTCAAATCGCCCCACTGGCAGCGTAGAATAAGCAGGCGTTATGTCAGCAATAAGGCGCGCCTCGCCCCGGCCCTGGTCGAGATAGTCCAGATAGGCGGCCTCGTCCCCGCAGGCCAGCACGTGCGACCAGTCGTCCATATCCGCCAAGCCCCGGGCCCGGGACGCGACACGGGCGGGATCGGGCGATGCGGGACGCATGGCGGTTCGGGCGCGGGTCGTGTCCAGCGCCGCGCGCGCCTGCTCCAGGCGCCCCTCTTCCAGGGTATCGAAAAAGTGCAGTTCCTTGATCGTGCGCAAATGGCACTGGGCATGGCCCGCCAGATAGGCGTGCAGCCAACTGGTGCCCGCCTTGGTGGCGCCGACGCCGAACAGAAGGGTTGCCTGGGTCATGCCGTTCCTACCCCTTGGCCCCGTCGGCCTTGTCATCGCCGGGCAGGATATAACTGGCCCCTTCCCAGGGACTCATGAAATCGAACTGGCGATAGTCCTGCACCAGCTTGACGGGTTCGTAGACCACGCGCTTTTGCGCCTCGTCATAGCGCACCTCGGTATAGCCGGTGGTCGGAAAATCCTTGCGCAGCGGGTGCCCGCGAAAGCCGTAATCGGTCAGGATCCGGCGCAGGTCGGGATGACCCGAGAAGATGATGCCGAACATGTCGAACACCTCGCGCTCGAACCAGTTGGCCGAGGGGTGGATCGCCTCGATCGAGGGCAGCATTTCCTCTTCGCGCACGGCGCATTTCACGCGGATGCGGTGATTCTGGTACATCGACAGGAAATGGTAAACCACGTCAAAGCGCGCCTCGCGCTCGGGATAGTCGACCGCGGTGATGTCAACCAGCGAGGAAAACCGGCACGTTGCATCGGCGCGCAGAAACTCGACCAGCCCGGCGATCGAGGCGGGGGCGGCCTCGACCGTCAGCTCGCCATGGGCCACGGACCAGGACAGCACGCAGTCGGGACGTCGCAGCTCGATATGGGTGCCAAGCTCATTCAGGGCGCTGGTGTCCATCGCTTACCTCACAATCGTGCCGGTGCGGCGAATACGGCGCTGCAATTGCAGGATGCCGTAAAGCAGCGCCTCGGCGGTGGGCGGGCAGCCGGGCACATAGATGTCCACCGGAACGATCCGGTCACAACCGCGCACAACCGAATAGGAATAGTGGTAATAGCCCCCCCCGTTGGCGCACGACCCCATCGAGATCACATAGCGCGGCTCGGGCATCTGGTCGTAAACCTTGCGCAGCGCCGGGGCCATCTTGTTGGTCAGCGTGCCGGCCACGATCATCAGGTCGGACTGGCGCGGGGACGCCCGCGGCGCGGTGCCAAAGCGTTCCAGGTCATAGCGCGGCATCGAGGTGTGCATCATCTCGACCGCGCAGCAGGCCAGGCCAAAGGTCATCCAGTGCAGGCTGCCGGTGCGCGCCCAGTTGATGATATCGGCGGTCGAGGTCACCAGGAACCCGCGATCCTGCAACTCGGCATTCAGCGCCTGGGTTGCCTGTTCGGCATCGGGTCCGGCCGTGTTGGCGCCTGTCATCACTCCCATTCCAGGGCCCCCTTCTTCCACTCATAGGCAAAGCCGATGGTCAGAACGCCCAAAAACACCATCATCGACCAGAAGCCGACCAGCCCGATGGTGCCAAAGGCCACCGCCCAGGGAAACAGGAACGCGATTTCCAGATCGAAGATGATGAACAGGATCGCCACCAGGTAGAATCGCACATCGAACGTCATGCGCGCGTCGTCGAACGCGTTGAAGCCGCATTCATAGGCCGACAGCTTTTCGGGATCGGGGTTGCGCACGGCAACGATAACCGCCGCCAGGATCAAGATCAGACCCAGGCCGATGGCCATTCCAAAGAAGATGGCGATGGGCAAGTAGCCCCTCAGAAGCTCGTCCACCGGATCCGCCCTCCACTTGCGTTGCGCATTGCTGCATCTTGCGCGTTTGTTTTCCGAACCCGAGGTTAACCGGGCCGCCGGGGCCGGGTCAACAAACCCGCCCACGCGTCTTGGCCCCATCTGTTATCGCGGCAAGCGGGAAATGTATACAGTCGTGCGCATTGAAAAAGCGCCGGATTGCCGCATCTGTGCCATAGCTTTAAAAACAGGGGATTTTCAGGGCTTGTTAAGGCCCCGACCCTCGGTTTTCTGGGGACTCAGGCGTCGGTATCGACCCACCAGCCGGGCTTGCGCCGCTCGAAAAAGGCCGCGATTCCCTCTTGGGCCTCGGCATCCTCCCAGCAGGCGACCAGGGCGGCGATGCTGTGCTCGATCACCTGCGCGTCGATGCGCGGGCCCAGGCTGCGCAACTGCGCCTTGGCGCGGGCCACCGCCCCCGGCGCGCAGGCCAGATAGGGGGCGACCTCGGCCTGGGTCGCGGCGTCCAGCTCGGTCGCGGGCACCGCGCGGGCCAACAGGCCCAGGCGCACGGCCTCATCCGCGTCGAACCGCCGGCCCGACAGGAACACCCGGCGCGCCGCGGCCTCGCCGATGCGGGCGGTGACATAGGGGCCGATGGTGGCCGGGATCAGGCCCAGCCGCGTTTCGGTCAGCGCAAAGCGGGCGGTCTCGACCCCCACCGCCACGTCACAGACGGAAATCAGCCCGATGCCACCGCCAAAGGCCTGCCCCTGCACCCGCCCGATCAGCGGCTTGGGCAGGATGTTGAGCGCGCCCAGCATCGCCGCCAGCGCGCGCGCCCCGGCGGCGCGGGTGGGGCCATCGGCGGCCATCTGGGCGCGCATCCAGTCCAGATCGCCCCCGGCGCAGAAACTGGCCCCCGCCCCGGTCAGCACCACGGCGCGCACCGCGGGATCCGCACCCAGCCGCGTGGCCGCGTCGTGCAGCTGGGCGATCAGGTTGGCCGACAGGGCGTTGTGTTTGTCGACACGGTTCAGCGTCACCGTGGCAACGCCCCGCGCATCGGTTGCGATCTTGACCTCTTGGCTCATCGCCCTCTCCCGGTTGATTGGTGAAACGGATCTCAGCCGCGCATTGCCCGCGCCATTTCGGCGGCCCGGGCGATCACGTCCAGGTCCAGCCCGGTGTCATAGCCCAGCTCGGCCAGCCGCGCCGCCACCGCCTCGGTCGCGACATTGCCGGTGGCGCCCTTGGCATAGGGACAGCCCCCCAGCCCGCCCACGGCGGCGTCAAAGACCCGCAGGCCCAGCGCCAGGGACGCCTCGATATTGGCCAGCGCGCGGCCCGCCGTGTCGTGGAAATGCCCAGCCAGCCGGTCGGACGGGACCACCGCCAGCACCGCGTTCAGCATGGCGGTCACGCTCTCGGGCGTGCCCTGGCCGATGGTGTCGCCCAGGCTGATCTCGTAACAGCCCAGCGCCAGCAACCGCTGTGCCACCTCGGCCACCTTGCCCGGCGGGGTCGGCCCGTCATAGGGGCAGTCGGTCACGCAAGAGATATAGCCGCGCATCGGCAGGCCATCGGCGCGCGCGGCCTCGGCCACCGGGGCAAAGCGATCCAGGCTTTCGGCGATGGTGGCGTTGATATTGGCGCGGCTGAACCCCTCGGACGCGGCGCCGAAAATCGCGATCTCGTCGGCGCGGGCGGCGCGGGCGCGCTGGTACCCCTTGAGGTTGGGCGTCAGCGCGGCATAGCGCACCCCCGGCGCGCGGGCGATGCCCGCCAGCACCTCGGCGCCATCGGCCATTTGCGGCACCCATTTGGGGCTGACGAAACTGGCCACCTCGATCCGGCGGAACCCGGCGCGCGACAGCGTGTCGATCAGCGCGATCTTTTCGGCCGTGGGGATCGGGCGGGCCTCGTTTTGCAGCCCGTCGCGGGGGCCGACCTCAAAGATCTCAATGCCCCGGGTCATGACCGGCCCCCTGTGGCAGGTGCCCGACCGCCTGTTTGCCCGCGCCGTTCAGTCATCGGGGGCCTCGTAGAAATCGCGAAGATAGATTTCCGCCACCCCATCCTCGGCCAGCGCGCGCCGAAAGGCGGGGCGTTGCGCGATCCGCCCGTAATAGGCATCCACCGCCGGCAACAGCCCCACGGGCACAAAGCGGCGCGCGATCATCACGCCGTAGCCCACATTGGTATCCACCGCCGAGAACCCCGAGGGCAACAGCCAGTCGCGCTGTGCCACCACGCGCTCGACCACCTCCAGCGCCTTTTCCAGCCGCTTGGCCTCCAGCCGCATGACCGTGGGCGAGCGCATCCAGTCCTCGCGCAGGGCGATGTGGTGTTGGGTCAGGTTGGCGATATGCTGGCCGATGGTTTCCGCGAAATGCAGCCATTCCAGCCAGTCGGCCCGTTCTGCATCCCCGGCGAACCGGCCCAGGCCACAGTCGGGGCGGGTTTCCACCAGGTATTCGGTAATCGCGCCGGATTCGAACAGCACCCGGCCGTCAATCTCCAGCGCGGGCACCCGGCCCGCGGGCGACAGCGCCAGGAAATCGGGATGGCGCAGGGATTTGTCGAAAAACGAATAGGAACGGGTTTCGAACGCCTCTCCCATCTCGTGCAGCAGCCACAGCGTGCGGAACGAGCGCGCCTGGGGGCAATGGTGCAGGCGGATCATGCGGCGTCCTCCTCGGGTTCGTGCAAGGCGATCAGCGCGGCCCCGGCCTCGACCTGGGAACCGGCCTGGGCCAGCAGTTCGGCCACCACCCCGTCGCGTGGCGCGGTCAGGGTGTGCTCCATCTTCATCGCCTCGAGGATGGCCAGGGGTTGGCCCGCTGTTACCGCCTCGCCCGCGTCGACCATGACCGCCTTGACCAGCCCCGGCATCGGCGCCTCGATCAGGTTGCCGTGGACACCGGCGGCGGCGGCCCGGTCCAGCGGATCCAGCGGGACAAAGCCAAAGGTGCCCGCGGCCCCCGCGAACACATGGATCGCCCCCCCGGCATGCACCACCCGGCCCGCCGCGGCCCCCGCGATGCGCCAGCCGCTGGCGTCGCGATGGGCCTCCAGCCCGGTCTGGCCGATCTCGACCATGGCCCGGTTCGGCCCGTGAAACAGCACCGCCCCGGTGATCTCTTGACCGGCATGGGACAAGACGATGGTGCGGCGCAGCGGCGCCCAGAGGGTAAAGCCCGCCTGCCCCCCCCCGGGCGGGGACGCGGCGGCCAGCAGGGCGGCGGCCTGCACCGCCAGCGACGGCCCCTGGGCCCCGGTCAGCGCCGCCAGATCCCGTTCGATCAGCCCGGTATCGACCTGGCCCGCGGCAAATCCCCGATGGCGCGCCAGCGCGCCCAGAAAGCCCAGGTTGGTCACCGTGCCCGCGACCTCGGTCGCCTCCAGCGCGCGGGCCAGGCGGTTCAGCGCGACCGCGCGGGTCGGCCCGTGGGTGATCAGCTTGGCGATCATGGGGTCATAAAACGGACTGATCGTGTCGCCGCTGCGCACGCCGGTATCGGCGCGCACCCCGTCGGGAAAGGCCAGATGCGCCAGGGTGCCAGTGGCGGGCAGGAACCCTGCGGGCACATCCTCGGCGTAAAGCCGCGCCTCGAAGGCATGGCCGGTCAGCGCGATCTGGTCTTGCGCCAGCGGCAGCCCCTCGCCCGCCGCGACGCGCAACTGCCACTCCACCAGGTCCAGGCCGGTCACCGCCTCGGTCACCGGGTGTTCGACCTGAAGGCGGGTGTTCATCTCCATGAACCAGAACCGGTCCGGGCGCAGCCCGTCGGACCCGTCCACGATAAACTCCACCGTCCCCGCCCCGCGATACCCGATGGCGGTGGCCGCGCGCACCGCGGCCTGGCCCATGGCGGCGCGCATCTGCGGCGTCATGCCCGGCGCGGGGGCCTCTTCGATGACCTTCTGGTGGCGGCGTTGCAGCGAGCAGTCGCGCTCATAAAGATGCACCGCGTCGGTGCCGTCGCCAAAGACCTGCACCTCGATATGGCGGGGCCGTTCGACGAATTTCTCGATCAGCACGGCGTCGTTGCCAAAGGCGCCCCGCGCCTCGGAACGGGCAGCGGCCAGCGCGGCGGGGAAATCCTGTGCCCGCTCGACCTTGCGCATGCCCTTGCCGCCGCCGCCGGCCACGGCCTTGATCAGCACCGGGTAACCGATCGCCTCGGCCGCGCCGGACAGGTGGTCGTCGTCCTGGTTGTCGCCGTGATAGCCCGGCACCACGGGCACACCGGCCTTTTCCATCAACGCCTTGGCCGCGTCTTTCAGGCCCATCGCCCGGATCGCATCCGCCGACGGGCCGATAAAGGTCAGCCCCGCCGCCACCACCGCCTCTACGAAATCGGGGTTTTCCGACAGAAAGCCATAGCCGGGATGGATCGCCTCGGCCCCGGTATCAAGCGCGGCCTGGATGATGCGCGCGCCTTGCAGATAGCTTTCGGCCGGGGCGGGCGGGCCGATGGGCACCGCCTGATCGGCCATCGCCACATGGCGCGACAGCGCGTCGGCCTGGGAATGGACCGCGACCGTCGCCACGCCCATGCGGTGGGCGGTGTCGATGATCCGGCAGGCAATCTCGCCGCGGTTGGCTATCAGGATCTTTCGGAACATCTGAACCTCTGGCTGATCGGGGCGGGGGCCGGCCCCGCACCCCCGGGGTATTTGACCCAAGAAGAAGCGGGCAGGCTACATGCGGAACACACCAAAGCGCGTCTCGGGGATCGGCGCGTTCAATGCGGCCGACAGCGACAGCGCCAGCACATCGCGCGACTTGCGCGGGTCGATGATGCCATCGTCCCACAGCCGCGCCGAGGCGTAGAGCGGATGGCTCTGGCGGGCGAACATTTCGATCGTGGGGCGTTTGAAGGCGGCCTCGTCCTCGGCGCTCCAGCTGTCCCCCGCGCGTTCGATGGCGTCGCGCTTGACGGTGGCCAGCACGCCGGCGGCCTGTTCGCCCCCCATCACCGAGATGCGGCTGTTGGGCCAGGACCACAAAAAGCGCGGCTGATAGGCGCGCCCGGCCATGCCGTAATTGCCCGCGCCGAAAGAGCCGCCCACCAGCATGGTGATCTTGGGCACCGAGGTGGTGGCCACCGCGGTCACCAGTTTGGCACCGTGGCGCGCGATCCCCTCGTTTTCATATTTGCGCCCCACCATGAAGCCGGTGATGTTTTGCAAGAACACCAGCGGCGTGCCCCGCTGGCTGCACAGTTCGACGAAATGCGCGCCCTTTTGCGCAGCCTCGGAGAACAGCACGCCGTTATTGGCGATGATCCCCACCGGGCAGCCCATCACATGGGCAAAGCCGGTGACCAGGGTTTCGCCAAAGCGCGGCTTGAACTCGTCAAAGCGCGAGCCGTCGACGAGCCGCGCGATCACCTCGCGGATGTCGTAGGGGGTGCGCAGGTCGGCGGGCACCACGCCGAGCAGTTCCTCGGGGTCATAGGCGGGATCCTCGGGGGTTTCCCAGCGCACGGTATGGGGTTTTTCGCGGTTCAGATGCGACACCGCACGGCGGGCCAGGGCCAGGGCGTGGGCGTCATCCTCGGCCAGGTAATCGGCCACGCCGGACAGGCGGGTATGCACATCGCCGCCGCCCAGATCCTCGGCGGTGACGACCTCGCCGGTGGCGGATTTGACCAGGGGGGGGCCGGCCAGAAAGATCGTCCCCTGCTCGCGCACGATGATGGTCACGTCCGACATGGCAGGCACATAGGCACCACCCGCGGTGCAAGAGCCCATCACCACGGCGATCTGCGGGATGCCCTTGGCCGACATCCGCGCCTGGTTGTAGAAGATCCGCCCGAAATGATCGCGGTCGGGGAAAACCTCGTCCTGGTTGGGCAGGTTGGCGCCACCCGAATCCACCAGGTAGATGCACGGCAGCGCGCATTCCTCGGCGATTTCCTGGGCGCGCAGATGTTTCTTGACGGTCATCGGGTAGTAAGTGCCGCCCTTTACGGTGGCGTCGTTGCACACGACCATGACCTCTTGGCCGTGGACCTGGCCGATCCCGGCGATCACCCCCGCGCAGGGGGCCGCGCCGTCGTACAGACCATGTGCGGCGGTGGCGCCGATTTCCAGGAACGGTGTGCCGGGGTCCAACAGGTTGGCCACCCGGTCCCGCGGCAGCATCTTGCCGCGCGACAGGTGACGCTCGCGCGCCTTGCCACCGCCACCCGCGGCGGCCAGTTGGGCGGCCTCGGCGACCTCGCGCAGCGCGTCGAGATGGGCGGCGCGGTTGGCCTGGAACGCCTCGGAGCCGGGCAGCGCGCTGGTGCTCAGGCGCATGGGTGCCCCTTGGCCGCGCGGCGGGCCGTGATGTTGTCGCCGATCATTCCCGGTGTCCTCCCTTGGCCGTCCGCCGGCCGCGCGCCCCTTCCCAAGGGCGCGCGGTCGTGACGGTCTACTTGGTTTGCATGTACTTGACCGAGCTTTCCAGGAACATCGCCTGTTCGCCCACCCGCTTCATCGTGCAACTGGCGGCCGCGGTCATCGTATAGGGGGTGCCGCGGCGCATCATCGCCTCGACCGCGCAGCGGATTTCGCGCCACTCGGCCCATTTTTGCTGCTGAAGGTCCAGATCCTCGGTCAGCTTGAAAGGGACGACCTTGCTCTTGGGGTTCTTGGCGAACTCGGCATCGGCCAGTTCGGCCTGTTTCAGCATCGCCTCATAGGCGGTGTCCATCCGACCCTTCCAATACTCTGTCTCGGCGGCCATGCAGGCCGCGATGTCGGAATTGGAGGGGTTCTTGATCGACTGGAAACACACCCGCGCGGATTCGCCGATGCAGGTATCGTCCGCCCCCGGCAGGCGCTGTTTTTCCATGCAGGCCAGCGTGGCGTCGGGCGAAAAGTTCACCTCTTGGGCCATCGCAGGCAGCGGCAGGGCAAACGCAAGGGCGGCTATAAGAAGGGGGGGTCGCATGGAGCACCTCTAAAAGTTGACTTATAAACTCAACTTAATGCATCGCCTTCATGAGTTCACGCCCCACCAGCATGCGCCGGATCTCGGACGTGCCTGCGCCGATCTCCATCAGCTTGGCGTCGCGGAACAGTCGCGACACCGCGCTATCGGCCAAAAATCCAGCCCCGCCCATGGCTTGCACGGCCTGGTGCGCCTGTTTCATCGCCTCTTCCGAGGAATAAAGCACGCAGGCGGCGGCGTCCTGCCGCGTCACCTGGCCGCGATCACAAGAGCGTGCAACGGCATAGACATAGGCCCGCGCGCTGTTCATCGCGGTGTACATGTCGGCAATCTTGCCCTGCATCAGCTGGAAATTCCCGATCGACTCGCCGAACTGCTTGCGGTCGCGCAGATAGGGCATGATCTCGTCCAGGCAGGCGGCCATGATGCCGGTGCCGATACCCGCCAGCACCACGCGTTCGTAATCCAGCCCTGACATCAGGACGCGCACGCCCTTGCCCCCTTCGCCCAGGACATTCTCGAACGGAACCTCGACATTGTCGAAGATCAGCTCGCCGGTGTTGGAGCCGCGCATCCCCAGCTTGTCGAAATGCGGGCTGGTGGAAAACCCCTTCATGGATTTCTCGATGATGAAGGCCGTGATGCCCTTGGCGCCGGCCTCGGGATCGGTCTTGGCATAAACCACCAGCGTGTCGGCATCCGGGCCGTTGGTGATCCAGTATTTCGTGCCGTTCAGCGAATAATAGCCGTTCTTTTTCTCGGCCCGCAGTTTCATCGACACCACGTCCGATCCGGCCCCGGCCTCGGACATGGCCAGCGCGCCGACATGTTCCCCCGACAGCAGGCCGGGCAGGTATTTGTGCCGCTGCTCATCGGTGCCGTTGAGCTTGATCTGGTTGACGCACAGGTTGGAATGCGCCCCGTAAGACAGCGACACCGAGGCCGAGGCGCGCGCGATCTCTTCGACCGCGATGGTGTGGGCCAGATAAGACATGCCCGCGCCGCCGTATTCCTCGGGCACCGTGATGCCCAGCAGGCCCAGATCGCCCATTTCGCGCCACAGCTCCGCGGGGAAATCGTTGGTTTGGTCGATCTGGGCGGCCAGCGGCTTGACCCGCTCTTGCGCCCAGCGATGCACCATCTCGCGCAGGGCGGCGGTATCTTCGTCCAGGTCGAAATCCATGGTAGCGGTGAACATGTGAGACTCTCCTGCGCTGCGCTTATTGAACGCTTGTTCAGATAAATACCACCAAGGCCCCTGCGGCGTCAATCGCGGTGGTAACGGGCGGGCCGGGCGCCTACCTTTGGTGCCACGCCACCCGCCGAGGAGCCGCCATGACCCGCCCTGCCCTGTTCGCCGCCCTGATCGCCTGTTTGCCATTTGCCGCCCCGGCCGAAGAGGTCGGCCGCGTCGGCGTCGACTGGACCGGAAACGATATCATCATCGAGGCCGTGCAGGATCCCAAGGTACAGGGCGTGACCTGCCATGTCGCCTATTTCGACCGCTCGTTCCTGGACCGGCTGAGCCAGGGCAACTGGTTCGAGGATCCTTCGAACGCCTCGATCGCGTGCCGTCAGACCGGTCCGATCGTGATCGGCGACATCGACCGCAGCGCCGATGGCGAGGAAGTGTTCCGCGAGGGGCGATCGCTGATCCTGAAATCGCTGAGGGTCCAGCGGATCTATGACGAGGCGAACAAGTCGCTGATCTACCTGGCCCATGCGCGCGAGCTGTCACAGGGGTCGGCCAAGATGTCGATCTCGACCGTGCCGCTCTATGGGTCGGACGTGGAGTAACGCGGGCCGCCCACCGGCTGGGGGCGTTGCCCCCAGACCCCCAGGATATTTACGACCAGAAGAAGTGGGGAAATGGCGGGGCGCGCCCTGCCCCGGTCAGCCGCGCGTGATCTCCTGGCGCAGGATCCGGGCGATCACAGTGCAGTCCTCGGGTGAAAAGGTCAGCGGCAGGCGCATGTCGATCAGCCCGGCCAGCACACGGTCGGTCCGGGGCAGCGGGTCGGGCGCGGCGTAGTGCCAATGTGCATAGCGCGAGGTGAACCCGGCGGGGGCGGCGGCGCCGAACCATTTGAGCTCTACCCCCCGCGCGGCGCAGCGGGCGAGGACATCCTGGATCCGGGCTGCGGGCCAGTCGGGCAAGAGGAATTGGAACGAGGAGCCGACGAAGGCCTCGGCTTGCGGGCGGGAGATCAGGGACAGGCCCGGCAGATCGGTCAGGCCCGCCTCGACCCGCCGGTAAAGCGTGGTCCAGCGCGCCACCCGAGCAGGCAGGGCGCGCAGTTGGGGACGCAGGATCGCCGCGCGCAGATTGTCCATCCGCCCGGAGACATTCGGGATCTCGCCGGTCAGCCCGGCAAAGGCCGCCGGATCGGGCCCGGCAAGGTGGCGGTCATAGAGCATGTAGCTGCCCGACAGCAGCACCGCGCGGGCCATTGCCGCGGAATCGTCGCTGACGATCAGGCCGCCCTCGCCGGAATTGAGGTGTTTGTAGGTCTGGGTGGAATAGCACGCCATCGCCCCATGCCGCCCCGACGGCACGCCCGCCCAGGCCGCCCCCATCGTGTGGGCGCAATCCTCGATCACCCGCACGCCCGCGCCGTCGCAGATCGCCATCAGCGCGTCCATGTCGCAGATATGCCCGCGCATGTGGCTGAGCATCAGCACCCGCGCGCCGGTCTGCGCGATGCGCGCGGCGAGGTGGTCAAGGTCGATCACCAGATCCTCGGTCATCCCGACGAAGACCGGGCGCGCGCCCAGGCTGGCGATCGCGCCGGGCACCGGGGCCAGCGTAAAGGCGTTGGTCAGCACCGCATCGCCCGGCCCCACGCCGAGCGCGCGCAGCGCACAGCCCAGCGCATAGCCGCCCGAGGCCACCGCCAGGCAATAGCGCGCCCCGGTAAAGGCGGCGAAGTCCTGTTCCAGCAGGGCCACCTCGGCCACCTCGTCCGCGACGGTGTTATAGCGGTGCAGCCGCCCGTGGCGCATCACCGCGACGGCGGCCGCGATGGCCTCTTCGGGGATCGGCTCTTGCTGGGTGAAACTGCCGGTGAACCGCTCGGCCATCGCTCAGCCCGCCGGGATCAGGGTCTGAACCAGATCGAACAGCGCCGCGTAGTCATCAAGCAGCGCCTCGGGGGCCAGATCGGCCACGCTGTCGCCCGCCGGGCCAAAACGCACCAGAACGCAAGGCACCCCCGCCGCGCGCGCGGTGTCGCGGTCGGTCGCCGTGTCGCCGATCAGAACCGAGCGCGCGACCGCGCCCCCCGCGCGCTCTACCGCGGCGCGGTAGGGGGCGGGGTCGGGCTTGCGCGTGGGCAGCGTATCGGCCCCGATCAGCGAGGCGAACATGTCGCGCACCCCCAGCCGGGCCAGCAGGGTTTCGGCCAGCCCCTCGGGCTTGTTGGTGCAGATGCCCACCGCATAGCCCGCCGCACGCAGCCGCGTGACCGCGTCCACGGCACCCGGATACATCCGCGTGTGGCGGTCGATGTCGCGCGCGTAATGCCCCAGCAGCAGCGGGAATTGGGTGTCGACCGCCTCCTCGCCGCCGGCATGGCCCAGACGCGCAAACCCCAGCCGCAGCATAGCCCGCCCACCCCGAAAGGCGGTGGCGGCATCGGCCACAGGGTCCAGCGGCATACCGTGGCCCAGAGCGTGGAAACAGGCATTGGCCGCCGCGATCAGGTCCTGGCTGGTATCGGCCAGCGTGCCGTCGAGATCGAAGATGACCGTGTCCATGCAGCCCCCCTGCGCGTGTTCCCGCCACGGATGAAACATGGCGAAACGCCATGTGATGCGGCCTTCGGTTGCGAACCGGCAGAACCGCGATAAAAGGGATGGGCAAAAAAGGAAAGAGCGGAGCAGATGCCAACAGCCCTGATCATCCTGGCCGCGGGCCAGGGGACGCGGATGAAATCGGACCGCCCCAAGGTGCTGCACCAGGTGGCGGGGGCGCCGCTTTTGGCCCATGCGATGGCGGCGGGGGCGGCGTTGACCCCCGAGCGCACGGTGATCGTCGCCGGCCACGGGGCCGATGCGGTGCAGGCCGCCGCGCTGGACCTCGACCCCGACATCGCGCTGGCGGTCCAGACCGAGCAGTTGGGCACCGCCCATGCCGTCGCCCAGGCCGCCCCCGAGCTGGAGGGGTTTCGCGGCGATGCGGTGGTGCTTTATGGCGACACGCCCTTTATCCGGCCCGAAACCCTGTTGGCGATGGCCGAGGCGCGCAGCCGCCACGCGGTGGTCGTGCTGGGCTTTGTCGCCGCAGATCCGGCGCGCTACGGGCGGCTGGTGATGCAGGGCGACACGCTGGAACGCATCGTCGAATACAAGGATGCCACTGAGGACGAACGTGCGATCACCCTGTGCAATTCCGGCGTGATCGCCGCCGAGAGCGCGCAGTTGTTCGAGCTGATCGCCGAGGTCGGCAACACCAATGCCGCGGGGGAATACTATCTGACCGACATCGTGGCGCTGGCCCGCGCCCGCGGCGTGTCGGCCGGCGTGGTGATCTGCGACGAGGCGGAAACCCTGGGCGTCAACTCCCGCGCTGACCTGGCCGCGGCCGAGGCCGCCTTTCAGGCCCGCGCCCGGACCCGGGCGCTGGACGACGGGATCACGCTGGTCGCGCCCGAAACCGTGTTTTTCGCCCATGACACCGTGATCGGGCGCGATGCGTTGATCGAGCCGAACGTGATCTTCGGCCCCGGCGTGACGGTGGAATCAGGCGCGCATATCCGCGCCTTTTGCCATCTGGAGGGGTGCCATGTCAGCCGCGGCGCGGTGGTCGGCCCCTATGCCCGCCTGCGCCCCGGCGCAGAGCTGTCCGAGGACGTGCGCGTGGGCAATTTCGTCGAGGTCAAGAATGCCCTGCTGGCCGAGGGCGCCAAGATCAACCACCTGTCCTATATCGGCGATGCCACGGTGGGCGAGCGGGCCAATATCGGCGCGGGCACCATCACCTGCAACTATGACGGCGTGTTCAAGCACCGCACCGAGATCGGCGCGGATGCCTTTATCGGGTCGAACACCATGCTGGTGGCCCCGGTCAGCGTGGGCGCGGGGGCGATGACGGCCTCGGGCTCGGTGATCACGGGGAATGTGCCCGACGACGCGCTGGCGCTGGGCCGCGCGCGGCAGGAAAACAAGCCCGGTTTGGCGCGCAAGCTGTTTGACCGGTTGAAGGCCCAAAAGGCCAATCAGAAAAGAGATTGAACCCATGTGCGGTATTGTCGGCGTTCTTGGAAATCACGAGGCCTCTCCGCTGCTGGTCGAGGCGCTGGGGCGGTTGGAATACCGCGGCTATGACAGCGCGGGCATCGCCACGGTGAATGCCGGGCGGCTGGACCGCCGCCGCGCGGTGGGCAAGCTGGTGAACCTGTCGGACCTGCTGGTGCATGACCCGCTGCCGGGCAAGGCGGGGATCGGGCACACCCGATGGGCCACCCATGGCGCGCCGACCGTGGCCAACGCCCACCCCCACCGGGCCGGCGGTGTCGCCGTGGTGCATAACGGGATCATCGAGAATTTCCGCACCCTGCGTGACACGTTGGTCGCCGCCGGCGTCGGCTTCGAAAGCGACACGGACACCGAAACCATCGCCCACCTGGCACAGGCGTGCCTGGATGCGGGCGACCCCCCGCACCTGGCCGCCGAAAAGACCCTCGCCCAGCTGGAGGGGGCTTTTGCGGTGCTCTTTCTCTTCGAGGGCGAGGATGACCTGCTGATCGCCGCGCGCAAGGGCAGCCCGCTGGCCATCGGCCATGGCACGGGCGAGATGTTCGTCGGCTCGGACGCGATCGCGCTGGCCCCGCTGACCAACCGCATCACCTATCTGGACGAGGGCGACCGCGCGGTGATCACCCGTGCCGGGGCGGAAATCTATGATGCCACCGGTGCCCGCGTCACCCGCGAGATCCGCACCATCGAGATCGACTCGGCCCGGGTGGAAAAGGCCGGCTACAAACACTTCATGGCCAAGGAAATCGCCGAGCAACCCACCGTTCTGGGCGAGGCGATCCGCCACTACCTGGCCGCCGACGGGCGCAGCATCGTGCTGCCCGAGGGGGGGCTGGACTTCACGTCGATCACCCGGATCACGATGGTCGCCTGCGGCACCGCCTACCTGGCCTGCCTGACCGCGAAATACTGGATCGAGCAACTGGCGGGCCTGCCGGTGGATGTCGATGTGGCCTCGGAGTTCCGCTATCGCGAGCCGCCGATCCCGGCGGGCACCTTGGCCATCTTCGTCAGCCAGTCGGGCGAAACCGCCGACACCCTGGCGGCGCTGCGCTATTGCGTGGGGCGGGCCGACCGGATCGTGTCGGTGGTCAATGTCGCCGAAAGCTCGATCGCGCGCGAAAGCGACCTGGCCTTACCGATCCTGGCAGGCGCCGAGATCGGCGTCGCCTCGACCAAGGCGTTCACCTGCCAGCTGGCCGTGCTGGCCCTGGTCGCGCTGGAGGCCGCCCGCCAACGCGGCCAGATCGACGCCGCGACCCTGGCCACGCACCTGGAGGATCTGCGCAGCCTGCCCGGCCGGATGAATGCCGCGCTGGCCCTGCATGACGGCATCGCGCGCATCGCCCGCATCCTGGCAGAGGCGCAGGACGTGCTGTTCCTGGGGCGCGGCATGATGTATCCGCTGGCCCTGGAAGGGGCGCTAAAACTTAAGGAAATCAGCTATATCCACGCCGAAGGCTATGCCAGCGGAGAGCTCAAGCACGGCCCCATCGCACTGGTGGACAAGACCGTTCCGGTGATCGTCATGGCGCCCCATGACCGGCTGTTCGACAAGACCGTGTCGAACATGCACGAGGTGATGGCGCGCGGCGGCAAGGTGCTGCTGATCACCGATCCGCGCGGCGCCGCCGAGGCGGGCGACGGCGTGTGGCAGTCGATCGTGATGCCCGAGGTGCCCGATCTGTTCGCGCCGATCCTCTATGCGCTGCCCGCACAGCTCTTGGCCTATCACACGGCGGTGGCCAAGGGCACGGATGTGGACCAGCCGCGCAACCTGGCCAAATCCGTGACCGTGGAGTGAGGGGCCATGGAAATCCTGCGCAAGACCTTCGAGCATGCCGAGGGCACGGATCAAACTGTGATCGTGGCCGAGGTTGACCAGCAGGTTTTTTCGCAGTCACGGTTACCGACAGCGGCCCGATGGCAGAAAAAAACGGTTGGGCGATTGGGATCACGAGTACGGCATACGCATCGCCCCCGACGACATGGCGCGGTTCTGGCCGTTTCTCGTGCGCGCATTGCTGAACGAACATGGCCCGATGGATGTCAAGGATCTGCGCGCGCTGTGCGACGTCGCCGGGATCAATCCCAATTTCTGGAGCTGGACCTGACATGACCCCCGAGACCGCACTGGTGCAATTGACCGCCCTTGCCCAGCCCGCCAAGGCCGCCGAGATGGCCGCCTATCACAAGGCCCCGCGGGTCTATCTGGGCCTGTCCAACCCCCAGATCGACGCGCTGGCGCGCGAGTGGCGGGCGGATGGCACACTGGACGACCGATTGGCGCTGGCCGCGGGGCTGTGGGCCAGCGACGTCCACGAGGCGCGGATCGCGGCGGCGAAACTGCTGACCCAGGCGCGGATCCGGCCCGACGACGCGGGCGCCTGGGCGCTGATCGCGGCCTGGGTGCCGGACCTGGACGGGATGGCGCTGGCCGATGCGGTGGCGGTGGCCGGGCAGAAACGGCTGGTGGCCGATCCCGCGCGATTGGAGCAGGTCGCGGGCTGGGTCGCCTCGCCGCATCCCTGGACCCGTCGCGCGGCACTGGCGCTGACCCTGCCCTGGGCCAAGCTGACGCATCCGAGACCCGACGATCTGGCGCAGCGCGACCGGGTGCTGGGCTGGGCGGCAGAGCTGGCGGGGGATCCCGCGCGCATCGTGCAAAAGGCGCTGGCCGAGTGGCTGTATGCGCTGTCAAAGCGCGACGGCGCGCAGGTGCGGCATTTTCTGGAAGCCCATGGCGAGCGGATGAAGCCCTTTGCCCGCAAGGATGCCGCGCGGTTGCTGCGGTAAGGGACGAGGTCGGCCGGCTGGGGGCGTTGCCCCCAGACCCCCAGGATATTTTCGACCAGAAGAAGCCCAGGACCGGGGCGACGCCGCGTTAGGCGCCGCGAAGCGCGCGGCGCATGATCTTGCCCGTGGCGGTCATCGGCAGGCTGTCGGCGCGGATCACCTTGCGCGGGGCGACGTGGGGACTGACGTCGTCGCGCACTTTTTGGATCAGCGCGGCCTCGAGCCCGGTCCAGTCCGCACCCGCGCGCAGCACCACATGGGCCACGACGATCTGGGTGCACAGCGGGTCGGGCTCGCCCACCACGGCGGCCATTACCACGTCGGGATGGCCAACGAGGCAGTTCTCGATCTCGGTCGGGCCGATGCGGTAGCCGGCAGAGGTGATCACGTCGTCATCGCGCGCGACATAGGTGAAATGGCCGCCCGCGTCGCAGACGCCCAGATCCCCCGTGCGCATCCAGTCGCCCGTGAATTTCGCGGCCGTTTTGTCCGGCAACCCCCAATAGTCCAGAAACATCGAGGCCGCGCCCCGGCGCACGGCGATCTCGCCGACCTCGCCCGGTGGCAACGGGGTGCCAGCCGCGTCGATCACCGCGACGTCAAATCCGGGCACCGCGCGTCCCATGCTGCCCGGCGGGGCCTGCATCAGCTCGGGCACGCAGGTCAGCACCAGGTTGCATTCGGTCTGGCCGTAGAATTCGCAGATCTCCAGCCCCAGTGCCGCGCGCCCCCAGGCCAGCAGATCCGCGCCCAGGCTTTCGCCGCCCGAGCCGACGCTGCGCAGTGTCACGCCGGGCGGCACCGCCACCTGGCGCATCAGCTTCAGCGCGGTGGGCGGCAGGAAAAGGTTGCGCACGCCCAACCGTTCGATCAGCGCCCAGGCGGCGTCGGCGTCGAATTTGCGCATCCGGCAGGCCACCAGCGGCACGCCGTAGTAGAGGCAGGGCATCGCCATATCCATCAGCCCGCCGATCCAGGCCCAGTCGGCGGGCGTCCAGCCGCAATCGCCCGGCTGCGGAAAACCGCGGTGGTGCAGCTCGACCGAGGGCAGGTGCCCGATCACGAAGCGATGGGCATGCAGCACCCCCTTGGGCGGGCCGGTGGTCCCCGAGGTATAGATCAGCACAGCCGGGTCCTCGGCCGCGGGGTCGCGTGGGGCGGCCAGGGGGTCGGCCGCGGCGATCTCGGCCCAGACATCGCGCGCGGAGCCGCCATTGATCGAAAACACCTCGGCCAGATCGGGGAGCTGCGCGCGCAGGGGGGCCAGTTTCCCGGCCCCTTCGGCATCGGTGACCACCAGTTTGGTGCCGCTGTCGGACAGCCGGTAGGCCAGCGCATCCGGCCCGAAGAGCGTAAAGAGCGGCAGCACCACCGCGCCCAGCTTCATCGCGGCGAAATGGGCGATCAGCACTGCGGGCGCCTGGGGCAACAGCACCGCCACCCGGTCGCCCGGCCCGATCCCCGCCCCGGCCAGGACCGAGGCCAGCCGGTCCGATGCCTGCTTGAGCGCGCCAAAGGTCCAGACCTTGTCGCCGTCGCTGGCGTCAATCACCGCGACGCGGTCGGGGTCCTCGGCCGCCCAGCTGTCGCAGCAGGCCACGGCGATGTTGAACCGCGCCGGGATGTCCCAGCGAAACCCCGCGCGCATCGCGTCCCAGTCGCGCTGGTCGGGCAACAGCCGGCGATCCTGCATCAACGCCCCCATTGGAAATGAACACCCGTTCAGTAACGCGCGCGCCGGGCCCCGTGTCAAGGCGCAGTGGCAGAGACCTGAAGCGGGCTGAGCGCGGTGAGTGGCAGATCCAGCGCACGCAAGGCGGCCAGTGACACAAGGCTGCCCGCGCCGGGGGCGGCGGCGCGCGGGCGCAGCTCTACCGCGACGGATTTGCCGCTGGCGGGATCGACCAGGCGGCCGGATTGGACCTGCGTCACCAGCGGGGTAAGCGCCCAAAACCCCGGATCGGCGGGATCGCCCAGGCTGGCCACCGTGGGGCCCAGCGCGCGATCGGCCGCAACAGGGGCGGCGGTGGCGGCGCGCCGCTCTGCCGGGGTGGTGGTATCAAAGGCCTCGGCGGTGCGGGCGTCGGGGGGCGGCGGTGGGGCGGTAATCGGGGTGGGGTCCATGGGCGGTGGCACGCCCGCGTCCCCCTCCCCGCCCAGAAACGGCAGTTGCAGCCCCGAACAGCCCGCCAGCGCCCCCAGCAGACCCACCCCCAGACCAAACCTGAACCGCTGCGCCATCCGCCCGTCCCCCCATGCCTCTTGCAGCCTAGCCGCGCCCTGCGCGCGGTTCAACTCTGCCCGATCCGCGCTTGCCGTGGCGCCGCCCCCCGCTTAGGTTCTGCGACATGATGAACCAGCCTCCCCTGATCGACCCGTTCGCCCGCGCGATCACCTATTTGCGCGTGTCGGTCACCGATCGGTGCGATTTTCGCTGTGTCTATTGCATGGCCGAAAACATGACCTTTTTGCCGAAAAAGGATCTGCTGACGCTGGAGGAATTGGACCGGCTGTGTTCCGCCTTTGTCGGCCTTGGCGTGCGCAAGCTGCGCATTACCGGGGGCGAGCCGCTGGTGCGGCGCGATATCATGACATTTTTCAACGCCATGGCCCGGCACCTGCAAAGCGGCGCGCTGGAGGAACTGACGCTGACCACCAACGGCTCGCAACTGGAAAAATTCGCCCCCGCCCTGGCCGCGGCCGGGGTGCGGCGGGTCAATATCAGCCTCGATACGCTGGATGCCGACAAATTCGCCCGCGTCACCCGCTGGGGACGCCTGGACCAGGTGATGCGCGGGATCGATGCCGCCCAGGCCGCCGGGCTGCGGGTCAAGATCAATACCGTGGCGCTCAAGGGCTTCAACGAGGCGGAACTCTTCACCCTGGTGGACTGGTGCGCGGGGCGCGACATGGACCTGACCCTGATCGAGGTCATGCCGATGGGCGATCTGGGCAACGAGGACCGCGTCGGGCAATACTGGTCCCTCAAAGAGGTGCGCGCGCATCTTGCACAGCGCTATACCCTGACCGACCTGGCCGAACGCACAGGCGGGCCAGCGCGCTATGTCCGGCTGTCAGAGACCGGCCAGAAGATCGGCTTTATCACGCCGCTCAGCCATAATTTCTGCGAAAGCTGCAACCGGGTGCGGCTGACTTGCACGGGGGATCTGTTCATGTGCCTGGGGCAAGAGGACCGCGCCGATCTGCGCGCCCCCCTGCGGGCCCATCCCGACGACGACGCACCCTTGCTGGATGCAATCCGCAGCGCCATCGCGGCCAAGCCCAAGGGCCACGATTTCGACTATTCCCGCCAGCGCCCCGATGGCCAGGTCAGCCGCCACATGAGCCACACGGGCGGCTAGAGGCGCGCCTCAGCCCCGGCCCAGCGCGAACAGCCGCCCCGTGCGCAGCCGCACCTTGGGCTGGCGCCGCCACAACAGCGGCAGCCGGATCGACGAGGACAGCGGCGTCGGGCGGTCGGTGCGCAGCGCCGTCCGCGACCCGCCTTCGGACAACGTCGCAAGGCCGAAGAAATCCGAAAACGGCGTCGCGCCCCTCTCGGCCAGGCTCCAGCGGTAATCGCTCATCACGAGGTTGGTCTTGATAATGCTCCGGGGGAAGCGGTCATAGGCGGGGGCCGTCATGTGTTGTTCCTCTCACTTGCGCCCAACAGGGTTGGCCAGCAGCTTAGCGCAGCCCTGCCCGCCCGACCAGTTGCACCATCACCGCAGGGGCCGACCGCGCAAACGACCGGCCCGCGCGCGGTCCTAGCCCAGCACGCCCCGGACCGCCTTGACGGTCGCGGCCACCACCTGGTCAGCCTCTTGCCGGCTCAGGCACAGCGGCGGGGCAAAGCCCAGGATGTCGCCCTGGGGCATGGCCCGCGCAATGACCCCGTCGGCGACCATGGCCGCGGCCACCGCCCCCGCGGTCTTGCCCACCGGCGCGAAAAAGCGCCGCGCGGCCTTGTCCTCGACCAGCTCGACAGCGCACAGCATCCCCGCGCCGCGCACCTCGCCCACATGGGGATGCCCGCCCAGCGCATCGCGCATCGCACCCACGAAATAGGCCCCCGTATCGGCGGCGTTCTGCACCAGCCCCAGCTTGTCCACCAGCTTGAGGTTGGCGACCGCGGCGGCGGCGCCGATCGGGTGCGCCGAATAGGTCCAGCCATGGCCGATCGGACCGTTCTCGTCGGTGCCCTGCTCCAAAACCTTCCACATCCGGTCCGACACGATGGACCCCGACAACGGCGCATAGGCCGAGGTCAGACCCTTGGCGATGGTCATCAGATCAGGCTTCAGCCCGTAATGGTCGGACCCGAACATGCTGCCCAGCCGGCCGAACCCGGTGACTACCTCGTCGGCGATCAGCAGGATGTCGTGACGCTCCAGGATCGGCGTGATCGCCTGCCAATAGCCCGCAGGCGGCGGCACGATGCCCCCGGTGCCCAGCAACGGCTCGGCGATAAAGGCCGCGATCGTGTCGGCCCCCTCGCGTTCGATCATCGCCTCCAGCTCGGCGGCACAATGGGCCACGAAATCGGCCTCGGACATGTCCAGATCATCGCGGCGATAGTAATAGGGCGCCTCGGTGTGCAGCACCTGCGCCAGCGGCAGATCGAACTTGGCATGGAACAGCCCCAGCCCGGTCAAAGATCCGGTCATCAGACCCGACCCGTGATAGCCGCGCCAACGGCTGATGATCTTCTTTTTCTCTGGGCGGCCCAGGATGTTGTTGTAATACCAGACCAGTTTGATGTTGGTCTCGTTCGCATCCGACCCGCCCAGACCGAAATAGACCTTGGACATGTGATCGGGTGCGCGGTCCATCACCATCTTGGCCAGGGTGATGCTGGCCTCGGTCCCGTGGCCGACATAGGCATGGTAATAGGCCAGCTCGCGGGCCTGCTCGGCGATGGCCTCGGCGATCTCGGTCCGGCCATAGCCGACGTTCACACAGTAAAGCCCGGCAAAGGCATCCAGCAGACGATTGCCCTCGCGGTCCTCGATGAAACAGCCCTCGCCGCCGGTGACCACCCGTTGCGGCGCCTCGCCGCGCGCGAATTGCGCCAGATGGGTCGAGGGGTGGAAGAAGTTCTCCCGGTCCCACTGCTCCAGCATGTCGTTCTTCAGCATCGGCCTTGTCCTTTTGCTCGGGGCCGCGGCGTGCGGATCACGCGCGCCCCTGCCCTTCTTCTGGTTCAAAATATCCCCGCCGGAGGCATCCCGCCCCCGCCGCAGCCCCGCCGTCAGGGCGATGCGCCCCGTCAGCCCCTGCGTGACCGGCGCAGACATACCGCGATTCACCCAAGGTCTCCACCCCCGGCCCCGGACCCGATGCCCGAATTCGCGCCAAACCCTTGTCGCTCCTGTCTCCTTTGGCGTCGCCCCCGGCCCCGCGCTTGACGACCGACGCCGCCATCCTGTCAGATGAAACAGCCCCGCGATCCCGGCCGATCCCCGGCCCGCGGGCGGGGCGCAGCCAACGTTCACCATGCCCCCGGCACACCCAGCAGGAGCCGCCCCAGATGACCGATGAAATCGTCCAGTTCGGCCATGCCGCCGCGGGCCGCGCGCCGTTTTCCCTGGGCGAGTACCAGCGCCGCCTGGGCAAGGTGCGCCGCGCGATGGAGGATCGCGGGATCGACGTACTCTTCATCGAGGATCCCTCGAACATGGCCTGGCTGACCGGCTATGACGGCTGGTCGTTCTATGTGCACCAGGGTGTGCTGATCTTTCACGACGCCGACCCGATGTGGTGGGGCCGCGCGCAGGATGCCAATGGCGCGGTGCGCACGGTCTGGATGGCCGGGGCGCATATCCTGCATTACGCCGACAATTACGTGCAATCGCGCGACCGCCACCCGATGCAGCACCTGGGCACCATCCTGCACGACCTGGGCTACGCCGCCCGGCGGATCGGCGTCGAGATGGACAATTACTACTTTTCCGCCAAGGCCTACGTCACGCTTTGCGACGCCCTGCCCCAGGCGGAACTGGTGGATGCCACCGCGCTGGTCAACTGGCAGCGGACGGTGAAATCGGCCGAAGAGCTGGACTTCATGCGCCGTGCGGCGCGCATCTCGGAAAAGATCATCGACGGCGTGGTGGAGCGGATCGAACCGGGCCTGCCCAAGAACGAGCTGGTGGCCGAAATCTACCGCGACGCGCTGCGCGGCATCGACGGCGACTGGGGCGATTATCCCGCGATCGTGCCGCTCTTGCCCTCGGGGCCGGATGCGGCGGCCTCTCACCTGACCTGGGACGGGCGCAAGTTTGCCAGCGGCGAGGCCACGTTTTTCGAGGTGTCGGGCTGTTACCGGCGCTATCACGCGCCGTTTTGCCGGACCGTGTTCCTGGGCACGCCCCCCGATTACCTGCGCGCCGCCGAGGCCGCCCTGCTGGAGGGGATCGAGGCGGGCCTGTCGGCCGCGCGCGCCGGCAACCGCGCCGCCGATGTGGCCAACGCCCTGGCCGCCCCGCTGGAACGCGCCGGGATCGAGCGCGGCGCGCGCTGCGGCTATCCCATCGGGCTGAGCTATCCGCCCGACTGGGGCGAGCGGACGATCTCGTTCCGCGCCGAGGATGACACCGTGCTGCAAGAGGGGATGACCTTTCACTTCATGCCCGGCCTGTGGATGGAAAACTGGGGCCTCGAAATCACCGAGCCGATCGTGATACGCGCCGATGGCCCGGCGCACTGCCTGTGCGACCGCCCGCGCCAGCTCTACGTCAAACCGTGATGGGCAGTCTGGAGCAAACCCGCGCGATCCTGGCCGACCTGGTGGCGTTTCCCACCGTGTCGTCGGAGTCGAACCTGGAAATGATCGTCCATATCGCGGCGCTCCTGGGCGAGTTGGGCGCGCGGGTCGATCTTTTTCATGACCCAGGCGGGCACAAGGCCAACCTCTTTGCCACGCTGGGCCCTGCGGATGCACCGGGGGGGATCGTGCTGTCGGGGCACACGGATGTGGTGCCGGTCACCGATCAGGACTGGTCCAGCGACCCGTTTGTGTTGCGCGAATCGGATGGCCGGCTCTACGGGCGCGGCACCTGCGACATGAAGGGGTTCATCGCCGCCACCCTGGCCATGGCGCCGCATTTTGCCGCGCTGGATCTCAAACGCCCGCTGCATTTCGCCTTTACCCATGACGAAGAGGTCGGCTGTTTGGGCGGTCAGGCGCTGGTGGCCGAACTGGCCGCGCGCGGCCAGCGCCCCGCCATCGCCCTGATCGGCGAACCCACCGGCATGAGGATCGTCGAGGCGCATAAGGGCTGTTGCGAATACACCGTCGCGTTTCACGGGCTGGAGGGGCACGGATCGAACCCGCCCGCAGGGGTCAATGCCGCCGAGGCCGCCGTGCGCTATGTCGCGCGCCTGCTGGACCTGGCCGAGGATCTGAAACACCGCGCCCCCGCCGACAGCCCGTTTCAGCCGCCCTGGACCACGATCAACCTGGGCAAGATCGCCGGCGGCCATACCCATAACGTGATCCCCGGCCGCGCCGAGGTCGCCTGGGAAATGCGCCCCGTTCAGGCCGCCGACCGCGCCTTTGTCACCGATCAGATGGACCGCCATGTCGCGGACACGCTGCTGCCCGCGATGCGCGCCGTCGATCCGGGGGCCGATATCGTCACCCAGGTGATCGGCGAGGTTGCCGGGCTGGACCCGATGCCCGACAGCGCCGCGCGCGCCCTGCTGGCCGAGCTGACCGGACAGCACGGTGCCGAAACCGCCCCCTTTTCGACCGAGGCGGGCCTGTTTCAATCGCTGGGCTGCGCGGCGGCGGTTTGCGGCCCCGGCTTCATCGCCCAGGCGCATAAACCCGACGAATACATCAGCTTTGAGCAGTTGAACCAATGCCTGGCCATGCTGCGCGGGCTGGCCGACGTGCTGACCCGTCCGGCCCCGGCAGACCCGGCCTAGACCGGGTTTTGCGCGCCCGCGAAGTAGACCAGCCGCCCGGCATCGTCGAAAATCGGACGGATTCGCAGCCGGTTGACAAAGGGCGTGCCATCCTTGCGGTAGTTCAGGATGTCGATGGTGAACGGCGTCTGGGCGCGCAACGCATGGCGGATCGCCTCGACCGCATGGGGATCGGTGCCGGGCCCCTGTAAAAAGCGGCAGTTGCGGCCGACCGCCTCTTCCAGGCTATAGCCGGTCTGACGCTCGAACTCTTCGCTGACATAGATCATCGGGTTGTCCGGCAGCGAGGGATCCGAGATCACCACGCTCATCTCCTGCTCGTCACGATCCAGCAGCGCGCGCGCCTCTTCGACCGACAGGTTGTTTTTCATCGACCAGCCCCTTTTCCGTGTCGCGCTCAACATAACCACCCGGCCCGCCGCGCTGCAACATCAAGCCTGCGCCAGCAGTGAAACCCGCTCTGGACGCAGCCCCTCCCTTTTCTTATATCTTTTGTAAGATATAGCAGGAGCTCCCATGTCCGAGCCGCAGGAAAAGCTTGAGGGCACCCCCCTCATCAAGCCGTCATCCACCGATCACCCGCTTTACGACCAGATCGTCGAGGCGTGCCGCACGGTCTATGATCCCGAAATCCCGGTGAACATCTATGACCTGGGCCTGATTTACACGATCGAGATCGACGACGAGAACGCGGTGCGGATCGCCATGACCCTGACCGCGCCGGGCTGCCCGGTGGCCGGCGAAATGCCGGGCTGGCTGGCCGAGGCGGTCGAACCCGTGGCCGGCGTGAAAGAGGTCGATGTCGAGATCACCTGGGATCCGCCCTGGGGCATGGACATGATGTCCGACGAGGCCCGGCTGGAACTGGGCTTCATGTAAGCCGCGCACCCCAGTCCAGGGGCCCCGCCGGGGGCCGGGATCCGGCCGTGGGTATCGGGGCCAAGAAGACGGCGCCACGGGCATCTTGCTGGATAAAATGGCCAAAATTCCCAAGATACCGTGAATTGCAGCCCGCCGCGCCGGTGTCCCCCTTGAGGGCACGGGCGCGAATGCCTACCCTTGGGATGGGAACAGGAGGGAAGTCATGTTCGGGATCCCCGGCAAACAGGCGGTCACGCTAACCCCGGCGGCTGCGGCGCAGGTCGCCAGGCTCATGGCGCGCGACGGCGCGGCGGGGCTGCGCATCGGCGTCAAGAAGGGCGGCTGCGCGGGGATGGAATACACCATGGAATACGTCCGCGAGATCGACCCGATGGACGAGCTGGTCGAGCAGGATGGCGCACGGGTGATGATCGCGCCGATGGCGCAGATGTTCCTTTTCGGCACCGAGATCGACTATGAGGTGTCGTTGCTGGAATCCGCGTTCCGGTTCCGCAATCCCAACGTGACCGAGGCCTGCGGCTGCGGCGAATCGATCAAGTTCGGCGACGCTGAACAGCAATCCGACGCCTGAGCTGCGCCTGCGCGCAATTGGGCCGTTCCGCCGCGCGTGAAAATGCCCTAGGAAGGTCGCCACACACAAATCCAACCTGGGGAGGACGCGCATGCGGCGGAAACTGGCGGCAGGCAATTGGAAGATGAACGGCACCGGCGCAGAGCTGGCCGAGGTTACGGCATTGGCGGCGGCGCATCCCGCCCCTTCGGTGGATCTGCTGCTGTGCCCCCCCGCCACGCTGATCGAGCGGATGGCCCGCAGCGCGGCGGGCAGCGCGATTGCCGTGGGCGGGCAGGATTGCCACGCCAACGCCTCGGGCGCGCATACCGGCGACATCTCGGCCGGGATGCTGCACGAGGCCGGCGCGACCCATGTCATTCTGGGCCATTCCGAGCGGCGCACCGATCATCACGAAACCGACGCGCAGGTCTGCGCCAAGACCATCGCCGCCCTGGCCCAGGGTCTGGTCGCGGTGGTCTGTGTCGGCGAGACCGAGGGCCAGCGCGACGCGGGCGACACGCTGGACGTGATCGGCACGCAACTGGCCGGGTCCCTGCCCGATGCCGGGGTCAGCGCAGCCAGCGTGGTCATCGCCTATGAACCCGTCTGGGCGATAGGCACCGGGCGCGTGCCGACCCTGGCACAGATCGCCGAGGTGCACGACTTCATGCGGGCCCAGCTCGGCGCGCGCTATGGCGACGCGGCCGATGGCATTCGCCTGCTCTATGGCGGATCGGTCAAGCCGGGCAATGCGACCGAGATCTTTGCGACCTCGAATGTCGATGGGGCGCTGGTCGGCGGGGCCTCGCTGAAGGCGGCGGATTTCTCGGCGATCATCGCCGCACTGGAGGCCGCACCGGCGGCCTAGGCCTGGCCCGCGCCGCCGCACCGGCAGTCCGAAACGAACAAGGGCCGCGCCAGCCATGGCGCGGCCCTTTGCGTTGTCGGATATGCCCGCGTCAGTTCACGATGATCTCTGGCCCCATCAACGTCGTCGGCAGCCAGGTCGACAGCCACGGCACATAGGTCACCATGATCAGGAAGATGAACAGGATCCCCAGGAACGGCAGCGCCGCCTTGACCACCCGCATCATCGGCATCCCCGCCACGCCCGAGGTCACAAAGAGGTTCAACCCAACCGGCGGCGTGATCATCCCGATTTCCATGTTCACCACCATGATGATGCCCAGGTGGATCGGATCGACGCCCAGCTCGATCGCGATGGGAAAGACCAGCGGCGCCACGATCACGATCAGCCCCGAGGGTTCCATGAACTGGCCCCCGATCAGCAGGATCACGTTGACCACGATCAGGAACATGATCTTGCCGAACCCCGCCTCGAGCATCGCGCCGGCGATCTTTTGCGGGATCTGTTCGTCGGTCAGCACATGTTTCAGGATCAGCGCGTTGGCGATGATGAACATCAGCATGATCGTCAGCTTGGCCGCGTCCAGCAGGGTGCGCCGGGTGTCGGCATGCACAAAGGCCGTCAGCAGCGCCTGCGGCCTTTGCCACAGGGCCACGGGCGCCGCGCCGTCGCCGCGCGGCTTGAGCGGGCCCATGTCGCGGTAGACGAACACCGCGATCACGAAGGCATAGACAGAGGCGACGGCGGCGGCCTCGGTCGGGGTAAAGATCGCGCCGGTGACGCCGGGAATGCCGTAGATGCCGCCCATGATGATGACGATCAGCATCAGGCCCCAGAACGCGTCCCGGAAACTGGCGGCAACCTCGCCCCAGCCCTGCCACTCGCCCTTGGGCATGTTGCGGATCGTGGCGACGATATAGATCGCGGTCATCAGCATGACCCCCGCCAGCAGCCCCGGAATGACGCCCGCCAGGAACATCCGGCCCACCGATACATCGGTGGCCGAGGCATAGACCACCATCACGATCGAGGGCGGGATCAGGATGCCCAGGGTGCCTGCATTACAGATCACGCCTGCCGCGAAATCCTTGGTGTAGCCGACCTTTTGCATCGCGGCGATGACGATGGACCCGATCGCCACCACGGTTGCGGGGGACGACCCCGACAACGCGGCGAAAAGCATGCAGGCAAACACCCCCGCGATCGCCAAACCGCCGCGCAGGTGCCCCACGCAGGCAATGGAAAACCGGATGATGCGCCGCGCCACACCGCCCGTGGACATGAACGACGAGGCCAGGATGAAGAACGGGATCGCCAGCAGCGTGTAATGCCCCGCCATCGCCTGATAGAGCGACTGCGCGACCGAGGCCAGCGAGGTGTCCGAGAACACCAGCAGGAAGATCATCGAGGACAGGCCCAGCGACACCGCGATCGGCACACCGATCAGCAGAAACGCCACGACCATCGAAAACAGCAAAACGACATCCATGGCTCAGGCGTCCTTTCGGGCGTTTGCGGCGGCTTCCTCGACCGCGTCCTCGGCCTCGTGGCTGACGATCAGCCCCTCTTGCACGCCGGTAATGATGCGCACCCCGGCCTCGATCAGCCGATAAAGGATCAGCGCGGCGGCCACGGGGATCATCGTGTAGGGCACCACCATGGGCAGTTTTTCATAGGGATCGTCGCCCTCGGGCAGGAACAGGTATTCCAGCGGCGCGCGCAGGAACTCTGGCATGGGGATACGTTCGGTCGGCACATAGCCGCGGAAATCCCAGGGCTTCATCGTCTCGAACCCGGTGGGAAACCAGCGCCCGGTGGTCGGTGCCAGGTTGGCATAGGGCGCCCAATAGTCCCAGGCCCCCTTCATCAGCAACAGCGCATAGGCCAGGCACACCGCCAACGACAGCAGCGACAGCCACCGCCGCGCGCCCCGCGACAGCATGTTCAGCACCGCGTCCACGCCCAGATGCATGGTGATCTTGAACCCGTAGGAAATGCCGAACAGCACCAGCCAGGCAAACAGCACCAGCGTGACCTCCAGCCCCCAGATCAACCCGGTGTTGAAGACATAACGCAGCACCACGTTGACGAAGGTGACCATCGTCATCAGCCCCAGAAGGGTGGCGATCACCGTCTCCTCAAAGGCATGCACCGCACGCGCCAGCGCGCTCTTGGGCCGGTAAGATGCACTCATCCCGGGGGCCTTTCCATTCGGGTGTCGGAGTGTTGTGGGAACGGCGGCCCGCAGGCAGGGTGCCCCGGGCCGCCGTCGTCTGTTTCACGCGCCTTAGTTGGCGGCGTTGATTTCCTGCGCGGCGGCGATGTTCTCGGCCCCCACGTCGCCCTCGAACTGGGCCCAGACCGGTTTCATCGCAGCGACCCAGTCGGCGCGCTGTTCGGGGGTCAGTTCACGCACGACACCGCCGGCTGCGATGATCGATTGCTTGGCCTGCTCGTTCACCGCGGTCGACTCGGCGTTGCGGGTCTCGGTCACCTCGGCCAGGATGGTGGCCAACTGGTTACGCACTGCCGGGTCCAGCCCGTCCCACCACTCGACCGAGGTCACGACGAGATAGTCCAGAACGCCGTGGTTGGTCTCGGTGCTGCCGTCCTGCACCTCAAAGAACTTCTGGCCATAGATGTTGGACCAGGTGTTTTCCTGGCCGTCGACAACGCCGGTTTGCAGCGCGCCGTAGACCTCGGAAAAGGCCATCGGCTGCGGGCTGGCGCCCAACGCCTCCATCTGCGCGACCAACACGTCAGAGGTCTGCACACGGAATTTCAGCCCGGCCGCGTCGGTGGGCTCCAACAGCGGCTTGTTGGCCGAGAACTGCTTCATCCCGTTGTGCCAGAATTGCAGGCCCAGCAGGCCGCGGCGCGCCATCGACTGCTTCATCGCCTCGCCGGTTTCCGAGGCCTGGAACGCATCGACCGCATCGATGTTCTTGAACATGAAGGGCAGGTCGAAGATGCGGAACTGCTTGGTGTATTTCTCGAATTTCGACAGCGAGGGCGCAGCGAACTGCACATCGCCGTTCAGCATCGCTTCCAGCACCTGGTCGTCGTTGTAAAGCGTGGTGTTGGGGTAGACTTCCATACAGGCCACGCCGTCCATCTCGGCGTTCACGCGCTCGGCAAACAGCGAGGCGGCGATCCCCTTGGGGTGCTTGTCGGAGTTGGTGACGTGGCTGAACTTGAGGACCATTTCGCCATCGTCGCACTGCGCCATGGCAGCACCGGCGGAAATGGACAGGGCCACGGCAGCAGTGGCGGCGGTCAGGAACTTCATTCGGTATCCTCCCAGATAACCTTGATCTTGTCATGTGCCCCCTTTGGGGGACGTGGCGCAGGACTATCACCGATGACGGCCACAGTCTCAAGAAAAACTGTATGCCGGAATGCGGTTTTCCCATCCGCCCGGTCTGTCCGTGGCCTGTCCTGGGTCCGGCCGTGGCCTGTCCTGGGTCCGGCCGCGGGCCCGTCCCCTGCGACATTGCGGGTTGATCTGTGTCATGGTCGCGCGCCGCGCGATTGGGAATACCCGGCGGCAAGGGTCGCGCCGGGCCCGCTGAGGTCCGGCCATGCGATGGGGGGTTTCCCCACCCTGCCAGGACACCTAGAAGGAAAGGAACGCGGCATCCGCCCCGTTGCATGAGAGACAGATGAACCAGCAGACCGCCGTGACAGACACCCCCGCCCCCAAGGCCAAGACGCTGCCCGACGCGCAGACCGTGACAGAGGTCCAACACTATACGGACCGGCTGTTCCGATTCCGCGTGACGCGCCCGCAATCGCTGCGCTTTCGGTCGGGTGAATTCGTGATGATCGGACTGCCCGGCGACGATGGCAAACCGATCATGCGCGCCTATTCCATCGCCTCTCCCTCGTGGGACGAGGGCCTGGATTTCTACTCGATCAAGGTGCAGGACGGTCCGCTGACCTCGCGGCTGCAACATATCCAGCCGGGCGATCAGATCATCCTGCGGCCCAAACCCGTGGGAACGCTGGTGCTGGACGCGCTGTTGCCGGGCAAGCGTCTGTGGTTCTTTGCCACGGGCACCGGCATCGCGCCGTTCGCCAGCCTGATGCGCGACCCCGACACCTATGAGCGGTACGACGAGGTCATCATGATGCACACCTGCCGCGACGTGGCAGAGCTGGCCTATGGCCGTGAACTGATCGAGAGCCTGCCGGACGATCCGCTGATCGGCGAGTTCGTCGGGGACAAGCTGAAATACTATCCCACCACCACCCGTGAGCAGAGCCCGTTCATGGGTCGCATCACCGACAACCTGCTGTCGGGCAAGGTGTTCGCGGATCTGGGGATCGACGGCATGTCGCCCGAAACCGACCGCGGCATGGTCTGTGGCTCGCTGGAGTTCAACAAGGACATCATGGCGATTCTCGACGGCATGGGCCTGCGTGAGGGCGCCAATTCCGACCCCGCCGAATACGTGGTGGAAAAGGCCTTCGTCGGCTAGGGCCATCCGCCGCGCCATTGCGGAAACGAAAAAACGCCCCGCCAGAGCATTCTGAGCGGGGCGTTTTCATGTTCAGGGGCGCAATTCCGTCAGCGCCCGGATCGTCAGGGCCGGGTTACTGGCCCAGCGCCTCGCGCACCTTATCCAACGTGGATTGCACCATGTCGGGGTTGTCGCGGGCGGCCTCGACCAGGGCCTTGAGCGCGGTTTTCTGCATGTCGCCAATATCCGACTCGTCGATCCGGGTCAGCATGGCGTCGGCGTCGAACGCCTCGGGCTCGGGGGTCACGGCCTCTTCGACGGCCTCTGCGGCATCCTGGGCCGTGTCCGCGACCGCACCGGCGGCATCGCCCGCGGCATCCGTCACAGCCTCTGTCGCATCGCCCGCCGCCTCTGCCGCGTCACCTGCGGCCTCGGTGGCGGCCTCGGTCGCGTCAGTCACGGCCTCGGCGGCGGCATCACCGGCCGCCTCAGCGGCGTCGGTGGCGGCATCGGTGGCGGCCTCAGCGGCGTCGGTGGCGGCCTCAACCGCATCGGTCGCAGCCTCGCTCGCCGCATCGGTGGCCTCTTCGACGGCCTCGGGGGCGGTGACGGCAGGGGCGGCGTCCATCGCCTCGGGGGCCTCGCTGACGCCCGTCTGCTGGCCTTGATACCAGACATAGCCACCGATACCGACGGCGGCGAGAATGGCGATCGTAATCACGGTCTTCTTCATCGCTGTCTCCTTTGTTTGCGGGATTTCGCGATACATCCCGGTCGTGTTGTGTCACGATAACACGCCAAGGCAAACCAGCCTAACGCCGCAGCGGCGCCTCTCTGCCGAAGGATATGGAAATGCGCCTTGAAACAGAGGCTTCCGAAGGGTAGTTTGTCGGCCAGTCAGCTGTAACCACAAAAGGAACGACACCATAGCCCGCAGACCCCACAACGCGCCGCCCACGCGCGATACCGGCCCCCGCGTCAATGACCGCATTCGGGCCAATGAAATCCGTCTCATCGGCGCCGAAGGCGAAAACGTCGGGGTCGTGACCCCTGCCCGTGGAATTGAGATGGCCATCGAGGCCGGGCTCGATCTGGTCGAAATTTCGCCCAACGCCACGCCGCCGGTCTGCAAGATCATGGATTTCGGCAAGTTCAAATACGAAACCCAGAAACGCGAGGCCGAAGCGCGCAAAAAGCAGAAGATCATCGAGATCAAGGAGGTCAAGTTCCGCCCGAACACCGACGTCCACGATTACGAAGTCAAAATGCGCAACGTGTTCAAATTCCTGGAAAACGGCGACAAGGTAAAGGTTACCCTGCGGTTCCGTGGCCGCGAGATGGCACACCAGAACCTGGGCCGCGAACTGCTGGAACGTGTCGCCGAAGACACCAAGGAAATCGGCAAGGTCGAGAACATGCCCAAGATGGAAGGCCGCCAGATGATCATGATGATCGGCCCGCTTCCGAAATAGGCGACCCTGCCCGCCCCACCGGGGGCACGATACAGACCCAAGCCCCGCGGATCGCCCCCCGCGGGGCTTTTGCATGGGGCCGCGTCACACCCATCGCGTCGATCATCGCGCGGGTTGCCCCCCCCTTGCGGGGAACGTGGCGCCTTGGCTGCGCGCGTGGGCGGTGATGAATGCGCGGTGGGCCAGGTCGCGTCATCGCGACCGCCCCCGCGGTCTGGGCCGTTATCGTTCGGCACCGACAACGCGTCCCCGCCGTCCAGCATCGTCCCGCGCCCTGCCCTTTTCGTGGGTCAAAACCCCATGCCCGCGGTCACCACGGGTCCGCGGGCGGGGCTGCGCGCATCAGCCCTGGCGCAGCCGGGCAATGACCTCGGCCAGGATCGCCACGGCGATCTCGGCGGGGGTTTTCGCGCCGATGCTCAGCCCCACCGGGGCATGGATGCGGGCGATCTGTTCGGGCGCGACACCCGCGGCCGCCAGCCGGGCCACGCGCCCGGCATGGGTGCGGGCCGATCCCAGGCAGCCCAGATAGAACACATCCGAGTCCAGCGCCGCCAGGATCGCGGGATCGTCCAGCTTGGGATCATGGGTCAGCGTGACAACGGCCGTGCGCGCGTCCAGCCCGTGATCGGCCAGCGCCGTGTCGGGCCAGTCGTCCACGATGACCTCGCCGGGGAACCGCGTCGCGGCGGCAAAGGCCGGGCGAGGGTCGATCAAGGTGGGCGCAAACCCGGCCAGCCGCGCCATCTGGACCAGCGGCTGGGCAATATGCACGGCGCCGACAATCACTATGCAAAGGGGCGTATTGTGAATGCCTATGAAACAATCTCCCGCCAAACCCGATTTGTCCGTCCGCATCCGCGCGGCGATCTCGGCGCCCAGCGCGGGATCGTCCGGCCCCGCCAGCCGCCGCGCCCAGGTTTCCAGGTTCACCACATAGGCCATCGGGTGCCTGTCGGCGCGGGCGGCCACCAGATCGGCCAGCAGCGCCCCGGGCAGGGCCGCCCCGACGGGTTCGACCAGCACCCGGATACGCCCGCCGCAGGCCAACCCGACGGCAAAGGCGTCCTCTTCGCTGACCCCGAACTCCAGCAGGCGGGGGCGGCCATCGGCCAGCGCCTCCAGCGCCTCGGTGATGACCGCGCCCTCGACGCACCCCCCCGAGACAGAGCCCGCCATTCCCCCTGCACCCGATACCGCCAACTGGCTGCCCACGCCGCGCGGCGCGCTGCCCCAGGTGTCCACCACCGTTGCCAACACCGCGCCCTCGCCCGCGCGGTGCCACTCCAGCGCGATCTCGGGGATCGCGTCATGGTCCGTGCTCTGCATCGTTCCTCCTCTTTCTCGCCGATCCCGGGGCCGGGGGCGGCGGATCGTCCACCACGAAAAAACGCCGCGGACCAAGGCCCGCGGCGTTCAATGTCGTCCCGTTCGGGTCGGCCTATTCGGCCGGGTGCCCCGCGGGTGCCTTACGACCGGCCAGGCGGCGCGGCAGGATAAAGGCGATCACGATGAACGCCCCACCGATGGCCAGCCCCGCCAGATCCCCCTGAAGCGTGGGGATCGCGGCCGGATAGTCCGTGCCGGGGATGGCGCCCAGGGTCCAGGCCTTGCCCGACAGCACGCCCAACCCCTGCCAGAAGGGATAGGACAGCATATAGGCCGCCGCGCCCAACAGGCCGCCCGCGACAAAGAACAGCGCGTCGATCCGGCCAGAGGCCGCCGCGCACACGCCGGTGCCGGGGCAAAACCCCGACGCCGCCCAGCCCAGGCCCAGCATCAGCCCGCCAATGAACACGCCGACATAGGCGGTTTTCACCGACATGTGACCGACATCCACCAGGCCCAGCATCTGGCCGCCGAACATCAGCACCGAGGCCACGCCGATCGCCAGCAGGATGGTCTTCATCAAGTGCAGGTTGGTCAGGTTCAACATGCGCCCGATCCAGTTGGGATTGGTCGCGCCGATCCGGTCGAGCACTGCGCCGAACCCGGCGCCGATCACGATGGCAAGAACGATATGCAGCATCTGATCAGCCCTCCTCTTTGAACATGTAAAGCGCGGTCGGGAAGGCCGCCAGGAACGCACCGGCCGCGAAGACATAGCCCGAAATCGCGGTCTGCATCATCCCCGACATCATGTGCCCCGAGGTGCAGCCCCCCGCCAGGCGCGCGCCGTAAAGCACGATGAACCCGCCGGCAAACGCCACGAGCCATCGCTTCAGCACGTTGCCGCCATAGTTGGCCTTCCAGATCGCGGGCACCATGCGCTCGCCCTTGGGAATGCCCTTGCGCAGCGACGAGGACACCAGCGCGCCCACCATCATCGCGATCACGAAGATGAACGAGTAGTTCACCGGATTGGCCACTGATTTCGCGTATTTACCACCCGACTTGGCCAGATAGGCGTTGGTCGAGGTATAGCCCTCGTCGGTCTGGGTCACGATCTCGGGGTTTTGCATGTCCCACACGATGCCGTCCAGAATGACGAACTGCGTGGACACCCCGATCGGCTTGACCAAGAGCACGGCGAGGAAAAAGACGAGCCCCAACAGCAGGCCGCCATATTTCCAATTGAGAACCATAAGGATATCCCCCCATTTTTACATTCTTTATTTTGAATGTAACAGCGGGCCGCCGCAACGGAGTTGATCTAGATCAAACCGCCGCCCCAAAGAAAAACGCCGTGGGAGGGAGGGCCCACGGCGTTTTATATGTCGGCACCGTGGGAGGGAGGCCCAGGGCGCCATGGGAAACCCGTGCAGGGAAAACACAGGCACTGTTGGCGGACTTGATGGCGCGCATCGGGAATTACGAGCGCCGCTGCAAACAGTGAATGTTAAATGTATGTTTTTGACGCCCCGGACTTTGATCCAGATCAAATCGCTAGGGAATTTTGCATCGCCTCCAGATTTCGCGCCCGCGCTTGGGAAAACCCCGCCCTTCCAAGGCCTTCGCGACTCTTTCGACCCGGCGCGGCGCGGGCCCGCCCCGAATCTGCGGCAGACCGACGTGTCCGACGCCCCCGCGCCGACCTCCCGCGCAGTTTTCGCGGCCCGTGCGATTGCCCCGCCGGGCCGGGCGCGCTATCCCTGCGGCAGATTTTCGAGGAGGATTTCCGATGGACCGTGCCGCCCCCCTGAAGCCCAAGGACGCCCCGGATCTGGCGCAGTTCGACTGGCAGGACGCGCTGCGGCTGGAGGATCGCCTGGACGAGGACGAGCGGATGTTGCGCGATGCCGCACGGGTTTTTGCCCAGGATCGATTGCAGCCCCGCGTGACCGAGGCCTACCGCGAGGAACGATCCGCCCCGGAGATTTTTGCCGAGATGGGCGAGGCCGGGCTGCTGGGCGTCACGGTGCCCGAGCAATACGGCGGACTGGGCGCATCCTATGTCACCTATGGCCTGGTCGCGCGCGAGATCGAGCGGGTGGATTCGGGATACCGCTCGATGATGTCGGTACAATCCAGCCTGGTGATGTATCCGATCTATGCCTACGGGACCGAGGCGCAGCGGCAAAAATACCTGCCGGGCCTGGCCGCGGGCAGCCTGATCGGCTGTTTCGGGCTGACCGAACCGGATGCGGGCAGTGATCCGGCGGGGATGAAAACCCGGGCCGAGAAGACGGCGAATGGCTATCGGCTGACCGGCACCAAGACCTGGATTTCCAACAGCCCCTTTGCCGATGTCTTTGTTATCTGGGCGAAATCCGAGGCCCATGGCGGCAAGATCCGCGGTTTCGTCCTGGACAAGGGGATGGCCGGGCTGTCGGCCCCCAAGATCGAGGGCAAGCTGTCGCTGCGCGCCTCCACCACCGGCGAGATCGTGATGGCGGGTGTCGAGGTCGGCGAGGATGCGCTCTTGCCCGGGGTCGAGGGGCTGAAAGGGCCGTTCGGATGTCTGAACCGGGCGCGCTATGGCATCGCCTGGGGCGTTCTGGGCGCGGCCGAGGCCTGTTGGCACGGCGCGCGCGCCTATGGGCTGGACCGCAAGCAATTCGGCAAACCGATCGCGGGCACGCAGCTTTTCCAGAAAAAGCTGGCCGACATGCAGACCGAGATTTCACTGGGGCTGATGGCCTGCTTGCAGGTGGGCCGGCTGATGGACGAGGGACGCGCCGCCCCCGAGATGATCAGCATGATCAAGCGCAACAATTGCGGCAAGGCGCTGGATATCGCGCGCGCGGCGCGGGACATGCATGGCGGCAACGGGATTTCCGAGGATTTCCAGGTGATCCGGCACATGATCAACCTGGAGACGGTGAACACCTACGAGGGCACCCATGACATCCACGCGCTGATCCTGGGCCGCGCGCAAACGGGGATTCAGGCGTTTTTCTGACCCGCCGGGATGGATCGGCGCGGCGCACGGGGACCGATCCGGGGGCGTTTTGATGGGCATGCAGGGCCGCGCCCCGGCCCCGGGCCGGGCGCGGCGTTTCAGCTGATCGGCGCGCTATGGGCCGCCGCGATCCGGCCTGTCGATGGTGGCGGTTGGGGCCGCGCGGATCGCGCCCCGAACCGATCATGGATTTCCCGTTGCACGAGCCGCCGCGCCATGGCTATCTGATCGGCAAAAGGAGATCCGCCCATGCCCCTCGACCTCTGGTTTGCCTTTGTTGCCGCCTCGGTGGTCTTGCTGATCATTCCCGGCCCCACGATCCTGCTGGTGCTGAGCTATGCACTCAGCCAGGGGCGGCGGGTGGCGGTGGCGATGGCACTGGGGGTGGCGTTGGGGGATCTGGTCGCGATGAGCGCGTCGCTGGCCGGGCTGGGGGCGCTGGTTCTGGCCTCGGCCACGCTGTTTACGGTGCTCAAATGGATTGGCGCGGCCTACCTGGTCTGGCTGGGGGTCAAGCTGATCCGCACGCCGCCCGTGCTGGCCACCGAGGCCACGCCCGCCCCGCGCCCGGCGCGCGCGGTGTTTGCCCATGCGGCCGCCGTCACCGCCCTTAACCCGAAATCCATCGCGTTTTTCATTGCCTTCGTGCCGCAGTTCCTCCGCCCCGATGTTGCCCTTGGGCCCCAATTCGGGGTGCTGATCGCCACATTCGTGGGGCTCGCGGCGCTGAACGCGCTGGCCTATGCGCTGTTGGCGGACCGGCTGCGCACCCAGATTCGGCGCCCCGCCGTGCTGCGCTGGATGACCCGCGTGGGGGGCGGCGCGCTGGTGGGAATGGGCGCGCTGACCGCAACCGTGGCACGCAGCTGACACGGCCCGATCCCGCCCCTGTCCGGCCTGTCGCCATTACGACCCGCACTTGGCCCAAAATCCACTCGCCCAGATCGAAATTTTGCCCCAATCCTGCGTCAAACGAGAGGCGGGACGGGGACGAAATATCCATGTTTGTGCCGGGGTTATCCCGCGGGCGCACATGGCGGGGACAAGAGGCAGGTATGAACGAGAGCGACAGCTCCGGCGTGAAACACGCTCAATGGCATGACAGGCTATCGGTTCCAGGCAGTTCTTCCAGTGTCGAGCTTTTGGGCGCGGGACATGCCGCGATCCGTGCAGAGGAAGAGTCCGTCCTGCTGGTCACGTTCGAACGTGCCCAGGATATCCTGTCGGGCCGGCCCGACGGCCAACCCCTTGCCGCCACCCTGGCCGAGGCCGCAGGCTGGTCCCGCCTGACCCTGGTGGCCGAAACCGACAGCTGGTTTCGCGACCCCGCGATCTATGCCTATTTCGACCGGCTGATCGACGAGGGTTACTTCGACCAGTTCGATCAGGTGGTGTTTTATGGCGCGGGCATGTGCGGCTATGCCGCCACGGCCTATTCGGTGGCCGCCCCCGGATCAACGGTCGTCGCCCTGGCCCCGCAGGCCACGCTGGACCCGGAATGGGCGGGCTGGGATCATCGGTTCCAAACCGCCCGGCGGCTGGACTTTACCTCGCGCTACGGCTTTGCCCCGCATATGGCCGAGGCCGCCGAGAAGATCGTGATCCTGCATGACCCCGACCATCCGCTGGACGCGATGCACGCCGCCATGTTTCACGGGGCCAATGTATTGCATCTGCGCGCCCCCCATCTTGGCGCGGGGATCGAGTCCCACCTGATGTCCATCGGCCTGTTGCCCGAATTGATTGATGCGGCAGGCGAGGGTCAGCTGACCCCGCTGGCCTATCACAGGCTGTTTCGCGCGCGCCGGGCCTATGGCCCCTACCTGCGCGGCCTGCTGGCCCGGCTGGACACCGCCGAACGCCCCTGGCTTGCCGCGCTGCTGTGCCGTCAGTTGCAGGCGCGCCCGCGTTTCGCCAAGCGGCTTCAGCAGCTTGAGGCACGCCTGGCCCGCGACGGGCGCGTCCTGCCCGCCCCTATCGGCCTGGATCGCGCCTGAGTGGTCCGTCCCCGCGCGGGCCAAATCCGGCTATAGCCCACCCTCGCGGATGATGAACGCGGCGATCTCGTCGACCCCCCGGCCCTGGCGCAGGGCCGCCATCACCACCGGGCGCGGCCCGCGCGCGGCGCGTGCGTCGTGTTCCAGCAGCACCGGATCGACCCCGACATGGGGCGCCAGGTCCGTCTTGTTCACCACCAGCAGATCCGAACGCGTCACCCCCGGCCCCCGCTTGCGCGGGATGTCCTGCCCGGCGGCGGTGTCGATGACATACAGCGTCAGGTCGGCCAGCTCCGGGCTGAAGGTCGCGGCCAGGTTGTCACCCCCCGATTCGATCAGCACCAGATCGAGCTCTGGCAGGCGCGCGCGCAGATCGGCAATGGCCGCCAGGTTGATCGAGGCATCCTCGCGGATCGCGGTATGCGGGCAGCCGCCGGTTTCCACGCCCATGATCCGCTCGGCCGGCAGGGCCTGGGCGCGCAGCAGATAGTCGGCATCCTCGGCGGTGTAGATATCGTTGGTCACCACCGCCATGGAATAGCGCGGCGCCAGCACCCGGCACAGCTGTTCGGTCAACGTGGTCTTGCCCGCGCCCACCGGGCCGCCGATGCCGACCCGCAACGGGCCATTCGGAGAGGTCATGTTCTGAAAATCCTCACATCCATCGTTTCATGTTCCATCGCCGCCAGATCGGCGCCAAAGGCCGCGCTGGCCATGTCATCGAGCGGGGTGATCGCGGCGCGCGCGGCCACCGCCAGGATCGTGGGGTGCAACGCGGCCAGCACCTGTTGCCCCTCGGTCTGGCCCAGCGGCACGAATCGCACCGCGACCGAAACCAGGTTCGAGGCAAAGCCATGCAGATACAGCGCCGCAACCTGTTCATCGGCCAACGCCAGGCGGCGCGCGGCCACCCCCACCGCCACCGGCAAGGGTGCGGGGTCCAGGCTGATCCCGCTGAGCGCCGAGACCGTGCTGGCAAAGGCCGCGCCCTGGGCCTCGGCCTCGAACAGCCGCTCGCGCGAGGGGGCCAGCGCGCGGGCGGTCGCGGCCAGGTCATCCCCGGCACGCGCCAGGCACAAGAGCGTGGCATCGACCGCGCCGGTCCCCTCCTCCAGCAGCAGGGTCAGCCAATCGCGCACCCCCTCGGCGTCGCGCACGGTGCCTGCGTCGATCGCGGCCTCCAGCCCGTGGGAATAGGCGAATGCGCCCAGCGGAAACGCCGGCGACAGCCATTGGGTCAGGGTCAGCAGGTCCGCATCACTCATCGGCGCGCGCCGCAAGCGTGTCGATCTCGCCCAGGGCCAGGAATTTCAGCTCGCGCCGCAGGCGGATCGTGGGTTTCAGCGCAAAACAGATCGACCCGATAAGGAAGGCCCAGGTCGCCAATGCCTGCGTGGTGTCGAAAAAGAACAGGATAGAGCCGATGACGAACAAGGCCGCGGCGGTGAAATCCACGATGGTATGGGCGATCTCGTAGGCCGCCCAGATCTGTTCATGGCGGGGCGACAGGGCGCGGTTTCCGGGGGCGAAGAGCGGCATGGCTCAGACCGGATCGGGGTGGGTGTGGGGATGATCGTGTGCATGATCGTGTGCATGGGAATGGTCATGACCTTGGGAATGCCCATGCTCGGGGCCGTGATCATGGCCCATGGTGCGGCCGTGCCCATAGGCGCCGCCCTCGGGGGTAAAGGGCGCGGTGACCTCGGTCAGGGTCGCGCCCAGCCGGCCCAGCATATCGGCCAGCACATGGTCGCGCCGGATCAGCAGCCGCCCGGCCTCGACCTGACAGGGGGTGTGGCGGTTGCCGATGTGCCAGGCCAGCCGGGTCAGATCGGGCCCGGTGACCTGCAACAGGGCCTCTTGCGCGGCGGTCACGGCGATCCGCGCCCCGGTTTCGGTTTCCAGCACGTCGCCCTGGTTCAGCGAGACGGTCTCGGGCAGGTCCACCAGGACGCTGGCCCCCGCCGCCGTCTCCAGCCGCTTGCGCCGCAAAAAGCGGTCCTCGTAGCCCAACGCAACGGTGTCGGTGGCGTCGGTCGCGTCGGTCGCGTCGGCCGCGCGGTGCAGAATGCGGGCAGTTCCAAGCTCGTGGGTCATCGGCGGACTCCTGTCTGTCGGGGGCGGATCCAGTTGTGCCGGGATGCTGCGCACAGCACAAGGGCGGCGCCCGGACAGGCACCGCCCCGCAGGCCCCTGGGGCCCTGGACTAGATGTAGTAGCGGTCGCGAAAGATGTGCTGGATGACCTCTTGCCGGGTCACGCCGCGGCACTCCAACTCGGCGTCCGAGGTCTTGTTCAACCGCTCGATCTGACGCATGCGCGGGTGGTTTTCCACCATGCGCGCAAGGGCCGAAACGACGTGGCCGAGGACCGGAACCCCCGCGCCCGCGATATTCACATGTGTAACTGCCATTTTTGGAAACTCCTGTTCGCTTACAGTTGTTCCCTCCCATAGCGGTCAATATAGGACAGTATTTCTGACTTTTCCAATGCCCTGTCGGAAGGCCCGCCTTGCACCCAGCGGGTGGCTGGGTGGGCGGCACCGGGGCGCGCCGAACCGGGATCGCAAGAAGATGTCCCATGCCCCCTCAGAACAGGAAATATCGTTGCGCCATGGGCAGTTCGCTGGCCGGTTCACAGGTCAGCACTTCGCCATTGGCGCGCACCTCGTAGGTTTCAGGGTTCACCTCGATCTGCGGGCACAGATCGTTCAGCACCATGTCGGCCTTGCCGATGGCGCGGGTGTTTTCCACCGGCAGGGTCTGTTTGGCCAGGCCCAGACCGGACCCGATATCGGCGGACTGGGCGGCCTGGCTGACAAAGATCACGGCGGCGTTTTCCACCGCCCGGCCATAGGCGCCGAACATCGGGCGCGAATAGACCGGCTGCGGCGTCGGGATCGAGGCGTTGGGATCGCCCATCTGCGCCATGACGATCGACCCGCCGATCAGCACCATCTCGGGTTTGACGCCGAAAAACGCGGGGTTCCACAGCACCAGGTCGGCGCGCTTGCCCTGCTCTATGCTGCCGATATGGGCGGACATGCCATGGGCGATGGCGGGGTTGATCGTGTATTTGGCGATATAGCGGCGCACCCGCAGGTTGTCGTTGTCGCCGGTTTCCTCGGCCAGGCGGCCGCGCTGCTGCTTCATCTTGTGGGCGGTCTGCCAGGTGCGGATCAAAACTTCGCCCACCCGGCCCATCGCCTGGCTGTCCGAGGCGATGATCGAGAACGCGCCCATGTCGTGCAGGATATCCTCGGCCGCGATGGTTTCGCGCCGGATGCGGCTTTCGGCAAAGGCGACATCCTCGGGGATGGCCTTGTCCAGGTGGTGACAGACCATCAGCATATCGAGATGTTCCTCGATCGTGTTGACGGTATAGGGCCGCGTCGGGTTGGTCGAGGAAGGCAGCACATTGGGCTGACCGCAGACCTTGATGATGTCGGGGGCATGGCCGCCGCCGGCGCCCTCGGTGTGAAAGGCGTGGATCGTGCGCCCCTTCATCGCGGCGATGGTGTTCTCGACAAAGCCGCTTTCGTTCAACGTATCGGTGTGGATCATCACCTGCACATCCATCGCGTCCGCCACCGACAAGCAGCAGTCGATGGTCGCCGGGGTGGTGCCCCAATCCTCGTGCAGCTTCAGGCTACAGGCGCCCGCGCGCACCTGTTCCTCCAGCGCGCCGGGCAAGGACGCGTTGCCCTTGCCGGCAAAGGCCAGGTTCATCGCAAAGCCATCGGCGGCCTGCAACATCCGCCCGATATGCCAGGGGCCGGGGGTGCAGGTGGTCGCCAGCGTGCCGTGGGCCGGTCCGGTGCCGCCGCCCAGCATGGTGGTCACGCCCGAATGCAGCGCATCGTCGATCTGTTGCGGGCAGATGAAATGGATATGGCTGTCAAACCCGCCCGCGGTCAGAATGCGCCCTTCGGCCGCGATCGCCTCGGTGCCCGGCCCTATGACGATATCGACGCCGGGCTGGGTGTCGGGATTGCCCGCCTTGCCGATCTTGGCGATGCGCCCGTCGCGCAGGCCCACATCGGCCTTGTAGATGCCCGAGTGATCCACGATCAGCGCGTTGGTGATGACGGTATCGACCGCCCCCTCGGCACGGGTCGCCTGGGACTGGCCCATGCCGTCGCGGATCACCTTGCCGCCGCCGAATTTCACCTCTTCACCGTATGTGGTCAGATCCCGCTCCACCTCGATGATCAGGTCGGTATCGGCCAGCCGCAGCCGGTCGCCGGTGGTCGGGCCGTACATGTCCGCATAGGCGGCGCGAGAGATCGTGACAGGCATCCGGGATCAATCCTTGAACGGTTGGACGGGGGTGGCGGGCGTCTTGCGCGCCCGGCGTCGCGGCGCGGACGCGGACGCGGGCGGCGTCGCGGGTTTGGCCGCGGGTTTGGCCACGGAATTGGACAGCGGCGTTACCTTGGCGGCGCGACGCTGCGGGCGCGGCGCGGGCGTGGCCCGGGTCGGCACGGGTTTGGCGGCCGGATAGGCTGGGGATATCTGCCGCGCAAGCGCCCCCCAGGCGGTCCACATCTGCACCTGCCTTTCGGCGCCCATACCCCAGGCCCGCCAAAAGGCGGCATTCAAGGCCAGGGGAACTGCGAATAAGGACATGCGTTTTCTCCCATTCAATCAGCGCCCTAGAGCGCGCCCATGATGTGTTGGTTGAACCCGAACACCCGCCGCGCCCCCCCCAGGGGGATCAGTTGCACCTCGCGGCGCTGGCCCGGCTCGAACCGCACGGCGGTGCCCGCTGCGATGTCCAGGCGCATGCCATGGGCGGCAGCGCGATCAAACTCCAGCCCGGCATTGGTTTCGGCGAAATGGTAATGGCTGCCAACCTGCACCGGGCGGTCACCGGTATTGGCCACCATCAGCGTGATCGCCGCGCGATCCGCGTTCAGCGTGATCTCGCCCGCGGCGGGAAAAACCTCGCCGGGGATCATTTGCGGCCCCGCGCGATCAACGCGCCCACCGCGGCGGCAAAAAGCGTGGCCACGGCAAAGATCCAGGCCTGATCGACCCCATGCGGGTGCAGATGCGCGCCCGGATGGGCCAGCGCAGGCGTGGCCGCCAGGGCCATGGTGACAGCGGAAAGGGTAATCGGCGGGCTCTTCATGGGCGCGTCCTCTAGCGGATGGGGTGGTGAACGGTGACCAGTTTCGTGCCGTCGGGAAAGGTGGCCTCGACCTGCACCTCGTGGATCATCTCGGCGATGCCGGGCATGCATTGATCGGCGGTGACGACATGGGCGCCGGCCTCCATCAGATCGGCGACGGGGCGGCCGTCGCGCGCCCCCTCGACAACGAAATCGGTGATCAGCGCGATCGCCTCGGGGTGGTTCAGGGCAACCCCCCGCGCCAATCGCCCGCGCGCCACCATGGCCGCGAGGCTGACCAGCAGTTTGTCCTTTTCCCGTGGGCTCAGGTTCATCTGTCGTCCTTCACATCTGCCAGACACGGGGCAGCGGCGCGCCGCCCCTGAGTGCATTCAACGCCCGGATCAGCGCCCGGCGCAACGGATAGGCGTCATCGGCCATCAGGCGCAGCACGCATTTGCCATCCCAGCCAGAGGCGGCGGCGCGCACCCCCTCGGCCCCGGCCAGGGCCGCGCGCAGCGGGCCCAGCGCATCCTCGGCCCCCGGGGCGGCCAGCGCCAGCGTGGCCACGGCCCGCGCCCCGGCCAGCCCGGCCCCCGCCTGTCGGCGCGCCAGGCTCTGCGCGCCCAGGCGCAGCGGCTCGATCAGCACCGGCACCCCGTCGCGGGTCACCCGGCGGGTGTCGCGCAGGGCCAGAACCTCGACCGTTTCGCCCATCGCCGCGCGGCCCAGCACCAGGGTTTCCACGAACAGGCACCGCGCATCGCCCGCCAATGCAATCTCGGTGCGCCGCGTCAGCGCGCTGCGGTCGAACACGATGGTTTCTTGCGGCAACCAGTCCAGCGCGCCCCCCGCGCCCACCGATATCTCGACATCCAACTCGGCCACCCCCCCCGAGGCCGCATAGGCGCGCTCGGCGGTTTGGGTGGTCGCCACGGCCCGCGCCCTGGCCCCCAGCTCCAGCGCAAAGGACATCCGGTCGCCCCCGGTCAGCCCGCCGGCGGTATTCAGGAACACCACCTCGGGCACCGGGCTGTGGACCCGCGGCAAAAAAGCCTTGGCCGAGCCGCGCTGACCCAGCCGGACCAGGCGCGCGCCCCCGGGCGCCGCGACGAGCGCGACCTCGGCACGCCCGCGCGTGCGCTGCATCTGGGGGATCGGCACGGCGTCCAACATGCCCCCTGTCTAACCGCTTTTGCACCGGTCCACAGCACGTCCCGCCGCGCCCGTCCACGCCACCCGAAACGCGCCGCGCACCGCCTGATTTCACAGCACGCATGCCCGCTTTTTGGGCAGTTTGGAAACCCCGCCGCCGCACCGGACCGCGCCCGCACGCATCATCTGCACTGGAAAGCGTCGCATCAATTGTGTATCGCGCAGGGCATGACCCAACGCCTCACCCTCCGCCGCCCCGACGACTGGCACCTGCACCTGCGCGATGGCGCGATGATGCAGGGCGTGCTGCCCGAATCCGCACGCCATTTCGCCCGTGCCATCATCATGCCCAACCTGGTCCCGCCCGTGGTCACCGCCGCGGACGCCACCGCCTATCGCGACCGTATCCTGGCCGCCCTGCCCAAGGGCGCGGATTTCACGCCGCTGATGACCCTTTACCTGACCGAACAGACCGATCCCGCCGATGTCGCCGCCGCCCATGCCAGTGGTCTGATCGCGGCGGTCAAGCTCTACCCGGCGGGGGCGACGACGAACTCTTCCTCGGGCGTCACCGATTTCGACAAGGTGCGCGCCGTGCTGGACAAGATGGCCGAAATCGGCTGCCCGCTTTGTGTCCACGGCGAGGTGGTGGATCCCGAGGTCGACATCTTTGACCGCGAGGCGGTGTTCATCGACCGCGTGCTGGATCCGATCCGCAAGGCGACGCCGGGGCTGAGGGTGGTGATGGAACACCTGACCACCACCGACGGGGTGCAATACGTGCGCGCCAATGACAAGGATCTGGCCGCGACGATCACCACCCACCACCTGATCATCACCCGCAACCATATCCTGGTCGGCGGGATCAAGCCGCATTACTACTGCCTGCCGGTCGCCAAACGCGCCCGCCACCGCGATGCGCTGGTCCAGGCCGCCACCAGTGGCGACGCGCGATTCTTTCTGGGCACCGACAGCGCGCCCCATACCGACCCCAACAAGGAATGTGCCTGCGGCTGCGCCGGGATCTTTTCGGCGACCAACACCCTGTCGTGCCTGGCCGAGGTGTTCGAACGCGCCGGCGCGCTGGACCGGCTGGAGGCGTTCACCTCGCTGAACGGTCCGGCCTTTTACGGGCTGCCCGCCAATTCCGAAACGATCACCCTGACCCGGGGCGCCCCCGTCAGCTATCCCGACCGGATCGAAACCGGCGCGGGCCCGGTCACCGTGTTCGATCCCGGTTTCGCATTGCATTGGCAGGTCGAGGGGGCGTGATGGCCCCCGCGTCTTGGCGAAAACACCCCAATCCCCCCGGCGCCCCGCGCAGTGCCGCCGGGGCCTGATGCCGCCGCCCCCAGGGACATCCCGACGACCACAGCAGGAGCAGACATGATCCCCTCTTCCTTTCCCGACAAGACCGAGATCGCCCGGCTTTCTGCGCGGATGCTGCTGGAAATCGGCGCGGTGCATTTCAACGCCCAGACGCCGTTTACGCTGGCCTCGGGACTGCCCTCGCCGACCTATATCGACTGCCGCAAGCTGATCTCGTACCCGCGCATCCGCTCTGTGCTGATGGATTTCCTGGCCGTCACCGTGCTGCGCGAGGCCGGGTTCGAGGCGTTCGACAACATCGCCGGGGGCGAAACCGCGGGCATCCCCTTTGCCGCGCTGGTGGCCGAACGGCTGGCCCTGCCGATGACCTATGTGCGCAAGAAACCCAAGGGATACGGGCGCAACGCCCGGATCGAGGGGGTGATGGGCGAAGGCGACCGGGTGCTGCTGGTCGAGGACCTGACCACCGATGGCGGGTCCAAGCTGTCCTTCGTCGATGCGATCCGCGAAACCGGCGCCACCTGCGGCAATACCGCGGTGATCTTTTACTACGGCATCTTCCCCGACACCGAGGCGAAGCTGGGCGCGCATGGCGTGCAGCTGCATCACCTGTGCACCTGGTGGGATGTGCTGGCCGAGGCCCGCGCCCAGGCCACGTTCGACGCCGCCACCCTGGACGAGGTCGAGGCGTTCCTGAACGCCCCCCGCGCCTGGCAAGAGGCACGGCAGAACGGCTAGGCCGCTTTTCCGCTTGGCCGTGCCCCGCGCGCCACAGGCACACCCGACCCCTGCCCGTATCGTGTCGTGATGCAGCCATCGCCCACAAGATGTGGTAGATAGAATCACTCACAACTTATCCACCGGGTTATCCCGAATTGTGGCGGCCGCACCGGGCGGCCTATACCCGGCGCCCAGGGAAAAGGGATGGATTTGATGACCGAGATCAGGATGCTCAATCCGGGCGGGCCGACCCAGGCAGAGGGCGAGGCCACAACCCCCATGCCGCATAATATCGAGGCTGAACAACAGCTTCTGGGTGCGATCCTGACCAATAACGATGTCTTTGACCGGATCGCCTCGATCATCCAGCCGGTGCATTTCTACGAACCCGTGCACCAGCGAATCTATGAGATCGCCGCCGCCCGCATCCAAAAGAACGCGCTGGCTTCTCCGGTCACGCTCAAGGCGTTCATGGAGGGCGACGAGGGGCTGGCGGAACTGGGCGGGCCGGCCTACCTGGCGCGCCTTGCGGGGGCTGCGATCTCGTCCTTTGCGGCGCGCGACTATGCCCAGATGATCTATGATTTCGCGATCCGGCGCGAATTGATCGGGCTGGGCCGCGACATCGCCGACAAGGCCGCCACCGTCGACATCTCGTCAGAGCCCAAGGCGCAGATCGTCGAGGCCGAACAGGCGCTGTACAAGCTGGGCGAGCAGGGCCAGTCGGAAACCGGGTTCCAATCCTTTCTCAAGGCCGTGACCGACGCGGTGAACGTCGCCAACGCCGCCTATCAGCGCGAGGGCGGGTTGGCGGGCCTGTCCACCGGGCTGATCGACATGGACAAGAAGCTGGGCGGGCTGCACCGCTCTGACCTGCTGATCCTGGCCGGGCGTCCCTCGATGGGGAAAACCTCGCTGGCCACCAACATCGCCTTCAACATCGCCAAGGCCTATAAGCGCGGCCGTCAGAGCGACGGCACCGAGGGGGCCATAGATGGCGGCGTCGTGGGCTTCTACAGCCTGGAGATGAGCGCCGAACAGCTGGCCGCGCGGATCCTGTCCGAGGCCTCCGAGGTGCCCAGCGAACAGATCCGCCGCGGCGACATGACCGAGGCCGAATTCCGCCGGTTCGTCGAGGCCGCCAAGGCGCTGGAGGCCTGCCCGCTTTATATCGACGACACGCCCGCGCTGCCGATTTCCCAGCTGGCGGCCCGCGCCCGGCGGCTGAAGCGGACCCATGGGCTGGACGTGCTCTTCGTCGACTATCTGCAACTGGTGCGCCCCGCCAGCGCCAAGGACAGCCGGGTGAACGAGGTCAGCGAGATCACCCAGGGCCTGAAAGCCATCGCCAAGGAACTGGACATCCCCGTGGTCGCCCTGTCACAGCTGTCGCGCCAGGTCGAAAGCCGTGAGGACAAGCGCCCGCAACTGTCGGACCTGCGCGAATCCGGGTCGATCGAGCAGGACGCCGACGTGGTCATGTTCGTCTTTCGCGAGGAATATTACGCCGAGCGCGAGAAACCCTCGGACGACAAGCTGGACAAGATGGCCGAATGGCAAACCCGGATGGAGGCCCTGCATGGCAAGGCCGAGGTCATCATCGGCAAGCAGCGTCACGGCCCGATCGGCTCGGTCGAGCTCAGCTTTGAGGGGCGGTTCACCCGGTTCGGCAACCTGGTCAAGCCCTGGCAGCAGGGCGGCGACGACGGTGGGTTCCACTAAAACGCGCTTGACCTCGGTTGCGCGCCTGTCACAAGAAATGCCATGTCCACAGCTTCTCTGACGATCGATCTCGACGCGCTGGTGCGCAATTGGCAGGCCCTTGACCGGGCCAGTGGCGCAGGCGTCGAAACCGGCGCCGTGGTCAAGGCAGACAGCTATGGCCTGGGCGCCGCGCGGGTCGCCCGCGTGCTGGCCCAGGCGGGCGCGCGGCGGTTTTTCGTCGCCGTCGCCGAAGAGGGCGCCGCGATCCGCCAGGCGCTGGGCCGCGGCCCCGAGATTTTCGTCTTTTCCGGGCATATGGCCGGCGACACCGACATGATCGGCGATCTGGATCTGATCCCGATGCTCAATTCCGTCGACCAGCTGACCCGCCAGATGGAGGCCCTGCCAGGGCATCCCTTCGGCATCCAGCTGGACACCGGCATGAACCGTCTGGGGATGGAGCCCGCCGAATGGGCCGCCCTGGCCGAGATTGCGCTGGCCGCAGGTCCGCGCCTGATCATGAGCCACCTGGCCTGCGCGGATGAACCCGACCACCCGATGAACGCCCAACAGCTAGAGGTGTTTCGCGCCCTGACCGATGGCTGCGGGGTGCCGCGCTCGCTGTCGGCGACGGGCGGTATCGGGCTGGGCGCGGACTATCATTTCGACGTGACCCGCCCCGGCATCGGCCTTTACGGCGGGCTGCCATTCGCGGACGCCGCGCCGGTGGCGCACCTGTCGCTGCCGGTGATCCAGACCCGCGAGGTCGAACAGGGCGAAACGGTCGGCTATGGCAACACCTGGACCGCAGAGGCGCCCGGCACCATCGCCACCGTTGCCGCGGGCTATGCCGACGGTCTGTTGCGGGCGATGGGCAACCGCGCAAACCTGTTCTTCGAGGGGGTGCCCTGCCCGATCGTCGGGCGCGTCTCGATGGACCTGATCACCGCCGATGTCTCGCACCTGCCCGGCCCGCCGGGCGCGCTGGACATCCTGGGCCCGGACCAAGGCGTGGACGATCTGGCCGAGGCCGCAGGCACCATCGGATACGAGATCCTGACCGCGCTGGGCGCGCGCTACAAGCGGCGCTATGCCGGCGGCGCGGGCACATGATCCTGACGCCGGTCGCAGCCCTGGGCCGTTCGACCCTGGCGGGCCTGGCCTCCCTCGGGCGGATCGCGCTCTACCTGCTGGCGACCCTGCGCGCCATGCTGCGCCCGCCGTTCTATTTCCGCGAGTTCGCCCAGGCGCTGTGGGCCATCGGCTACAACTCCCTGCCGGTGGTGGGGCTGACCGCGTTCTTCACCGGCGGCGCGCTGGCCTTGCAGATCTACGAGGGCGGCGCGCGCTTCAACGCGGGCCAGGTCGTGCCCTCGATCGTGGCGATCGGCATGACCCGGGAACTGGGCCCGGTGCTGGGCGCGCTGATGGTCGCGGCCCGCGTCGCCTCCTCCATCGCCGCCGAGATCGGCACGATGAAGGTTACCGAACAGATCGACGCGCTGGTCACGCTGTCCACCGACCCGATGCGCTATCTCACCGTGCCGCGCGTGCTGGCCGCCACGCTGGCCGTGCCCGCGCTGGTGGCGGTGGGCGATTCCATCGGCATTTTCGGCGGCTACGTCGTGGGCACCGGACGGCTTGACCTCAACGCGGCGGCCTATCTGAAGAACACCGCCGACTACCTGGAACTGTGGGACATCACCTCGGGCCTGATCAAGGGCGCGGTCTTCGGCTTTATCGTGGCGCTGGTGGGGTGCTATTTCGGGATGAACTCGGGCCGCGGCGCCCAGGGCGTGGGACGCGCGACCAAATCCGCCGTGGTCACGGCCTCGGTGCTGATCCTGGCGGCAAACTACCTGCTGACAGAACTGTTCTTCTCCGCATGATCGAGCTCAGGGATCTCCAAAAGGCCTTTGGCCCCAACCGCGTCCTGCGGGGGGTCAACCTGACCATCCCCAGGGGCGAAAGCATGGTCATCATCGGCGGTTCGGGCACCGGCAAATCGGTACTGCTGAAATGTATCCTGGGGCTGGTGACGCCGGATGCGGGGCAAATCCTGATCCAGGGACAGGACGCCGCCAAGGCCGACCGCGATGCCTTTCTCGCCCGCTTCGGGATGCTCTTTCAGGGCGGCGCGCTGTTTGATTCGCTCACCGTCTGGCAAAACGTGGCCTTCCGCCTGCTGCGCGGTGCGCAAAAACGCCCCAAGGCCGAGGCCCGCGAGATCGCCATCGAGAAACTCCGCCGCGTGGGCCTGAAACCCGAGGTCGCCGACCAATTCCCCGCCGAATTGTCGGGCGGCATGCAGAAACGCGTCGGGCTGGCCCGCGCCATCGCCGCCGAGCCCGAGATCATCTTCTTCGACGAACCCACCACCGGCCTCGACCCGATCATGGCCGGCGTCATCAACGAGCTGATCCGCGAGATCGTCGTGGAAATGGGCGCCACCGCCATGACCATCACCCACGACATGAGCTCGGTCCGCGCCATCGCCGACGACGTGGCGATGCTGCATGACGGGGTGATCCAGTGGACCGGTCCGGTAACCCGGCTGGACAACTCGGGCGATCCCTATCTCGACCAATTCATCCACGGCCGCGCCGAGGGCCCGATCGAGGCGGTGCGATGAGCGCGCTCAAACTCGCCAACCTCGCCCTCCTGGTCCTCTTCCCCGTCGCCTGGGCTGCCCCCCTGATGCGCGCGGGCCTCTTGCCGCTCTTCGGCCTGTCGGAAATCTCGGTCCTTTCCGGCCTGCAATCGCTTTGGGAAACCGACATCTTCCTGGCCCTGCTGGTCACCGCGCTGGCCCTGGTCGCGCCCTATATGAAAACGGTGGGCCTGGCGCTGATCCACTACAACCTCGCCTCCCCGCGCCTGCTGCCCGCGATCACCGTGATGGGCAAACTGGCGATGGCCGACATCTTCCTGGTCGCCATCTATATCGTCGTGGTCAAGGGTGTCGGCCACGCCCGTATCGAAACCGCCTGGGGGCTGTATCTCTTTACCTTCTGCGTGCTGGCCTCGCTCCTGCTCTCGGGCCTGACCAAGCGTCAATTGCCCCAAACCGACTGACCGCTTCTTCTGGTCGCAAATATCCCGGGGGACGCGGCCCGCAGGGGCGCGGGGGGCAGCGCCCCCAACCGCGCTTGAACAACCCCGCGCGCTGGGGCAGGAAGGGGCATGGCCAAGCCGATTACAACCTTTACCTGTTCCGCCTGTGGCGCCACGCACCAGAAATGGGCCGGGCGCTGCGACGCCTGCGGGGCGTGGAACAGCATCACCGAAGAGGCGCCGCTCTCGGCCGGGCCGAGCGCCAAATCGTTGGGGGCTGCGCGGGGCAAGGCGCTGGTGCTGTCGGACCTGTCCTCCACCGAGCCAGAGCCGCCACGCGCGGCCTCGGGCATGGCCGAACTGGACCGGGTGCTGGGCGGCGGGCTGGTGCCGGCCTCGGCGATCCTGGTGGGGGGCGATCCGGGGATCGGCAAATCCACGCTGCTGTTGCAGGCCGCCGCCAGTTTCGCCCAGCAGGGGCTGAGCTGCATCTATGTCTCGGGCGAAGAGGCCGGCGCCCAGGTGCGCATGCGCGCCCGACGGCTGGGCCTGGGCGACGCGCCGCTGCGGCTGGCGACCGAAACCAACTTGCGCGACATCCTGACGACGCTGGACGCGGAACGGCCCGACCTGGTGATCATCGACTCGATCCAGACGATGTGGGCCGACATGGTCGACAGCGCGCCCGGCTCGGTCAGCCAGGTGCGCGCCGCGGCGCATGAGTTGACCAGCTTTGCCAAGCGGCGCGGATCGGCGGTCATGCTGGTGGGGCATGTCACCAAGGACGGGCAGATCGCCGGGCCCCGCGTGGTCGAGCACATGGTCGACACCGTGCTTTATTTCGAGGGCGAGCGCGGCCACCAGTTCCGCATCCTGCGCGCGGTCAAGAACCGCTTTGGCCCGGCGGACGAGATTGGCGTGTTCGAGATGACAGGCCGGGGTCTGGCCGAGGTCGCCAACCCCTCGGCGCTGTTCCTGTCGGGCCGCGACAACCCCGCCCCAGGCGCGGCCGTCTTTGCCGGGATCGAGGGCACCCGCCCGGTGCTGACCGAGATCCAGGCGCTGGTCGCGCCCTCGCCGCTGGGCACGCCGCGGCGCACGGTGGTGGGGCTGGATGCGGGCCGCTTGTCGACCACCCTGGCCGTGCTGGAGGCGCGCTGCGGCATCCCCTTTGCCGGGCTCGATGTGTTCCTGAACGTCGCGGGCGGGCTGCGCGTCACCGAACCGGCCGCCGACCTGGCGGTGGCTGCGGCCCTGCTGAGCGCGCGCGAGGATGCGGCATTGCCGCGCGATTGCGTGCTTTTCGGGGAAATCTCGCTGTCCGGGGCGCTGCGCCCGGTCGGGCAGACCGAAAACAGGTTGAAAGAGGCGCGAAAACTTGGTTTTTCGACGGCAATCGCGCCCACGCAAAGCAAACTGGGGGCGCCGACAGGGATGAAGGTGCGGCAAATGCCGGACCTCGCCGCGTTCGTCGGAGAGATTTTCGGCGCAGGCTAAGCCACGGAGGGACGGACCATGGAAGGATTTACCGCCATAGACGGGGTCGTTGCCGCCGTGGTCGTGCTGTCGGGGATACTGGCCTATTCGCGCGGCTTCGTGCGCGAGGTGATGGCCATCGCGGGCTGGGTGGCGGCCGCCGCTGTGGCCTTTGCCTTTGCCGGGCAGGCCGAACCGCTGATGCGCGAGGTGCCCGTTCTGGGCAGTTTCCTGGGCGATAGTTGCGAAATTTCGATCATCGCCTCGTTTGCCGCGGTCTTTGCGGTGGCGCTGGTGCTGGTGTCGCTGTTCACGCCGCTGTTCTCGTCGATGGTGCAGCGGTCCGTCCTGGGCGGCCTGGACCAGGGGCTGGGGTTCTTCTTTGGCGTGGCGCGGGGGCTGGTGCTGATCGCGGTGGCGTTTTTTGTCTATGGCATGGTGGTCACCACGCAGGATTTCCCGATGGTCGACAACTCGCGCTCTGCCGCGATCTTTGGCCAGGTTTCCGACCGGATTGCCGCCAGCGACCCGGACAAGGCCCTGGGCTGGCTGACCAACAAATATGACGGGCTGGTCGGCGATTGCAGCGCGGGCGAGTGATCCGCGCGCGGGTTTTTGTGATCCTTTCGTGACAGCAGCGGCCTGAGGGCCTAGAGAGGGGCCAAATTCCGCCACTTGGATTCGGAGCCGCGCTGCCGATGCCCCTGATGCCCCCTGCCCACCCGTTCGATGATGACAAGCTGCACGAGGAATGCGGCGTCTACGGCGTGATCGGCGTCGCCGATGCCGCCAACTTCGTCGCCCTTGGCCTGCACGCCCTGCAACACCGCGGACAAGAGGCCGGCGGCATCGTCAGCCACGATCCCGAGACCGGGTTCAACTCTGCCCGCCGTTTCGGTTATGTGCGCGACAACTTCACCAAGGCCAGCCTGATGGAAACCCTGCCCGGCCCGTTGGCCATCGGGCATGTGCGCTATTCCACCACCGGCTCCAAGGGGCATACCGCGATCCGCGACGTGCAGCCGTTCTTTGGCGAGTTTTCCATGGGCGGGGCGGCGATTGCCCATAACGGCAACATCACCAACGCCGAGGCGCTGCGCAAGGAACTGATCGAGCATGGTTCGATCTTCCAAAGCTCATCGGACAGCGAATGCATCATCCACCTGATGGCGCGGTCCTATCAGAAAACCATCCCCGAACGGATGAAGGACGCGCTGCGCCGGGTCGAGGGGGCGTTCTCGGTCGTCGCGATGACCCGGACCAAGCTGATCGGGGTGCGCGACCCGCTGGGCGTGCGCCCGCTGGTGCTGGGCCGTCTGGGCGATGGCTGGGTGCTGAGTTCGGAAACCTGCGCGCTGGACATCATCGGGGCCGAGTTCGTGCGCGACATCGAACCGGGCGAAATGGTGCAGATTTCGCCCGAGAATGGCGTCGAGAGCTTTCAGCCGTTCGAGCGGGCCGCGTCGCGGTTCTGCATCTTCGAACATGTGTATTTCTCGCGCCCCGATTCGATCCTGGGCGGGCGCTCGGTCTATGAAACCCGCCGCCAGATCGGCGTGGAACTGGCCCGCGAGGCGCCCGTAGAGGCCGACCTGGTCTGCCCCGTGCCCGACAGTGGCACGCCCGCGGCGATCGGGTTTTCCCACGAAAGCGGCATTCCCTATGGCATGGGGATCATCCGCAACCAGTACATGGGCCGCACCTTTATCGAGCCGACAGAGCAGATCCGAAACATGGGTGTGCGGCTGAAGCTGAACGTCAACCGCGCCCTGATCGCGGGCAAGCGGGTGGTGCTGGTCGATGACAGCGTGGTGCGCGGCACCACCAGCCAGAAAATCCGCGAGATGATCCTGGATGCCGGCGCCGCCGAGGTGCATTTCCGCATCGCCAGCCCGCCCACGGCCTGGCCCTGTTTCTACGGGGTCGACACGCCCGAGCGCGACAAGCTGTTGGCCAGCCACATGACCGAGGAAGAGATGCGCGTGCACCTTGAGGTGGACAGCCTGCGCTTTGTCTCGCTGGACGGGCTGTATCGCGCGGTCGGCGAGGCCACCGGGCGCAACGCCAAGTGCCCGCAATATTGCGACGCCTGTTTCTCGGGCGAATATCCCGTGGCCCCCAGCGACATGATCCACAAGGGGTTCCAGACCAAGGCAGCCGAGTGATTCCGTCTGCGCCGCAATGTCGCCGGGGGATCGGCGCGCAAGCGGCCCGCCCCATCTTGACCTCAACCCGCTTTGCCCACAGAGACAGACCATGACCGATCAGAAAATCGCCCTTGTCACCGGCGCCTCGCGCGGCTTTGGTGCCGCCGTCGCCGAAGAGCTGGCCCGCGCCGGCTATCACGTCGTTGCCGTCGCCCGCACCCAGGGCGGGCTGGAGGAGCTGGACGACCGCATCACCGCGGCGGGCGGTCATGCCACCCTGGCGCCCATGGACATCGCCGAAGTCGACGCGATGCGCGCGCTGTGCCGTGGCATCTATGATCGCTGGGGCAAGCTGGACCTGTGGGTGCATGCCGCGATCCAGACCCCGGCCCTCAGCCCGACCGAACAGGTGGATGCGGGCATGTGGGACCGTCTGGTGCCGACCAATATCCACGCTACCGGCGTCTTGATCACCTTTATCGCACCGCTGCTGCGTGCGGCCGGGGGCGGGCGCGCGGTGTTGATCGACGATACCGCCAGCGGCCCGTTCATGGGGGCCTATACCGCCGCCAAGGCCGCGCAGCGCGCGCTCTTTACCGCCTGGTCCCAGGAACAGGCGCGGTTGCAGGATGTGCGTATCGCCATGTTCGAACCCGCGCCGATGGCCACCGCCCACCGCCAGCGCTTCTATCCCGGCGAGGACAAGTCGGTTCTGGCCCTGCCTGCGGATGAGGCGCGGCGCATGCTGGATACGCTCTCGCTGGGCTGATCCCGGCGCGCATCCCACACCCGCCCGGCAAACCGGGCGCTGACGCTTGCCGCCCCCCGCGCGCTCCACTATGCAGGGGCAAAAGGGGGCCGTGGGGCAGTCATGCGCATTCTCATCACCAATGACGACGGGATCAACGCGCCGGGCCTGAAGGTGCTGGAGGCGATCGCCGCCGAGATTGCCGGCCCGACCGGCGAGGTCTGGGTCGTGGCGCCCGCGTTCGAGCAATCGGGCGTGGCGCACAAGATTTCCTATACCCACCCGATGATGATCGCCGAACTGGGGCCCCGCCGCTTTGCCGCCGAGGGATCGCCGGCCGATTGCGTTCTGGCGGGGCTTTACGACGTGATGACCGACGCCCGGCCCGACCTGGTGCTGTCGGGGGTGAACCGGGGCAACAACGCGGCTGAAAACGTGCTCTACTCGGGCACCATCGGCGGCGCGATGGAGGCCGCCCTGCAGGGGCTGCCCGCGATCGCGCTGTCGCAATACCTGGGCCCGCTGAACATGCAAAGCGATCTGCAATTCCAGGCCGCCACCGCCCATGGCGCGGCCACGGTGCGCACGCTGTTGGACCAGGGGCACTGGGACAGCGCCGATTACCGGTTGTTTTACAACGTGAACTTCCCCCCCCTGCCCGCCGCGCAGGTCAAGGGGCTGCGGGTTGGCGCGCAGGGCTATCGGCGCGACGCGTTTTTCGGGGTGGAGCCGCATAATTCGCCCTCGGGGCGCAAGTTCCTGTGGATCAAGGGCGGCCCGCAGAACCTGCCTACCGCGCCGGGATCGGATGCGGCACTGAACCTTGAGGGCTATATCGCGGTCACGCCGATGCGCGCGGACCTGACCGCCCATGACTGGCTGGACGATCTGAGGGCCAAACTGGAATGAGCGACGAAACCGCCGAGCGCAAGATGCAGTTCCTGTTCGCGCTGCGCTCCAAGGGGGTGACCCAGCCGCGTGTGCTGGGTGCGATGGAGGCGATTGACCGCGGCCCCTTCGTTCGGGGTCTGTTCGCCGCGCGCGCCTATGAGGACATGCCGCTGCCGATTGCCTGCGGCCAGACCATCAGCCAACCCTCGGTCGTGGCGATCATGACCCAGGCGCTGGACGTGACCCCCCGCGACAAGGTGTTGGAGGTCGGCACCGGCTCTGGCTATCAGGCGGCCATCCTGTCGCGGCTGGCGCGCCGGGTCTACACGGTCGAGCGTCATCGGCGGCTTGTCGCCGAGGCGCAGAAACGCTTTGCCGAGCTGGGCTTGACCAATGTCACCGCGATCACGGCCGATGGATCGCACGGGTTGCCCGAACAGGCCCCCTTTGACCGCATCCTGGTCACCGCCGCCGCCGAGGATCCCCCCGGCCCCCTCTTGGCGCAATTGCGCGTTGGCGGTATCATGATCGTGCCCGTGGGGCAGTCCGATACCGTTCAACGGTTGATCAAGGTCACCCGCCACGAGGGCGGCTTTGAGTATGACGAGCTGCGCGAGGTGCGGTTCGTGCCGCTGGTCGAGGGGCTCGGACAGGACTGAATACGTGCGAGAGTGACTGAGCGAGTGAGAGCATACCCGAGGGTCCGGACAAACGGACCCCGACATCCATGAGGACCGAGCCATGACCCCCACCGACCGCCAATTCCGCCTGCCCGCCCGCGCCCTGGCGCTGGGATTGGGGCTGAGCCTGCTTGCGGGCTGCCAGACCGGGTGGGACTACGATTTCCGCAACATGGGCAAATCCGGGCGGGACTCGGCCTTGCAGGTCCAAAGCGCGCCGCGCCCGACGCCGGATGCGCGCGGCGTGATCTCTTACCCCACCTATCAGGTCGCCGTGGCGCGCCGGGGCGATACGGTGGCCGATATCGCCGCGCGCGTCGGCCTGCCCACCACGGAACTGGCGCGCTATAACGGCATCCCCGAGGGCGCCGCGCTGCACAGCGGCGAGATCATCGCCCTGCCGCGCCGGGTGGCCGAAACCGATGGGCCGATCAGCGCCACCACGCTCAGCCCCGGCGGCGAGATCGACATCGCCACCCTGGCCGGCGGCGCGATCGAGCGGGCCGGACCGGGCACCCAGCGCAGCCCCGTCCCCCCCCAGGACGGTGAGCCGGTGCGCCACAAGGTCGAGCGCGGCGAGACCGCCTATTCCATCGCCCGGCTTTACAACGTGACCGTGCGCGCCCTAGCCGACTGGAACGGGCTGGGCCCCGACCTGGCGGTGCGCGAGGGGCAATACCTGCTGATCCCGCTGCCCGCCGCGCGCAGCGCCGCCGCCGCCCCCGTCCCGGTGCAGACCGAAAAGCCCGGCGCCGGGTCGCGCGTGTCCACGCCGCCCTCGGCGGCCAAGCCGCTGCCGCGCGAAGAGGCCACCGCCAAGGCCGCGCCGCCCGCCTCGCCGCAAATGGGCGCGCAGAAAAGCAGCGGCGCGCGCTTTGCCATGCCCGCCGAGGGCAGCATCATCCGCGGCTATCAAAAGGGGAAGAACGACGGTATCGACATCGCCGCGGGGGCAGGCAGCACGGTGCGCGCCGTCGAGGGGGGCACGGTCGCCGCGATCACCCGCGACACCGACCAGGTGCCGATCCTGGTGGTGCGCCACGCCGACAACATGCTGTCGGTCTATGCCAATATCGATGCGATCGCGGTGAAAAAGGGCGACACCGTCAGCCGGGGCCAGGCGGTCGCCAAGGTGCGCGCCGGCGATCCCGCGTTCCTGCATTTCGAACTGCGCAAAGGGTTCGAGAGCGTCGACCCCCTGCCCTATCTGACACCGTAGGCCTGCGCCCCCGGGCGCGCGCGTCAAAGCCGTGGCATTGCCGCCATTGACCGGCGCCTGCCGCGCCGGGCTGGATATTTGAAACCAGAAGAAGCAGCAGCGCCGCCTAGAGCGGCACCCCCTTGCGCGCGGCCAGATCGGTAAAGAACTGCCAGGCGACCCGGCCAGAGCGCGACCCGCGCGTGGCCTGCCATTCGATGGCCTCGGCGCGCAGGGTGTCGGGATCGACCTCGACCCCGTGGGCCGTGCAATAGGCCCGGATCATCGACAGATAGTCGTCCTGGGTGCAGGGATGAAACCCCAGCCACAGCCCGAACCGGTCGCTGAGCGACACCTTTTCCTCGACCGCCTCGGACGGGTTGATCGCCGAGCCGCGCTCGTTCTCGATCATGTCGCGGGGCATCAGGTGGCGCCGGTTCGAGGTGGCGTAAAAGATCACGTTCTCGGGCCGCCCTTCGATTCCGCCATCGAGCACGGCCTTGAGCGACTTGTAATGCTGGTCGTCGTGGGAAAACGACAGGTCGTCGCAAAACAGCACGAACCGGTGCGGCGCGGCGCGCAGCAGCGTTAGAAGACGACTGATCGACGGCAGATCCTCGCGCTGGACCTCGACGATCTTGAGCGCATGACCCTCGGCACAGATGGCGGCGTGGATCGCCTTGACCAGGCTGGATTTGCCCATGCCGCGCGCGCCCCACAGCAGCGCGTTGTTGGCCGGCAGGCCGCGGGCGAAATGGCGGGTGTTGTCCAGCAGGATGTCGCGGGCGCGGTCGATGCCCTGCAACAGGCCCAGGTCGACCCGGTTGACCTGCGCCACGGGGCTGAGCCGATCCGGCGCGACATGCCACACGAAGGCGGTGGCCGAATTGAAATCCGGCGCCGCAGCCGGGGTCGGGCTGATCCGCTCCAGCGCGGCGGCGATGCGCGCCAGGCTGTCGGCGTCATCGATCACCGCGGGGTGTCTCCTGCGTCGTCCTCGTCGAACTCGCGCATCAGATCGTCGTCCTGGCCCTCTTCGTCGTCGTCGAACCACAGGCCCTGCTCGCGCAGTTCGGCCTCGCGCTTACGCTCGACCCGGCGCACCAGCAGGATGGAGATTTCATAAAGCCCGTAGACCACCACGAAGAGGATCACCTGGGTGATCACGTCAGGCGGCGTGACGAGCGCCGCCAGCACCAGGATCGCCACCACCGCGTATTTGCGCACCGATCCCAGCCCCGCGGCCGAGACAAGCCCCGCCTTGCCCATCAGGGTCAGCAGAACCGGCAACTGGAAACACAGCCCAAAGGCCAGGATGAACTTGTTGGTCAGCGACAGGTATTCCTGCACCGAGCCCTGAAAGGTGATGCCGGCGATGTCCTGGGTGGCGGCTTCGCCCTCACCCGAGAGGGCGCCAACCTGCTGAAAGCCAAGGAAAAAGTTGAAGGCCAGCGGGATCACGACGTAATAGGCAAAGGCCGCGCCCAGAAAGAACATGACCGGCGAGGCGAAGAGAAACGGCAAAAACGCGTTCTTTTCGGTGCGATAAAGGCCCGGCGCCACAAAGCGCCACATCTGGTAGGCAATGAACGGAAAGGCCAGCGCGACCCCACCCAGAAGCGAGATCTGGATCGCGACGAAGAAGCCCTCTTGCAGCTTGATCAGGTACAGACCGCAATCCTGGCCGCGGTCGGCCAGCGCGCCGCAGATCGGGTGGGTCAGAAAGTTGAAGATCGGGTTCCAGACGGTAAAGCAGATCACCATGGCCACGATAAAGGCCAGCACCGAATAGATCAGCCGCGTGCGCAGCTCGGTCAGGTGTTCGATCAGCGGGGCGGAACTGTCGTCGATCTCTTCGTTGCTCATGCGTCGCTCTTGCTGTCGGGCGCCGGGGGCGGCGGGGCGGCGGGCGCCTCGGGGGCAGCGGCGGGGGCCGCTTCGGCGTTGCGGCGGGCCTGGGCCTTGTCGGCCATTGCGGTGCGGATCTTTTCAGCCTGGGCGGCGCGTTCCTCGGTCAGCTCGGCGGTGGCCGGCCCCGGAGAGGCAGGGCGCTTGGGCTCCCACTTTTCGAACTTCTCGGCGGCGTCGTTCAGCGCATCAAGGCCCATCTTGCGCGGATTGGCGATGTCCTTGAGGTCCTTGACGGTCTCTTTCATGCCGGCCTCGTCGGCGGCATCATCCATGGCGCGCTGAAACTCGCGCGCCATGTTGCGCGCCTTGGCCGTGAACCGGCCAAGGGTGCGGAACATGCCGGGCAGGTCCTTCGGGCCCACCACGATCAGCGCGACAACGCCGATCAGCAGAAGTTCGGTCCAGCCTAGGTCAAACATGTTTCATCCGCCGGGTTCAGGCGCGGGACAGGCGACTTACGCCTTGTCCTTTTCGCTATCGGTCTCGGCGGGCGTCACGTCACGCGCCGCGTCAAGGCTCTTGGACACCTCGTCGGTCTCTTCCTTGACGCCTTTCTTGAAGGCGGTGATGCCCTTGCCGACCTCGCCCATCAGCGAGGAAATCTTGCCCCGCCCGAAAAGCACAAGCACGACAACGGCAATCAGCAGGAGGCCGGGAAGGCCGATATTGTTCAGCATGGTCTTCTCCCTACAGGCGGACGCCGTGCGCGCCGCGCCCCGCTTTGAATTCTGTGAGCCACATCTATTGGGTCTTTGGACCAGATCAAAGCCCCATTTGGGCGTGAACACGCGATTATTTGCCTCTGGGCCGGATGCGGCGCGGCCAGATCGGCCCTTGCGGTGTCACCAAGGTTTCACCCAAACTCATCACAGATGAAACGAGTCATCGTCAAACATGGGAGAATCCAGATGCATACCGAGGACGTGAACGGCAAGGTGCTGGAGCACTGGGACTGCAATGACCTGCAAGAGGCGATGAAGGACGGCGAGGTGGTGCTGATCGACGTGCGCACCCCCCAAGAATACATGTTCGAATATATCCGCGGCGCATTGCTGTTGCCGATGGCGGCGTTCGATGCGTCGTTCTTGCCCGAGGGTGGGCAAAAGCGGCTGGTGTTCCATTGCGGCTCGGGGGTCCGCTCGCGCCGGGTGGCCGAGAAATACCTGGAGGCAGGCCATGACCGCATCGCCCATCTGGAGGGCGGCTTCGCGGCGTGGAAGACCGCGCACAAGCCCTATATCGGCACCGACATGGCCTCGGGGGCGCCGGTGGCGGTCCACAACCAGTAGGACCGGCACGCGGGGGCGGGCGGTCTTAGGCCGCGCGCGCCCGCGACGAGAACACGAAACACCGGTCACGCCGGATCATCAGCCACATCGGCGTGCCCGGTTTGGGCAGGAACACCGCAGGCACCGTCGCTTTCAGCGTCGAGCCGTCATAGTCCATGCGAAACTCCACCAGGCTTTCCGAGCCCATGAACCGGGCCCGTTCGACCACCGCGCGGGCGGGCACGCCGTCCTCGGGGGTGGGGTTGGGGCCGCGCCCGTTGCGGTCAAAGTCGATCTTGACGTGCTGGGGGCGGATGATGATGTCCACCTCTGACCCGTCGGGCATCGCCGGGGTCAGGAACTGACCAAACGGCGTTTCCGTCAACAACCCCTGCACCTTGCCAGGTATTACGTTGATATCGCTGAAAAAAGCCGCAGCCGCCCGATCCACGGGCGCGTTGTAGAGGTTATAGGGCGCGCCCTGTTGCACGATCCGCCCGCCGCGCATCAGTGCAATCTCGTCGGCCATGCGCATCGCCTCGTCCGGCTCATGGGTAACCAACAGGACCGCGGCGCCCTCTTCCTTCAGCACGCTCAGGGTTTCATCGCGGATCTCGTCGCGCAACCGGTTGTCCAGCCCCGAGAAGGGTTCATCCATCAGCATGATCTTGGGGCGCGGGGCCAGGGCGCGGGCCAGGGCCACGCGCTGCTGCTCGCCGCCTGACAACTGGTGCGGATACTCGTCGATGAACCGTGCCAGATCGACCCGTTTCAGCAATTCCTCGACGCGCTGACGCTTGGCCGCGCGGGGGCCGCTCAGCCCGAAGGCCACGTTCTCGGCCACGCTCAGATGCGGGAACAGCGCGAAATCCTGGAACATCAACCCGACCGAGCGGCGCTCTGGCGGGACACGGTAGACCGTGTCGCAGACCAGCGCGCCGTCGATATGGATGGTGCCGGAATCCTGCATGTCGACACCCGCGATGATGCGCAGCGTCGTGGACTTGCCACAGCCCGAGGGGCCCAGCAGGCAGGTCACCTGCCCCGGCATCACCCGCAGCGACACGTCATCGACCACCTGCCGACCGGCAAAGGTGCGGGTGATATTGCTGATCTCCAGCCGGGGGGTCGGGGTGTTCAAACCTGCCTCGCGCGCAATGTCCGATCAAAACTATCGGATTATCCATGCAGATATCAATGGCGCATCCCACCCGCAAGGCGGACGGTGCGGCAAACGCCGCATTTTCGGGCGGTTGGACCGCTGCGGGGGCCCGCTGCGGGGTCTGGTGCGGCCTAGCCCCCGCAATAGGGCTGGGCACGGGTCCAGGCGGCGATCTCTTCGCGTTTTTCGGCCACGGTCATCGGGCCCCAATCGGCCGCCACACCGCCGCCGCCAGCCGCAACCACCCCGTCGCGCGGCACCGACGCGGCGGCGATGCGGATCGCACAGCGCAGGTTCGCCGCCCCATCCTTCAGCGCCTTGGGGCTGGTCGCCGCACAGCCGTGATAGCGGGCCGTGGCGGGCGAGATCTGCATCAGCCCGATATAGCGCCCACCGCCGCCGACGGCGCGCGGGTTCCAGGTGCTTTCGTATTTCGCCAACGCGGAAAACAGCCCCGCCCAGAACGCCCGGCGCTGGGCCGGAGAGGCCTTGGGATAGGCCGGGCACCAGGCGGCGATGTCATTGGGAACCGTCGCGGGCAGCGCGGCCCCCGGCCCCGACAGCGCGCGCAGGCTGGCGCGGGTCCAGGTCGCGGCCTGGGGGTGGTTGTCCCAGCGCATGACGGGGCGGTTGGCCGGATCGTCACCGCGCGATGACGTGCCGGCGCCACAGGCCATGACCGGCAGGCACAGCAACAGCACGGCAAGGCGAGCTACAAACGGCGTCATTGGATATCCTCGTGGCAGCAGGTTGCGCAGGATTGCGGCAAACCCGTCCGCGCACAAGCGCAGCGCGCGCCGATCGGCGGCATCCCGCGCGCGGGGCCTTGCCCCCCTGCGGGCGCTGGCCTAGAACGCCAGACAACCCAGCCCTCGTGAAGGACCATGCCTGCGATGCTCGATCTCAGCTTCGAAGCCCCCGCCCCCAAGGTGATCTCCGGCGCCAAGGCCGATTGGGAACTGGTGATCGGCCTTGAGGTCCACGCCCAGGTCGCCTCCAGGGCCAAGCTCTTTTCCGGCGCCTCGACCCAGTTCGGCGCCGAGCCCAATTCCAACGTGGCCTTCGTGGATGCGGCGATGCCCGGCATGCTGCCGGTGATCAATGAATTCTGCGTGGAACAGGCGGTGCGCACCGGGTTGGGGCTAAAGGCGGGGATCAACCTGTTTTCGGCCTTTGACCGTAAGAACTATTTTTACCCCGACCTGCCGCAAGGCTATCAGATCAGCCAGCTTTACCACCCCATCGTGGGCGAGGGCGAGGTGATCGTCGACATGGCGCCGGGCGTGGCGCGCCGGGTGCGGATCGAACGCATCCACCTGGAACAGGACGCGGGCAAATCCATTCACGACATGGACCCCAACATGTCCTTTGTCGATCTCAACCGCACCGGCGTCGCCCTGATGGAGATCGTCAGCCGCCCCGACATTCGTGGCCCCGAAGAGGCCGCCGCCTATGTCGGCAAGCTGCGCCAGATCATGCGCTACCTGGGCACCTGTGACGGCAACATGCAAAACGGCAACCTGCGCGCCGACGTGAACGTGTCGGTTTGCCCGCCCGGCGCCTATGAGAAATACCAGGAAACCCAGGATTTCTCGCATCTGGGCACGCGCTGCGAGATCAAGAACATGAACTCGATGCGCTTTATCCAGGCCGCGATCGAGTATGAGGCCCGGCGCCAGATCGCGATCCTGGAGGATGGTGGCCAGATCGTGCAGGAAACCCGCCTTTACGATCCCGACAAGGGCGAGACGCGTTCGATGCGCTCCAAGGAAGAGGCGCATGATTACCGCTACTTCCCCTGCCCCGACCTGCTGCCGCTGGAAATCGAACAGGCCTGGGTCGATGACATCCAGGCGTCCCTGCCCGAACTGCCCGACGAGAAAAAGGCCCGCTTTGTCACCCAGTTCGGCCTGACCGAATACGATGCGGGCGTGCTGACGGCGGATGTGGATTCGGCCGCCTATTTCGAGGCCGTGGCCGAGGGCCGCGATGGCAAGATCGCCGCCAACTGGGTCATCAACGAACTGTTCGGCCGGCTGAAGAAAGAAGAGCACGACATCACCGCAAGCCCGGTGACCCCGGCCCAGCTGGGCGGCATCATCGACTTGATCGCCGGCGGCGACATCTCGGGCAAGATCGCCAAAGAGCTGTTCGAGATCGTCTATACCGCGGGCGGCGACCCGGCCGAGATCGTGGCGGCGCGCGGCATGAAACAGGTTACCGACACCGGCGCGATCGAAAAGGTCGTGGACGAGATCATCGCCGCCAACCCCGCCCAGGTCGAAAAGGCCAAGGCCAACCCGAAACTGGCGGGCTGGTTCGTGGGCCAGGTGCTCAAGGCCACGGGTGGCAAGGCCAACCCCCAGGCGGTGAACGAGATCGTCGCCCGGAAACTGGGCTGACCGGCGATGTCGCGCTTTGAATACAAGGTCGTGCCCGCCCCGACCCGCGCCGAACGGCACCGCGGGCTGAAGGGCACGCCCGAGCGGTTTGCCCAGACCCTGAGCGCGCTGTTGAACGACATGGCCCGAGAGGGGTGGGACTATCTGCGGGCCGACACCCTGCCCTGCGAACAACGCCAGGGGCTGACCGGGCGCGGCACCCGCGATCAGAACGTCTTGATCTTTCGCCGCGACCGCATCGCGGACGAGGTGCAAACCGCCGCCGCCCCCGAAGGGCGCGCCGCGCCCGCCCCGTCCAGCGGGCCCGCGCCGGGCGGTCCCGCGCCCAACCTGGGCCCCGCCGCGCGCGACCTGCCGCCGCGCCCCGATCGCCCGCTTGCCGCGCCCGACGACCGGGACGGCTAGCTCATCCTTCGATTGTCAGGGCCAGCGCGTGGATCCGGTCCATCAGATCCGCGCCCAGCGCCGCATGTACCGCCCGGTGGCGCGCAATCCGCGACTGACCGGCAAAGGAGGGCGCCGCGATGGTGACCACGAAATGCGTCTCTCCGCCCTCGCGCCAGCCGGAATGGCCGCGGTGGCGCTCGCTGTCGTCCACGACTTCCAGCCGCGTGGGCGCCAGACCCTCTTGCAACCGCTGGCGGATTTCCTCACCTATGCTCATTTTTCCTACGCGCCCCCTTCATTCCTGTGACCAAACCTCTAAACTCTCTCGTCCGAGTCGAAAAGGTTGGAGGCCATGACGAAAACCGATCCCTTCGGGTTCGACATCTCGGTGTCGGCGGATAAAAAACGGCGCACGCGCGGCAAGCGCGGGATGTCCGGTGCGTTCGAAACATCGAACCGCCAGTGCGAACACCCCGGCTGTCAGGAGGCGGGCCAATACCGCGCGCCCAAATCCCCCGACCACCTGGACGAATACCTGTGGTTCTGCCGGGACCATGTGCGCGAATACAACCTGAAGTGGAATTTCTTTCACGGCACCACCGAAGAGGAATTCGAGGCCCAGATCGACAGCGACCGCGTCTGGGGCCGCGAGACTAAGCCGTTCAGCACCAAAGAGGAACAGCGCGCCTGGGCCCGTCTGGGCGTCGACGATCCGCACCAGGTGCTGGGCGAAAACGCCACGCGCAACCCCGGCAAAGGCATCGCCGCCACCCGCCGCCTGCCCCCGACCGAGCGCAAGGCGCTGGACATCCTCGAGGCGCACGACCACTGGACCAAGGCCGAGATCCGCAAGCAGTACAAGTCCCTGGTCAAGGATCTGCACCCGGACATGAACGGCGGAAACCGCGCCGACGAGGACCGCCTGCAAGAGGTCGTCTGGGCCTGGGATCAGATCAAGGACAGCCGCAGCTTCAAGTAGCGCCGGGGCCCGGGGACAGGCCCTGGGGGTAACCCGACACGGGCGGGGGCCACCGGCGCGCGCGCTGACCCTAGGTCTGCTGTCTGGTTCTGAGCGCCGCATGAGGACCCCGGCGACGGAGTGATCGGGCAAAGGGAAGGGCGGTCAGTGGGGCCGCGCAGCGTGGGCCAAGGGGGGCAGACCAACCGCCCCGCCCCCGCAACACGGCGCAACGGATGGCGGACGCCTCAGGCCCCCTCGGCGGGTGCAAACCGCAGGCTGACCCCGTTGATGCAGTGCCGCTTTCCGGTGGGCGGCGGGCCGTCGTCGAACACATGGCCCAGGTGGCTGCCACAGCGGCGGCAATGCACCTCGGTGCGCAGCATCAGCAGTTTGCGATCGGCGCGGGTCGCCACGGCATCGGGCAGCGCCTGCCAGAAACTGGGCCAGCCGGTGCCGCTGTCGAATTTCGTCGCCGAATCGTAAAGCGGCAGGTCGCAGCCCCGGCAATTGAACACGCCGGCCCGCTTTTCATCGTTCAACGGGCTGGTAAAGGCCCGCTCGGTCCCCTCGCGGCGCATTACCTTGTATTCCAGATCGCTCAGCATCGCGCGCCACTCGGCGTCGGTGCGGGTGACCTCGTAGGTTTCGGCGGCGCGGGCCGCGGGCGCGATCAGCGCAAGCGCGGCAGCGGATGTCAGAAAATCGCGTCGGTTCATGGCAACCCCCGTTTTTCCCGATCATAGGATCGCGCTGGTGCGGATGCATGTCACAATGTCGAGGGCGCGCCGTGTGCCAAGACCGGCGCGCCCCCTGGTGTCAGAAGTCGAAGCGGTAAGACAGCTCGACCCCGTAGTTCGAGTAGTCGGCCACACCGATGCCGTCAAAGAACCCCTCGAACCGCAGCAACGAGCCACTGTCAAAGCTGTGATCGACCCCCAGCCGCACCGATGCGCGCATCCCCTCATAGGCCACATCCAGGGCCTCGACCGTGCCACTGCCGTCGATGCCCGTCCATATGCCGGACACCCCGCCGAACAGGCGCGACTGTCCCTGGGGCATCGAAAAATCGATCCCGTAAGAGACATTGGTCAAGCGCACCTCTTGCGCCGAAACCGGGTCGCCGTTGCCATCGGTATAGCCCTCCTGCTTGTCCCGGGTGCGACCGATAACCAGGTTGGGGAAATAGGTGATCCCGTTGCCCTGCACCTCGCCGGCCACCTTCAACCGCGCCAACATGCGGTCCGAAGAGAAGCTGTCGGTAAACGTGCCCAAAGGCGAGATTTTGTTATCGGAATCGCCGAACAGCAGCCGCCCTTCGATATAGAGCGGGCGCTCGGGCAAACGGGCCAGGAAATAAGGACCAATCAGCCAGCCATTTCCTTCGACCGTGGCATCGCCATCCTCCCACTCGGCCCGGTCGATCTGCACCATGCCGCCAAGGTAAAAGTCGGGCGTCAGCGCCCAGTGCATGCCCAGGGCGCCCAGCAGATAGCTTTGGTCGGCCCCGTCGGTCTGCGACCAGCTGGCCGAAACCGTCGCCCAAAACGGACTGTCCGGAGAGGTGGCGACATCCAAGTTCCCGTTGGAACGGCTGACCTGGGCGTCAAAGCGACCCGAACCCTGCCCGCTGAGGAACGGGATGAGGTCGGGCTGATTGCGCAGCAGGTTATTCGCCCGGTCCAGCGCAAAGCGCGCGCGCTGTTGCTGGGTCTGCTCCAGGATGTCCAGCGTCACGGTGACGGGAACGGCGGCCTCGTTGGGATTGCCTGCGCCATCCTCGGCCACGGCGGCGGGCACCGCGATCGTGACATTCGCCAGGCCTGTGGCCGCGATCGTCACGCTATAGCTGTCATCGGAACCGCTGAAGGCCGAGATGCTGCCCCCCGTCACGTTGACGTCGCCCTGGGCGAAATTCACCACGTTCTCAGAGAACGTCACGCTGACGGTGAAACTTTGTGCGCCGGAAATCGCCGCCGGTGCGCCGGTGATCGTGACGGTTGGCGCATCGGTATCACCAGCGCCCACGAAGGTACCGCATTGCCAGTGCACGGTAGACGTCATGCTGGTCGTGCTGCCCCCGTAGCCATCGTAATACTCTCGCCCGACAGTCCCGCAATACCCGCACACGGTGCCGCAGGTGCCGCCCTGCGCCGTGACCGTGCTGTAACCGACCGAGGCACAGGCCGCGACCGCGTTGTAGTTGCCGGCGACGTTCGCGGCCAGCCAGGCGGTATTGGTGTCCGCCCGACAGACCGTCCAGGGATTGCCGCTATTGACCCCAACGGTGCTGGATGTGCCTACCGTGGGCGGGCTGGCCTGCGCAGCCGCCTGAACGGTCGCCGCCAGCAATATCCCCAGGAAAAACACGACGGCCCGCCGCGACTTTTCGATCCATTCCAAATACATGAGTGTCCTTGCCCCAGTCAATTTTCCGTTACCCCGGGGAAGGTAAATCATGGGTTAACGACCACGAGAAGGGCCAATCTGGGAAATCGCCGCGCTGAGACTGTATTGTCGCACACCGCTGCCGCGGGCCGTCGTGCCTCATGATTGGCAAGGGACCGAGGACATGCGGCCCGGGGCCCGGGCCGGCGCAAGGATCAGGCGAAACCACCCCGCCCGCCGTGTTGTCGGCGGGCGGGGTGCCGCGGTCACGCCCCGTTACGGAACGCCCCCGCGAATGTCGCCAATGGCACTGGTTACCTTGGATACTGATCAGCCAGCGACATGTTCCTTGATGCCCTCATCCCCGGCCAGGAGCCTGCGCCAAATTCATGCGCAACCGCCCCCGTGCGGCCGGCACAACCCTAAGCGGCTGCGGATGGGCCTGTCATCTCGTAAGTTGTCTAAATACGAATTGGTCGCAGTGCCCTCGGCAGACCGCGCGTTCCGCCTCCGCCCCCCCTTCCCCTTGCACGGCCCCGTGATATGTTCCACTACATCCACAGCGCCCCGGGGGTGCGACACCCATTGCAGACAAAGACGGAAACAGGATGAACAGCGCACAAAAACCCACCGAGGACATCTCGGTGCGCGAGGTCTTCGGGATCGACACGGACATGGTGGTCAAGGGCTTCGAGGCGCGCACCGACCGGGTGCCCGACATCGACCCCACCTACAAGTTCGACCCCGACACGACGCTGGCGATCCTGGCGGGCTTTTCCCACAACCGCCGCGTGATGATCCAGGGCTATCACGGCACCGGGAAATCGACCCATATCGAACAGGTGGCCGCGCGGCTGAACTGGCCCTGTGTGCGCGTCAACCTCGACAGCCATATCAGCCGGATCGACCTGATCGGCAAGGACGCGATCAAGCTCAAGGACGGCAAGCAGGTCACCGAGTTCCAGGAGGGCATCCTGCCCTGGGCGTTGCGCAACCCCTGTGCCATCGTGTTCGACGAATACGACGCGGGCCGCGCCGACGTGATGTTCGTGATCCAGCGCGTGCTGGAGGTGGACGGCAAGCTGACGCTGCTGGACCAGAACGAGGTGATCACCCCGCACCCGTCCTTCCGGCTGTTTGCCACCGCCAACACGGTGGGCCTGGGCGACACGACGGGCCTTTATCACGGCACCCAGCAGATCAACCAGGGTCAGATGGACCGCTGGTCGCTGGTGGCCACGCTGAACTATCTCAGCCATGACGCGGAAACCGCGATCGTGCTGGCCAAGTGCCCGCATTACAACACCGACAAGGGCCGCAAGACCATCGGCCACATGGTGACGGTGGCCGACCTGACGCGCACCGCGTTCATGAATGGCGATCTGTCCACGGTGATGAGCCCGCGCACGGTGATCGCCTGGGCCCAGAACGCCGAGATCTTCCGCGACGTGGGCTATGCGTTCCGGCTGACCTTCCTCAACAAATGCGACGAGCTGGAGCGCCAGACCGTGGCCGAGTTCTATCAGCGCCTCTTTGACGAGGAACTGCCCGAAAGCGCGGCCAGCCAGAGCCTGGCCTGAGCCGAACGCCAGGGCTGCGCGCGCGCCCCGCGCGTGGCCCCGGTCGGGATAATCGAAACCAGACACGCAACAGGGCGCTGGACGCGAAAACGGCATGAACAAACCGACCGATAACCCTGCCGATCCGTTCAAGAAGGCCTTGGCCGAGGCCACGCGGGTCATTGCCGATGATCCCGAGATCGAGATCTCGTATTCCATCGACCCCTCGGCCCTGACCGGCGAGGCGATGCGCCTGCCCCAGGTCAGCCGCCGCATGACCCGCGACGAGGTGTTGTTGGCGCGCGGCACGGCCGACGCCTTTGCGCTGCGCCACAAGTATCACGATAATGCCACGCATGCCCGCTATCGCCCCTCGGGCGAGATCGCGCGCGAGCTCTATGAGGCGATGGAAATCGCGCGGTGCGAGGCCGTGGGCGCGCGCGCCATGCCCGGCACCGCGGGCAATATCGACGCGCTGATCGCCGCCGAGGCCGCGCGCAAGGGCTATGCCGGCGCGCGCGAGGCCAGCGACGTGCCGCTTGCCGCCGCCGCGGGCTATCTGGTGCGCCACCTGGCCACCGGCCGCGCACTGCCGCCCGGCGCCGACAACGCCATGTCGCTCTGGCGCGGGTTCATCGAGGAACAGGCCGCGGACACCCTGGACGGGCTGGACGAGGCGCTGGCCGATCAGGGCGCCTTTGCCCGGTTGGCCCGCAAGGTGATTTCCGATCTGGGCTATGCCGACCAACTGGGCGACGACCCGGACATGGAGGATGACGACGCCCAGGACCAGAACGCCGAAAGCGAGGACGACGCGCCCGAAAGCTATGGCGAGGAAGAACAGCCCGACAGCGACGACACCGACGCCAGCCCCGAGCAGGACCAACAAGACAGCCAGGACGCCGCCCAGGCCCAGGTCAGCGCAGATGACATGGCCGACATGGAGATGGGCGAGGACAGCGAACTGCCCGAGGGCGAGGCCCCGCTGGAACCGCCGCCCGGCGCCGCCCCCTCGGACGCCGATCCCGGCTACAAGGTGTTCAGCCCCGAGTTCGACGAAGAGATTTCCGCCGCCGACCTGGCCGACCCGGCCGAACTGGAACGGCTGCGCGCCTATCTCGATCAACAGCTCGACCCGCTGAAGGGTGCCGTCGGGCGGCTGGCCAACAAGTTGCAACGCCGCCTTCAGGCCCAGCAAAGCCGCTCGTGGGAGTTCGACCTCGAAGAGGGGATCCTGGACGCGGGCCGCCTGGCGCGGGTCGTGGCCAACCCCACGACGCCGCTGTCGTTCAAGGTCGAAAAGGATACCGAGTTTCGCGACACCGTGGTGACGCTCTTGCTGGACAACTCGGGCAGCATGCGCGGGCGGCCGATCTCGATCGCGGCGATCTGTGCCGATGTGCTGGCCCGCACGCTGGAACGCTGCGACGTCAAGGTCGAGATCCTGGGTTTTACCACCCGCGCCTGGAAGGGTGGCCAAAGCCGCGAACGCTGGCTGGCCGAGGGGCGCGCCCAGGCCCCGGGACGGCTGAACGATCTGCGCCACATCATCTATAAATCCGCCGACGCGCCGTGGCGGCGGGCCCGGGCGAACCTTGGCCTGATGATGAAAGAGGGGCTGCTCAAGGAAAACATTGATGGCGAGGCGCTGGAATGGGCGCATCGGCGGATGATGGCGCGCCCCGAGGCGCGCAAGATCCTGATGGTGATCTCGGACGGGGCGCCGGTCGACGATTCCACCCTGTCGGTCAACACCGCAAACTATCTGGAAAAGCACCTGCGCGACGTGATCGCCATGGTCGAGCGGCGCAAGGCGGTCGAGCTGATCGCCATCGGCATCGGCCATGACGTGACACGCTATTACCAGCGCGCCGTAACGATCACCGATGTCGAGCAACTGGCCGGCGCGATGACCGAACAACTGGCCGGCCTGTTCGACAAGGATCCCCGCGCCCGCGCCCGGATGATCGGCATCAAGAAAGCCAGCTGATGTTCCAGAGCTTTGACAGCCCCACCCGCCCCCAGGACGGCCCGCCGCGCCTGGCCCGGCTGCGCGCACAGATGGCGCAGCAGGGATTGGCGGGGTTCGTGGTGCCGCGTGCCGATGCCCACCAGGGCGAATACGTCGCCCCCCATGACGACCGGCTGGCCTGGCTGACCGGGTTCACCGGATCGGCGGGGTTTGCCTGCGTGCTGATGGACCAGGCCGGGGTGTTCATCGACGGGCGCTACCGGGTGCAGGTCAAGGCCCAGGTCGACCTGGCCCATTTCACGCCCGTGCCCTGGCCTGAAACCTCCCTGGCCGAGTGGCTGACGCAAACCCTGCCCCAGGGCGGCGCAGTCGGGATCGACCCGATGCTGCACGTCCCCGAACAGCTGGACGCCCTGCGCGCGGCGCTGGAGGGCACGCAGATCACCCTGCGCGAGGTCGAGAACCAGATCGACCGCATCTGGGCCGACCAGCCCGCCCCGCCCACCGGCGCCATCACCCCCTATCCCGAGGCACTGGCCGGCGAGTCCCATGCCGAGAAGCGCGCCCGCATCGCCGCGACGCTGCGCGCGGCGGGGCATCGCGCGGCGGTGCTGACCCTGCCCGATTCCATCGCCTGGCTGCTGAACATCCGCGGCGCCGACATTCCCCGCAACCCCGTGCCCCATGCCTTTGCGGTGCTGCATGACGACGCCCGCGTGACGCTTTTCGCCGATCCCGCCAAGATCGGCGCGGATCTGCGCACCCATCTGGGCGCAGAGGTCACGCTGCGCCCGGACGCCGCCTTTGGTCCCGGGCTGCGCAGCCTGGTCGGCCCGGTGCGCGTGGATCCGGCCAGCGCGCCGCTGTGGGTTCTGCGCCAGTTGGAAGAGGCGGGCATCGACATCGCCCGCGCCGAGGATCCCTGCATCCTGCCCAAGGCGCGCAAATCCCCCGCCGAACTGGACGGCACCCGCGCCGCGCATCTGCGCGACGGGGCCGCGATGGTCGAATTCCTGGCCTGGCTGGACGCCGAAGCACCCGGCGGCACCCTGACCGAGATCGACGTGGTCCAGCGGCTGGAGGGGTTTCGCGCCGCCACCGGCGCGTTACGCGACATCAGCTTTGACACCATCGCCGGGGCCGGGCCGAACGGTGCCATCGTGCATTACCGCGTCAGCCAAGACACCAACCGCACCGTGCGCCCTGGCGAGGTGTTGCTGGTGGATTCCGGCGGGCAGTATCTGGATGGCACCACCGACATCACCCGCACCATCGCCGTGGGACCGCCCCCCGACGCCGCGCGCCCTGCCTTTACCCGTGTGCTCAAGGGCATGATCGCCATTTCGCGCGCCCGCTTCCCCAAGGGGCTGGCCGGGCGCGACCTGGATGCGCTGGCGCGCTATCCGCTGTGGCTGGCGGGGCAGGATTACGACCATGGCACGGGCCACGGGGTGGGCACCTATCTGTGCGTGCACGAGGGGCCACAGCGGATCTCGCGCGCCTCGACGGTGGCGCTGGAACCGGGTATGATCCTGTCGAACGAGCCGGGCTATTACCGCGAGGGGGCCTTTGGCATCCGCATCGAAAACCTGATCGTGGTGCAACCGGCGCCGGACCTGGCGGGGGCGGATGCGCGCGACATGCTGGCCTTTGAAACCCTGACCTGGGTACCCATCGACCGCCGCCTGATCGTGCCCGACCTGCTGGACGAGGGCGAACGCGACTGGCTGAACCGCTATCACGCCGAGGTCGCCGCGCGCATCGCGCCGCTGGTCACACCGCCGGCCCGCGCCTGGCTGGCTGCGGCCACGGCCGCGCTATAGTCCCGGGCCGCGCTGGACAAATCCAGCCGGTTCATGCCACAGAACACACCAAGACCTGTCGACAACTTTCGCCGAGGGAGAGACGCATGACCGAGCACACCACGATCCACAAGGCCGAAGGCGCCTGGGTGGTCCGGGCCGGCGGCGCCGTGATCGCCGAAAGCCGCAATGCCCTGGAACTGACCGAAGGGGACGCCGCGCCGGTGATCTATTTTCCGCGCGGCGATGTCGGCATGGCCTTCCTCGACCCCTCGGACAGCCGCACCACCTGCCCGCGCAAGGGCGAGGCCAGCTATTTCACCCTGCGCGCGAAAAGCTATGACATCCCCGATGCCGCCTGGTGCTATGAAACGCCCAAGGCCGGGATGGAAAAGATCGCGGGCCACCTGGCCTTTGACGCCGACAAGGTGACGGTCGAACAGCTTTGATCGCGCCCCGGGGCGGTTGCGCTCAGGAATGCTCTTCGGCGGCGGTCAGGGCCAGCGCGCGGGTATAGGCGCGCAGCGCATCGACATGAAACAGGGCCCCCATCAGAACCGGCTCGCCCCCCTCGGGGTCGGGGGCGGCCACGGGGATAAAGCTGTGGCCCCAGGTCTCGAACCGGGGCATCGCCTCTTCCAGGGTGGCGTCGGGCGACAGCATCACCCCTTGCGAGATCAATTCCAGGCAGGCCTCGCGCGAGGCGGCCTGGGGGCTGTCCTTGCCGCGCATCAGGACCGCGGCGGAAAACACCGATAGCAAATAGGCCTGGGGTCCGGCCGCGACATGCCGCCCGCGCCGTTCCAACTGGGTCAGAAAGAATGAGCGATCCACCAGCCCGCTGGCCAGGGCGGTGGACATCGACACCGCCACCATCACCGCCAACCCGGTCTGCCAGTCACCGGTCAGCTCGAACACGATCAGCGTGGTCGAGATCGGCGCGCCCAGCACGGCCGCCGTCACCGCCCCCATCCCCGCCAGCGCATAGAGCGTCTCTGCCCCCGATACCTCGGGCAGGGCGGCGGTGGCCACGATCCCGAAGGCCAGCCCGGTCAACGCCCCCACCATCAACGAGGGGGAGAACACGCCGCCGCCCATCCGCCCGGCCATGGTCAGCCCCACCGCCACGCATTTGAGCACCGCAAACACCACCGCCTCATGGAACAAAAGCCCGCCGGTCAGCGCCGCCGAGGTCGTCTCGTAGCCGACGCCGATGATATGCGGAAAATAGATCGCCAACGCACCCAGCCCCAGCCCGGCCACCGCCGGGCGCAACCAGCCCGGCATGTGGGTAACGCGCGCCACCCAGCCGCCCGCATCCTCGGCCCAGAAAATGCCGCGCATCAGGATCACCGCGACCAGACCGCACAATAGCCCCAGCAGCAGAAAGGCGGGCAGTTCGACATAGAAATCCAGCCGCCCCTCTTGCGGCAGGATGAATTCGGTGACGCCGCCGAATTCCAGCCGGTTGATCACCGTGCCCGACACCGCCGCAATGGTGATCGGCGCAAAGGCATGGACCGCGAAATGGCGCAGCACCACCTCCAGCGCGAAAAGCGCCCCGGCAATCGGCGCGTTGAACGAGGCCGACACCGCGCCGGCCACCGCACAGCCCAGCAGGTCGCGCCCGGTGATCCCGTCGGCGCGGATCCGCGTCGAAATCCACGACGACATCACCGCCGCCATATGCACCACTGGCCCCTCGCGCCCGGTGGACCCGCCCGACGACAGCGTGATCAGCGAGGCCAGCGCCGAGGCCAGCCCGGCCTTTTGTTCGACCCGGCCCTCGTTCAGCGCCGCCCCCTCGATCACATCCGCGACCGAGCGCGCGCGCCCGTCATCGGTAAAGCGGTGCAGGATCAACCCCACCACCAGCCCGCCCAGGACCGGGATCGCCAGCACCCAGTACCAGGCCAGCGTTTCGGCATAGGAATGCATCCGGTGCGGATCGCGCACCCCGTAAAGCGTGCGTTGCAGCGCGTCGATACCCAGCCGGAACCCCAGCGCGGCAAAGCCCGCCGCGATGCCGATCACCAGGGCGATGAACCAGAATTGCACCTGGCTGGGCCCGCGCATCCGCAGCACGCCCCAGGCGGTGCGCAGCCGCAGACGGGCATGCTCGATCCCCGTACCGATATGCCCTTTTGCCTGCCTGCTCACGGCAATGTGCCTCTTTTTGCCGGGCCTTGCGCGTCGGGCTTTCCCCCGCCGCCCGTCTGGCCTAGGGTGCCCGGCGGTGCACGCACTGCAAGGAGGCCGCCGATGCCCATCCCCGAAGCCCTGACCGCGCTTGAGAAAATCCTAGGCGATCGGCTGAGCCGGTCCAAGTCCGATCTGGCCTTGCACGGGCGCAACGAGACCTATTTCCCGGCCCTGCCCCCCGATGCGGTCGCCTATCCCGAAACCACCCGCGAGGTGGCCGAGATCGTCCGGGTCTGCGCGGCCGAGGGCGTTCCACTGGTCGGCTGGGGCGCGGGCACTTCGCTGGAGGGGCACGCCCTGGCGGCGCATGGCGGCGTCACGGTGGATTTCAGCCGGATGAACCGGGTGCTGTCGGTCCACCCCGAGGACATGGACGTGGTCGTCCAGCCCGGCCTGACCCGCGAAGAGTTGAACCGCGAGCTGCGCGCGACGGGCCTGTTCTTTCCGGTCGATCCGGGCGCCAATGCCAGCCTGGGCGGCATGGCCTCGACCCGCGCCTCGGGCACCACGGCGGTGCGCTATGGCACGATGCGCGACAACGTGCTGGGGCTGGAGGTCGTGCTGGCCGATGGCCGGGTGATCCGCACCGGCACGCGGGCGCGCAAATCCGCCGCCGGCTATGACCTGACCGGCCTGTTCGTCGGGGCCGAGGGCACGCTGGGGCTGATCACCGAACTGACGCTGAAACTGCAGGGCCAGCCCGAGGCCGTGTCGGCCGCGATCTGTGCCTTTGACGCCATCGGCCCGGCGGTCGAAACCGTGATCCAGACCATCCAGATGGGCATCCCGATGGCCCGGATCGAGTTCGTGGACGGCGCCACCGCCGCCGCCTTCAACGCCTATGCCGGGGCCGACATGCCCGAGCAACCGCACCTGATGGTCGAGTTTCACGGCTCTGACACCGGGGTGGCGGAACAGGCGGAAAACTTTGGCATGCTGGTGGCCGAGAACGGCGGCAAGGGGTTCCAGTGGTCCGCCCGTCCCGAAGAGCGCAACGCGCTGTGGACCCTGCGCCACAATGCCTATTACGCCTGCCTGGGGCTGCGTCCGGGCGCGACCGCGCTGGTGACGGACCTGTGTGTGCCGATCTCGCGCCTGGCCGAGGCGGTCGAGGAAACCCGCGCCGATATCGCCCGCGCCACGATCCCCGGACCGATCCTGGGCCATGTGGGCGACGGCAATTTCCACGCCATCCTGCTGGTCGAGCCGGGCAACGCGGCCGAGTTGGACGAGGCCAAGGCGCTGTCGCACCGGATGGTCGAGCGCGCCTTGCACCTGGGCGGCACGGTCACGGGCGAGCATGGGATCGGCATGGGCAAGCTGGGCTATATGGAGGCCGAGCATGGCGCGGCCTGGGACGTGATGGGCCAGATCAAGCACGCGCTGGACCCCCAGGGGCTGATGAACCCCGGCAAGCTGGTGCGGCAAGGATAACGGCAAGGATCGCGGCCACCCCCGGTGGGACCGCCGGGCACCCGTATCAGGGGCCAGGCCTGTGGCCCGGTGCGGATTTGGATATTTGAACCCAGAAGAAGAGAAGGGGCGCGCGCCCTAGCCGGCCAGCAGGGTGCGCGCGGCGGCGCGGGCCGCATCGGTGATGGTGTCGCCCGACAGCATGCGGGCGATCTCATCGACCCGCGCGGCAGCGTCGAGCGGGGTCACGGTGGACAGCGTCATGCCCGCCTCTACCCGTTTTTCCACCCGCCAGTGGTGATCGCCCTGCGCCGCGACCTGGGGCGAATGGGTGACGACCAGCACCTGGGCGGTTTGGCTCAGCGCGGCCAGGCGGCGGCCCACCGCGTCGGCCGTGGCGCCGCCCACGCCGCGGTCGATCTCGTCAAAGATCATCGTCACCGGGCTGGCGCCGCGCGCCAGGCAGACCTTGAGCGCCAGCAAGAAGCGCGACAGCTCGCCGCCCGAGGCGATCTTGTTCAGCGGACCTGCCGGGGCGCCGGGGTTGGTGGCCACCGAGAAGGCCACCGCGTCGCGGCCATCGGGGCCGGGGTCGGTGGCGGTGATCTCGGTGGCAAAGACCGCGCGTTCCATTTTCAACGGGGCCAGTTCGCCCGCCATCGCCGCGTCCAGCCGTTCCGCCGCCGCGCGCCGGGCCGCCCCCAGCGCCTGCGCCGCGCTGTCATAGGCCGCCACCGCCGCGTCGCGGTCCCGGCGCAGCTGGGCCAGGTCGTCCGCGCCCGCGTCCAGCGCGCCCAGACGGGCGCGCAGCCCGTCGGCGAAATCGCCCAGATCATCGGGCAGCACGTCATGCTTGCGCGCCAGCGCCCGAATGGCGAACAGCCGTTCCTCGGTGTTTTCCAGCGCGGCGGGATCGAAATCCAGCGCCTCGATGCACTCCTCGACACCTTGGGTGGCCTCGCCCAGTTCGACCAGCGCGCGCGACAGCGCGGCCAGCGCCCCGTCCAGGCGTCCCTCGGCGCGATCCGCCGCCCCTTCGAGCCAGCGCAGCGCGTCGCCCATCCGTCCCTCGGCCCCTTCGGCGGATCCCAGGGCGGCGTGCGCGCGCAGGATATCCTCGCGGATGCGGTCGGCGGCCTGCATGGTGCGACGGCGCGCGTCCAGCTCTGCCTCTTCGCCGGGCTGGGGGGCCAGCGCGTCGAGTTCGGCCACGGCGTGGCGCAGAAAATCCTCTTCGCTGCGCAGGGCGTCCAGGCGTTCCTGGGCGGTGGCCAGGGCGGACTCGGAACGGGCGCGGGCGCGCCAGGCGCTGCGCACCGCATCGCGCGGCGCGTCCAGACCGCCAAAGGCATCCAGCAGCACCCGGTGCCCGCGCGGGTTCAGCAGTCCCCGGTCGTCCTGTTGGCCGTGCAGTTCCACCAAGCAGTCCGACAGCGCGCGCAGCACCTCGCCCGAGGCGCGGCGGTCGTTGACCCAGGCGGTCTTGCGCCCCTCGGTGGTGTTGACGCGGCGCAGGATCAGCTCGTCGCCGATGGGCAGGCCGGCCTCGGTCAGCACGGCGTGGGCGGCGTGTCCGGCGGGCAGGTCGAACACCGCCGTCACCTCGCCCTGGGCCGCACCACTGCGCACCAGTTCGGCGCGTCCCCGCCAGCCCAGCACGAACCCCAGCGCGTCCAGCAGGATCGATTTGCCCGCCCCGGTTTCGCCGGTCAACACGTTGAGTCCAGGCTGAAACGACAGTTCCAGACGGTCGATGATCAGCATGTCCCGGATGTCGAGACTGCGCAGCATTCAGGTTGTCCCCCGCGATCGGCCTAGAGCCATTCGCCCTTGATCATCTGACGATAGACCGTGCGCAGCCAGCCGGTTCCCTTGGCCTCGGGGGCCAGTCCCTGCCCCTGGAGCAGGTCAAAGCCGTCCTTGTACCAATCGGTACCCTGGAAGTTGTAGCCCAGGATCGCACCGGCGGTCTGCGCCTCTTGGTCGAGGCCAAGCGCCAGGTAGCATTCGATCAGGCGATACAGCGCCTCGGCGGTATGGCTGGTGGTCTGGAAATCCTCGACCACGACGCGGAACCGGTTGATGCCGGCGGTGTAGTGGCCGCGCTTGAGGTAATAGCGGCCGACCTCCATCTCCTTGGCGGCGAGGTGGTTGAACGCCAGGTCGAATTTCAGGATCGCGGACTGGGCGTATTCGCTGTCGGGATAGCGTTCGATCACCGTGCGCAGCGCCTGAAGCGCCTGAAAGGTCAGGCCCTGGTCGCGGCCGACCAGGTCGATCTGGTCGTAATAGCTCAGCGCCAACAGATACTGCGCATAGGCTGCATCCTCGTCGGCGGGGTAAAAGTCGATATAGCGCTGCGCCGCGACACGCGCATTTTCGTAATCGCGGTCCTTGTGATAGGCATAGGCCTGCATGATAAGCGCGCGCTTGGCCAGTTCGGAGTAGGGATAAAGCCGCTCAACCTCGCCGAACAGGCGCGCGGCCTCTTCGGCCTTCTTGCTGTTTTCCAGCTCGTACTCGGCCTTGTTATAGATCTGCTGGGCGGTCAGATCGTCCAGCACCGGCTCGCGCCTGGACCCGATGCTCCCGCAGGACGCCACAAGCGCCAGCACCGAAAGCGCCCCCACTAGCCGAATGCGCATGCTGCCGTTCACCATGTGCCCCCTACCCCGTCCTGAAATGCCCGACCCTGCGCCTGGCGCGGTCGTCTGAGGTTGTCCTAGCACAGAAAAATCCGCTGCAAAACGCCTTTGGCGCGGAAACCCGCACGCTTAGGCAACGGCCATGAGATCGCCGTGGTGAACGCCGATCCCCGGCAGCCGCGCCGCCTGCCCGTCCGAGCAGGTTTCAAGGCGGAACGATCCAGGACGCGCGAACATCGCGCGCAGCAGCCGGTTGGTCAGCGCGTGACCCGCGCGGTGGCCGTGATAGCGCCCCAGGATCGGCGCACCGGCCAGCGCCAGGTCACCCAGCGCATCCAGCATCTTGTGGCGTACCGCCTCGTCACTGTGACGCAGCCCGCCGGGGCTGAGAACCTTGTCGCCCTCAACCACGACAGCGTTTTCCATGGTGCCGCCCAGCGCCAAACCATTGGCGCGCATCGCCTGGACATCGGCGTTGCGACAAAAGGTGCGGCTGTCGCACAGCTCGCGCACAAAGGTGCCGTTGGCCATGTTCAGGCGTTTGTCCTGACGGCCGATGGCGGCATCGTCAAAGTCGATGTGAAAGTCGATTTCCAGCATATCGGCCGGCGTCAGGCTGGCGATGGCGTCGCCCTCGCGCACCTCGATGGGTTCCAGGATCCGCAGCGCGCGCACCGGGGCGGCCAACTCGCGCAGCCCGCGCGACAGAAAGCCCGCGACAAAAGGCGCGGCACTGCCGTCCATGATCGGAACCTCGGGGCCGTCAATCTCGATCAGGGCGTTCTGAATGCCACAGCCGGCCAGCGCGGCCATGATGTGTTCGACGGTCGAAACCTCGGCGCGGTCATTGGCCAGACGGGTGCACAGCCGCGAGGGCGTGACCACATCCCAGCGCGCCGGGATCAGCGCGTCGGGGCCGTCCAGGTCGGTACGACGAAACCAGATGCCATATTCGGCAGAGGCCGGATGCACCACCATGCGCACGGCGCGCCCGGTGTGAAGGCCCGTGCCGGTAAACGCGATCGAGGATTTCAGAGTCGTCTGCAACTGCCACCTGCTCGGTTGAACCGGACTTCGTTCGGTCCGGCTCATTTGATCTAAGTCCTAAGGGCTTTGCACTCAACTCAATCTTTGTAACGGCCTGAAACATCCCCCAGGTCCTATCGGCAAGATTCTGCCAACAGCCCAACCCCTTGTTTAAACATGTTTTTGCCAAATTTTTCGTCCGCCCGGGATACTTCGCGTCACAAAGGACTATCCCGAAAAGACCCGCGATCCGATCCGTGGGCCCCGATGGGCTGCGCGCGCAGGGCGCGGCGCGGCCCCAAAATGCAACGGGGCCGGTGCGAAACCGGCCCCCTGCAATCGCATATGTCGCCTTGATCAGTTCGCCTGGCGCCGCAGGAAGGCAGGGATTTCGATGCGCTCCTGCTCGGGGTCCATCTCGTCCTCTTCGTGCTGCATCACCGGGCCGCGACCGTGCAGCGGGGGCTGCTGGCGCGCCGGTTGCGGCGCGGGATCGGCGTGGCCGGACATCCGGTTGATGAGCGACCCGATGCCAAAGCGGCCCTTGTCGCCACGGGCCTCATCGCTGGCGGGGGCGCCGCCCTGGGCCAGGGCCGCGGCCGAATTCTGGCGCGGCGCCTTGCTGACGGCATCGCGCAGCCGCTGCATCGCCTCGGGCGACGGAGAGCCGGGCGAGCGCGGCTTGGGCGCGACGAACACCTCGGGCTCGACCTCTTCGGCGGCCTGGTAGGCCGGCGGCGGCAGATCGTCATCGGCCAGATCGGCAAAATCGTCGGCCTGCTCGGCGGCAGCGGCCGGATCGAACCCACCAAACAGCGTGGGCTCTTCGGCCGGGGCCTCTGCCACGGCCTCGTAGGCGGCGGCGGGGGCCGGTTCGGCGACCGGCTGGGCGGGTTCCTCGACGGCCTGCGGACGCACCAGCGGCTCGCGCATCGGGCGGCGCGGCACCGGGGTTTCCATCACGCTCTCGCCCGCGTCGATGCCGGTGGCCACGACAGAGACGCGCATCGCCCCCTCCATGTCCGGGTCCAGCGTCGAGCCGACGATGATGTTGGCATCCTGGTCGACAACGTCGCGGATGCGGTTGGCGGCCTCGTCCAGTTCGAACAGGGTCAGGTCATAGCCGCCGGTGATGTTGATCAGCACACCACGCGCCCCGTGCAGGCTGATTTCATCCAGGAGCGGGTTGGCGATCGCCTTTTCGGCGGCCTGGATCGCGCGATCCTCGCCGGTGGCCTCGCCGGTGCCCATCATCGCCTTGCCCATCTCGTCCATCACCGCGCGCACGTCGGCGAAGTCGAGGTTGATCAGGCCCGGGCGCACCATCAGGTCGGTCACGCCCTTGACGCCCTGGTAGAGCACGTCGTCGGCCATCGAGAACGCCTCGGTGAAGGTGGTTTTCTCATTGGCCAGCCGGAACAGGTTCTGGTTGGGAATGATGATCAGCGTATCGACGACCTTTTGTAGGGCCTCGACGCCCTCCTCGGCCTGGCGCATCCGCTTGGCGCCCTCGAACTGGAACGGCTTGGTGACGACACCGACGGTCAGCACCCCCAGTTCGCGCGCAGCCTGGGCGATAATCGGCGCGGCCCCGGTGCCGGTGCCCCCGCCCATGCCCGCGGTGATAAAGCACATATGCGCGCCGGCCAGGTGATCGACGATCTCTTCGATGGTTTCCTCGGCGGCGGCGGCCCCGACCTGCGGACGGGCGCCTGCGCCCAGCCCTTCGGTGACCCTCACACCCATCTGGATGCGGGCCTGGGAATTGGACTGTTGCAGCGCCTGGGCATCGGTGTTCGCCACGACGAACTCGACCCCCTCCAGGCGCTTTTCAATCATGTTGTTGACGGCATTGCCGCCCGCACCGCCCACGCCGAAAACCGTGATACGGGGCTTGAGTTCTTCCTGCTCGGGCATCGTAAGGTTCAATGTCATTGATCTGTCCGCCTGCTGTCTTCTTGTGCCCCGCCGGGCGTGTTTCCCCTAAATATTGCGGTATCCTACGCAACACCCACGGGATCGTCACGAAAAAAACGAAGAATGCCCACAAAATCTACCCTGTTTGACAGGGTAGTCCGCGGGATTTCGCCGATGACTCCATATGTTGCGGTCACCAGTTCTCCTTGAACCAGCGCACAGCTCGTTTCAACGAGCGCGCCGGATATCTCTCTGTCGGGATGTCGAAATCCCACCATTCATCCTGGGGTTGTGTGGCAAACAGGCACAGCCCGACCGAGGCCGCGAATCCCGGTCCCGTGGCCGATTGCGGCAGACCCTGCACCCGCAGCGGCCGGCCCAGGCGCACCTGTTGGCCCAGGATACGGCTGGCCAGCCCGTCCAGGCCGGGGATCTGGCTGCCGCCGCCGGTCAGCACGATCTGCTGGCTGGGCAGATGCTCGAACCCGGCGGCGTCCAGCCGCGCGCGCACATCCTCCAGGATTTCCTCGACGCGCGGACGCATGATGCCGATCAGCTCGGCCCGGCTGACGGCGCGGGTGTCGCGCTCATAGTCGCCACTGTCGCCGCCCAGGTCGATCATCTCGCGATCATCCATGCCGGTGGCCACCACACCGCCATGCAGCGTCTTGATCCGTTCGGCCACGGTCAACGGCACCTGCAAGCCCTTGGAGATGTCCGAGCTCACATGATCGCCCCCCATGCGCACGCTGTCGGCATAGATCATGTGTTTCTTGATAAAGATCGAGATCCCGGTCGCACCACCGCCGATGTCGATACAGGCCGCGCCCAGTTCCTGTTCATCCTCGACCAGGCTGGAAATCCCGGCGGCGTAGGCCGATGAGGCCAGCCCCGCCAGTTCCAGGTCGCACCGCCGGATGCAATGCACCAGGTTCTGCACCGCGCCCTCGCCCACGCTGAGCAGGTGCATGTCGCAGGCCAGCCGGTGACCGATCTGGCCACGCGGATCACCCAGGCCGGTGCGGTGGTCCAGCGCGAAATTCACCGGCTGGGCATGCAGCACCTCGCGTCCCGGGCCGATGTCGGGCACCTCGCAGGCGGCCAGCACGCGGGCCACGTCGGCCTCGGTGACCATGGTATCGACCAGGTCCACCGCCCCGTCCAACCCGTAAGAGCGCGGATCGGCCCCCGAAAAGCAGGCGATCACGTGATCGACGCGCACCTTGGCCATCTTTTGCGCGGCCTGAACGGCGGTGCGGATCGCGCGCTCTGCCTCATGCATGCCGCTGATCTCGCCAAAGCGGACACCGCGCGAGCGGGTCGTCGCCGCCCCGATCACCCGGAACCGCGATTGTCCGGCCAGCGCGCCGATCCCGTCCGCAGCCGCCGGGTCGATCCCGTCAAAGCGCAGCACCAGGCAGGCGATCTTGGAACTGCCCACGTCCAGGATCGCGATCACGCCCCGGTCCATCGCCTGTTTACGCACCCGCCGCATCGCCCGTTGCGATTGGTAGAGATCGGTCATCCGTTACTTGCTCCTGCCTGAAGTCTTCTTATCCGCCTGAGATCCTCGACCGCGCCGGGCGCCAGTCGCACCGTGGGCCGCACGGGATTGCGCATGTCCACCGTGGTCACGTCGCGCGCCAGCAAGTCCGAGACCTGCGTCAGCGCGATCACCCGCTCCAGCGCGGCAATCGCGCCGGTTTCGGGCAACAAGATGCGTTGGCCGCGATCCAGCACCACGTCCCAGCGCCGCGCGCCGATGCGCACCACGCCGCGCAGGCGCCGCTCGATCGGGGCGGCGGCAGCGATCAGCGACAGGGCCTCGGGGATCGCGGCATCGGCCCCCTCGCCCGCGACCAGCGGCAGGTCGGGACGCTGGGCACGGGCCGCGATCGGGGCGACGCGGTGGCCCTGGCCATCCAGCAGCTCCAGCCCATCGACACCGCGCCACACCACGGCGGGCACCCGTTCCAGAACCGTCAATTCCAGGACACCGCCGGGACGGATCCGCATCTGCGCCGATTTCACCGCGTCCAGCCCGGCCACGGTGGCGCGCATCTCTTCCAGGTCCAGGTCAAAGGACGAGACCGGGAAATCCAGCGGCAGCACCTCGCGGATATCCTCGTCCACCTCGGCCGAGGCCCCATCGACGGCCATCAGCGTGACCATGAATTCGGGCCGGGTTTCGATCTGGCGGCGGATCTCTGCGATCTGGGCATGCAGCGCCTCGCGACGGTCGGCATCAGACAGCCAGACCACCGGCACCGCCATCAGCGCCACCAGCGGCACCCCACGCAGCAATGCCCGGCGGAACAGCGGGGTCAACCACAACCGCTGCGCGCGGTAGGACAACCGAGAGGGCGCAGGATCCCGCGCCGACGACATCATCGCGCACATGAGGCATCCTCCACGATCCAGCGGCACAGCGCCCCAAACGAGATACCGCAATGCGCCGCCTGTTCAGGCGACAGCGAGGTGGGGGTCATCCCCGGCTGGGTATTGGTTTCCAGCAGCACCAGCCCGTCGATGCCGCGCGCCGCGTCCCAGCGGAAATCGGTGCGGCTCAGGCCCCGGCAACCCAGCACCTCATGCGCCACCAGCGCGTGGTCCAGACAGGCCTGGAACACCTCTTGCGGCAGATCCGCGGGCAGGACGTGGCGCGACCCGCCGGTGGTGTATTTGGCGTCGTAATCATACCAACCGTCGGTCAGGATATCGGTCACCGTCAGGGCCCGGTCGCCCATCACCGTGGTGGTCAGCTCACGCCCCGGCGCATAGGCCTCGACCATCACCACCTGGGGCATTTCGGGGCCCAGGCAGGGCGGGGTATTGGCGGCCTCCTGCACGATATGGATGCCGACCGAAGAGCCCTCGTTATAGGGTTTGACGACATAGGGGGGGGCCATGACGTGGCGCGCGGACACCTGTGCGGCGGGGGCCAGGATACTGTCGACCACCGGCAGGCCGGCGGCGCGATAGGCCGCCTTGGTGCGTTGCTTGTCCATCGCCAGCGCCGAGGCCAGCACGCCCGAATGGGTATAGGGCAGCCCCAGCCATTCCAGCAGGCCCTGGACGCAGCCATCCTCGCCCCAGCGGCCATGCAGCGCGTTGAACACGACATCGGGCCGGGCATCGCCCAGCCGCGCGGGCAAGTCACGCCCGGCGTCCAGTTCGATCACCTCGAAACCTTCTCCCCGAAGGGCGGTGGCGCATGCACGCCCCGAGACGAGGGACACCTCGCGCTCTGCCGAGGGGCCACCCATCAATACCGCAACCTTGGGGGCTGTCCTGCTCGACTTGCCCACGAGATCCGCCTCATAACAAGGGCCTTGGACGGCCCCTTTCGCTTATTATTTTTCCGGGGCCGTTTCGCCGACCCGCATGATTTCCCACTCTAGCTGTATTCCGGTGTTTTGAAAAACCCTTTTTCGGACTTCCTCGCCCAACGCCTCCAGGTCGGCGGCGCTGGCGGTGCCGGTGTTGATCATGAAGTTGGAATGCTTTTTCGACATCTGCGCGCCGCCGTGCCGGGCGCCGCGCAGGCCGGCCTGGTCGATCAGTTTCCACGCCTTCAGATCGTGGTGATCATTGGCCTGCCCGGTCGAACTGAACCCCGAGGGATTGCGGAACGTGGACCCCGCGCTGCGCTCCTTGGTCGGCTGGGTGGCATCGCGGGTGGCAAGCTGGGCCTCCATCAACGCCTCCAGCGTGTCGGGATCGCCCGTCGGCCCCTCGAATATCGCCTCGATGATCACCCAACCCGCGGGCAATTCGCTGTGACGATAGCCAAACTCCAGCTCGGCCGGGGTCAGGCTGACCACGGCGCCCTGTCGCGTCACCGCGCGCGCAGCCACCAGGTGATCGGCCACATACCGGCCGTAACAGCCCGCGTTCATCCGCACCGCGCCGCCGATCGCGCCGGGAATGGTGCGCAGAAAGCTCAGATCGACCCCGGCGGCAGCGGCACGTCGGGCGACATGGGCATCCAGCGCCGCCGCCCCGGCGGTGACGCGCGTCCCCTCGACCGCAATGGCGTTGAAACCGCGCCCCAGCCGGATCACCACGCCGCGCACCCCGCCGTCGCGCACGATCAGGTTGGACCCGACCCCCATGGGAAAGACCGGCACCTCGGTCGGCAGCGCGGCCAGAAAGGCGCACAGATCCTCCAGGTCGGCGGGCTGAAACAACCAGTCGGCCGGGCCGCCCACCCGCAGCCAGGTCAACTCGTCCAAGGGCCGGTGCGCGGTCAGGGTGCCGCGGACCTGGGGCATCTGGGTCATGTTATTCGCCGCCTCCGATTGCCGCGCCCAGCGCATAAAGCAGCCCCGACAGGATCGCAACGCCCGCCCAAGGCACCAGCACCGAAAGCGGCGCCACCGGCAGGTTCGCCCCCGCCCCGGCCTGGGCCTGCACCGCCGCCCAGATCAGCCAGACCCCGGCGGAATACCCCGCGAAAAGCACCGCGAACCCACGCCAGCCGCGCCGCAACCCATGGGTCAACGCGGCATAGGCCACCAACGGGCCCGCCGCCCAGCTTGCATAGGCCAAAAGGATACTCAGCCCGGTCATTCGCCCTCGTTCCGGCCGCGCCAGGGCCGTGTTGCCCAGCGGGTCAGATAGATCAGCGGCCAGCGCAGCACCGATGCCCCCGCGGCCAACGCCAGCAAGCCCCAGAACGGGCCGTTCTGAAACGTCACATAGCCCAGCAGCGGAATACCCACCGCGATCAGACCATAGGCGGCGGGCCAGTGATGCCGATCCGGCATGACCCCTGCCGCCCCCGCGACCAGCGCCCAAAGACAGGCCAGAACCAAGGATAAACTCATCGCGTTCCCTCCTTTCGTCCCACGCGACGCATCAGCGCCCACAACGGCTTGCGAAACATCGACAGCACACCGACCAGCCCCAGTGCCGCGACCCATGTCCCGTGCTGCACCGCGATCCAGCCGACCACGCCCGGCGCAGCCAGCAACAGCATCAGACCCGGCGCGATCTGCACCCGATAGGGCATCAGCGCCACCCCGGTCGCCGCCAGCGCCCACAGGCTGGCCAGGATCAACGACCCGCTCATGCCACCGCCCCCGCCAGCGCCAGAGCCAGCGCCCCCAGCGCCGTGCCCAGACCCGCCCAGGGCACCCAGACCGGCACCCGGAACGGGGCCTCTGGCGCGCGCCGCTTCAGCGCGATCAGCGACAGGTTGACCAACGCAAACACCGTCAAGAGCAGCCCCGAGGTCACCCCCGCAAGGGCCGCCACCGGCAGCGCCAGCGCCGCCGCGATCACCGCCGCCCCCACCAGCAGCGTCGCCAGCAGCGGCGTGCCCAGCCGGGCATGGGCATGGGTGAACACGCCCAGCCACCGCGTCCGCCGTCCCAGCCCGAACAGCACCCGCGCGGCCATGACGATCTGCGCCAGCACCCCGTTCAGCGCCGCAAACACCGCGATCAGCGACAGGAAATCGGCGTTCCCGCCCGTCGCGCGTTCCCAAACCAGCGCCAGCGGGCGCTGGGTCGCGGCCAGGTCGGCGGCGGGCACCGCGCGCACGGCGGCCAGCGACACGGCGGCGTAAACAACGGTGGTGATGACCAGCGACAACAGGATCGCGCGCGGCAGGGTGCGCTCGGGGCGGCCGACCTCTTCGGCCATGTTGACGATATCCTCGAACCCGATAAAGGCGAAAAACGCCAGCACGGCCGCAACCCCCAGCCCCGCCAGCGGGATCGGCGGCGGCGCGGACCAGCCGGCAACGGGCGTGGCCCCGGCCCCGGCCCAGATCACCAGGCCCAGCCCCGCCAATTCGATCACCGTGAATACCGCCGCCAGCGCAAGGCTTTCCAGAACGCCCAGGGCCGCAACGGCGACCAGCGCGACGCCCAGGCCGATCATCGCCGCGCCCAGCGGCAGATCGACCACCGACACCAGATAGCCCGCACCGCCGCGCAGCACCGCCGCCGCCGACACGGTCCCGGCCAGAACGATGCCCAGCCCCACCACGACCGACAGCCCGTGCAGGCCCAGCCCCTGCTGGATGAACGCGGCCTCGCCAGCGGCCTCGGGGATGCGGGTGGACAGTTCGGCATAGGACAGCGCCGAGGGCGCGGCGATCAACCCGGCGATCAGAAAGGCCAGCGGCGCCCAGATGCCCGTGGCCCCGGCCACCGCCCCCACCATGACATAGATGCCCGCGCCGATCATCACCCCAACGCCATAGGCGGTGAGCAATCCCAGGCCGATCCGCCGTTTCAGCGCCTCGGCCATCGTCCCCTAGCCCCCAAGGCGCCGGGGCAGGTTATTGGCCCAGGCGCTGATCGTGCCGGCGCCCAGGCAGACCACCATGTCGCCGGGTCCGGCCTGTTCGCGCACCAGCGCCTCCAGGTCGTCCTCGCAGCACAGCGCGCGCGCGTCGCGGTGACCGTGCCGGATCAGCCCGGCCACCAGGTCGTCACGCCCGGCGCCGGGGATCGGATCCTCTCCCGCGGCAAAGACCTCGGCGATGGCCACGACATCGGCGTCGTTGAAACAGGTGCAGAAATCCTCGAACAAGGAATGCAGCCGGGTATAGCGGTGCGGCTGATGCACGGCGATCACGCGGCCCCGGGTGGCCTGGCGCGCGGCGCGCAGCACCGCGGCAATCTCGACCGGGTGGTGGCCGTAATCGTCGATGATGGTGACGCCGCCGACCTCTCCGACCTTGGTAAAGCGACGGTTGACACCGCCGAACCCGGCCAGCGCGGCGCGGATCTCGTCGCCCTTCATGCCAAGGTGACGCGCGACCGCGACCGCCCCCAGCGCGTTCGAGACGTTGTGATCGCCCGGCATCGGCAGGGTGCAGCCCTCGATCACGATATCCTCAGCCTGTAGCGCGATATCGAAATGCGCCACGCCCGCCCGATAGGTCAGGTTCACCGCGCGCACATCGGCCTGGGCGTTAAAGCCAAAGGTCACGACGCGCCGGTCCGTCACCCGGCCCACCAGGGCCTGCACCTCGGGGTGGTCGGTGCAGCACACGGCCAGACCATAGAACGGGATATTCGAGACGAAATCGTAAAACCCCTGACGCAGGGCGTCGAAATCGCCCCAATGTTCCATGTGTTCGGGGTCGATATTGGTGACGATGGCGATCGTGGCGGGCAGCCGGTTAAAGGTGCCGTCGCTCTCGTCGGCCTCGACCACCATCCACTCGCCCGCGCCCATCCGCGCGTTCGAGCCATAGGCGTGGATGATGCCGCCATTGATCACCGTGGGGTCGATCCCGCCCGCCACCAGCAGTTCAGCGACCAGCGTCGTGGTGGTCGTCTTGCCATGGGTGCCCGCCACCGCGATGTTGGATTTCAGCCGCATCAGTTCGGCCAGCATCTCGGCCCGGCGCACCACCGGCAGACCCATCAGCCGCGCGGCGTCCAGTTCCGGGTTGCCCGGCTTGATCGCCGAAGAGATCACCACGACTGCGGCATGTTCCAGGTTCTCGGCGCGCTGGCCCACGAAAATGGTGGCGCCCAACGCGTGCAGCCGGTCGGTGATCTTGCTGGCCTTCAGGTCCGAGCCTTGCACCCGGTAGCCCAGGTTCAACAGCACCTCGGCGATGCCCGACATGCCAATGCCACCGATGCCCACGAAATGGATCGGGCCGACATCGGTCGGCAGTTTCGTTGCGGCGTTCATTTCCTGTCCTCTCCGCCCAGGGCCTCTACGATCTCGGCCAGACGCTCCGCCGCGTCGGGCAGCCCGCAGGCCAGCGCCGCGTGGCACATCCGCATCGCGCCATCGGGATGGCCCAGCACCGCGCCGATCTGTTCGGCCAGCGTCGCGGGGGTCAGCGCCGATTCCGGGATCAGGATCGCCGCCCCGGCCTCGACCAGGCCACGGGCATTGGCGCTTTGGTGATCGCCCGTCGCATGGGGATAGGGGATCAGGATCGACGGGCGCCCGATCACCGAGATATCGGCGATCGACGAGGCCCCGGCGCGCGAGATCACCAGCTGCGCCTCGGCCAGGCGGGCGGAAATATCGTCAAAGAACGGGCGCACCTGGGCCTCGACCCCGGCCTGGGCATAGGCGGCGACCACGCGGTCCACATCCTCGGCCCGGGCCTGGTGGGACACCCGCAGATTGGCCCGGATCGCGTCCGGCAGCGACGCCACCGCGGCGGGCACATTGTCCGACAGCGCGCGCGCGCCCTGGCTGCCGCCGATGGCGACCAGGCTCATCGGGTAGTCACCGGGCGGAATATAGGGGGCCCCGGCGCGTTCCAGCACCGCCGCGCGCACCGGGTTGCCGACGTGAAACCCCTCGACCCCTTCGGGCAGATCGGTGGGCCAGGTACCGCAGGCCACCGCATGCACCCGCTTGGCATAAAGCCGGTTCACCTGCCCCAGCACACCGTTTTGTTCGTGGATCATCCGCGGCAGCTTCAGCGCGATGGCCGCACTGAGCGCGGGAAAGGACGGATAGCCGCCAAAGCCCGCCACCACCGCGGGCCGGTCGCGCACCATCCCCAGCAACGCCGTCAGAACCCCGACACCCAGCCGGAACGGCGCCACGATCCGCGCCAGTGGCCCGCCGCGGCCCATGCTGTCGGCGGCCACCTGTGTGATCTGCACCTGCGCGGGAAACCCGCCCGCATAGCGCGCCCCGCGCGCATCGGTCGACAGCTTCACCCGCCAGCCGCGCGCCAGCATCGTCTCGGCCAGGGCCTGGGCCGGGAACATGTGCCCCCCGGTGCCCCCGGCGGCAATGATCAGCAGAGGCGCGCTCATGCCCGCCCCCTGCGGCGCAGGATATCGCCGATCTCACCCTGGGGCCGAACCCGCGTCAGCGCCAAGAGCATCCCCACCGTGATCCCCCCCGCGATCAGCGAGGAGCCGCCATAGCTGACAAAGGGCAGCGTCATGCCCTTGGCCGGCAAGAGTTTCACCGCAACACCCATGTTGATCAGCGCCTGCACCCCAAAGGTGCAGGCCAGCCCGGTGCCGGCCAGTCGGATGAACATGTCCCGCTCGCGCATCAGCCGCATCAGCGCGCGCACGACGATGGTGCAGTAAAGTGCGATGATCACCGCAACCAGGATCAGCCCGTATTCCTCGGCCGCGACGGCGATGATGAAATCGGTATGGGCGTCGGGCAGCGACCACTTGACCTGCCCCTCACCGACGCCGACGCCGAAAAAGCCGCCCTCCTGGATCGCGTTGGTTGCATAGCCCAACTGGGTGCGCGGGTCGATCTCGGGTGACAGGAACCCGTCGATGCGGCGGGCGAAATGCTCGGATTGCTGATAGGCCAGCGTGCCCGCGGCGACCACCCCGCCAGCCATCCCGATCAACAGCATGAACGGCGCCCCGGCCACGAAATACATCACGCCCCAGGCAAAGAGGATCAGCGCGGCCTGCCCGAAATCAGGCTGCATCGCCAGAAAGCCCACGACCACCAGCGCCACGGTCAGCGAAATACCCCGCCCCGGCGGTCCGCCCAACTCTTGCGCCGCGGCCATCAGCCAGGCCGCCAGGATGATGAAACCGGGCTTGAGAAACTCGGACGGCTGAACGCTGGCAAAGCCCAGCGAATACCACCGCACCGCCCCCTTGCCGAAATCGGTGCCCAGAAACGGCAGGCAGATCAGCGCCAGGAACGCCGCGACAAAGCCCAGCACCCCCAGACGCCGCACCAGGTCGGGCGACATCATCGAGGTGATCAGCATCACCGTCATCGCCAGACCGCCAAACACCGCCTGACGCTGTACATAATGAAAGGCGTCGAACCCGTTTTTGGCCGCCAGCGGCGGCGAGGCCGCAAGCCCCAGCAAGAGCCCGATACCGAAGAGCAACAGGATGCAGGACATCGCCCACTTGTCCACGATGCGCCACCACCGTGGCAACACCGGATCACCCGCCCGAATGGGCGCAGTGCCATAGACCATCTCCGTCATGGATTCACCGCCTCGACTGCCTCAGAATGCGCCCGTTTGCCGGGTCTGCCTGACAGTGTAACGCCAAAGCAGGGCTCGCGCCAGCCTGCAAAACGGCCCTGCCCCGATCGGGACAGGGCCTGCGGTTCGGCGCCGATCGGGGGTTAGATCACCACCACGTCCAGCGGCGGAAAGCCGTTGAAACAGACCGACGAATAGCTCGACGTGTAGGCCCCGCAATTGCGGATCACCACGCGGTCGCCCGCCATCAGCCCCATCGGCAGGTGCACGGGCCGCTTTTCATACAGCACATCGGCGCTGTCACAGGACGGACCGGCCAGGATGCACGGGCCCATCACCTCGTGATCGCGCGCGGTGGCGAACTGATAGCGGATCGCCTCGTCCATGGTTTCGGCCAGGCCCGAGAACTTGCCGATGTCCAGATAGACCCAGCGGTGCGTGTCGCTGTCCGACTTGCGCGACACCAGCATGACCTCGGCGGCGATCGCGCCGGCCTCGGCCACCAGCCCGCGGCCCGGTTCGGCCATCACGCGCGGCACATCGCCGAACCGCGCGCGCACCATCGCCATCACGTCGGCGGCATAGCGCGCCGACGGGTCCACTTCCTCGCCATAAAAGGCCGGGAAACCGCCGCCGATGTTAAGCAGGTCCAGATCGAACCCCGCCGCGCGGGCCGCGTGCCAGATGCCCGCCACCTCGTCCAGGGTGGCCGCCCACATCCGCGCCGCGCGGGTCTGGCTGCCGACATGGAACGACAGGCCCACCGGGCGCAGCCCCGCCGCACGGGCGCGCGCCAGCAACGGCTGCACCTTGTCGGGCGCACAGCCGAACTTGCGGCTCAGCGGCCAATCGGCCTCAGAGGCGGTGACGATGACGCGGATATAGACCTCGGCGCCGGGGGCATGGGCGGCGATCTTGTCGATCTCTTCCTCGGCATCGGCGGCGAACAGCGTCAGCCCCGCCTGGTGCGCAAAGGCGATGTCCGAGGCGCGCTTGACCGTGTTGCCAAACGAAATCGCGTGCGGCGCGGCACCCAGCCCCAGGCACAGCTCGACCTCGCCCCGCGAGGCGGCGTCGAAATGACAGCCCAGCCCGATCAGCCGCTCGAGGATCTCGCGGGTCGGGTTGGCCTTGACGGCATAGTGGATCGCGGCCCGGCCCAGCCCCGCGCGCAGCGCGTGAAAGCGGTCGGCCACGGCCTCGGTGTCCAGCACCAGCGTGGGGCGGTCGAACGTGTGGGCCCGGATATAGGCGTCAATACGAGAGGGCGATTCCACAAGGGAACGGCCGATGAAATCGGCTTGCGTAGCGTACATGGTCATCTCCAATAGACCCGGCCATATATGACCGCTCAGTTCCAAGGGAGACGTTACCGTCGCTACGTGACCCATCCAGGCCAGAGGCGCGTGCGTTGGCGTCTATGAATCGGTCAGATAGGGCCGGAGACGAGTCGGCGCAACTGTTTTTTTCGGTGCGCCGAATTTTCTGTCAAAGCCGTGAAAATCCGACCCGACCGACACCGCCCGGCCCGCATCTTCGGGGAAAAATACCCATGCGACGACTCCACTGCGCACACGGCGTGGTATAGCGGACCCGCACCAACCCGAAGGGAACCAGGATGAAAGTCGGAATTGTCGGCGCAGGCATGGTAGGCAGCGCGGCGGGCTATGCGATGGCGCTGACCGGCGCGGCCAGCCGCATCGTTTTCGTGGACCGCGACCCCGCCCTGGCCACCGCCCAGGCCCAGGACATCGCCCATGCGGTGCCCTTTGCCTCGTCCACCGTGGTCGAGGCGGGCGATTATCCCGCGCTGGCCGGGGCGGGCGTGGTGATCCTGGCCGCGGGCGTCGGGCAGAAACCTGGCGAAAGCCGGCTGGCGCTGCTTTCTCGCAATGCGGTGGTGTTCGAACAGGTGGTGGGGGCGGTGCGCGCGGCGGCCCCCGAGGCGATCCTGCTGGTCGCCTCGAACCCGGTGGATATCATGACCAATGTGGCCACGCGCCTGTCGGGCCTGCCAGCGGGGCGGGTGATCGGGTCGGGCACGATCCTGGACACCGCGCGGTTTCGCAGCCTGCTGGCCGGGCATCTGGGCCTGTCGGCCCATTCGGTGCATGGCTATGTGCTGGGCGAACATGGCGACAGCGAGGTTTTGGCCTGGTCCACCGCGCGCGTCGGGGCCGAGCCGTTGCCCTCGGTCGCGGCGCAATTGGGCGCGGCCATCACCCACGAGGTGCGCGCGCGCATCGACGAGGGGGTGCGCGGGGCCGCCTATCGGATCATCGCGGGCAAGGGGGCCACGAATTACGGCATCGGGGCGGGCCTGGCGCGGATCGTGCGGGCCATCGCACGCGACGAACAGGCGGTGCTGTCGCTGTCGATCGTCACCCCCGAGGCCGCTGGGGTGCACGATGTGGCCCTGTCGCTGCCGCGGGTGGTGGGCGCGCAGGGCGTCACCGCGACGCTTGCCCCGGCGCTGGACCGGGCCGAAAGCGACGCGCTGGCCGCCAGCGCGGGCATGTTGCGCGACACCTGGCAGGCCCTGGGGCTATAGCCCCGGCGGCCCCGCAGTGGCGCGGCCGGACCGGACGGGCCCGCGCCCGCGCGCGCCTAGCCCTTCAGCAGGCGCTCGACCTCGGCGATGAAATCCTCTCCGCGCCGCTCGAAGCTGTCATATTGGTCGAAACTGGCCGCGGCGGGGGCCAGCAGGACCACCTCGCCCGGCGCGGCCTCGGCCCCGGCGCGGGCCACGGCCTGGGCCATGGTGGTGCACACCTCATGGGGCAGATCGCCCAGTTGCAGGGCAAAGCCCGCGGCCTCGCGCCCGATGACATAGGCCTTGGCGACATTGCCCAGATAGGGGGTCAGCGCGTCCAGCCCGCCCTCTTTCTCCAGCCCGCCGCAGATCCAGCGGATGCCCGTGAACGCGGCCAGCGCCATCGCCGCGCTGGCGGCATTGGTGGCCTTGGAGTCGTTGACAAAGCTGACGCCCCCCGCCTCGGCCACGCGCTGGCTGCGGTGCGGCAGACCGGCGAAATCGGCGAAGGCCCGTTCCACCTGTTTCGGCGCGATCCCCAGGCAGCGCGCCGCGGCATAGGCCGCGCAGGCGTTCTGGTGGTTATGCGCGCCCGGCAGGCCGGGGATGGCCCGCAGATCGATGCTGCCGACCTGGCGGCCCTTGCGCCATTCCGACAAGAAGCCCTTGCGCGCAAAGACCGACCAGCCCGGCCCCGACAGCTTGCCCCCCGCCGAGATGCGGATCACCCGGTCATCGGCGGCCCCTTCGGACATCTGGTTGGCCAGGAACCGGCCCTCGTCCTCGTCCACCCCGATGATCGCGCGATCCGGCCCGCCCTCGGCAAAGAGCCGCCGCTTGGCCGCGAAATAGCCCCCCAGCCCGCCATGGCGGTCCAGGTGATCGGGCGAAAGGTTGGTAAAAACCGCGATATCGGGGGTCAGCGCACGGGCCAGGTCGGTCTGATAGCTGGACAGCTCCAGCACCACGACGCCGCCATCGCCCGGCGGGTCGATGTCCAGAACACCGCGGCCGATATTGCCCGCCAGCTGGCTGGTGCGGCCCGCGGCCTCCAGCACGTGATGGATCAGCGCGGCGGTTGTCGATTTGCCGTTGGACCCGGTGACGGCGATCACCTTGGGGGGGCTGTCGAACGACTCCCACTCGGGGCTGGCCAAGGCGCGGAAAAACAGCCCGATATCGTTGTCGACCGGCACACCGGCGGCCCAGGCGGCGGAGACGACGCGGTTGGGCGCGGGGTAAAGATGGGGGATGCCGGGGCTGACGATCAGGCTGGCGCATCCCTCCAGCGCGGCGGGGCGGGTCAGATCAACGGGGGTGAACCCCGCGGCCTCGGCGGCAGCGCGCGCGTGTGCGTTGTCGTCCCAGGCCAGAACCTGCGCCCCACCCGCGCGCAACGCCCGCGCCGCGGACAGGCCCGATCGGCCCAGCCCCAGAACCGCGACCCGCGCGCCGTCATATCCGCGAACCGGAATCATGCCCTACCCCATTGACCGCCTGGCGCAAGCTTGCCCCCGGCGGGCGGGGCGATGCAAGACGGCCCGGCGCACCGGACCGTCAAATACGAAACGCGAAAGGCCGTTCAGCCCAAGACGATCAGGCCCAGGATCAGCGGCGGCACGACCGTGACGCAGAACGAGAAGATCAGCGCGGTGGCCTTGTCGCCCCCCATCCGCCGCACGGCCCCGCCCAGCGCGGGGGCCAGCAAGATCGCACCGATGATCACCGGGAACACCTTGCCAAACAGCGGCGCGCAGTTCTGCGGCTGGGCAAAGTTGGCCTGGCAATAGGGCACCGCCTGGTCAGAGAACAGAACCGCCAGCACCAGCAGATAGCCGATAAAGGCCGCGACCGCATAGGGCGGCACGCCATCCCATTCCTTGAGGTTCACGTTCGGGGTCACCGCGTGCAGGCGCGGCGTGGCCGATGCCTTTGCGGGTTCCTGATAGTCATAATTGTCATCCACGACACGATATTCCATCTTCTTCGCTCCTGTTCCCCCGTTACCGCACTTTCAGCGTGGCAAGCCCGATCAGCGCAAGGATCAGGCTGATAATCCAGAACCTTATCACGATCTGCGGTTCGGCCCATCCCTTCTTCTCGAAATGATGGTGGATGGGTGCCATAAGGAACACACGTTTGCCGGTGGCCTTGAAGTAGGCAACCTGGATGATGACGCTCAGCGCCTCGACCACGAAAAGCCCGCCAACTATGGCCAAAACGATCTCGTGCTTGGTCGCGACGGCGATCGCGCCCAGCGCGCCACCCAGCGCCAAAGACCCGGTATCGCCCATGAAAACCGCCGCCGGTGGGGCGTTATACCACAGGAATCCCAGCCCCCCGCCGATCAACCCGGCGGTAAAAATCAGGATCTCGCCGGTGCCGGGGACGTAATGCACGTCCAGATATTCGGAATAGTCGACCCGGCCCACCGCATAGGCGATCACCCCCAACGTGCCGGCCGCGATCATCACCGGCATGATCGCCAGCCCGTCCAGCCCGTCGGTCAGGTTGACCGCGTTGGCCGCGCCCACGATCACGATCATCGCAAAGGGCACGAAAAAGACCCCCAGGTTGATCAAGGTGTCCTTGAACACCGGCAGCGCCAGTTGATAGCTCAGCTCATCGGGATGCACGCAGGCCGCCCAATAGCCCGCCAGCCCGGCAATCGCCAGGCCGATCCCGAACCGCACCCGTCCCGGCACGCCCTTGGCGTTGTTGCGCGACACCTTGGCGTAATCATCGGCAAAGCCGATGGCCCCGAACGACAGGGTCACGAACAGCAGCATCCAGATATAGGCCGTGTCCAGCCGCGCCCACAAAAGTGTCGAAAAGATCAACGCCCCCAGGATCAGGACCCCGCCCATTGTGGGGGTGCCTGCCTTGGTCTCCAGATGGCCCTGGGGGCCGTCCTCACGGATGGGTTGGCCATTTTTCTGGCGCCGTTTCAACAGGTTGATCAACGGCCTGCCAAAGACAAAGCCAAAGATCAACGCCGTCAGGAACGCCCCGCCCACCCGAAAGGTGATATATCGGAACAGGTTGAATGCCCCGCCCCCGTCGGAAAGATCGGCCAGCCAATAGAGCATTAACCCATGTCCTCGTCCTGTGTCGGGACCGCTTGTCCCAAATTGCGCAGGGCGTCAACCACCGCCGAGACCCGGCTGCCCTTGGAGCCCTTGACCAACACCACGTCACCGGCATCGACCAGGCCGTGCACCTTGCGGGTCAGCGGGGCGGCGGTGTCGAACCACTGGCCGCGCTGTTCCATCGGCAGCGCGAAATAGAGCGCGCGCATTCGCGGCCCGACGCAATGGACCACATCGACGCGCCGCATCGCGGGCAGGTCGGCCAGCGCGGCATGCAGCGCCTGTTCGTCGGGCCCCAGTTCCAGCATGTCGCCCAGGATCGCGATACGACGGCCATGCGCCACCCGGCCGACGCCATCGCGCGGCTCGGCGACGGCCAGAACCTCCAGCGCGGCGGCCACCGAGGCGGGGTTGGCGTTGAACGCGTCGTCTATCACCTCCAGCGCCATGCGGTCGTCCACCACGTCCAGTGGAATGCGCAGCCGCGCGCCACGCCCGGCCGGCGGCACCCAGGCGCCCAGATCGCAGGCCGCCACCGCGCGGTCGATGCCCAGCGCCTCGGCCACCGCCAGAACACCCAGCGCGTTCATCGCGAAATGCCGCCCCGCGCTGCGGATCTTGAACAACAGCGGCGCACCCTCGGCCTGCCCCTCGATCACCGTGGAGTTGGGATGAACATCGACTTTCACCAAATTGAAATCGCACTTCTTTTCGGCGCCAAAGGTGATCTCGCGGGCCCGCGCCGCCCGCGCGGCATCGGCCAGGATCGGGCTGACCTGCAGGTCACAGGGATAGACCGCGACGCCGCCTTCCCCCAGCCCCTCGAAGATCGAGGCCTTTTCGCGCGCGATCCCGGCCAGGTCGTCGAACGCCTCCAGGTGGGCGGGGGCCACGGTGGTGATCAGCGCCACGTGGGGCCGGGTCATCCGGGCCAGCGGCGCGATCTCTCCGGGGTGGTTCATGCCGATCTCGATCACCGCGAAATCGGCATCCGCTGGCAGCCGCGCCAAGGTCAGCGGCACCCCCCAATGGTTGTTGAAGCTGGCCTCGGCGGCATGCACACGGCCCTGTCCGGCCAGAACGGCGCGCACCATCTCCTTGGTCGAGGTCTTGCCGACAGAGCCGGTGATCGCGATCACCCGCGCCCGGCTGCGCGCCCGACCGGCCCGGCCCAATGCGCCGAGCGCGTCCAGAACATCGGGCACGATCAGCAGGGGCGCGTCGGGCGCCACGCCGCCCGGAACGCGCGACACCAGCGCCGCCGCCGCGCCGCCCGCCAGGGCATCGGCGACGAAATCATGGCCGTCGCGCTGATCGCTCAGCGCCACGAACAGATCGCCGGGCACCAGGTTGCGGGTGTCGATCGACACGCCGCCCGCCTGCCAGTCGCAGGTGGCGCGCCCGCCGGTCGCCTCGGCGGCCTGGGCCGCGGTCCAAAGCACGCTCATGTCACCCGCCCATCCAGTGCGGCCACCGCGACGCTGGCCTGTTCCACGTCATCAAAGGGAAAGATGTCGTCGCCGACGATCTGCCCGGTTTCATGGCCCTTGCCCGCGATCAACAACGCATCCCCCGGACCCAGCGCATCGACGCCGCGCAGGATCGCCTCGGCGCGGTCGGCGACCTCGATCGCCTCGGGGCAGGCTTGCACGATTGCTGCGCGGATCGTGGCGGGATCCTCGGATCTGGGGTTGTCGTCTGTCACAAATGCAACATCCGCATGGGTGGCCGCCGCCGCCCCCATCAGCGGCCGTTTGCCCCGGTCGCGATCGCCGCCAGCGCCGAAAACCACGACGATCCGGCCCATCACATGCGGGCGCAGCGCCTGCAAGGCGGTGGCCAGCGCGTCGGGCGTGTGGGCGTAATCGACGAACACCGCCGCGCCATTGGCCCGGGTCGCGGCCAGTTGCATGCGCCCGCGCACCCCCTCCAGATCGCCCAGGGTGTCCATCACCTGGCCCGGCGCCTCGCCACAGGCAATGGCCAGGCCCGCGGCCAGCGCGACGTTCTGGGCCTGGAACCCGCCAATCAGGTTCAGCCGCACCTGATGCGCCTGCCCGCCCTGCCAACTCAGGCGCACCTCTTGCCCGGTGGCGTCAAAGCGTTGCGCGACGATCCGCAGGTCGGCCTCGGGGGCCTGGCCGACGCCGATGACATGCTGGCCGCGGGCCCGCGCGATCCCGGCCATCACCGGCCCCTTGGGATCGTCGAGGTTCAGCACCGCGAGGCCATCCTGCGGCAGAACGCGGTCGAACAGCCCGGCCTTGGCCGCGAAATAAGCCTCGAAATCGGCGTGGTAATCCAGGTGGTCCTGGGTGAAATTGGTGAACCCCGCCGCGCGCAGCACCACCCCATCCAGCCGCGCCTGCGCCAACCCGTGGCTTGAGGCCTCCATCACCGCGTGGGTCACGCCCGCGTCCGCCATTTCGGCCAGCAGCCGATGCAGCGTCAGCGGGTCGGGCGTGGTGTGGGCCAGCGGCGCCTGATAGGCCCCCTCGACCCCGGTGGTGCCCAGGTTGGCGGCCTGGTGGCCCAGCAACGTCCAGATCTGGCGGGTGAAATTGGCGACCGATGTCTTGCCGTTGGTGCCGGTCACGGCGGCCATGACCGCAGGTTGCGCCGCGAACCACAGCGCCGCCGCCCCGGCAAAGGCCGCGCGCGGATCCTCGGCCACCACCAGGGCGGCGGACGATCCCGCCAGCGCGGGGGCGGCGATGCGCGCGCCCTGGGCATCGGTCAGAATGGCCACGGCCCCCATGCGCAGGGCATATTGGATGAACTCAGCGCCATGCACCTTGGTGCCCGCAAAGGCCGCGAAAAGGTCGCCGGGGCGCACCGCACGGCTATCGAGGGCCAGTCCGGTAATCGCCGCCTCACGCCCGCCCTGTGCCCGCAGGCCCAGTGCCGCCAGCGATGTATCCCTTTGCCCGGCCATGTGCCCCTCGCGCCCTCAGTTCGAGGTCAGTGTTACCCCGAAGCCCGCGCTTTGTTCAATCTCCGGTCGCAGGCCCAACAGAGGCGCTGCACGGCGGATGATTTCGGCGGCGACGGGCACGGCGGTCCAGCCGGCGGTGCGGCGCGGTTCGGGTCCGGTGATGTCCTCGGGCTCGTCCAGGGTGACGACCAGGACGTATTCGGGATCATCGGTGGGAAAGACGCTGGCAAAGGTGGCGATCACCTTGTCGTCGTAATACCCGCCCGTCGGCTTGGGCTTGTCGGCGGTGCCGGTCTTGCCGCCCACCGCATAGCCCGGCACGTCGCCGAAACTGGCGGTGCCGCGCGACACGACCTGACGCAGCATCGACCGCATCGCGCGCGATGTTTCGGCCGATACCACCCGCTCGCCGCGCTGACCGCCCCCCGCCATCAGCGTGGGACGCACCCGATAGCCCCCGTTGGCAATGGTGGCATAGGCCGCGGCCAGGTGCATCGGGCTGGCCGACAGGCCGTGACCATACGAAATCGTCATGGTCGAGATCTCGGACCAGTTCGACGGGATCAACGGCTTGCCGCCCGCCGCCTCGAGCAGTTCCAGCGGCGTGGGCTCCAACAGGCCCAAACTGGTCAGAAAGGCGCGCTGGCGTTCCGCCCCGATCTGCATGGCGATGCGCGCCGTACCGATGTTCGAGCTTTTGACCAGCACATCGGTAACCGACAACTGGCGGCCGTAATCGTGGAAATCGTGGATCCGGTACTTGCCCCATTTCAGCGGGCCCTGGGTGTCGATCATCGTGGCGGGGTTGGCCAGGCCCAGGTCCAGCGCCTGGGCCAGGGCAAAAGTCTTGAAGGTCGAGCCCAGCTCATACACCCCCTGCACCGCGCGGTTGAACAGCGGGCTGTCCGAGGCATCGCCCCTGGTCAACGGGGTGGGCCGGTCGTTGGGATCGAAATCGGGCAGCGAGACCATCGCGACGACCTCGCCGGTGTCGACCTGCATCAGGACGGCGGCGGCGCCCTTGGCATTCATCAGCTTCATGCCGCCGGCCAGCACCCGTTCGACCGCCGCCTGCACCGTCAGGTCCAGCGACAGCCGCAGCGGCGCGCCGCCCTGGGCGGGATCGCGCAGCCAGCCGTCGAATGTCTTTTCGACCCCCGCCACGCCGATCACCTCGGCCGATTGCACCCCTTCGCGGCCAAAGCCCGCGCCGCCCAGCACATGGGCGGCCAGGTGACCGTTGGGATAAAGCCGCATCTCGCGCGGGCCGAACATCAGGCCCGGATCGCCGATGTCATGCACCTGCTGCATCTGCTCGGGGCTGATTTTCTTGCGGATCCACAGGAACTTGCGCTTGCCGGTGAAATCCTTGACCAGGCGCGCCTCGTCCAGGTCGGGAAAGATCGCGGCCAACTCGTGCGCGGCGCGCGTCGGGTCCACCATGATCGGCGGCTGGGCATAGAGCGAATGCGTGGCCAGGTTGGTGGCCAGGATATTGCCGTTGCGATCGGTGATATCGGCCCGCTGGGCGACAATGGCCGTCCCGCTGGCCGCCGCGCGCGGTTCGGACGGCTCTGAGGCGGCCAGCGTGCCCATGCGCACCCCCACCACCGCGAAGGCGGCAAAGAACATCACCCCCAGCACCAGCAGCCGCCCCTCGGCGCGGGTGCGGGCGCTGTCGCGGATCTGTTCGTGACGCAGGCGCAGGTTCTCGCGCATGATCGCGTCGGGGTTTTCGCCCTTGGCGCGGGCCGACAGGATGCGCGCCAGCGGGCGCAGCGGGGTGCGGATCATCGGTCGGCCTCCGTCTGGCCGGGGGTGTCGAAACTGCCGATCACGTCGACCGGGTCGGAAATGTCGGGCATATCGGGCATCGGATAGGCAACCTGGTCGATGGCGCCGAACTGCTCGGGCGCCAGCGGCATCAGGCCCAGCCGGTCGAAATTGATCTCGGCCAGGGCGCGCAGCCGGTCGGGGCGGTTGAGATAGGCCCATTCGGCATTCAGCACCGCCAGCCGTTCGCGCAACTGCCCGATATCGCGGTTCAGCGCCTCGGCCTGGGCCAGGACGTGCTGGGTGCGGTAATTCTCGCGGTAGGCCCAAAAGGCCAGGCCCATCACCGCAAGCGCGGTCATGACGTAAAACAGGCTGCGCATCTATTCCCCCCCTTCCATGATCCCCGGCAGGCCCAGCTTGGTGCGGTCCACCTCGCCCGCGGGGGCCTCGGTGCGGATCGCCACCCGCAACTTGGCCGAGCGCGCGCGCGGATTGGCGGCCAGCTCTGCCGCGTCCGGGCCGGTGGCGCTGCGGGTCGGCAGATGGAAACGCGGCTCTTGGGCGGCGACCTCGGGGGCATAGCGGCTGCCGCCGCCACCGATCCCGGCGCGCGCCTGCAAAAAGCGTTTCACGATCCGATCCTCGAGCGAGTGGAACGTCACCACCGCCAGCCTGCCACCGGGCTTGAGCGCGCGTTCGGCGGCGATCAGGCCGGCCACCAGTTCGCCCAGTTCGTCATTCACCGCGATGCGGATCGCCTGAAAGCTGCGGGTCGCGGGGTGGGTCTGACCGGGCTTGGGGCGCGGCAGGCAGCGCGACACGACCTCGGCCAGTTGCGCGGTGGTCACGATCGGTGCAATTGCGCGCGCAGCCATGATGGCCCGCGCGATCCGGCGCGCTGCGCGCTCTTCGCCATAGTGATAAAGGATATCTGCGATCTCGGTCTCGGGCGCGGTGTTGACCAGATCCGCGGCCGAGCGCCCCTCGGCCCCCATTCGCATGTCCAGCGGACCATCGCGCAGAAAGGAAAACCCGCGTTCGGCCTGATCGAGCTGCATCGAGGACACGCCCAGATCCAGCACCACACCGTCCAGCAGATCCTCGCTGTAACGGTCCAGCTGCGAAAACGTCCCCTCGACCAGCACCAGCCGGTCGCCATAGGCATCGGCCCAGCCTTTGGCCATGTCGAACACGCTGGGGTCGCGGTCCACCGCGATCACCCGTTCAGCGCCCGCATCCAGCAGGCCGCGGGTATAGCCACCCGCGCCGAACGTGCCATCCAGCCAAACCCCCGTCACCGGCGAGACGGCCTCTAGCAGCGGGCGCAGCAAAACGGGGATGTGCGGCGGGTCGGCGGGCTGGCTTTGGTCCGCTGCGGCCATGGTTCAGGCGTCCCTCGCGCGGTCCAAAAGGGTCAGGGGATCGAAATCGTCGGGCAACTGGTCCAGCCAGGCCTCGGTCTTGGCCAGTTCCTCGGTTTCATAGGTTTCGGGCTTCCAGATCTGGAAGGTGTCGCCCGAAGCGATGAAAAAGGCCTCTGTTTCCAGCGCAATCTTGTCGCGCAGCTTTTGCGGCAGCACCAGGCGGCCGTCGCTGTCAACCTCGGTGGGGTAGGACTGACCGTGGAACATCCGTTCCAGCATGCGCCGTTCGAGCGAGCCGCGCGGCAGATCGTCGATCTGCGCATCGACCTTGTCGATGGCCTCGATCGTGTAGCATTCCAGGAACTTGCGGCGGTGATCGCCATAAACGATGACCAGTTGCGGGCGCAGGCCGTCTTTCCAGTTCGGGTCGCCGGCCTCCAACACACGGCGGAACAGGGCCGGGATAGACACCCTGCCCTTCGCATCCACCTTGTGGCGGCTTTCGCCTCTGAACCTGCGCGCCACGAACCCGACGCTCCTTTTGTTGCGCCCGCCGGGAACGAAAACGGCGGATCGGGCTGCTGCCACTGCCCAATCCGCCGCCCTCGTCCCACTTGGGGAATGTCCGGCTGCACGCGCCACCTGGGGGGATGTCTGCTCGCCCGCGCGCCGGATCTCTTTGGTCGGTGAAGGCGGGTGCCTGTATGAAACCTGACTTGCCTTGTGGGGTCTTGGTGCCCCGTGTCTGATCCCGCTCTCATCCGATGAACAAGGGATGTCACGGGAATTCATGGAAATCAACAGGTTTTGGTGGGCGAATGCCACAAGATGCTGCGCGACAGGGTGCCGAAAAACAATATCTTGCTGGAATTTTGGACGGTGCGGCACCGCAATTTGCGGCCGACGGGAAGTTTACCACTAAATATGGTGGGCAGAGGTTGCCCCCTGCCCATTCCCGCGAATTCCCAAATTTTTCAGAAAAATCACCCGCCCGGCGTGCAGTTCACCAAGCGGAGCCGGCCCAGGCGCCTGAATCGCGTGCAAGACGCCACGGTGATTCGCGTCCCGCCCCCGGATCTGCGGGTAAGGCCATAAATTCCCGTGCGGGCGTCAGGCCATCCCGCCCGCGATCAGCCGCGCGGCAATCGCACCATAGGCCTGCGCCACCGGCCCGTCGCCCAGCGCGATGGGCGTGCCACCATCACCAGCCTGCCGCACCTCCAGCGCCAGGGGCAGTTCCCCCAGGAACGGCACGCCGATCTTCGCGGCCTCGGCGGCGACCCCGCCATGGCCAAAGATATGCGCCTCGTGCCCGCAATTGGGACAGATATAGGTCGACATGTTCTCGATCAGGCCCAGCACCGGAGTTTTCAGCTTGTCGAACATGTCGATCGCCTTGCGCGCGTCCAGCAGCGCCACGTCCTGCGGGGTGGAGACGACCACCGCCCCGGTCAGCTTGCTGCGCTGGCACAGCGTCAGCTGGATATCGCCCGTGCCCGGCGGCAGGTCGACGATCAGCACGTCCAGCTCACCCCAGGTCACCTGCCCCAGCAACTGTTGCAGCGCCCCCATCAGCATCGGCCCCCGCCAAACCACCGCCTGCCCCTCCTCCATCATCAGCCCGATGGACATCATGGTGACGCCATGGGCGGTGACCGGCTCGATGATCTTGCCATCGGGCGAGGCGGCGCGCCGGGAGACCCCCATCATGCGCGGCTGCGAGGGGCCATAGATATCGGCGTCCAGCAGGCCCACCCGGCGCCCCTGACGGGCCAGCGCCACCGCCAGGTTGCTGGCCACGGTCGATTTTCCAACCCCGCCTTTGCCCGAGGCAATCGCCAGAATGCGGTCGATCCCGGCGGGGTTCTGCGGACCGGTGTCGGCCGTGGGATGGCGCCCGATCTTGAGGCTTGGCGCGGCCCCCGGCGCGGTCTTGGGGGCGGCCGGACCATGGGCCGTCAGCACGACCGAGGCGCGCGTGACCCCCTCCAGCGCCTCGACGGCGGCCTGGGCGGCGGCGCGCACGGGTTCCATCCCGGCGGCCTGGGCGGCATCGGCGGCCTCGATCACAAAGCGCACGGCGTCCCCCTCGACCGTCAGCGCGCGCACCAGGTCGCGTGACACCAGGTCGCCCCCGTCCGGCAGGGCGATTCGGGACAGGGCGGCCAGAACGGTGTCGCGGGTGACGGGCATGGGGGGCTCCTATGGGGGCGTTTCGCTATGCCCTTTACTTGGTCAACCACGCGCCAAGGGGCAAGGGCGTTTCCACTTTGCCCGATCGAGTGGCATCAAGGGTGAGATCGCCCGAATATACGTCAGCAGAACTTATGCAATTTCTGCATAGCGGCATTTCCCCCCCAAACTATTGTGCATCTGCAGCATCGCGGTATTTATGGTTCAACGGCACGAAACGGACCGTGCCCGACGATGCGACCAAAGGCTGATAACGATGGCCCACCTTACCCACGCAGGACACGCCCCGGTCATCTGGACCGGCCGCGCCCGCGAAATGGTCGAGGTGCTGCGCCACCGCATCGCCCGCCGCCGCGTCTATCGGCAAAGCCTGCGCGAGTTGCGGGCGCTGCCGAACCGGGCACTGGCCGATCTGGGCCTGAACAGATCAACCCTGCGCCGCGCCGCCCTGGAGGCAGCTTACGGCCGGGACGCGGACCAAGTTTAGGAAACCCCTCCTCCTCCCTGGGTTTCCTCATCTCGCGGCGACATCCACCTCCTCCCGGGTGTCGCCGCACTTTTCTTCCGGGGCCGATGGCCCCACCGGAATGCGGCTGAGTCTCCTCCTCCCTGGCTCCTCCGCTGACAAGAACGGCGGCGCCTCCTCCTCCCTGGCGTCGCCGTTTTTTTTGTCCTGGGATCGGGATGGGGTCGGACACGGCTGGGGCAGGACCGTATCGTAAATCTTGCTTGTCGCCGCGATGCGACGACTGTCGGCAGTGAGCCCGACTTGCGTTTTTCTGCATCGCGGCCCAAATTCCGCTATCGGTAGCTGGCTGGCCATGTGGAAGGGGCACCAAAGTGAAATTCAAAAAGTTGTACTCGGATCCTCAAGGTGAAAGCCATTGGTCAGACATCGAAGTTGAACTCGATGAGCAAACGTTCGCGCCGCCTGCGAAAGCAATCGAGCTTTCAAAGCCAGAAGCCGTCACGCAATTCATGTTCTTGAGGCTCAAGAAGGGCTGGGATGAACCAATTCATCCTACGCCTGTCGCTCAAAAGCTCATTTGTCTTTCTGGCTCGGTACGTGTGACTGCGAGCGATGGAGATATCAGGGATATTGGACCGGGCGACGTCTGGCATATGGAAGACAAGCACGGCAAGGGTCACCATACCGTGGTAACAAGCGACGAAGACTTTCTATCCGTGATCGTCCAGTACGAGTAGCAGAGACCGCACTCGCCCGCATGGCAAAGCTGACGTTCAACTTCGCCCTGCGCAGGGCCGGTTTGTCCGCACAGCAGACATTGGCTATCCCATTCTGCCAAATGTTCGTTTTCTGCATGTTTCACTGCAACGAAAACCGCGGCTTTGATGGTGGGAACTCCGATAGGTTCGATTGGCCCGCCGCCACCGGCGTTTCTTGTGATACAGCCCTGCCCCGACCTGACGCGCCCCCGGGATCGGCGCGGGAAACGGGGGAATTGCTCTGGCGCGGGACGATCGACACGCCGCGGCCCTGGTCAACGTGCGGCTCGTCCCGGCTGGGCGATTTCACGGGACATGGGGGCTGCGGGCCCTCGATCGGTGCCGGGCGCCACTCATCATGCCGCGGATCGGGTTGGGCCAGGGGGCAACGCGGGGCCGGTCCGCCCTGGCCTAGAACGGCACTTCGCCGGCCTGTTCGGCGGGTACGACAAAGCCCGCGACGACTTTTTTCACCCCGGCCTTGTCAAAGGCGATCTCCAGCTTGTCGCCCTCGATACCGACCACCGCGCCATAGCCGAATTTCGTGTGAAACACGCGGCTGCCTTGCTGATAGGCAACTACGGCCTGGGCGTCGATCACCATGTTGCGGGATTCGCGCGGTTGGGACATGGGCCGCTGGGCGCTGCGGCTTTGCAGCCGTTTCCAGCCGGGAGAGTTGTAAACATCGGCGCGCGCGGCGCGATCCTCGATCCCGGTGGCGGTGGGCGCCGCGGCGCCATAGCCACCGCCATAAAGGCCCGGCGGCGTCAGCACCTCGACATGGGCCTCGGGCAGTTCGTCGATGAATCGCGACGGCATCGCCGATTGCCATTGCCCATAGACCCACCGGTTGGCGGCAAAGGATATGGTGCAGACCTCCTCGGCGCGGGTGATGCCGACATAGGCCAGGCGGCGTTCCTCTTCGACGCCCTTGAGCCCGCTTTCATCCATCGAGCGTTGGCTGGGGAACAGACCATCCTCCCACCCGGGCAGGAAGACGACGGGAAATTCCAGCCCTTTGGCGGCGTGCAGGGTCATGATCGAGATCTTCTTGGCCCCGGCCTCTTCGGTTTCGTTGTCCATGATCAGCGAGACGTGTTCCAGGAACCCTTGCAGGTTCTCGAACCCCTCCAGCGCCTTGACCAGTTCCTTGAGGTTCTCCAGCCGCCCCGGCGCCTCGGGCGTCTTGTCGTTCTGCCAGTGTTCGGTATAGCCGGACTCGTCGAGGATCAATTCTGCGAGCGAGATGTGGTCCCCATTCAAGATCGCCAAGTGTAATTCAAGGACGGTAATCTGCGCAGCACGCTCTTGTTCGGCCTTCTCTCTTTTTTCGTTTTCCAGATTGCTGAAATCGAGACTCTCCAAGCCAAGAATCTCGGCTTCCAAGGACTTGATCGCCGGCTGTGACCCTCGATTTCGGACCAACCAGTTCCAAGAACTTAGGCCCTCGATCAGCTTGCGCAGTTCGCCTGCGCCCTTGCCGCCCAGCCCGCCGGTTTCGATCAGCAGCCGCGCGCCCTCCACCAGCGGCACGCCATTGGCCCGCGCCATCTGCTGGATCTTTTGCTGCGCCTTGTCGCCAAGCCCGCGTTTGGGGGTGTTTACGATCCGCTCGAACGCCAGGTCGTCCTCGGGCGACACGGCGAGGCGGAAATAGGCCATCGCGTCGCGGATCTCCATTCGTTCATAAAAGCGCGGGCCGCCAATGACGCGATAGGGCAGACGGATGGTCAGGAACCGGTCCTCGAAGGCGCGCATTTGGTGGGAGGCACGGACGAGGATGGCCATGTCATCAAGGCTGTAGGGTCGCAATCCGCGCGTGCCGCCCTGCATCGCCTCGGCCTCTTCGCCGATCCAGCGGGCCTCTTCCTCGCCGTCCCAATGGCCGATCAGGCGGACCTTTTCGCCCTCTTCGGCCTCGGTCCACAGCGTTTTACCCAGCCGCCCCTTGTTGGCCGCGATCACGCCAGAGGCGGCGGCCAGGATATGCGGGGTGGAGCGGTAGTTCTGCTCCAGCCGGATTACCGTGGCACCGGGGAAATCCGCCTCGAACCGCAGGATGTTGCCAACCTCGGCGCCGCGCCAGCCATAGATCGACTGGTCGTCATCGCCCACGCAGCAGATATTCTTGTGCCCGCCCGCCAGCAGCCGCAGCCACAGGTACTGGGCCACGTTGGTATCCTGGTACTCGTCCACCAGGATATAGCGGAACCAGCGGCGGTATTGGTCCAGCATGTCGTCATGGGTCTGAAAGATCGTGACGACATGCAGCAGCAGATCGCCGAAATCGACGGCGTTGAGCGTTTTCAGCCGGTCCTGATAGGCGGCATAAAGTGCCACCCCCTGCCCGTCAAAGGCCGCGGATTCGGCCACCGGCACCGCATCGGGGGTCCAGGCGCGGTTCTTCCAGTGGTCGATGATCCCGGCCAGTTGCCGCGCGGGCCATCGTTTTTCGTCGATGTTGGCGGCAACGATGGTTTGTTTCAGCAGGCGCACCTGGTCGTCGGTGTCCAGGATCGTGAAATTCGATTTCAGCTCCACCAGTTCGGCGTGGCGGCGCAGCAGCTTTGCGCAGATCGAGTGAAACGTGCCCAGCCACGGCATCCCCTCGACCGTCTGGCCCATCAGCGTGCCGATACGGGTTTTCATCTCGCGCGCGGCCTTGTTGGTAAAGGTGACGGCCAGAATCTCGTTGGGACGCGCGCGACCGGTGTTCAGCAGATGCGCAATCCGCGTGGTCAGCGCCTTGGTCTTGCCGGTGCCCGCGCCTGCCAGCATCAGCACGGGGCCATCCAGCGCCTCGACCGCCTGGCGCTGCGCCGGGTTCAGATCGTCCAGATAGGACGTGGGCCGCGCGGCCATGGCGCGGGCCGACAGGGGCATGCGGGCGGCGGCCTCGAAGGCGTCGGTGTCGTCAATGGGACTCATGACAGGCAATCTAGCGCGCCCTGCGCCCGAGTGAAAGCGGTGTTCGCCCAATGTTCCGCCCGCGGCGCCTGTTTTTCCACCCGGCGCACCCCGGACCCCCCGATGGGCCGCGTTTGCCCCCTGCCCCCTTGCACCCCTGCGGCGCGGCTATATACCCATACCACCCCCACACGCGTGCCTGGCGCGCAGACCGGACCGCCCCAAGGAGACCCTGCCCTTGACCGATTTCAAGAAAATCCTCATCGCCAACCGTGGCGAGATCGCCATTCGCATCATGCGTGCCGCCAACGAGATGGGCAAACGCACGGTTGCCGTCTATGCCGAAGAGGACAAGCTGGGGCTGCACCGCTTCAAGGCGGATGAGGCCTATCGCATCGGCGAGGGAATGGGCCCCGTGCAGGCCTATCTGTCGATCGAGGAGATCATCCGGGTCGCCAAGATGTCGGGGGCCGATGCGGTGCATCCGGGCTATGGGCTGCTGTCGGAAAACCCCGAATTCGTCGAGGCCTGCGAGGCCGAGGGGCTGGCCTTTATCGGGCCGCGCGCCGAAACGATGCGCGCGCTGGGCGACAAGGCCAGTGCCCGCAAGGTGGCCATCGCCGCCGGCGTGCCGGTGATCCCCGCGACCGAGGTTCTGGGCGATGACATGGACGCGATCCGCGCCGAGGCCGCCGAGATCGGCTATCCGCTGATGCTCAAGGCCAGCTGGGGCGGCGGCGGGCGCGGCATGCGCCCGATCAACGGCCCCGACGAGCTGGAGGAAAAGGTCCGCGAAGGCCGGCGCGAGGCCGAGGCGGCCTTTGGCAATGGCGAGGGGTATCTGGAAAAGATGATCACCCGCGCGCGCCATGTCGAGGTGCAGATCCTGGGCGATCAGCACGGAACCATCTATCACCTGTGGGAACGCGACTGCTCGGTGCAGCGGCGCAACCAAAAGGTCGTGGAACGCGCCCCCGCCCCCTATCTGTCGCCCACCCAGCGCGAACATATCTGCGCATTGGGCAAGAAGATCGCCGAGGCGGTGAATTACGAATGCGCCGGCACCGTCGAGTTCCTGATGGACATGGACAGCGGCGAGTTCTTCTTTATCGAGGTCAACCCGCGCGTGCAGGTCGAACACACCGTCACCGAAGAGGTGACCGGCATAGACATCGTGCGCGCCCAGATCCTGATCGCCGAGGGCAAGTCGCTGGTCGAGGCCACCGGTGTGCCCAGCCAATATGATGTCGAGTTGCGCGGCCACGCGCTGCAATGCCGGATCACGACCGAGGATCCGCTGAACAACTTTATCCCCGATTACGGCCGCATCACCGCCTATCGCGGCGCCACCGGCATGGGCATCCGCCTGGACGGCGGCACCGCCTATTCCGGCGCGGTCATCACCCGCTATTACGACAGCCTGCTGGAAAAGGTAACCGCCTGGGCCCCCACCCCCGAGGCCGCGATCGCGCGGATGGACCGCGCCCTGCGCGAGTTTCGCATTCGTGGCGTCAGCACCAACATCGCCTTTGTCGAGAACCTGCTGAAACACCCGACGTTCCTGAACAACGAATACCATACCAAGTTCATCGACCAGACGCCCGAGCTGTTCCACTTTGCCAAGCGGCGCGACCGGGCCACCCGGATTTTGACCTATATCGCCGACATCACCGTGAACGGCCATCCCGAGACCGAGGGCCGTCCGCGACCCGCCGCCGATATCAAACCCCCGCGCGCCCCGGAAAACCGCCGCGAATCCTATGCCCCCGGCACCCGCCAGATCCTGGACGAGTTCGGCCCCCAGGCGCTGGCCGACTGGATGGCGGACCAGCCGCAACTGCTGCTGACCGACACCACGATGCGCGACGGGCACCAGTCGCTGTTGGCCACCCGGATGCGCTCGATCGACATGATCACGGCGGCCCCGGCCTATGCCCACAACCTGTCACAGCTTTTCAGCGTGGAATGCTGGGGCGGCGCGACGTTCGACGTGGCCTATCGCTTCTTGCAGGAATGCCCCTGGCAGCGGCTGCGCGACCTGCGCGCGGCGATGCCCAACGTGATGACCCAGATGCTGCTGCGCGGCAGCAACGGGGTGGGATATACCAACTACCCCGACAACGTGGTGCGCGGCTTTGTGAAACAGGCGGCCGAAACCGGGGTCGATGTGTTTCGCGTGTTCGACAGTCTGAACTGGGTCGAAAACATGCGCGTCGCCATGGATGCGGTGATCGAGACCGACAAGGTCTGCGAGGGCGCGATCTGCTATACCGGCGATATCCTGGACCCCGACCGGGCAAAATACGACCTGAAATATTACGTCGAGATGGGCAAGGCGCTGAAAGGCGCGGGCGCGCATATCCTGGGCCTCAAGGACATGGCGGGGCTGCTGAAACCCGCCTCTGCCACGGTCCTGATCAAGGCGCTGAAGGAAGAGGTCGGCCTGCCGATCCACTTCCACACCCATGACACCTCTGGCATCGCCGGGGCCACGATCCTGGCCGCCGCCGAGGCCGGGGTCGATGCGGTCGATGCGGCGATGGACGCGTTCTCGGGGGGCACCTCGCAGCCCTGTCTGGGTTCGATCGTCGAGGCGTTGCGCAACACGCCCCGCGAAACCGGCATCGAGATCGAGGCGGTGCGCGAGATTTCCGACTACTGGGGCCAGGTGCGCATGCAATACGCGGCGTTCGAGGCCGGCCTGATGGCCCCCGCCTCCGAGGTTTACCTGCACGAGATGCCCGGCGGGCAGTTCACCAACCTCAAGGCCCAGGCCCGCAGCCTGGGGCTGGAGGATCGCTGGCCCGAGGTTGCCAAGACCTATGCCCAGGTGAACCTCATGTTCGGCGATATCGTCAAGGTCACGCCGTCCTCCAAGGTGGTGGGCGACATGGCGCTGATGATGGTCAGCCAGGGGCTGAGCCGCGCCGATGTCGAGGATCCGGCCCGCGACGTGGCCTTTCCCGATTCCGTCATCGACATGATGCGCGGCAACCTGGGCCAACCGCCGGGCGGCTTCCCCAAGGGCATCCTGAAAAAGGTGCTCAAGGATGAAAAACCCAATCTCGACCGGCCCGGCAAACATCTGCCCCCCGCCGACCTGGACGCCGCGCGCACCGAGCTGGCCGCCAAGTTCGAGGATGTCGAGCTGGATAACGAGGATCTGAACGGCTACCTGATGTACCCCAAGGTCTTCACCGATTACACCGCGCGCCATCAGCAATACGGCCCCGTGCGCACCCTGCCCACCAAGACGTTTTTCTACGGCATGGAGCCGGGCGAGGAGATCACCGCCGAGATCGACCCGGGCAAGACGCTGGAAATACGGCTCCAGGCGCTGGGCGACACCAACGAGGATGGCGAGGCCAAGGTGTTCTTTGAACTCAACGGCCAACCCCGCGTGATCCGCGTGCCCAACCGCAAGGCCAAGGCCACGGTCGCGCGCCGCCCCAAGGCGGAACTGGGCAACCCCGCCCATCTCGGCGCGCCGATGCCCGGCGCGGTGGCCACCGTCGCCGTTACGGTGGGCCAACAGGTGAAAGAGGGCGACCTGCTGCTGACCATCGAGGCGATGAAGATGGAAACCGGGCTGCATGCCGAACGCGATGGCACGATCAAGGCCGTCCACGTCACCCCCGGCGCCCAGATCGACGCAAAGGATCTGTTGATCGAGTTCGAATAGAGCCGCGCCCCGCGCCCCTGATCAGGACGAACCCCGCCCCCGCACGCCTGCTCGGCGCGGGGGGGCGGGGTGAATCGCGACGAAACACGCACCGCGAAAGGGCCGCGCCCTCAGGTGTCGGCGCGGGACCGGCGGACCTCATGCGGGCTGCGGCCAAAACGGCAGCGGCCCATGGCCTGGCAGTCGCTGACCCGGCGCATGGGCCGCAGGTCCGGGGATCGTGCCCGCCGCGCGGGTCATCCCGATACGCCCCCCGCGACGGCCTGCAAGGATGCGATGTCCAAGCCTTCGCCCCGATGACACGGGCCTTGGCGGTGTCACAACCGGCCAACGCGCGCGCTGCGGGTGCGATGTCCGTTGCGCACCGGCTTTCGGGGCTGGGGCCCCGGACGCCCGGCCGCGGGATCCATCCCGACAGGGCGATCGCCTGATCCAACGCACCCCGCCCTGCCCCGGCTTGCCCGCCCGGATCGCCGCCCACAGCGATTGACCCCGCCCGGCCCGCTTCTCCTTGGGGCAAATCCCCTTGGCCCGACGCCGGTCAAACGCGCGCGGCGCATTTTTTGCCGAGGCGGGCGAATTTTCCCCTTGCAGCCCCCGGCCGGAGTTTATAAACCACGCCTCACCCAATGGATGCGGGCGTAGCTCAGGGGTAGAGCATTACCTTGCCAAGGTAAGGGTCGAGAGTTCGAATCTCTTCGCCCGCTCCAATTTTCTCTAGATTGCTCACGATCGTGGGCCACAGGTATGGGACCTGTGGCGCCGGTGCTTGGCGCCGGGCCGGCCAGCGGCTATAGGGCAGATGCCCGCAACCGCGAAAGGAGCCCGCTTTGCCCGACCTCTCTCCCGAGAATGGCGAACCTGTCATCCGAACCATCGCCATGCCCGCCGACACCAACCCCTCGGGGGATATTTTCGGTGGCTGGCTGATGTCGCAGATGGACCTGGCCGCGGGCAGCGTCGCCGCCCGGATCGCCCGCGGGCGGGCGGCCACGATCGCGGTGGACAGCATGCAGTTCCACAAACCCGTCAAGGTCGGCGACGAGGTGACGCTTTACGCCCGCCTGCTCAAGGTCGGGCGTTCCTCCATGCGGATCGAGGTGCGCGCCTGGCACCGCCCGCGATGCAGCGAGGGGTCCGAACAGGTGACCCAGGGTATCTTTACCTTCGTGGCGATCGACGAGAACGGCCAGCCCCGGCCGATCCCGCAGGACAGCCGCCCCGACTGATCCCCGCGCCGCTCCGGCTCAGAATGCCTTGAAGGTCAGGGTGGTCAGCGAGCGGTCGATATTGGGAATGTCCAGCAGGTGATCGTTGATGAACTTGCCGACATCCTCATCCTCGGGAATGTAAAGCTTGAGCAGCAGGTCATATTCGCCACTGGTCGAGTAAAGTTCGGAATGGATCTCGCGCAGGACGATCTCTTCGGCCACCTCATAGGTTTTTCCCGGGCGGCAGCGCAGTTGCACGAATACGCAGGTGGTCATCGCGGTCCCTCTTGGCTGGTGCGGCCAAACCTATGCGCGCCGCCCTGCAACGGCAAGCGGCTAAACCGTCCGCGGGGCTTGGAAGGGACCGGGCGGCGGTGTAAGGGAGGCGCGTGAGCATCAGGCGGAGGCCCCCCATGCGGACGGCGACAATCACGCGCAAGACGGCGGAAACCGATATCTCGGTCGAGGTGAACCTCGACGGCAGCGGCGCCTATGACATGGCGACGGGCGTGGGGTTCTTTGACCACATGCTGGACCAGTTGGCGCGCCACGCGCTGATCGACATGAAAATCCGGTGTGCCGGCGACACCCATATCGACGATCACCACTCGGTCGAGGATGTCGGTATCGCGCTGGGTCAGGCGCTGGCCCAGGCCCTGGGCGACAAGCGCGGCATCCGGCGCTATGGCGCGTGCCTGTTGCCGATGGATGACGCGCTGGTGCGCTGTGCGCTGGACCTGTCGGGGCGGCCCTATCTGGTGTGGAACGTGGACATGCCCACGGCCAAGATCGGCAGCTTTGACACCGAACTGGTGCGCGAGTTCTTTCAGGCGCTCTCGACCCATGGCGGGATCACGCTGCATGTCGATGCCCTGCACGGGATCAACAGCCACCATATCGCCGAGGCCGCGTTCAAGGCCGTGGCGCGCGCCCTGCGCGACGCGGTGGAAACCGACCCGCGCAAGGGCGACGCGATCCCCTCGACCAAGGGGGCGCTGTAACCCATGCTGACGGCCATCGTCGATTACGAGTCCGGCAACCTGCACTCGGCCCAAAAGGCGTTCGAGCGTGTGGCGCGCGAACAGGGCGCGGGCAGCGTCGTGGTGACATCGGACCCGGACACGGTGCGCCGCGCCGACCGCGTGGTGCTGCCCGGCGACGGGGCCTTCCCCGCCTGCCGGCGCGAACTTTTCGACCACCGCGGCCTCTTCGAAGCGATCGAAGAGACCGTGGTGACACGCGCGCGCCCGTTTCTGGGCATCTGCATCGGGATGCAGATGATGGCCACCCGCGGGCTGGAATACCACGACACCCCCGGGTTCGACTGGATCGGCGGCGAGGTGGTGCGCATCACCCCCGCGGACGGCGCGCTGAAGGTGCCGCATATGGGTTGGAACGACCTGGTGATCGACGCCCCCCACCCGGTGCTGGCGGGCATCACCACGGGCGATCACGCCTATTTCGTCCATTCCTACCAGTTCAAGGTCGCCGACCCGGCGCATCTGCTGGCCCATTGCGACTATGGCGGGCCGGTCACGGCCATCGTCGGGTGCGACACGATGATCGGCACCCAGTTTCACCCCGAGAAAAGCCAGGCCACCGGCCTGCGCCTGATCGCCAATTTCCTGAACTGGACGCCCTGAGCCACGGCGGCGGCGTGGATGCGCCGCCGATCCGTCACCCATCCGTCACCGTGGCGGGAACACCTTGCGCGCCAGCATCACCCGGCTGACGGCGGTCGCGAAACACAGCGCGCCGAACACCCAGGCCAGCGGCACGAATCCCCCCGGCCACAGGCACAGCACCACGAAAAACGCGATCGTCTCGGTCCCCTCCAGCAAGCCGCCGGTGAAATAGAGCGATTTCACCCCGCGCGCGCGGGTCTCCATCCGCCGCCGCTCGGCCAGAATCGCAAAGCCCAGGAAACTCGCCCCGTTGGCATAAAAGCTGACCAACAAGAACGCCCCCGCCGCGCCGTTCGTGCCCGGATCCATCCACACGAACCCCAAGGGGATCGCGCCGTAGAACAAAAAATCACTTGTGATATCCAGGTAGCCGCCGAAATCGGTCTTGGCCGTGGCCCGCGCCACCGCCCCGTCCAGCCCGTCCGCGACCCGGCTGGCCAAAAGCGGGGCCAGCGCCACCCCCGGCAGCCCCAGCGCAATCATCGCCGCCGCCAACAGCCCCAGCGCCAGGCCCGCCAGGGTCACCTGGTCGGCGGTGATCCCGCGCCCGGCCAACACCCCGCCCACCCGTTCCAGCGGCGGGTCGATCAGCCGTCGCATCATCCCATCCAGCATCCGCGCCCCCTCTCGTGCCGCGCCATCATGGGCACGCGGCACGGCCCCTGACAACGGGGCTGACAGTCATGTGATTGGGGAACATGGGATAATGGTACCGCCTTCCCGGTTTGAACGGGAGACCTCTGGATCCACAATCCAGCGCTCTAACCAACTGAGCTAAGGCGGCACTGAGGCGCGATTTAACGCCCCGCCGCCCGCAATGCAAGCCCCGTTCACCCCTCAAAGTGCGATCTGCCAGACCTGTTCCACCAGATCGCAGCCGAAATTGCGCACCGGCTGCGCGCGGACCACCTCGAACCCCGCCCGCGCATAAAGCGCGCAGGCCGCGCGGTGGCTTTCATGGGTCCATAGCGTCATCCGCGCAAAGCCGCACGCACGCGCATGATCCAGACACAGGCCCAGCATCCGCGCGCCCAGCCCCTGGCCGCGCGCCTCGGGCTCGATCAGGAACAGCCGCAATTTGGCCACCCTCGGCGCATCCCCCTTGACGCAAAAGATCGAGCCCAGCCGCTGCCCGCCACGATGGGCGATCCAGGCGCGCTCGCACAGCGGATCGCGCGCGGCCAGATAGGCGGCCAGAATCCCGGCCACAACCGGCTCGAAACTGGCATCGAACCCTTCCTCTGTCGCATAAAGCTCGGCATGGCGCTGGATCACCCAGCCCGCATCGCCAATCCCCAGATCCCGAAACGCAATCTCTGCCATGGCGACAGGGAACGCCGCACGCCATTGCGCGGTCAAGCCCCCTTCTTCTGGGCGCAAATACCCAAATCCCGCCGCCCACCACCCTTGCCAGGGCCGGGGCAACGCGCTAGGCCAACCGCGGACCAGAACGGGGGGCCACCCATGAGCATCGACAAGCAAAGCGATTTCGCCGCCAACCTTCAGATCGGGCCGACCAGCCTGGGCATGGTGCGGATCTACGTTCAGGGCGACGGTGTCGATCTGCCGATGGATTTCGAGCCCGAAGAGGCCGAAGAGATCGCCGACGAGATTCGCGCCGCCGCCGCACATGCCCGCGCCCAGACCGCGCCGGGCAAATCCCCTAAACCAAAGGGCTGATCCCCGGGTCGCGCACCGCCTGCAACCGCAGCGCCGCGTGGCGGGCAAAGCTGCGCGTCAGCACCTTGCGCCGGGCCGGGGCCAGGGCCGTCTCTGGCCCCTCGCGCACCACTTCTGCGCCGTACCCATCGGCCAGGATCAGCCCGGTCTCATCGGGCAGGATATCGACCGGGAAATCCGCCGCCACTGCCCAAAAGAACCTGTCGCACCAGGGCAGATAGCCCCGCCACTTGCGATCGGCGGCGAAATCGGCGCGGCTCGACTTGCACTCGATCACCCAGATCTCGCCGGCCGGGCCCAGCGCCATCACATCCACCCGCAGCCCCGGTGCAGGCACCATTTCCTCGATCGAGGCGAATCCCAGATCGCGCAGATGCCGACAAACCCCGCGCGCCAGAACCTGGCCCGGGGTCAGGGCCAGGGGCGCGGGGATCGGCGGGGGCGTGGTGGGATCGGACATGGGGGGATGATGAACAATACAGGAACATCTGACAAGCCTTGCAGCGCCCCCCTGCCCGCCCTATGTCTGGGTCAAGGCGGGTTCTGCCCCTCTCGTGACGAGGTCAAATTCCGGTGGCCTTAAGCAAATCCGAGGGAGCTGGCTCTGTCCGGGTCCTGGCCCGGTTACCTGGTGCCCACCTGTATAAACAGGTCCTCGGGAATTCGTTGCCTCAACGGTCGTGGTGGTCCCGCCCCAAACCCCCGACATGACACGCGCCCAAAGAAAAGGCGGCCCAAGGGGCCGCCAGTTTGTGCATCGTGAATGAAGAGGTGTTGCGCCGTCAGCGCGGCATCCGCCGGTCGTCGCGCGCCCGAACCGGGATCGGAACCAGCGCCTGGGCCATGCCGCGCACCCGCTCGGGGCGGCGGCCGCCGCGCGAATTGTCGTCCTCGTCGCGGCCCATCGACATGATGGCGATGCCGAACTGGACCCCGGAAAAGACGATCCCGTTGAACAGAACCAGCAGGCCCACGGCCATCCAGCCCGCTGCGTCATGACTGACGAGGTGCCACAGGTTGGCCACGTTGAAATACAGCAACATCGCAACGAACGCGCCCGACAGGGCGAACCCGATGATCGAGTGGCGGATATAAAGACTGATCAGCTTGGGCATAGCGGTTCTCCGTTGCTTGCCCCTATTAGGTAGGTGTTTTTGGAAAGATTCCAAGTGCTAACTTGTGCACCCTGCCCCCGCGTGCCCACTGGCGCCCCTGCCCGTTCCGCGCCATGGTGGCCCCGTCCCCGACCCCGGAGTCCAAGATGCTGACCCTGCATGTCTTTGCGCCTGCGCTGAATACCATCAGCCCAAGCCCGTTTTCCGTCAAATCGCTGCTGTTGCTGGAACTCAGCGGTTTGCCCTGGACCCGCGTGACGGGCGACCCGCGCAAGGCGCCGCTGGGCAAGCTGCCGGTGCTGGTGGACGCGGGCCGCGCGATCCCTGATTCGCAGGCAATCCAGCGCCACCTGGCCACCGCCCACGGGTTCGACCCCGACGCCCATCTGGACGCCCATAGCCGCGCCATGGGCGAGGCGATCCGGCACATGATCGAGGATCACCTTTACTGGGTGCTGGTGCATGCACGCTGGATCGAACAGCCCCAGGCGACCCGCGCGGCGTTTTTCGGCCGGGTGCCCGCCCCCCTGCGGGCGCCGATCTTTGCCATGGTGCGCCGCCAGATCCGCCGCGCGCTGCACGCCCAGGGGATGGGGCGCCACAGCCCCGCGCAGATCCACGCCATGGGCCAGGAGGGGCTGGCCGCCCTGGCCAGCCTGCTGGGCGCGGGGCCCTATCTGTTCGGGGATCGGCCAGCGGGGGCCGATACGGTCCTGTTCGGGTTTCTGGAAAATGTGCTGGCGGCGGATCTGGACACCCCGCTGCGGGTGGCGGCGCGGGCGCAACCGGCGCTGGTGGCCTATCACCAACGCCTGCGCCAGGGCATCGCCGCGCCGCTGTTGGGCCGGGGGCCGGGGGCGCGGGGCTAGAACGCCTCGGGCCAGGCCTCGCGCGCCATGTGGTCCAGCACGCCGTTGACGAATTTCGGCTCGCGCCCCTCGGGGAAGAAGGCCTTGGCCACGTCGACATATTCGTTGATGACCACCTTGGGCGGGGTGTCGCCCGCGACCAGTTCGGCGCCGGCGGCGCGAAACAACGCACGCAGCGTCGGGTCGATCCGGGCGATGGGCCATTTGGCCACCAGCGCGCGGTCGGTCATCTGGTCGATCTTCGCCTGCTGGATCACCGCCGCCTCCAGCGTTGCGCGAAAGAGATCGACATCGCCCTCGGCCAGCTCCTCGCCGTCCTCATAGCCGATGCCAAAGCGCCACTGCTCGAACTCGCCGCGCACGGTGTCCACGCTCTGACCTGAATGTTCCATCTGGAACAGCGCCTGCACGGCATAAAGCCGGGCGGCTGATTTCATCTGGCGTTTGCTGGGGGCGGTCATGCGCGCTCGGTCCCTTCGGCGATCTGGAAACTGCCCGAGGGGCGAAAGCCGACGCCGCGGGTCTCGCCGCCCCATTTGCGGGCCAGCGCGATCAGGTGCAGGGCCGCCGCTGCCGCCCCGCCGCCCTTGTCCATGTCGGCCGGATCGGCGCGGACCACGGCCTGGGCGTGGTTTTCCACCGTCAGGATGCCGTTGCCGATCAGCGCGCCCTGCAACCCCAACAAGGTCAGCCCGCGCGAGCTGTCGTTGCACACGGTGTCGTAATGGGTCGTCTCGCCCCGGATCACACAGCCCAGCGCGACGTAGCCGTCGAAATTCGACATCCGATGCGCCAGGGCAATGGCGCCGGGCAGTTCCAGCGCGCCGGGCAGCTCGACCAGCTCATGGGTGGCGCCTGCGCGCTCCAGCGTGGCGCGGGCCCCGGCGATCAGCATGTCGGCGATGTCGCGATAGAACGGGGCCACCGCGATCAGGATCTTGACCGGCTTGTCAAAGCTGGGCAGCGGCAGGGTGGCGTGGGGGTCCGGTGCGGCCATGGCTCAGGCGCTCCTCTCGATCTTGCGGGTGCCCTCGATGGACAGGCCATAGGCCTCCAGGCCGATGACCTTGGGCAGGGGGGAATCGGTCAGCAGTTCCAGTTTGTGCAGGCCCAGCGCGGCCAGGATCTGCGCGCCCAGCCCGTATTGCCGCAGCGTCTGCGGAGAGGCGGCGCCGTCGGTCACCAGCTTCATCGTGGTGTCGCGCAACAGCACGACCACGCCGCGCCCCTCGTCGGCGATGATCTGCATCGCCGCACCCAGTTCGCCCGCGGGATGCGGGCCCAGGCCCAGCACGTCCTGCAACGGGTCCAGCGCATGCATCCGCACCAGCACCGGCGCGGGGGTCGAGATGTCGCCCTTGGTCAGCACGACATGTTCGGCCCCCTGGGTTTCGTCGGTATAGATATGCATCGTCCAGTCGCCCCCAAAGGCCGAGGTCACGCCACGGCTGGCGGTTTCGTTGACCAGGTTGTCGTGGCGACGGCGATAGCCGATCAGATCCGAGATCGTGCCGATTTTCAGCCCGTGCCGCTGGGCAAAGGACACCAGGTCGGGCAGGCGCGCCATGGTGCCGTCCTCGTTCATGATCTCGCAGATCACGCCCGAGGGGTTCAGCCCGGCCAGACGGGCGACATCGACCGCCGCCTCGGTGTGACCGGCGCGCACCAGCACGCCGCCGTCGCGCGCGCGCAGCGGAAAGATATGGCCCGGGGTGGCGATATCCGACGCCCCCTTGCCCGCGTCGATGGCCACGGCGACGGTGCGGGCCCGGTCATGGGCGGAAATGCCGGTCGTCACCCCCTCGCGCGCCTCGATCGAGATGGTAAAGGCGGTCTCGTGGCGGCTGGAATTCTGCGAAGCCATCAGCGGCAGGCCCAGCGCGTCGATCCGGTCCCCCGGCAGCGACAGACAGATCAGCCCACGCCCGTGGGTCGCCATGAAGTTGATCGCCTCGGGCGTGGCCATCTGCGCGGGGATCACCAGATCGCCCTCGTTCTCGCGGTCCTCGTGATCGACCAGGATGAACATCCGCCCGTTGCGGGCGTCCTCGATGATTTCCTCGATCGAGGAAATCGCGTCGCTGAAATCTTCGTCGCTCATGCCGCGCCCCATTCGTTCAGGCGCGCGACATAGCGGGCCAGCGTGTCGATCTCAAGGTTGACCTTGTCGCCCACCTGCGCGGTCCCCCAGGTGGTGGCCTCTTTGGTGTGGGGAATGAAGTTGACGCCGAACACCGCGCCGTCCACCTCGTTCACGGTCAGCGAGGCACCGTTCAGCGCGACCGACCCCTTGGGCGCGATATATTTGGCCAGCGCGTCCGGGGCGCGGAATTGGATCCGCGTGCTGTCGCCCTCCTGGGCCATGGCCACGATGTCGGCCAGCCCGTCGACATGGCCCGACACGATATGCCCGCCCATCTCGTCGCCCAGCCGCAGCGCGCGTTCCAGGTTGATCCGCCCCCCCGGCACCCAGCTGCGCAGGTTGGTCTTGGACACCGTCTCGCCCGAGATGGAAACCTCGAACCAGGCACCGGTCTCCTCGGCCCCGCGATCGGTCACGGTCAGGCAAACCCCGTCGCAAGCGATCGAGGCGCCGATGGCGATCGTGTCGGGCGCATAGCCGCAGCCGATCCGGGCGGTCAGGTCGCCCTTCTGCTCCAGCGCGCGAATGGTGCCGATATCGGTGATGATGCCAGTGAACATGCAACGCTCCTTGGGCCGGTGTCGCGCACCACCTAGCCGCTGTCCCCGCCAAGGGCAAGCGGTGCGCGCGCCGCAGCACCCCCAAGGGGCGGCATATCGGGCGGATCGGGGCCACGGGACGCGGGCGGCGGGGCTTTCGCCCGGGCGCGAAAGGTGCATCTATGGCGGCCATGGAAACGAACCTGGGCAAGGGTCGGCGCGTCCTGCTGTTGCAAGGGCCGCACGGGCCGTTTTTCGACCGGCTCGGCCGCGGCCTGCGCGCCGCCGGGGCCGAGGTCTGGCGCGCCGCGTTCAACCGCGGGGACCAGGTGTTCTGGTCCGACCGCGCGCGGCTGATCCCGGTCACCTGTGGGCCCGACGACTGGCCCGCCCTGTGCACCCGCTTGCTGGCGGAGCTGGCGATCACCGATATCGTGCTTTACGGCGACACCCGCCCGATCCACGCCGCCGCAATCCGTGCCGCGCGCGCCGCAAACCTGCGGGTGCATGTTTTCGAAGAGGGATACCTGCGGCCCTATTGGATCACCTATGAGCGTGACGGCGCCAACGGCCATTCCCGCATCATGGATATGGGCATCGCCGACATGCGCGCGCTGTTGCAGGGCGAAACCCCCGCCCCGCCCGAGGCCCCGGCCCATTGGGGCGACATGCGCGAGCATATCTTTTACGGCGCGCTTTATCATTGGTTCGTGATGATGATGAACCGCCGCTATCCGGGCTATCGGCCCCACCGGGCGTTGTCGGTGCGGCGCGAATTCGCGCTTTACCTGCGGCGCCTGGCACTGTTGCCGCTGCACGCCGCCGAACGCTTTGCCGCGACCCGCGCGATCCGGGCGGGCGGGTTTCCCTATCACCTGGTGTTGTTGCAACTGGCCCATGACGCCAGCTTTCTGCATCACGGCCCGTTCGCCACGATGGACGACTTCCTGCGCCAGTGTATCGAGGGGTTCGCCGCTGGCGCCCCCGCCCACCACCACCTGGTGTTCAAGGCCCACCCGCTGGAGGATGACCGCAGCCCCCATCGCCGGGTGATCGCCCGTCTGGCCCGCGACCATGGGCTGACCGGTCGGGTGCATTACGTGCGCGGCGGCAAGCTGGCGCTGCTGCTGGATGGGGCCAGATCCGCGGTCACGGTCAATTCTACGGCCGGGCAACAGGCGCTGTGGCGCGGGCTGCCGCTGCGGGCGTTCGGCGCGGCGATCTATGCCAAGCCCGAACTGGTTTCGGATCAGCCTTTGCCCGCGTTCTTTGCCGCCCCCCGCCCGCCCCAGACCGAGGCCTATCGGGTGCTGCGCCGCTTTCTGCTGGAAACCAGCCAGTTGCCCGGCGGCTATTACGCGATGCGCGGGCGCGATCAACTGATGCGCCAGGTCGTGGATCGGATGCTGGCGCCGGGCGATCCCTATGCGATGCGCCAGGCGGCAGGCGCGTCCGATGTGCCACATCTGCATCTCACCGCCTGATCCCAAGCAAAGCAACACTGGCTTTTCGTTGGGCGATTCTGTAGGTTTACCTCAAAAAGTTGAGGCAGTTTCAATTCAGAAACAAGGATCCCGAGCCGTGAAAATCTTGAATTCCCGTGGGGCGAGGGCCGTGGCCCTCTTGGCCCTTGTGGCGATGGTTGGGGCCTGTGGTCTGTCGCGGTCCGGCCCGACCAAACGCGAAATCTTTCAGGGATCCGTTCAAAAACAAGGCGATGCCTTTGTCGTCGAGGTCAATGACCGGGTGACGCGCGCCACGTCCGTCGTTCCCGCGATCGGCTTTTCCCAGGCTTTCCTCAAGGCCGGGCAGATCGGGTCGGACACGATCCGGCCGGGCGATACGCTGGGCCTGACGATCTATGAAAACGTCGATGACGGGCTGTTGGCCAACCAGGGGGCCAATGCCTCGGTGCTGGACAAGGTGCAGGTCGACGGCGCCGGTTTCATCTTTATCCCCTATGCCGGACGGATCCGCGCCGCGGGCAATACGCCCGAGCGGCTGCGCCAGATCATCACCGAAAAGCTGGATGCCCAAACCCCCGATCCCCAGGTCGTGGTGCGCCGGGTGGCCGGGGATGGCGCGACCGTGTCCATCGTGGGCGGTGTCGGCGCCCAGGGGGTCTATCCGATCGAGCGGCCCAACCGCACCCTTTCGGCCATGCTGGCCACCGCGGGCGGCGTGTCGATCCCGCCAGAGATTGCCCGCATCACCGTGATCCGTGGCGGCCAACGCGGCGAGATCTGGTTCCAGGATCTTTATGACAATCCGGGGCTGGACATCGCCCTGCGCGGCGGCGACCGCATCCTGATCGAGGAAGACACCCGCGCCTTTACCGCCCTGGGCGCCACCGGGGCGCAACGCCGCGTCAAGTTCGAAACCCAAAGCCTGTCCGCAATCGAGGCCATCGCCCAGGTCGGCGGGCTGAACTCGGGCCTGGCCGATCCCACCGGGGTGTTCGTGCTGCGCAACGAGGCCCCCGAGATCGCCAATATGGTTCTGGGCCGCGACGACCTGGTCGGCGCCCAGCGCATGGTTTACGTGCTGGACCTGACAGAGCCCAACGGCATGTTCATGGCCCGCGATTTCGCGGTGCGCGACGGCGACACGGTCTATGTGACCGAGGCCCCCTTCGTGCAGTGGACGAAGACGCTGGGCGCGATCACCGGCACCGCCGGATCGGCCAATTCGCTGGCCGCGGCCACCGGCAACTGATCCGGCGGATGGCCGCGGACGGCCCAATGCGAGACACCACAGCCGCCGGGCGGGAAAGCCCCCGGCGGCTGTTCGTCTATAATGGCGGCTTTGTCACCCAGCGCCGGGTGCGCCGCATCCTGCACCTGTCGGGCTACGCGATCCGGCTGGGCCGCCCCGGCCCGGAGGATCTGGTCGGCATCTGGGGCGCCAGCCCCACCGCCGGGCGCGGGCGGCGCGTGGCGGCGGCCACCGGGGCGGGGATGCTGCATGTCGAGGACGGCTTTCTGCGGTCGGTCCTGCCCGGGCGGGCGCGGGGCGCGGCGCCGCCCCTGGGGCTGATGCTGGACCACGAGGGGGTTCATTTCGACCCTGCCGCGCCCTCGGGGCTGGAACGGCTGCTGGCCACCCATCCGCTGGACGACACCGCGCTGCTGAGCCGCGCGCGCTGTGCCATCGCGCGCATGCAGGCCGGTCACCTGAGCAAATACACCGGCTTTGACCCCGGCACCCGGGTGCCCGCGCCGGGATATGTGCTGGTCATCGACCAGACCGTGGGCGACGCCGCGGTCCGCGCCAGCGGCGCGACCGCCGCCACGTTCAACGAAATGCTGGCCATCGCGCAGATCGAGAATCCCGGCGCCGAAATCATCATCAAGACCCACCCCGAAACCGCCCAAGGCCTGCGCCCGGGCCATTTCTCTCCAGAGCAGACCGGCGGACGGGTGCGCGTTCTGACCAGCCCGGTCTCGCCCTGGGCACTGCTGGAGGGGGCGGTCGCGGTCTACACGGTCTCGTCCCAGATGGGGTTCGAGGCGATCCTGGCCGGGCATCGGCCGCGCGTCTTTGGCCAGCCGTTCTATATCGGCTGGGGGCTGACCCAGGACGAAACCCCCCTGCCCCGACGAACCCGGACGCTGACCCGGGCCCAGCTTTTCGCCGGGGCGATGATCCTGGCGCCGACCTGGTATGACCCTTACCGCGATCGGCTGTGTCCGCTAGAGGATGCGTTGGCCACGCTGGAGGCTGAAACCCGCGCCTGGCGCGAGGATCACCGGGGCTGGGTCGCGGGGGGGATGCGCCTGTGGAAACGCGGCGCGGTACAGCGGTTTTTCGGCGGCACACGCCCGGTGCGCTTTGCCCCCGATGCCGCCACCGCCGAGGCGCGGGCGGCGCACGACAGCCGGCGCGCCATGGTCTGGGCCAGCCAGGCGCCGCGCATCCAACCCGGCACGGTGCGCATCGAGGACGGGTTTCTACGCTCGCGCGGGTTGGGGGCCGCACTGGTGCCGCCGCTGTCTTTGGTGGCCGACGATCTGGGCATCTATTACGACCCCACCCACGAAAGCCGGTTGGAGCATCTGATCACCGCCGCCTGCGATCTGGACCCCCAGGCCCGGTTACGAACAGAGCGGCTGATCGCGCGGCTGGTGGCGGCGGGGCTGTCGAAATACAATCTCGGGGGCGCGCCGCTGCCCGATCTGCCACCGGGGCACCGCATCCTGGTGCCCGGCCAGGTCGAGGATGACGCCTCGATCCGGCTGGGGTGTCGCGAGGAACGCACCAACCTGGCGGCGCTGGAACGGTGTCGGGCGGAAAACCCCGATGCGGTGATCGTGTTCAAGCCCCATCCCGATGTCGAGGCCGGGCTGCGCCCCGGTGCGCTGGCGCCCGCGCAGGTCCGCGCCCATGCCGATCTGCTGATCGAGCGGGCCGGCGCGGCCGAACTCTTGGGCCAGGTCGATGCGGTGTGGACGCTCTCGTCCGGGCTGGGGTTCGAGGCGTTGCTGCGTGGCCTGCCGGTCACCTGCCTGGGCACGCCGTTCTATGCCGGCTGGGGGCTGACCCGCGACCTGGGCCCGGTGCCCGCACGCCGTGCCGCGCGGCCCGACCTGGTCGCGCTGGCCCATGCGGTGCTGATCGCCTATCCGCGCTACCGCGATCCGATCACCGGTCGCCCCTGCCCCGCCGAGGTCGTGGCCGAGCGTCTGGCCGACGGGCAGGTGCCGCGCCCCGGCCCGGGGCTGCGCGCGGTGTCCAAGCTGCAAGGAGCCCTGGCGGGATCCGCGCATCTATGGCGGCGCGGCTAGAACCCGCGGGCGGGGTGGCGTGTCAGGCACGGTCCCAGCGGTGCACAACATCGCCGCCGACCGCGCGCACCTCGGCCAGCCGGAACCGCGGCGCCTGGTCCAGCGCGTCCAGTCCCAAGGCCCCCAGCGCGGGCCAGCCCTCGGCCCCCAGCGCCACGCCCGCGGTAAAGCCGATCAGTTGATCCACCAGTTCGGCGCCCAGCAGGGATGCGGCCAGGCCCCCGCCCCCCTCGCAAAAGACGCGGGTCAGCCCGGCCTCGCCCAGCGCCTGCAAGATCGCCACCGGGTCCAGCCGACCGCCGGGGGCCGTGGCCACCGGGATCAGGCGCGCGCCCACCCCCTGCCAGGCGTCAACACGGGCGGGATCGGCATCATGTCCGTGGCATAGCCACAGCGGCACCTCGGTCGCGGTGCGGGCCAGGTATCCCTCCAGCGGCAGATCCAGCCGGCGCGAACAGACCACGCGCACGGGCTGGGGCACATCGCCCATCCCGCGCACGGTCAGCGCCGGATCGTCGGCCCGCGCGGTGCCGCCACCGATCATCACCGCGTCATGGCGCGCGCGCATCGCATGCACCATCCGGCGCGCCTGGGCACCGGTGATCCAGCGGCTTTCGCCCGTGGCCGTGGCGATGCGCCCGTCAAACGAGCTGGCCAGTTTCAGCGTCAGGGCGGGTCGCCCCAAGGTGCGGTTGAGCACGAAGCCCAAATGGGACCGGGCGGCCTGATCCGCCAGAACGTCGGTGACGACCTCGATCCCCGCGGCGCGCAGCATGGCGTGGCCGCGCCCGGCCACGCGCGGGTCGGGATCGGTCATCGCGGTGACCACGCGGGCCACCCCCGCGCCGATCAACGCCTCGGCGCAGGGCGGGGTCTGACCGTGGTGAGAGCAAGGTTCCAGGCTGACATAGACGGTGGCCCCGCGCGCGGCCGCGCCGGCCTGGGCCAGGGCGATCGGTTCGGCATGGGGGCGCCCGCCCGGCGCGGTCCAGCCGCGTCCGACGACGCGCCCGGACTGAACGATGACGCAGCCCACGGCGGGATTGGGCCAGACGCGCCCCTGTCCGCGCGCACCCAACGACAGGGCGAGCGCCATGAACCGGGCATCAGCCGCGTCGCTCACTCCTCGGACGGGGCGGGCGGACGCAGCTCGCTGACGAACTTGTCGAAATCGCCCGCTTCCTGGAAGTTCTTGTAAACGCTGGCAAACCGCACGTAGGCAACGGTGTCGATCCGGGCCAGCGACTCCATCACGATCTCACCGATGGTCTTGGAGGGGATGTCGGTTTCGCCCAGGCTTTCCAGTCGCCGCACGATGCCGGAAATCATCTGGTCCATGCGCTCGGGGTCGACGGGGCGTTTTTGCAGCGCGATGCGGATCGAGCGTTCCAGCTTGTCGCGGTCGAAATCCTCGCGCCGGCCATTGGACTTGATCACCACCAGATCGCGCAACTGCACCCGTTCATAGGTGGTAAAGCGTCCGCCACAGGCCGGGCAAAAGCGGCGGCGCCGGATCGCGACGTGATCCTCGGCCGGGCGTGAATCCTTGACCTGCGTGTCGATATTTCCGCAAAACGGGCAGCGCATGGCCTCTCCCTCGGTGGTTAACGCAACTTATCCACAGCGACTATAGGGGAGCCTCTAGGGTTTGGGTAGAGGCGAAATCGTCCGCTATATGTTGATTGGGCCGGGATCTCAGGCCAGGTGCGCGGCAACCTCGCGGCGCTGCGGCGCGCTGCGGTGTTCATAAAGGTAAATCCCCTGCCATGTGCCCAGCCGGGGCCGCCCGCCCGCCACCGGAATCGACAGCGACACCGGCAAGAGCGCGGCCTTGATATGGGCGGGCATGTCATCGGGCCCCTCAAGGGTGTGGCGCAGCCAGGCCATCGCAGGATCGTCGCCCGGCGGCACCAGCCGGGACAGGAACCCGTCCAGATCGCGGCGCACATCCGGGTCGGCATTCTCCTGGATCACCAGCGAGCAGGACGTATGGCGCACGAAAAGCGTCAACAGCCCGTCCCCCTGCCCCGCCGTCCACCGCCCCACCTGCCCGGTGAATTCGTAAAGACCCGGCCCCGACGTCGCGATGATGAATGTGGTTTGCATGTTGCCCCCTGACGCTGCGCGAAATCACGCTAGGTCCTGTGCCAGCGGTGGGCAAGGGGCGCACCGCCCGGCGAGCGACAGGGAGGCTGGCATGACCCGTTTGACGGCCAAGGATTTCGATCAGGATCTGCTGGAACTTTACGATTATTACGCCCATGGCAAGATTACCAAGCGCGAGTTTCTGGACCGCGCGGGCAGGTTCGCGGTGGGCGGGCTGACGGCGCTGGCGCTGTTGGAGATGCTTAAACCCGACTATGCCCTGGCCGAGCAGGTGTCGTTCAACGACCCCGATATCGTGGCGGAATATGTCACCTACCCCTCGCCCAACGGCCATGGCGACGTGCGCGCCTATCTGGTCAAGCCCACGGGCACCGACGAACCGCTGCCCGCCGTTCTGGTGGTGCACGAGAACCGCGGCCTGAACCCCTATATCGAGGATGTCGCCCGCCGCCTGGCCAAGGCCGGCTACATGGCCCTGGCGCCAGACGGGCTGTCCAGCGTGGGCGGCTATCCGGGCAATGACGACGAGGGGCGCGCGCTGCAGAAAGAGGTGGACCCGGTCAAGCTGATGAACGACTTTTTCGCCGGGTTCGAGCACCTGAAAACCCGCGCCGACAGCACCGGCAAGGTGGGCTGCGTGGGCTTTTGCTACGGCGGGGGCGTGTGCAACGCGCTGGCGGTGGCCTATCCCGAACTTGACGCCTCGGTGCCGTTCTACGGGCGGCAACCGGCGGCTGGCGACGTGCCGCGGATCGAGGCGCCGCTGCTGCTGCATTATGCCGAACTGGACGAGCGGATCACCGCAGGCTGGCCCGCCTATGAGGCCGCGCTGCGCGACAACGCCAAGACCTATACCGGCTATGTCTACCCGGGCGTGAACCACGGGTTTCACAACGATTCCACCCCGCGCTATGACGCGGCGGCGGCAGAGCTGGCCTGGCAGCGGACGTTGGAATTTTTCGCCCAGCACCTGCGCTGAGGCGAGGCGCCAGGGCCCGCAAGGGCCCCGGCGCCAGCTCGATCAGGCGGCGGTCACGGCGTTGGGCGCGACCCACGCATCGCCCGCAGCCCCGTGGTAAAACCCGTTCGAGAACGGCGCGTCGATGCCGAGACCGCGCAAGCGCGCCTCGCCCTCGGCGGCATCGATACGGCCCTGCAACACGTCGTCGAACGCCTGCGTAACGGCCACCATATCGCAGGTATGGGGCATGATGCGCATATGGGTCACCCCGATGTCGCGCATATCGGCCAGATCCGCGATCAGGTCCAGATAGGCATAGCTGAGCGTCTGGATGCCGTTGATCGTCAGGAACGGTTCATCATCCATCGTCGACAGCAGCATCCCGTCGGGATCCTCCTCGCAGACGAACTGGCAGTTGTCCTTGGTCCGGTCATGGGCCCGCGCATGATAGCAGCGCGCCGACAGCGCCAGCGAGGCACGGCCGAACACCTGCACCTCCAGTCCGACCCCCAGTTCGCGGGCGCGGATGCCCAGATTGGCGATCGCCGCGCGCGGCAGTTCGGGCAAGAGCGCGAAATGGGTTGCGCCCTGCTTGGCCAGATAGGTCATCGTCTCTTCGTTATAGACGTTGAGCAGGCCACCGATGCGGTGCGGCTTGTTCTTGAGATAGAGCAGCGCGGCGGTGTTGTTTACCTCCAGGTCGCGGCCCTCTTGCTCGGCCCATTCGCGCAGCAGGTTACGCTCGCGCTTGATCACCACCTCGGAGAGCGAGCAGAACACGACCTTTTTGCCGCCCCGCTCCAGCCGGTCGGCGACCGCGTCCAGGTGCTTTTCAAAGAACGGGGTCCGCTTGGAACAGATCACCTCGCCCAGGTACACGGTCGAAACCGGGCTTTCGTCCGCGATGCGGTTGTAGAAATCCAGTTTCTGCTCGGCCGGCCAATGGAACAGGTTCGGTCCCAGCGTCAGTTCAACACTCATGTCGCTTACCGCCATTTCTTGGTTTTCAGGGCGCCCTCGGTCTGTTTCTGGCCCTCGGTCAGGGCCACCAGATCGGCGAGCTTGGGTTCTTCACCGGCCATGATCGAATCGACCGCCTCGCGGAAGGCCGCGACGACCTTTTTCACATAGGCGCGCGACCGCTGGCGGCCCTCGATCTTGAAGGCATGAACGCCGGCCGTAATCAGGTCGGGCAGCATGTTCGAGGCGTTCAGGCTGATCGGCTCTTCGAACGCGTAATAGCCATCCTCGCGGCACTCGGCCTTGTAGCGGCCCTTGCAGATCGTGGGATACCCGGCGGTCTCTTCGGGGCCGAAGCGGTCGATCATGTATTCGCCCAGCTTGGTGGACATGCTGCCGTCCTCGGCGCGTTCATATTTCACGCAGGCCGCGGGCGAGCAGGCCCCGTCCATGTTGGTCGACTGCCCGGTGACATAGTTGGTCAGCGAGCAGCGCCCCTCGACCATCAGCCCGTGGTTGCCAAAGATGAAGGTCTCGACCTCGCAGGGGATTTCCTCGACCAGGGTCTTGATCTCGGACACGGTCATGATGCGCGGCAGAACCACGCGTTTCACGCCGAATTCACGCACGTAATATTCGATCGCCTCGGGCGACGAGGCCGCGGCCTGCACCGACAGGTGGATGCGCATGTCGGGATGCTTGCGCTGGATGTATTCGGCCACCGCGATATCGGCCACGATGCAGGCATCCGCCCCCAGCCGTGCAGCGGTGTCGGCGGCCTGCTGCCACAGGTCGAACTTGCCCGCCGGGGGGAAGGTGTTGAGCGTGATCAACACCTTGGTGCCACCGTCATGGGCGTATTGGATCGAGCGTTCCAACTCGGCGTCGGTAAAGTTCAGGCCGACGAAATTGCGCGCGTTCGTGGCATTCTGAAAGCCGCAATAGACGGCGTCCGCGCCTGCATCCACGGCACTGCGCAGCGCCGCGGGGGTGCCGGCGGGGCAAATAAGCTCGGGCTTGATCATGACGAGGCCTCTTTTCGTTTCTTGGCGTTCTCGGCGGCACGGCGCAGCGCATTCAGCGCCATCCGGCCCGGCGCGCCGAACATGTCGGCCACGCTTTCGGCGATCGGATCATCCACATCGTCCAGCGCATTGCGCAGGCACACCACCGCCTCGGTATCGCCGGTCACGATCAGGTCGCGCGAAAAGAACAGCGCGTCGCCATCCTGTTCGGCATCCATCAGCGTCAGCAGATCCAGGAAAGTGCCGGAAATGCGTGCGATATGGGGCGGTTCGCTGCACCGCGCGACGGCGCGGAAATCCAGCGCCTCGGGATCGGGGCGCAGATACAGCTTGAACGGCATGTTGGTGGGATCGATCAGGAAATACTCGTGCCGATGCGGGCCCAGACGCGCGAACATGTCGGGGTTATCGGCCGCGATCTTGGTCACGATACGTTTCAGGATCGGCTGCAGCAGGAACAGCGGCAGCGGCGGTGCGAACGGAAAGCCGCGCGGGCCACCGGACGCTCGCGGGGGGAGGGGAGCGGATGTCATGTCAGGTCGATACCCGGATGTCTGTAAAGGTGAATTGACCTACGTCAAAAGCCGCCCCCCTGTCGGCGGCACGAATTGTCACAGGGGTGGCGCGCAGGGCGGCACAGCACCGCCGGATCGCACGAAAACAGGGCAAAGCGCCCCCTGCCCCATGCCCCTCACAAGGGCGTGAACGAGACCGCTTAAATGTCGAACGGCAGCGTATAGATCGGCCGGCAGGAAATCCGGCCATGCAGCGCCATGAAATTGCGCCCCGGTCGGGACACGCCGAGGGTGTAATTCCTCTCGGGCAGGGCGGCGGCGGCCTTTAGCAGGGCGGCGTCGGGCGAGACGGTAAAGACCACGCTGGTGGTGCCCGGACGGGTGCGGCTGGGCCCGCGCGGGGTAACGAGATAGATGCGCCGGTTGGGCAGGGCCTTCAGCTCGTTCTCGGCAAACTCTGCCGCGGCGCACCAGAAATCGCCCCCCCCATCGCCGGGGCGGGAAAATACCTCGAACTGGCCGGGATGGATGGGGTCAGGGACCACCAGGTTGCCGCGAAAGGTGCGCATGGCACCCGGCGCGTCATTGGGGCCCGCGGGAACGCAGGCGGTCAGCAACAGGGCCGTGCAAAGCGTGAGGGCAAGGCGCATGGGCGAGTCTCCGGGCCAGTCCACGGGGTCGGCAGGGGAACCGATGGAAAAGGGTAGTCCGGGGGGGTCGGTGCGGCAAGGGGCAGGCAGACCGGCGCGACTAGGGTGCCGTAGGGTGGGTGAAACCCACCGATGGGCGGTCATGTTGGGGCGTGGGGTGGTGGGTTGGCACCCACACTACGCTTTCTATTTCGGCATGACCAATTGATACTTTGGGCCGAAACGCGCGCACCAATCCTGCGCCGTGCGCATCATGCCATCGCGCGCATTCACGACAAAAAACGTTCTACCCGAATAGGCACGGGCACGTACTGCGAACGAGGCATCCAATTCCTTCATCCAAAAATCAATTTCAGCTACATGCCCGCCTTTGAAACGCGAATTGTGATGGTATAGAATGACAGTCCTACTTTCAGCCAGAGCTTTTGCCTCGCGAACCGGAATGCTCTTCCACATCTTCCTATTGAACGGCCTGTAGGTATCATCCAGACGTAAACCGTTATCTGGGTCACAGAATATGACGTCACACTCCTTCAAGTCTGACAACGCAGTCTGAAACCACGCGCTACGCCAAGCCGCTCGCTTTGTGGAGCTTGAGTTTTCATACGCTAACGGCTCAGCGTGGTAAGCTTGAGCCGCGCAGGCTCCGCTTGCCTCAAGTGCGGCCACAGACCTTTGACCAGTACGCACCAAATCTAGGAGCCGGTCAAAAACAATGGGGTCTTTTCCGCGCCATTCGGCTGGATCATCTAGATAGGCGATATGCTTGCCATCCCCATTGTGGCCCTCATCCGGATATAGATACCAAGCAACGCCCAAACTCCTCCCTTCCGACATAGAGTTCAGAAAAGAGTACTTCGCGAAGTCTCCAACATCTCCGATGTATCTGTTTTGCATAGAACCTTCCGCGAAAAAGGCGCTCCGCAGGGCGCCCCATAGTCACTGATCCAGGAAACTCCGCAACTTCCGCGACCGGCTGGGGTGCTTGAGCTTCCGCAGGGCCTTTGCCTCGATCTGGCGGATGCGTTCGCGGGTGACGCTGAATTGCTGGCCGACCTCTTCCAGCGTGTGGTCGGTGTTCATGCCGATGCCGAAGCGCATGCGCAGCACGCGTTCCTCGCGGGGCGTCAGGCTGGCCAGCACGCGCGTCGTGGTTTCCTTCAGGTTCTCCTGAATCGCGGATTCCAGCGGTAGCACCGCGTTCTTGTCCTCGATGAAATCGCCCAGCTGGCTGTCTTCCTCGTCGCCGATGGGGGTTTCCAGCGAGATCGGTTCCTTGGCGATCTTCATCACCTTGCGAACCTTTTCCAGCGGCATCTGCAGCTTTTCAGCCAGTTCCTCGGGCGTCGGTTCGCGGCCGATCTCGTGCAGCATCTGGCGGCCGGTGCGCACCAGCTTGTTGATCGTTTCGATCATGTGCACGGGGATACGGATCGTGCGGGCCTGATCGGCGATCGAGCGGGTGATTGCCTGGCGGATCCACCAGGTCGCATAGGTCGAGAATTTATAGCCGCGGCGATATTCGAATTTGTCCACCGCCTTCATCAGGCCGATATTGCCTTCTTGAATGAGATCAAGGAATTGCAGGCCGCGGTTGGTGTATTTCTTGGCGATGGAAATCACCAGGCGCAGGTTGGCCTCGACCATTTCCTTTTTCGCCTGGCGGGCCTCTTTTTCACCCTTTTGCACCTGGTTCACGATGCGGCGGAATTCAGAGATGTCGACGCCGACATACTGCCCCACCTGGGCCATCTCGGCGCGCAGCTCGGCCACCTTGGCACCAGAGCGTTCGGTAAAGGCCGACCAGCCGCGCCCGGCCTTTTTGCCCATGCGATCCATCCAGGCGGGATCCAGTTCGTGGCCACGGTATTCGTCGACGAACTCGCGCCGGTTGATGCGGGCCTGGTCGGCCAGCTTTACCATGGCGCTGTCGATCGACATGATCTTGCGGTTGATGCCGTAGAGCTGATCGATCAGCGCGTCGATCCGGTTGTTGTGCAGGTGCAACTCGTTGACCAGCAGCACGATCTCGGCGCGCAGCTTTTGATACTCGGCCTCGTCCTTGTCGGAAAAACGGTGCCGCTCGCCCAGGGTGGCCGAGATCCGCTTGTCCTGGATATCCGACAGCTTGACGTAGTCGCGCGCGATCAGTTCCAGGGTTTCCAGCACGGCCGGTTTCAGCGCGGCCTCCATCGCGGCGAGGCTCATGTTGGCCTGCTCGTCCTCGTCGTCGTCATCCTCGACCTTGATCGGGTTGCCGTCGGCATCGAGTTCGGGCTGGGCCTCTTTCTTGGGGCTGGCCTCGGTCCCGACCGCGACGCTTTCGACCACCGGCTCGTCCTCGCCATCCTCTTCCATCGAGCGGCCAAAGGTGGCGTCCAGGTCGATCACATCGCGCAACAGGATGTCTTCGTTCAACAGCTCGTCACGCCAGATGGTGATGGCCTGAACGGTCAGCGGGCTTTCGCACAGCCCGGCGATCATGGTGTTGCGGCCGGCCTCGATCCGCTTGGCGATGGCAATCTCGCCCTCGCGCGACAACAGTTCCACCGAGCCCATCTCGCGCAGGTACATCCGCACCGGGTCGTCGGTGCGGTCCAGCGTCTCGGACTGGGTCTGGGCAACCGCGACCTCGCGCGAACTGCTGGAGGTTTCGACCACATCGGTCGACTTTTCGTCGCCCTCTTCGGCCTCTTCCTCTTCGATGATGTTGATGCCCATCTCGGACAGCATCGACATCACGTCCTCGATCTGCTCGGAACTGACCTGATCGGGCGGCAGAACCTGATTGAGCTGGTCGTAGGTGATATAACCGCGCTCCTTGGCCTCGGCGATCATCTTCTTGACCGCCGCCTGGCTCATGTCGAGGGTCATATCCTGATCCTGCTCGTCGGTCTTGCGGTCGTCCGTGTCTTTTGCGGCCATGTATAGCTCCTTGCGGGGGAGGCTGATTCGCTCGAATCGATCAATCCGAATCAATAGCGCGAATCAAAGGGAAGAACACCCGTTTACCCTTTTTTCTTTACCTAATTGTCACCTGTCGGACCCAGGGTCGCGTCGCCCGCCCTTGGCATAGTCGATCTGCTCCAGCAGATGGGCGAAGGCATCTTTCTCATCGCGGCTCACGCGGGCCCCGTTCGGACCCAGTTCATAGTCGATCTTGTCCTCGCCGCCGCTCTGCCCGGCGCGGCCCAACGCGGCCGCGGCCTGTCCCAAACGCCAGGTCAGACCCTCGTCGACCAGGCCCTGCATATCGTGCATCGCCTCGGCGATCTCGCGCGCGACGCCGCGCGCGGCGGACAGCTTGGCCAAGGCCTCGGCCAGGGCCATCGCGGCCTTTTCGTCATCGCCCGGCTGTCGGATTGCCGGGGCAATGCGGACATGGCCGAGCGCAAACAGTTTTTCAAGGGGGTCAGGGCCCAGCCGGGCCTCTAGCGCGGCGCGCAAGCGCACCGGATCATCCTCGTGGATCTGCGTCAACAACGCGGCCTGCAAACGGGCATGGCCCGCATTGGCGCATTCCAGGCGCTCCAGCTCTCCCTCGAACCGGGGCAACAGCGCGGGGTGGGTGATCAGCGTGGCCAGGATCACCGCCTCGCGCAATTCCTCGCCGAACTGCCCCGAGGACGCCACCAGCGCCGAGGCCCGGGTGCTGGGCATGGGGGCTGCCGGAACGTCGCGGCCCGGCCACGTGCCCTTGCGGCTGGAACCGCGTGACGGGCTCCGGGCCGGGCGGAACAACTCCCAGCGCAGGCGCTTGATCTCTTCGCCGTAATGGCCCCGGATCGAGGGATCGGTGATGCGCGATATCGCGGCGCGCAAATCGCGGTCCAGCGCCGCCTTGCGTTCGGGGCTGTCAAAGACGCGGCCCTCGGTCTCGCGCTCCCACAGCAGGTGCACCATGGGGCGCGCGGCCTCCAGGATGGTGCGCATCGCCCCTGCCCCGCCGGCGCGGATCACGTCATCGGGATCCTGCCCCGCCGGCATTATCGCAAAGCGCAGCGAGCGGCCCGCCTCCAGCAGCGGCAGCGCCAGGTCGATCACCCGTCGCGCCGCGCCGATCCCGGCCTTGTCCCCGTCCAGTGCGATGATCGGCTCGGGGTGGACGCGCCACATCATGTGCAACTGATCCTCGGTCACGGCGGTTCCCAAGGGCGCCACCGCCGCGCCGAACCCGGCCTCTGACAGGGCGATCACATCCATGTACCCCTCGGCCACGATCAGCGGCTGGCCCTTTCCGGCGGCTTCGCGCGCGGGGCCCAGGTTGAACAGGCTGCGCCCCTTGTCGAACAGGTCCGTCTCGGGCGAGTTGAGGTATTTCGCCCCGTCCTCGGGGTCCATTGCCCGGCCGCCAAAGGCGATGGCGCGCCCACGCGCATCGCGGATCGGAAACAGGATGCGGTTGCGAAAAACGTCATACGGCTCCCCCCCCTTGTCCGAGGTCCGCGCCAGGCCCGCCCCCAGGATCAGATCGGCCTCGACCCCGGCACCGCGCAACTGCTCCCACAGCCCGCGCCAGCCGGGCGGGGCAAAGCCGATTTCCCAGCGGGCCAACGCCTCGGGGCCCAGGCCGCGCCCCTCCAGATAGCTGCGTGCCTCGGCGGCGGCGGCGGTCTGCAACTGCATGCGGAAATGGCGCACGGCCTTTTCCATGACCTCGCTCAGCTGGGTGCGCCGGTCGGCCTTTTCGCGGGCCTTGGGGTCGCGGGCGGGCATCGTCATCCCGGCCTCTTGTGCCAGGATCTCGATGGCCTCCATGAAGCCGACATTCTCGGTCTCGCGCACAAAGGAAATCGCGTCCCCCTTGGCGTGACAGCCAAAGCAGTAATAATAACCTTTTTTGTCATCGACGTGGAAACTGGCGGATTTTTCCTGGTGGAACGGGCACGGCGCCCACATGTCGCCCTTGCCCTGGTTCGACTTGCGCATATCCCACAGGACCTTGCGCCCCGCCACCTGGGCAAGGGAGGTGCGGGTGCGCAACTCGTCAAGAAATCCGGGCGGCAGGCTCATGGACCATAATATCGGCGCGCGACCGGCCCGTGTCCAGAACCCGGCATCGCTTTCGCGCAAATACCTGCCCGCCGGGCGGATCGCGCCTGCCTTTTCCTGGCCGAAGGATCCGGATCCCATGCCCTGGCGCCGCCCGCGCGCGCAGCGTGCAAGTCCGGGCAAGCGGCGCAGCCCGCGACCGCCGGACGCAGGCATGCGCGGGGCCTAAAGCCCCTTGGCCTGATAGCTCGCCGCGACCCGCTGCAGCGCCACCAGATAGGCGGCCATGCGCAGGTCGGTCACATCCGCGCGCTCGTGCCACAGCGCGCGCATCGACTGATAGGCCGCGCGCATCGTGTCATCCAGCCCCGAGCGCACCAGTTCCAGCTCATCGGCGCCGCGCAGGTATTTCTCCTTGAAACTCGGGCTCAGCGTCCAGGTATTGCCCAGCATGGCCGACAGCCGCTCCAACTGGTCGACCAACAGCGCGTGACGGGCCTCTTCCTGGCGGCGCTGCATCCGGCCAAAGCGCATGTGGCTAAGGTTCTTGGCCCATTCGAAATAGGACACCGTCACCCCCCCGGCATTGGCATAAAGATCGGGGATGACGATCGTGCCGCGGGCCGACAGGATCGCGTCGGCGGCGGCGGTGATCGGGCCATTGGCCGCCTCGATGATCAGCGGGGCCTGGATGCGTGGGGCGTTCTCGGCGGTGATCACCCCCTCGATCGCGGCGGGGATCAGGATATCGCACTCCTCCTCCAGCAGGGCCGCGCCATCCGCCAGGTATTGCCCGTTCGGATAGCCCCGCACCCCACCATTGGCCGCGATCCAGTGGCGCAGATCCTCGATATTCAGGCCCGTCGCGCTGACCACGGCACCGTCGCGCTGGATCACCCCGGTGACCAGCGCGCCATCCTCTTGCGACAGCAACTGCGCGGCGTGATAGCCCACGTTGCCCAAGCCCTGCACGATCACCCGCTTGCCCTCCAGCGTGCCCTTCAGTCCGGCGCGCGCGGCATCCTCGGGGTGGCGAAAGAACTCGCGCAGGGCGTATTGCACGCCGCGGCCCGTGGCCTCGACGCGCCCGGCGATGCCGCCGGCATTGATCGGCTTGCCGGTGACGCAGGCATGGGCGTTGATGTCGGTGCTGTTGAGCCGGGCGTATTGATCCGCGATCCAGGCCATTTCGCGCGGCCCGGTGCCCATGTCGGGGGCGGGCACGTTCTGGCTGGGGTGGATCAGGTCGCGCTTGATCAATTCGTCGGCGAACCGGCGGGTGATCTGTTCCAGCTCATGGTCATCCCAGGCGCGCGGGTCGATCCGCAATCCACCCTTGGACCCACCAAAGGGCGCCTCGACCAGGGCGCATTTGTAGGTCATCAGCGCGGCCAGCGCCTCGACCTCGTCCTGATGGACGCCCAACGCATAGCGGATGCCGCCCTTGACCGGCTCCATATGTTCGGAATGGACCGACCGATAGCCGGTAAAGGTTTCGATCCGGCCCCGCAAACGCACACCAAAGCGCACCGTGTAAGTGGCGTTGCAGACCCGGATCTTTTCGGCCAGACCGGGCGGCAGATCCATCAGCGCAACCGCGCGATCGAACATCACATCGACTGAATCGCGGAATCCCCGCGCGGCCTGTCGGGTCATGGCGCCCTCCTTTTGCCGCCAACCTATGCCGTTGGTGCGCAATGAACAATTAAGCCCCTTGGTAATTTTTGCGTCGAAATTCGCCACAATGATGGCGCAAACTGGAACTAAACCTTCGAAATGGAGGGACTTTCCCTTAAAAACATGGTGTTTTGCCTCAATTTTGACATGGCTCCGAGTCTTAATGTCACGGCTGGGAGTCCGTTCAGGGGGCACGGTGCTGTTGGCTGGTAACGTCCGGGGTGTTTCCCGGAGGGGGTGTGATTTGGGATTTGAACCGGGGAAAATGAAGATGCCGACTGACCAGACCACTTGCAAGCGCGCGGCGCCTGCGGGGCTGCGCGTGGCTCTGCGTGACCACCTGGCCCGTTTTCGTGCCGAAGACCGCGGCGGGATGGTGATTTTCAGCCTGTTCATCTTCGTCGCGATGATGATGGTCGCGGGCCTGGCCATCGACTTCATGCGCTATGAAATGACCCGCACCCAATTCCAGAACACCGTGGACCGCGCCGTGCTGGCCGCCGCCAGCCTGGAACAGAAACAAGACCCCGAGGCGGTCGTTAAGGACTATTTCCTCAAGGCGGGTCTGGGCGACTTTCTGGGCCCTGTGGACGTTCAGGAAACGGAGTCGTCCGGCACTGTCAGCTTCCGCCGCGTCAGCGCCCTGACCGGCGCCACGCTCTCCCCGATCTTCCTGAGCTATGTCGGCATGGACGAAATGCCGATCACCGCCTACAGCGTCGCCGAAGAGGGTATCAGCGACCTGGAAATCTCGCTGGTGCTGGACGTGTCCGGCTCGATGGGCAACAAGTCCTCGTCGGGGTACTCGAAAGTCTACGAGCTGCGCGAGGCGGCCAAGGATTTCACCTATCACATGCAGTGCAACCCCAACGCCAGCCGTAACTCTGGCGAGGCGTGCAGCGTCGAGGACGGCAAGGTGTCGATCTCGATCGTGCCCTATGCCGAACAGGTCACGGTCGGCAAGACGCTGCTGGACCAGTTCAACGTCACCCAAGAGCACGCGGCCTCGCATTGCGTGACCTTCGACGAGGATGAGTTCACATCGGCCGCGATCGACCCGACCGTGCTGATCAAACGCACCGGGCATTTCGACTATAACAACTCTGCGTCCAGAAGCCCCAGCAGCTTTGTCTGCCTCACCGACAAATGGCGCGAGATCAAGCCGCTGATGTATGACTATCATGATGTCTACGACGCAATCGACGCGTTGCGGGCCAGCGGGTGGACCTCGATCGACCTGGGGATGAAATGGGGCGCGGCCCTGTTGGACCCCGCGGCGCAGAGTGTGGTCACCGCACTGACCTCGACCGCGGTCGCGCCGGGATCGACCGAGACTGTGGTGAACACGGCATTCGACGGGCGGCCTTATGACTATGACCAAGCCTACAACATGAAGGTCGTCATCCTGATGACCGACGGCGAGAACACCTATCAGCACTACCTCAAGGACGCCTATCGCGATGGCCCGTCCGTTGTCTGGCATTACCGCAAGGCCGACGGATCGCTGGGGGACGATGTCTATTCCGTGTACAACGCCTCGCGGAACCAATATCGCTGGGTCGACGAGGATGGCGACGACTTCAACAGTAACTGGCAGGACGATGTCTATATCGGCGAGGCATCGCAGACTTGCGGCTATGAACAGGTCAGGTATCGCACGTGGTGGGGCACCTACTACAGGACCGAATGGGTCTGTAACCCAACCGGCGCGCCTGACGGTGTCGCCTATCAGCTGACCTATCCCGAGGTCTGGGCGAAATTCACCACCCGCTGGTTCAGCGACTTTTGGTGGCTGGAGGATCCCCAGACCGACTATGATCAATCCGACAAGGACGATCACCTGGCCGATATCTGTGCGGCCGCCAAGAGTGAGGATATCCTGGTCTACACAATCGGCTTCGAGATCGGCGAGGGCAGCCATTCCGAGTCGGTGATGAAAAGCTGCGCCACCACCCGCAACCACTACTTCCCGGCGGACGGCGTGAACCTGGGCGACGTGTTCAGCGCCATTGCGTCGTCGATCAACCAGTTGAGGCTGACGGAATGACCGCCGCTCGCAGCATCCTTTCACGCCTGCGCCGCGCGCTGCGCCGAGAGAACGGCACCGCAACGGTAGAGTTCGTGCTGACCGTGCCCGTGGTCCTGACGATGTTCCTGATGGGTCTGGAGTCGTCGATCTTGATGACGCGCCAGATGTTCCTGGAACATGCGCTGGACGTTTCGATGCGGGGCATTCGGCTGGGCAAATATCCAGGTCTCGACCATGACTCGTTCAAAAGGATCATCTGCTCTCAGACCGGCCTCGTCCCGGACTGCGAAAACGTGCTGAAGATCGAGTTGACGCCGGTTTCCAAAACCACCTGGGATCTGCCGGGCAAGGCCGCCACCTGCGTTGATCGGCGCGAAGAGGTCCAGCCGGTGACCAATTTCGCCCAAGGGCCGCAAAACAGCCTGATGATGGTGCGGGTCTGCGTCGTGGTCGATCCGTTCTTCCCCGGTATCGGTATCGGGCTGTTGTTGGAAGAGGAAGAGCAGGACGGCTATGCGCTGGTGGCGACGTCCGCCTTTGTCAACGAACCGGGCGCGGGGATATGAGCATGGCAAACCACCTGCCCCGTTTCGTCAAACGCTTTGCGCGGGAAACCCGCGGCTCGATGGTGATCGAGATATTGCTCTCTCTGCCCCTGCTGATGTGGGCGGTGATGGCCACGATGATCTATTTCAACGGTTTCTACACCCGCTCGATCAACCTCAAGGCCGCCTATACCATATCCGACCTGCTCAGCCGCGAGATGGAGGGACCGGTCACGCCCTCGTATATCGAGGGTCTGGACAAGGTTTTCGACTATCTGACCGACAGCCCTGACAGCATGGGGCGGATCCGGGTGACGATGGTCTATTGCAAGGAGAACTGCGATCCCGACGACGAGGGGCGCGAGTTGGATATCGACTGGTCCCGCGGCACCAACGGCCTGGCCGATATGACCGAGGCCCAGCTGAGCGAAATCTACGAGGAAAAAATCCCCCTCATGCCCGCCAACGAGCGGGTCATCGTGGTCGAGACGCAGGTTCTGTTCCGGCCGCGAATCGAATTCGGGGTTCCGCCGATGGAAATGCAGGCCTTCGTGGTGACCCGCCCGCGCTTTGTGCCCAAGCTGGACTGGGAAGACGGGAACGCCGGCTCGTCCTGATCCGCCCGATCAGTCCTGGGTCTGATCCGCGTGCTGACGTGTGACCAGCATGGCGGTCATGATCTCGGCCATCGCCTTGGCCTGCGCAGCAGAGGTGACACCGCCCACCCCCAGCCGGCGCCCCAGCCGCCACCATACCCCCGGCGCCCAGGCGCGCGGTGCGGCGGATTTCAGCTTGAGCGTAAACCCGTTCGAGGGTTTGAGCGCGAACAGGCCGCGCTCGATCTCGCGGATATCCTCGATGCGGGCCAGCACCTGGCCATCGCTGTCGAACAACCCCTCTTCGGTCAGGTGCAGGGTGCGCGCCGTGGCGCGCCGCATCGCCTCGGCCAAGGTCAGGGTAACGCCGCCCAGCGCAAGCAGGAACACCCGCCAGCCCAATTCCGCAGGCGGGCGCGCCATCGCGATATACAGCAACAGCCCCCCCAACAGGAACATCACCGCCAGCCCGGTCAGCCGCCGCATCATCGAAACGCGCAGCGTGGCAATATCTTCGGACATCGGGGCCCCTTTCACATCGGTGTCGCGACGGTTTAGCGCGGTCTGCGGGCGCGGTCGAGGGGCGGTGAGACTCGGCTTTTGATCACCGATCGCGTAAACTGCCCAACAGGTAGGCACTCGCCCCGCCATCCGGGCGGAACTTCCAGACGCGGCGAAAAGGCATCTTGTCCAAGGTGCATAAGTGCCCATCTTGGTGGATGAAGCCAATTTCTCTTGGTGGATCAGGATCAAAGAAGGTGGACCATGACTGACAAGACCAACCCCGAAAAGCCCGTGCAACTGACCGACGACGCAACGCCGTTGTCGACTCGCATGAACTGGCCCCTGCTCAGCGGTCGCAAGTCGAACATCGAGCTGAAGACTGACGACCCGACCCCGCTGTCCAGCCAGATGAAATGGCCCCTGCTCAGCGGTCGCAAGTCGAACATCGAGCTGATGACCGGCAACCCGACGCCGTTCTCGGCGATGATGAAATGGCCTGTCCTCAGCGACAAGACCATGTTCAACAGCGACCTCAGCACCGGCGCGTCCTCGTCGGGCTCGGGCGACAGCCCGGTCAGCCGCTTCCTGCGCCAGATCGTGACCGGCGAAGTGCAAAAGTAAGCAAGACCTGTGATCCGCGTGATTGCCGACACCCGCCGGGGAAACCTGGCGGGTGTTTTGCCATTCATGGGGGACTGATCCGCCCTGCCCGTCCGGCTGTGTCTCAGGCGCCCACGGCCTTGCGCACCATGTTCCAATAGATCCGCGCCACCCGATCCCGGCTCAGCCGCCCGTCATCGCGATACCAGGTGGTCACGCCGGTCAGCATCGCGATGACCGCCAGCGCGGCCAGCTTGGTGTCGGGCAGGGTAAAGACGCCCGCCTGCTTACCCGCGCTCAGGATATCCTCCAGCACGGTTTCATAGCGTTTACGCAGCCCCTCGATCACCGCAAAGTTTTCCGGCTCCAGGTTGCGCAGCTCCATATAGGCGATAAAGACCGCGTCGGGCCGCTCCAGGTGAAAGCGGATGTGAAACCGGGTAAAGGCCTCCAGCGCCTCAAGCGGGCCGGCGCCGTGCGGCTCTGCCTGCCAGGCGGCCAGCAGATCCTCCAGGTGGGTGCGCATTAGGTCGAACAGCAACCCCTGCTTGTCGGGGATGTAGTTATACAGCGCGCCGGCCTGCACCCCGACCTCGGCCGCGATCTGGCGCATCGACACCGCCGCATAGCCATGACGCGCAAACAGCCGCTGCGCCACATCGCGCAGCCGCGGGCCGGTCGTCTGGGAATGGGAACCACAGGTGCGTGCCATAAACATCAAGGTTATCTGAACGCGCGTTCATTTCAATCCCCAGCCAGAGATTTCCCTGATCCCGCGCCGCGCGCTTGCCCGCCCCCCGGCCCGGGCGCTATGGTCACGTGACACAAGGGGGAACGCCATGACACGGCGCATCGGATCACGGCTTGGCGCGCTCGCCCTGGTTGCGGGGTTGGCCGGCTGCACCCAGTTCCCCCGGGTGGACGCCACCGCGCCCGCGCGCGCCGCCCCCACCACCTATCCGCGCATCGTCCCGATCGAGCCGCTGCTGGCGCAGATCGACGCGCCCCGCGCCACCCCGCAGGATGCCACCGCCCTGGCCGCCCGCGCCGCCGGGCTGCGCCGCCGCGCCGCCGCGCTGCGCGCCCGCGAGATCTGAGGGCGGGACAAGACGGGACCAGGCCGCAGCCGCGCGCCAGCCACAGATCCGCGACGCCACCGTTGCCCCCTTCCCCGCGCGATCCGCCCCAGCATGGCCCGACCCGCCCGCGCCGGCACCTGAGACGCCCGCGCGCGTTGCACAGCCCGGCCCGACGCGCTAACAACCCGCGAACCCCTATCGCCTGACCCCGGGAGCACACCCCATGACCACCCCCCTGCGCCTTGGCATTGCCGGGCTTGGCACCGTCGGTGCCGGTGTCGTCAAGATCGTCCAGACCCATGCCGACCTGCTGGCCCGGCGCGGCGGACGTCCCGTGGTCATCTCGGCCGTGTCGGCGCGCACCCGCGACAAGGATCGCGGCGTCGATCTGTCCAGCTATGACTGGGAGGACGACCCGGTCGTCCTGGCCCGGCGCGACGACGTGGACGTGTTCCTGGAACTGATGGGCGGCCCCGACGGCCCGGCCAAGGCCGCGACCGAGGCAGCACTTGCCGCCGGCAAGGATGTCGTCACCGCCAACAAGGCGATGCTGGCCCTGCATGGTCAGGCCCTGGCCGAGGCGGCCGAGGCCGCAGGCCGCGTCATTCGATTCGAGGCCGCCGTTGCCGGGGGCATCCCCGTGGTAAAGGCCCTGACCGAGGGGTTGGCGGGCAACCAGATCAGCCGCGTCATGGGGGTGATGAACGGCACCTGCAACTATATCCTGACCCGGATGGAAAGCGCGGGCCTGCCCTATCAGACCGTTTTTGACGAGGCCAATGCCCTGGGCTATCTCGAGGCTGATCCGACGCTGGACGTGGGCGGCATCGACGCGGGCCACAAGCTGGCGCTGCTGGCCGCGATCGCCTTTGGCACCAAGGTCGATTTCGACGCGATCGAGATCGAGGGGATCGAGCGGATTTCCATCGACGACATCCGCCACGCCGCCGATATGGGCTTTCGCATCAAGCTGTTGGGGGTCGCACAGATGACCGGCCGGGGCTTGGAACAGCGCATGTCACCGTGCCTGGTGCCCGCGTCCTCGCCCTTGGGTACGTTGGAAAACGCCACCAACATGGTGGTGCTTGAGGGGGACGCGGTCGGCCAGATCGTGCTGCGCGGCGCCGGCGCCGGCGAGGGGCCGACGGCCAGCGCGGTGATGTCGGACGTGATGGACATCGCCCGGGGTATCCGGGTCGCGACCTTTGGCCAGCCCGCGACCGGGCTGCAAGACGCCCGCCCCGCCCGCGCCACCGCCGCCGCCCCCTATTACCTGCGCATCGCGCTAGAGGACAAACCGGGCGCCCTGGCCAAGATCGCCACCGCCCTGGGCGAGGCAGGCATCTCGATCGACCGGATGCGCCAGTATCAGCATGCCGAGACCACTGCGCCGGTGCTGATCGTCACCCACAAGACGACCCGCGATGCGCTGGACCATGCCCGCGCGGGCTTTGCCAAGACCGGCGTCATGGTCGGAGAGCCGGTGGCGATCCGCATCGAAAAGCTGTGATCCCTCTGCCCGCGCGGGCAGATCAGCTGCGCGGGCCAAGGGGTTGTTTACCCTTCGTTAACCAAGCTGCGGCACTAAGGTGGGACGTTTCCCTGACAGAGCCGCCCCATGTCCCCTGTCGTCTCCCTCGCCACGGCCCGGCGCGTCCCCGCCGAGGCCGCGCAGCCCCCGCGCCGCAGCGACCTGCGGCTGGGCGAGTTGCTGTTGGCCACCGGGGAGCTGGCCCCCGCGGCACTGGACCGCGCGCTGGCCGATCATCCGCGGATGGACCTGCGGCTGGGCGACCTGCTGGTGGCGCGCGGCGATGTCTCGCGCGCGGCGGTGACCGGGGCGCTGTGCTGTCAGCACGCAACCGGACAGGCCGATTTCAGCGCCCATCCCCCCGACCCCCGGCTGATCGACGTGATGGGGCCCGCGCGCTGTTTGCGCGACGGTCTGCTGCCCTGGCGCCGGGTTGGCGCCGCCACGCTGATCGCGACCTGTCGCCCCGACCGTTTCGCCGCCATGGCCCGCGACCTGCCCGCCGAGCTGACCCCGGCGATCATGGTGATCTGCACCGAGGACGACCTGCAACAGGCCCTGGCGACATGCCGCGCGCCTGCGCTGGCGCGCGCGGCCGAAACCCGCGTGCCCGCCGACGAAAGCTGTCGGGCCTGGTATGGCGCAGGGCCGCGCGCGGCTGTCGTGCTGATGCTGGTCGCGCTGATCGTGGCGTTGCTTTGGGCCCCGGCCGCGACATTTCTCGGCCTGACCTTGTGGACCGTGGGCTGGATGACCATCGGCAGCCTGCTCAAGACCGCCGCCGCCCTGGCCGAGCTTTACGCCGCCAACCGCGCGCGCCGTCACCCGCCCCCCGCGCCACCAACGATCGCGCGCTTGCCGGTAGTGTCGATCCTGGTCCCGCTTTACCGCGAAACCGAACTTGCCCCGCGGTTGATCGCGCGGCTGGCACGCCTGGACTATCCCCGCGCGCTGTTGGACATCTGCCTGGTGACCGAGGCGGGCGACGAGGAAACCCGCGCGATGCTGGCCGCCACCCGCCTGCCGCCCTGGATGCGCAGCCTGAGCGTGCCCGAGGGCGCGCTCAAGACCAAGCCGCGCGCGCTGAACTATGCGCTGGAATTCTGCCACGGCTCGATCATCGGGATCTATGACGCCGAGGACGCCCCCGCCCCCGACCAGATCCGCAAGATGGTCGCCCATTTCCATGCCCGCGGCCCCGACGTGGCCTGCCTGCAGGGGGTGCTGGATTTCTATAATGCGCGGGCCAACTGGCTGTCGCGCTGTTTTGCCATCGAATACGCGGCCTGGTTCCGGGTGGTGCTGCCGGGGCTGGCGCGGCTGGGCCTGCCGGTGCCTTTGGGCGGCACGACGCTGTTCTTTCGCCGCCCCGCGCTAGAGGCGTTGGGCGGCTGGGACGCCCATAACGTGACCGAGGATGCCGATTTGGGCCTGCGCCTGGCGCGCCACGGTTACCGGACCGAGTTCCTGGACAGCGTGACCGAGGAAGAGGCCAATTGCAGCGCCTGGCCCTGGGTGCGGCAACGCTCGCGCTGGCTCAAGGGGTATGCGATGACCTGGACCACCCATATGCGCCGCCCGGCCCTGCTGTGGCGACAATTGGGGGGATGGGGATTTTTCGGGGTGCAGGTTCTGTTCCTGGGCACCCTCAGCCAGTTCCTGTTCATGCCGCTGATCTGGTCGTTCTGGGCGTTTCCGCTGGGGCTGGATCATCCACTGGCCCAGGTTATCCCGCCGGCCGGGTTCGGCGTGCTCTTCGTGGTGTTCATCGGGGCTGAGCTGGTCACGCTGGGTGTCGGCGCGATGGGATTGGCGCGCGCCGGAAAGGCGGGGCTGATCCCCTGGCTGCCGACCTTGCATGTGTATTTTCCGCTGGCCGCGCTGGCCTCTTACAAGGCGCTGTGGGAAATGGCGGCGCGGCCGTTTTATTGGGACAAGACCCGGCACGGCCTGCACGGGCCGGATGCCGAGATCGACGCGCACCCGCCCGCGCCGGCATCAGCGCCGCACGGAGATCAGCTCTCGGCCAGCCGCACGTCGGCGTCGTGACGCAACCGCGCCTCGAAGGCGATGGAGATATGCTTTTTCAGCGCCGCGTTGGCCGCGTCGCCATCGCCCGCCTCGATCGCCGCGACGATGGCATCATGTTCGGCCAGCGCATCCTGCCCACGCCCCTCGATCGCCAGCGAGGTCGTCGCCATCAGCGCCATGGTCCGATGCACCAGGTCCAGCTGTTGCACCAGATAGCGGTTGTGCGAGGCCAGGTGGATCTGCTTGTGAAAGCGGCGGTTGGCACGCGCCAGGGCGGCAGGGTCGTTCAACAGCTTATAGTCGTCCGCAACCATGCCGCGCAGCACGCGGACCTCTTCGATGGTGGCGTGGCGGGCGGCCAGGCGCGCGGCCAGCCCCTCCAGTTCCGTGCGCACGACGTAAAGCTCGGCCATCTGGTCATGGCTGAGCGAGGCGACAATCAGCGAGCGGCCGTCACGCGCCAACAGGGACTGGGTTTCCAACCGCTGCAACGCCTCGCGGATGGGGGTGCGCGACACGCCGAACCGTTCGGCCAGTTCGCTTTCCACCAGGCGGTCCCCAGGCACGTAAATCCCGACGTCGATCGCCTCGAGGATCAGTTCATAGGCGTCTTTATGCGCCAATCTGGCGTCCTTCATCGGGGGCTCCTGCATACGATGGTCCACACTTGGGTTCCACGGCGCCGCAAATCAAGGGGCCGTGATTGTGCCGATTGCCGCAGGACGCTATGTGAGGCGCATGATTGGCCCTGATTTCACCCATGTGCGCGGCTGGGTCTTTGACCTGGACAACACGCTTTACCCGCCCGAGGCGCGGCTCTTCGACCAGATCGAGGTGCGCATGACCGCCTATGTGATGCAGGCGCTGGGCGTCGATGACGCCGAGGCCAACCGCCTGCGCAAGCAGTACTGGGCGGACTATGGCACAACCCTGGCCGGGCTGATGCAGGTGCATGGCGTCGATCCGGGGCCCTACCTGACCGTGGTGCACGACATTTCGCTGGATCACCTCGCGCCGGACCCGGCCCTGCGCGCGGGGCTGCTGGCGCTGCCGGGGCGGCGGATCGTCTATACCAACGGCTCTGCCCCCTATGCCGAACGGGTGCTGGCCGCGCGCGGGCTGGCGGGGGTGTTCGATGCGGTCTACGGGGTGGAACACGCAGGCTTTCGCCCCAAGCCTGAGCGCGCGGCGTTCCAGGCGGTTTTTGACCGCGATGGACTCGCGCCCGAAACGGCGGCGATGTTCGAGGACGACCCGCGCAACCTGGCCGCCCCCCACGCGATGGGCATGCGGACCGTCCATGTCGCGCCCGCCCCGCACGCGGCGGCGCATATCCACCACCACACCGACGACCTGGCCGGGTTCCTGGCCCGGCTGGCCGGCTGAGCGGAAAGCGCGCGCAATGGTGTGACACTTTGTCGCATCCCGCCAAACGCCGCATTTGTTTCTATGGCGCCAAAGGGGAGACATTCATGAAATCGAATATTTCGACCAGCCGCGCGCTCTGGCTGCGAATCGTCCTGGCCATTCCGGTCATCGGCTGGGTTGTGCGCGACCTGCTGGAGGGCGACAAGGACTCGATCTGGTATCTGCTCGGGGGGCTGGGATGCCTGTGGGTGATCGCCATCATGACCTGGGGCGTGCCGGCCCTGTATCTGCCCGCAGTGGCGGCGGTGCCGTTCATGCTGATCGTTATCCTGCTGATCAGCCGCGGCTAGCGGCACAAGCCCCCTTGGACCCCGGCCCGCCACGGGCTATCTGGGGGTCAGGAGGCACCTCATGACCCGCATTTCCACCGATATCCTGGTTTCCGGCGGCGGCGTCGCCGGGCTGACCGCGGCGGCCGCCTTTGGCGCGGCCGGTTTTTCCGTGATCTGCGTCGATCCCACCCCCCCCGTGACCGACGAGACGGCCGAGGGCGCGGACCTGCGCACCACCGCGTTCCTGCAACCCTCGCTCGAGGTGCTGCGCGCGGCGGGGCTGTGGGACCGGTTGGCGCCCCATGCCACGGACCTGCAAATCATGCGCATCGTGGATGCCGGCGGCAAGACACCCAGCCCACGCATCACCCGCGATTTCAACGCCTCGGACATTTCCGACCTGCCGTTCGGATGGAACCTGCCCAACTGGCTGCTGCGCCGCGAAATGGTCGCCCGCCTGGCCGAGATGGAGAATGTGGATTTCCGCCCCGGTATCGGCACCAAATCGGTGCTGACCCGCGACACCGAGGCGATCGTGACCCTCAGCGATGGCTGCCGCGTGTCGGCCCGCCTGCTGATCGCCGCCGACGGGCGCAATTCCCCGGTGCGCACGGCGCTGGGAATCGGTGTGCGCACCATGCGCTACGGGCAAAAGGCGCTGGCCTTTGCCGTCACCCACCCCCAGCCGCATCACAACGTCTCGACCGAGATCCACCGCTCGGGCGGGCCATTCACCCTGGTGCCGCTGCCCGACCGGGATGGCAAGCCGTGCTCGGCCGTGGTCTGGATGGAACGCGGGCCCGAGGCGCTGCGCCTGGCCGCCCTGCCCGAGGCCGAGTTCAACGCCGAGCTGACCGCGCGATCCGGCGCGATCTTTGGCCCGCTGGTGCTGGCCACCCGGCGCACCGTCTGGCCGATCATCAGCCAGATCGCGGACCGCTTTGACGGCGAACGCACCGCGCTGATCGCCGAGGCCGCGCATGTGGTGCCGCCGATCGGCGCGCAGGGCCTGAACATGAGCCTGGCCGACACCCGCGTGTTGCTGGAGCTGGCCCAGGCCACCCCCGACGACCTGGGCAGCGCGCGGATGCTGGCAACCTATAACCGGCGCCGACGCCCCGAGGTTCTGGCCCGCGTGACCGGCATCGACATGCTCAACCGCGCCTCGATGCGGGGCGAGCGGGTGCTGCGCGACCTGCGCGCGGCGGGGGTTGCGGCACTTTATACGCTCAAACCCGTGCGCAAGTCGCTGATGCGGGTCGGCATGGGCATGGGAACCAAGGGCTAGCCCAGCGGGCCGGGGCGGCGTTCCTCGCTGAGGATCACGTTCGCCTCGACATCGCCCACCCCGGGCAGGGTCATGATCCGGCGGCGCAGCACCCGCTCGAAATCCGACAAATCGCGCGCCACCACGCGCAGCCGGTAATCATAAAGCCCCAGCACATGCTGGACGGTCTGCACCTCGGGGATGGCGGTCACGGCGCGTTCGAAATCCTCCAGGCTGACGCGGCCCTTGGCGGCCAGTTTCACCCCCAGGAACACCGTCACCCCGAATCCCAGCGCCTCGGCATCCAGCACCACCCGCCGCCCGGCGATGACGCCGGTCTCTTCCAGCCGCTTGATCCGCCGCCAGGCCGCCGGTTGCGACAGTCCGAACCGGCGCCCCAACGCGCCGGCGCTTTGGGTGGCATCCTCGGCCAGGGCGCGCAGGATCTTGCGGTCGGTTTCGTCCAGCGGCGTCATAGCGGCAACGCCTCGCTGCGCTTGATGTCGGCGACATGCATCAACGCCTCGATATCGGCGATATGGGGCAGGGGCAGGATACGGGTGCGATAAAGTTCCTGGTAATGGGCCATATCGCGGGCCAGCACGTTCAGCCGCACATCGACCCGGCCCAGAAAGGTGTGAATCTCGCGCAATTCGGGCACCGCTCGGGCGGCGGCGATAAACTCGTCAAAGGCCCGCGGATTGGTCTTGTCCAGGGTAAAGCGCAGCGAAACCTCGACCGAATAGCCCAGCTTGCGCCAATCAATCACCGCCTCGATCCGCTGGATCACGCCGGTTTCGCGCAGTTTTTCCATCCGCCGCCAGCAGGTCGCCGGCGTCAGCCCGGCGCGGGTGGCCAGATCGGCGGTGCGAATGCCCGGATCGGCCTGAAGGTGACGCAAGAGCCGCCGGTCGGTATCGTCTATGGACATGATCCATTCACTTAATGATCTAATTGCGCATGCTTCTTTGCATATGGCCCCTTAAACGTCAAAGATTGAAACCTTTTGCTGCCCCACCCCCCCTATGATGCGCGCCAGAGATACAACCCGAAAGGACGACCAATGCGCGTGTATTATGACCGCGACTGCGACATCAACCTGATCAAGGACAAGAAGGTGGCGATCCTGGGCTATGGCTCCCAGGGGCATGCCCATGCGCTGAACCTGCGCGACTCGGGCGCCAAGAACCTGGTCGTCGCCCTGCGCGAAGGCTCTGCCAGCGCGAAAAAGGCCGAGGCCGAGGGGCTGACCGTCATGGGCATCGCCGAGGCCGCCGCCTGGTGCGACCTGATCATGTTCACCATGCCCGACGAATTGCAGGCCGAAACCTACAAGAAATACGTCCACGACAACCTGCGTGAGGGGGCCGCGATCGCGTTCGCCCACGGCCTGAACGTGCATTTCGGCCTGATCGAGCCGAAGTCCGGCGTCGATGTGATCATGATGGCCCCCAAGGGCCCCGGCCACACCGTGCGCGGCGAATACACCAAGGGCGGCGGCGTGCCCTGCCTGGTGGCGGTGCACCAGGATGCCTCGGGCAAGGCGCTGGAACTGGGCCTGAGCTATTGCTCGGCCATCGGCGGCGGGCGTTCGGGCATCATCGAAACCAACTTCCGCGAGGAATGCGAGACCGACCTGTTCGGCGAGCAGGCCGTGCTGTGCGGTGGCCTGGTGGAACTGATCCGCATGGGCTTTGAGACCCTGGTCGAGGCCGGTTATGCCCCCGAGATGGCCTATTTCGAGTGCCTGCACGAGGTGAAGCTGATCGTGGACCTGATCTACGAAGGCGGCATCGCCAACATGAACTACTCGATCTCGAACACCGCCGAATACGGCGAGTATGTCTCGGGCCCGCGCATCCTGCCCTATGACGAGACCAAGGCGAAGATGAAGGCGGTGCTGCGTGACATCCAGACCGGCAAATTCGTGCGCGACTTCATGCTGGAAAACCAGGCCGGACAGCCGTTCTTCAAGGGCACGCGCCGCCTGAACGACGAGCACCAGATCGAACAGGTCGGCGAGACCCTGCGCGGCATGATGCCGTGGATCTCGGCGGGCAAGATGGTGGACAAGGAAAAGAACTAAGTCCCTCTTTTTTCGTCACTTTCGGATTGACCCCGGTCCCGCGCCGGGGTCTTTTCGTTGCAAAATCCCAGAGCGTTCCGCATGCACACACATCCCGAAATCCGGCCCGTCGACTGGGTCATGGTCGCCACCCTCGGGCTGGTGTGGGGGGCGACCTTTCTGGTGATCGAGATCGCGTTGGCCGGGATCACGCCGTTCTGGCTGGCCTCTGGGCGGATCGGCTTTGCCGCGGCGCTGACCGGGGGGATCTGGGCGGTGCGCGGCGGGCGGCTCTTTACCGGGGCCGCGCGCGCCTGGGGGGCGATCTTGGCGATTGGCGCGCTCAGCTCGGCTGTGCCGTTCATGATGCTCAGTTGGGGCCAGCAATATGTCACCAGCGGCTTTGCCGGGGTGTCGATGGCGGCGGTGGCGCTGATGGTGCTGCCGCTGGCGCATTTCTTCGTGCCGGGCGAGCGGATGAACGCGCGCCGGGTGCTGGGCTTTGGTATCGGTTTTGCCGGGGTTGCCGTGCTGATCGGCGGTCAGGCGTTTGAAAGCACCGGTGCCGCCCAAGAGGTGCCCGGGCGCATCGCCTGCCTGGCGGCGGCGGGCTGTTACGCGGTCGGCTCGATCCTGACGCGGCGCTTGCCGCCGGTGGATCCGGTGGCATTGTCGGCGGTGCTGCTGCTGGTGGGGGCCGCGGTGGTGATCCCGGTCGCCTGGGCCGTCGAGGGGCCCCCGCCGCTACCCGACGGGCGCACCCTGGGGGCATTGGCGGTGCTGGGGCTGTTGCCCACGGCGGGGGCGAACCTGCTGCGCATTCTGGTGATCCGCAGCGCCGGGCCGACCTTTATGAGCCTGACGAATTACCAGGTGCCGCTGTGGTCGGTGATGTTCGGGGCGCTGCTGCTGAACGAGCCGCTGCCGCCGTCGCTGCTGACCGCACTGGGATTGATCCTGGTCGGGGTCGCGCTCAGCCAATGGGGGTCTTTGCGGCGGCTCTTCGGGCGAAGATAACCAATCGGGCCTTCTCTTTTTCGAACTTTCTGGGGGAGATCGCGCCGCAGAGATCCCTTTTTATTCAGCGTGTTAGGGGAAAAGCGATTGCAGTTTTCCGACAATCGGCCCGACGATCAGGCCGCGGCCTCGACCGCGTCGACAACACTGGCCACCACCCGGGTCAGCAGCCCGTCATCCTCACATTCGGCCATCACGCGGATCAACGGCTCGGTCCCCGACTTGCGGATCAGCAACCGGCCGTTGCCTGCCAGGCTGGCCTCGGCCGCGGCGATCGCGGCCTGCACCGGCGCGCTGCCCAACGGGTCGCCCCCCACCGCATAGCGCACGTTGCGCAGCAGTTGCGGCACCCGCTCGAATCGGCGCGACAGGGCCGAGGCGGGCTGACCCGTCTCGACCATGGCGGCGAGGAATTGAAGCCCGGCCAGCAGACCATCCCCAGTGGTGCCGAAATCGGTCATCACGATATGGCCCGACTGTTCGCCCCCCAGGTTCCACCCGCCCCGGCGCATCGCCTCGACCACATAGCGGTCACCCACGGCGGTGCGTTCCAGTCGCAGCCCCAGGCCTGAAAGGTGCCGCTCCAACCCCAGGTTCGACATCACCGTGGCCACCAGTGTTGCGTCCTTCAGCCGCCCCTCGGCGGCCCAGCGTTCGGCAAACAGCGCCATCAGCTGATCGCCATCGGCCACCGCCCCGTTTTCGTCGATGATCATCACCCGGTCGGCATCGCCATCGAGACAGATCCCCACATCCGCCCCGTGGGCGCAGACCGCGGCGGCGGCCGTATCGGGATGGGTGGACCCACATTTGTCATTAATATTCAGGCCATTGGGGGACACCCCCAGCGGCACCACCTCGGCGCCCAGTTCCCACAGGACCTCGGGGGCGACCTTGTAGGCCGCGCCGTTGGCGCAATCGATCACCACCTTCAGCCCGTCCAGCCGTCGCCCCGCCGGAAAGGTCGTCTTGGTATATTCCCCGTACCGCCACAGCCCGTCGTCGATGCGCCGTGCACTGCCGATATTCTCGGGTTGGCTGGGTTCGATCGGACCTTCGAGGATCGCCTCGATCTCGGCCTCGGCCTCATCCGACAGCTTGAAGCCGTCGGGGCCAAAGAACTTGATGCCATTATCGTGGTGCGGGTTGTGGCTGGCCGAGATCATGATGCCCAGATCGGCCCGCATCGACCGGGTCAGGAACCCCACCGCGGGCGTCGGCACAGGGCCCAGCAGCAGCACGTTCATTCCCGTCGAGGTCAGCCCCGCCGTCAGCGCGTTTTCCAGCATATAGCCCGACCGGCGGGTATCCTTGCCGATCACCACCCGGTGCCGGCTGAGCCCGTCCTTGCGAAAGAAACGGCCCGCCGCAGCCCCCAGCTTCAGCGCCATCTCGGCGGTCATCGGATAGCAGTTGGCCCGCCCGCGCACGCCATCGGTGCCGAAAATCTTTCTAGCCATGTGCCGTCTCCATTCCATAAAGCGCCATGGCCAGTCGCACGGCCTGCCGTGTTTCACCCGCGTCGTGGACGCGCAGGATCTGCACCCCCTGCGCAATCCCCGCCAGCGCCACCGCGATCGAGCCGGGCGCGCGCCCATCCGCCTGCGCGGCCCCGCCGATGGTGCCGATGAACCGCTTGCGCGAGGCCCCCAGCAGGATCGGACAGCCCAGGCCGTGAAACAGGCTCAGCCCCCGGATCAGCGCCAGGTTATGGGCCTGCGTCTTGCCAAAGCCGATCCCCGGATCGACCACGATCTGCGCGCGCGCGATGCCCGCCGCCTGGGCCGCCGCGATGCGGTGTTCCAGAAAATCATACACATCCAGCAGCACGTCGTCATAGCGCGGATCGGCCTGCATGGTCTGCGGATCCCCCTGCGCATGCATCAGGCAGACCGGCACACCGGCGCGCGCACTGACCGCGGCCAGCGCCGGATCATGGGTAAAGGCCGCCACGTCGTTGACCATGTTCGCCCCGGCGTCCAGGGCGGCGCTGGCCACGGCGGCCTTGCGCGTGTCGATCGAGATGGGCAGGTGCAGACCGGCCGCGCGCAGCGCCGCGATCACCGGGGCGGTGCGGGCGATCTCGTCCTCGACGGGCACCTCGGCGGCGCCGGGCCGGGTGGATTCGCCCCCGACATCCAGGATATCCGCCGCATCGGCCAGGGCCCGGCCCTGGGCCAGGGCGGCGTCGGGGCGATCGAACCGGCCGCCGTCGGAAAAGCTGTCGGGCGTGACGTTGAGGATGCCCATGATGCGGGGCCGGTCCATCGTCCGCCCGGCGAGTGCGGGGCGCGGGGCGCACAGCGCCGCGCGCACCTCTTGGGGCACGGCATGGGCGGGCACCAGGCGCGGCGGCTCTGTCCGGCAGAGCATCTCGGCCTGGGTGAACCACGCCCAGCCACCGGCCAGCGTCAGCGCATCGGCGGGGCGGGCGGCGTCGGTCTGGGCAAGGGGGCGATAATAATGGCGCATGCTGGGTTGATTGGGCAAATGGCAGGGTTTGACAACCCCTCAGAGCGCCGCCGCGGCGTCCTGCGCGGAGACATGCGTCACCGACAGCCCGTCGATGTCCGGGGGGGTGTCGGGTCCGATCACCACCATTCGGGCGGCCCCCAGCCCCTTGGCGAACCACAGCGCCAACGCCAGCGCGTCGCGCGGGCTGGCAGAGGGGCCGTCGACCGCGTCCAGCACGATCTTGGACGGGGCCCAGACGGTGATCTGGTCATGCTTCATCGCCCAGTCGATCTCTGTCCGGCTGCCGCGCACCACGCAGCGCGGATCGCGCCCGGCCAGCACCCAGGCGTTCTGCTCGATGGCCAACAGATCAATCCGCCGCTGCGCCGGCGCCACCGCAGAGCGCGGCGCGGGCACATCCGGCGCGCCGACGCACAGCACCAGCGGATGCGCCCCGGCCTGCGCGCGGTCCAACCAGCGCGGCAAGTCGGGCGCAGCAATGGCCGCGTTCGACAAGAACAGCACCAGCGGATGATGGTCGGCCTCTTGCTGGGGGGCCATGGGGGCGGCGAGGCGCGGGGCCTCGGGGCGGCGATCGCGCACGATCTCTACGCCCAGCGCGCCGGGGCCGCGGTCCAGTTTCTCGATCCGAACAAAGGCGCGCATGGCCTGGGGTTCGGCCAGGATCCGCTCGGCGATGCGTTCGGCCAGGGTCTCCAACAGGTTCAGGCGTTCGGACGACAGTTCGGCCGCGATCGCCTCGGTGATGGTGTCATAGGACAGCACCCGGTCGACATCGTCCTCCAGCGGGGCGGGATGCGGGCGCACCTCGACCACCACGTTGAAGCGGACCCGCTGGGTGGCGCCCCGTTCGGCCTGAAACGCGCCGATCTCGACCTCGACGATATGATCGCGCAGGGAAATTCGGTCGCGCATCGCACGTGCGGGGTCCAGCGCCGCGGCCCGCTCGGCGGGATGGGCAAAGGCAAGGCGGATATCATCGCTCATCGGGGGTCTCCGGGCCGGTCTGGCGCCCTGATACGCCAAATGCCACGCAAACGCAGCCCCCGCCGCGGCAAGGCATGGGGCGCATGCGACAGGCGGATGTCAGTTCTGGGCGATCTGCGCGCCGGGTTGGCGATAGAAGTAGTGCACCCCGATCGCGGCGGTGCGCGGAAAGCTGCGCGCCCAACGCGGGCTGACGGCGCGGGTGTGATAGTGGGTGGCCCCCCCGGTCAGCGTGCGCGGCGCGCCGTCCAGCATCAGGCGGGCAATCTTGCCCAGGCGCGTATAGATCGCCGGTTCGGTCACCACGTCCTTGTGGCCATCGCAGGTATAGGTGAACTGGCACTGATAGCGCCGCCCGGTGCCCTGCTTGACCACGCCGCAGACCGTGTTGGGATAAAGCGGCGAGGACACGCGGTTGAGGATCACCTCGGCCACCGCGAACTGTCCCTTGACGCTTTCGCCGCGGGCCTCGAAATACAGCGCCTCGGACAGGCATTGCCAATCCTCACCGCCCTTGACCGCGGGCAAGGCATCCAGCCGCGCGGCATCATAGAGCGAGGCACCGGCGGCCTTGGGCGGGTGGGCCAGACGCTCCAGGCGGCGGGCGCCGACCCGGTGCAGGGCGGTCTTCTCGACGCCCAGCAGGCGGGTCAGGTTTTCGCCCAGAATGGCAGTCGGGTCGTTGGACTGCGAGCTGGTCATATCAGCCTGCGCAACGCCGGATACGAGGGCAAAAACGGCCGCAAGGCCGGTTGCCCGGATAGACACGATACCCATGAAGTCCCCACACATGGCGAGGCCAAGTCGTGACCCCAAGCGCGGCTCTTAACGCGCGGCCCGGCAAAAGTCCACCCTTGTGGCATTTGCGCAACAAATCGTCGCGCATCCGAACTGTGTCAGCGCCTTGGGAACAGCGTGGCACACCCCGAAAAAGTGTCCATAATCAGTCGTTTCAGCGGTCTATTTGCCTGGGCGGCGATCCGCCAACGCCAGTTGCGCCGCGGCCAGCCGCGCCACCGGCACCCGGAACGGCGAGCAGGACACATAGTCGAAACCCGCCTGTCGGCAGAAGCTGATGGATTCGGCATTGCCGCCATGCTCGCCACAGATCGACAGGACCACGTCGGGCCGGGCGCGCCGCCCCCGTTCCGCACCGATGATCAGCAGCTCGCCCACCCCTTCGGTGTCCAGCGTGTGAAACGGATCCTCGGCGAACACCCCCTGCTTGACATACGAGCCCATGAACCGCCCCGCGTCGTCGCGCGACAGCCCATAGGTCATCTGGGTCAGATCGTTCGTGCCAAAGCTGAGAAAGGCCGCGTGCTGGGCGATATCGTCGGCGCGCAGCGCGGCGCGGGGCGTTTCCACCATCACCCCCAGCCGATAGTCGAAATCCACCCCCCGCTCGGTGCGCACGGCGGCGGCCAGCGCGTCGATGCGGGTCTTGACCAGTTCCACCTCGCGCATCGCCGATACCAGCGGGATCATGATCTCGGGGACCACCGGATCGCCCTTTACGCTGGCCTCGATCGTCGCCTCGAAGATGGCGCGCACCTGCATGTCGTAAATCTCGGGCACGGTAATGCCCAGCCGCACGCCGCGCATGCCCAGCATCGGGTTGAACTCGCTCAGGGCCTGCACCCGGCGCGACACGTCCGACAGCGGCAGCGACAGCGCTTCTGCCAGTTCGCGCACGCCCTCGCGCGATTGCGGCAAGAATTCGTGCAGCGGCGGGTCGAACAGGCGGATGCAGACCGGCAGCCCCTGCATGATCTCGAAAAGCCGGATGAAATCGGCCCGCTGCATCGGCAACAACCGCTCCAGCACCGAGGCGCGGTCCTGTGGCCCGGCGGCAAAGATCATCTCGCGCATCACGGTCAGGCGATCGGCGTCAAAGAACATGTGCTCGGTCCGGCACAGCCCGATCCCGTCGGCACCAAAGCGCCGGGCGGTCTGGGCGTCGGCGGGGGTGTCGGCATTGGCGCGGATACCGATATCACAGGCGGCCTCGGCCCAACCCATCAGCGCCTGGAACGCATCGTCCAGCGCGGGCGGCAGCATCTTGACCTCGCCCAACAGCGCCTGACCGCGGGTGCCGTCGATGGTGATGATGTCGCCCTCGTGCAGGCGGTGGCCATCGGCGGTCACCAGCACCCAGTCACGCAGGTCCAGCCGCATGTCCGACACGCCCACGACACAGGGCACCCCCAACCCGCGTGCGATCACCGCGGCGTGGCTGGTCATGCCGCCGCGTTCGGTCATCACACCGGCGGCGGCGTGCATGCCGCGGATATCCTCGGGCGTGGTTTCGCGGCGCACCAGGATGCACGGCTCGCCGCGCGCCGCACTGGCCTGCGCCGCGGCCGAGCCAAAGACCAACCGCCCGGTCGCCCCGCCCGGGCTGGCGGCGATCCCATGGGCGATGGCGTGGCGCGGCCCGGCGGGATCGACCTGGCTGTGCAACAACTCGCTGACCGCGCGCGGCTCGATCCGGGCCAGGGCCTCTTCGCGGGGGATGATCCCCTCGTCGGCCAGCATCACGGCGATGCGCACGGCCCCGCGCGCACGACGCGCCACCCGCACCGCGTCCAGCACCCGCAACTGGCCGGATTCTATGGTGAATTCGATCTGCATCTCTTCGCGCAGGTTGATCCGGCAGGTGTCGCCATAGCGTTTGAGCTGGGCAAAGATGTCGGGGCAGCGGTCCTCCAGGGCCGGGCCGCGCGCGTCACGGGTCAAAAACAGCGTGCCTTCGCGGCCGGTCATCGCCGCCCTGCCCTGGCTTTGCCCCAGGTAGCGACCGGTGATGCGACGCTGGCCGGTCTCGCCATCCACGAACTGGATCAGGCCAGAGCCGCTTTCCTCGGGGCCCAGGCCCAGGGCCATTTCCTGCACCACCAGGCCCAGCCCTGCATCGGCTGGCGCGCCCTTGGCCTGGCGCAACAGCCGCGCGGTCGTCCCCTCCCAGGCGCGCGCCATGGACCGCAGAACCTCGCCCAACTGGCGCGCCGGATCCTGCGGAAACGGCCCGTCGGTTTCCTCCTGATAGGCGTCCAGCGCGGCCCGCAAGGCGGCGTCCGATCCGGCCTCTGCCTCGACCTCGAACATGTCGGGGTCCAGCCGCGCGACGTGGATCGCATAGGCCTGGATGAACCGCAGATAAAGGGCATTTGCCGCCGCCTCGCCATGGCTGTCACACAGCGCGGCGTGGCGGGTGTCGTTCATGCCGATATTCAGGATCGCGCCGGGCCCGCCCCAGTCGGGATCCTCGGAACTGGGCCGCACGGAGACCAGCGGCGCCGCACCGAAAAGCGCCAGCAAGGCCGCCACATCGGGCATTTGGCCCTGCGCGATGCGGTGCACCGCGTCAAACGACAGCGCCACCGTGCGCGGCACCGGCAGATCCAGCCGGATCAGCCGTTGCAGACATTTCGCCCGCCCGCCATGGCGCAGCGCAGCGATGTCCGCATCGGGCGTGATCTGGATAAAATCAATGCGTTCCACAAGTTTCTGCACTGCAGCGCCTTTCGATGACCGTTGCAGCATACGCCCATGGCGGCCTCTGGCAAGCGGGCCGTCGCGTCGCCCCCCTCAGCCCTCGATCCGGGTCAGATCAGCCACCCTCAGGCAGGTCTCGCGGATCCGGTGCAAGAGGTTCAGCCGGTTGCGGCGCACCACGGCATTGTCGGCATTGACCTGAACGGCCTCGAAAAACGCATCGATCGGGGCGCGCAGGGCGGCCATGGCGGCCATGGCCGCGGCGAAATCCTCGGCCTCCAGCGCGGGCGCGATGGCGGCGTCTGCGGCGTCGAGGGCCGCGAAAAGTGCCGTTTCCGTGGCATCCTCGGCAAATTTCGGATCGGCGCCGAACCGGTATTCGACGCCGTCTTTTTGCTCGGCCTGGATCAGGATGTTGTTGGCCCGCTTGAACCCCTGGACCAGGTTTTCGCCATCCTCGGTCCCAAGCGCCGCGTTCAGCGCGACCGCGCGTTTGGCCAGCAGGGTCAGGTCGTCATTGCCCGGCATCGCAAGGCACGCGTCGATAACGTCGTGGCGGATGCCCTGATCGCGCAGGTGCACCTTTAGCCGGTCGTGAAAAAACGCCAGCAAATCATTGCTCATCGCGGGCAGATGGGCGCGCATCCGCGCCAGCCAGGTGCCCTCTTCGATGGGAACGGGGGGCGCGTCGGAATGGGTCAGCTTGTCCAGAACCGCATGGAAGGCCGCGCCAAAGACACCGTGATGGGCAATCTCATCGACCAGCTGTTCCATGAAGAACATCTCGCGCTCTTGGGCCGTGTCGAGGTTGAGCGCGATCACATGGGTCAGCAGCTGCATGTCGATCAGCCGCTCCAACCCCAGCCGCAGGTCATGGTCCAGCACGATGCGGATCACCCCCAGCGCGGCCCGGCGCAGCGCAAAGGGATCCTTGGATCCGGTCGGCTTTTCGTCGATCGCCCAGAACCCGGTCAGCGTGTCCAGCTTGTCGGCCAGCGACACCGCGATCGAGACCGGATGCCGCGGCAGCGCATCGGCAGGGCCCAGCGGTTTATAGTGCATCTCGCAGGCCTCGGCGACCGGGTCGGGCAGACCCGCGGCCTGGGCGTAATAGCGCCCCATCGTGCCCTGCAATTCGGGGAACTCATAGACCATCTCCGAGGCCAGGTCGGCCTTGGCGGTGCGCGCGGCCTGTTCGGCCAGGTCGGGATCGGCACCGACCAGCGGCGCGACCTGCCGCGCCAAGGTGGCGATCCGCTCGATCCGGGCGGCCTGGCTGCCCAGCGCGTTGTGAAAGGTGACATGGGACAGACTGTCCAGCCACTGCCCCATGCCCGCGCGCGCCACGGCCAGGTCATTGGCCCAGAAAAACGCCGCATCGGACAGCCGCGCGGATAGCACTTTTTCGTTGCCGTGCAGGATGGTTTCGCCGTTATCGGCGGTTTCACGGTTCGCAACTGTCACAAATCGAACAATTCGGCCCGATTTCGGATCGCGCACCGAAAAGAACTTCTGATGCTCTTTCATAGAGGTCTGCAAGACCTCGGGCGGCAGGTCCAGAAACGCATCGGCGATCGGACCGATCAGCACCACGGGCCATTCCACCAGCCCGGCCACCTCGGCCAGCAGGGCCTTGTCCTCGACCACCTCCAGCCCTTGGGCAAAGGCCGCGTTGGTGGCCGCGTGCCAGATATGATCGGCGCGCTCGGCGGGGTCCAGCATCACCTTGGCGCGCTTGAGCTTGGTCCCGTAATCCTCGAACCCCGCCACGGCGAACGGCGCCGGCGCCATGAAGCGGTGGCCGCGCGTGGTGTCGCCCGCACGGATCCCGTCGATGTCCAGCGGCACGACCTCGGCGCCCCCCTCATCGCCGAGGATGCACAGGATCGAATGCAGCGGGCGCACCCAACGCAGGCTGCCCGCGCCCCAGCGCATGGATTTGGGCCAGGGGAAGGTGCGGATCACCCCCTCCAGCACCTCGGCGACGATCTCGGCGGCGGCGCGACCGGGCCGCTCGATCACCGCGAACCAGACCTGCCCCTTCTTGTCGTCGCGCACCTCGAGCTGGTCGCGGGTCAGCCCGGTAGAGCGCAAGAACCCCTCCAACGCCTTTTCGGGGGCATCCGTGCGCGGCCCCTTGCGTTCCTCGCGCAGGTCGGGGCTGCGCGGCGACAACCCCTCGATCGCCAGCACCAGCCGACGCGGGGTCGCATAGGCCCGCGCCACGGCATAGATCAGCCCGGCCTCGACCAGCCCGTCGGTGACGCGCTTTTTCAGCGCCTCGCTGGCGGCGGATTGCATCCGGGCGGGGATTTCCTCGGAAAAGAGTTCGATCAGAAGGTCGGGCATCGTGCGTCCCTATTCAGCGGTGGCGGACAGATCGGCCGTCCACCCCCCGGCATTGGTTTCGACGAAAGCATCGGCACAGCGCTTGGCCAGCGCCCGCACCCGCCCGATATAGGCCTGGCGTTCCGTCACCGAGATCACCCCGCGCGCATCCAGCAGGTTGAAGAAGTGGCTGGCCTTGATGCACTGGTCATAGGCCGGGTGCACCATGATGATCCGCTTGCCGCTGCGCGGGTCGATCTGCGGGTGATCCAGAATGCGCCCGCATTCGGCCTCGGCCGCCTCGAAGGAATCCAACAGTTTCGCGGTATCGGCCACATCGAAATTCCAGCGGCTGTATTCCTCTTCGGTCTGGCGGAACACGTCGCCATAGCTCAGCGGGATCGGCGCGTCGGGGGCGTTGAACGGCATGTCCATCACGTGGTCGATGCCCAGCACATACATCGCCAGCCGTTCCAGACCATAGGTCAGCTCGCCCGACACCGGGTGGCAGTCGCGCCCGCCGACCTGCTGGAAATAGGTGAACTGGCTGACCTCCATCCCGTCGCACCAGACCTCCCATCCCAGGCCCCAGGCGCCCAGGGTCGGGCTTTCCCAGTCATCCTCGACAAAGCGGATGTCGTGATAGTCGAAATCGATCCCGATCGCGGCCAGCGAGCCGAGATACAGCTCTTGCAGGTCCGGCGGGCTGGGTTTGATCAGCACCTGGAACTGGTAATAGTGCTGCAACCGGTTGGGGTTCTCGCCATAGCGCCCGTCCGTGGGCCGGCGCGAGGGCTGAACATAGGCCGCCGCCCAGGGCCGCGAGCCCAGGCTGCGCAGGGTGGTGGCGGGGTGAAACGTGCCTGCGCCCACCTCCATGTCATAGGGTTGCAGAATCGCGCAGCCCTTTTCGGCCCAATAGGCCTGAAGCCTCAGGATGATCTCCTGGAAACTCCGCGGTTTGCCCTGTGCCATCGCGCCCCGGCCCCTCTGGTGGTGGAAAACAGCGTCTCAATAGGCAACACCGGCCACAGGGTCAATCGGCCAGCCCCGCCAGAGGGCAGTATTGACGTGCAATACCACCCTGCTTTGGTAGGTTCGGAAAAGATTCGCCCAAACCGGCGAGATATCGAAAGAATGACAGGGTTGCCCGAACCGATGAAGAACTTTGTAATTTGCGTTTTCCTGATGATTGCCGCCGCCCTGCCCGCCGCCGCCCAAGACCGCGCCTGGGTGCAGATCGAGGCGCACCCGACCCTGCGCATCGCCGAGGATCGCGCCCGCGCCTATTCGGGCGTATTTCGCAATGTCGGCGCCTTTCAGATCGCCTCGGGGTGGTATTCCATCGCCCTGGGCCCCTATGATCCCCTTACCGCCGAGACAGAGTTGCGCAGGATGCGCGGCGAGGGGCTGATCCCGCGCGACAGCTTTATCTCGGACGGGGCCGATTTCCGCCGCCAGGTCTGGCCGGTCGGCGCCCGGCCCGAAACAGCCGCGCCCCAAACGACGCCTGCCCCGGTGGCCACGCCGGAACCCCAAGATGACGCCCCGGCCGCCCCCGTGATGGTCACCCTACCCGACGAAACCCCCGCCGAGGCCCGCCGCTCCGAGGCGGCGTTGGACCGTGACGCGCGCGCCCAGATCCAGACCGCCCTGCAATGGGAGGGGTTCTATAGCTCGGCCATCGATGCGGCCTTTGGGCCGGGCACCCGGCGCGCCATGGCCGACTGGCAGGCCGCCCAGGGCGACGAGCCCACGGGGATCCTGACCACCCGCCAGCGCGCGGCGCTGCTGGACGGTTATCAGGCGCAGATCGACCGCCTGGGCATGCAGAATATAGAGGAAACCGAGGCCGGCATTCGCATCGACATGCCCCTGGGGCTGGTCAAGTTCGACCGCTACGAGCCCCCCTTCGTGCATTACGAGGCGCGCGGCGACAGCGGCGTGCGCGCCCTGCTGATCAGCCAGCGCGGCGATCAGGCGACGCTGTTTGGCCTTTATGACATCATGCAAACGCTGGAAATCGTGCCGCTGAATGGCACCCGCGAGCGCACCGATCGCGACTTTACCCTCACCGGGCAGAACGACGCGCTGACCTCTTACACCTATGCCACCCTCACCGGCGGCATGATCAAGGGCTTTACCCTGATCTGGGGTCCGGGCGAGAACAAGCTGATGACCCGCGCCGCCCAGATGATGCGCAAGAGCCTCGACTCGGTGCCCAACGTGGCACTGGACGAAACCCTGGGCGAGGCCAGCGCCGATCAGCGCGCCGACATGCTGTCGGGGCTGGAAATCCGCAAACCCGACGCGACCCATTCGGGCTTTTTCGTCGATGCGGCGGGCGCGGTGCTGACCACCCTGACCGGGCTTGATCGCTGCAACCGTATCACCATCGGCCCCGAGCTTGAGGCCAGCCTGACCGCCAGCGACCCGGCGCTGGGCCTGGTTGTGCTGCGCCCCGCCCGCGCCCTGGCGCCGATCGAATATGCCAGCTTTCAGGTGGCGGTGCCGCGTCTGAAATCCGATGTGGCCGTGTCCGGCTTCTCCTATGGAGAGGTCTTGGATCTGCCGGTGCTGACCTATGGCACGCTGGCCGATCTGCGTGGCCTGGACGGCGAGGACAACGTGCAACGGCTGGATCTGGCAGCCCTGCCCGGCGATATCGGCGGGCCGGTGCTGGATGCCTCGGGTGCCGTGCTGGGCGTGCTGCTGGCCCGCCCCGAGGGGCCGCGCCAATTGCCCGAAAACGTCCGCTATGCCGCCGATGTGCAAAGCATCACGACCTTTCTGACGGAAAACGGCATCACGCCCCGCGCCGCGCAGACCGAGGGCGCGCTGCCCGCGGCGGTGCTGACACGCCGCGCCGCGGATATGACGGTGCCGGTTTCGTGCTGGAACTGATCGCCCCCCTGCCCGCGGCCGGACCTCTGGCGGCGGGCAGGATCGTGGGGATTTGAGCGAAGAAGGCCCAAAGCCCGCGTCTTGCTGGTAGACATACCCAAGATGATCCGGGTGGGGGGGGGCGGCAATGGGGGGGCGCCATTGGGCCCTTTGGCGCGTGCTCAGGCCCGCCAGAACTGCACGGTCAGGATGGCATAAACCGCCATCAGTTCCAGCCGCCCGATCAGCATCGCCACGCACAGGATCCATTTCGCCGTGTCGTTGAGCCCCGCGAAATTGCCCGACGGGCCGATCATGTCGCCCAGGCCAGGCCCGATATTGGCCAGCGTCGCCGCCGCCCCCGACAGGGCCGTCGTGGCATCCAGCCCCGTCGCCCCCAGCAGCACCGTGATCGTGCCCAGCGTCACGATGAAATAGACAAAGAACGACATGACCGAGGACAGCACGTCCTCTTCGACGCGCCGGCCGGCATAGCGCGGCTGGAACAGGCCATGGGGGGCGTAGATCGATTTGATCTGCACCCGGATCGCGGAAAACAGCAACTGGTATCGGAACACCTTGATCGAGCACGCGGTCGAGCCGGCGCAGCCGCCGATCAACCCGATGAAAAAGAACAGGATGACCGGGAAATTGCCCCAAAGCTGGTAGTCGGTGCTGGCATAGCCCGTGCCCGAGATGATCGAGGTGACGTTGAAGATCCCCTCGCGGAGGGCATGTTCGTAATGGTCGCCGTTGACCAGCACCCGGAACGCCGCGATCACCAGCACAAAGATCGCGATGATCGCCAGATAGGTCTGGATCTGGCTGTCTCGCAGGATCGGGCGCGCCTGCCCCGCCAGCAACTGGACGAAACGCACGAACGGCAGGCTGGCCAGGATCATGAACACCGATGCGACATATTCCGGCACCCCCTGGTAGAGCCCGAAAGACGCGTCATGGGTCGAAAACCCCCCGGTGGAAATCGTCGTCAGCGCATGGTTCAACGCCTCGAAGGCGGGCATGCCGACCGCGCCGAAGCTGAGCGCGCAGGCCAGCGTCAGAAACAGGTAGACCCCCGAGATGCGAGAGGCGATCTGCACCGCGCGCGGCAGCACCTTGCCCGAGGTTTCGAATGCCTCAGAGCGGAAGATCTGCATCCCCCCCACCCGCAGTTCGGGCAGGAAAACCATCGCAACGACGATGATCCCGATGCCGCCGAACCACTGTAACATCGACCGCCACAGCAACACCCCGCGCGGCATCTGGTCCAGACCCTCGAACACCGTGGCCCCGGTCGTGGTCATCCCCGACATCGCCTCGAAGAAGGCATCGACCGCGCGTGCCTCGGGGACGCCCAGCACAAAGGGCAGCGCGCCAAAGATTGGCAGCGCCAGCCAGACCAGGGTGGTCAGAAAGAACGTCTGCTGGATCGACAGCCCCTCGCCCGCGCCGTTCGCGCAGGCCAGTGCCACCAGCCCGCCGATCAGCGTCGTGATGATCGCGGCCTCCAGGAACGCGGTCCAGTTGGGGTTGCCCCCCACCAGGTCCAACCCCATGGGCACCAGCATGGTTGCGCCCAGAACGGCGACCAACAGGCCGATCACATATCCAACGGGGCGCAGGTCAAACATCGCGACAGGCTTGGCTTTCCAACGCCCCGCTGTCAAGCGGGCACGCGCGTCACCCGGCGTGGATCAGCGTCGCGAAAAGCTTGGGATCCAGGCTGTCGGCGGCAAAGGTGTCGCCCTCGGTCAGCACGCTGACCGCGTCGTGGCTGTGCAGGCTTTCCTGGTGGCTGGCGATCACCCGGAAATCAGCGATCCGCGGGTCGCGGTGCAACCCCTCGCAGAAAAGCCGCGCGGCATCCTCGACAAAAATCGGGTTGGCGGCGTTCAGTTCCGCAAAGGCCTGTTCATCCTCGCGCTTGACCATCACCTGCGTCTCGGTCGGAACCGCGGCGCGGCAGATCTCGATCAGATCCTCGAACCAGACACAGTCCGAACCGGGTTCCAGCGCCACCGAAATCCGCGCGACCGAGCGTTGCGAATGAGGCGTGGCCAGTTGTCCCCGCTCTCGGCGCGCATGTTCGGAAAGTTCAAGCGAGCACGGGCAGGTCGAGCTGTAGACATAGTCCATGTGCATGATCTTCTTGGCGATTCCCTGTGACTCGACCAATTCCAGGGCAAAGTCGTAATATTGGAATCCTTCAAGTCCCGAGCGCAGCGCGCGGACCTTCATCGGGAAGGAAAAGCGCATCATGATACGCGCGTCAAAACTCTCCAGGTCGGCCTTGTAGCTGTCCAGAGCCGCCTCGATCACCTCAAAGCTGAAGGTGCGCTCGGCATGGGCATAAAAGCTGCGCATGATGCGCGACATGTTGATGCCCTTCTTCTCGGCCTCCAGGCTGACGGTGCCGGTCACCGAGGTTTCCAGCGTCAGGTCACCATTGTCGCGGGTGTGAAACCGGATCGGCAGGCGGAAATTGGAAATCCCCACATGTTGGATCTGGCGGCGGGCGCCGCGGATCAGGCTGGCAGGGCCATTTTGCAGATCCGGCAGGGTTTCCCGATAGGCCGCATCCGCATTGAAATCCTGCGGATAGGCGCGGCTGAGCGCGGGATAGTCGTGCACCGGGCGACCGGGCACCAGCCCCGCCACGGCCGGGTCCAGGGTTTCCAGTTCGGCAGCGCCCGCACCGGCGGCCCAACTGCGCAGCAGCGCAAGCGCGCGCTCTGCCTCGTCGCGGGTGGGCTGGCGTTCGATGTCGCGGTTATGGATGTTCATCGGGATATTCCCTTTCGCCTGCGTCGTGCCGAGACCCATAAATGGGGGCATCGCGCGCAATGTCCAATTTCTTGTCATGGGGAATACGTGCCGCGGTCAGGTTCAGATCATATCCAGCGCCGATTTGAGGTCCGCAATCAGGTCGGCGGGATCCTCCAGCCCGACGCTGAGCCGGATCAGCCCCGGCGTGATGCCCAGCCGCGCCCTTTGATCCTGCGACAGGCGCTTGTGGGTGGTGGTGGCGGGGTGGGTTGCAATACTCTTGGCGTCGCCCAGGTTGTTGGAAATACGAATGATTTTCAGCGCATTGAGCAGTTTGAACGCCGCCTCACGACCGCCGGCCACGTCGATCGACAGCACCGTGCCGCCCTCGGGCATCAGCGCGTGGCCCGGGTCGGTGGACAGGCCGGGATAGATCACCCGCGCCAGCCGCGCCTCCCCCGCCAGCGCGCCGGCGATCTCCAGCGCAGCCGCGGCCTGGGCGCGCACCCGCAGGTCCAGCGTTTCCAGCCCCTTGAGCATGACCCAGGCGTTGAACGGGCTCAGCGCGCCGCCGGTATGTTTCATATAGGTCTCGACCGGACCGGGGATATCGTCCTCACGCCCCAGGATCACCCCGCCCAGACAGCGCCCCTGACCGTCGATATGCTTGGTCGCGGAATAGACCACCAGATCGGCGCCCTGCTCGATGGCCCGCGAAAAGACCGGCGTGGCGAAAACATTGTCCACGATCACCGTCGCCCCGACGCCATGGGCAATCTGGGCAACGGCTGCGGTGTCGATCACCTCCAGCGTGGGGTTCGAGACGGATTCAAAGAATACCGCCCGGGTGCCCGGCGTAACCGCGGCGCGCCATTGCTCCAGGTCGGTGCCGTCCACGAACGCCACCTCGACACCCAACCGCGGCAAGATTTCCTCGAGGATATACAGGCACGATCCGAACAGCGCGCGCGCCGCCACCACCCGATCGCCCGCACCCAGCGTGGCCATCAGCGCGCCGTTGACCGCCGCCATGCCCGACGCCGTGGCAAAGGCCGCCTCGGCCCCCTCCAGCGTGGCGATGCGGTCCTGGAACATCGCCACGGTCGGGTTGCCGAAACGGGCATAGATGAACTCATCCGCCCCCGGCTCGACAAAGCGCGCCTCGGCAGCCTCGGCGCTGGGATAGTCGAACCCCTGCGTCAGAAACAGCGCCTCGCTCAGCTCGCCATACTGGCTGCGCCGGGTGCCCGCATGCACCGCCTGGGTGCGTTTCGACCAGGTTACGCCCATTTTTCGCGCCCTCCTGCGCAAAGAAAAACCCCCACCGTCACCAAGACGCCGGGGGCTTGCCCTGACCTCTTTAGCGGAATGTTTAACGTGGCCCGCAATCCGGTAAACAAATCGCCACAGCACCGCTAGGGGTAAGCCCAACATCCCGAGGCGTCAAGCCGCGTCCCGCGCGGGGCCGTTGGCATAGGATCACGGCGTCTTGCGTCGCGGCACCGGGCGCTGCCCTTGCCCTTTGCGCTGAATGCCCCATCCTTGGCCCCGCCCCAAACAGGAACGTGCCATGCCCTCCGAGATCGAACTTTACTACTGGCCCACCCCGAATGGCTGGAAAATCACCATCGCGCTAGAGGAGATGGGCCTGCCCTACCGGGTGCACCTTGTCGATATCGGCGCTGGCGACCAGTTCGACCCGGACTTCCTCAAGATCGCGCCGAACAACCGCATGCCCGCGATCATCGACCCCGACGGGCCCGGCGGCGCGCCGGTGTCACTCTTCGAATCCGGGGCGATCTTGATGTACCTGGCGCGCAAGACGGGGCAATTCTACGGCCAGGCCCCGCGCGACCAGATCACGGTCGAACAATGGCTGATGTGGCAAATGGGCGGCGTCGGGCCGATGGCGGGCCAGGCCCATCATTTCCTGAAATACGCCCCCGCCATGGACCCGCCCAATGACCTGCCCTACGCCAAGGATCGCTACCGGGCCGAGGTCGCGCGACTCTATCACGTGCTGGACCGGCAGCTGGCCGAGACCCGATATGTGGCCGGCGATTTCTATTCGATCGCCGACATGGCGATCTGGCCTTGGGCGTCTCTTTGGCAGGGTCAGCAGCAAACGCTGGACGACAAACCGCATCTGGCGCGCTGGCTGGACGCGGTCGGCGCGCGACCGGCGGTCCGGCGTGGCCGCGCCGTGTCGTCGGACAAACGCGGCGACCTGGGCCGGGATCGCGGCGCGCAATCGGTCTTGTTCAAGCGGGGCTAGTCCCAACGGGGATCAGGATCGTTTCCGCGCCTCAATCGCAAAGCAGACCCCCCCTGCCCCTTTTCCAACCCGTCGCAGCCCTGCCGCACCCCCCCTTCTTCTGGTTTGAAATATCCCGGGGGCGCGGGGGCAGCGCCCCCGCCCGTCGCGCGGGGCCCTGCGCCCCATTGCGCCCCTAGCGCAACACTTCCCGTTTCCAGAACCGGGTCATCATCAGCACACCGGCCAACGCCAGGCCGCTGGCCAGGCCCAGCCATACGCCGATCCCGCCCCAGCCCAGGCCAAAGGCCAATCCATAGCCCACCGGAAACCCGACCAGCCAATAGCTGATCCCGGCCATCACCATCGGCACACGGGTGTCCTGAACCCCGCGCAGCAGGCCCAGTGCCATGACCTGCGCGCCATCGGCGAACTGAAACAGTGCCGCCGCCGCCAACAACCCCGTGCCGATGGCGATCACCGCGGCCCGGTCGGGTTCGGCAGGGTCCAGGAACAGCGAAATCAGCGGCCCCGGAACCCCCAGGAACAGCACGATCGTGGCCAGCGCCATCGTCATCGACAGCCCGATCGCCACCACCGCCCCCCGCCGCAGCGCCACTCGGTCGCCCACGCCCAGCGCGCGCCCGGCCCGGATCGTCGCGGCATTCGACAGCCCCATATGCACCATGAACGTCGCCGCCGAGATTTGCAGCGCGATCCCGTGCGCGGCCAGCGGCAGCGTGCCCAGCCAGCCCATCATCACCGATGACCCGGCGAACAAACCCACCTCGGACAGGCTGGTCAGCCCGATCGGCCAGCCCAGGCGGAACACCCGGCCAAACGCCTCTCGGTCCGGACGCCAGAGCCGTTGAAACAGCGCATGTTCCGGGGTGGCGCGGATCGCATAGGCCACCAACAGGCCCATCGATACCACCTGCACCAGCACCGAGGACAGCGCCGCCCCGCGCACCCCCATCTCGGGCGCGCCCCAGTTGCCAAAGATCAGCGCGTAATTGCCCAGCACGTTCACCGCCACCGCCCCCAGGGTGACCCACAGAACGACGCGGGTCCGCTCCAGCGCGGCCAGATAGCTTTTGAGAACCATCACCACCAGCGCTGGCACCATGCTCAGCCCGTTGATCGTCAGGTATTGCTGGGCGATGCGCGACACCTCGGGGGTCTGGCCCAGGCCCAGGAATATCCGTTCGGACACCAGGAAAAGGGGCATCGTCAGCACCCCGAATCCCACCGAGATCCACAACGCCATACGGGTCACCCGGCGCACCTGCGCCTCTTCGCCCGCGGCGGCGGCGGTGGCCACCATCGGCATGACCGCCCAGGCAAAGCCCGATCCCATGATGAACAGCACGAAAAACAGCGACCCGCCCAGAACCTCGCCCGCCAGGGCCTCGATCCCGTAGCGGCCCAACATCACCGCGTCGCTCAGCGAAATGGCGAATTGCGCCAGGTGGCTGCCGATCAGCGGCAGGCCCAATACCAGCGTGGCGCGCAGATGGGCGGCATAGCTCATCGGGGGGGCGGGGATCGGGCGGGCGGTCATGGGGCGGGCTTAGCCGCCCGTCCGCAACACGGCAAGCCCGCAGATCCCCCTAGCCCGGTCGCCGGGCCACCAGATCGACCAGGGCGGCCCGCCCGGTATGGCCGCGCCCTTCGGCGATCTGGCCGTCATAGTCGCGCAACTGCACGATCTCGAAATCGGCAAAGCGATCGCGCAGCAAATCCGCCGTATACATCTGATCGGCATGGGGCGGGCCCCCGGTGCCATAGCCCACCTGCCGGGGCGCGAACCCGTGCAGCAGGATCAACCCGCCGGGGCGCAGCGCACGTTTCATCCCCGCCATCAGCCGGTCCTGAAAGGGACGCGGCGCGAACTGGATAAAGATGCCGATCACCGCGTCATAGCTGTGCGCGTCCCAGTCCCATTCGTCCAGGTCCGCCAGGTGAAAATCGACCTGAACACCGCGCGCATCGGCCAGGCGGCGGGCCTTTTGCACGGCATTCGGCGCACCCTCGACGGCGGTGACAGTATGGCCCTGGGTGGCCAGCCAGACGGCGTTGCGCCCCTCGCCCTCGGCCACCGACAGAACATGCGCCCCCACAGGCAGGCGCGCGGCCTCGCGCACCAGAAACCCTGCCGGGTCGGTGCCGTAAAGATAGTCCTCGCCGGCAAAGCGGTCGTTCCACATGCGCCCATCCCCCTGACCCGCATTTAGGCGCGCGCTCCAAGAGGGGCAAGGCGCGCGCCGCTCAGACCCCGCGCGGGATGCGCAGGTCGGGATGCAGCGACGTGCCCAGGATATGGTCGGCCTTGTGGATCACATGCTCGGCCCGCCCGACGATCAGCGGATCGGGGGCGCGGGCGATCTTTTCGTCCTTGCCCGGATAGTCCAGCCCATGCAGGAAATGACGCATGCAGTTGAGCCGCGCGCGTTTCTTGTCGTTGGACTTGATGATCGCCCAGGGCGCATCGGCGGTGTCGGTGTAAAAGAACATCGCCTCCTTGGCCTCGGTATAATCGTCCCACTTGTCCAGGCTGGCCTTGTCGATCGGTGACAGCTTCCAGCGTTTCAGCGGGTCGGTCTCGCGCGCCTCGAACCGGCGGCGCTGTTCATCCTGGGTGACCGAGAACCAGTATTTGTAGAGCCGGATGCCAGAATTCACGAACATCCGCTCCAGCTCGGGCGTTTGGCGCATGAATTCCAGGTATTCCGAGGGGCTGCAAAACCCCATCACCCGTTCCACGCCTGCGCGGTTGTACCAGGAGCGGTCATAGAACACCATTTCCCCCACCGTGGGCAGTTCGCGCACATAGCGCTGAAAGAACCATTGGCCCTTTTCCTCCCATGTGGGTTTGTTGAGCGCCACGACACGCGCCGAGCGCGGGTTCAGGTGCTCCATGAACCGCTTGATCGTGCCGCCCTTTCCCGCCGCGTCGCGCCCCTCGAACAGGATGACGAATTTCTGGCCGGTTTCCTGCGCCCAGATCTGAACCTTCAGCAATTCGGCCTGAAGCTTGGCCTTTTGCGCCTCGTAGGCGCGGCGCGACATCCGGGTGTCATAGGGGTATTCGCCGGATTCGAACGCATGGGCGATCGACGCGGGCGAGGCCATGGGGGCACCTGCCTTGCCGTTGGGTTTAGGCAAGGTCTTTGCGGGCGCGGCCTGCTTGGCCACGGACGCTGCTGGATCGGCCATGCAAATCTCCTTCGGCAATCTAGAAGTAGTCTAAGGCATTCCCGACCGGATCGCCTTGAGGGATGTCAAGAAACTGTTACAAAACCTGCCCGGCCCAGGCCTGTGGCCCCCTACCCCTTGTGGGCCATTGCCCAAGCCCACCAAAACCTGTTCTAATGCGCGCAATCCAACCCCCAGGAAACGAGCAGCCCATGCCCGCCGACGATCTTCTCTCCGGGGCCGCCAGCCCCGACACCTATGACGCCTCTTCCATCGAGGTGCTGGAGGGGCTGGAGCCCGTCCGCAAACGCCCCGGCATGTATATCGGCGGCACCGACGAACGTGCGTTGCACCACCTGGTGGCCGAGGTGCTGGACAACTCGATGGACGAGGCCGTGGCCGGGCACGCCACCCGGATCGAGGTCGAGCTGCACCCCGACTATTCCGTGACCATCCGCGACAACGGGCGCGGCATCCCCGTCGATCCGCACCCCAAGTTTCCCGACAAATCCGCGCTGGAGGTCATCCTGTGCACCCTGCATGCGGGCGGCAAGTTCTCGGGCAAGGCCTATCAGACCTCGGGCGGCCTGCACGGGGTGGGCGTGTCGGTGGTCAACGCGCTGTCGGACCATCTTCGGGTCGAGGTCGCGCGCGGCCGCGAGTTGTTCGCCCAGGAGTTTTCCCGCGGCATCCCCCAGGGCCCGATACAACCCGTCGGCGCGGCGCCCAACCGGCGCGGCACCTCGGTCACGTTTCACGCCGACCCCGAGATTTTCGGCAGCCACCGCTTCAAACCCGCCCGAATGCTCAAGATGGTCCGGTCCAAGGCCTATCTCTTTTCAGGCGTGGAAATCCGCTGGAAATCCGCGATCCCGGATGGCGACACCCCGATGGAGGCCGTGTTCCACTTCCCCGGCGGGTTGGCCGATTACCTGAACGAAACCCTGGGCAAGGCCGCGACCTATGCCGAGCGTCCGTTTGCCGGAAAGGTCTCGTTCCAGGAAAAGTTCGGCCAGCCGGGATCGGTGGAATGGGCGATCAACTGGACCCCCTCGCGCGACGGGTTCATCAACTCCTACTGCAACACGGTGCCCACGCCCGAGGGCGGCACCCACGAGCAGGGCTTTTGGGCCGCGATCCTGAAGGGCATCCGGGCCTACGGCGAACTGGCCAGCAACCGCAAGGCCGCCCAGATCACCCGCGACGACCTGATCACGGGCGGCTGCGCGATGGTGTCGACCTTTATCCGCGAACCCGAATTCGTCGGCCAGACCAAGGACCGCCTGGCCACGACCGAGGCCGCGCGCATGGTCGAGGGCGCGGTGCGCGACCATTTCGACAACTGGCTGGCCTCCGACACCAAATCGGCCGGCGCGATCCTGGATTTCCTGGTGCTGCGCGCCGAAGAGCGGCTGAAACGCCGCGCCGAAAAGGAAACCCAGCGCAAGACCGCCACCAAGCGGCTGCGCCTGCCCGGCAAGCTGGTGGATTGTTCCGCCACCAACCGCGCGGGAACCGAGTTGTTCATCGTCGAGGGCGACAGCGCGGGCGGGTCCGCCAAAATGGCGCGAGAGCGCAAGACACAGGCGCTGTTGCCGCTGCGGGGCAAGATCCTGAACGTGCTGGGCGCGGCCTCGTCGAAACTGGGCACCAACGCCGAGATCAGCGACCTGACCCAGGCGCTGGGCACCGGGATGGGCACGCGGTTCAACCTGGACGACCTGCGCTATGACAAAGTCATCATCATGACCGACGCCGATGTCGACGGCGCGCATATCGCGTCGCTGCTGATGACCTTCTTCTTCACCCAGATGCGCCCGCTCATCGACCACGGGCACCTGTACCTGGCCTGCCCGCCGCTGTTCCGCCTGACCCAAGGCGCGAAGCGCGTTTATGCGCTGGACGAGGCCGAAAAGGCGATGTGGCTGGAAAAGGGCCTGGGCGGCAAGGGCAAGATCGACGTGTCCCGCTTCAAGGGCCTGGGCGAAATGGACGCCAAGGACCTTAAGGAAACCACGATGGACCCCGCCAGCCGCAAACTGATCCGCGTCTCCATCGACGAGGACGAACCGGGAGAGACCGCCGACCTGGTGGAGCGCCTGATGGGCAAGAAACCGGAATTGCGGTTCCAGTATATCCAGGAGAATGCGAGGTTCGTGGAGGAGGTGGATGTTTGAACTGACCGACTACTTAGAGAAGAACTTAGATCGTCAAATAGACTTTATAAGAGCATCAGAAACTCGCCTAAGGTTCCTAGTGCCAATGATCTCGCTCTCACTAGCAGCATGGGCAACTGCATTTAGAGTGGCTGATATTGGAGCATACAGCAATGCCACCGCTGGGATAGTTTCTATCTTTTTGATAGTCCTGTCACTCTTCTTCTGCTATCGTTCAGTTTTTCCAAACCTAAGGGGCGCAGAAAATTCAAATATATTTTTTTACCATATTTGCCAGAAAAGCTTCTCCGAATTTCGATGTACATCGGAGAATATGTCTGAAAAAGAGTATAATCGCGACCTCATCGAGCAATGTTATGTAAATGCAAGAATAGCAAACTCGAAATTTAAGAACATAAGCCGAGCAATGTTGAGCTGGTTTCTATCACTTGTGCCCTTGACAGTGTTCCTTGTGCTTCAAATGGATGCGCTTAAAAATGTCGGAAATCAGTGAAGACGTTAAACAGATCATAAACACACTCTGGGACGTGAGCGAAACAAAATCTGTTCCAGAGACCACAGATATAAAGCTGGCTGGAGGCGCTCGCTGGATAGAGGCCACTTATCTCTACGCGGATCTTGCTAACTCCTCAAAAATGGCATCAGTGCTAGATAGGAGGGTTACCGCTAAAATAATCAAGTCCTTTCTTATGGGGGCGGCAAAAATTGTTGCCTTGAAGAATGGCAAAGTCGTAAGCTTCGATGGCGATAGAATTATGGCTATTTTCACGGGCGATCGAAAGAATACAAATGCAGCAGAATGCGGACTGGGAATTAATTGGCTTGTATCAGACGTAATTAGGAATAAATTCGAAGAAAAATACTCATCAATTTCAGAAAATGGAATTAAAATTATTCATGGAACAGGGATTGATACAGGGCGGGCGCTAATCGTACGCGGTGGCGTGCGCGGAAATAACGACCTTATTTCTATTGGAAGAGCGCCAAACATGGCGGCAAAAATGAGCGATTTGCGTGGGGGATTCACCACGCGACTGTCAGAAGAAGTCTACTCACGAGTGCACAAAGACGCTAAGTATGCGAACAAAGACGGAAGTCTTATGTGGGAAAAAGCCACTTGGGAGTTCTTGGGTGAAGAGCACACAATCTATCGAAGTACTTGGTGGAGAAAGCCATAAAGCTTGGAAACGTGACCGGACCACCCACCCTACCCTCCCCCCATCCCTGCCCTACCTCCTGACGGACACCGACCCGACGGGGCCCCCATGCTGCGCCCGCTTGCCCTTGCCCTGACTCTCGCCGCCCCGGCCCTGGCTCTGCAACTACAGGCTGACCGCCGATCCACCACGCGGTCATAGGCCGGTTCACACCCCCCTTACCCTCGCCTGGGACGAACTCGTCGCCGCGGCTAGAGGGAAGGCAGTAGTGAATCGCCCCCGACGCCCCTTGCCGACCTGTTCCTGCGACCGGACAGGCATCTGCCGGGCAGTGGGTCATGGGCGCCCTCCGCGTGCCGGTGGCGGCCCACGGCGCGCTGTCACGCGACGTTCCGTGTCGGCCTTTCGCGGGCGTGGAGCGGGGTCTGTGCAGGGCCGCGTGGTCAGGCTATCTCGACCCGCCGGGCTGGGCCCAGATGACCGAAGGGGGGCGTTCTGATCCGCGCGGCCACGGGCCGGCCATCCGTCCGGTCCCCAAGAGGCGGCGGGTGTCATCGAATGGGATCGCAAATCAGGAAATGGCTGGGGTGGTAGGATTCGAACCTACGGTACACGGTACCAAAAACCGCTGCCTTACCACTTGGCTACACCCCAACGGTGCGCGCGTAGATACGCCGGGACTGTCTGCTCTTCAAGCCCTATCTGGCGAAAAAATGCATCCCATGTCGCGGCCCCTCTTCTAGAGGCGGATCGGGTGCATCTTGGCCAGGCAGTCGAATTCCATCAGCGTTTCCACCAGGCCCGGCATCTGGTCCAGCGGGATCATGTTGGGCCCGTCTGAGGGGGCGGAGTCGGGGGCCTCGTGGGTTTCGATGAACACCGCTGCAATCCCCAACGACACCGCGGCACGGGCCATCACCGGGGCAAATTCGCGCTGCCCGCCAGAGGCCCCGCCCAGCCCGCCGGGCTGTTGCACCGAATGGGTCGCGTCCATCACCACCGGATAGCCGGTGCGCATCATCGTCGGCAGGCTGCGCATGTCGGTGACCAGGGTGTTGTAGCCAAAGGATGTACCCCGCTCGGTCAGCAAGATGCGGGTGTTGCCGGTCGCCTCGATCTTGGTGACGACATTGGCCATGTCCCACGGCGCCAGGAATTGGCCCTTCTTGACGTTGATCGCCGCGCCGGTTTCGCCGGCGGCCAGCAACAGGTCGGTCTGACGGCACAGGAAGGCGGGGATTTGCAGCACGTCCACGATGGCCGCCACGGGGCCGCATTGCTCGGGCGAGTGGACATCGGTCAGCACCGGCACGCCCAGGCTGTCCTTGACCTCGGCCAGGATTTCCAGCCCATGCTCTACCCCCACGCCGCGCTGGCCGCCCAGCGAGGTGCGGTTGGCCTTGTCAAAGCTGGCCTTGAAGATGAAGCCGGCGCCGACGGCGGCGCAGGCAGCCTTCATCTGGCGTCCGATCATCAGCGCGTGTCCGACGCTTTCCAATTGGCAAGGGCCGGCGATGACGGTCAGCGGGCGGTCGTTTCCGACGGTCAGCTCGCCGATTTCTATGTCTTTCATGGCGGACCTATACCTGTTCACGGAGGATGGAGACGGTCAAAGAGATCATCAGGTATATGCCCGCAAAGATCAGGAACGCCAAGAGCGTGTTCTCAAAGGCCCGCGGATAGGTCGGCTCGTCCGGGGCGACCGGGCTGACGCCCAGGGACAGATAACGCACCTGGCGGTTGGCCTCGATCCGGGCGGTTTCAAGCTGTTGCAGGGCCTGTTGCAACAGCAATTGCCGGTTTTCCAGGTCCGCCTCGGCGATGCGCAACTCGGCCGAGACGCGGGCCAGGGAATCGCCGCCCACGCCACTTTCGGTCATCGACGACCGCAGTTCGGCGACCAGGTTTTCCAGCCGGCGGATATCGCCGCGCACGCCATCCACCCGCGCCTGGTTGGGCCGGGGGTTGTCCATGAGCTGTTGCAGTTGCAGCCGCTTTTCGCGGACCTGGGTTTCAAAGGTGGCGATCTGGCTCATCAACGCGCCGGTTTCGCTGGCCGGGTCCATGATGCCCAGCCGCTCTTGCAGGTCCAGCACGCGTTCCTGGGTCTCGGCGACCTTGTCCTCGGCCTCGCGGTAACTCTCGCGGGCGCCGGCCATCTGGTCCTCGCGCAGGCGCTGGGTCAGGCCGTCGACCCGCTCTTCGGCATAGGAAATCAGGGCCTTGGAAAAGGCGGCACTGGTCTCGGGATCGGCGGCGATGACCTCCATCTTGAGGATGCCCTCGGTCGGGTCATAGCCGATCTGCACGGCCTTTTTATAGCGCTTGTAGGCCGCCTCGGAACTGCTGGGCCGCGGCAGTCTCTGGATCACGTCGATCTCGGGCTGGCTGAAATGGCTGCGAAACCCCAGGTCGTCGTCCAGCCGCAGCATCGCATCGCGCGATTGCAGATAGCTTTGGACCGCGATCGAATCCTGCTGCACCGCCAGGCCGGTGCCGGCAAACATGCTGCCCAGCCCGCCGCCCGCGGGCGCGTCGGCCTGCTGGATGATGAATTCGGACTTGGTCGCATACATGGGCGTCGCAACCGCGAAATAGTAATAGCCCGCGACCACCGTCGGCAGCAGCACAAAAACGGCCAGCCGCGCCATCATCATCGCGAACGAGCGGCGCCGACGGCGCGCGATATCGCGCTGGATCTCGCTTATTTCGCGGACCCGCGCGGTGGCGGGCGGCACGAAATTGGCGGCGGGCAGGTTTGCCCCGGCCTGGGGCACGGTGCGCGGCAACTGAATGGCGCCGATCTGTCCGTCACGAATGGAGGCGGCCTCGCCTTCGACCAGTTCCAACATGTTTGCGCGCTGGAACGGATCAATTCCCTGCTGACGCAACAACCGAACCGCGTCGAAATCCGAGGTTGGGGCCAGCCCGTGCTTTTGCGCGATCCGGCGGGCCATGCGCAACTGGCGGCCCGTCAGGCCCTCGCGTCGGATTGCGTCGATTTCGTGCTCCGGCGCGACGGCGCCCTGGGCCGGGACGGGGCGAACAGAGACACCTTGGGCGATGGGACCGCCCTGGGGGCCCTGCGGCCGAGCCGTTGCGGGTTCCGTCGTGGCGGTTGTGTCATTGGCGGCGGCGTCGGCCCCCTCTGCCTGGGCGGGCTGGGGTGCGTGCTGCTCCTTCGCCCGCGCACCGTGCCAGGGTCCGCTGCGTCGGATATGGAATTTCTTAGCCTTGGGTTTGGTAGTCATAAAGCTGCTTGGCCTCTTCCAAGGTGTCGAACATGTAAAGCTGCCCGTCGCGCAGCACCGCCGCCGAGCGGCAGAATTTTTCCAGCGTGGCCGGCTGGTGAGAGACCACGATGACGGTGGTGTTTTCCAGCCGCTCGCGCAGGATCGCGCCCGCCTTTCGGTTGAATTCCACGTCGGTCGTAGAGGGCATGCCCTCATCGATGAGGTATATATCGAAATCCAGCGCCAGCATCAGCGAAAAGGTAAACCGCGACCGCATCCCCGAGCTGTAGGTGCCCAGTGGCATGTCGAAATATTCCTCCAACCCGCACAGCCAGCGCGAGAAGGCCTCGACATAGTCGGGGTCCAGCCCGTACAGCCGCGCGATGTAGCGGGCATTTTCCCGGGCGGTATGGCGGCTGACCACGCCCCCCATGAAGCCCAGCGGAAACGAAATCCGACAGGCGCGGTTGATCCGCCCCTCGTCGGGTTTTTCCAGCCCGGCCATCATGTTGATCAGCGTCGTTTTGCCCGTCCCGTTGGGGGCCAGGATGCCCAGCGAGTTGCCCAGCTCGACGCGAAACGACACGCGGTCAAGGATCACCTTGCGCTGCTTGCCGGTCCAGAAGCTCTTGCTGACCTCGATGAACTCCAGCATCACCTGCTCTTGCACTGCCTCGACCCGGCGGCTGGTGCCGCGCGGATTGGTTCCTATAGTGAACCTAAAAGGCCATTTAGGCCATATTATGTCGCCAATTCAGGCGGCGCCACCGCGGACACGGCGATTGGTCCGACCCACGGCTGTCAGTGGATTGCAGCCATTTGGGGGGCACGACCCTTTACATAAGGTTGACGCGCCCCTCACCCGCGCTGTTTTTCGATCCGCAGCAGCCAGCCCGCCGCGATCGCTATTCCAGCAGCGGCAAAGCTGAAGAGCGCGCCCATCTTGGCCGCGTCCTGCACGTTGATCCCCTCCAGCGTGGTGCCGCCGGTAAAGGCGACCGAGGCGATGAACAGCGACACCGTGAAGCCGATGGCCGCCACACAGCCGGTCACGAACAGATCCCGTGTGCCCATCCCCGCAGGCAGGCCCAGCCGCAGCGGATAGGCCGCGATCCAGCCGAACACCAGGATCCCGATCGGCTTGCCCAGCAGCAGACCCGCCAGCACCAGCCATGTCGGCGATCCGATCGAGGAAAACTCGACCCCCGCATTGCACAGGCCAAAGAAGAACAGGACGATCTCGACGGGATGCTTCAGCAGATGCTCGGTATGGTTCAAAAGGTCCGAAAGATATTGCTCGGCCTCGGAAAAGATGCCGAAGGCGCGGTCGGCATGGGGGATTGCCGGCACGATCGGCAAGAGGCCCAGCGCCGGGTGCAGCCCGCTTTCCTGAAAGGCATACCAACTGATCGCACCGGCCCCGAGATAGGGCCAGAAGCTGAGGTGCTTGCGCACCCAACTGGACACCGGGCGCGCCTGCTTGCCCCGGTCCATCACCCGCGGCATCCAGTTGAACAGCGTGAACACCCCCACCGAGGCCGCCACCGACACCAACAGCCAGAGCGGTGCCAGGTTCCCCGACGGATAAAAGATCGCCAGGATGATCAGCCCTGCCGCGTCATCGGCAATCGCCAGGAGCAGCAGGAACCGCACCGCCGGGTGGCCCGCGCCAAAGACGATGCGCCCCACCAGGTAGGAAAACGCGATATCCGTGGCCGTCGGGATCGCCCAGCCGCGGCTGACCGCGTCAAAGGTCGATGACCCCAGGATCGCCGCCAGCCCCAGGTAGACCGTGATCGGCCCCAGCATCCCGCCCGCCGTGGCAAAGAGCGGTGTCGCCGCCTTTTTGCCCCGCAGCGCGCCGTTTTTCAGGATGATCGCTTCCCACACTTCCTTGGCGGCGATGGCAAAGAAAAACGCCATCAGCACGTCATTGACCAGGTAATGGACCGTCAGTGTGCGGTGGATATGCCCCCCGACCTCATGGGCGTGACCGATGAAGAAATCGTCGATCAGCACGAATTCCACGAAGTCATGGTAGGAATTGGGGTGGAAATTGGCCCAGAGCAGCGCGCTCAGCGCGCCCCCGATCAGCAGCAACGAATAATTCGTCACGAAGTTCCAGACGCGATACATGCCCGCCCATTCCTCCCGGTTTTCCGATTGGATAGTCGATGCACGCCCCGGGGGCAACCGGGCGCTGCGTCACGTTCATGCGCATTGGCCCGGGCCACCCGGCCCCCGTGCGTGCCGCGGCGTTCGGGACGGGGGCAAGGAGGTTTGAATGCATGTGCCGCGGACAGGGGGCATCGGGGCCGGCGCGCGGGCCTGTGACAGTGGCCCGTCGCGCAGCGCATCCAGTCGAGGATGCCCTCAGCTATCCATCTTCAGCGCGTTGATGAACGCCTGCTGCGGGATTTCCACTTTCCCGAACTGGCGCATCTTTTTCTTGCCCGCCTTTTGCTTGTCCAGCAGCTTGCGTTTCCGCGTCGCGTCGCCGCCATAGCATTTGGCGGTCACGTCCTTGCGCAGCGCGGCGATGGTTTCGCGCGCGATGACCCGGCCGCCAATGGCCGCCTGGATCGGGATCTTGAACATATGGCGCGGGATCAGATCCTTGAGCTTTTCGCACATCGCCCGGCCCCGCATGTCGGCGCGGTCGCGATGCACCATGGTCGACAGCGCGTCCACGGGTTCGTCGTTGACCAGGATCTGCATCTTGACCAGGAAATCCTCACGATAGCCGATCATCTGGTAATCAAAGGACGCATAGCCCTTGGTCACCGATTTCAGCCGGTCGTAGAAATCGAACACCACCTCGTTCAGCGGCAGGTCATAGACGACCATCGCCCGCGCGCCCGCATAGGTCAGGTCCAGCTGTTCGCCGCGCCGGTCCTGGCACAGTTTCAGCACGTCGCCGAGATATTCGTCGGGCACCAGGATCGTGGCCTTGATCCGCGGTTCCTCGATATGGTCGACATAGGTCAGGTCGGGCATGTCGGCGGGGTTGTGCAACTCCAACACCTCGCCGTCGCGCATGTAGACCTTGTAGATCACCGAGGGCGCGGTGGTGATCAGGTCGATGCCGTATTCCCGCTCCAGCCGGTCACGCACGACCTCCAGGTGCAACAGCCCCAGAAAGCCGCAGCGGAACCCGAACCCCAGCGCCGCCGAGGTTTCCATCTCCGAGGTGAACGAGGCGTCGTTCAGCGACAGCTTTTCGATCGCGTCGCGCAAATCCTCGAACTCGGCCGCATCCACAGGGAAAAGGCCGCAGAACACCACCGGCTGGCTGGGCTTGAACCCCGGCAGCGGCGTTTCACAGCCCTTTTTCTCGGTGGTGATCGTGTCGCCCACGCGGGTGTCGCGCACCTGTTTGATCGACGCGGTCAGGAACCCGATTTCGCCCGGGCCCAGTTCGCCGATCTCTTGCATCGCGGGGCGGAACACGCCCACACGGTCCACCGGATAGGTGCCGCCGGTTTTCATCATGCGGATGCGGTCGCCCTTTTTCAGCACGCCGTCGATGATGCGCACAATGACGACGACGCCCAGGTAGGCATCGTAATAGCTGTCCACCAGCATCGCCTTGAGTGGCTTGTCGCGGTCACCCTCGTGAGGCGGCGGCAGGCGGGTGACGATGGCCTCCAGCACATCGGGGATGCCCAGGCCGGTCTTGGCGCTGATGTGGATGGCGTCGCTGGCATCGATGCCGATCACGTCCTCGATCTGCTCGGCCACGCGCTCGCAATCGGCGGCGGGCAGGTCGATCTTGTTCAGCACCGGCACGATCTCGTGATCGGCATCCAGCGCGGTATAGACATTGGCCAGCGTCTGCGCCTCGACCCCCTGGGTCGCGTCCACAACCAAGAGCGAACCCTCGACCGCGCGCATCGAGCGCGACACCTCATAGGCGAAATCCACGTGGCCGGGGGTGTCGATCAGGTTCAGCACATAGTGGTGGCCGTCCTTGGCGGGATACTCGATCCGCACGGTGTTGGCCTTGATGGTGATCCCGCGCTCGCGCTCGATATCCATCGCGTCGAGCAGCTGCTCTTTCATGTCGCGTTCGGCCACCGTGCCGGTCAGCTGGATCAGCCGGTCGGCAAGGGTGGATTTGCCGTGGTCGATATGCGCCACGATGGAGAAGTTGCGGATGTATTTGAGCTGGGTCATAGGCGGGATATGCGGCGGTTTCGGGATTTGGTCAATGGCTGTCACGCGCCCCCGAGGGGGTTTGCACACAGGGGCGGGACAGCCCGTCCCATCCCCCCGTCGCCGGTTTGGCCCCGTCGCGCCGCGCGGGGTCGCGCAGAAGCGTGATTTGGCCCATCGCAAGCGGCCCCCTATATTCATCCCATGACCCAGACATACCGCCCCTATTCCCGTGCCGAGCGGTTGTCCGATGCCGTGGTGCACATCACCGGGCTGGCCGCCGTTGCCATCGGGGTGCCGGTGCTGGTCGTGCTGGCGGTCGTGTTTCGCGGCGATGGCGCGGCAATTCTGGGCATATCCGTCTACGGCGCGGCGCTGGCCGCGATGATCGGCTTTTCCGCGCTTTATCACATGGTCCAAAGCCCCGGTTGGACGCCGATCTTTCGCCGCCTCGACCATTCCGCCATCTACTGGAAGATTGCCGGCACCTACACGCCCTTTACCCTGCTGTCTGGCGGGCATGGGGCGGGATTGTTGGCGGGCCTATGGGCGGCGGCGATGGCGGGCACCGGGCTTCGGGTGCTGGCGCCGAACCGGTTTCGCACCGTGAACCTCTTGCTTTACCCCGCGATGGGCTGGGCCGGCGCCGTGGCAGGCTGGAGCATGTTTGCAACCCTCTCGCCTGCGGTGCTGGCGCTGATCGTCGCGGGGGGGCTGCTTTATACCATCGGCATGGTGTTCTACCTGTGGGACCGCCTGCCCTATCACAACACGATCTGGCATGGCTTTGTGCTGATCGCCAGCGTGCTGTTCTTTGCCGCTGTCACCACCCATGTGATCGACACCGCCTGACCCCGACAGCCGACCTGCGGGATTGATTTTTGGCCCGATAATGGCGTATTATCGCGCATCCACAGCAGGCCAGCAGAGCGGGCAAACCGCCACCGGCCCCAGGTTCGAGGCAGACAGATGAAGACACGCGCGCTGGTGGCCCTTCTGGCCATGGTTTCCACACCCGTTTTCGCGGGCACCATCGAACGGGCCTGCCTCAAGTCGGATCGTCCGGGCGTTTCGCGCGGGGTTTGCGGCTGTATCCAACAGGCCGCCGACCTGACGCTGACCTCTGGCGATCAGAAAAAGGCGGCGAGCTTTTTCCGCGATCCCCACAAGGCACAGGTCGTGCGCCAATCCGACCGGCGCACCGACGCGGCCTTTTGGGAACGCTACAAACGCTTTGGCGCCACCGCCGAGGCCTATTGCGGCTAGCCCGATGGGCGGCGGGGCCAATCATCGACACCGATATGGCCAGCCGCTTTGCTCAGACCCTTGCGGACGTCATGCGTCCGGCGCGCAGCCGCGTCAGCGCGCCAGATCGGCCAATAGTCCCCGCGACGCCTCTTCGACCAGGTCCAGGACCAGGTCGAAGCCGCCCTCGTAATAGGGGTCCGGCACCTCGTCATGCGGGCTGTCACCATAGTCCAGGAACAACCGCACCGGCGTCGTGTTGCCCGCTGGGCGCATCCGTTCCAGCGCGGCCAGGTTGGCGCGGTCCATCGCCAGGATCAGGTCGAACGCGGTGAAATCGGCCGCCCCCGCCTGACGCGCGCGCAGCCCGCTCAGGTCATAACCGCGCTTTGCCGCCTCGCGCGTGGCGCGCGCATCGGGCGGGTTGCCCACGTGCCAGCCCCCGGTGCCCGCGCTGTCCACGGCAATGTCCAGCCCCGCCTGGTCGGCCAGGCGTTCGAACACCCCCTGCGCGGTGGGCGAGCGGCAGATATTGCCAAGACAGACGAACAGGATGCGGCTGGCCATGGGGTGGTCCTTTCTGCGACACTCCTAGCAAAGGAGGGCGCGATGACCAAGATCGTGATTCTGACCGGTGCCGGGATTTCCGCCGAAAGCGGGCTGGCCACCTTTCGCGATTCGGGCGGGTTGTGGTCCGGCCATGACCTGAACGAGGTCGCAACCCCCCAGGGCTTTGCCGCCGACCCCGCCTTGGTGCACGCCTTTTACAATACCCGCCGGCGCAACGCCGCCGAGGCAATCCCCAACGCCGCCCACGCCGCCCTGGCCCGGCTTCAGGCCGCCCTGCCCGACGATGTCCTGATCGTCACCCAGAATGTCGATGACCTGCACGAACGCGCGGGTGCGCGCACGGTGTGGCACATGCACGGGCAACTGACCCACGCGCGCTGTGCCGCCTGCGATCACGTCTGGGACGCGCCGATGCAGATGGCGGCGGACGACCCCTGCCCGTCCTGCGCGGCCCCTGCGACCCGGCCCGACATCGTCTGGTTCGGCGAATTTCCCCGCCACATGGAAGAGATCTGGGACGCCCTGCGCCAGGCCGATCTGTTCGTGGCGATCGGCACCTCGGGCAGCGTCTATCCCGCCGCCGCCTTTGTCCAGGAGGCCGCCCGCGCCGGGGCCGATACGCTGGAGCTGAACCTCGAACCGTCGCAAACAGCGCGCGATTTCGCCGAAACCCGCCTGGGCCCGGCCAGCGCGGTCGTCCCGGCCTGGGTGGCCGAAATCCTGGGCGACTGACCCGGCCCCGATACGACGGGACCGGGCCTTTGGGGCCTAGTTGCCCATCTTCATCTTGCCGCCCATGGCCCCCATCGCGCCACGGGTCAGATCCACCGGGATATCGACGACCATATCCCCCGCCTTTTCAAAGCTCAGGGTGACTTGCACCATGTCACCCTGTTCCAGCGGACGGGTCAGGCCCAGGAACATGACGTGATCGCCGCCCCGCTTCAACGCGCGGCTGGTGCCGGCGGGGATGGCAAAGCCCTCTTCGACCTCGACCATCTGCATCACCCCGCCCTCGGCCTCGATATGGGTGTGCAGCTCGACCTTGGCGGCCACGTCGGAGGCCGCCGCGACCAGGCGGTCATCGGTATCAGTGCCGTTGGTGATGGTCATGAACGCCGCGCCGGATTTCGACATCATCGTCGACGCACGCGCGTAAGGATCCTCGATGGAGATTTCACCGGCAAAGACCGGCAAGGCAGTGACGAGCGCGACGGCGCCCGCAAGAAGGCTGGATTTCAGGGACATGGCGTCCTCCTGTCGGAATGATCTGGGGGTTGGGTTGGTGGGTCAGCTTACCCGCCCCGGCGGCCCGCGCGACCGCGCCCGCGGCGGCGCAAGGCCCGGGCGCAAATCCGCCCAGAGCGGGGCCAGCGGCTCTCCCGCGCCCAAGGCACGCTCGGGCAGGACCGGCGGTGCCAGGCCCAGCGCCACGATCGCGGCCAGCCCGTCGGGACAGACATGGGCCGCCCCCACCGGTTTGCCCTGGGCATCGACCGCGACGGTTTGCAGCCCCATGCCCGTGCAGATCACGATCTGACCCGCGGGCAACGGCTGTCCCCGCGCGGCCGCCAGGCTCACCGAGGTGAACACCAGCAGCAGCGCCAGGCCTGCCCCGACAAAGGATCGCAAAAATCGCATCCCCCCTTTCTAGGGGGCGGTTTGCCGCAGGCCAAGGGCAAACCCCACCCCCACCCAACGCCAGGGCGCGGTGACAGGGAGGGGGGGATTGGGACCGAAAAGCCCCGCCTTGCCCTTCTGCCCGGTGAAAACAGCCAGGGCAATCTGAGGGCCAGGCGCGCGGCGCCGACAGCGGGACGGGCAAGTCGCGAAACGCGAAAACCCCGCCAAGGCGGGGTTTTGCGACAGATCGAAAGCGATCCGGATCAGGCGGTTGCCTGGGCCTTTTCGATGTCTTTCTTGATCTTGAGCGCCTTGTCGGACAGTTCGACATCCTTGGCCTTGCCCAAGAAGGCGTCCAGCCCGCCGCGGTGGTCCACGGTGCGCAGCGCCGCCGCCGAAACGCGCAGCTTGAACGAACGCTCCAGCGCGTCCGAGATCAGCGTCACGTCATTGAGGTTCGGCAGGAACCGACGCTTGCTCTTGTTGTTGGCATGGCTGACATTGTTGCCAGTCATCGGGCCTTTTCCGGTCAGTTCACAGACGCGCGACATGGCTCTTTTCCTTGTCTCGATAATGCAACCGGCGCCGCAAATGCAGCGCCGCGAATTCGGTTCGGGTGCAATACGGTCTATCGGCAGGGGCGTCAAGCGATTCATCACCCCGCCCCAAGCCGATCCTCATCCCTGGGCATAACGCTGCACGAACCGGCTGAGGATCGCCTCGGGCACATGCACATCCTCGGACCGGCACATGGCCACCAGGTCGGCGGCGGTCTCGGGCGGGAAATAGCCGCGATCCTTGTAGATGCGGATGCGCACCTCGAATCCGTCGCTGTCGGCCTCGGGGTGGAACTGGGTGGCATAGACGTTTTCGCCGTAGCGGATCATCTGGAACGGGCACGGCCCCGAGGCCAGCAGGTGCGCGCAGCCGGCGGGCAGGTCCTGCACCGCCTCCTTGTGGCCGACAAAGGCGCGGAAATGGTCGGGCAACCCGGCCAACAGCGGATCGGCGCGACCGGCCTGGGTCAGGGTGCAGGTGGTCGCGCCCACGGGTTCGCCATACCGCGCCTTGGTGACCGGCGCGCCCAGGTGGTGGGCCAGGATGCCGATGCCATAACAACAGCCCATGAACGGGATATCGCGCGCCGTGATCTCGGGCATCAGGCCCATGACCGCGTGTTCGATGCGCTTTTCCACCGGGGATTTGCAATCCTCGGGGTCGGACACGCAACCCGGACCGCCGCCCACGATCACGCCGCTATAGGCGTCCAGCGACAGGCCGTCGGGAATCGGGGCCTGGTCCAGCCGGATGCGGTGGGCCTGCTCGGGGCGCAATCCACCCTTGCGCAGGATGGCGGCGAATTCGTCGTCCGAGGCCTCGGCCTCGGGCCGCAGTTGCAGGATCAGAAACGGCTTCACGGCGCGGCCCCCAGCACCGCCAGCATGTCGGCCGTGGCGCGGGCGACGGTAATCTCGCCAGCCGCCACCCGTGCCCCCAGCGCATCCATGCGCGCGCGCATCCGGGGATCCTCCTCCAACCGGGCCAAGAGACCGCGGCGGACCTCTTCACCGAACCAATAGCGTGCCTGTTCGGCGCGGCGGGCGTCGAAATGGCCATTTTCGCGACGCCACCGGGCCAGGGCCCGCATGTCGGCCCAGGCGTCCGCCAGCCCATCCTCTTGCAGGGCCGAGACGCAGACCGCCTTGGGGAAGCCTTCGGGATCTTGCGGGCGGCGGCGCAGCAGGCGCAGTGCCCCGGCGTAATCGGCACGGGTGCGCTGCGCCGCCGGTTTCAGATCGCCATCGGCCTTGTTCACCAGGATCAGGTCGGCCATTTCCATGATGCCGCGCTTGACGCCTTGCAATTCGTCACCGCCCGCGGGGGCCATCAGCAAGACGAACAGATCGGTCATTTCCGCGACCATGGTTTCGGACTGGCCCACGCCCACGGTTTCGATCAGCACGATGTCGAATCCCGCCGCCTCGCACAGGGTCACGGCCTCGCGGGTGCGACGCGCCACGCCGCCCAGCGCGGATTGGCTGGGCGAGGGGCGGATAAAGGCGTTGGGATCGCGCGCCAGGCGTTCCATCCGGGTCTTGTCACCCAGGATCGACCCGCCCGAACGCGCGGAGCTGGGATCGACGGCCAGCACCGCAACCTTGTGCCCCTGCCCTGTCAGCATCCTGCCAAAGCTTTCGATAAACGTGGACTTGCCCACGCCCGGCGTGCCCGACAGCCCCACGCGCAACGCGTTGCCCGGCGTCGCGGCCAGGTCATCCAGCAGCGCCTGCGCCTGCGCGCGGTGATCGCGGCGCCCGCTTTCGACCAGGGTGATGGCGCGCGCCAGGGCGCGGCGTTCTCCGGCGCGGATGCCTTGGGCAAGCTGGGGTATATCCATCGGCGGCTCCGATCTGGCGGCGGGGACTGTCTTGCCCGGTGGCGGCGGGGCTGTCCAGCCCTCTGGCGGGATCGCGCGAAATCGCCCATAAGGCGCGCCATGACATCCTTGCCGATCGACGACGCCCTGCCGGGCCTGATCCAGGCGCTGGCCCATGCGGGCCGGGCGGTGCTTCAGGCGCCCCCCGGCGCGGGCAAGACGACGCGGGTGCCGCTGGCCATGCTGGAGGCAAACCTGACCCAAGGCCGCATCGTGATGCTGGAACCGCGCCGCCTGGCTGCGCGCGCCGCCGCCGAGCGGATGGCCGAAACCCTGGGCGAGGGGGTCGGGCAAACCGTCGGCTACCGTATCCGGGGCGAGGCCAAGGTCGGCAAATCCACCCGGATCGAGGTGGTGACCGAGGGCATCCTGACCCGCATGATCCAGGCCGATCCCAGCCTGCCGGGGGTGGGCGCGGTGATCTTCGACGAATTTCACGAACGCTCTCTGAACGCCGATCTCGGCCTTGCCCTGACATGGGAACTGCGCGGCGCACTGCGCGAGGATCTGATCGTGCTGGTGATGTCCGCCACGCTGGAGGCCGCCCCGGTGGCCTCGATGATGGACGACGCGCCGGTGATCACCTCGCAGGGGCGCAGCTTTCCGGTTCAGACCCGCTGGCTGGACGCCCCCCTGCCCAAGGGCCGCCGCCTGCCCGAGGCCGCCGCCGACCTGATCGCCCGCGCGCTGGCGGAAACCACCGGCGGTGTGCTGGTCTTTCTGCCCGGAGAAGGCGAGATCAGGCGCTGCGCCGCGGCCCTGGCCGGACGCCTGCCCGCCGATTGCCAGGTCCACGCGCTTTACGGCGCGCTGCCCTTTGATCAGCAACGCGCGGCGATCCGGCCCGCGCCCACGGGGCGCAAACTGGTGCTGGCCACCGCGATCGCCGAAACCTCGCTGACCATCCAGGACGTGCGCGTCGTGGTCGATGCCGGCCGCGCGCGCCGCGCCCGATTCGATCCCAATTCCGGCATGTCGCGGCTGATCACCGAGCGCGTCACCCGCGCCGAGGCCGAACAACGCCGCGGCCGCGCGGGCCGTGTCGCCGAGGGGGTGTGCTACCGGCTGTGGACCAAGGGCGAAGAGGGGGCCCTGGCCGCCTTTGCCCCGGCCGAGATCGAGGTGGGCGATCTGACCGGGCTGGCGCTGGAACTGGCGCTTTGGGGCGGCGGCGATCCCGGCGAGCTGGCCTTTCTGACACCGCCCAATCCCGGCGCCTTTGCCCAGGCGCGCGCGCTGTTGTCCCAACTGGGCGCGCTGGACCGGCAGGGCCGGATCACCGCCCATGGCCGCAGCCTGGCGGCGCTGCCACTGCACCCGCGGCTGGGCCATATGCTGATGCTGGCGGGCAAGGATGCCGCCCCGCTCGCCGCCCTGCTGGCCGAACGCGACCCGCTGCGCGGCGCAGGCTGCGACCTGACCCTGCGGCTGCGCGCCATCGCCGCCCCCAAGGCCGCGCTGCCGGTGCCCGCCGACCGCGCAACCCTGGCCCGCATCCGCACCGAGGCCACGCGCCTGGCAAAACGCGCCCCCGCCACCACGCGCCCGATATCCGCCGGGGAAATGGCCGCGCTTGCCTATCCCGATCGCGTCGGACTGCGCCGCAAGGGGGACGCGCCGCGCTATGTGCTGTCGGGCGGCAAGGGCGCGCTGATGGACGAGGGCGACCCGCTGGCGGGCGAGCGGCTGATCGTGGCACTCGACCTCGACGGCGACCAGCGCGAGGCCCGAATCCGCCTGGCCGTCGCCCTGGACGAGGGCGCGCTGCGCGCGATCCACGGCCAGGCCATCGCCTGGCAGGATCGGTGCAGCTGGTCGCGCCAGGATATGCGGGTGATCGCGCGCCGACAGGAACGTTTTGGCGCGCTGGTGCTGGCGGATCGTGCCTGGACCGACGCGCCCCCCCAGGCCATCGCCCACGCCCTGCTGGACGGGGTGCGCGCATTGGGCCTGCCCTGGTCCGACCCCGCGCACCGGTTCCGCGCCCGGGTAGAGCTGCTGCGCGCCGAGGGCAGCGCCCTGCCCGATCTGTCGGATGCCGGCCTGATGGCCACGCTCGACAGCTGGCTGGAACCCCATATCCACGGCCTGCGCACCGCCGAGGATCTCAAACGCTTCGACCTGCTGCCCGCCCTGCGCGCCATGCTGAGCTGGGAACAGGGCCAAACCGTCGACCACCTGGCCCCGTCGCATTTCGAAACGCCGCTCGGCCGCCGGGTGCCCATCGACTACGCCGGCGAGGCCCCCTCGATCACCCTGCGCCTCCAGGAACTCTACGGCGTGACGCGGCACCCCTGTGTCGGCCCCAATCGCCTGCCGCTGCGCATCACGCTGCTGTCGCCGGCGGGGCGCCCGGTGCAGGTAACCATGGACCTGCCGGGGTTCTGGGCCAGTTCCTACGCGGATGTGCGCAAGGACATGCGCGGACGCTATCCCCGCCATTCCTGGCCCGAGGATCCCACCGTCGCTGATCCCACCCTGCGCCCCAAACGGCGCGGCTGATCGCGCCCGCCCGCTTCTTCTGGTCGGAAATATCCCCGCCGGAGGCCGCCGCGCCCGGTCACGGGCGCGGCCCCCTCAGACGCCCAAACAGTAGCGCATCACCGCCTTTTGGGCGTGCAACCGGTTCTCGGCCTCGTCGAACACCACCGAATGCGGGCCATCCATCACGGCACTGGTGGCCTCTTCGTCGCGGTGCGCGGGCAGGCAATGCATGAACAGCGCATCGGGCTTGGCATGGGCCATCAACGCCTCGTTCACCTGATAGGGGCGCAGCTGGTTGTGCCGCCGCTCGCGGGCCGATTGTGCGTCATGCATGCTGACCCAGGTATCGGTCACCACCAGATCCGCGCCCGCGACTGCCTTGGCGGGGTCGCGCTCGATCTCGACCGTGACCCCCTTGGCGCGCGCCTCTTCGATGAAACACATCTCGGGGTCCAGGGTCGCGGGCCCGGTAAAGGTCAGGTCGAACCCGAACTGCCCCGCCGCATGGGCAAAGCTGGCAAAGACGTTGTTGCCATCGCCCGACCACACGACCTTGCGTCCCGCGATCGGGCCGCGATGTTCCTCATAGGTCAGGATATCGGCCATGATCTGGCACGGATGGGTGCGGTTGGTCAGCCCGTTGATCACCGGAACGCTGGCGTATTCGGCCATCTCGTGCAGGGTCGCCTCCTCGAAGGTGCGGATCATGATCAGGTCGACATAGCGCGACAGCACCCGCGCGGTATCGGCGATCGTCTCGCCATGGCCCAGCTGCATGTCCTGGCCGGACAGAACCATGCTCTGCCCGCCCATCTGGCGCACCCCCACGTCAAAGCTGACGCGCGTCCGGGTCGAGGGCTTCTCGAAGATCAGCGCGACCATCCGCCCGGCCAGCGGCTGCGCGTCATCGGGCGCGCCGCGCGGACGGTCGGCGCGGGCCTGTTTCATCGCGTGGGCCTGGTCGATCATCGCCCGCAGATCGGCGGCGTCGGTGGTGTTGATATCCAGGAAATGGGTCATGCCTGGTCCTCCTTGGGGGCCAGCGCGGTCGCGGCGGCGTCCAGCCGGGCAACGGCCTCGGCGATCTCGTCCTCGGTGATGGTCAGCGGCGGCAGCAGGCGCACGACATTGTCGGCGGCAGGCACGCTCAGCAGGTGCTGGTCATAGCCCGCCTTGACCACGTCGGTATTGGGCAGCTTGCATTTCAGCCCCAGCATCAGCCCCGATCCGCGCACCAGTTCGAACACGTCCGGGTGGCTGGCCACCAGCCCCTCCAGCCGCTGGCGCAACAGGCCCGCCTTGCGGTTCACCTGTTCCAGAAAGGCGGGGTCGGACACGATATCCAGCACCGTCTTGCCCACCGCGCAGGCCAGCGGGTTGCCGCCATAGGTCGACCCGTGGGTGCCTGCGGTCATCCCGCTGGCGGCCTCTTCGGTAGCCAGAACCGCACCCAGCGGAAAGCCCCCGCCGATGCCCTTGGCGATCATCATGATGTCGGGATAGGCCCCCGACCATTCATGGGCGAACAGCTTGCCGGTCCGGCCCATGCCGCACTGCACCTCGTCATAGATCAACAAGGTTCCGGTCTCGTCGCACAGATCGCGCAACCCCTTGAGACAGGGATCGGGCAACGGACGTATCCCCCCCTCGCCCTGCACGGGCTCGACCAGGATGGCGGCCACGGTGTCGTCGATGGTGTTGTGCAACAGCGCGTCATGGGTGCCAAAGGGCAGATGGATGAACCCCGGCAGCAGCGGGCCGAACCCCTTGGTCATCTTTTCCGATCCCGCCGCGGCGATCCCGGCAGAGGACCGGCCATGGAACGCCCCGGAAAAGGTGATGATGTTCACCCGCTCGGGCTGGCCTTTGTCATACCAGTACTTGCGCGCCATCTTGACCGCCAATTCGCAGCTTTCGGTGCCGGAATTGGTAAAGAACACGGTGTCGGCAAAGGTCTGCGCGACCAGCGCATCGGCCAGCGCCTGTTGCTGGGGGATCTGATAGAGGTTCGACAGGTGCCACAACTTGCCCGCCTGTTCGGTCAGCGCCGCAACCAGCGCCGGATGCGCATGGCCCAGCGCGTTGACCGCGATGCCGGCGCCGAAATCCAGGTATCGGGTGCCGTCGGTGGCGATCAGCCAGGCGCCCTCGCCCCGCTCAAAGCTGAGGGGGGCACGGTTATAGGTCGGCAGAACGGACGGGATCATCGGAAAAATCCTTACAGCAGGAGGCCCTAGGGGTGCCGCAGGCGCGCGGCCAAGTCAATCGTCTGGGAAGGGGCGCGTTGGCGCACGCGCGGGCGGCCGTTTCAGAAACGGCTGCGGCGTCGGCGCGCAATGGTATGAAATACGAGTTTCATGCGGCGGCATTTAGCCGGGATTGCCCGGCCTGTCCAGTCCCCAGCTTGGAGCGTATCGCCCATGCGCGCCCGTGCCCGGCCCTGTTCCCAGGGTGGGCGCGGGGTGACATTTCACGGCACCGGGTGCGGGATCGGGTTCGGCGCGGGCCGGGGATCGTTGCCCAAGGCGCCAACGGGGACTGGCCGCGCCTGACCTGGCTAGACCGCGTTGGGCAAATCCTCGCCCGCCAGATACGCCCGGATATTCTCGACCGCCATCATCCCCATGGCCGTGCGCACCTCAAGCGCGGCGGTGCCCAGATGCGGCAGCAGCGTGACGTTTTCCAGCGCGCGCAGCGCCTCGGGCACCTTTGGCTCATGCTCATAGACATCCAGCCCGGCCCCGGCGATCTGCCCGGCCTGCAAGGCCGCGATCAGCGCCCCCTCCTCCACCACGTCGCCGCGCGAGATATTGACGAAATGCGCATGGGGCCGCATCGCGGCAAAGACCCCGGCATCCAGCATGTGCCGGGTCTGGGCCCCGCCGGGCACGCACGACACCAGGATATCGACCGATGCGGCCAGATCGGTCAGCCGATCCATCGCGCGGGCGGGGAAATCCAGATCCCTGGGCGTGCGGGTGACATAGGCCACCTGCATCCCGAACCCGAAATGACAGCGCCGCGCGATGGCCTGGCCGATATTGCCCATCCCGACAATGCCCACCGTTTTACCCGTCACGTGCAGGCCCAGCATCTGGGTCGGATGCCAGCCGTCCCAGGCCCCCGCGCGCACCATCCGCTCGCCCTCTCCGGCGCGGCGGCAGGTCATCAGGATCAGCATCATGCCGATATCGGCTGTGGCGTCGGTCACGGCCCCGGGCGTGTTGCTGACCGCCAGCCCGGCGGCGCGGGCGGCGGCCACGTCGATATGGTTGAAGCCAACCCCGAAATTGGCCAAAAGCCGCGCGCGCGGTGCAGGCACATCGGCAAAGACCGCCGCCGAAAAGGCATCGCCCAGCGTCGGCAGCACCACGTCGAAATCGCGCAGCGCCGCGCGCAACTCGTCCGGCGCCAGCGGCGCGTTAGAGGCGCGCAGCTCGACCGTGCCCAATTGCCGTGCGGCCTCTACCACCGTGTCGGGCAGCGGGCGGGTCAGCAGAATGCGCGCCATCAGAACATCCGCCCGCCCAGCGGCACGTCCTTGTCGGGGGTGATCAGCACCACCTCGCCATTGGCGTCGGGCAGGCCCAGCACCAGAACCTCGGACATGACCTTGCCGATCTGGCGGGGTGGGAAATTGACCACGCCCAGCACACGCTTGCCCGGCAGATCCTCGGGCGTGTAATGCGCGGTGATCTGGGCCGAGCTTTTCTTCTCGCCGATCTCGGGACCGAAATCGACCCACAGCTTGATCGCGGGTTTGCGCGCCTCGGGATAGGGCTCGGCGCGGGTGATCCGGCCCACCCGGATATCGACCTTCAGGAAATCGTCAAAGCCGATCTCGCTCATGCGCCCAGCTCCTTGCTGCGGGCGGTGGCGGCGGCAACGGCGCGTTTCAGCAGCGGCGGAAACCCGGTTTCATCGTCCATCAGCACCTGCAACGCAGCAGCGGTCGTGCCCCCCGGCGAGGTGACGTTGACGCGCAATTGGGCGGGATCCTCGGCCGCGTCCTCGGCCAGTTGGCCCGCGCCGCCCACGGTCGCCTTGGCCAGTTTCATCGCCATTTCGGGCGGCAGGCCCTGGGCCACGCCGGCGGCGGCCAGCGCCTCGATCAGGTGAAACACGTAGGCCGGGCCAGACCCCGACAGGGCGGTGACGGCGTCCATCTGATCCTCGGTCTCCAGGCGGACGGTCTGGCCGACGGCGGACAACAACCCCTCGGCCAGCGACAGCGCGCCCTCGTCCACCTTTGCGTTGCCGATCAGGGCGGTAATGCCGCGCCCCACCGCCGCGGGTGTGTTCGGAATAGAGCGGATGACCGGTGCCGCGTCGCCCAGATGGGTTGCGAAATAGCCCAGCGTCTTGCCCGCCGCGACCGAAAGGAACAGTGTGCGCCCATCGGCAAAGCGCGCCACCTGGGGCAGCGCATCATCCATCATCTGCGGCTTGACCGCCAACAGAACGATCGCGGGCGACTGGGGCAGCGCGGTGTTCAGATGCAGACCCTCGGCGGCGCGGGCGGTCAGCCAGTCCGAAGGGTGCGGATCAAGCGCCCAGACCGACCCGGCGGGCAATCCGCCCTTCAGCCAGCCCTCCAGCATCGCCGATCCCATCTTGCCACAGCCCAAGAGCACAAGGCCCCGCGCGCGCAGATCGTCCATGGTCATGATGTGCCCCCTTTATGCTTTGGGGGAACAGACTAGGCGCGGCCGTAGGCCTCTGCAATGGCGACCTGCATCGCCTCTTGCGGGCTTTGATCGGCCCAGGAGACCAACTGAAACGCCGGGTAGAACCGCTCGCACGCGGTCACGGCCGAGGAAATCAGCCGCTCGATCTGTTCCGGCGCGGCCAGCTGCCCGCCCGACAGCATCAGCCCATAGCGCCAAACCATCAGCCGCTGCTCCTGCCAAAAGGTGAACGCCCCGGTCCAGCAGGTGTCGTTGGCCTGGTTCAGCGTCTCGTAAAGCGCGGGCAGCTTGTCCTCGGGCGGCTCCATCTCGAAGGTGCAGATCAGGCGCAGGGTCTCGTCATATCCCGACCAGGCCAGGGTGATGGAATAGGTCCGCCACTGCCCCTCGACCGCCATGGCGATCTGGTCGTCGGTCACGCGGTCGAACTCCCAGGCGCGGTGCTCGGCCAGATGCTCGACGATGTCGATGGGGTGCAATTCCTCGGTCTGAAGGAAGTCTTCGGAAAGTGACATGCCCGGCCTCTTTGCTGATAGCTTTATGCGGGTGGCAGCCCACAATGCTTAGGTGCCTGCTCTAGGGACCGGGGAAAGACCCCAGACCTATACCAGATATGGTGGGAGCAAAGGCCGAGGCTGTAAAGTGATTTTTCGGTGACGGCTGGGGATGAACCGCAATATGTTGTGGAGAACCCGAATATTTGGGCAAAACCAACCGCCGCGGGCCATGGCGATGGAAAATCTCGGCGTGGATCGGGCCCGCGCGCGCTCAGCGCGCTTCGCCGTCAGCCGGGGCATTCCCCGATCGCGGGCCGCGCCCCGAGGGGTTTGCAACCGCCCGAACACCGCCCCCGGGGCCGCAGTCCACGCAGCCCGGACAGGCCGCGTCAGGAGTCGTCGCGCCACCGGTTGACGATGGGATAGCGGCGATCCAGCCAGAACGCGCGCGCCGTCAAACGGGCGCCAGGTGCGGACTGAAAGCGTTTGTATTCGCTTATATAAATCAGATGCTCGACCCGTTTCACGGTGTCGCGCTCATACCCTGCCGCCACCAGGTCGGCGACCGATCGTTCGTCGTCGATCAGCCCCTCCAGGATGGCATCCAGAACCTCATAGGGGGGCAGGCTGTCCTCGTCCTTTTGATCCGCGCGCAACTCGGCCGAGGGCGGCTTGTCGATGACGCGGGGCGGGATCACGACGCCCGCGGGCCCCATCATCCAGTCGCGGTGGTTTTCGTTGCGCCACCGGCAGGTCTGAAACACCCGCGTCTTGTAGAGATCCTTGATCGGGTTATAGCCCCCCGCCATGTCGCCATAGATCGTGGCATAACCCACCGCGACCTCGGACTTGTTGCCGGTGGTCAACAGCATCTCGCCGAACTTGTTGCTCAGCGCCATCAGAATCAGTCCGCGCAGGCGGGACTGGATGTTTTCCTCGGTGACATCGGGGGCGGTGCCCGCGAAAAGCGGGGCCAGCGCCTGGGTGACGGCCCCGCGCGGGCCGGTGATCGGCACCTCGTCCAGCCGGCAGCCCAGCGCGCGGGCCACGGCGGCGGCATCCTCCAGCGAATGGGCAGAGGTGTATTCCGAGGGCAGCATCACACAACGCACATTCTGCGGGCCGATCGCGTCGGCGGCGATGGCGGCCACCAGGGCACTGTCCACGCCCCCCGACAGACCCAGCAGCACCTTGGCAAACCCGGACTTGCCCAGGTAATCGCGCAGGGCGGTGACCATCACGCGGTAGTCCTGCTCCCAGGCGTCGGGATGGGTGGCGCGCGGGCCGTCATCTGCCCGCCAGCCCTGGGGCGTGCGGGTGAAATCGACATGGGTCAGCGCGGTGTCATGGACTGGCATCTGCACCGCCAGGTGCCCGCCGGGGTTCAGCACGAAAGAGCCGCCGTCGAACACCTGATCGTCCTGCCCGCCCGCAAGGTTGAGATAGACCAGCGGCAACCCGGTTTCGACCACGCGCGAAACCATCAGCGACATGCGCGTGTCGAACTTGCCCCGGTGATAGGGCGACCCGTTGGGCACCAGCAGGATCTCGGCCCCGGTCTCGGCCAGGGCCTCGGCGACATCCTCGTACCAGGCATCCTCGCAGATCGGGGTGCCGATCCGCAAAGGGCCGACCGAATAGGGGCCATTGATCGGCCCGCTGTCATAAACCCGGCACTCGTCGAACACGCCTTCGTTGGGCAGGTGATGCTTGAACACCCGGGCGGTGACCTGCCCGCCCTGGCAGATGTAATAGGCGTTATAAAGATGCCCATGCGCGGCATAGGGCGCGCCGATTCCGATCGCGGGCCCCTGGGCACAGTCGCGCGCCAATGCCTCGACCCGGGCCATGGCCTCGGCGGTAAAGGCTGGTTTGCGCACGATGTCCTGCACCTGATAGCCGGTCAGGAACATCTCGGGCAGGGCGAGCATGTCGGATCCCGCCGCGCGGGCCTGCTCCCAAGCGGCGCGCGCCTGGGCGATATTGTCCTCCAGCGCCCCCAGGGTCGGGTTCAACTGGGCCAGTGTCAGGCGAAATCGATCAGCCATGGGCACCCCCGTCTGCACGTCTTGGCGTCTTAGCAGACTGACAGGCAAGTGAAAGCCGATTGATCGCGAAAAGCGTTGTCAGCCTGCGGTGCCTCTATTAGGGTTCACGCGCTTTCACAAAGACCAATCGAGGCAGGGCAAGGGGGCTCAGGTGCGCAAGGCAGGCATGGCAGTTTCGCGCGTGGCGCTGGTGGCGGTGCTGGTGACCGCAGGGGCGGCCTTTGCCCAGGACGGCGGGGATGTCCTGACCAAGCAATACGAAGATGGCGGCATCTACGAGGGCACCTTCAAGGACGGCAAACAGGACGGTCGCGGCACCTATCGGCTGCCCAACGGATATGAGTATGTCGGCGAATGGGTCGACGGAAAGATCCAGGGCCAGGGCGTCGCACGGCTGGTCAACGGATCGGTCTACGAGGGCCATTTCACCGACGGCAAGCCTGACGGAATCGGCAAGATCACCTTTGCCGATGGCGGCACCTACGAGGGCGAGTGGGAAGACGGCAGGATCTCTGGCACCGGCGTGGCGATCTATGCCAATGGCGTGCGCTACGAGGGCGAGTTCCGCAATGCCGTGCACCACGGCATCGGCATCATGACCAGCCCCAACGGCTATGTCTACGAGGGCACCTGGGTCAACGGCGTCAAGGACGGCAAGGGCAAGATCACCTATCCCGGCGGCCGCGTCTACGAGGGCGAGATGAACCAGAACCAGCGTTCCGGCCGGGGCACGCTGACCACGCCCGAGGGGCTGACTTATGCCGGCGCCTGGAAAGACGGCGAGATGAACGGCCTGGGCACCCTGACCCAGCCCAATGGCGACATCTACGAGGGGCTGTTCGTCAACGGCGAACGCCACGGCACCGGAAAGGTCACCTATGCCAATGGCGACGTCTACGAGGGCGAATACCGAGGCGACAAGCGCCACGGCCAGGGTGTGTTCCGCGGCGCCGACGGGTACCTCTACGAGGGCGAGTGGGTCGCCGGCCGGATCGAGGGGGTCGGCACGCTGACCTATCCCGACGGGTCGGTCTATGCCGGGAAGTTCCGCGATGACCTGCCCAACGGCACCGGAAAGGTGACCTATGCCGATGGTTCGACCTACGAGGGGGACTGGATCGCCGGCGTGATCGAGGGCACCGGCAAGGCCACCTTCCCCAACGGGCTGGTCTATGAGGGGCAGTTCAAGGATGCCGCCTATAACGGCCAGGGCACGATGACCTACGAGGGCGGCTATTCCTACACCGGCACGTGGAAGAACGGCCTGCGCGATGGCGAGGGCACGGCCAGCTATGCCGACGGGTCGGTCTATACCGGCGCCTTTGCAGAGGGTCAGCGCGAGGGCCAGGGCACGATCACCATGCCCGACGGGTTCAGCTATACCGGCGGCTGGAAGGACGGCAAGTTCGACGGCCCCGGCGTGGCCACCTATACCAATGGCGATGTCTACGAGGGCATGTTCGCCATGGGCAAGTACGAGGGCGAGGGTGTGATGCGCTATGCCGATGGCGAAGAGCGCGCCGGCACCTGGAAGAACGGCGTTCTGACCACCCAGGCGGGCGAGACCCCGGCGGCAGAGGGTCCCGCCCAGTAACGCCCCCCCCCGGCGCGCGACCCATCGCCGGCCGATCAAACCAAAATCGATCCAACGCCAACGACAATGGCGCGGCTGCATCTGCACCCGCGCCATTTTTCCGTTTGCACGCCAAAGGGTGCCCCTGCCCCGCCGCACCCGCGTATCGGCGGATGCGGCGGGGGCACAGCTCAGGATTTGATCTTGGTGATCTTCAGCGTCTTCATGACGAATTTTTCGTAGAACGGCTCGCTCACGCCGGTGCGCACCTTGCGCATGAAATACCACTCAAAGGCCAGCTTGGCATAGTGCACCCAGCGCCCCTGAGAGGCCCAGTTGACGTTGCGCGGCGGGTTTTGCGGCATCGCCAGAAAGGCCGCGCCACGGTCCCCGAAATCGGCGAGGCACAGCGCGTTCCATGTGGGCTGTTCGACCGGGTCCTGCCCCGCGATCACGCGCGGCAGGTTATGCGCCGTCGCGGTCACCATGCTTTCGATCATGAACCCGGTCTTGGGCACACCGGTCGGCACCGGGGTGGCCACCGGCGGCGCGATGGCGATGCACACGCCGATGGCAAAGATGTTGGGATATTTCTCGTTGCGCTGAAACTCGTCGGTCAGCACGAAGCCGCGCGGGTTCACCAGCCCCTCGATCCCCATCAACGCGGGGATGCCGCGGAATGCGGGCAGCATCATCGAATACTTGAACGGGATCTCGTGTTTCTTCTTTTCGACGCCGTCCTCGTTGAATTCGCTGACATGGACCGCGTTTTGTTCAAAGCGGTCGACCTTGGCATTGGTGACCCAGTTGATATCGCGGTCGCGCAGGATCGATTCCAGCAGGCCCTTGGTGTCGCCCACCCCGCCCAGGCCCAGGTGGCCGATATAGGGTTCCGAGGTGACAAAGGTCATCGGCACCTTGTCGCGGATCTTGCGCTTGCGCAGGTCGGTGTCGATCACCATCGCGTATTCGTAGGCCGGGCCAAAGCACGAGGCCCCCTGCACCGCGCCGATCACGATCGGGCCGGGGTTGGCGCAGAACTCTTCCCACTTGTCGCCGGACATCTCGGCATGTTCGATCTGGCAGACCGAGTTGGTGAACCGCTCGGGGCCGAACCCCTCGATCTCGTCAAAGGCCAGGTCGGGGCCGGTGGCGATCACCAGGTAGTCGTAGGTCACCTCGCGCCCGCTGGCCAATTCGATCTTGTTCTGGTCGGGATGCAGACGCTTGGCGCCATCGCAAATGAACTCGATCCCGCGGCGCTTCATCACCGGGGCCAGTTCCACGATGATCTCGCTTTTCCTGCGCCAGCCAACGCCGGCCCAGGGGTTCGAGGGGGTAAACTGGAAATAGGGCTTGTTCGAGATCACGGTGATCGTGTCACCCTTTGCCAGGGTTTCTCTCAATTCATACGCCTGAAGCGTCCCGCCCAGGCCCGCGCCCAGAACAACCACATGTGCCATCGGTGTCTCCTCCACAGTCGGCGACCCTGTTTGCATGCGGCCCCATCAGGGAATCGGGGCGGGTTCGCCTTGGACATATTCAATTTTTAGAATGCACCTATGCGCGCGAAACACCAAGGAATATTTTTTCTGCACAACTTTTAGACGTGTCAGACCTCGTCCCCCTGATCCAGCCGGGCCAGGAAAGCCTCGGCATCGGCCAATACGGCCGCTCGGTGCGCGCCATCCATCCGGTCCCAGGTGCGATACATCTGCCCCATGCGCGGGTTCGCGGCAAAGCGCGCGCGGTGGCGGTCCAGAAAGTGCCAGTACAGCAGGTTGAACGGACACGCCCCCGCCCCGGTCTTTTGCGTCACGCGATAGGGGCAGCCGCCGCAATAGTCCGACATCCGGTTGATATAGGCCCCCGACGACACATAGGGTTTGGACGCGACCACGCCGCCATCGGCGAACTGGCTCATGCCCACGGTATTGGGCGCCTCGACCCATTCATGGGCATCGGCATAGACCGCCAGATACCATTCATGCAGCGCGGTCGGATTCAGGCCCGCCAGCAGCGCGAAATTGCCCGTCACCATCAGCCGCTGGATGTGGTGGGCATAGGCCTCGTCGCGGGTCTGGGCGATGGTATGGGACAGGCAGGCCATCGCCGTTTCGCCCCCCCATAACAGCGCAGGCAGCGCGCGCCGGTGATCCAGCGCGTTGCGCTGCGGATAGTCCGGCCCCTCGCGGAAATAGATGCCGCGCACGAACTCGCGCCATCCGATGATCTGCCGAATGAACCCCTCCACCGCGTTCAGGGGTGCGCGACCGGCGTGGTATTCGGCCTCGGCCCGGCGGCAGACATCCAACGGGTCCAACAGTCCGGCGTTCAGATAGGGTGCGATCACGGCGTGATGCAAGAACCGGTCATTGGCCAGCATCGCGTCCTGAAAATCGCCAAAGCGCGGCAGGTCGTGACGCAGGAAATGCGCCAGCGCCTGATCGGCCTGATCGGCATCGGTGGCAAACCAGAACGGACGCAACGCCCCGAAATGTTCGCCAAAGCGCGCCGCCACCAGGTCCAGCACCTGCCCCACCTCTGGATCGGGATCGAACCGCAGCGGCCCGGCCCGAAACAGGTCGTCGCGCGCCGGTTTGCGGTTGTCGTGGTCATAGTTCCACCTGCCGCCCGCGGGTTTGTCCCCCTCCATCAGCAGGCCGGTCTTGCGGCGCATCTCGCGATAGAAATACTCCATCCGCAGGGTCTTGCGCCCCGTGGCCCAGGCGTCGAATTCATCCCGCGAACACACGAACCGGTCATCGGCCAGCTGACGCACCGGCAACGGCATGTCCTCCAGCGCCGCGATCAGCCGCCAGTCGCCCGGCTCTGTCGCCAGAACCTCGGCCGCGCCGATCTCGGCGGCGCGGCGCCGCAGCTCGCCGGCGATGGATTGGCTGTTGTCGGGATCGTCGAGCCGGGTATAGGCCACGTGCCAGCCCGCATCGGCCAGGCGGGCGGCGAATTTGCGCATCGCGGCAAAGCAAAAGGCGATCTTCTTGGGGTGGTGGGGCACCTGGGCGGCCTCGCCCATGACCTCGGCCATGACCACCAGATCGCGGCCACGCCTGGCCGCGCGCAACGCCGAGAGGTTGACCGACAGCTGGTCGCCCAGCACCAGGACCAGGCGCGTCACCACGCCACCCGGTCCCCTGCCCAGTCCAGGAACGCGCCGGTCTGACCCGGGGTCAGCCCGTCGATAACCCGCAACAGGTTTTCGGCGGCCTGATCGGGCGCCACCGTCGGGTGCCGCCCGGCGTAGCGCGCGGTAAACGGGGTGGCCACCGTGCCCGGATGCAGCGCCACGCAGATCGCCTGGCGATGACTGCGCGCCAGTTCGATCGACGCGGTGCGCAGGCCCTGGTTCAGCGCGGCCTTGGCCATGCGATAGGAATACCACCCCCCCAAGCGGTTATCGCCGATCGACCCGACCCGCGCCGACAGCACCGCAAAGACCGCGCGGCGATCCCGCGGGATCAGCCGCTGCGCGTGTTTGAGCACCAGCAAAGGGCCAACCGCATTCACCGCGACCTGGTCCAGCATCGCGGCGGGGCGCAGCTCTCTGAGCGCCTTTTCGGGGGGCTGGCCGGCCCCCGCCAACACGCCGGTGGCCACCACGATCAGATCGAACGCCCCCTCCAGCGCGCCCAGCCCGGCGGCGATGCTGTCCTCGTCGGTCAGATCCAACCCGTCAGCAGAGCGCGACAAACCGACCACATCCGCCCCGCGCCCGCGCAGAGCCGCCACCAGCGCCGCGCCGATCCCGCCCGATGCCCCGATCACCAATGCCCGTGTCATGCGGTCCCCTTTCACGTCCCGTTGCCCGCGCAGATAGCGCCGCCCGCCAGAGCTGCAAACGCCCGGCCCCGTCAAACCGTTCGGGCCCGCGCCGGGGCCCGTCGAAATCCGCTTCCCCTTGGCGCGGTCCGCCCTTATAGTCCGCCACGATGGAACGCCAAGGTCATATCCCCACCGCCGCCGTGCATTCGCTGCGCGCGCTGCCCCTTGGCCTGCTGCTTCTCCTTAGCCGCCTCTGAGCGTGCCGTTCCGGCGCGACCGCTCAGAGGACACGCCACGCGCCACGACCATTGGCTAAGGACATAAAGAGAGATTCACCCATGACCGATACCCCCAAACAGGACCGCGTCCTGATATTCGACACCACCCTGCGCGACGGCGAGCAAAGCCCCGGCGCCACGATGACCCATGACGAAAAGCTGGAAATCGCCGCCATGCTGGACGAGATGGGCGTCGATATCATCGAGGCCGGGTTTCCCATCGCCTCGGAGGGCGATTTCGAGGCGGTGCGCGACATCGCCAAACTGTCGAAAAACGCGGTGATCTGTGGCCTGTCGCGGGCCAATTTCGCCGATATCGACCGCGCGTGGGAGGCCGTTCAGCACAGCGCCCGCCCGCGTATCCACACCTTTATCGGCACCTCGCCGCTGCACCGCGACATCACCAAGCTGACACAGGACGAGATGGCCGAGCGGATCGAGGCCACCGTGACCCACGCGCGCAACCTGTGCGACAACGTGCAGTGGTCGCCGATGGACGCCACCCGGACCGAGCATGATTACCTGTGCCGCGTGGTGGAAATCGCGATCAAGGCCGGGGCCACGACGATCAACATCCCCGACACCGTGGGCTATACCGCGCCGCGCGAAAGTGCGCAGCTGATCCGCATGCTGCTGGAACGTGTGCCCGGCGCCGACGAGATCGTGTTCGCCACCCATTGCCACAACGATCTGGGCATGGCGACCGCCAACGCCCTGGCCGCGGTCGAGGCGGGCGCGCGCCAGATCGAGTGCACGATCAACGGGCTGGGTGAACGCGCCGGCAATACCGCGCTGGAAGAGGTCGTCATGGCGCTGAAGGTGCGCAACGACATCATGCCCTATACCACCGGCATCGACACCACCAAGATCATGGGGCTGTCGCGCAAGGTCGCCACGGTTTCGGGCTTTCCGGTGCAATACAACAAGGCCATCGTCGGCAAGAACGCCTTTGCCCACGAATCCGGCATCCACCAGGACGGCGTGCTGAAAAACGCCGAGACCTTCGAGATCATGCGCCCGGCCGATATCGGGCTGAACGCCACCAACCTGGTGATGGGCAAGCATTCGGGCCGCGCCGCCCTGCGCGCCAAGATGAAAGAGCTGGGTTACGACCTGGCCGACAATCAGCTCAAGGACGTGTTCGTGCGCTTCAAGGCGCTGGCTGATCGCAAGAAAGAGGTCTATGACGACGACCTGGTCGCCCTGATGCGCGACAGCTCTTCGGATGCCGAACATGACCGCATCCAGGTAAAGTTCCTGCGGGTGATCTGTGGCACCGAGGCGCCGCAATCGGCCGATCTGATCCTCAGCGTGGACGGCACCGAACACCAGGTCACCGCCCAGGGCGACGGGCCGGTGGATGCGGCCTTTAACGCGATCAAGGCACTGTTCCCGCATCACGCGCGTCTGCAACTGTATCAGGTGCACGCCGTGACCGAGGGCACCGACGCCCAGGCCACCGTCAGCGTCCGGCTGGAGGAGGACGGCAAGATCGTCACCGGCCAATCCTCGGATACCGATACCGTCGTGGCCAGCGCCAAGGCCTATGTCAACGCGCTGAACCGTCTGTTGGTGCGCCGCGAAAAGACCAAGCCCGAGGGCGATCTGCAATCGGCCTGACCCCGGCGGTTTCAAGCTGATTTGCACCGGGGGGGCCTTTACCCGCCGCCCGGCCCGCCCCTATAAGCAATGCGGCCCGCGAACCGTCAGGGAATCGCGGGCCGTCAATCATTTGCAGGAAAGAGCCGCGACATGGCAGGATTTGGTGGTTTGTTTTCGTCGGACATGGCGATCGACCTCGGCACCGCGAACACGCTGGTCTATGTCAAAGGGCGCGGCATCATCCTGAACGAACCCTCGGTGGTGGCCTTTCATGTCAAGGACGGGCGCAAACAAGTGCTGGCCGTGGGCGAGGACGCCAAGCTGATGCTGGGCCGCACGCCCGGATCCATCGAGGCGATCCGCCCGATGCGCGAAGGCGTGATCGCCGATTTCGACGTGGCCGAAGAGATGATCAAGTATTTCATCCGCAAGGTTCACAAGCGCACCACCTTTACCAAGCCCAAGATCATCGTCTGCGTGCCCCATGGCGCAACGCCCGTTGAAAAACGCGCGATCCGCCAATCGGTGCTGTCGGCGGGCGCACGCCGCGCCGGGCTGATCGCCGAACCCATCGCCGCGGCGATCGGGGCGGGCATGCCGATCACCGATCCCACCGGCAACATGGTCGTCGATATCGGCGGCGGCACCACCGAGGTGGCGGTTCTGTCGCTGGGCGACATCGTCTATGCGCGCTCGGTGCGGGTGGGCGGCGACCGGATGGATGACGCGGTGATCAACTACCTGCGCCGCCAGCAGAACCTGCTGATCGGCGAGGCGACCGCCGAACGCATCAAGACCTCGATCGGCACGGCACGGATGCCCGATGACGGGCGCGGCGCGTCGATGCAGATCCGCGGCCGCGATTTGTTGAACGGCGTGCCCAAGGAAATCGAGATCAACCAGGCCCAGGTCGCCGAGGCGCTGGCCGAACCCGTCCAGCAAATCTGCGAGGCCGTGATGACCGCGCTGGAGGCCACGCCGCCGGACCTGGCCGCCGACATCGTCGACCGCGGCGTGATGCTGACCGGCGGCGGCGCGCTGCTGGGAGAGTTGGACCTGGCGCTGCGTGAACAGACCGGCCTGGCGATTTCGGTCGCCGACGAGTCACTCAATTGTGTGGCGCTGGGGACCGGCAAGGCGCTGGAATATGAAAAACAGCTGCGGCATGTGATAGATTACGACAGCTGATCCCACCGGCCACGCAGCCGAAGCGAGGCACCCTTGGCCGCAGACCGCAATTCCCTGCCCGACTACGCCCGCCCGATCCGGCGCATCCTGATCGGGGGCACGGTGTTCGTGCTGTTGGCGCTGTTCGTGCTGTGGCGCATCGACAGCCCGCGGGTCGAACGGTTCCGCGCCGCGTTGGTGGACCGCGCGGTGCCCAGCTTCGACTGGGCGCTGGTGCCGGTGACCAAGGCCGCCGCGCTCGTCGAGGGGTTTCAGTCCTATGCCCGCCTGGCCGAACAGAACCAGGAACTGCGCCGCGAGTTGCGCCAGATGAAGGCCTGGAAAGAGGCCGCGCTGCAACTGGAACAGGAAAACGCCAAGCTGCTGGACCTCAACAAGGTGCGGCTGGACCCCAAGCTGACCTATGTCACCGGCGTGGTACTGGCCGATAGCGGCTCGCCGTTTCGCCAGTCGGTGCTGCTGAACGTGGGCGCGCGCGACGGGATCTTGGATGGCTGGGCGACCACCGACGGGCTGGGCCTGGTGGGGCGGATCTCGGGCGTGGGGCAGAACACCGCGCGGGTGATCCTGCTGACCGATTCCAACAGCCGCATTCCCGTCCTGATCCAGCCCTCGGGACAGCGCGCGGTGCTGGCGGGCGACAACTCGACCGCGCCGCTGCTGGATTTCCTGGAGGACGCCGAACAGATCCGCCCTGGCGACCGGGTCGTGTCCTCGGGCGATGGCGGGGTGTTTCCCGCCGGTCTGCTGGTGGGGCACGTCGCGCTGGGCCGCGATCAACGGCTGCGGGTGCGGCTGGCGGCGGAATACGACCGGCTGGAGTTTCTGCGCGTCCTGCGCAGCCATGCCAACGAGGTGATCCGCGACCCCGGCGGGCTGGTGGCCCCCGCCCCGATCGGCCCCGAGGCCCTGCCGATGCCCGCCGCCGCCACCGGCACCCCGCAGGAGCCTGGCGATGGTTGATCCGCTGACGCTGAACCGTGGGCTATACCGGCTGATCTATGTCGCGCTGGCGGGGGCGTTGGTGTTCGTGATGATCCTGCCGCTGAATTCCGCTCCGGGGCGACTGCCGGGGCCGGACTGGATGCTGTGCCTGACCTTTGCCTGGCTGCAACGCCGGCCCGACTATCTGGCGCCCTGGCTGATTGCGGGGGTGTTCGTGACGCTGGATCTGTTGTTGATGCGCCCGCCGGGCTTGTTGGCGGCGCTGGTCCTGATGGGGGCGGAATTCCTGCGCTCGCGCCAACAGGTGTCGGTCGAGACGGCGTTCGGGGTGGAATGGCTGATGACAGCGGCGGTGATCATCGGGATTTTTCTGGCGCAGGGGCTGATCCTGGGCCTGTTTGCCGTGCCCGAGGCCGATTTCGGCCGCCAGGTGATCCAGGCGCTGGTCACGGCGCTGGCCTATCCGCTGGTGGTGCTGGTGTCGCGCTATGGGCTGGGCGTGCGCCGGGTGACGCCGGGGGATCTGGACCCGCGGGGACTGGTGCGATGAAACGATCCCCCCGCGACACCGAGGAAAGCGGCCGCCGCGTCAGCCGTCGCGCGCTGATCCTGGGCGGCGCGCAGGCGCTGTTCGTCGGCGGGCTGGCGCTGCGGATGCGCCACTTGCAGATCACCCAGGCCGACGAATTCCGCCTGCTGGCCGAGGAAAACCGCATCAACATGCGCCTGATCCCGCCCTCGCGCGGGCTGGTGTTCGACCGCGCGGGTCATATCCTGGCCGGCAACGAGCAGAACTATCGCATCGTCATCGTGCGCGAGGATGCGGGCGATCCCGAAGAGGCGCTGGCCCGGCTGACCCGCCTGGTGCCGCTGGACGAGGAAACGCTGGAGCGCGCGCTCAAGGAAATCCGCCGCCACAGCCCCTTTGTGCCCGTCACCATCGCCGACCGCATGCTCTGGGAGGATGTCGCCCGCGTCGCGGTCAACGCCCCCGTGCTGCCCGGCATCTCGCCAGAGGTGGGGCTGTCACGCTTTTACCCGTTGGGATCGGATTTTGCCCATGTGGTGGGCTATGTCGGGCCGGTGTCCGATTACGACCTGTCGCAGATGGAGGATCCCGATCCGCTGTTGCAGATCCCGCGGTTCCAGATCGGCAAGACCGGGGTCGAGGCGAAATCCGAAGAGCTGCTGCGCGGCAAGGCCGGCACCCGCCGGATCGAGGTCAACGCCGTGGGTCGCGTGATCCGCGAGTTGGACCGGATCGAGGGGCAGCCCGGCGCCGATCTGCAACTGACCATCGACGCGGGGTTGCAGAATTTCATGCAGGCCCGCCTGGGCGACGAAAGCGCGGCCGCCGTGGTCATGGACCTGGCAGAGGGCGACCTGCTGGGCATCGCCTCGGCACCCAGTTTCGACCCCAACAAGTTCGTACGCGGCATTTCCGTCCCTGATTACAAGGCGTTGATGGAAAACCCCTATCGCCCGCTGGCCAACAAGACCGTGCAGGGCGCCTATCCGCCCGGCTCCACCTTCAAGGTGATCACCGCGCTGGCCGCGCTGGAGGACGGGTTCATAACACCCGACGAAACCGTCTATTGCCCCGGCTATCTCGAGGTCGGCGGGCGGCGCTTTCACTGTTGGCGGCGCGGCGGGCACGGCCATGTGGACCTGCTGCAAAGTCTCGAACAGTCCTGCGATGTCTATTACTACGACCTGGCCCAGCGCGTCGGGATCGAAAAGATCACCGCCATGGCGCGCAAGTTCGGCCTGGGCGAACGGTTTGATCTGCCGTTGTCGGCGGTGGTGTCCGGCCTGATGCCCGACAAGGCGTGGAAGCGTGAAAACCGCGGCGCGGAATGGGTGGTGGGCGACACGCTCAATGCCGCGATCGGCCAGGGCTTCGTGCTGGCCTCGCCGCTGCAACTGGCGGTGATGAGCGCGCGCATCGCCACCGGCCGGTCAGTCGCGCCGCGGCTGCTGAAATCAATCGACGGGGTGGAACGTCCCTCTGGCGCGGGGGCGGTTCTGGACGTGAACCCGGCCAATCTGGCGCGCATTCGCCGCGCCATGGCCGCCGTGGTCAACAACCGCCGCGGCACCGCCTATGGTTCGCGCGTGGTGGCCGAGGGAATGGAGATGGCCGGCAAGACCGGCACCAGCCAGGTGCGCAACATCACCGCCGCCGAGCGCGCCCAGGGCGTGTCGCGCAACGAGGATCTGCCGTGGGAGCGGCGCGATCACGCGCTTTTCGTGGCCTTTGCCCCGATCGAGGCCCCGCGCATCGCCGTGTCGGTGCTGGTGGAACATGGCGGCGGCGGATCGGCCGCCGCGGCGCCTATCGCGCGCGACATCACCCTGCGCGCGCTATACGGCGATCTGCCCCCGACCAGCGCCTATCCCGAACGCCAGCGCTGGGAGGCCGACCAGCGCCTGCGCAAGCTGCCGCTGCGCGATCCCGGCACCTTGCCGTCCGGCACGCGGGGGCGAGCATGAGCTATCTTGAATACAACGTCAAAACCGTGCCCACCGGCCTGCGCAAGGTGCTGCATGTCAACTGGGCGCTGGTGCTGCTGTTATGCGCGGTGGCGGGCGTGGGCTTTCTGATGCTGTATTCGGTCGCGGGCGGGTCGATGACGCCCTGGGCCGAACCGCAGATGAAACGCTTTGCGCTGGGCCTGGCGGCGATGTTTTTCGTGGCCTTCGTGCCGATCTGGTTCTGGCGCAACATGGCGGCGCTGGCCTATGGGCTGTCGCTGCTGCTGCTGATCGGGGTCGAGGCGTTCGGCGATGAACGAATGGGCGCGCAACGCTGGATCGACCTGGGGTTCTTTCTGTTGCAACCCTCTGAGGTGACCAAGATCACCTTGGTCATGATGCTGGCGGCCTATTACGACTGGCTGGACATCCGGCAGGTGTCGCGCCCGCAATTCGTGGCGATCCCGCTGGTGCTGATCGCGATCCCCACCTTTCTGGTGCTCAAGCAGCCCGACCTGGGGACCGCGCTGTTGCTGGTGGCGGGGGGCGGGATCGTGATGTTCCTGGCCGGGGTGCACTGGGCCTATTTCGCGGCCGTCATCGCGATGGGCACCGCGACGGTGGCCGGCGTGTTCCTGAGCCGGGGCACACCGTGGCAGTTGCTCAAGGACTATCAGTATCGCCGGATCGACACGTTCCTTGACCCCGCCTCGGACCCGCTGGGGGCGGGCTATCACATCACCCAGTCCAAGATCGCGCTGGGATCGGGGGGCTGGACCGGGCGCGGGTTCATGCAGGGGACGCAATCGCGGCTGAACTTTCTGCCCGAAAAGCATACCGATTTCATCTTTACCACCCTGGCCGAGGAGTTCGGCTTTATCGGCGCGATCTCGCTGTTGGCGCTCTATGTGCTGATCATCGCGTTTTGCGTGGCCTCGGCGCTGAAGAACAAGGATCGCTTTTCGTCCTTGCTGACATTGGGGATCGCGGCCACCTTCTTTTTGTTCTTTGCGGTGAACATGTCGATGGTGATGGGGCTGGCGCCGGTGGTCGGGGTGCCCTTGCCGCTGGTGTCGTATGGCGGCTCGGCGATGCTGGTACTGATGGTGGCCTTTGGCCTGGTCCAAAGTGCGCATGTCCACCGGCCAAGGGGGCGATGAGATGCGAACGGTTCTGTTTTCCGCCCCGCCGGCACGCTGGCCGCAGTATCGCGCGCCCCTGGCCCGCGCCCTGGACGAGGCCGGGGTCGCCGCCCGCATCGTGACCCGGACCGACGCGCCGGGCGAGGTGGATTATATCGTTTATGCCCCAAATGGCGGGCTGCGCGATTTCACCCCCTTCAGCCATGCCCGCGCGGTCCTCAGCCTGTGGGCCGGGGTCGAGACGATCGTGACCAACACCACCCTGACCCAGCCGCTGTGCCGGATGGTCGATGCCGGGCTGGAGGAGGGCATGGTCGAATGGGTCACCGGCCATGTGCTGCGCCACCACCTGGGGATGGATCGACAGATCCTTGGGCAAAACGGGGTGTGGGATCCGGTGGTGCCACCGCTGGCGCGCGACCGGCGCGTGGCGGTGCTGGGCCTGGGGGCGCTGGGGCGGGCCTGTGCCCAGGCGCTGGCCGCGCTGCGGTTCGACGTGGCAGGCTGGAGCAGGACCGCGCGCGCGCTTGACGGGGTGGATTGCCAGCACGGGGCCGAGGGACTGCGCAGGGTGCTGGGTCGGGCCGAGATCGTGGTGCTGTTGCTGCCGCTGACCGCCGAGACCGAAAACCTGATGGATGCAGAGCGCCTGGGCTGGCTGCCCGAGGGGGCGGTGCTGATCAACCCCGGGCGCGGCGCGCTGATCGACGACGCGGCCCTGCTGGCGGCGCTGGACAGCGGGCGGCTGGGGCATGCCACGTTGGATGTGTTCCGCACCGAACCTCTGCCGCCGGCGCATCCGTTCTGGCCCCACCCGCGGGTGACGGTGACGCCGCATATCGCATCCGAGACCCGGCCGGACACCGCGGCACGGGTGATCGCCGAGAACATCCGCCGCGCCGAGGCCGGTGAGCCGTTGCTGTTTCTCGTGGATCGCGCCCGCGGCTATTGATCCGGCGGGCCCGGTGGCCCCGGTCCGACATGGATATTTTTGACCAGAAGAAGGGCCGGTCAGCGCAACCGGGGCGGCGCGTCGGGGTCGGTGATCGGCAGCGGGGTTTCGATCTGCGGTTCAGGTAGCTCGATGCGCAGTCCCACCCGGGCCAGTCGCGTGGTGATGGCGTCGCCGGTGGCAAGGAAGGCCACGTCGAGCGCGCCAGCCTCGATCCCGCTGAAGCGCAGCGCCTCGTCCACCAGCCGCGCCAGGCTGTCCTCGGCGCCCGGCGCGATATCGAGGAAGGCCAGCAGATGCCCCTGCCCGCCGCCGCGATAGCGCACCCCGGCCAGCCAGGCGCCGCCCGCCAGCCCCGCCGCGGCCCCCAGCCGCGCGTCCAGCGCATGCAGCAGGGCCTCTGGCAGGCCGCTTGGGGGGGTCAGCTCTTTTGGTTGGGCGTGCATTTGCCGGGCCTTGGGGGCCAGGGTTTCGGCCCACCACGCCACCGCGTCCGCCGCCAACAATTCGCCCGTATCGGCGCCCAGGTTCACCCCCAGCCCCAGCCCCTGCCCGGCCAGCATCGCGGCCAGCGCCCGCCCGGGCAGCGCGGCATAGGGGGCGGGGGCGCCGGTGAAATCGCCCAGCCGCGCCTCGCTGTCAAAGGCCAGCACGACCGGGCCCTCGTCCAGTTCGAAAACCTGCGGCGCGATATGCGCGCCCTCGGCCTCGCGCGCCAGCAGCACGAAGAGTTCCTGGGCGGCCAGCGCACCGTAATAGCGCAGCCGCGCGGTCACGTCCTCGGGGGTGGCCTGCATCGCCTGGTGCGCCAGGTCGAGCGGGGTTGGTTCGGTCATGTCAAAGCCTCCTGGACGCGGGTATGCAGCCCCCAGGTCGGGTTGGCCTGGCCGTGAGGGGTGCGCATGGTCATGCCGTATTGCGCCAGGGCGGATCCGGCAAGGGCAAGATGTGCGGGCCAAGGTCGCGCCGGGCGGCGCGCGGGACCGCCCGCCACCCCGGCGCACCGCGCCTGCGCGCCGTTTCCACGCGGGGTGCGCCGGGCAGCTGCGGCTAGGGTCACGGGGGATCTTGCCCCGATGCCGCGCTTGCCGGGATTCGGTGCGGATTCGGTGCGGATTTGGCGCGGCAGGGTCAGGGCGGCGACTGGACAGGGGCCGTTCAGGCCGCAATGGCCGGGATGGGAAACCGCTGGCAATGTCTGCGCCACTGCCTATCCTGTCGTCGGTGGGCCAAGGGCCCGTTCTGGCAAGGGGCGATGGGGAGCGATGACGCGTGGTGGCGATGACCCGATGGGCGATCTGTCCGATCTGATCGCCTGTCCGCATTGCGATGCGGTGTATCGCGTGGCCCAACCCGCGCATGGGGAACGTGCGGTTTGCGCACGCTGCCACACGGTGCTGATCGCCCCGCGCCGCCGGGCGGGCGAGCAGTTGATCGCCCTGGCCCTGGCCGTTGTCGTGTTGGTGATCACCGCAACGCTGGCCCCGTTCCTGAGCATCGATGCCGGGGGGCAGCACAATGCAGCCTCGGTGCTGGATGCGGCCCTGGCCTTTAGTGGGTCGGGGGCGCTGGCGCTGTTGTCGCTGGCGGTTGCGGCGGGGATCGTGTTCATCCCGGTGACGCGGGCGCTGTTGCTGATCTATGTGCTGACGCCGATCGTGCGGGACCGCCCACCCGCCCCCGGCGCGATCGTGGCGTTCCGGCTGTCCGAGGCGCTGCGGCCCTGGTCGATGGCCGAGATCTTCGTGATCGGCTGCGCCGTGGCGCTGGTCAAGATCGCGGACCTGGCGGCGGTGGAATTCGGTCCGGGGTTCTGGATCTTTGCGGTCCTGGTGGTGCTGTTGGTGGTGCAGGACAATTTCATGTGCAGGTATTCGGTATGGAAATCGCTGGAGACGTGACCACCGCGCGCGACATGGGGCTGGTGGCCTGTACCCGCTGCACGCGGGTCTGGCCGCTGGGCACGCACAAATGCGGGCGCTGCGGGCACAGGCTGCATTCGCGCGATCCGCACGCGATGCAGCGGGTCTGGGCGTTTTGGGCGGTCGGGCTGATGTGTTACGTCCCGGCCAACCTCGCCCCGATGCTGCGCACGCGCACGCTGGTCTCATCCCAGGAAAACACCATCGTGGGCGGCGCGGCCGAGCTGGCCCAGCATGGCAACTGGGGTATTGCGATGGTCATCCTGGTCGCCTCGGTGCTGATCCCGGTGGGCAAGTTCATCGCCATTGCCGGGCTGGCGCTGGGGTTGCGGCGACCCGGCGCGCTGGGCCCGGCGCGGCGACAGCAGCTGTACGAGGTGGTGGATTATATCGGCCGCTGGTCGATGATCGACGTGTTCGTGGTGGCGATCCTGTCCTCGCTGGTGCAACTTGGCGCGGTGGCCTCGGTCTCTCCGGGGCCGGCCAGCCTGTTCTTTGCACTGTCGGTGATTTTCACGATGCTGTCGGCCCAAAGCTTTGACAGCAGGCGGATCTGGGATATCGAGGCCGTCGCGCCACCCGCCGCACCGCCGATACCGGCCCCGCCCGTTACCAAGGCCCATCCCGCATGACCGACCCCAGCCCCCCCACCACGCCGATCCTGCCCGCGCGCAAGAGCCTGCTGGAACGGGTTTCCATCGTCTGGGTCATTCCCGCCGCGGCGCTGGCGATCGCACTGGGCGTGGCCTGGCACAGCTATTCCTCGCGCGGTCCGTTGCTGGAGTTGAGCTTTGAGAATGCCTCGGGGATTCGCGCGGGCGAGACCGAGTTGCGCTATCGCGACGTGACCGTCGGGCTGGTCGAGGGGGTCAGCTTTTCCGACGGGCTGGACCGGGTGCTGGTCTCGGTCCGGTTGGACAAGAAGGTCGCCCCCTATGTCGATGGCGACGCGACGTTCTGGGTGGTCCGCCCCCAGGTCAGCGCCCGTGGCGTCACCGGGTTGGACACGGTCCTGTCGGGTATTTTCATCCAGGGCATCTGGAACGACAAACCCGACGGTTTCATCGCCCGCCACAAGGGCGAAGAGGCCGCGCCGCTGAACCGCGACGGACGCCAGGGATTGCGCGTGCGGCTGCGCGCGGCACCCAATGCCGGGCTGACCGAAGAGGCCCCCATCGTCTTTCGCGGGATCGAGGTGGGCCGCATCGGCACCGCCGAACTGGCCGGCGACGGCACCAGCGTCGAGGCAGATGCCATCATCTTTGCCCCCCATGACAAAATGATCTCGTCGGCGACGCGGTTCTGGGACATCTCGGGCTTCAGCTTTTCCATCGGGCCGACCGGGGCCAAGGTCGATTTTTCGTCGCTGGCAGCACTGGTGTCGGGGGGGATCACCTTTCAAACCGTGGTCTCGGGCGGACAAGCGGTCGAGCCGGGCGCGCTCTTCGTGCTTTATCCCGACGAGGGCGCGGCGCGGGCCAGCCTCTTTGGCGATACCAATGCCGAGGCGTTGAACCTGACGGCAATCTTTCAGGACAATGTCGCGGGTCTGGCGGTCGATTCGGCGGTCGATCTGGGCGGGCTGCGCATCGGCCGGGTCAGCGCGCTGAACGGGATCGTGGACGAGGCGCGCTTTGGCGACCGCAGGGTGCGGCTGGCCGCGACCCTGGCGATTCAGCCCAGCAAGCTGGGGCTGGACCCGGACGCCGGCGCGCCAGAGGCCCTGGATTACCTCGATCGGCGGGTGCAGGAGGGGCTGCGCGCGCGGCTGGCCACGGCGTCGTTGCTGACCGGGGGGCTCAAGGTGGAACTGGTCGACACGCCGAACGCGACCGGCACCGGCATCAACCGCTCCGCAGAACCCAATCCCGTGCTGCCCACCACCGAAAGCGATATCGCCGACGTATCCGCCAGCGCCGAGGGCGTGTTCGCCCGGATCAACGCCCTGCCCGTCGAGGAGGTGCTGGAAAGCGCCATCGCGATGATGGACAACATCAGCCGCCTGACCGGCAGCGACGACATCCGCGCCGTGCCCGGCGACGTGCGCGCGCTGTTGGGCCAGGCACAGGGCCTTGTCGGCTCGGACGAGATGCAGGCGCTGCCAGGGCGGATTTCCAGCGCCGTCGGCGAGATCGAGACGCTGGTCGCCCGGCTGGAGACAGAGGATACCATCGCGCGACTTTCCGGGGCGCTGGATACCGCGACGGCGGCTGCCCAATCGGTGGATGCCGCCGTGGCCGGGGTGCCCGATCTGGTGGCCCGGCTGCAAGGCGTCGCAGCCCAGGCCGAGGCCCTGCCGCTGGATGACTTGGCAAGCCGGCTGTCGAACCTGCTGGACAGCGCCGACCGGCTGATCGACACCGACGCCGCCCGCGCCCTGCCCGCCGACCTCAGCGGCGCGCTGGACGAACTGCGCCAGGTGCTGCGCCAGGCCCGCGAGGCCGGCTTGATCGACAATGCCAATGCCACCATGGCCTCGGCCCGGTCGGCGGCGGACGATCTGCCCGCGCTGCTGCAACGCGCGCAAACCGTGCTGACCGAGGCCGCGCGCACGATCAGCGGCTATGATGCCAATCAGGGCGTCGGCCGCGACCTGGAGGCGACGCTGCGCGAAGTGCGCCGCGCCGCCGAGGCCGTGGCCGCGCTGGCCCGCGCGGTGGAACGCAACCCAAATTCGCTGCTTTTCGGAAGGTGACATGACCAAACGTCCCGCTATCCGCCCCCTTGGCCCCCTGATCCCGCTGGCCGCCGTCGCGCTGATCGCCGCGGGTTGTTCGGGGCCCGCCCCGCTGCGCTATGCGGTGCCGCCCGTGCCCACCAGCCCAGAGCGCGTGCGCACCGCCTATGCCAGCGTTCTGGTGCAGGAGGTGTCGCTGCCGCGCTATGCCGCCTCGGAGGAAATCTATCGCAGGGACGCCAGCGGCGCGCTCAGCTCTTCGCCCGCGATGCTGTGGGCCGACGATCCTGCCCGCGCCGTCACGTTCGATCTGGCCCGCGCGCTGGCCGATCTGACCCGCGTGCAGATCGCCGCGGAACCCTGGCCCTTTGCCGATCGCGCCCAGGCCACGGTGCAGGTTCGCGTGGCCGATATGCTGGCCGACGACAGTGGCGCCTTTGTCATGACGGGGCAGTATTTCGTGGCCCCCGACGAGGGCGGGCGCAACAGGTCCGGCCAATTCACGCTGAGCGTGCCCTTTCCCCCCGAGGGCGGGCCGCAGGCGATCGCCACGGCGCGCAGCCAGGCGGTGGGTCAACTGGCCCAGCTGATCGCGCGCCAGGGGCTGCGCTAGGCGCGCATGCGCCTAGCCGACATGCAAAACGAACGTTCCCATCAGCGCGAAAAGCGCGCCGATCAGCAACACCAGCAGGCCATCGGCAGGGGCGGCGTCGTCATCCAGCATTTCGCGCGCGCAGATGCGCCGCCGCACATGGCGCATCCGCACAAAGGCAATCCCCACCACCAGCGCCCCGGCCAGCAGCATCGCCACCTCTGACCAGACCTGCACCGGGCGGGTGCCCAGCCGGGCCGAGGCCAGCCCAAAGCCCACGATGGCAATCGCGGTGCGCAGCCAGGCCAGGAAAGTGCGCTCGTTGGCGGAATGATCGGCGTAATTTGCAATCATCGGCAGGCTCCTACTTCATCAATCCCCGGACCCCGCCAGAGATCAGCACGTTCACCTCGTAAAGGATGCGCGGCACCGCCAGCCCCCCCGGACCGGCCAGGTAATTCGGGGTCCAGACCGGATCGAACTTCTGCTTGAAGCTGCGCAGCCCCTCGAAATTATAGAAATGCTCGCCATGCTGGTAAACGAACCCGCCGATGCGGTTCCACAGCGAGGCCAGTTGCCGGTTGTCGAGCCCGGCAAACGGGGCCGCCCCCAGCGAGAACCAGTGATAGCCCTGCCCCGCGGCCCATAGCAGCAATTCGCCGAACAGCGCATCCATCGCAAAGCTCGGCCCGCCGGGGCGATAGCGCATCAGGTCCAGCGCCACCTCGTGCCGGTTCGCGCCCTTCATCAGGTTGGCAAAGGCCACGATTTCCGCAGTCTCGCCCCGGCGCAGCACGGCGATGTCGAAATTCGCGATATAGCCCTCTTCGAACGCGCCGAGGGCAAAGCTCTTTTCTTCGCCTTGCTTGAGTTGCAACCAGGCATCGGACACCGCGCGCAGTTCCTCCAGGATGCTGGGCACCTGGGCGCTGGGGATAATCTCGAACACGAACCCGTCGCGCGCGGCGCGGTTGCGGGCATGGCGGAAATCCTTTTTCGCCGAGCCGTCCAGCGTGAACCCATCCAGCGGCACCCGCGCCACCTCGCCGATCTTGAGGATCGACAGGCCCATATCCAGATAGGTCGGCAGGTATTTCGACGACACCGCGTAAAACGCACAGCGCCGCCCCATCCGGTCGGCCTGTTCGCGCAATTGCCAGATCAATTGCTGGCCAGCCTGGGGATCGCCAACCGGATCGCCCTTGGCGATCAGCGACGTGCCGGTATCGGCATAGGCCACAAAGGCGCGCTGATCCGGGGCGATCAGGAACGCCTTGTCCCCCATCAGCGCGATCCCCGCCTCGCTGTCCTCGCTCTCGGCGACCAGGCGGCGGACCACGTCGGGGATCGGCTGGGCGGCCACCTTGCCGCCGCGGTTCATCACCACCGAGTTGAAGGTGATCACCGTCAGCACCACCGCCACCGCCAGGCTGGCGCGCAGGAACCGCGAGGCATCCCCATGCAACGCGAAATCCCACCACATCGAGCTGGTATAGCTGATATGGCTGTAGGCAAAGAGCCCGACCCAGAACACCGCCGCCATCAGCCCCAGAACACCCACCAGCCAAGGCCCGCTCAGGCGGAACACCGATCCCCCGCCGACCCGATAGAACGCCGGGCGAAACAGCCACAACAATCCCATCGTCGCCAGCATCGACAGCGCCTCGACCCAGTCCAGGCCTTTGGCCAACGAGGCCACCAACCCGGCCCCCATCAACACGAGGGCCATCAACCAGGCCCTGCGCCGCCGGTGGTAAAGCCCCCGCGCGATCACCACCAGCAACAGCCCCGCGATGCTGCCTGCCAGGTGCGAGGCCTGGATAAAGGTCAGCGGCACCATCTCGCCCAACACCCCCAGCCGCGCGCCATCGGCCGGCAGGTTGCCCGACACCATCAAGATCAGCCCCGCGATCAACGCGATGCCCGCCGCGATCGGCGGCACCAGCGGTTGCGCCAGCTTGTTCGCCCAGCCCGCCGCCGCCGTCACCTGGCCATGCCGTGGCACGCTCCAGGCCAGCGCCAGACCGACCACCGCGATCACGAACGGCAGCCCGAAATAGGCCACCCGGTACAGCAACAGCGCCGCCAGCACGTCCGAGCGCCCGGCCGCGCCCAGTCCGGCGATGATCGTGGCCTCGAACACGCCCAGCCCGCCGGGCGAATGGCTCAGCACACCCGCGGCGATGGCGCCCACGTAAATCACGAAGAAATAGGGAAACCCCTGGACCAGATCATTGGGCAGCAGGACATAGAGCGTCAGCGCCGCCCCCAGCATGTCCACCACCGCCGCCCCCGTCAGCAGCGCCGCCAGCCCGGCCGAGGGCATCTGCACCCCCATGCCGCCGAACCCCAGCCGCCGCTGGCCCCGCGACAGCCAGGCGAACAGCACCGCCAACCCGGCCAACAGCGCGACCCCGATCCCCGTCTGCACGCCACGGTCCAGCGCGATGACCCCGCCCAGCCCCACGGGATGGCCCACCAGCAACACCCCCAGGATCACGATCAACCCCAGCCAGAACGCAACCCAGGACGTGGCAAAGACCCCCGCGATCCGCCCCGCGTCCAGCCCGAACCCGCCATAGATCCGCAACCGGATCGCCGTGCCCGTCAGATAGGAAAACCCCATCACGTTCGAGACCGCATAGCTGCTGGCCCCGGCAAGCAGCGCGACCGGCGCAGGCACCTGTCCGCGCGCGGTGCTGTGCATCGCGATCAGGTCGTAACAGGCAATCCCGGCATAGCTGAGCGCGGTAAAGGCCACGGCCAGCGCCAACGCCCCCTTGGACGCCATGGCCAGGTCCGCCTTGACATCGGTCCAGCTGACATGGGCGGCCAGCGTATGCAGAACCACCAGGGAGATGCCCGCGATCAGCAGCGGAAAGACGATACGCACGACGGGATGGGCGATAACCCTGTTCAGGCGTCCCGGCGGAACCGGATCTTCGAGGCTGGTCAATCGTCCGCTCCTGCTGAATTGCGTTGCGCCGACGCCATGGTGCGGACGATCCGCTCTCGGGGCCTTGCCCGAAAATCAGGCCGTCCCACCAGGGTCGCCGGAGCTTTGGCGCCCCTTCGATATAGGCCGCACACGCCAGACTGCCAAGCACGGAACGCCGCCGCGCGGGCATCGGTTTCAGGGCGTGGCGTCCGACACCGCGGTAACGGCCACCGGCGCCCGCTCTGCCCCGGCAGCACCGTTCAGAAACACCGCCACCGCGTGATCGACACGGGCGCGGACCTCTTCGGGGGCGGGCATGGCCTGGGCCCCCGACAGCAGCTTTTCGAACGGGCAGGGCAACGCCATGTTGTGCAGCAAGGCCGCCGCGGCTGCGGGATCGGCCAAGGCGATCTCGCCGCGTGCCACCGCGCGCTCCAGCTCGGCCTGGATCAGGCGGCGGATCGCGCGCGGCCCCTCCTCAAGGAAACTCTCGGCCATCGAGGGGTGGCGCGGGGCCTCGGCCACCACGGCGCGCAGCACCTCCAGCGGAACCTCGTCGGTGCACGCCCCCCGTTCGGGGGCCAAGAGCAGCCGCAGCCGGTCGGGCAGCGGCAAGGCCTGCTGGTCCAGGGCCAGCGGCGCGATGAATGTTTCGCGCAGGCGTCGGATCAGCGCCGAAAACAGCGCCTCGCGCCCGTCGAACACCGTGTAAACCGTGCGCTTGGACATCCCCGCGGCGCAGGCGACGGCCTGCATCGTGGCGCCCTGCACGCCCTGGGCCAGCAAAACCTGCTGGGCCGCGTCCAGAATCATTGTCTCGCGCGCGGCGAGATCCATTTGTGGCGGACGCCCCCGGCGGGGCCCGGTTTTGCCCATGTTCCTGGCACTCGCCTCAATAACAGGCCGCGGCGCGGCGCACCGAGGGATTTTATCTTGCGCGTTCAACGTGAACAGAATAACGAAACGCACAGGTTTTATAAATCCGCGCGACAGCTTTTGCCAGCCCTTTCGCCTGCCACAGGAGAGCCGCCCATGCCCCGCCTTACCCGGGCCCTCGCCCCCGTTTTGATGCTTGCGCTCAGCCTTGGCGCGCCTGCCGCCCAGGCCCAGGCCCCGGGCCAGGGCGGGGAACGTCCCCCGGCCGCCGTGACGGTCGTCACGTTGCGCGCCCAGGACGTGACACTGACGGCCGTGCTGCCGGGCCGGGTCGTGGCCTCTGGCGTGGCCGAGGTGCGCCCCCAGGTCGCCGGCATCATCACCGAGCGGCTGTTCGAGGAAGGCGGCGAAGTGACGGTGGGCGACGCGCTGTATCAAATCGACCCGGCCACCTACCAGGCCCAGGTCGCCGCCGCCCGCGCCGCCGTCGCCCAGACCCGCGCCACCCTGAACGCCGCCCAGCGCGAGGCCCAGCGCGTTCAGACCCTGCTGGACCGCAAGGTGGTCAGCCAACAGAATGTCGACGATGCCGTGTCCGCGCGCGATGCCGCCGCCGCCGGGCTGCAAGTGGCCCAGGCCCAGTTGCAAGCCGCCGAGATCGAGCTGGACCGCACCACGATCAAGGCCCCGCTGTCGGGCCGGGTCGGCCGGTCGCTGACCACCCGCGGCGCGCTGGTGACGGCGGGCCAGACCAGCCCGCTGGCCGTGATCCGGTCACTGGATCCGGTCTATGTCGATGTCACCATGTCGGCGGCCGAACTGGTGGCCTGGCGGCGCGGGCACATGGATGAGGCCCTCAAGGATGCAGACCGCACCGTCACCCTGCGCCTGCCCGATGGCGGTGGCTATGACCAGACCGGCCTGCTGACCGCGGCCGAGCCTTATGTCGACGAACAAACCGGCGTGGTCGTGTTGCGCATGGAATTCAGCAATCCCGATCAGCTGCTGCTGCCGGGGATGTATGTGCAGGTCGATCTGCCCAAGGGGCTGGCCGAAAACGTGGTCCTTGCCCCGCAAGAGGCCGTCAGCCGTGACCGGCGCGGTCGCCCCACGGCGATGGTCGTCACCGCCCAGAACACCGTGGAAGAGCGCGTGCTGAACGTGCTGGCCGATCGCGGTAGCGACTGGATCGTGACCGATGGGCTGGCCGATGGCGACCGCATCATCGTCGCCGGTCTGCAAAAGATCGCCCCCGGCGCGACCGTCACCCCGCAAGAGCGCGCGGCCCCCCAAGCCGCCGCCCCCGCCCCGCAGAACTGATCCCCCCAGGAGCGCCCCCATGGCCCGTTTCTTTATCGACCGCCCGGTTTTCGCCTGGGTCATCTCGATCCTCATCATGGGCATTGGGCTCTTGTCGATCTTCACCCTGCCGGTGGCGCAATATCCGCAGATCGCCCCGCCCTCGGTCAGCGTCTCGGCCACCTATCCCGGCGCCTCGGCGGAAACCGTGGCCAATACCGTCACCCAGATCATCGAACAGCAGATGACCGGGCTGGACGGGCTGCGCTATATCTCGTCGTCATCGACCGCGGCGGGGCAGGCCCAGATCACCCTGACCTTCGAGACCGGGACCGATCCCGACATCGCCCAGGTGCAGGTCCAGAACAAACTGGCCCAGGCCACGCCATTGCTGCCCGAAACGGTGCAGCGCCAGGGGGTTTCGGTGCGCAAATCCTCGGCCGGGTTCCTGATGGTCATCGGGTTGATCTCGACCGATGGCGCGTTGGAACAGGTGGATTTGTCCGACTATATGGTCACCAACCTGGTGGACGAATTTTCCCGCATCGAGGGCGTGGGCGAGGTGCAGGTGTTCGGTGCGCAATATGCCATGCGCATCTGGCTGGACCCCTCGAAACTGGCCGCCTATGAATTGACACCCGGCGATGTGGTCGCCGCCGTCTCGGCCGAGAACGCACAGATCTCTGCGGGGTCGTTCGGCGCGCTGCCCGCCCCCGACGGCCAGCAACTGAACGCCACGATTACCGCCCAATCCCTGCTGTCCAGCCCCGAGGATTTCGAGCAGATCGTGCTGCGCGCGGAAACCAACGGCGGCCTGGTGCTGCTCAAGGACGTGGCACGGGTCGAGATCGGCGCCGAGAACTATGCCACCATCGCGCGGTTCAACCGCCAGCCCGCCGCGGGCATGGCGATCCGCCTTGCCCCCGGCGCCAACGCGCTGGACACCGCCACCATGGTCAAGCAGCGGATCGCGGAATTCGCCGAATTCTTCCCCGAGGGGGTCGAATACGTCATCCCCTACGACACCACGCCCTTTGTCGAGATTTCGATCAAGGAGGTGGTCAAGACGCTCTTCGAGGCGATCGTGCTGGTGTTCCTGGTGATGCTGCTGTTCTTGCAGAACTTCCGCGCCACGCTGATCCCCACGCTGGCGGTGCCGATCGTCCTGTTGGGCAGTTTCGGGGTGTTGGCGGCGTTCGGATTTTCGATCAACACACTGACCATGCTGGCCATGGTGCTGGCGATCGGCCTGCTGGTGGATGACGCCATCGTCGTGGTCGAGAACGTCGAACGCATCATGGAGGAAGAGGGCCTGTCCCCGCGCGAGGCGACGCGCAAATCCATGGGCCAGATCACCGGCGCCCTGATCGGCATCGCGCTGGTGCTGTCGGCGGTGTTCGTGCCGATGGCGTTTTTCGGCGGCTCGACCGGGGTGATCTATCAGCAATTCGCGGTCACCATCGTGTCGGCCATGGCGCTGTCGGTGCTGGTGGCGCTGACGCTGACCCCGGCGCTGTGTGCCTCGTTGTTGCGCGGGCGCGACGCGGTGCACACCCGGCGCGGCCCGTTCGGCTGGTTCAACATCGCGTTCGAGAAACTGACCTCGGGCTATGGCGGCACGGTCGGCTGGATCGTGCGCCGCCCCTTGCGCATAGGGGTGATCTACCTGCTGCTGGCCGCCACCATGGGCTGGCTCTTTGTCAAGACGCCCACCGGCTTTCTGCCGGCCGAGGATCAGGGCATCCTGTTCACCCTGATCCAGGCCCCCACCGGCGCCACCGCCGAGCGCACGCTGGAGGTGGTCAAACAGGTCGAAAACCACTTCCTGGAAAACGAACCCGAGACCGTGAAATCCATGTTCGGCGTCGTCGGATTCAGCTTTGCCGGGCGTGGGCAGAACATGGGCCTGGCCTTTGTCCAGCTCAAGGATTGGGACGCGCGCAAGGCCCCCGGCCAAAGCGTTCAGGCGGTGGCCGGGCGGGCCTTTGGCGCGTTCAGCCAGATCCAGGATGCGATGGTGTTTCCCATCGTGCCCCCCTCGGTGATCGAGTTGGGCAACGTCTCGGGCTTTGACTTCTACCTGCAGGCCCGCAACGGCCAAAGCCACGAGGATCTGCTGGCCGCGCGCAACCAGTTGTTGGGGATGGCGGCGCAAAGCCCGCTGATCGGCTCGATCCGGCCCAACGGGTTGCAGGACGCGGCACAGTTCAACCTGGATATCGACTGGCGCGCGGCGGGGGCGATGGGGCTGTCGGCCACGGATGTGGGCAACCTGTTGTCGATCGCATGGGCGGGCCGCTATGTGAACGATTTTGTCGACCGCGGCCGGATCAAGCGCGTCTATGTTCAGGGCGAGGGAGAGGCCCGCGCCACCCCCGCCGATATCGAGCTGTGGCGCGTGCGCAATGCCTCGGGCGGGCTGGTGCCGTTTTCCAACTTTGCCACCGCCGCGTGGCAGTTCGGGCCGCAGGGGCTGAACCGCTATAACGGTGTGCCTGCGGTCCAGTTGCAGGGCAGCCCCGCCGCTGGCGTCACCACCGGCGAGGCGATGTCCGAGATGGAGCGCCTGGCCGGGCAACTGCCGCCGGGATACGCGCTGGCCTGGACCGGGTTGTCGCTGGAGGAACGCGAATCCGGCAGCCAGGCGCCGCTGCTTTACGCGCTGTCGCTGGCCGCCGTGTTCCTGTGCCTGGCCGCGCTTTACGAAAGCTGGGCAATCCCGTTCGCGGTGATGCTGGCCATGCCGATCGGCGTGCTGGGCGCGTTGGCCGGGGCGTGGCTGGGCCATTTCGAGAACGGCGTGTTCTTTCAGGTGGCCCTGCTGACGGTGATCGGGTTGACCGGCAAGAACGCGATCCTGATCGTCGAATTCGCCCGCGACCGGCAAGAGGCGGGCGAGGATCTCTATACCGCCGTGCGCGAGGCCGCGCGGCAACGCTTTCGCCCGATCATCATGACCTCGATGGCGTTTTCGCTGGGCGTGCTGCCGCTGGTGCTGAGCACCGGGGCGGGCTCTGGTGGGCGCACGGCGATTGGGTCCGGTGTGCTGGGCGGCACGCTGTCGGCCACGGTGCTGGGGGTGCTGTTCGTGCCACTGTTTTATGTGGCGATCCGGCGGCTGGCTGGCGGTGGCAAGGCCCGCAAGGACGGCGCGTCCTAGGCCCCGGCGGCGGGCAGAACCGGCGGGTTGACGGCCAAAAGGCGGTCGCTGACCAGCGTGGCGCGCGCCCGGCCGCGGCGTTTGGATTCGTAAAGCGCGACATCGGCCTCTTGCAACAGGCGGTCGGGGTCGGGCGGATCGTGGCGGGTGGACAGGGTGATGCCGATGCTGGCCGAGATCCGGCAGGGCACGTCCCCGACCAGGATCGGCCGTTCCAGCCGCGTGATCAGGCGGCGCGCGATCTGGCGCAGTTGGGCGGGATCCACCATCTCGTCGAACACGATCACGAATTCATCCCCCCCGATGCGCGCCACCAGATCGCGCCCGCGACTTTGCGAGCGGAGCACCACCGCCACCTGGCGCAGAACCGCGTCGCCGGCGGCATGTCCGTGGGTGTCGTTCACCGCCTTGAAGTGGTCGAGGTCCACATGCATCAGCGCGAACGGGCTGCGGTCGCGCACCATCCGCGCCAGGGTTGCATCCAGCCCGCGCCGGTTGGCCAACCCGGTCAGGGTATCGGTCGCCGCCTCTGCCTCGGCCGAGGCGCGCGCGCCGTTCAGCCGCAGCGCCAGGCGTTTCAACTCATCCGCGACGGCGGCCTTGGCCTCAGTCAGGTACAGCAGTTCCACCGCAAGGTCGGTGGGGGCAAAGTCGCGCAGGGTCAGGTCGAACCGCCCCACCGCCTCGATCAGGGAAATGCCCAGCGACAGGTCCACCAACGCCCCCGCCCCCTCGGGCAGGGCGACCACCACCCCCTTGAGCGGCAGATCGGGCACGCCGGTCAGCACCAGTTTCAGCGACGCCCCCTCAAGCTGTAGCAGCGCGCCAAGATCGGGCGCGGGATGCGGGCGGCGCAGGGTCATCACCGCGCCAAAGGGCAGGCCCTGCACCGCGCCCCCGGCCAGCCGCGTCAGGGTCGGCCCGGCATGGCGCACCCGTCCATCGGGCCCCAGCCACAGATGCATCGGCATCAGCCGGTCCAGTGCCGCACCGCCCAGGCCGATCGCCGCTGTGCCGGGCCCGCTATCGGGGATCGGGATCATTGCCCGCGCGCCGCCAGCGAAAAGCTCTTGCCCGCATGGAACCGCGCATCCAGCAGGCGGATCGACAGGGTGGCACCCGCCTCTCCGCCCTCGGCGGTGTCGATCAGGGCAAGCGCCCCGTAGTCATCGGCCATGGCGCGCAGCATCCCTTGCAGGACAAACGCCAGGCCCGGCCAGCCGCCCCGGCACTGCAACACAAAGGCCCCTACCCCATCCTCGGCCAGTTCCAGATCGGGCAGGTGCAGGTCGGGCACCGCCAGGCGGGTGCGTTCGGGCAGATCGTCGAGTGAATACAGAAATTCCAGGAAGGTTTCGCCGCCAAAGCGCAGCAGCCGGCGCAGCGCCTCCAGCCCCGGATCGGAGACGAGATAGGTTCCCATATCCTCCAGCATCATCACCCGCGGCACGCCCACGCGCTCGGCCGCGACCGCCAGCACCTTGTCGGTCAGGGCGTCGGGATAGCTGAGCATGGCCTCGAACCCGCCGCGTTCCACCTGGGCGGCGCGGGCCACATCGGCCCACAGCTCTGCCCCGTAGGTGTCACGCAGAAAGCACTGAATAGCGCGGTTGATCAGCCCATGCATGCCGCCTGGCCCCGGTTGGTCCCTGGTTCATGGAACCTACCCTAGGGCCTCGGGGGTTAACAAAGCGCAAAAACCGCCGCCCCTCAGCGCCCGAAGAACAGCCGCCGTCCCGCAACCTCTAGGGCGTTCAGACGCATCGGGGCCAATTGATAATCCCCGGCGATCAACGCGTCGATCGCGTCATCGGCGGCGCGGTAGAAATCGCTGCCATCCAGGTAATCGGGGCTGCGCATGGCATAGCCCGACCCATCCGGGTTGCGAAAATAGGCCCGCACCAGCGGCGCACCGGCAGGGTTGTGCGCCAGGATCAACACCTCGTCCCCGGCGCGCTGCACCGAGAAATCGGCCAGCACGGCGACGCAGCCGGGATTGCCCCGGGGGGTGCGGTGCTCACAGGCGCGCGCGATCTGCTGCAACTCCCACAGGCGCAGGCTGTCGAGCAGCCCCTCGGGCAGGGCGGCCCCCTGGGGGCGCACGGGCAGGCGCGCGGCCAGATCGGCCTTGAGCAGGGCCGCATCGTCGGTCTCGCTGACCCGCTCAAAGGCAAGGCGACCTTCGGCGGCGTCCAGCGCGGCCAGACGTTCGGCCAGGCGCGCGGCCTGGGGATGATCGTCCAACGCGGCCAGCCGGGCCAGCCCGTCCCGACCCGCGCGGCCCCACTCGCGGCCAATGGCCCACAGATCCAGCTGATCGACCCCGGTCTTGCCCGCCGCGAACCGGGCCACCTGGTTGGCCACGGCCAGCCGCTGCGGGTTCAACAGCGGGGTAAAGAACGCCGCCGTCACCGCCAGCGCCACCAGCGCCATGACAACATTGGCCCGCCGGATGCGCCGCCCCCAGCCCGCCCCGCGCAGCACCGCCAGCGCATAGAACAGCCCATAGCCCATCGCCAGAATGCTCAGCGCGGCGGCGATGATCCGGTCCGGGCTGAGCCCATATTGGGCCACGCGCTGCCAGATCGCGACGCCGGCCAAGGCCGCAAGCGCCGGCAACAACAGCGCCATCAAACGGCATGCCCAGCCCATCGGCCCGCGACACGGCACGGCCGCGCCATCATGGGCGTCCAGCGCGGTCGAAACCAGCGTCGCCGCCCCGATCGCCATCGCCAGCAACGTCGCGGCCGCCGAAAACGTGCCAAACAGATTGGACAGGCCCCGGAACGGCAGCGCCGCCAGAAAGATCACGACGACCACCAGGACCACCGGCAACAACAGCCGCAACAGCCGCAACACCAGGTCGGGCGAGACATAGTCGGACAACTCTCCGACCACCGCCAGGGCCACGCCCAGGGTCAGCCCGCTGAGCAGATAGGGAACCTCTTGGCGGTCCATCAACCGCTCGATCAGGTCGATGCCGACCAGTTCCAGCAGCGCGTTGGATAAAAACAGCACCCCCCAAACCAGCCCGACGAAAAGCCACGCCGCCGAAAAGCGCACGACGATCAGCCACGACTGGGTAAAGAGGGTTTCATAATCCGCCCAACGCCTGGCCGGGCCCAATCCCGCCACCAGGAACGGCAGCGCCAGCCCCATCAGCACGGCGAACCCCACCCACGGATCGCCCGTCGCCGTGTATTCGCCCACCGTGTCGAACCGCAGGCTGGCCCAGCACAGCAACCCCGCCAGCACTAGCGCCAGCCCCACCGCCGCCGCCAGCGCCCGTCCCAGCCGCAACGGCCCGGCCAGCGCCAGCGCCGCGGGGAACAGCCCCGCCCCGAACGCCGTCAGGAAAAGCATCAGACGCGGCGCGTCCTGCATCCGCTCCGGCAGCACCTCAAGCAGCAGCCAGGCCGACAGCCCGCCCAGAAATCCAAGTAGTCCCAAGGTGACCCGCCCCGGTGCGGGGGCGACCGCCTGCTCGCTCATCGCCTGCCCTCTCCTTGTCGTTTGCGTCAGCATATCGCGCCGCGCCACGCCGTGCCAGAGGGCGCGATGCCCCGCCTGGTCCTAGGGAATGTGGCGGTCCAGATAGGCGGGCAAATGGCCGATATCGGGCAACACAACATCCGCCAGATCGGCCAGGTCGGCGGCCTCGGCCAGGCCGGTCAGCACCGCCACCGTGCCCATCCCCGCCGCGCGCCCGGCCAGCAGGTCGTGGCGGCTGTCGCCGACCATCAGCACCTCTTGCGGGGCGCGCCCACAGGCCCGGGCAAAGGCGATCAGCTGACCCGGCGCGGGCTTGGCCCCATGGCCGCTGTCGCATCCGGCGATGAACTGGAACCGGTCGGCAACCCCGGCGGCCTGCAAATGGGCACGGGCCGGGGCCTCGGCGTCATTGGTGGCCACCCCCAGCGCCAGGCCCCGCGCCGCCAGCGTCGCCATCAACGGGGCCAGCGGCACCGCCGCATGCATCGCGGTGCCGACGGCGGCGGCGTTTATCCGTGCGATCAGCGTGTCCGCCTCGACCCCGGGCAGGTGCGGCAGCATCAGCGCGGCCAACTCGTCAGGGGTGCCGGCGATCGCCGGGCTGCTGGGCGCAAACCGCGCGTCGACAGGATCGAACCCGATCGCAGCACCCAGCGCGATCAGGCGGCCCGTATCCCCGGCCGCCAGGTCGGCCAGAAAATCCGCAGCCCAGACCGCCCAGGTCGCATGAAAATCAAAGAGCGTGCCGTCCTTGTCGAACACGATTGCCGTGATGCCGCCCATCGCCATGTCGCCTCTTTCCCCTTGCGCGCCCGTCTTGCCCGGGACCGGGCGGCAATGCAATCGCCCCGTTGCGGGCGCGCCGTTCCATGCTCTCCAGATCGTGATCGCTCAGGTCCAGTGCGGATCGGCCCCGCCGGGCAGCCCGGCGCGGGCCTGCATCAGGGCCTCTCCGGGCAGGTTCGCCCCGGTGCAAAAGGCGATCACCCAGGCGTCGTCCATCAGCAGGAAATCCAGCACAGAGGCCAGGAAAACCGGGTCATCGGCGCGGCTGCGCAGGTCGGCCTCGCTGGCCCCGGTAGCGCCCAGAAACACCGGCAGCAGCTCGTCGTTGCCCACCAGCCATCCCAGCGCCCGGATCGCCACCACATCGGCGGATTCCCGCATGTCCCGACCTCCTGCCGAACTTGGTTAAAGGGTTTGTTAACATTTCCTGCCCAAAACTGAACTCGGAAAAACTGTGTAAAAAGTTTCGTATGTTTTCACCCCAGGGAGGGGACAAATGCCCCGGCGAATCCTGATTGTTGATGATGTAGCAACCAATCGGATCCTGATGAAGGTCCGGCTGGGCGAGTCGCATTACCAGGTGCTTCAGGCGGGCGACGGCAAGGCCGCGCTGGCGATTGCCAAGCGTGATCGGCCCGACCTGATCCTGCTGGACATGATGCTGCCCGATATGGACGGGATCGCGCTGTGCCAAAGGCTCAGGTCCGACCCGGCGACGGCCACGATCCCGATCATAATGGTGACCGCCGCGCGCAGCCCCGATGCCAAGATGCGCGCCCTGAACGCCGGCGCGGACGAGTTCCTGTCCAAACCGCTGGACGAGACGATCCTGCTGGCGCGGGTGCGCAGCCTGTTGCGGGCCCATGAAACGGCCGAGGAACTGGCCCTGCGCAACGGCACCGAGCGCGCCTTGGGATTCGCCGAGACGACCGAGGGCTTTGTGCTGCCCGGCCGGGTCGCGCTGGTGGCCGCGCTGCCGCGCACCGCGCGGACCTGGCGCGGGGCGTTGCAGCCGCTGAGTTCGGATGTCCTGACGGTGATGACCCGCGCCCAGGCCCTCAGCCCCGAGGTGGGCACGGCCGCCCCCGAGCTTTTCGTCATCGACGCGGATCTGGGCCCCGCGGGCGCCGGACTGCGGCTGGTCAGCGAGTTGCGCTCGCGCGCCGAAACCCGCCATGCCGCGATCCTGGTGGTCGTCCCCGAAACCGCGCGCGACACCGCCGCGATGGCGCTGGACCTGGGCGCCAACGACCTGGTCTCGGCACCGCTGGATCCCCAGGAACTGGCGCTGCGCATTCGCACCCAGTTGCGGCGCAAACGCCAGGCCGACCGGCTGCGTGCCACGCTCGAGGACGGGTTGCGCCTGGCGGTGACCGACCCGCTGACGGGGCTGTTCAACCGCCGCTATGCCCTGCCCCACCTGGCACGCATTGCCCAGCGCGCCGCCGAAACCGGGCGCGGCTATGCGGTGATGTTGCTGGATATCGACCGGTTCAAGCGGGTGAATGACAGGTATGGCCATGCCGCCGGCGACGCCGTCCTGGCCGAGGTCGCCCGCCGCCTGAAAGAGGATCTGCGCGCCGTCGACCTGGTGGCCCGGATCGGCGGAGAGGAGTTCATGATCGCCCTGCCCGAAACCGGGCCAGAGGCGGCCCGCGCCACCGCAGAGCGGCTGCGCACACAGATCCAGGATCATCCGATCGCCCTGCCCGACGGCAGCGCCGAGATCACGGTCACGATCAGCTCCGGCGTGGCAATCGGGCGGGGTCGCGACCTGGACGCGGGCGATGCCGATGTCGAGGCCGAGATAAAGGCGTTGATGAACCAGGCCGATCGCGCGCTTTACGGCGCCAAGGCCTCGGGGCGCAACACGGTCGAGATTTGCCGCACCGCCGCCTGAGGCGGCAGTCGGGCCTGCGCCGCGCGCCCTAGCGGCGGTCGGTGTCGCGCCCGTGATCGCGTGGCGGGCCATGGCGCAGCACCCGCTCCAGCCGGTCGGCAAAGGCGGCGCGTTCCTCGGAGTGCATCTGGGCGACACGGGTCAGCACCAGATCGCGCACCAGTCCGGCCTGATCCTCGACCCGCGCCTGTTGCGCGGCCAGCAGGGCGGACACGCGCGCGGGATCATAGGGATCGGCGCGCAGCGCGGTCAGCAGATCCTTGAACCCGGCACGCACCGCGGTGCGGTTTTCGCGCAGGCGCGGCGCCTGGGCGCGCAGGGCAGTGCGCAGGGCGGCGCGGTCTTCCTCGGACAGGGCGCGGGAATAGGGGCCGAAATCGCCCGGCGCCAGGGCCACGGGCGGCCCCTGGCGGCCATGGCTCAGAACCGCGCCGCCGATGACCCCGACGATCAACAGGTTCAGCGCCAGGCTCAGTCCCAGGGCCACGCGCACCCAGGTCCGGGTGCGGGGGATATCGGCGGGGATTTGGGGGTCGGACATGCTCAGCCCTCCGTCAAGAATGCGTCAATGCTGGGCACCAGGTCGCTGACCTCATACCCGTCGCTCCACAGCGCGCCGGTCACGGTGTCCAGCCCCGCGGGCCCGGCATAGCCGATCCACAGCCCGGCGATCGCCGCACTGGCCAGGCCGGCCATCGAGGGCCAGCCGCCCAGCGCCGCCACCGCACCGCGAAACGCACCGCGCAGCAAACCGCGCCGCGCCGGGGCCAAGGGCGCAGCGACGGCGGCGGCCGCGGGAACCGCCCGGCCCTCGATCTGCGCCATCGCGTCGTCCATCACCCGCGCCAACAGCGCCGCCGACGGATCCGCCGTCGCCTCGCGGCCTGCCGCGAAGAGCGCCTCAAGCTCGGTGTCTGTCATATGCTGGTCAGTCATCCTGAAACCCCAACTCTGCGCGCCGCCCGGCCAGACCGGCCGCCAGCGCCCGCTTGCCCCGGGCGGTCAGACTTTCGACCGCCTCGATGCTGATTTCCATGATCTCGGCGATCTGCGGGTTCGCGTGCCCCTCCAGGTGTCGCAGGATCACCGCCTCGCGCTGGCGCATCGGCAGCCCATCCAGCGCCTGTTGCAGCGCATCGGCCCGCGCGGCGTGTTGCAGCCGCGCCTCGGCGCCGGGGGCGGTATCGGCGGGTTCGTCGATCCCGTCCAGCCCCATCCCGCGCCGGCGCCGCAGCCGGTCGGTGCACAGGTTGGTCACGACCCGGTAAAGCCACGTCGTCACCTGCGCCTCGCCGATGCGCCAATCGGGCGCGATCCGCCACAGCCGCACCATCGCCTCTTGGGCGACATCCTCGGCCTCGGCCCTGTCGCCCCCCAACAGGCGCGTCGCATAGGACAACACCCGAGGCGTCAGTCGCAGCGTCAGCACACGCGCCGCGCGCGCATCGCCCTGGCCATAGGCCAAAAGCAGCGCCTCGTCCGTGTCCATGTCCTGTGCGTCGAAAGGCATCTGCATCCTGCCCTCGGCCTATCCCGTCCCAATTCGCACAGCAAGCGCGGCAGGCCACACGACCCGCCGCGCCCGCCGATCCTATCAGTTGCCACGCATCCCGGCGCCGAATTTCTGCACGGCGGCGTCGAACTCGTCCTGAGAAATGGACCCGTCGCCATCGGCATCGACCCGGTTGAACATCATCTGCGGGCCGGGGCGGGTGGCCATTTCCTCGGGGCTGAGCTTGCCGTCGCCATCGGCATCCAGCATCTCGACCAGTTGCGCGGCGCGCGCGGCGCGGTCCTCGTCGCTCAGGCGCGGATCGCCGAACCCGCCAGAGCCCATCGGCCCGGCGCCCAGCATGCCACCGAACATGCCATAGCCGCCGCCCCACATGCCGGGGCCCATGCCCTGTGCCCGGCCGCCACGCATGCCCATGTGCCCGTACATGTCACAATCGCCGCGCGCACCATGTCCGCGTCCGGCAAAGCGCCCCTGAGGGCCGTTCCGCATCGCGCCCGCCGGCGGGCCCATCCTGGTGGCCTCTTCGGCCGAGATCGCGCCGTCGCCATCGGCGTCCAGCGCGGCAAAGCGGGCGGTGGCGCGGGCGGTGAATTCCTCGACGCTGACCGTGCCGTTCTTGTCGGTGTCCAGCCGGTCGAACAGCGCGCCGACGCGCGGGGACGGTGCGTCCTGCGCCAGAACGGGCAGCGCGCCGCCGATCACCGTCGCCGCGCCCATCGCCAGGGCGGTCATCGAAGCAAGTCGGGTACTGCGTTTCATGGGTCTCTCCTGATTGTTCGATTTTGCATCCGACGCGGGCCGTCCGTGCCCGCGTTCTGCAGGGTTCTACGGGCCGGCCTGGGGTTTCCGTCGCGGCGGGTGCGGATTTTGCGACATCCCGCCGCAAGGACAGCGCGTCCTCTAGGAACTACGGCCTGCAAGCTTACCTTTGGGGTAACGCGCAAACACGGGAACGCCGAGCAATGGCAACGACGGATATTCATATGTGCAAAGCCAGGCCAAGGCCCCTGGGTTCGGCACTCTGGCGCGGATGGTGCAGGAAATGCCCCAATTGCGGCACCGGCCCGATGATGTCGGGCTATCTGACCGTGCGCGAGCATTGCCCCGTCTGCATGGAAGAATTGCATCACCACCGGGCCGATGACGGCCCGGCCTATCTGACCGTGCTGATCGTCGGCATCTTGATGATGTCGGGCGTGGTCGGGGCCTATATCGCGTTTCAGCCCGATCCGCTGATGGTGGCCTCTGTTTTCGCAATTGGCGGCGTGGCGCTGGCACTATACCTTCTGCCCAGGCTCAAAGGGGTAATGGTGGCGTTGCAATGGGCGAAACGGATGCACGGCTTCGGGGACAAGGGCTAGACGAGGCGCCGATTCGTGACGCGGCGACGGTGATCGTGCTGCGGCGCGACGACGATGGCGCGCCCAGTGTGCTGATGGGCCAGCGCGGGGCCAGTGCGGCCTTCATGCCCAACAAATTCGTCTTTCCCGGCGGCGCGGTCGATGCCGCCGACGCCCAGGTGCCATTGGCCCATCCGGTGACACCCACCTGCGACGCCCGGTTA
>JAFGTV010000052.1 GCA_016938875.1 Paracoccaceae bacterium
GCGCAATTGACCCGCCCGGTTGTCGGGCGAAGGCACGGCCCAGCCGTTCAGCGTCGGCGGATCGGCGCGCGAATCGACGCACGCATAGCGCGCCAACGTGTCGATCAACCGAGCGATCCGCCGCTGCAAGGCGGGCTCCTCGCCGCTCGCGATGAAGTGCACTTCCCAATACATCGCGTCCTCGGTTTTGGGCGTGTCCTCGGCCGATGCGGCCGACACCCGGCCGTGCTTGTCGATCCGCACCCGGTCCAGAGGGCAATACCCCTTGTTCCGCTTTTGCCGGATCAGGGCATTGACCTCGCCGGGATGGCGGTACGGCCGGGTGTGACGCTGGGGCAGCCGGTCGCCCGCCTTGCCCCAGCGCGTCGTGAGGGTGCCGTCGCCGTTGTCGCGCACGGCCCAGTCCTTGGCCGTGCCGTCCGGATGGACGTAGCGGTAGCGCTCGAAGATATCCGCCATCGTTACGTTCCCCAGTCCTCGCCGAACACATCCGCCGCGATGCGGTGGATGGCCTCGCGCTGCTCCGGCTCCGCCCGCGCGGTCAATGCCCGCGTCAGGCCGTATTCCAGAGCGTTCGGCGCGCCTTTGAATGTGGTTAGCAGATGCGCCCAGCGTACGAGCGTGCGGGTGGACAGCGTGACGGTCAACTCGGGCGCGCCGTCCTGGCCACCGACGAAGAGCCGGCGCACCTCGTTCGCCACCTGGATCATCTTGTCCAGGATGGCGCCCGGAATGGCCGGGGCCGCCCGTTCGAGAATCTTCCATTCCTCTTCAGGCGTGGGATAACCCACGTCCATCAGGCGGAATCTGTCCAGAAAGGCCAGATTCTGCCGGAGCACGCCCTGATAGAGCCCGCTTTGATCGCCGCCCCCGGCGCTGTTGCCAGTGGCGATCAGCCGGAATTTGGGATGCGGCTGGATGATCTGGCCGCCGTTCTGAGGGATCGCCAGCGGCTGGCCTTCCACGATGTCGTTGAGGCCGGTCAGTTCGGCCGGGTCCATCAGGTCGATCTCGTTCAGAAC
>JAFGTV010000053.1 GCA_016938875.1 Paracoccaceae bacterium
CTGGCCCGCGCCTAGGATCCCGCAAACGCCGCCGCGTCACCCCACAGCGCGCGCACCCGCGCATCGCGACCACAGCCTTTGCGATAAAGCTTGTATGCCTCGGCCTTGGTTTTCACGCCGAACCGGGTCAGCACGCGGTCGGAAGATTTGTAATAGTCCTGGTGATACGCCTCGGCCGGAAAGAATGGCCCGGCGGCGACGATGGGTGTGACGATCTTTTGCCCAAGCGCCGATTGCGCGCTGGCCTTTGCCTTTTCCGCGGCGGCTTTTTGGGCCGGATCAGAGACGAAAATTGCCGTGCGATAGCTGTCGCCCCGGTCACAGAACTGACCGCCCGCGTCCGTCGGATCGACCGAGCGCAGGAAGAGCGACAGGATCTGGTCATAGCTGACAACGTCGGGGTCATATGTGATCTGCACCGCCTCGTAATGCCCGGTTCCGCCGCGTACGACCTGTTTATAGCTGGGATTGGCAACCGTGCCGCCAGTGAACCCGGACACGACCTCGGACACGCCTTTTACCTTTTCAAAATCGGCCTCGACGCACCAAAAGCAGCCCCCGGCCAGGATGGCGGTCTGCGTCTGGCCTGCGCGGGCCTCGTCACATTCGGCAACAACGCCCAGGGCGATGGCCAGCCCCAGCAGCAGCGGTTTGAACGTGTTGGAAAACAGGGTCATGGGCGGTCTCCTTTGGCGACAAGGATAGCGCCGGGCCCAAGTCGCGCGGAACGCACAAGCCCGTGACCTCACGCAGGTGGGACGGGTTGTAACATTGCGCCCCTCGGCTAGGCTGTCGTCCAAAGGAGTGCGCCCATGCCCGACCCCGTCACCACCCACCAGGCCCAAGAGGATGCGCGCAACGCGGATATCCTGATCCATGTGAACGGGCGGCTGGTGCCACGGGCGCAGGCCGTGATCAGTGTCTATGACAGCGGATTCATGCTGGGCGACGGGGTGTGGGAGGGGCTGCGCTTGCATAACGGGCGCTGGGCGTTTCTGGACGATCACCTGGATCGTCTGTTCGAGGGCGCGCGCGCGATCGACCTGGATATCGGGCTGGACCGCGCCGGCGTGCTCGCCGCGCTGGAGGAGGTGCGCACGGCCAACGCAATGCAGACCGACGCCCATGCCCGGCTGATGGTAACGCGTGGGGTAAAGGTGCGCCCGTTTCAGCATCCCGGGCTGTCACGCAGCGGGCCGACGCGGGTGATCATCATGGAACATTCGCGCCCCGCCATTCCGCGCCCGATCCGGCTGGCGACCGTGCCCCATATTCGCGGCCTGCCGATGAGCCAGGACCCCAAGCTGAATTCCCACTCCAAGCTGAACTGCATCCTGGCCTGTATCGCCGCCGAAAAGGCCGGGGCGGACGAGGCGTTGATGCTGGACGTGCATGGCTTCGTCAACACGACCAACGCCTGCAACTTTTTCATCGTGCGCAAGGGGGCGGTTTGGACCAGCACCGGGGATTACTGCATGAACGGGATCACCCGGGCCAAGGTGATCCAGCTGTGCCGGGACAATGACATTCCGGTGTTCGAACGTAACTATTCCCTGGTCGATACCTATGGCGCGGACGAGGCGTTCCTGACGGGCAGTTTCGGGGGTCAGACGCCAGTGGCGGAAATCGACGGGCGGATGATCGGCGACGGGGTCATGGGGCCGGTGACGACGCGAATCAGGGATCTTTATGCGGCTCTGATTCAGCAGGAAACGGCCTGATGCGCATCGCGACGTGGTCTGGACCGCGCAACCTGTCGACCGCGATGATGTATGCCTTTGCCGCGCGGGGCGACTGTGCCGTGTGGGACGAGCCGTTCTATGCCGCCTACCTGGCGCGCACGGGCCTGAACCATCCGATGCGCGACGAAATCATTGCCGCCGGAGAGGTCGATGCGGCCAAGGTGGCCGCGCGCCTGACGGGCCCGGTGCCGGGGGGCAAGCCGCATTTCTATCAGAAACACATGTGCCAGCACATGTTGCCCGGCATGCCGCGCGGCTGGATGCGGGAGGTCACCAACGTTTTCCTTATCCGCCACCCGGCGCGCGTGCTGGCCAGTTTTGCCGCGAAATACGAAAACCCCACGCTGGCCGATATCGGCTTCGTCCAGCAGGCCGAGTTGTTCGACGATGTGGCGCAGGCGACGGGCGAGGCGCCCATCGTCATCGACAGCGGTGATATCAGGGCAAGCCCCGAGGGGATGATGCAAAAGCTGTGCGCGGCGCTGGGGATCTGCTTTGCGCCCAGGATGCTGCGCTGGCCGGCGGGCGGTCACGCCCAGGATGGGGTCTGGGCGCCGGTCTGGTACGGGGCGGTGCATCGCAGCACCGGTTTCGCCGGACCTGAGGGGGCATTGCCGGATTTGTCACCCGACTATGCGCGGCTGGCCGACCAGGCGCTGACCCATTATCAGCGCCTGGCCACGTATCGTTTGATGCCTTAGCCGCCCAGCCGCCGGTTGCGCATCGCGATCAGGCGCAGGCGCAGGGCGTTGAGCTGGATAAAGCCCTGTGCGTCCTTTTGGTCATAGGCGCCGGCATCATCCTCGAACGTCACATGCTCTTCGGAGTAGAGCGAGTGGTCGGACCAGCGGCCCACGGTGCGCGCCGACCCTTTGTAAAGCTTTAGCCGGACGGTGCCGGTGACATGTTCCTGGGACTTGTCGATCAGGGCCTGCAGCATTTCGCGTTCCGGTGAGAACCAGAAGCCGTTGTAGATCAGTTCGGCATATTGCGGCATGATCTGGTCCTTGAGGTGCGCCGCACCCCGATCCAGCGTGATCTGTTCGATGCCGCGATGGGCCTCTAGCAAGAGCGTGCCGCCGGGCGTTTCATAGATGCCGCGCGATTTCATGCCGACAAAGCGGCCCTCGACCAGGTCCAGACGGCCGATGCCGTGTTTTCCGCCCAGTTCGTTCAGCTTGGTCAGGATCGTGGCGGGCGACATCGCCTGGCCGTTGATGGCGACCGCGTCGCCGCGCTCGAACGTGATCTCGATATATTCGGGTTCGTTCGGGGCGTCCTCGGGGTGAACGGTGCGCTGATAGACGTAATCGGGCGCCTCGATCGCCGGATCCTCCAGAACCTTACCCTCGGACGAGGTGTGCAACAGGTTGGCATCCACGCTGAACGGGGCCTCGCCGCGCTTGTCCTTGGCGATCGGGATCTGGTTTTTTTCGGCAAAGTCGATCAGCTTGGTCCGGCTGGTCAGATCCCATTCCCGCCAGGGGGCGATCACCTTGATGTCGGGGTTCAGGGCATAGGCGGCCAGTTCGAACCGGACCTGGTCGTTGCCCTTGCCGGTGGCGCCGTGGGCGACCGCATCGGCACCGGTTTCGGCGGCGATCTCGATCAGCCGCTTGGAAATCAGCGGGCGGGCGATCGAGGTGCCCAGCAGATACAGCCCCTCGTAAAGTGCATTGGCCCGGAACATCGGAAAGACAAAGTCGCGCACGAATTCTTCGCGCAGATCCTCGATATAGATCTCGCTCGCGCCCATCAGCTCGGCCTTCTTTCGGGCGGGCTCCAGCTCTTCGCCCTGGCCGAGATCGGCGGTAAAGGTCACCACCTCGCAGCCGTATTCGGTTTGCAGCCATTTCAGGATGATCGAGGTATCAAGGCCCCCGGAATAGGCCAGGACGACTTTCTTGGGCGCGGACATGAGGGACTCCCGTCTGACGGACAACGCGCGGCGGATAGCGGGTTTTCCCGGGCAGGGCAAGGGAAGCGCGGCTTGCACAGCGCCGCGGAACCGGCCAAAGCTGCACCATGAGCGATTTTTCCGATAAAGCCCGTGCCGCCGAACAGGCCCTGCGCCACGTTTTCCCACCCACGCCCTTGCAGCGCAACGATCACCTGTGCGCGCGGTTCGGCGCAGATATCTGGCTAAAGCGTGAGGATCTCAGCCCGGTGCGGTCCTACAAGATCCGCGGTGCCTTCAACGCCATGCGCAAGGTTCTGGCCGAGCGGCCCGATCAGGGCGTGTTCGTGTGCGCCAGTGCGGGCAACCATGCCCAGGGCGTGGCCTATGTGTGCCGGCATTTCGGGGTGCGCGGGGTGATCTTTATGCCGGTGACGACGCCGCAGCAAAAGATCGACAAGACCCGCACCTTTGGCGGCGAGAATATCGAGATCCGCCTGACAGGGGACTATTTCGACGACACGCTGGCCTCGGCCCAGGCCTATTGCGCCCAGGTGGGGGCGCATTTCCTGTCGCCGTTCGACGATGCCGACGTGATCGAGGGGCAGGCCTCTGTCGCGGTGGAAATCATGGATGCGCTGAACCAGGCGCCCGACCTGGTGATCCTGCCGGTGGGCGGTGGTGGATTGGCGGCGGGGGTCGTGTCCTATCTGCGCGCCGCGGCGCCCGAGACCGCGTTCGTGTTCGTGGAACCGGCCGGGGGCGCCTCGCTCAGTGCGGCGGTGGCGGCCGGGGCGCCGGTGACCCTGCCAAGGGTGGATACCTTTGTTGACGGCGCGGCCGTGGCGCGGATCGGTGAGCAGACCTTTGCCCGCCTGGCGGGGAGCGTGGCGGCGGGCGATGTGTTGTTGGCACCCGAGGACCGGATTTGCGCCACCATGCTGGAAATGCTGAATGTCGAGGGCATCGTGCTGGAACCGGCCGGCGCGCTGGCCGTCGATGTGTTGCCGGCCCTGGCTGAGCGGATCCCGGGCAAATCGGTGGTCTGTGTCACCTCGGGGGGCAATTTCGATTTCGAACGCCTGCCAGAGGTCAAGGAGCGCGCCCAGCGCTATTCCGGGGTCAAGAAATACTTTATCCTTCGGCTGCCCCAACGCCCCGGCGCGCTGCGCGATTTCCTGGATCTGCTGGGCCCCGAGGATGACATCGCCCGGTTCGAATATCTCAAGAAATCCGCGCGCAACTTCGGCTCTGTGCTGATCGGGATCGAAACGAAACAGGCCGAGAATTTTCCCGCCCTGTTCGCGCGCCTGGATGCTGGTGGGTTCGTCTACCGAGACATCACCGAGGATGCGACCCTGGCCGAATTCCTGATCTAGGCGACACTGCGCCCGGCCGTTGGTGGGTCCAGCAACGCGGACTTTGACTTGGCGTAGCAGTCCAGCAGCGGGTCCAACATGACCGATTCCCCGCGCCTGATCTGGTGTTCCAATCCATGGCACAGAATGCAAAAGCGTTTGAGGCCCAGGTTCAACGCGGACCCGCGCACGAAATGCAGGTCGTCGGGCAGGCGGTCGGGATCGGGCGCGGCGCGCAACCTGTCCATGACCTCGTCCACCTCTTCCAGGAAAAGCTCCAGCACCTCGTCATAGGCGTCCTCGCCCACCTCGTTGCGCAACTCCTCAACACGCGCCCAATCAATCATTACACCCTCCAACACAACAACAATGCCCCCACCGTGCACGTGACCCTAGGTCGGCAGGATTAACAGGATGTAATCCAGCCGTGGCGAATTAGCTCGAAAGCGATCTTTTACGCGCCGTTAAGGGGGCGGTCCTATTCAGGGCCCAGTCACTCGCAGGGATCGCCGTGAATCATCAGACCGACCCCACCGCTCTTTCGCCGGATCAGCCGTCCCTCGTGCGGCTGGTGCTGCTGGTCGATGACAGCCGTCTGCAAAGGCGGATTCTTCGCGCCTCGCTGGAGCGGTGGGGTTACACCGTGGCCGAATGCGGATCGGGTGAAGAGGCGCTGGAGATTTGCCAGGCCCGGGCGGTGGACCTGATCATCAGCGACTGGATGATGCCGGGCATGAACGGGCCAGAGTTTTGCCAAGCGTTCCGGGAATTGCCGCGCGAAAGCTATGGATATTTCATCCTGCTCACCTCGAAATCCGAAACCGTCGAGATGGTGCATGGCCTGGATGTAGGGGCTGATGAGTTCCTGACAAAACCTGTGAATGCCAGCGAATTGCGCGCCCGCATAGCCTCGGGCGAGCGGATCATGCAGATGGAACACCAGCTGCGTGAAAAGAACCGGCTGCTCAGCGCAACCCTGGACGAATTGCGCGCGCTTTACGATGCGCTGGACCGCGACCTGGTCGAGGCGCGCAAGCTGCAACAATCGCTGGTGCACGAACGCGCTCGCCGCTTTGGCGGGTCCGAGGTGTCGCTGCTGTTGCGGCCCTGCGGCCATGTGGGCGGCGACCTGGTGGGGTTTTTCCCAGCGGGCGAGGGGCATGTCGGGCTGTTTTCCATTGACGTTTCGGGCCATGGGATCAGCTCTGCCATGATCACGGCGCGTCTGGCGGGTCTGTTGACCTCCAGCTCGGCCGAGCAAAACCTCGCGCTGGAGGTCGCGCCGGATGGCACGATCCATGCCCGCCCCCCCGAAGAGGTGGCCGCGCATCTCAACCGCCTGCTGCTGGATGAGATCGAGACAGAGCATTATTTCACCCTGCTTCTGGCCATTGTAACGCTGGAAACCGGTGCGCTCAGCCTTGTTCAGGCGGGTCATCCCTATCCGGCAATCCAGCGGGTGGACGGGCGGGTGGACTATCTGGGCCAGGGCGGCCTGCCCATCGGCCTGATCCCCGATGCCCGGTTCGATCCGGTGACGGCGCAACTGGGGCCCGGGGACAGGATGTTGCTGGCCTCTGACGGGATCACCGAATGCACTGCGCCATCGGGCGCGCAACTGGGCGAAGAGGGTCTATGCCGCCTGATGCAGGCCAATGCACAGGCGCGAGGCCAGGCGTTCTTTGACGCGCTGCTGGGCGATTTGACGGCCTATGCAGGCGGGGCGGACTTTTCCGATGACATCTCGGCGGTGCTGTTCGAATTCGGCTAGCGGTGCCAGCCCAGGTAACGGCGGACGAAATGCCGATCCCCGGCATTGCCCAGCTGGGTTACGGCCTCTTCGACGGGCATCCACAGGGCGGTGTGGCCCGGCTCGGTCGGTTGGCCGTGGGGGCGAATGGGGCGGGCCAGGTAGATCGTGCACAGCTTTTCCGCCCAGAGGTCGTATTCGGGCATATAGGTGAAACGGCGAAACGCGCCCAGCCGCCGGTCTACCCGGATCCGCCAGCCGGTTTCCTCGAACACCTCGCGATGCAACGCGCCAAGGGGTGATTCGCCGGGGTCGATCCCGCCGCCGGGCAACTGGAATTCCGGCTCTGGCTCGCGCTGATGGGTCAGCAAAAGCGACCCGCCGCGCGCCAGCACCGCATAGGCACCGGGCCGCAGCGTATATCGTTGGCCTTGCTGGATGGGTTCCCCGAAACGCCTGATCATCGTCCGCCCCTTTGTGCCCCGGCTCAACCCTCTATATAAGGCGGGTATGCCAAGGCCCAGAGCCCAAGGAAACCCCATGTCACTCGGATCGCAGATCGCCTGGGACGATACCGTCCTGCCCTTTCAGTTGGACCGCAGCGATATCCGCGGCCGCGTAGCGCGGCTGGACGGTGTGCTGGATCAGGTTCTCGCCCAGCACGCCTATCCGCCCGAGATCGAGGCGCTGGTGGCCGAGGCCGCGCTGTTGACCGCGCTGATCGGTCAGACGATCAAGCTGCGCTGGCGGCTGAGCCTTCAGGTGCGTGGCGATGGTCCCGCCCGGCTGATCGCCACCGATTACTACGCCCCCACCCAGGATGGCGCACCGGCGCGGATCCGGGCCTATGCCAGTTACGACGCCGACCGCCTGGTGTCCGGTGCCGAGCCGTTCAGCCAGATCGGCAAGGGTTACTTCGCCATGTTGATCGACCAGGGCCGGGACATGGTGCCCTATCAGGGGATAACGCCGATCGCGGGCGGATCTCTTTCGGCCTGTGCAGAGACGTATTTCGCCCAGTCCGAGCAGTTGCCGACGCGCTTTGCGCTCAGCTTTGGGCGGGCGCAGATCCCGGGTCAGGCGGAGCGCTGGCGCGGGGGCGGCGTGATGCTCCAACTGATGCCCGAGGGGTCCGTGTCCGGTGCGCAGGAGGGCGCCAGCGGGGATGCGGGCCTGATGCATGCCGATGACATCCTCGACGGGGACGAGGCCGAAAACTGGACCCGCGCCAATACCCTGCTGGATACGGTCGAAGAGATGGAGCTGATCGGCCCGACGGTGCAACCGACCGATCTTTTGGTGCGGCTGTTTCACGAGGAACGCCCAAGGGTCTTTGACGCCCAACTGGTGACCTTTGGCTGCACCTGTTCCGAGGACCGCGTGCGGCAAAGCCTGTCGATCTATTCGGCCAAGGATATCAGCCACATGACCACGCCAGAGGGGATCGTCACCGCCGATTGCCAGTTCTGCGGTGCCCATTACGAAATGGACCCCGCCACCCTGGGGTTCGAGGCCGAGGCCGCCAAAGATGACGACGCCTGATCCCATCGGCCCCCTGCGCGCGGCGCTTGCCCGGTCCGGGGGGGCCACATCGGATCATGACCTGAACCCGGATTTCGTGATGCCCGAGGGGCGTGTGCTGCGCCCTGCCGCGGTTCTGGTCGCCCTTCGGCCCGGTCCGGGGGGGCTACGGCTGATCCTGACCAAACGCTCTTCGCGGCTGAAACACCATCCTGGTCAGATCGCCTTCCCCGGTGGCAAGCTGGACGAGGGCGATAGCGGCCCCGTCGCCGCCGCCCTGCGCGAGGCGCAAGAGGAAATCGGCCTGCCCCCCGAAACGGTCGAGGTGTTGGGCACCATGCCGCCCCATGAAACCGTCACAGGCTTTACCGTCACGCCGGTTTTGGGCCATGTTCGGCACGATTTCGATCCGATCCCCGAGGCCGGCGAGGTCGATGAGGTGTTCGAGGTGCCCTTTGCCCATGTGATAACGCCGGCGCATTTCGCGGTGCAGTCGCGGTTTTGGCGTGGGCAAAAGCGGCACTATTACACCGTGCCGTACGGCCCCTATTATATCTGGGGGGCCACCGCGCGAATCCTGCGCGCGTTGGCGGATCGGGTGGCACCATGATGCGGGTGACGGGCGATTGGTTCTTTGCCGACCATACCCAGGCGGTCTGTGCGATGTTGACGCGGGCCGGGCACCAGGCGCTGTTTGTGGGCGGGTGTGTGCGCAACGCGTTGTTGGGCGCGCCGGTCAGCGATATCGACATCGCCACCGATGCCCGGCCCGACCGTGTGATGACGCTGGCGCAGGCGGCGGGGCTGAAGCCTGTGCCGACCGGCATAGACCACGGCACGATCACCGTCGTCGCGGGGCATCTGCCGCATGAGGTGACGACCTTTCGCCGCGATATAGAGACGTTCGGCCGGCACGCCGTCGTGGCCTATGCCGACACGATCCAAGAGGACGCCCACCGTCGTGATTTCACGATGAACGCGCTTTACGCCACGCCGGACGGGGTGGTTCTGGACCCGCTGGGGGGGCTGGCCGATCTGGCCGCGCGGCGGGTGCGGTTTATCGACGATGCCGACGACCGCATCCGCGAGGATTACCTGCGTATCCTGCGGTTTTTCCGGTTTCATGCCTGGTACGGCGATCCGGCGGGCGGGTTGGATGCCGATGGCCTGGCGGCCTGTGGGTCGAATGCGGCCGGGGTAGAGACGCTTTCGCGCGAACGGGTCGGGGCAGAGATCAAGAAACTGCTATCCGCCCCCGATCCCGGACAGAGTGTTGCCGCCATGGCCCAGGCGGGCATCCTGGCCCGGGCCCTGCCAGGGGCTGAGGCGCGCGTTCTGCCGGTTCTGATCCATCTGGAGGGGCTTTGGGATCTGCCGCCCGATCCGATCAGGCGGCTGGCTGCCTTGGGCGGGTCCGATCACGCCGATCTGCTGCGCCTGAGCCGGGTCGAGGCGCGGCGGCTGGACCATCTGCGCGCGGCGATGGGGTCGGCCGAGGGCCCGGCCGCGCTGGGCTATCGGTTGGGGGCGGCGGACGCGTGCGACGCGGTGCTGCTGCGCGCGGCGATGTTTGAAACGGTCCCGGATCCTGACGCGCGTGCGGATATCGCGCACGGCGCCGCGGCACGGTTTCCCGTCACCGCGCAGGATCTGATGCCCGCGCTGTCTGGCCCCGAACTGGGTGCCCGCCTGAAAGAGCTGGAGGCGCGCTGGATCGCGTCAGGCTTTACGCTCAGCCGTCAACAACTGCTGGGCTAGGCGGGCATGACGCTTGATCCGTTGTATTTCTTTGTCTTTGCGGGCCTCTTTTCGCCAGGTCCGAACGTCATTTTGCTGACCGCATCGGGGGCGCGGTTCGGGTTTCGGCGCACCCTGCCCCACGTGGCGGGGGTGGTGGCCGGGGTTGGCATCACCTCGGGCTTGACGGGGCTGGGGATCGGGGCGCTGGTGTTGGCGCAGCCGGGGGTTGCGCTGGTTCTGCGGGGGCTGGCGGCGGCGTGGATCCTGTGGATGGCGTGGACGTTGTTGACCGCCGCGCGCCAGCCCTATGGCGCGGATCGCGACCGGCCGTTCACGTTCGTGCAGGCGGTTCTGTTCCAATGGGTGAACCCCAAGGTCTGGGCCGTGGCGCTGGCCGCCGCGTCCGGCTATGGCGCGGGCCTGACCCCGCTGGCCGAGGCCACGCGGCTGGCCACGGCATTTTCGGGCCTGAACCTGTTCGTTTGCCTGTTCTGGTCCTTTGCCGGGTCGCTTTTGTCCTATCTGCTGCGCGATGCGCGGGCCTGGCGGGTCTTTATGGGCGCGATGGCGCTGGCCTTGGCGGCGTCTGCGGGATTGGTTTTCCTGTAGCGGAAACGGGGCTATATCGGTTCTTGTTCAGCGCAAAGGCCATCCCGTGTTCCGTTTCTTTGAAACCCTTGTCGATCCCTATGTGGCGTATGAGCAGAGCGACGCCCCGCCCCGGCGGCTGGCGCCGTTCCTGTGGGACTATGCGCGCCCTTTTTCCAAGGTTTTCGTGGCGGCGACGATCTTGGCGATTGTCGTGGCCGGGGTCGAGGTCTGGTTGATCCACGCGATGGGACAGGTGGTTGATATCCTGTCCTCGGGCACCCCCGATCAGGTCTGGGCGGACCATGGCACGGCATTGATCATGCTGGCGGTGTTCATCCTGATCGTGCGGCCGGTGTTGCAGGGTTTGGACGTGGCCATCCTGAACAACGCGATCATGCCCAATTTCGGCACGCTGATTCGCTGGCGGTCCCATGCGCAGGTGCTGCGCCAGTCGGTTGGCTGGTTCGAGAACGACTTTGCCGGGCGGATCGCCAACCGGATCATGCAGACCCCCCCGGCGGCCGGCGAGGCGGTATTCCAGATTTTTGACGCCATCGCCTTTGCGATTGCTTACGCGGTGGGCGCGCTGATCCTGCTGTCGCAGGCGGATATGCGGTTGGCCCTGCCGCTGATCCTGTGGCTGCTGCTGTATGCGGCCCTGGTGCGGTGGACGATGCGGCGGGTGGGGCCCGCGTCCAAGGCCGCCTCGGCCGCGCGCAGTGCGGTGACGGGGCGCGTGGTGGATGCCTATACCAACATCCATTCGGTCAAGCTTTTCGCCCATCACGACCGCGAACTGGCCTATGCCAAAGAGGCGATCGACGAAACCCGCCGGACCTTTGGTGCCGAGATGCGGATTTTCACCAAGATGGACGTGGCGCTGACTGCGCTGAACGGGTTTCTGATCGTGGCGGTGGTGGGCTGGGCGATCGCGCTATGGATGCAGGGGTCGGCCAGCGTCGGCGTGGTGGCGGCGGCGACGGCGCTGACGCTGCGGCTGAACGCGATGACCGGCTGGATCATGTGGGCGCTGTCCAGTTTCTTTCGCTCGCTCGGTGTGGTTGCCGAAGGGATGGAGACGATTGCCCAACCGATCACCCTGACCGACACGCCCGGCGCGCCTGCGCTGAATCTGACCGACGGGCGGATCGAGATTCAGGGACTAACACATCACTATGGGCGCGGGTCCGGCGGGTTGGCGGGGATTGATCTGACCCTGGCGCCAGGGGAAAAGGTGGGTCTGGTGGGCCGGTCCGGGGCCGGGAAATCGACCCTGGTCAAGCTGCTGCTGAGGTTTTACGACGCCGAGGGCGGGCGCATCCTGATCGACGGGCAGGACATTACCCAGGTCACCCAGGAAAGCCTGCGCCGCCACATCGGCATGGTCAGCCAGGACGCCAGCCTGCTGCACCGCTCGGTACGCGACAACATCCTTTACGGTCGCCCCGAGGCCAGCGAGGACGAGATGATCGCCGCCGCCAAACGGGCCGAGGCGCATGAGTTCATTCAGGATCTGCAAGATCCCGAGGGGCGGCGCGGCTATGACGCGCAGGTGGGCGAGCGGGGCGTAAAGCTGTCCGGCGGTCAGCGTCAGCGGGTGGCGCTGGCCCGTGCGATCCTCAAGGACGCCCCGATCCTGGTGCTGGACGAGGCGACATCGGCCCTGGATTCAGAGGTCGAGGCGGCGATTCAGGAAACCCTTTACGGTGTGATGGAGGGAAAGACCGTCATCGCCATCGCGCACCGGCTGTCCACCATCGCGCATATGGACCGCATCGTTGTCATTGATGACGGCCACATCGCCGAAGAGGGCAGCCATGCAACGCTCTTGGCGCAAAATGGGCTTTACGCGCGGTTCTGGGCGCGGCAATCGGGTGGCTTCATCGGAACGGAGGCCGCCGAGTGACCTATGTGATCGACCGGCTGAGCCTGCGTGGCGAAGGTGTGACCGCCGAGGGGATCACCGTGCCCCTGACCCTGCCCGGCGAAGAGATTGACGGCGAGGTGAAGGGCGGACGCATCGCGCGGCCCCGGATCGTCACGCCGGTGCCGGACCGCGTGCGCGCGCCCTGTGCCCATTTCGCCCAATGCGGCGGCTGTGCGTTGCAGCACGCCAGCAACGATTTCGTTGCGGCGTGGAAAGCGCAGGTCGTCGACCGGGCGCTGTCCGGCCAGGGGCTGAGCGCGCCGATGCGTCCGATCCTGACCTCACCCCCGGCGACCCGGCGGCGGGCCACGCTGGCCGGGCGGCGCACCAAAAAGGGTGTTCTGGTGGGGTTTCACGCCCGCGCCTCGGACGTGGTGGTGCCGATTTCGGGCTGCCGTTTGCTGCACCCCGACCTGATGGCCGCCCTGCCCGCCTGTGAAGAGATCACGCGGCTGGGCGCGTCGCGCAAGGGGTCCATCGCGCTGACCCTGACCCGGTCCGAGGATGGCGTGGACCTGGCCGTGGCCGAGGCGCGCCCGGTCGATCCGGCCCTGTTTGCGCAGTTGGGCGCGCTGGCGGAACGGCACGATCTGGCACGGCTGACCTGGAACGGCGATCTGCTGGCCGAACGCCGCCCGCCGCGTCAACGCATGGGCCGCGCCCATGTCGTGCCGCCGCCTGGCGCGTTCTTGCAGGCGACCGAGGCGGGGCAGGCCGCCCTGACCCGGGCGGTGATCGCGGCTCTGGGCGATGCGCGCAGGGTGGCCGATCTGTTCGCGGGCTGTGGCACCTTTGCCCTGCCCTTGGCCGAGCGGGCCGAGGTGATGGCGGTCGAGGGATCGGCAGAGATGCTGGCGGCGCTGGATGCCGGGTGGCGCGCGGCGCCGGGGTTGAAACGGATCACTACCCAGGCGCGCGATCTGTTTCGTCGGCCCCTGAGTGCGGCGGAACTGGCGGGGTTCGACGCGGTTGCGATCGACCCGCCACGGGCCGGTGCAGAGGCGCAGGTGGCGGAAATCGCCGCCTCGACCGTCGGCCGGATCGCCATGGTGTCGTGCAATCCGGTGACCTTTGCACGGGATGCAAAGCGGCTCTGTTCCGCCGGATTCGTGCTGAAATGGGTGCAGGTCGTGGATCAATTCCGCTGGTCCGGCCATGTCGAGCTGGCGGCATCGTTTGGCCGGGTGTGATCGCCGCTTTATGCGGGCGGGCGATTTGCTATACTGCGGCCAAACAAAATCGGGCGCGGGCAGACCCAGATGATTGACAGACGGACGTTTCTGACGCTTTCGGCAGCGGCGGCGCTGACCGGGTGCGGCTCCAAGTTCAAGAGCTATGATGGGCCAGAGGTCACGCAGATCGTCGTCTACAAGGAACGGCGGCGCATGTACCTGCTGCATCAGAACCAGGTGCTGAAGGATTATGCCATCGACCTGGGCTTTGCCCCCGAGGGCGACAAGCAGCACGAGGGCGACGGGCGCACCCCCGAGGGGCGCTATTTGATCGACCGGCGCAATCCCGACAGCCAGTTCCACCTGTCGCTGGGCATTTCTTACCCCAACGCGCAAGACATCGAAGAGGCCAAGGCCCTGGGCAAGGCCCCCGGTGGCGACATTTTTATCCACGGCCGATCGCCCAAGAACCGTCGCAAGGGTGCGGACTGGACCGCAGGCTGCATCTCGGTCAAGGACGGCGATATCGAGGATATCTACGCGATGGTGCGCGAGGGCACCGTGATCGACATCCACCCTTAACGGGGTGCCGGCCGATCACATCCCGCCAATGGGTTGGGCTGCCCTGCGGCCTGTTACCAGGGTCCACCAGATCTTGCCGTTCATTTCCTGGTAGAAGGCAAAACCAAGGTCAGTGGCCTTGGGGTCCAGCACAACGTCGCGCGAGCCGGGTTCTTCCATCCAGTCGGCCAGGGTTTCCAGCTCTGTCTCGTAGGTTTCAGAGATGTTTTCACCCTGCATCGTGCCGGCATAGCCCGTCCGCGCCACCCGGTCCAACGGCGACGAGCCGTCAGAGCCAAAGTGCCAGGGCCGATTCTGAACCGACATGTCGCGGGAATGGGTGGCGGCGGCGGCGGTCAGCCGCGCGTCCAGTTCCAGCGGACGCGCGCCGCGGGCCTGGCGCAACGTGTTGACGGCATCCAGCATTCGGTACTGGATCTTGGCGCTGTCACGCTGCGAGATGCGATAGATGGACGGAACCGGCTTTCCGTCTGGGCCGATGCGCATGCCGGTCGCTGCGGGGTTACAGGCCGAAAGCATGAAAATCGCGCCGATCAGGACCAGAACAAGACGTTTCATCAAAGCATCCCTTGCCGTTTGCCCGTTCTATCTAGCGGGTCTGGGGGTGCGGTTCAAACCCTACGGGCAGGATGACGCCCAGGTGACAGGTCTTTGAATTGCGACTGCGGCGAACAAGACCTATTATAAACGGGAAACAACAAAAATTCCGCCACGACGGAGCGAAACATGAGCCCCCGACCCCCCCTCAGCCTGAATCGGCGCCGCTTCATGGGCGGATCTGCGCTTGCGCTGGGCAGCTTGGCCGCGCCGGCCGTCATGGCGCAGACCTTCCCCGAAGAGAACGAGCGCGATACCACCGAGATCGTTCGGCATAACATTTCCAGCTTTCGCGCGTTGGAGTGGCAGCCCTATTTCGCCTCGCTTTCGATGGGGGCGATCCTGGTCGATACGACCTCGCGGGCGCTGCATTTCTGGTCAGAGGATGAAACGGTCTACAAGCTCTACCCGACCTCTGTGCCGCTGTCCGAGGATCTGACCCGCCGTGGCCGCACCAGCGTGGTGCGCAAGGTCGAGGGCCCGTCCTGGAGCCCGACACCGGCGATGAAGATTCGCAATCCCGAGTGGCCCGATTACGTCGGCCCGGGGCCGGACAACCCGCTGGGCACCCATGCGCTGTACCTGGGCTGGACCTATTACCGGATCCACGGGACGCACGACACGCGCAAAATCGGGCGACGATCCTCTAACGGCTGTATCGGTCTTTACAATGAACATATCGCCGAATTGTTTGGATACGCCAAGGTTGGAACCCAAGTGTTGCTTATTTGACGACATTCGCGACCTTGGTGCGACACCCTGTTCTGTAATTATTGCAATGCGGGAAAAGCGTGGATTACACAGCGATTACGCGTCTATTATTCCGTAACGGGGGGAGATTCCCATCCCGTGCAGTTAAGGAGAAAACCATGAAGAAACTCGTCCTTGCCGCCGCTCTGTCGGCCGCCGCTTCCTCCGCCTTCGCCGGCGGCTACTCCGAGCCGATGATCGAGCCCGAAGTGATCGTCGAAGACACCTCGTCCTCGGCCGCTGGCATCGTTGTTCCGATCCTGGCCCTGCTGCTGATCGCTGCTGTCGCCTCGAACTAAGTTTCGAGACCCGGACAAGGAAAAAGGCGGTGGATTTCCACCGCCTTTTTTCATGTCCAACCCCAGCGACCCGTCGGTGGGGTTTAATCCAGCCAACCCTTCAGGTTGGTCTTGATGACCTCGCACAGCGCGTGGATATGCGCGTCGTCATCGTTCAGGCAGGGGATATAGGTGAACTCCTCTCCGCCTGCCTCTTCAAAGCTTTCGTGGATCTCTTCGTTGATCTCTTCCAGCGTCTCGATGCAGTCGGCGGAAAAGGCGGGGGCGATCACCGCGATCTTCTTCTTGCCCTGCTCGGCCAGGCGCGCGACCTCTTCGACCGTATAGGGTTGCAGCCATTCCTCGGGGCCGAAACGCGACTGAAAGGTCGTCGTGATCTGGTCATCCGACCAGCCCAGACGCTCTTTCAACAGGCGCGTCGTTTTCTGGCACTGACAATGGTACGGGTCGCCTTCGGTCAGATAGCGTTGCGGCACCCCGTGATAGGAACACACCAGGATGTCGGGCTTGCTTTCCATGTTCGCATAGGCGCGCTCGACTGAGGCGGCCAGCGCGTCGATGTAAAGCGGATCGTCGAAATAGGACGTGATCGTGCGGGCCGGCGGTTGCCACTTCTCGGCCATCAGCGCGCGAAAGAAATGATCATTCGCCGTCGCAGAGGTCGCCCCGGAATATTGCGGATAAAGCGGGAAGAACAGAACCTTGCGGCAGCCCTTTTCGGACATCTGGCGGACCTTGGAGCGGGTCGAGGGACTGCCGTAGCGCATGCAGAAGTCGACCTCGATCTCGTCGCCATAGATGGCCTCAAGCTCGGCGCGAACCTTGCGCGTCTGGGCCTTGGTGATGGTCATCAGCGGGCTTTCGCCCTCTTCTTCGTTCCAGATCGACTTGTACGCCTCGCCCGACGAGAACGGCCGTTTCGTCAGGATGATCAGCTGCAGCAGCGGCTGCCAGATCCAGGAGGGATAGTCGATCACCCGCTTGTCCGACAGAAACTCGTTCAGATACCGGCGCATCGACCAATAGTCATAGCCGTCGGGCGTTCCGAGATTGGCCAGCAGCACGCCGACCTTGGCCGGCTTGATCGCGGGGTGATCGGCCGGGGCATGGATCGGGCATTGTGCCGCGTCGGGGGCGGGCATGGGTGACGTGCCGCCCTGCTTGGAATCAAACATAGTCTCGGTTCCGGTGTTTCTATCGCGCTTCACTGATAATTCCTCAGGGACATAAACGGATTTGGGCGAGGGTCAATCAATCCCCCGACCCTTTTGGTCGGAAAACCCCTGCTCGACCGTCCCCAGGGCCGCGGCCAGCCGGGTGCGGGCGGCACCCGGGCGCAGCGGTTTTTGCTGGGTCTCCGAAGGGGCCCACCCGGTGAGGTAAATCATCTCGGCGGTTGCGGGAATGCGGCCATCCGGCCCGGCATGGGCCTGGGCATAGCGCCGGGCGGCCTCGGGGAACAGCGCACGGGGGGCGGGCGCACGGTGCCGCGTGGCCAGGGCATTGGTCTCGCCCATGGCGCGCAATTCGGCCATCAGGTGCAGCGGAGTTTGGTAAGAGACCTTGAAAACAACGCTATCGGCGACGGGCAGGGCGAATCCGGCGCGTTGCAGCAGCGCACCCAGATCGCGGATCTCGGCCATTGGCAAAACGCGCGGCGACAGCCCGCCGGTCAGCGCGACCTCTGCCTCGGCCAGGGCGCTGCGCAACTCGTGCAGGCTGCGCCCACCGAACAGCACCCCCAGGAACAACCCGTCGGGTTTCAGGGCCCGGCGACATTGCACCAACTGCCCCACCGGATCGTTCGCCCAGTGCAGGCCCAGCGCATGGATCACAAGATCGTGCGCACCCTCGTCCAGGGTCAGGATGTCGGTATCGGCAACCTGACGGGCCTGGGGAAAGGCCGCGCCCCAAAAATCGGGAAAGCCAGAGATGATCGCTGGTGCGGTAAAGGTTCTGTTAACCTCTTTGAGCCTTTCCTGAATCTCATCCGCCGCCGTCTCGTGCAGGAACAGCGCCGGGGCGCGCAGGGCGCGGGCGCGGGCGCGGATCAGCGCCGGTCGGTCGGTCAGGTCAGGGGGGCGGGACATCGGCTCTCCGGCGGGTTCGGGTGCAATGTAGGGGGCCGGGGGCCATGTTGCAAAGTGCGTTGCGCCTGATTTATCCGCCGCGTTGCGTTTCGTGCGGGGATCTGGTCGAGCGGGATTTTGGCCTGTGCCTGGGCTGTTGGGGGCAAACGCCGTTCATCGGCGGGCTGGTGTGCGACTGCTGCGGCACCCCCCTGCCGGGCGAGGATACCGGGGCCCCGGAATATTGCGACGACTGTCTGGCGCGGCCGCGACCGTGGACGCGCGGGCGCGCGGCGCTGATCTATGCCGACAAGGGGCGCGCACTGGTGCTGGCGTTGAAACATGGCGATCGCACCGACCTGGCCCGCCCGGCTGCGCAATGGATGCTGCGCGCGGGCCAACCGATCCTGGTGCCCGGCATGCTGGTCGCCCCGGTGCCGCTGCACCGCTGGCGGCTGTTGTCCCGGCGTTATAACCAGGCCGCGCTGCTGTCGCGCGGTGTGGCCGAGGGGGCAGGCTTTGCCCATTGTCCCGACCTGTTGACCCGCCCGCGCAAGACCGCGGTGCAGGACGGCATGGGTCCGGACGCGCGGTTTGCCAATCTGGCGGGCGCGATCGCGGTCAATCCCCGGCGCCAGGCGCTGCTGGCGGGGCGGCGGGTATTGTTGGTGGATGATGTGATGACCTCGGGGGCGACGCTGGATGCGGCCACGGGGGCCTGTTTGGCCGCAGGGGCGCAAGAGGTGCGCATTCTGGTTCTGGCGCGCGTTGCGAAACGGCCTTAAATCCCTATAGTTCGGCAAAACTCCGGGGAACACACGATGCAGACCGTCGAAATCTATACGTCGCCCTTTTGCGGCTATTGCCACGCGGCCAAGCGGCTGCTGGATCAAAAGGGTGTCAGCTATAGCGAGATCGATGTCGCCATCGAACCAGCCCGGCGCCAGGAAATGATGACCCGCGCCCATGGCCGCCACACGGTGCCGCAGATTTTCATCGGTCCGTCCCATATTGGCGGCTGTGATGAGCTTTATGCGCTGGAGCGGGCCGGAAAACTCGACCCCATGCTGGCGGGGTAAGGGGGGATGCGGGCGGCCCTGATCCAGATGACATCGGGCGACATGCCCGATCAAAACCTGCCCATGACCCGCGCGATGATCCGCGAGGCGGCGGCGGGCGGTGCGGGTTTCGTGCTGACGCCCGAAGTGACGAATTGCCTGTCCTCGGACCGGGCACACCAGACCCGCGTGCTGCACCCCGAGGGGGACGATCCCACCCTGGCCGCCCTGCGCGACGAGGCCGCCAGCCTGGGCATCTGGCTGTTGATCGGATCGCTGGGGCTGCGCACCGACGACCCGGATGGACGGTTCGCCAACCGCTCCTTCCTGATCGGGCCCAATGGCGCGGTGGTCGCGTGGTATGACAAGATCCACATGTTCGACGTGCAGATATCCCAGACCGAAAGCTATCGCGAATCGGAGGGATATCGCCCCGGTGACCGGGCCGTGGTGGCCCAGACCCCCTTTGGCAAGCTGGGGATGGCGATCTGTTATGACCTGCGGTTTGCCTATCTCTTTCGTGCGCTGGCCCATGCGGGGGCGGATATCCTGACCGTGCCCGCGGCGTTTTCCCACGTGACCGGCGCCGCCCATTGGGAACCGCTGTTGCGCGCCCGCGCGATCGAGACGGGGTGTTACGTTCTGGCCCCGGCGCAATGCGGGCTGCACCCCGCGCAATCGGGCCGACCGCGCCGCACCCACGGGCATTCCCTGGCGGTGTCGCCCTGGGGCGAGGTGCTGGCCGATGGCGGCACTGAACCCGGCATCACCCATGTCGATCTGGACCCCCAAGAGGTGGCGCAGGCCCGGGCCCGGGTGCCCGCGATCACCCATGACCGCCCCTTCGTGGGGCCCTGAGTGAGCGAGATCGGCGATAGCCTGGCGGTGTCGCTGTTCAGCGAGATCTTCATGGCGGATCAGCTGGCGCGGAACCGGATTTCCAGGGCCCTGCCCAAGGGGATGGAGCTGAGCCATTTTTCCGTGCTCAACCACCTGGCCCGGCTGAACGAGGAACGCAGCCCCGCCCAACTGGCCGCGGCGTTTCACGTCACGCGCGGTGCGATGACCAACACGCTGAACCGTCTGGAATGGGCGGGCCATGTCCATATCCGCCCCGATTGGGACGATGCCCGGCGCAAGATGGTCGCGATCAGCCCCTCGGGCCGGTCCGCGCGCGATGCCGCGATCCAGGCCATCGCCCCGGTCCTGGCCGAGGCGGTGGCCGATATCGGCGAGGACCGGCTGCGCGCCGCCCTGCCGGTGCTGCGCCAGTTGCGGCAGAAGCTGGAAGGCGGGCGCTAAGCCGGTTTGACCGACGCTGTGACGTAGTTCACCGACAGGTCGCGGCTGGACAGTGACCAGGTCCAGGCGATCGGGTTGAACACGAACCCGGTCCTGTCCACGACGCGCAGGCCGGCCTGTTCGATCAGGTCGCACAGCTCGTCAGGGGTGATGAACTTGTTGTATTCATGGGTGCCCTTGGGCAGCCAGCGCATCACGTATTCCGCGCCAAAGATCGCCATGACAAAGCTTTTGGGATTGCGGTTGATCGTCGAACACAGGTGCAGCCCGCCGGGTTTCAGCAATTGCCGACACGCGGTCAGATAGGCCAGCGGATCGGCGACATGCTCGACCACTTCCATGTTCAGCACGATGTCGAACTGTTCGCCTGCGGCGGCCAGCGCCTCGGCGGTGGTAAAGCGATAGTCGATATCCAGCCCGGATTGTTCGGCATGGATGCGGGCGACGGGGATATTACGCTCGGCCGCATCGGCGCCGACGACGGTGGCGCCCAGACGGGCCATCGGTTCGGACAACAGCCCGCCGCCACAGCCGATGTCCAGCAGGCGCAGCCCGGCAAAGGGCTGCTCGGCCGACAGGTCGCGGTCGAACTCGGCGGCAATCTGCTGGGTGATATAGTCCAGCCGGCACGGGTTGAGCATGTGCAAAGGCTTGAACTTGCCGTTGGGATCCCACCACTCGGCGGCCATGGCCTCGAACTTTGCCACTTCGGCGGGGTCTACGGTGGTCTCAGCAGCTTGCATCGGGCGCTCCGTTCCTGTCTTCTGTTGGCACACCCTTGGGGCGTGACGTTCACGCGTTATATAGGCGGTTCATGGACAAATCCGCAGGCCAAAAGCGCGCATCGCAACTTCTTTACCCGCCGGTCGACCCGTTTGACCAGCGGATGCTGGACGTGGGCGATGGTCATCGGCTGTATGTCGAGCAATGCGGAAACCCCAGGGGCATTCCGGTCGTGGTGCTGCATGGCGGCCCCGGCGGTGGGTGCAGCCCGGCGATGCGGCGCTATTTCGACCCCACGGAATACCGGGTGATCCTGTTCGATCAGCGCGGCTGTGGCCGCTCGCGCCCCCATGCCAGCGTCGAGGCCAACACCACCTGGCACCTGGTTGCCGACATCGAAAGGATCCGCATTGCGCTGGGCATCGACCGTTGGGTGGTGTTCGGCGGCAGTTGGGGCGCCACGCTGGCGTTGATCTATGCCCAAACCCATCCCGATCGCGCCGCCTACCTGGTGCTGCGCGGCGTGTTCCTGATGACAAAGCGCGAGTTGGACTGGTTCTATGGCGGCGGGGCCGGGCAGTTCTGGCCGGATCTGTGGACCCGCTTTGCGGACCTGATCCCGGCGGATGAACAGCACGATATGATCGCGGCCTATCACAAACGGCTGTTCTCGGGCGACATGGCGCTGGAGACCCGTTATGCCCGCGCCTGGGCCGCGTGGGAAAACGCGCTGGCCTCGATCGATCACCACGGCGCGCTGGGCGAGGCACCTGCCGATTACGCCCGCGCCTTTTCCCGGCTGGAGAATCACTATTTCCGCAATGCCGGTTTCCTGGACCGCGACGGCCAGATCCTGGAGGATGTTTCGCTGATCTCGCATATTCCCGCGACTATCGTGCAGGGGCGCTATGACATGGTGTGCCCGCCCACCTCGGCCTGGGCCCTGGCCGAACGCTGGGGCCGGGCGGAACTGAAGATGGTGCCGCTGGCCGGTCATGCCCTGTCCGAACCGGGGATCAGCGTCGAGCTGGTGCGCGCGATGCGGGGCGTCGCCCGGCAGGCCGTGGCGCTGGGGTTATAGCAGCATGAGCGTGAATGTCCGTTTCTGGGACCGCCTGGCCCGGCGCTATGCCCGCATGCAGGTGCGCGACCCCGAGGCCTATGAGGCCAAGCTGGCGATGACCAGGGAGTTTTTTACCCCCGACGCCAGCGTGTTCGAGTTTGGCTGTGGCACCGGCACGACGGCGCTGAAACATGCGCCCCATGTCGCGCAGGTCACCGCCATCGACTGTGCCCCCAACATGATCGACATCGCCCGCGAAAAGGCCGTTGCCGAGGGGATAGACAACGTGCGGTTCGAGGTGGCGCACCTGGAGGAGATGGCGACGCAGCCGGGCTGTTATGACGTGGTGATGGCGCATAACGTGCTGCACCTCTTGCCGGATCGCCACGCATCCCTTGCGCATATCCACGACATGCTGCGCCCCGGCGGCACTTTTGTGTCCAGCACCGCCTGTGCCGCCCGTGCGCCCGGCCTCTTCAAGGTCATCCTAAAGGTGGGCAATGCGCTGCGGTTGCTGCCGCTGTTTCATTTCCTGACCGAGGATCAGCTAAAGGCCGATATCGCTGCGGCGGGCTTCACCATCGTCAAGGAGTGGATGCCCGAGGGTGGGCGCAGTGCGCTGTTTCTGATCGCGCGGCGCGACGGCTAGGCGGGCGCGGGCGACAAGAGCCTTGCGCCCGCGCCCCTTTCGCCCTATATCCCGTTCAACAGCGGCGGATCGGCCTCCACCCCCGACCCTCCACCGGACAAGTTTGAACGGGCCGCGCGCCCGTTTTTTTGTGCCTGGACAGAACCCATGAGCGACCTCATCGCGAAAACCGCCATCGACCGGCGCCTTGCCGAAATCCTGACCCCCGTGATCGAGGGGATGGGGTTCGAATTGGTGCGCCTTCGGCTGATGGGCGGCAACACCAAGACCTTGCAGATCATGGCCGAGCGTCCCGATGGCGGGATCGAGGTTGATGATTGCGCCAAGATCTCGACCGCGGTTTCCGCCGTGCTGGATGTCGAGGATCCCCTCGAAGAGGCCTATACGCTGGAAGTTTCCAGCCCCGGCATCGACCGCCCGCTGACCCGGCTCAAGGATTTCGAGACCTGGGAAGGTTACGAAAGCAAGCTGGAAACCACCGAGATGATCGACGGTCGCCGTCGCTTCAAGGGGATCCTGGCGGGGACCGAGGGCGACGAGGTGCTGGTCGAGATCGACGGCCCCGAGGGGACGCCGATCACCATCGGCCTGAAGTATGAGTGGCTGTCGGACGCCAAGCTGGTGCTGACCGACGACCTGATCCGCGATGTTCTGCGCGCCCGAAAGGCCGCCGGGATCGTGGACGAAAGCGCATTTGACCAGATCGAGACGGACGAAGGTGCCGTCCCGCAGGAGGAGTGAGAGATGGCGATTACCTCTGCCAACCAGTTGGAGCTGTTGCAGACCGCCGAGGCGGTTGCGCGCGAAAAGATGATCGACCCCGATCTGGTCGTGCAGGCGATGGAAGAGAGCCTCGCCCGTGCCGCCAAGTCGCGTTATGGGTCCGAAATGGACATCCGCGTGGCCATCGATCGCAAGACCGGCAAGGCCACCTTTACCCGCGTGCGCACCGTCGTCGCCGATGACGAGCTGGAGAATTACCAGTCCGAGCTGACCGTCGCCCAGGCCAAGCAGTATCTCGACGATCCCAAGATCGGCGATACCATCGTTGACGAGGTGCCGCCGGTCGAAATGGGCCGGATCGCCGCGCAGTCGGCCAAGCAGGTGATCCTGCAAAAGGTCCGCGAGGCCGAGCGCGAGCGCCAGTACGAAGAATTCAAGGACCGCGTCGGCACGATCATCAACGGTCAGGTCAAGCGAGAGGAATACGGCAACGTCATCGTCGATATCGGCCGTGGCGAGGGCATCCTGCGCCGCAACGAAAAGATCGGCCGCGAAAGCTATCGCCCGAACGACCGTATCCGCTGCTTCATCAAGGATGTGCGCCACGAAACCCGCGGCCCGCAGGTCTTCTTGTCGCGCACCGCGCCGGAATTCATGGCCGAGCTGTTCAAGATGGAAGTGCCGGAAATCTACGACAATATCATCGAGATCAAGGCCGTCGCCCGTGATCCGGGGTCGCGCGCCAAGATCGCCGTGATTTCCTATGACAGCTCGATCGACCCGGTCGGCGCCTGCGTGGGTATGCGCGGCAGCCGTGTTCAGGCCGTGGTGAACGAGTTGCAGGGTGAAAAGATCGACATCATCCCGTGGAACGAGGATCAGGCGACCTTCCTGGTCAACGCGCTGCAACCGGCCGAGGTGTCCAAGGTGGTCATCGACGAAGAGGCCGGCAAGATCGAGGTCGTCGTGCCCGACGAGCAGCTGTCGCTGGCCATTGGCCGGCGCGGTCAGAACGTGCGGTTGGCCAGCCAGCTGACGGGTCTGGACATCGACATCATGACCGAGGCCGAGGAAAGCCAACGCCGCCAAGCCGAGTTCGAAGAGCGCACCAACCTCTTTATGGAGGCGCTGGACCTGGACGAGTTCTTTGCCCAGTTGCTGGTGTCCGAGGGGTTCACCTCGCTCGAAGAGGTCGCCTATGTCGACCAGGACGAGCTGTTGGTGATCGACGGCGTGGACGAGGCCACCGCGGCCGAGTTGCAGGCCCGGGCCCGCGACAACCTCGAAGAGCAGAACCGCAAGGCGATGGAACATGCCCGCGAGCTGGGCGTCGAGGACAGCCTGGTTGAATTCGAGGGTCTGACACCCCAGATGATCGAGGCGCTGGCCGAGGACGGCATCAAGACGCTGGAAGATTTCGCCACCTGCGCCGACTGGGAGTTGGCCGGCGGCTGGACCACCGTCGATGGCGAGCGCGTCAAGGATGACGGCCTGCTCGAAAAGTTCGATGTCTCTCTGGAAGAGGCACAGAACATGGTGATGACCGCCCGCGTGCTGCTGGGCTGGGTCGATCCGACCGAGCTGGAGCCCGAGGCCGAGGAAGCCGACGCCGACGCGGATGACGCCACCGAGGAGGCCGAGGCCTGATCGCAGGCCTCGGAGCGCCGGCCATGACCCGTGGAGGGGCCCGAAAGACCGCCCAAGAGCCTGAACGGCGCTGTATCGCCACGGGCGAGGTGCAGCCCAAGGGTGGCTTGATCCGGTTCGTGGTCGGTCCCGACGGGCAGATCGTGCCCGACATCATGGGCAAACTGCCCGGTCGGGGCATCTGGGTGGCGGCCAACCGCGCCGCGCTGGAAACGGCGATCAAGCGGCGGTTGTTCGCGCGCGGTGCGAAACAGGCGGTCACCGTGCCCGAGGATCTGGTCGCCCAGGTCGAGACGGGATTGTTGCGGCGGGTCACCGACGGTCTGGCGCTGGCGCGCAAGGCCGGGTTGGCGGTGGCTGGCTATGAAAAGGTCAAGGGCTGGCTGGATGCAGGCACCGCAGAGGTGTTGATCCAGTCCAGCGACGGGTCCGAGCGCGGCAAGTCCAAGCTCAGGCCCCCGCACCCGTCTGGTGCGTTTATCGGCTGTCTGAGCGCCCATGAATTGGGTTTGGCTTTCGGACGGGAACATGTGATACATGGCGCGCTTGCGGCTGGCGGACTCACTAAACGTGTAGTAGAGGATGCCGCCAAGCTTTCGGGCGTGCGAAGTGAAGACGGGGGATCTGCCCCTGGAAAGGGTTGAAGACCTTATGAGCGATAGTGACGACAAGAAGACACTCGGTTTGCGCAGCGGCCCCCGTTCCGGTCAGGTGAAGCAGAGCTTCAGCCATGGCCGCACCAAGAACGTGGTGGTCGAGACCAAGCGCAAGCGCGTCGTCGTCCCCAAGCCCGGCGCGGCCAAGTCCGGCGGCAGCGGTGCCGCAGGGTCTGCGGGCAACCCGTCGCGGCGACCCGCAGGCATTTCCGATTCCGAGATGGAACGCCGTCTCAAGGCGCTTCAGGCTGCCAAGGCACGCGAGGCCGATGACGCCCAGCAACGCCAGGACGAAGAGAAGCGCCGCGAGGAAGATCGCCAGCGCCGCCGCGACGAGGCCGAGGCCAAGGAACGCGAACAGCGCGAGATCGAGGAAGCTGCCCGGCGCAAGGCCGAAGAGGAAGAGCGCAAGCAGCGCGAGGCCGAAGAGGCGCGCAAGCGTCCCGCGGCCCCCGCCGCCGCGCCCGCCCCCAGCCCGGCAGATGCCCAGGCGGCCCAACCCGAGTCCGGAAAGCCCGCCCCGCGCAAGACCGACCGCGAGCGTGACGCCCGCGACGATCGCCCCGCGCGTAACGCCAAGGCCAAGGACGACAGCCGTCGTTCGGGCAAGCTGACCGTCAGCCAGGCGCTGACCGGCGGCGAGGGTGGGCGGCATCGCTCGATGGCCGCCATGAAGCGCAAACAGGAACGCATGCGCCAAAAGGCGATGGGCGGTGCGGACGCGCGCGAAAAGGTCGTGCGCGATGTGCAGGTGCCCGAAACCATTGTGGTGCAAGAGCTGGCCAACCGTATGGCCGTGCGCGCCGCCGATGTGGTCAAGTCGCTGATGCAGATGGGCATGATGGTCACCCAGAACCAGCCGATCGACGCCGATACCGCCGAGCTGTTGGTCGAAGAGTTCGGCCACAAGGTCGTGCGAGTCTCGGATTCGGACGTGGAACAGGTGATCGACTCGGTCGAGGATCGGCCCGAAGACCTGAAACCGCGCCCGCCGGTCATTACGATCATGGGCCATGTGGACCACGGCAAGACATCGCTGCTGGATGCGATTCGAAACGCCAAGGTCGTCGCCGGAGAGGCGGGGGGCATTACCCAGCATATCGGCGCCTATCAGGTGAAAACCGATGGCGGTGCGCTGCTGACCTTCCTTGATACGCCCGGCCACGCGGCGTTTACCTCGATGCGGGCCCGTGGGGCCCAGGTGACGGATATCGTCGTTCTGGTGGTGGCTGCCGATGACGCGGTGATGCCGCAGACCATCGAGGCGATCAACCACGCCAAGGCCGCCGGCGTCCCGATGATCGTCGCCATCAACAAGTGCGACAAGCCCGAGGCCAACCCGACCAAGGTGCGCACGGACCTGTTGCAGCACTCGGTGGTCGTCGAGGCCATGTCGGGTGAGGTGCAGGATGTCGAGGTGTCCGCCAAGAGCGGTCAGGGCCTGGACGAGCTGCTGGAAGCCATCGCGTTGCAGGCCGAGATTCTGGAACTGCACGCCAACCCGACCCGCGCCGCTCAAGGCGCCGTGATCGAGGCGCAACTGGATGTCGGCCGTGGCCCCGTGGCCACCGTTCTGATCCAGAACGGCACGCTGCACCAGGGCGATATCTTCGTCGTGGGCGAGCAGTGGGGGAAGGTCCGCGCGTTGATCAACGACAAGGGCGAGCGCGTCAAAGAGGCCGGTCCGTCGGTCCCGGTCGAGGTTCTGGGCCTGAACGGAACACCCGAGGCGGGCGATGTCCTGAACGTGGTCGATACCGAGGCCCAGGCCCGCGAGATCGCCGAATACCGCGAACAGGCGGCCAAGAACAAACGGGCCGCCGCGGGTGCCGCGACGACGTTGGACCAGCTTTTGGCCAAGGCCAAAGAGGACAAGAACGTCGCCGAACTGCCGATTCTGATGAAGGCCGACGTGCAGGGCTCTGCCGAGGCGATCGTTCAGGCGATGGAAAAGATCGGCAACGACGAGGTTCGGGTGCGCATCCTGCATGCCGGCGTCGGCGCCATCACAGAGACCGATGTCGGCCTGGCCGAGGCATCGGGCGCGCCGATCGTGGGCTTCAACGTCCGGGCCAACGCCCCGGCGCGCAGTGCCGCCAACCAAAAGGGTGTCGAGATCCGCTATTACAGCGTGATCTACGACCTGGTGGACGACATCAAGGCGGCGGCCTCGGGCCTGCTGTCGGCAGAGATCCGCGAGACCTTTATCGGCTATGCCAAGATCAAAGAGGTCTTCAAGGTCTCGCATGTTGGCAAGGTTGCAGGCTGCCTTGTGACCGAGGGCGTGGCCCGCCGGTCGGCCGGTGTTCGCCTGCTGCGCGACGATGTGGTGATCCACGAGGGGACGCTGAAAACGCTCAAGCGCTTCAAGGACGAGGTCGCCGAGGTCCAGTCGGGCCAGGAATGCGGCATGGCCTTTGAAAATTACGACGACATCCGCCCCGGCGATGTGATCGAGATTTTCGAGCGGCAGGAGATCGAGCGCACGCTCGATTGATCCTGACGGTCAGGGCATGAGAAAGGGGCGCCCAGTGGGCGCCCCGTTTCGTTTGTCAGCAGATTGAATCGGGACACCTTGCCCGCCTCAGGCGGTTTGGCCGACCGGCATGCCCTCGAACAGGCGCTTTCCGACCTGAACGACGACCTTGCCGTTGGGCAGGGTCCGCACGAATGCGCCTTGGACAGACACGCAGCTGCCCAGAACGATGGTTTTAATCATTTCTAGCCCCCAGATAGATGGCGCGCAGTGTGCCGCGAAACGGGCCCCGTGCCTAATCTAAATTTCGCCGCAGGGGCATCACGTTGCCCCGGCCCAGGCTATAGCCAGTCCTGCAGGACGGGAATCAGCGGGATGTCGGCCGCTGGCATCGGATAGTCGCGCAGATCGCGCGCGCGCACCCATTTCAACGCCTGCCCCTCATGTCCATGCGGCTGGCCCTGCCATTTGCGGCAGGCAAACAGCGGCATCATCAGATGGAAATCGTCATAGCTGTGGCTGGCAAAGCTGAGCGGTGCCAGGCAACTGGACCAGGTGTCGATGCCCAGCTCTTCCTTCAGTTCGCGCATCAGCGCGGCCTCGGGGGTTTCGCCTGGCTCGACCTTGCCACCGGGGAATTCCCACAGACCCGCCATCGACTTGCCCTCGGGGCGCTGGGCCAACAGCACCCGCCCGTCCGCGTCGATCAGCGCCACCGCGGCGACAAGAACCAGCTTCATGACCGGTAGTCGGCGTTGATGTCGATATAGCGGTGCGTCAGATCGCAGGTCCAGGCGGTCGCCGTCCCGGTGCCCAGGCCCAGATCGACCCCGATCACCAGTTCGGCCTGGCGCATGTAGGCGGCACCTGCCTCCTCACAATAGCCAGGCGCAACCCAGCCGTTTTCCGCCACCAGGATATCGCCGAACCGGATCGACAGGGTGTCGCGATCCGCGCGCGCGCCGGATTTGCCCACGGCCATCACGACGCGGCCCCAGTTGGGATCCTCGCCCGCGATGGCGGTCTTGACCAGCGGAGAGTTGGCGATCGCCATGGCGACCTTGTGGGCGTCGGCCTTGCTGGCGGCGCCGGTCACGGCGACCTCGACGAATTTCGTCGCGCCCTCGCCATCCTTGACGACCTGATGGGCCAGATCCATCATCACGCCCCTCAGCGCGGCGGCAAAGGCCCGACCGGATGTGCTGCGCAGATCGGTGATCTCGGGGGCCTTGGCCTTGCCCGTCGCGGCCAGCAACAGCGCATCCGAGGTCGAGGTATCGCCATCCACAGTAATGCAGTTAAAGGTCTCGTCGGTCAGCCGCGACAGCATCCGTTGCAGAACCGGCTGGGCCACCTTGGCGTCGGTAAAGATGTAGACCAGCATGGTCGCCATGTCCGGCGCGATCATGCCGGACCCCTTGGCGATCCCGGCGATGCGCACCTCTTGGCCGTCGATGTCCAGCGTTGCGGCTGACCCCTTGGGGAAGGTGTCGGTGGTCATGATCGCGCGGGCGGCCTGGGGCAGGCCCAGCGGCGACAGATTGGTGGCCAGATCGCCCAGAACGGCGGTGATCCGTTCGTGGGGCAGCGGCTCGCCGATCACGCCGGTCGAACTGGTGAAAACCCGCCCCTCGGGCACCCCCGCGGCGGCGGCTGTGGCGGTCGTGATGGCATGCACCGCCTCGGCGCCATTTGCCCCGGTAAAGGCGTTGGCGTTGCCCGAGTTGACCACGATTGCCGCCCCCTGGCGCGGACCCGCGGGTTGGCCGATCTTGGCCTCGCAATCCAGCACGGGGGCTGCGCGTGTGGCCGAACGGGTAAAGACCCCGGCCATCGCCGTGCCCGGCGCCAGACGCGCCATCATCACGTCCATCCGACCATTATAGCGCACCCCCGCGGCAACGGCGGCAAACTCGGCCCCGGCGATCACCGGCAGGTCGGGAAACCCGCCCGCAGGGGCCAGTGGCGAGATCGTGGGGCCCGGGCTGGCCGGGGCCGTGCCCACGGCATCCAACTCTTTTCGCAACCGCTTGACCTCGCGCTTCAGCGGCTGGAGCTTGGATTTCGCCTTGGTGTCGATTTTTTTCTTGGACTTGGCCATGGGGGCCTCCGTGATGGGCGGCTATTGGCTGAGCAGGTCGCGATCTTTGAGAAGCGCGGGGTCGATTTCAACCTCGGTCCGGGTGACCTCGGCCTTTTCGGTCATCTCGTTCAGCGCCTTTTCCATGGCTTCGGTCTGGATGCTTTGGATCAGCTCGGCGCGCACGTCGCCCAGGGCGGGGGCGTCTTGCAGACGGGTTTCGTCCAGCTTGATCACATGCCAGCCGAATTGGGTTTCGATCGGACCTGCCAGGCTGCCCGGTTCCATGCCCAGGATCGCATCCTCAAAGGGTTTGACCATCATGCCGGCGCTGAACCAGCCCAGATCGCCGCCGTTGGGGCCCGAGGGGCCGGTGGATTTCTCTTTCGCCAGCTCGGCGAAATCGGCGCCTGCCTTCAGCTCGTCCAGGATGGCGGCGGCCTCTTGCTGGGTTGCGACCAGGATGTGGGCGGCGCGGTATTCCTTGGTGGGTTCGGCATTCCCGTAGATCGCATCATAGGCGGCCTGCACGGACTCGTCGGTGACGGCCTCCTCGGCGATGCGCGACAGGGCCTCGCCGGCCAGGAACGACCGGCGTTCGTTTTCCAGCGCCAGTTTCGCGCCCAGCGACAGGTCATCGCCGATGGCGTCCACAACGGCGCTTTGGCGGATCAACTGGTCCAGAACGGCCGTGTAAAGGACATCATCGGGCAGTTGCTGATACTCGTTGGGCAGCTGGGCACGCAGCACGATCATGTGCCCCAAGGTGATTTCGGTCTTGCCGACCGTGGCCACGACAGTGTTCGCGCTGATCTCTTCGGCGGCCACGGGCAGCGCCAGTCCCGCGCTCAGGGCGAGTGCGAGCAACGGTTTGAGGACTTTGGGCATCGGGGCAACTCCTTTCGGCCGCGCGGTAGGGCGACGTTGACACTATTCTGGTGGCCCCTTACATCGCTTGTGATCATTAGGGCCGAACGCCAATCTCACGGCCAGTTCTATTGGCGCATCGAGGGGTGGGCAAGGCGTCCTTCGAACAAGATCCTGTCAGATACGCATCCGCCGCGGGGAAAACATGCTGGGCATTGGAACACTCACCAAAAAGGTCTTTGGAACGCCGAATGATCGCAAGGTCAAATCGGTCCGTCCACTGGTGGCCCGCATCAACGAGCTGGAGCCCGAGTTCGAGGCGCTGACCGACGAGGGGCTGAAGCAAAAAACCCAGGAACTTGCCCGCCGCGCCCAATCGGGCGAAAGCCTGGACGACCTGCTGCCCGAGGCCTTTGCCAACTGCCGCGAGGGGGCGCGCCGCGCGCTGGGCCTGCGTGCCTTTGACGTGCAGCTCAAGGGTGGGATCTTTCTGCACCAGGGCAACATCGCCGAGATGAAGACCGGCGAGGGCAAGACCCTTGTCGCCACCTTCCCCGCCTATCTGAACGCGCTGACCGGCAAGGGCGTGCACATCGTCACCGTGAACGACTATCTGGCCAAGCGCGACGCCGAATGGATGAGCAAGGTTTACGCGGCCCTCGGGATGACCACGGGCGTCGTTTATCCCTGGCAGCCCGAGGATGAAAAGCGCGCCGCCTATGCCGCCGACATCACCTATGCCACCAACAACGAGCTGGGTTTCGACTATCTGCGCGACAACATGAAGTCCGAGCTGTCGGACATGGCCCAGCGCGGCCACAACTTTGCCATCGTGGACGAGGTCGACTCGATCCTGATCGACGAGGCGCGCACGCCGCTGATCATCTCGGGCCCCAGCCAGGACCGGTCAGAGCTGTATGTCACGCTGGACAAGGTCGTCCCCGAGATCACGGACGAGCATTTCAAGCTGGACGAAAAGACCCGCAACGTCACCTTCACCGAAGAGGGTAACGAATTCATGGAAAACCGGCTGCTGGAACTGGGCATCCTGCCCGAGGGTCAGTCGCTGTATGATCCCGAAAGCACGACCATCGTCCACCATGCGACACAGGCCCTCAAGGCGCATAAGCTGTTCCAGAAGGATAAGGATTACATCGTTCGCAACAGCGAGGTGATGTTGATCGACGAATTTACCGGCCGGATGATGCAGGGGCGGCGCCTGGGCGACGGTCTGCACCAGGCCATCGAGGCCAAAGAGGGCGTCAAGATCCAGCCCGAGAACGTGACCCTGGCCTCTGTCACCTTCCAGAACTACTTTCGCCTCTATGACAAGCTGGCCGGGATGACCGGCACGGCCGTCACCGAGGCCGAGGAATTCATGCAGATCTATGGGCTGGGCGTGGTCGAGGTGCCCACCAACCGCCCCATCGCGCGTAAGGACGAGCATGACGCCGTCTATCGCACCGCCCGTGAGAAACTGGCCGCCATCGTCGAAACCATCCACGAGGCCCACGATCGTGGCCAGCCGGTCCTGGTCGGCACCACCTCGATCGAGAAATCCGAGATGCTGTCCGAGATGCTCAAGTCCGCCGGGATCGAGCATAACGTGCTGAACGCCCGCCACCACGAGCAAGAGGCCAAGATCGTCGCCGAGGCCGGTCGGCTGGGTGCCGTAACCATCGCCACCAACATGGCGGGTCGCGGCACCGACATCCAGTTGGGCGGCAATGTCGAGATGAAGGTGATGGAGGCGCTGGCCGCCGATCCCGACGCCCATCCCGACCAGATCCGCGCCCGCATCGAGGCCGAGCATGCCGATGAAAAGGAAAAGGTCCTGGCCGCGGGTGGGCTGTTCGTTCTGGCCACCGAACGCCACGAATCCCGGCGCATCGACAACCAGTTGCGCGGCCGTTCAGGCCGTCAGGGCGACCCCGGGCGGTCGGCCTTCTTCCTGTCGCTCGAAGATGACCTGATGCGGATCTTTGGCTCTGAGCGGCTTGAAAAGGTGCTGTCCTCGCTGGGGATGAAAGAGGGCGAGGCGATCGTGCACCCTTGGGTGAACAAATCCCTCGAAAAGGCCCAGGCCAAGGTCGAGGGGCGCAATTTCGACATCCGCAAGCAGCTGTTGAAATTCGATGACGTGATGAACGAACAGCGCAAGGTCATCTTCGGCCAGCGCCGCGAGATCATGGAGGCCGCCGACCTGTCCGAGATCGCACGGGACATGCGCCACCAGGTGATCGATGATCTGGTGGAAACCTTTATGCCGCCGCGATCGTATGCCGACCAATGGGATACCCAGGCGCTGCACGATGCGGTGGTAGAGCATTTGAACATCGACGTGCCGGTTGCCGCATGGGCCGATGAAGAGGGCGTGGACGACAACGACATCCGCGAGCGTCTTTATGATGCCTCGGACGAGTCGATGGCGGCCAAGGCGGCACAGTTCGGCCCCGAGACGATGCGCAATGTCGAAAAACAGATGCTGTTGCAGGCGATTGACGCGAAATGGCGCGAACATCTGCTGACGCTGGAACACCTGCGTTCTGTCGTCGGGTTCAGGGGCTATGCCCAGCGCGACCCGCTGAACGAATACAAGAGCGAGAGTTTTGCCCTGTTCGAGACGATGCTGAACAGCCTGCGCGAGGATGTGACCCGCAAGCTGGGCCAGATCCGTCCGCTGACCGAGGAAGAGCAGGCCGAGATGATGCGCCAGCTCGAAGAGCAGCAGGCCCGCAGCAACGCTGCCGCCGATCAGGCCACCCCGCAACATGCGCCCGCCCCCGGGGCCGCGCCGGTCCCCCAGGAAGGCGCGACCGAGGGATTCGACGAAACCCGCCCCGAAACCTGGGGCACTCCGGGTCGAAATGACCCATGCCCCTGCGGGTCGGGAAAGAAATTCAAGCACTGCCACGGGCAGCTGGTGTGAGCCTTATTCCCGGACCCAAGGCCTGAAATCCCCCACATCCGCGCCACGTCTTCGCCCGGTTCGCAAACTAACCTGCCCTCAGGAAACCTCTGGCAGGAGTCTGTCATGAACCGCAAAAGACAACTGTTGGCGATCGGTGTGTGCGTGGTCACGGTCATCGCGTCGGGAAAATACATGGAACTGGGACAGCATCCATCTGCGCCCGAACAGGCCAGCTCTGCCCCCGCTTTCGCGCCCGCCACCAAGATCTACGGTTTGAAAAAGGTGACGCCGCTGGCCGCGCGCGCCAGCAACGATCCCGTGGCCGTGCCGACCCGTGCGGCGCTGCCCGATCTGCCCAAGGATCCCGAGGTTGCTGTTGTTCTGCCCGCGGCCACCGTCCCGACAGAGATCCGCGCCATGCCGCGTTCTGAACCGATGCTGGCCGCCCTTTTGTCCGAGGGCGAGCGGTTTGGCGCCTCAGGCCTGCCCTGCGGCCCGAGCCTGGAGGCCGCACCCGCTGTGCAGGGGATGGCCCGGCTCAGCATCTCAGCGCCCTGCCAACCTGACAGCCTGGTAACCGTCACCCACGACATGATGTCGTTCACGGTTGCCACCGACCCCATGGGGCTGGCCTCTGTCACGGTGCCGGCATTTGCCGATGTCGCGGTCTTCCTGGCAGAGTTCCCCGACGGCACGACCATGTCGCGCGCCGTCGCCGTGCCCGAGGCCGCGGATATCACCCGCGTGGCCTTGCAGACCCAAGGCGCGAGCGGAATGCTGTTGCACGCGTATGAGGATGGGGCCAGCTATGGCGATCCGGGCCATGTTTGGGCCGGTGCGCCCCGCGGAAATGGTGCGCGCGGGTCCATGACACAGCTGGGTGATCCAATGTTCGACGGGGGCCGGTCGGTTCAGGTCTATTCCGCGCCGGCCGACCTGCATGCACTGCGCCTGTCGGTCGAGGTCGAGGTGAACGCCGCCAATTGTGGCCGCGATGTCGAGGCAGAGACGCTGTTCCCGGATGCCGATGGCCAGACCCTGACGCGGCGCCTGGTGCTGGATGTGCCCGACTGTGACGCGCTGGGTGAATTTCTGGTGTTGAAAAACCTGCCCCAAGACCGGACACTTGCCGGCAAGTGACCTGATCCGGTTTTTGCTGACATGCGCATTTTTCCCTACGCGGCGGCCCTCGCCGCGTTTTTTCATCTGGCCTTGGGCGCCCCGGCGTCGGCGCAGGATGTTACGCTGACCTCGCGGGATGGCGCGGTTCAGATCACCGGGACGCTGACCAGTTTCGACGGCGAATTCTACCGGGTGGACACGGTCTATGGCCCGCTGGTGCTGGATGGGCAGGGGGTGATCTGCACCGGCCCCGGTTGTCCCGACATGGAGGCCTATATCGCCCGGTTCCGCCTGTCCGGGGCCCCTGCGCTGGGCCAGGTTCTGATGCCCGCCCTGATCGAGGCCTATGCCGCCCAGCGGGGCCTGTCGGTCAGTCGCAACGACGCCGGGCCGGGCGCGCAAACCTTTGTTTTGGCCGAGCGCGAGGCGGGGAATACCGTGGCCGAAATCGGCCTTGCGGTCAGCAGCACCGACGAAGGGTTTGCCGATCTCGTGGCCGAAGAGGCCGATATCGTCATGGCTGCGCGCGAGATCCGCGCCGAAGAGATCCGCCGCGGGCAAGAGGCCGACCTGGGCGACCTGTCCGATCCCGCCCGGCGCTATGTCGTGGCGCTGGATGCAATCGTGCCCGTCGTGGCGCCCGGTCAGCCGGTCAAGGAGATGGCGATAGCCGATCTGATCGCCATCCTGAAGGGGCAGATCGTCGATTGGGGGCCTCTGGGTGGGCCGGATGCACCGATATCGCTGCACCTTTTGGGGCGGGGAAACGGGCTGCAACAGGCGGTGGTCGGCCGTCTGTTGCGCGGGGCGGTTCCACTGGCCGAGGCCCTGCGCCATGACAGCCCGTCCGAGATGGCGCAGGCCGTGGTGCGCGATCCGCTGGGGCTGGGCGTCACACGATTCTCGGCGCTGGGCGGGGCGGAGCAGTTGCCGTTGGTGGGCGGCTGCGGGATGCGCCTGATCGCCGACCGACGGACGATCAAGACTGAGGATTACCCCTTTGTCGCGCCGCTGTTTTTGTATACCCCGGCGCGGCGGCTGCCGCTATTTGCGCGCGAATTCATCGACTACATGGCCTCGCCGGGGGCGCAGCTGGTGATCCGGCGCGCCGGGTTCGTCGATCAGTTGCGCGAACGGATCCCGATGGCCCAGCAGGGCGAGCGTCTGGCGCAGGCGATTGCCCAGGCCGGGCCCGAGGTGCCGCTGGAGGAGTTGCAGCGCCTGGTCGCCGTTTTGTCGGGGGCGTCGCGGCTGACGAGCACGTTCCGGTTCCGCACCGGTGGCTCGACCGAGCTGGACGCCCAGTCCTATGGAAACATCGGCGCGCTGGCCCGCGCGTTGGAGGCGGGGCTGTTCGATGGGCGAGAGGTGATCTTTGTCGGCTTCAGCGACGGGGCCGGGCCCGCCGAGGTCAACAAGCGCATCGCCCAACGTCGGGCCGAGGCGGTCCGCGACGCGGTGCGGGTGGCCGCAACCGCGGCGGATCATACGCGCATCACCCTGCGGGTAGAGGCCTTTGGCGAGGCGCTGCCGATGGCCTGTGACCAAAGCGATTGGGGCGGGCTGATCAACCGCCGGGTCGAGGTCTGGCTGCGCTGAACCGGGGGCTAAAGATATCCCTCGGCACGAAAGCTCAGCTCGCGCGCGCGGCCCACGATGATGTGGTCATGCAGCACCAGCGCCAGCGCAGCACAGGCGGTGTCGATCTGTTCGGTCATGGTGATATCGGCCTGGGACGGCGTGGGATCGCCCGAGGGGTGGTTGTGCACCAGGATCAGGGCCGAAGCATTCAGTTCCAGCGCACGTTTGACAACCTCGCGCGGGTAGACGGGCACATGATCGACGGTGCCGCGGGCCTGTTCCTCGTCCGCGATCAGCACATTCTTTCGGTCCAGGAACAACACGCGGAACTGTTCCGTTTCGCGGTGCGCCATCGTGGTGCGGCAATAGTCCAAAAGCGCGTCCCAGCCTGACAGCACCGGACGGCCCAGCACGCGGGCGCGCGCCAGCCTGTGGGCCGCGGCCTCGACCAGCTTCAGTTCCACCAGGACCGAGTCGCCGACGCCCTTGACCTCGGTCAGGCGGGGGGGCGGGGCGGACAAGACGCCGTTGAAATCGCCGAAACGGTCCAGCAAGGCGCGGGCCAGCGGTTTCACGTCCTGCCGGGGCAGGGCGCGAAACAGGACCATTTCCAACAGTTCGTAATCGGGCATGGCCGTGGCGCCGCCGTCCATGAACCGGGCGCGCAGGCGTTTTCGGTGGTCGCGCAGGTAGGACGGCAGCCGCGCGCCGGCCGCCAGAGGGGCGGGGGCAGGCGGCTGATGAGGGGGCGCGGATGGGACGGCCACCGCCCCCTCAGCCGCGAAAAGCGGCAGGGGCGGTTCGGCCAGGGGGGTATGTGAACGCGGGCGCATGGCCCAACCCTAGGCACCTTATGCTGAACGAAGGGTTAACACCCCAAAACCGGGGTTGTCAGCTTTTCATGCCATCCCAAAAGCCGCGCACTTTCTTGAAAAAGGTCGAGCCCTCGGGATTGTTCTCTTCGCTGAGCTCTTCGAACTCGCGCAGCAGCTCTTTCTGACGGGCGGTCAGGTTGACCGGCGTTTCCACGGCCAGTTCGATGAACATATCGCCCTGTCCACCGCCCCGCAGCCCCGGCATTCCCTTGCCGCGCAGGCGCATCTGGCGACCCGATTGGCTGCCCGAGGGTACCTTTACCCGCGAACGGCCGCCGTCGATCGTCGGCACCTCGATCTCGCCGCCCAGTGCTGCGGCGGCCATCGACACCGGCACGCGGCAGAACAAATTCAGTCCCTCGCGCTCAAAGAGCGCATGGGGCGCCACCTCGATAAAGATATAAAGATCGCCCGCGGGTCCGCCGCGCAGGCCCGCCTCGCCCTCGCCAGCCAGGCGGATGCGGGTGCCGGTTTCGACGCCAGCGGGGATGTTGACCGACAGGGCGCGGTCTTTCTCTACACGACCGGCGCCACCGCAGGCCTTGCAGGGGTTCTTGATGATCTGGCCCGCGCCGCCACAGGTGGGACAGGTGCGTTCCACGGTGAAAAAGCCCTGCTGGGCGCGCACCTTGCCCATGCCAGAGCAGGTCGGGCAGGTGCTGGGTTCCGATCCGCCCTCTGCGCCGGTGCCGTTGCACACATCGCAGGCGACCGAACCGGGCACCTTGATCATCTTTTGCAGCCCTGCATGGGCCTCTTCGAGGGTCACGCGCAGGTTATAGCGCAGGTCCGACCCGCGGCTGGCGCGCTGACGCCCACCGGGCCCGGCACCGCCACCCATGAAGTCCCCGAAAAGATCGTCGAACACGTTGGAAAAGGCCGAGGCGAAATCGCCCTGACCGTATCCCTGACCGGGACGCGGACCGCCGCCCATGCCCCCCTCGAATGCCGCATGGCCATAGCGGTCATAGGCGGCCTTCTTGTCGGGATCCTTGAGTATTTCGTAGGCCTCGTTGATCTCTTTGAACTGCGACTCGGCCTGCGGGTTGTCCGCGTTGCGATCGGGGTGCAGTTCCTTGGCCTTTTTGCGATAGGCCTTTTTCAACTCGTCGGCCGAGGCGCCACGACCCAGTCCAAGAACCTCGTAGAAATCGCGCTTTGACATCAGCTGCCCTTTTGTCGGGAACGCGCGGGCCGGCCCGGTTTCCCGGGCCGGCCGCTTGTGTTCACATCGCGCTTACGAGCGCTTGTCGTCATCCAGATCCTCGAACTCGGCGTCGACGATGTCCTCGTCCACACCGCTGGGCTCATCCGAGGGCTCGGCATCGGCCTCGCCGGCGCTTTCCTGCTGGGCTTTGTAGATCGCCTCGCCCAGCTTCATCGCGGCTTCGGACACGTTCTGGATGCCGCCCTTGATCTTGCCGACATCGTTGGTTTCCAGCGTGTCGTTCAGCGCGGCAATGGCCAGTTCGATCACCTCGACGGTCGAGGGGTCGACCTTGTCGCCATGCTCTGCCACCGATTTCTCGGTCGAGTGGATCAGGCTTTCGGCCTGGTTGCGGGTTTCCACCAGTTCGCGGCGATCCTTGTCGGCCTCGGCGTTGGCCTCGGCCTCTTTGACCATCTTTTCGATGTCCTCGTCGGACAGACCGCCCGAAGCCTGGATCGTGATCTGGTGTTCCTTGCCAGTGCCCTTGTCCTTGGCGGACACCGACACGATGCCGTTGGCGTCGATGTCAAAGGTCACCTCGATCTGGGGCATGCCGCGCGGGGCCGGCGGGATGTCCTCGAGGTTGAACTGGCCCAGCATCTTGTTGTCGGACGCCATTTCCCGTTCGCCCTGGAACACCCGGATCGTCACCGCCGACTGGTTGTCCTCGGCGGTCGAGAAGATCTGGCTCTTCTTGGTGGGGATCGTGGTGTTGCGGTCGATCAGGCGGGTAAAGACGCCGCCCAGGGTTTCGATCCCCAGCGACAGCGGGGTGACATCCAGCAGAACCACGTCCTTGACGTCGCCTTGCAGAACGCCGGCCTGGATCGCGGCACCCATGGCCACGACCTCATCGGGGTTGACGCCCTTGTGCGGCTCTTTCCCAAAGAACTTGGTCACCTCTTCCATGACGCGGGGCATGCGGGTCATGCCGCCGACCAGAACCACCTCGTCGATATCCGAGGTCGACAGACCGGCATCCTTCAGCGCGGCCTGGCACGGCTTGATCGAGTTCTTGATCAGGTCGGACACCAGGCTTTCCAGCTTGGCGCGGGTCAGCTTCATCACCATGTGCAGCGGCGTGCCAGAGTCCTTGTCCATCGAGATGAACGGCTGGTTGATCTCGGTCTGGGACGAAGAGGACAGTTCGATCTTGGCCTTTTCGGCGGCCTCTTTCAGGCGCTGCAGGGCCATCTTGTCCTTGGACAGATCGACGCCGTGCTCCTTTTTGAACTCGTCGGCCAGGTAGGCGACGATGCGCATGTCGAAATCTTCGCCGCCCAGGAACGTGTCCCCGTTGGTGGATTTCACCTCGAACAGGCCATCGTCGATTTCCAGGATGGTGATGTCGAAGGTCCCGCCGCCCAGGTCATAGACCGCGATGGTGCGGGTTTCTTTCTTGTCCAGACCATAGGCCAGCGCGGCCGCGGTCGGCTCGTTGATGATGCGCAGCACCTCGAGGCCGGCAATCTTGCCGGCATCCTTGGTCGCCTGACGCTGGGCGTCGTTGAAATAGGCGGGCACGGTGATGACGGCCTGGGTGACTTCTTCGCCAAGATAGCTCTCGGCGGTTTCCTTCATCTTTTGCAGGATAAAGGCCGAGACCTGGCTGGGGCTGTATTTCTCGCCCTTGACCTCGACCCAGGCATCGCCGTTGCCGCCATCCACGATGGAATAGGGAACGTGCTTTTTGTCCTTGGTCACTTCGGGGTCGTCGGCCCGGCGCCCGATCAGGCGCTTGACGGCAAAGATGGTGTTGTCGGGGTTGGTGACGGCCTGCCGCTTGGCGGGCTGGCCGACCAGACGTTCGTTGTCGGTAAAGGCGACGATAGAGGGCGTCGTGCGCGCACCCTCGGCATTCTCGATCACGCGCGGCTGGGCGCCGTCCATGATGGCGACGCAGGAATTGGTCGTTCCAAGGTCGATCCCGATGACTTTGGCCATGTGTGTTACCTCTTCTTCGGCGATGTTGTGGGGTGCAGGCCCTGAAAAGGCCCCTGCCCCCCGATCCCAAACGGGTCAGGAAGGATCCCCTGGCCCGTGTCTTGGGGGTATATAAGGAGGGGTCCATGACCCTGCAAGCCGCGTAAATGACAGAAATGTGAGGTTCCCGGCCATGTCATCGCCCGCACACACCCCCACGCCCGCCCCAACCCTGACGCTGCGCGGCGTCGCTGTGTTCAAGGGCTGGTTGGACGGGGCGGCCCAACAGGACATGCTGGAGGATCTGCGCGGCGTCATCCGGGCCGCCCCGCTGATCCGGCCCGAGACGCGGTTCGGCCGCAAGATGAGCGTGCGGATGACCTCGGCCGGGCGCTATGGCTGGGTGTCGGACCGGCGCGGGTATCGCTATGCGCCGCACCATCCCGCAGGCGGCGCCTGGCCGCCGATCCCGGCCAGTGTGCTGGCGGTGTGGGACGCGATCACCGGGCTGGACCGGCGGCCCGACTGTTGCCTGGTGAACTATTACGATGCGGATGCGCGCATGGGCATGCACCAGGACCGCGACGAGGCCGATTTCGACTGGCCGGTCGTGTCGGTGTCGCTGGGGGATTCGGCGCTTTTTCGGATCGGCAATATCCAGCGTGGCGGCCCGACCCAGAGCCTTTGGCTGGACTCGGGCGATGTGCTGGTGATGGGCGGTGCCGCGCGCCTGGTCCATCACGGGGTGGACCGGCTGCGCGCGGGATCCTCGAGCCTGCTGGCGCGGGGCGGGCGGATCAACCTGACGCTGCGGGTGGTGGATTAGCGGCGGGCATACCAGCTGGCCGAGGCAAACTTGCGCGTATAGAACTCGCCCATCAGGCCGATCATGATCAGCGCCACGCTGAAATAGAACGGATATGAGATCGACGAGAAATGCGGGTTGTAGTTGATGAACGTAAAGCCCCGCGCCTGGTCGATACAGTGAAACAACGGGTTCCAGTCAAACATCGCCAGCATCGTGCTGGGCAATGTGTTGGCCACGAACATTTTCCCCGAGGCGATCATGTTGACCCGTTGATAGAGCAGGGCGGCCAGGCTGACGAACCCGGGAAACCACGGCTTGAGCGCCAGGAAAACCATGCCGAACGACAGCCCCGAGAACCACGAAAGCAGCAGCATCATGGCGGCGCCGACCGGGTCGTAAATCGTGATCGGCGAAAACGCGGCATGATAGATAAAGCCGACGAAGAACATCGACAGGATCTGGATGTAAAGCGTGCTCAGCGCCGCCGAGGCGATGGCGACGATCGTGTTCATCGGCGCGTGTTGCATCATCGGCGAGGTCGGCCCCTCGGATCCCAGGACCGCACCCATGGTCTTGTTGAAGGTCAGGAAAAGAAAGACGCCCGACATCAGGTAAAGCAGGAAGTCGCCCCGCAGGGCGTTCCCGCGCATGCCCAGCACCGAGAACATGATGTAGAATGCACCGACCAGGATGACGGTCTGCAACATGTTCATCAGCAGCCCGATGATGGCGTTGCCATGGCTCTTTCGGATTTGACGCACCGAGCCGTGATAGATCAGGCCCAACAGGCGGAACCCGCCCATCGTGGTCGACTTGGATCTGCTGGCCTGAAACATTGACTCTACCGCTCGTAAGGGCGCGTTGGCCGCGCTTGCCGTTCTGCAGCCAGACAAGCATAAGGGACTTGCCATTTTCTTACAACTTGCGCGCCATGGGGAGAGTGCTCTTGGATTATGACAAGCTTGAGGCCGTGATGCGGCGGGCGGCGCTTTTGGCCGGGGCACGGATCATGCAGATCTATGGCGCCCCGGATTTCGAAGTGCGCACCAAGTCGGACGAAAGCCCGGTGACAGAGGCCGACGAGGCCGCCGATGCGCTGATCTCGGCGGAACTGGCGCAGGCCTTTCCCGACACCCTGATCGTGACCGAGGAACAGGCCGACAGCCATAGCGAAAATGCGGCGAACTTTCTGATCGTCGATCCGTTGGACGGCACCAAGGAATTCATCAAGCGGCGCGGAGAGTTCACCGTGAACATCGCCTGGGTCGAGGAGGGCGTTCCGGTGCGCGGCGTTGTCTATGCACCGGCCAAGGGGCGGCTGTTCTACACCCGTGCCGATGGCGTCTCGGTCGAGGAAACCGGCGATCTGGCGGTGGATGCGCCCGGTCCGGTCACGCCCATCGCGGTGTCACAGCCCGACAACGCGGCGTTGATCGTGGTCGCGTCGAAATCCCACCGCGACCAGGCAACCGATGACTACATCGCCAAATATGCCGTGCGCGACATGACCAGTGCCGGATCGTCGCTGAAATTCTGCCTGGTCGCCACGGGCGAGGCCGACCTTTACCCCCGTTTGGGCCGCACCATGGAATGGGACACCGCCGCCGGTCACGCGGTCCTGTCGGGGGCCGGCGGCCGCGTGGTGCGGTTCGATGATCACACCCCGCTGGTCTATGGCAAGCCGGGCTATGACAACCCGTTCTTTATCGCCTATGCGCCCGGCGTGGCGCTGAAGGGGGCCTGATGTCGGTCCTGATCGTCATTCCCGCCCGCTATGCCTCGACCCGCTATCCGGGCAAGCCCCTGGTCACGTTGCGGGGGGCAAACGGGCAGGAAAAGTCCCTGATCGAACGCTCCTGGCTGGCCGCGCAGGCGGTCGCGGGCATCGACCGCGTGGTGGTGGCCACCGACGATGATCGCATCCGCGATGCCGCCCAGGCGTTTGGCGCCGAGGTCGTGATGACGTCCGAGCACTGCGCCAACGGGACCGAGCGCGTCGCCGAGGCGTTCGATGCGCTGGGCGGTGGCTATGACATCGTGGTCAACCTGCAAGGTGACGCGCCGTTGACCCCTGCCTGGTTCGTCGAGGATCTGGTGTCCGGCCTGCGCGCCGATCCGCTGGCCGAGGTGGCATCCCCGGTGCTGCGCTGTGATGGCCGCGCGCTGAGCGCGCTGTTGGAGGATCGCCGCGCCGGTCGCGTGGGCGGGACGACGGCGGTGTTCGGCTGGGACCGGCGCGCGCTGTATTTTTCCAAAGAGGTAATCCCGTATACCGGGCAAACCTATGACGATGACGCGGACACCCCGGTGTTTCACCATGTCGGCGTCTATGCCTATCGTCCCTCGGCGCTGGCCGCCTATCCACGCTGGCAGGCCGGTCCGCTGGAGCAGCTGGAGGGGCTGGAGCAGTTGCGCTTTCTAGAGCGTGAGCGCCCGGTTCTGTGCGTCGAGGTTCAGGCGCGCGGCCGCCAGTTCTGGGAATTGAACAACCCGCAGGACGTGCCCCGGATCGAGGCGATGATGGCCGAGATGTCCCTGCCATGAGGGCAGCGCCCAGGGTTTCGGTGGTGATTGCCAGTCACCGGCGGCCCGCGGCGCTAACCCTATGTCTGACCGCGCTGCGCTTTCAGGATTATCGCCCGTTCGAGGTGATCGTGGCCGCCGACGCCCCTGGCCTGGCGGCGATCGCAAAGGCGGGGCTGATCGGCCGGATCAAGACGGTTCAGGTCGATGCCGCCGGGATTTCGGCGGCGCGCAACGCCGGGCTGGCCCTGGCCGCGGGCGATATCGTGGCCTTTATCGACGACGATGCCGTGGCCGAGCATAGCTGGCTGTCGCATCTGGTGGCGCCCTTTGACGATCCGCAGGTGGCCGCGGCGGGCGGTTATGTGCGCGGCCGCAACGGGATCTCTTTTCAGTGGCGGGCGCGCTGGGCCGATGCCTGTGGGCGACACTTTGCGCTGTCGGTTCCGGGCGAGATGCCCAGCCTGCATCGGGGCGGTCCCGGCCGTGCGATCCGAACCGAGGGCACGAACATGGCCTTTCGCCGTGCGGTCCTGGCCGAGATGGGTGGGTTTGATCCCGGCTATCGCTATTTTCTGGATGAAACCGATGTGAACATGCGCCTGGCGCGGGCCGGTGCGGTGACGGCGATCGTGCCGTTGGCCCAGGTCCATCATGGGTACGCCCCCAGTGCGCGCCGTCGCTTCGACCGTGCCCCGCGCAGCCTGCACGATATCGGCGCGTCCTCGGCGCGGTACATACGCAAATTCGCGCCCGAGGACGATCACGACGCCGCTCTTTGTGACCTGCGGACCGGCCAGCGCCGGGTGCTGATCGGCCACATGGTGTCCGGCCGGATAGAACCGCGCGATGTCGCCGGCCTGCTGCGTGGGCTGGACGCGGGTATCGCCGAGGGGCTGCGGGCCCCGTTGACCCCGCCCGCCCCGCTGCGCGGCGACCCGCCGCCCTTTTGCGCCTTTGTCACAGAGGCCCCCCGGTCGCCGGTCTGTCTGGCCGGGCGGGGGTGGTGGCGGCGCGATCTGCGCCGCCGTGCCGCGCGACTGGCGGCGCAGGGCTATCCGGTGACGCTGTTCGTGCTGAGCCATAGCGCCCTGTTTCACCGCATGACGATGTTGCCCGACGGGGTCTGGTTGCAACGCGGCGGGCTTTTCGGGCGGTCGGACCGGGCGGGGCGAATGTTTCGGCCTTGGGGTCTTTGTGCGCGTATTTCTTTTGAAAAGGCTCGTATGGCAGGCATTCGTCCGCTTAAGGATGCAGCAGACGTGAGCGGGTGGTAGCGGCACGGTCGCAGACGTGTAATATCACCTTCAGGCCTCATCTTTACCTTTTTGAGATGTTTCTGATGTCCTAAGGTTGGCGACGAACGCACGTTGCCAAGGAAGGCGCGGGTGATCGGTGGAACGTACACAGAGGGCAGGCAAGGCAATGAAGCGCAAGGTAACCAAAGCCGTTTTTCCGGTCGCAGGTCTGGGGACGCGCTTTCTGCCGGCGACCAAGTCGATTCCCAAGGAGATCATGACGCTGGTGGATCGGCCGCTGATTCAATACGCCATCGACGAGGCGCGCGCCGCCGGCATCAAGGAATTCATCTTCGTGACCTCGCGCGGCAAGGGTGCGCTCGAGGACTATTTCGACCTGGCGCCCGTGCTGGAATCCGCGCTGCGCAAAAAGGGCAAGGACGACCTGCTAGAGATCCTGAAGGCCACCAACATGGAAAGTGGCGCGATCGCCTATATCCGTCAGCACAAGGCGATGGGCCTGGGTCACGCGGTCTGGTGCGCCCGGCGGTTGATCGGCAACGAACCCTTTGCGGTGATGCTGCCCGATGACGTGATCGCGGCCGACAAACCCTGCCTGCAACAGATGGTCGAGGCCTATGAAGAGACCGGCGCCAACATGGTCGCCGCGATGGAGGTGCCCCGCGACCGCACCAACGCCTATGGCATCCTCGATGTCGATCGGGACATGGGTGACAAGGTTCTGGTCAAGGGCATGGTGGAAAAGCCCGAAATCGGCAAGGCGCCCTCGAACCTGGCTGTGATCGGCCGCTATATCCTGACGCCCAAGGTCTTGCAGAACCTCAACCGGATGAAGCAGGGCGCCGGCGGCGAGATCCAGTTGACCGACGCCATTGCCGAGGAGATCGGCGGCCAGGGCGTCTATGGGTTCCGGTTCAAGGGGCAGCGGTTCGACTGCGGCTCCAAGGCGGGATTTTTGCAGGCCACGGTGTCCTTTGCGCTGGCCCGTCCCGAACTGCACGATGAACTGATGCAATATCTCAGCGAAACGGTCGCGCAGAGAGAGGCCGCCGAGTAAGCGCGGCGTCAGGGGCGCGGTCATGAAACATGTCCTTGTCACGGGCGGGGCCGGGTACATCGGGGCGCATGCCTGCAAGGTTCTGGCCCGGTCTGGTTATCTGCCGGTCACCTATGACAACCTGTCGACCGGCTGGGCCGAGGCGGTGAAATTCGGCCCGCTGGAGCGGGGCGATTTGGCGGACCGGGCGCGTCTGGACGCGGTGTTCGCGGCCTATCGACCCGTTGCCGTCATGCATTTTGCCGCCCTCAGCCAGGTCGGGCAGGCGATGGCGGAGCCGGGCCTTTACTGGCGCAACAACGCCTGCGGGTCGCTCAACCTGATCGAGGCGGCGGTCGCGGCGGGTTGCCTGGACATGGTCTTTTCCTCGACCTGTGCGGTATACGGTGACCAGGACGGCGTGACCCTGGATGAGCAGAGCGCGATTGCCCCGCTCAATGCCTATGGTGCCAGCAAACGCGCGATCGAGACGATGCTGGCCGATTTCGGGGCCACGCACGGTCTGCGCGCGGTGATCTTTCGTTATTTCAACGTGGCTGGTGCGGACCCCGAGGCAGAGGTTGGCGAATGTCACGTCCCCGAAACCCACCTGATCCCCCTGATGCTTGAGGCGATCGACGGAAAACGTCCGGCGCTGAGCGTGTTCGGCACCGATTACGACACGCCCGATGGCACCTGCATCCGTGACTATGTCCATGTGATGGACCTGGTGGGGGCGCATGTCCTTGGGCTGAAATGGCTGGCCGCGGGGGGGGCGAGCCGCGTGTTCAACCTGGGCTCGGGCACCGGCTATTCGGTGCGCGAGGTGATCGAACAGGGCGGCGCCATCACCGGCCGCCCGGTCCCCGTGACCGATGCACCGCGTCGCGCCGGTGACGCGGTGCGCCTGGTGTCCGGCAGCGACCGTGCCCTGCGAGAGTTGGGCTGGCGGCCTGAACGATCCGACCTTGAAACCATGATTTCCGATGCCTGGCGCTGGTACCAACGCGGCCCCTATGTCGGGTAAGGCACCCGCGCGCTGTCTCGATATCACACGGTTGATTTCGCGGGCCGGGCGTGGGGCGCTGACGGGGGTGGACCGGGTTGAGCTGGCCTATCTGGACTGGCTGCTCAGCGGGTCCGGGCCGGTTCTGGCGATTGCGCGCACGCGGCTGGGATATGTCCTGGTGGGGCGCGCCGGGATGGTGGCGCTTGCCGCCTGTCTGCGCGGGACGGTGGATTGGCCGCGCGCTGACCCTATCGCGCGCCTGCTGCGCCGGGGCGATCCTGGTCGCGCGCGGGCCGAGGTCTTGGTGCGCCGGCACGCGCGGGCGCGGGCAACGCCCTGGGGTCTGGCGCGGATGCTGCGCCGCCACCTGCCGCGCGGGGCGCAGTATTTCAACACGGGCCACAGCAATCTCACCGCGCGGATGCTGGGCGCGATGCGGGCGGTGCCCGATGGGCAGAGCGCCGTTCTGATCCATGATGTGATCCCGCTGGAGCATCCCGAATGGACCCGGCCCGGCGTGCCCGAAACCTTTGCGGCCAAGCTGCGGCGCGTCGCGGCGCTGGCCGATCTGGTGATCTACAATTCCGTCGACACCCGTCAGCGGGCCGAGGCGCAGATGCGCGCGTTGGGCCGGGTGCCGCCCGGCGTGGTGGCGCATCTGGGGGTCGATGTCGCGCACCCGGACGCCGGTGCCCTGCCCACCGGGCTGCCGCCGCCGGTCCCCTATTTCATGGCGCTGGGCACGATCGAGCCGCGCAAGAACCATGCCCTGCTGCTGGATGTGTGGGAGGGGTTGATCACCAACCCCCCGCCCGGTCCGATTCCGACGCTGATCGTCGCGGGGCGGCGGGGGTGGCGCAACGCGGCGGTGTTTGCCCGGCTGGACCGGGCCCGCGCGAACGGGTCACCGATTATCGAGCGGGCGGATCTGTCCGATGGTGCGTTGGCCGCGCTGATGGCCGGGGCCGCCGCGCTGCTTCAACCCAGTCGCGCCGAGGGGTATGGCCTGCCCCCGCTAGAGGCCGCGGCGCTGGGCACGCCGGTGATCTGTGCCGATCTGCGCGTTTACCGCGAAACCATGGGGGGTTTTCCCGTTTACCTGAACGCGGACGATCCCTATCCTTGGCGCGAGGCGATTTTGCAACGCGCACAGGCGCAAATCGACGCGACAAAGGCCGGCGCGCAGGATAGGGCAGGGCGGGACGTTCCGACATGGCAGGCGCACTTCAACACCGTCTTAAGCGCCTTTGGCTAGACCGGATCAGGGTCCGGTCGACCGGACCGGTCTAGGCGGGGGCGATGGGCTTTGTTTCGTCATACAGGCTGCGGTTACAGCGCAAACGCTGGCGTCTGCGCGCGTTGCGCAAGCGGCGTGAGTTGCGCCGGGTCGCGGTGCGCACCCGCCAGATTGGGCGCGACGATGTGCTGGTCTTTGCCACCCTGCGCAACGAGCGGCTGCGCCTGCCCTATTTCCTGAGCTATTACCGCGATCTGGGCATCGGCCATTTCCTGATGGTCGACAACGGGTCCGACGACGGCAGCCGCGAGTATCTGGAGGCGCAGCCCGATGTCTCGCTCTGGCGCACCGACAAAAGCTATAAGCGGGCGCGGTTCGGCGCGGATTGGCTGAACTGGCTGCAACGGCGTCATGGCCACGGGCATTGGTGCCTGACCGTCGATGTGGACGAATTCTTTATCTATCCGTTCTGCGACACCCGCCCGATTACCGCGTTGACCGATTGGCTGGACGCCTCGTCGATCAAGTCCTTCGGGGCGATGCTGGTGGATATGTATCCCAAGGGTCCGATCGACGCGGTCCCCTACCGCGAGGCGCAGGATCCCTTTGAGATCGCGTCCTGGTTCGACAGTGGCAATTACACGATCCGCAAGAACCGCCGCTATGGCAACCTGTGGATTCAGGGCGGCCCCCGCGCGCGGACGTTCTTTGCCGACCGTCCCGACCGGGCGCCGGCGTTGAACAAGGTGCCGCTGGTGAAATGGCACCGCTCTTATGCCTATGTCAGCTCGACCCACATGCTGCTGCCGCGGGGGCTGAACCTGGTCTATGACGAATGGGGCGGGGAAAAGGCCAGCGGCGCGCTGTTGCACGCCAAGTTCCTGCACACCTTCGTCGAAAAATCCGCCGAAGAGCTGACGCGCCGCCAGCACTATGCCAACAGCCACGAATATCGCGCCTACAATACCGTTCTCAGGGAAAACCCGGACCTGTGGTGCAAGTGGTCCGAGAAATATATCAACTGGCGCCAGCTGGAAATCCTGGGGCTGATGTCCAAGGGGAACTGGGCATGAGCGTGGGCTTTGTCATGCTGGCCCATACCGCGCTGGACCGGGCGTCGGCGGTGGCGCGGCACTGGGCCACGCAGGACTGCCCGGTGGTGATCCACGTCGATCGCCGCGTGTCGCGGATCGACTATCGCAGCTTTGTCGAGGGGCTGTCGGATCTGCACAATATCCGGTTTTGCCGTCGGCACCGGTGTGACTGGGGCACCTGGTCGATCACGCAGGCGACAATTTCGGGGGTCGAGGTGGCGCTGGCCGAATTTCCCGAACTGCGCCATGTCTACCTGGCCTCGGGCACCTGCCTGCCGCTGCGCCCGATCGAGGAAATGCGTCACTATCTGAACGCGCGTCCGCGCACCGATTTCATCGAATCCGTTACCACCGATGATGTGCCCTGGACGATCGGCGGGCTGGACGAGGAACGCTTTACCCTGCGATTTCCGTTTTCCTGGAAAAAGCACCGCCGCCTGTTCGACCGATATGTGCGTCTGCAACGGCGGATCGGGTTCAAGCGCCGCATCCCGCCCGGGGTCGAGCCGCACCTGGGCTCGCAGTGGTGGTGTTTGACGCGCAAGACCCTGACCGCGATCCTGACCGATCCCGACCGCGCCCTTTATGAACGCTATTTCCGCCGGGTCTGGATCCCCGACGAAAGCTATTTCCAGACCCTCGCACGCAAGCATAGCAGCCATATCGAAAGCCGCTCTTTGACGCTGTCGAAATTCGATTTCCAGGGCAAGCCGCATATTTTCTACGACGATCACCTGCAACTGTTGCGCCGGTCCGACTGTTTCGTGGCGCGAAAGATCTGGCCGCAGGCGGATCGGCTTTATGACGCGTTTCTGGCCCCCGATGCGGGCCAGGCCAACCGCGCAGAGCCCAACCCCAGCAAGATCGACCGGCTGTTCGCCAAAGCGGTCGAGCGACGCACCCGTGGGCGCTCGGGTCTGTATATGCAAAGCCGGTTCCCCAACGAGGGCTGGGAAAACGGCAAGACCTGCACACGCTATTCGGTGTTCGAGGGGTTCTCGGAGCTGTTCGAGAACTTTGAGACCTGGCTTGGCAAATCCGTCGGTGCCCGCGTGCATGGGCATCTTTTTCATCCCGACCGGGCGGAATTTGCCGGGCGCGAGGGGATTTATAACGGTGGGCTGTCGGATAGCGCCACGTTGCGCGACTATGATCCGCGCGCGTTTCTGACCAACCTGATCTGGAACACCCGCGGCGAGCGGCAGTGCCTGCAATTTGGTCCCGGTGATCGCCAAGACATCAGCTGGTTCATCGCCTCTGACCCGAATGCGCAGATCTCGGTCATCACCGGGGCTTGGGCGTTGCCGCTGTTCCATTCCCGCCAGAGCTTTATCGACCTGCGCAAGCGGGCCGCCCAGTTGCAGCGGATCGAGGCCCGGCATCTGGACATCCTGCGTCAGCCCCAGACACGGGCACGGGTGCGGATATGGACGATGGCCGATTTCGTCCAGAACCCGATGGAGCCGTTGCAGATCATCATCGACGAGATTGCCCCGCGCGCCCAGCGTCGGTTGACCGAGGCGCCGCAGATGGTCTGCCTGGACGGGTTTGGCCAGTTTCTGCAAAACCTCAAGAACGAGGGGATGATGCCCTACCTGATGGGCGATTTCCCGGTGGGCGAGGATCCGCATCACACGCCGGCCCAACCCCATAAACCCTATCTGGTGAACTGAATTGTGCGCCAAATCCCTCTTCGACTCCTTCGTGATCTTTGCCGAGATGCGCACCGGCTCCAACTTTCTCGAGGAGAACCTGAACGCCGTGCCGGGCGTGATTTGCCACGGCGAGGCGTTCAATCCCCATTTCGTCGGCCACAAGGACAAGGACCGGATGCTGGGCGTCACCCGGCAGGACCGCGACCGCGATCCCGGCCTGTTGCTGGATGCGATGCGCCGGGTCGGAGAGGGGGCGGCCCTTTCGGGGTTTCGTTTTTTCCATGACCACGATCCCCGCGTGCTGGACCGGGTTCTGGCCGATCGGCGCTGCGCCAAGGTCGTGCTGACCCGCAATCCCGCCGACAGCTACGTGTCGCGTAAGATCGCGGGCGAGACCGGCCAATGGCGTCTCACCGACATGAAACATGCCCGCACGGCCAAGGTGCGTTTCGATGCGGGTGAATTCGCCGCCTATCTGTCGACGATCCAGGGGTTTCAGCTGCATCTCTTGCGGGCCTTGCAGATCAGTGGGCAGACCGCGTTCTACATCGGTTATGACGATATTGCCGATCTGGATGTGCTGAACGGGTTGTTGCGGTTCCTGGGGGTCGAAGGGCGGCTGACCGCGGTGTCGGCCAAGCTGAAAAAGCAAAACCCCCAGCCGCTGTCGGACAAGCTGACCAATTTCTCCGAGATGCAGGCCGCGTTGTCGGGGTTGGATTTGCTGGATCTGTCGCGCAGTCCGAATTTCGAACCGCGCCGCGGGCCCGCGGTGCCGGGCTATGTCGCGGCCCCCGATAGCGGGCTGATCTACATGCCGATCCGGGGTGGTCCCGTTGCGCGGACCCAGGCCTGGCTTGCCGCGCTGGACGGGCAGGGGGTGGCCGCGCTGCGCCGTGATTTCACGCAAAAGACCCTGCGCCAGTGGAAACGCCAGCATCCCGGCCACCGCAGCTTTACCGTGGTCAGCCACCCTCTGACCCGTGCCCATTGCGCGTTCTGCACCCATATCCTGTCCACCGGCGCGGACAGCTTTCCCGCGATCCGGGAAACCCTGCGCACCAGCTATGGCGTCGCGCTGCCTGCGGGGGATCCGGGGCCCGACTGGGATGCGGCGGCGCATCGCGCGGCGTTCCTTGGGTTCTTGCGGTTTCTCAAGGGCAATCTGGGCGGGCAAACCGGGATACGGGTGGACCCCAGCTGGGCCACGCAAGGCAGCATTCTCCAGGGGATGGGTCAGGTCATGGCCCCCGACATGGTCGTGCGGGCCGAACACCTGGGGCCCGAGCTTGCGGTCCTTGCTGCCTTGGTCGGTAAAACCGCCCCCGCCGCCCCCGCCGCGCCCGGGTCCGACGGGCCGGTGCCACTGGCCGCCATTCATGACGCGGAAATAGAGGCCGCCGCCCGCGACGCCTATCAGCGCGATTACATGAGTTTCGGATATCGCGACTGGGCCGACTAGGCCGCCTGGGTAGAGGTCTGCGCCTCGGTCAGGACCGCGTGCAGGGTTGCAGGGTCGGTATTGGCGCGCAGTTTTGCGCAGACCGTTGCGTCGCGCAGCGTGCGCGACACCAGCGCCAGCGCCTTGAGGTGATCGACCCCCGAATTGAGCGGCGCAAACAGCGCAAAGATCAGATCGACCGGCTGACGATCCACGGCGCCAAAATCAATCGGCTTTTCCAGCCTGATAAAGGCGCCGCGAACATGTTCCAGCCCGGACAGCCGCGCATGGGGCAGGGCCACGCCGTGGCCCACGCCCGTCGGCCCCAGGCTTTCACGTTCCTGAAGCGCGTCGACCGCCCCGTTGGCCGGCAGGTCATAGGCGGCGGCGGCGATCTCTCCCAGTTCCTGGAAGAGTCGCTTTTTGCTCGACATGGTGCCGAAGACGCGAACCGCCTCGGGTTTCAGAAGGGTAGAAAGCTGCATGGGCCTCTCGCGGTTGGCGCGCCGCGCCGGTCAGGCGCGGCAGGTCGTCTGCGGCTTACGGGTCGATCCAGCCCACATTCCCGTCTTCACGGGTGTGCACCACGTTGATCTTGCCCGTCTTTTCGTTTTGGAACACCAGCACCTGCGCACCGGTCAATTCCATCTGCATCACTGCCTCACCGACCGAGAGCGTAGAGATCTTCGTCTCCATCTCGGCGATGATCATCGGCTGGAGGCTTTCCGGCTCTGCATCCTCGGCGTGTTCCGATGAGGCGAGGATATACGAGGAACCGCCGATTTGTTCAACAGGTTCCGCCCGTTCGCGGTGATGGTCTTTCAACCGGCGCTTGTAGCGGCGCAGTTGCTTTTCCATCTTGTCGCAGCAGCTGTCGAAAGCGGCATAGATCTCGGTGGCGTGGGCCTTGGCCTGGGCGGTCAGCCCGGTGGACAGGTGCACCGTCGCCTCGCACACGTATTCATGCGCATTGCGCGAGAATACGACATTGGCGTCGATCGGACGATCGGAGTATTTTTTCACGGCTGCGCTGAGCTCGTCCTTGACATGGGTTTGCAACGCTTCGCCGATGTCGATCTGTTTTCCGCTGATCTGATACAGCATCTTGCCTCCTGAGATTGCCTGCCGATGCAGGGTGGCCCCCGGTTAAAGCCGGGGGGCGCTGGGGTCAACGGGGTTAGGGGTTTCTTTCACCGCGTCCAGTCTTTCGCCGCCTGCGTTCATGGGATGACGGCAGGGCCATGCATCAGGTGTATTTGGCGTCAGTTCGCCGGGTGATGTCAACGCCCTGACGACGCTGCGCCGCGGCGACGATCGTGCCCAACCAGGCGACGCAGGCGGCCGGGCCGGGCGATCAGCCAATCCGAAAGCTCTGGCCGAGATAGACCCGGCGCACATTCTCGTCGCGGATCACCTCTTGGGTGGTTCCGCTCATCAGTACCTGGCCGTCATGCAGGATATAGGCGCGGTCCGCGATTTCGAGGGTTTCGCGGACGTTGTGATCGGTGATCAGCACGCCGATTCCGCGGGTCTTCAGCTCTGCAACCAAAACGCGGATCTCGCCGACGGCGATTGGATCGACCCCGGCAAAGGGTTCGTCTAGCAACAGGTATTTCGGGTTTGCCGCCAGGCAGCGGGCGATCTCGACCCGGCGCCGTTCGCCGCCCGACAGCGCCAGTGCGGGGGCGCGGCGCAGATGCTCTATCGAGAATTCGCTCAGCAACTCTTCCAGGCGCTCGCGGCGCTTGTGGCGATCGGATTCGACGATTTCCAGAATCGCGGTGATATTGTCTTCGACGTTGAGGCCGCGAAAGATGCTGACCTCTTGCGGCAGATAGCCGATGCCCAGCCGCGCACGGCGATACATCGGCAGGTTGGTCACGTCGCGCCCGTCGATGGTGACGCGCCCACCCTCGGGCATCACCAGCCCGGCAACGGCGTAAAAACACGTCGTCTTGCCAGAGCCGTTGGGCCCCAGCAGCGCGACCACCTCGCCGCGTTCCAGCGTCAGGCTGACATCGCGGATCACCGGGCGTCGGCGATAGCTTTTGCGCAGGTCGGTGACACGCAGGCCCGCTGTGCCCTCTGCCAGGGTCAGTTCGGGGGCATCGGCCATTACCTGGACCCTTCGGGTGTCAGCACGGTCCGCACGCGGCCCTCCATCGTGCCGGTTCCGCTGTCCAGATTGACCACCAGGCGCTGCCCCGTGATCGAGCTCTGGCCCTGGGTCAACAAGACATCGCCGGTCATCACGATGGTGCCGCTGTCGATGGTGTAGATCGCGCTCTGGGCTTCGGCGGCCTCTTGGCCGAGGGCCAGCAATACCTCTCCTGTCGCCTCCATCCGGGCGATGCGACCCTTTGCGGTGTCGTCCTTGGCGTAGATTACCAGAACCTTCTGGGCCGACAGGCGCATGTCGCCCTGACCGACCAACACATCGCCCGTGAATATCGCCGAGCCGTCGCCCTGATCCACGCGCAACTGTTCGGCGGTGACCTCGACGGGTTGGGATTTATCGTGGGTCAGCGTGCCGAATGCAATTTCCGCGCCCTGGGCCAGCGCGCCACCGGAACCCAAGGCGATGACCAGGAAGGCCACGGCGATACGAAGCAGCACAGCCAACCCCTTTTCCCCTTATTGCTGAGGGTCGTATATCAGTTTCACGCCGTCCTTGAAAACAAGAAGATAGCGCTCTGGCGTTTCAGGATCGGTCGTCAGATGCATCGCGCCTGCCTCCAGGTGGCCGGGGGGGCCGTCGGCGGTCACGGGCCCGTCGGAAACGACATCGGTTTCGTTCAACCTCGAGGTCAGCCGCGCGGCCAGCACCCGGTAGCCGGTCGAGGTCACGATTTCGACCCCGCCCTCCAGCACCGCCTGGCTGGCGGGGGTGTCGATGGCGCCGTGCGCCGCGGTGATGTCGGTGTGGCTGCCATCGGGCATGTCCAGCCGGATCTGCATCGCCTCGGCCGAGGCGCGGCCGGGTTGGTCTGGATCTGGCCGGGCGGTGTCGGCCCGCACCGCGATCGCGGTGCCGTCGCGCGTGACCCCGGCATAGTTCGGCGCGCCGATGCGTTGTTCGCGGATCAACTGGTCCACATCGACGCCGGAATGGGTCATGTTCTGCCCCGGTCCGCGCGAGAGCAAAAAGAGCGTGGACAGAATGCCCAGCGCGGCCAGCGGCAGGATGATCTTGGCCAGGGCAATGAACCGGGAATAGGCGTTGTCATACGAGGCCATGCCTCAGGCGACCCCGGCGCGCAGGCAGTCGTGGATATGCAGGATGCCCTGCGGTGTGCCATCCGCCGGGGCAACCGCAAACAGGCATGTGACCTTGCGCTCGTTCATCACCGCCAGCGCCCGTTCGGCCAGCGCCTCGGGGTCGATGGTCAGCGGATCGGGGGTCATCACCTGATCGACCGTGCGCGACAGCAGCCCGTCCATGTGGCGGCGCAGGTCGCCGTCGGTGACAATGCCGATCAGCCGCCCGTCGGACCCGGCCACGCCAACCACGCCAAAGCCCTTTTGGCTGATAACCAACAGGGCCTCTGACATCGCGGTGCCGGTGGGCACCAGCGGCATCTCGTCGGCCGGGTGCATCAGGTCGCGCACCCTGGACAGTCGCGCGCCCAGTTTGCCGCCGGGGTGAAAGTCGCGGTAATGTTCCGGCGTGAACTGGCGGCGTTCCATCAGTGCCACCGCCAGCGCATCGCCCAGTGCCAGCGTCATCGTGGTCGAGGTGGTCGGCGCCAGCCCCATCGGGCAGACCTCTTCGGCGGGGGGCAACACCAGTGCCACGTCGGACTGCCGCAACAGCGTGCTGCCCGGCTTGCCCGCGACACCGATCAGCGGGATCGAGAAACGGCGGGTATAGGCAATGATATCGGCCAGTTCGGGTGTCTCGCCGGAATTGGACAGCACCAGGCAGACATCGCCCTTGGCCAGCATGCCCAGATCGCCATGGCTGGCCTCGGCGGGGTGGACGAAATGCGCAGGCGTCCCGGTCGAGGCAAAGGTCGCCGCGATCTTGCGCCCGACATGGCCCGATTTGCCCATGCCCGACACGATCACCCGGCCCGAGGCCCCCAGCATCAGATCCACCGCATCGGCAAAGCTGTGGTCCAGCGCGTCGGCCAGCATCGACAGGGCCTGGGCCTCGCGGTGCAGCACACGGCGGCCGATGGAAAGAGAGGTGTCGCGGGTCATGGGCGGCCTCAATGGGCGAAAATGTCGATCTCGGGCCAACCGGCCAGGTCCAGTTTGGCACGGGTCGGCAGGAAATCGAAACACGCTTGTGCAATCTCGGTGCGCCCCTCGCGGGCCAGCCGGTCGTCCAGCGTCGCCCTCAGCCGGTGCAGATACAGCACGTCCGAGGCGGCATAGGCGATCTGCGCATCGCTCAGCTCTGCGGCGCCCCAGTCAGAGCTTTGCTGTTGCTTCGAGATATCCACCTCCAGCAACTCTTGCAGCAGGAATTTCAGCCCGTGCCGGTCGGTATAGGTGCGGATCAGCTTGGACGCGATCTTGGTGCAATAGACCGGCGCGGTGACCACGCCAAACGCGTTCAAGAGTGCCGCGATGTCGAAGCGGCCAAAGTGAAACAGCTTCAGCACCGCCGGATCGGTCAGCATCGCGGTCAGGTTCGGGGCCGCAGTCTGGCCCTGTTCGACCTGCACCAGATGTGCGTTGCCATCCCCTCCGGACATCTGCACCACGCACAGCCGGTCGCGGTGCGGGTTCAGCCCCATCGTTTCACAGTCGATCGCAACGACCGGACCCAGGTCCAGGCCGTCGGGAAGGTCGTTCTTGTAAAGGAAATTCGCCACGTCATCCCCTGCGGTCTGGGGCAAGGTGCCCCGCAGAGCACCGTCCATTTCATGTTTCACATCCCCGAGGCAGCCCGGAAACAAAGATATCCGTTGCATAGCCCCCAGCCCCGGATGGAACAAGGGTGGATCGCCAGGGCGCAGGAAACCTGACCGCCCGGCGTTGGGTCGGGTTGGCATGGTTCGGCCGGGACGCGGGTTTTCGTGCCCGCACGTGCCCGGTTGAGGATGTTCGGCGCGCGCTGGCCACAGCCGGAGATGCGGCGCCGCACCAGTCTTCGAACCGAAAAGGCGGGCCAGGCCGACATGGCCCCGACCCGCCCCTGGACCACTGCCCCGCCCATCAACCGGGCGGGGCAGGTGGCCACCTTACTTTTGAACTTCGCCGGTCACGATCTGGCGGAAAAACTTGCTGATCGGATCGCTGGCCGGGGCACGGCCGCCGCCGGTTGCGGGGCTGGCGGGGCTGGCGGGGCTGTCGCTGAGCAAGGGGATGTTCAGCATCGAGGAGAGGGGCGTCGGGTTGTCGGTCGACAGCGTGACGTTGGACCCAGAGGCGCTGAGCAGGGGCCAGTTCATCCGGCTGGAAAACGGCGTCTGATCGACCGATTCCAGATCGACCCGGGTCGCCTTGCGGTCTGACAGGGTGGGCCAGTTCAACAGATCCGAAAACGGCGTCGGGCTGTCGGTTTTCAAATCGAATGCCGGCTTGCGCGTGCTGAGAAGCGGCCAGTTCATCCGGCTGGACAGCGGCGTGGGGGTGTCGGTCAAAAGGTCTTTGCTGTTGTCGGTCATCGCGGTCTTTCCTTTGGAGTGACAGTTATCGCCTCTATGTCCTTGAACTGGGCGATGATGCGCCTGCGGCAAGGCCAAGTGATAATCTTGTGATCGGCAGCCAGCGATCATCTGCTGACGCGGTGGCCCGGCTTGGCAACCTGGTTTGTCCCGGCTAAGCCTGCACAGTATGACCGTCGCCTGCGAGGACACCGCCATGATCGATATCGACACCCTCACCCTCAAGAACCTGCGCCTTGAGCGACATGAGGATGGCGTCTGGATCGTCACGCTGAACCGCCCGGCCAAACGCAACGCTCTGGACGTGGCCACGGTGGATGAGATGATCTTGCTGTTTGCGAATGCCGCCGACTGGGGCGCGCGGGCCATCGTCCTGGCGGCCGAGGGCGATCATTTCTGCGCCGGCCTGGACCTGGTGGAACATCACCGCGCAGACCGCAGCCCGGCCGATTTCATGCGCATCTGCCTGCGCTGGCACGAGGCGTTCAACAAGATGGAATATGGCGGCGTCCCGATCATCGCCGCGCTGAAAGGTGCGGTCGTTGGCGGTGGTCTGGAATTGGCCAGCGCGGCCCATATACGGGTGGCCGATGCCAGCACCTATTTTGCCCTGCCAGAGGGGCAGCGGGGACTCTTTACCGGCGGTGGCGCGACGATCCGGGTGTCCGACCTGGTGGGCAAGGCGCGGATGATCGACATGATCCTGACCGGCCGCGTCTATCAGGGGGACGAGGCGATCAGCGTCGGCCTGGCGCAATACCTGGTCGAGGGGTCCAGTTTCGATGTCGCGCTGGATCTGGCGCGCAAGGCCGCCGCGAACCTGCCGCTGACCAATTTCGCGATCTGTTCCGCGATCAGTCACATGCAGAACATGTCGGCGCTGGACGCGGCCTATGCGGAATCGGCGGTGGCCGGGATCGTCAACACCCAGCCCGAGGCCCGCGCCCGGCTGGAGGCCTTTGCCAACCGCACTGCCGCGCGCATCCGACCCAACGAATAGGCCGGGGCCACAGGGCGAAATCACCCCCTGGAGCAAAGGCGGGGACAATCCCGGGACGGCTGGACGAGGCCCGCCAAAACGCGGATTTTCGACCGAGCGAGGTTGGGCATAGGCGGCGCGCCCTTTTGGGTGCGGCACCGCTGACCGACGCTGGGCCGGCCCATGCCGACCCGGATCTGTGGCGGACGGTTCAAGATGTCACCTGGCATGCTGCGCGGTCGTGGCGCCGGTTCCCAGCTCGATGATTTCGGCGGTGATTTCCTCTTGGCGGACGCGGCGCAGGGTGGCCTGGAACTGCTCAAGCTCGCGGTCGATCTGGCTGCCCGCGGCGGACATGGCCTCCATCCTGGCCTCGTTTTCGGCGGCAAAGGCATGCAGGGCGGCCTTGCACACCAGGGCATGAACGTAATCCCCGCTGAGACTGGCGATCAGGGCATCGTCGGGCAACTGCGTCAAGGGGCGCGTCGGCGTGGGCGGCGGCAGGTCTGACAAATCGATGGGCAGCAGCACCTGCCGCTCGATCCGCGGCTGCCCGAATGCCCAACCCGCATGGACCACATCCAGCCGTTCAAATCGGCCCTCGTCCAGGGCACGGTAGATCGCCTTGGCGATGCCATCGGCCAGCTTCGGAATGGCGGGCGTGTGCGAGGCCATCGCCGCGGACCAGACCGGCTCCAGACCCCGCGCCGCAGCGATCGAGAGACCGCGGGTGCCGATCAGAAACAGATCGGCTATCGCCAGATCCTCTTCGATGCTGTCCAAAACGCGTTCGCTGAATGCACCGGCAAATCCCTGTTCAGCGCAGAACACCAGAAAGCCGGTTTTTCCCGTCTTGGCGACCTCTTCAGCCTTGGGGGCCGGCATGGTTTCAGCGGGGCCAAGCACATTGGACATGGCGACGGCCATGGTTGCGGCATAGCTGTCGATCGCCTCGATCTGGGCGCGGGCGGTGCGGGCACGGGCGGCGGCGATACCCTTCATCGCGTTCACCACGGCGCCCAACTGGCGGATGCCGTCGATCCGGGCGCTGACATCGGCAAGCCGCTCGGTCATGGCGCGGGCTCTGCCGGGGTCAGCGACGCGGCAAGTCGGGACATCGCGTCCATCAGGGTGGCCCGCGCGTCGGCGTCCAGCGCGCCGGTGTCGTCAATCGCGCGCATGACCTCGGGCACATCGCGGTCCAGCGCCGTCGGCAGGTCCGTGCGGAACGCGGTGACGGCCTCTAGTGGCAGGGGATCCAGCAGGCCCGATTGCACCGCCAGCAACAGCGCCACCTCGTCGGTCAGGCGCAGCGGCGCATGCTGGGGCTGGCGCAGGACCGCCCGGATACGTTCCCCGCGTTTCAACTGGTCGCGCACGCGGCCCTCGGGCATGCCGCCGAACCGGGTGAACACCTCCAGCTCCAGGAACTGGGCATAATCCAGCCGCAAGGTTCCCGCCGCCGCGCGCAACACCGGGGCCTGGGTCTTGCCGCCCACCCGGCTGACGCTCAGCCCGACATCGATGGCGGGTTTCTGGCCCTGATGGAACAGCGCGGCATCCAGCACGATCTGCCCGTCGGTGATCGAGATCAGATTGGTCGGAATATAGGCCGACAAGTTCCCCGCATCGGTTTCGGCAATCGGCAGCGCGGTCAATGACCCGCCGCCGCGCGCCTTTGACAGCTTGGCGGCGCGTTCCAGCAGGCGGGCATGGATATAAAACACATCGCCCGGATAGGCCTCGCGCCCCGGCGACTGACGGGTCAGCAGGGCAATCTCGCGGTGGGTGGCGGCGTGTTTGGACAGATCGTCGATGACGATCAGCGCATGCTGGCCCTTGTCGCGGAAATATTCCGCCATGGTCATCCCGGCATAGGGCGCGATCCATTGCAGCCCAGGCGCGCTGGCAGATCCGGCGACCAGCACGATGCAGCGATCAAACGCGCCCTGTGCCTGCAACGCGTCGATGGCACGGCGGACGCTGGATGTCTTTTGCCCGATGGCGACATAGACACAGATCATCTCGCTGTCGCGCTGGGCGATCACCGCGTCGATGGCCAGCGTCGTCTTGCCGGTGGAATGGTCGCCCACGATCAACTCGCGCTGGCCGCGACCCAGGGCAAAAAGCGTGTCCAGCGCGACCATCCCTGTTTGCACCGGCTCGGTCACCAAATCGCGTTCGATGATCGAGGGGGCCGGGCGTTCGACCGGCAGATGGGTGTCGGTTTCAATCGCGCCTTTGCCATCCAGCGGGCGACCCAGCGGGTCCACGATCCGCCCCAACAGCGTCTCGCCAACAGGCACCTGGACGACCTCGCCCGTGCCAAAGACCGCATCGCCCGCCTCGACATCGGTCGCGGCATCCAGCAGCACGCAGCCGATCAGGTCGGGGTCCAGCACCCGTGCAAACCCGACCTGGCCGCCCTGAAAGCGCAGCACCTCGTCCAGCCGCACATCGCGCAGCCCCGAGATGATCGCCACGCCGTCGCCGATTTCCTCGACCACACCGCGGTGTTCGGCCCGTGGGCCCAAGCTGGCACTGCGCACTGCGTCGCGCGCGCTGTCCAGCCAGTCGGGTGCGTCAGGCGGCATCCTTCATCTCCTTCAGGATCCGCGCCAGGTCCGCCTGCCAGGAATTGCGCAGAACGAAATGCGCGCTGCGCAGTTCCAGCCCGGCGATCAGCTCGGGATCGCCGACAAGGTGCAGGTCCGCCGCGCCGCCCAATGCGTCCGCCACGGCCTTTTCGATCCTTGTTTTTTCCGCCTCATCGGGGACGGTTGCGGCGACAATCTCGATCCGGGTGGCCGCGCTGGCCAGCGCCGCGCGGTCGGACGCGGACATCTTTGCGATGGCGTCTATCAGCAGGTCGAGAAACGCCGCCTGAACGGCGGGCGTGTTCATCTTTGCCAAGAGTCGCGTGGCAATCTCTACCGACAGCGCAGAGGCCTGTGCGGCATTCTGCTTGCGCGCGGCCTCGGTCTCGCGCGCGATGGTGGTTTGCGCGGCGGCCATCAGGGCGTCGGCCTTTTGCTGGGCCTGTGCCAACGCGGTTTTCCGGGCGGCGTCGGCCATCGCCTTGGCCTCGGCCAGGATGGCCTCGCGCTCTGCCGCGATGCCGGCACGGGTGTTGGTGACCTCGGCCAGGGCTGCATCGGCCTTGTCCTGCGCCGCCTTGCCCGCGTCCAGCATGCTTTGCGCGGCGGCCTGACGGCGGGCAATGGCCCCGGCGACCGGACGCCAGAAGATCCGGGCCAGAAGCCAGATCAGGATCAGGACGTTGACCGCCTGTAGCCCCAGCCCCCACCAGTCGATCGTCATCGGATCATCCCAGCAACGGGTTGGCAAAGAGCAGCAACAGCGCGATCACCAGGCAGTAGATCGCCGTCGTCTCGATCATCGCGAGCCCGACGAAGAGCGTGCGCGAGATCGTATTCCCGGCCTCGGGCTGGCGGGCGATCGCATCCATGGCGGCGGCGACGGCGCGCCCTTCGGCCAGCGCCGGTCCGATCGCGCCGAACGAAACGGCGAAGGCCGCGCTTACGATGCTGGCAATAGCAATAAAGTCCATCATGCGTCCTTTTTCATTGGGGAAGGGGGGGAATGCGCGCCGTCCTCGACCGCGGCGGTGATGAACACCATCGCAAGGACGGCAAAGATATAGGCCTGAACCAGCCCGGTCAGCAGATCGAGCGCCATCAACGGGATCGGCACCAAGAGCCCGGCCAGCGAGGCGACGATGCCGATGACGAACACCCCGCTCATCACATTGCCAAAAAGGCGCACGAACATCGAAAAGACCCGCGTGACGCTTTCCAGCATGTTCAACGGGATCATCGCGGGGTTCGGCGCGGCAAAGGATTTCAGATAGCCCCCGACACCACCGCCACGGATCCCGAACCAGATCACCGACCCGAACACCAAGGCGGCCAGCGCCGCGTCGGTTTCCAGCTTTGCGGTTGGCGGGTCGATCCCGGGCACCAGCGAGGACCAGTTGGCCACGAGGATGAACAGGAAAAGCGTGCCGATGAACCCGCGATAGGGATCGGGTTCGGCCCCGGTCGTTTCGCGGATCTGGGTATCCAGCGTGGCGACCATCAGTTCCAGCGCCGCCTGCCGGCGCGAGGGCCGCAGCGTCAGCCGCCGCGTCAGCGCGAAGGCCCCCACCACCAGCACCACCATGATCGCCCAGGTCGTCAAGATGGCCTGGGTGATCGGAACCGGGCCGAGATAGAACAGCACAACGGAATCGAGCGGCGAGTTCATGGGTTGTCCTCCCGCGCCCGGCGCAGCATCAGCGCCTTGGCGCACAACACGCCCGCCAGGGCCGCCAACAGCGCCAGACCGCCCGCCAGAACGGCCAGGTAAAACCCCGCGCCCAGAAAGGCGAGCCGCCCAAGCGTCAGCGCCAGACCCAAAATCGGGCGGCCACCTGTCACGATCAGGTCGGCCGTGGCCCGCAAGGCGCTGAAATAGGCGAACCCCAGCCCCAGCCCCCCGGCAAAACAAACCGGCAAGCTGAGCCAAAGCGGGACGGTGTGCAGATCAATCATCGCGCGTTCATCCATTTCCAGGCAGTCCAGGCGCCGATGCACAGCCCCACCATCATCAAGGGGGCGCTCCAGAAAATGCCCGTTGCAAATTTTGCATCCAGCCATCGTCCGAAAAACAGCCCCGCCAGCGTCGGCACCACAAAGATCCAGCCCAGCACGCCGATCTGCGCCAGGCGACGGCCCACGGACATATCCCCCTCGCGCCGCCAGCGGTCGCGCCGTTCGCGGCGCAGGCGGATTTCCTCGATCAGCGGATCGGTTTCCGGCGGCTCGGCGGGCTCTTTGGTCATCGGAACTCTCCTGCGCCAGCGCCCGCGTGCAAACGGCTGATCATGCGCCGGATCGCGTGCAGTTGCAGGCGCATCGTCTCGACATGTTCGACCCGCTCTTCGTCGGCATCGGACTGGAAACGGGCCAGAACCTCGGCGTCCAGCGTGGCCAGGTTGTCGCCCGCCACGGCCTCTCGCGTGGCGACGGCGATGGTGTTGCCGCCGGTCACGGTCAAAACCCCGCCGCGCAGGGCGCAGAACCGTTCGATCCCGGCGCTTTTCCAACTGAGGATAGAAATCGCAAGCGCGGTCAGAAACGGTGCATGGCCGGGCAGGATGCCAAAGCCGCCGCTGGCATCCTCGGCGCGCAGGCTGTCGATCTCTTCGTTCACGACAACCGACAGGGGGGTTACGATTTGCAGTCTCATGCCGGGGCCTCGGGATGATCGGCCTGGCCGGCGGTTTCCTTTTTGCGGGCGTCCTCGAACGTGCCGACCATGTAGAGCGAACCTTCGGACCAATCGTCGGCCTCGCCGTCCAGAATGGCGCGGCAGCCCGCCAGGGTGTCGGCCAGGGGGACGCTGGCGCCCGGCGTGCCGGTAAACGCCTCGGTGACCATGAAGGGCTGGGTCAGGAATCGTTGCAGCCGCCGCGCGCGCTTCACGATCAACCGGTCGGCGGCGCCCAGTTCCTCGACCCCCAAGAGCGAGATGATGTCGGTCAGTTCGGCAAACCGTGCCAGCGTCTGGCGGACCGCTTCGGCGATCTGGTAATGGTCGTCCCCGACCACCAGCGGATCGAGCAGCATCGAGGACGAGGCCAGCGGGTCGATCGCGGGATAGAACCCCTCGGCCGCCTGGGCGCGCGACAGCACGATAACGCAATCCATGTGGCTGGAGATCGTCGTGACGGCGGGATCGGTGAAATCGTCGGCGGGCACATAGACGGCCTGGATGGCGGTCACCGCAGAGCCCGCGACCGAGGCGATCCGCTCTTGCAGGCGCGCCACCTCGGTGGCGAGCGTCGGCTGATACCCCACGCGCGAGGGCAGGCGGCCGAGCAGGCTGGACACCTCGGCCCCCGCCTGAACAAAGCGGAACACGTTGTCCATCAAAAGCAGCACGTTGCGGTGTTTCTGGTCGCGGAAATATTCCGACACCGTCAACGCGGTCAGCGGGGCGCGCCAGCGCGCGCCCGGCGGTTCGTTCATCTGGCCGTAAACCAGAACCGTGCGCGCCAGCACGCCCGAGCCCTGCATCTCTGTCAGCAGCTCGTGCCCCTCGCGCGAGCGTTCGCCAATCCCGGCAAAGACCGAGATGCCCTCGTACTTCTCGACCATGGCGCGGATCAGTTCCATCACCAGAACGGTCTTGCCGACGCCCGCGCCACCGAACATCGCGGCCTTGCCGCCCTGCGCCATCGGGGTCAGCAGGTCGATCACCTTGATCCCGGTTTCGAACACGTCGGTGGTGCCGGACTGGGATTTCAGAAGCGGTGGCAGGGCGTGGATCGACCGGCGCGGCGTGTCGGCCGGCAGGGCGGGGCCGTTGTCCTGGGGGTTGCCCACGACATCCAGCAGCCGGCCCAGGATGGCCTCGCCCACCGGCACGGTGACGGGTCCGCCGGTGGCATGCACCGTAACGCCGCGCGCCAGCCCCTGGGTCGATTGAAAGGCCACCGCGCGAACGGTTTGCAGATCGAGGTGGCTGTGAACCTCCAGGACCAGGGGGGCGGGCCGATCCCATTCCACGATCAGCGCGGAATTGATGGCCGGCAGGTCGCCCCCGGAAAACACGACATCCACCACGGCGCCCCTGACGGCGTGAACGACGCCGCGGGCCGGGTCAGGATCGGTTGGGGATGCGGTGCGGGCTGACATCGGTTCAGGCGCTTTCAGGCGGCCTTGGTTTCCAAGGCTGGGGGAAGGCTACAATCTTTCGGTGTCCGTGCCAATCACGCACTGATCCCGGTTCTGGGCGCTGTCCCCGGTCCGCCACCGGCGCAAAAGCGGGGGCTTTGAAAGGGGTGCCCGCACCACGGGGGCCGGCGTGTCGGACAACGTCCCGTTGGGGCGTGTGCATCTTACGCCGTCGGCGCAGGCCCGCGCAGGCAAAGGCGATATGGCCGGGCGGTTTCACTTTTGCATCACATAGGTGCCCGGCGCATCGCATAGCGCGACGTAGTGGCCCTTGGGTGTGCCCAAAGGTGGCGGGGCCACCGGGTCACCCGAGCGCGCGTTCAGCCAGTCGGTAAAGGCCGGCCACCACGACCCATCCTGCGGCGCGGTTTCGTCAAGCCATTCGCAAGGGTCGCGAAACGGCGCGTCGGCCGGTGTGTCGGCGATGCGGAAATGCCGGTTGGGGTGCCCGGGTTCTGAAACGATGCCCGCATTGTGCCCGCCGCTGGTCAGCACAAAGGTCGTATCCGCATCGGCGAACAGGTGGAACTTGTAGACCGATTTCCAGGGTGCGACGTGGTCGTCCTCGGTCCCGACTGCAAAGATCGGCGCGCGGATATCCGAGACGCTGATCGCCCTTTTGCCGACGCGATAGCGGCCCTCGGCCAGATCGTTGTTCAGAAAAAGTTTGCGCAGGTATTGCGAATGCATCCGGTAAGGCATCCGCGTGGCATCGGAATTCCAGGCCATCAGGTCAAAGGTGCGGTCGCTTTCGCCCAGCAGGTATTTGCGGATTGCGGGGCCCCAGATCAGATCGCGCGATCGCAACAGCGCAAAGGTGCCGACCATCTGGTCCGAGGATAGAAACCCGGTTTCGGACATCATGTCCTCGATCAACGTCACCTCTGACTCGTTGATGAACAGCCTGAGCGGCCCGGCCTCGGTAAAGTCGACCTGGGCGGCCAGAAAGCTGACCGTTGCAAGGCGGGTGTCGCCATCGCGGGCCATGGCCGCCGCCGCGATGGCCAACAGGGTGCCGCCCAGGCAATAACCGACCGCATGCAGCCGGGATGATTTGGTGATCGCCAGCGCGGCGTCCACGGCCGCCATGACGCCAAGGCTGCGATACTCCTCCATCCCCAGGTCGCGGTCGCTGGCATCGGGGTTTTTCCACGACACGATAAAGACCGTAAAACCCTGATCTACCAGGTACCGGACGAACGAGTTTCCCGGTGACAGATCAAGGATATAGTATTTCATGATCCAGGCAGGCACGATCAGGATGGGTTCGGGGCGAACCGTTTTCGTGCTCGGGCTGTATTGGATCAGCTCGATCAGGGTGTTGCGAAACACCACCTTGCCGGGCGTAACGGCCAGATTGCGGCCCACCGCAAAGGGTTGCGGATCGGGCTGGCTCTGCCCGCCGGAAAACCCAAGATCGCGCGCCAGATTTTTCGCACCGCGTACCAGGTTCTGGCCCGCCTCTGCCTGTGTCGCGGCGATCACGTCGGGATTGGTGGCAGGGAAATTCGAGGGCGAGAGGCTATCGACCATCAGCCCGGCAATGAACGCCATCAGATCTTCGTGGGGCGGTGCGACCCCGTGAACGCCCTGCATCGCGTCCTGCCACCACTGCCAGTTTCGCAGATGCGTCTGCGACCACAGATTGAAGGGGTATCGCTGCCAGGCATAACTGGCGAAACGCCGGTCCGGTGGCGCGTTCGGTGCGGTTTCCGGCGTCGCGACGCCAAGCGCCTGTGCCCAGAAGGTCTGGGCGTTGTGGATGGCCTTTCCCATCAATTCGGCCTGCTTGCCGGGGGAAACGGCCATATGCACGGCCCAATCCATCCAGGCCTCGCCCAGAACGGACGGGGCAAGCCCCGATGTCGCCTTGGCGACCGCGGCATGGGCGGCCTGGTCCATCGCCTGGTGAAAGGTCGGCGTCGCGGGGCGCGAGGGGCGCGGCGCCGGCCCCATGGCGGTGGTCGGTTCGGGTGCAACGGGTTTGGGGCGCTCTAACATGGCATCTCCTGTTGCGGACGGGATCTGCGATCCGCCCACAGATCCTAGGCCAGCCTGGGCCGCGCCACCTTAGCCTGCGTCAAGGTCGCGGGTCAGCGCCAGATTTTTGTGCTGAAACGTGTTCAAATTCTTTTGTGAAAGCGACCCGCGGCGTCGATCGGAACGGTGAAATTGCGCCGGGCGCATGCACAACGGCGTACCGGGACAGGCTTGATTCCCCGCCCCTTTAAACGCGGCGTGCTGGGCTGACGCATGGCACCGCGTGTCGAACACACCCGTCCGCGATGCCCCTTGTCGCAATACCAACCTTCAAATCTTCAGGGGGAGTATCGGCGTTGTCCCACGGGTCGCAAGAGCCCGCACTGACCGAGATTGGCAAAACCGCGAAAACGTCGTGCTGCCCGCACCGGTCACTGCAAAACGGGGCCGTCCTGACCGCGGCGCGGGCGATCAGACCGGGATAACCGTCGAACGTGACAGGCCCGTATTCGCGCAGCGTCCGCAGGACGCGGTTGACACGCACCGCACCCGGCCCGGCCAGCAGATCCAGCGTCATCGGGCAGTCATGGCCCGCCCCGCGACCAGGATCCCGGGGCGTTGGTGCAGCCGATCCAGCGTCGTCAATCCGATCTCTGGCAGGGTGACGAACGCGCTCAGCTTTCGGGACAGAGCCGTGCGGTAGGGGTGGGCATGCTTTTGCCTCCGTTCGGGAAGGATTCGAAAGGACATCCCATGATGCGGGGCAAAGAAACCTGCCCAGGACTGGCCGCAGTTTCGATCTGCGCGTCGCGCCCGCGTGTCCTGAATGGTCACGAATGGCTGGCGGGGGCCGAGGTCACGGGCGGTGTCAGGGATGCGGCTGCGACCCACGAAAATGCTGTCGGCCGGGATGTGGACACGCAGATGCAAAGGGCCGTCGCGCGGTTGATCAATCGGGGTATCGCGGGCGGCGCACATCTCGGTTCGCGGCCAGGGGCTGGCCGCGACCGTTCAACCCAATCGCGCCAGCAGGATCAGGCCGGCCAGCGCCGCCAACAGGACCGTCGAGAGCGCAATGGCTGTCCGCGTAGCCTTGGCGGCGCGATCCTTTTCCCACCAATTCGTCGGCTTGATGCCCTGTGCCAGAAACGTCGTCACACCCGCCAGGTTGATGCAGATCAGGTTCACCATGAAAAGCGAAAAGGCCCCGATCGCCAGGGCGGGATGCCCGCCGCCCAGCAGCAGCCCCGATGCCACCACCGGCGGCAGCAATGCAACGGCGACCATGACACCGATCAATGTCGCAGAGCCCCCCGTCGTGAATGCCAATGCGCCCGCACAGCCAGACGCCAGCGCCAGAACGATGTCGCCCAGCCCCGCCTGGGTGCGCGTTGCGATTTCCGGCAATGTCGGGTCCACGTCCAGCAAGACGCCGATCAGCACGGACAGCACCAGCGTCGCCCCCGCCCCGGCAAGGGCTGTCAAAAACCCATGCCGCAGCAGTGACAGATCCCCCAGCGTGGTGCCCAGCGACAACGCCACGTTCGGGCCCAGCAGGGGCGCGATCACCATGGCCCCGATGATGATCGCCACGCTGTTGTGGTTCAGGCCGATGGCCGCCACCACCGTAGAGAGCACGACCATCGCCATGTAGACGCGCGTCAGCCGCGCCCCGTTCTTGATGTCCTCATACAGCTCTTCGCGGCCGATGCGTTCGGGCGTTTTTTCCTTGGCGGGCGATTGATCGGATACGGCGGCCACTGGGTCCGGCTCTATCTCGGCGCGGGGCAATGTCGCCTCGACCGCCAGGATCACCAGCCGGTTTTTCTCGTTCGTGGTATAGTGCTTTTCCAGCAGGTCCAGGACCGTCTCGCTGTGCTCTGCGTCCAGCAAGATGCGCACCAGCACATCGTCCTCCGCCAACCGGATCTGGCGCAGGTCAAGCAGCGTGCAGTCTTGCAAAAGCGTGTCGAGATCCGCGCTGTCGCTTTGCGTCAATACCATCTCGATCAAACGAAGGGCCATTGTTGTGTCATCCCGTGTTCGATGCGGATCCAGCCCCGATCCTAGCAGCATATGGGGGCGTCGGCGATGCCGCCTTGGCGCTGACATGGATCAGGGACGCGCGCTGATGTAATATGCCAAGCTGGGCGCAGGTGTTCGCAAGGGACGGTGATGTGCCCATATGCGGACAAGGACGTTGATGACGAAAAGGGTTCTGGATGCTCAATGATCCCTATGAGGCACTTGGCCTGACCAAGGCGGCAACGGCGGACGAGATCAAGAAAGCGTACCGCAAGCTGGTGCGCACCAGCCATCCTGACCTGCACCCCGACGATCCCGGCGCCGAGGCGCGGTTCAAGGCGATCAGCGCCGCCTATGAGCTGTTGAAAGACCCCGAAACCCGCAGGCGGTTCGACGCGGGCGAGATTGACGGGCTGGGCGCGGAACGGCCGCAGCGCCAGTATTACCGCGATTTCGCCGATGCCTCGGACAACGTCTATCGGCAAGGGCGCGGGTTCGAGACAGATGCCGATCCCGCGGACATCTTTGCCGAGTTCCTGCGTCAGCAGGCGCGCGCGGGCGGAGGGGACGATTTTGGCGGCCGCGGGTTTTCCGCCCCGGGTCCAGACGCCCGCTATTCGCTGGAGGTGCCGTTTCTGGATGCCGTGCGTGGCGCCGAAACCCGCATCACCCTGCCAAGCGGTCAGAGCCTTGCGGTCAAGATCCCGCAGGGCACCGACGATGGCCAGACCCTGCGTCTGCGCGGCAAGGGGGGCGCGGGGTATGGCGGCGGGCCTGCGGGGGATGCGCTGATCACCGTTTCCGTGCGTCCCCATCCGGTCTTTCAGCGCGAAGGCGACGATATCCTGCTGACGCTGCCCATTACCATCGACGAGGCGATCCTGGGCGGCAAGGTGACCGCGCCCACGATTGACGGGCCTGTCGGGCTGACGATCCCCGCGGGGGCCAGTTCGGGCCGGGTGCTGCGCCTGCGGGGCCGGGGCGTCGCGCGCGCGGGCAGAAAAACCCGGGGCGACCAGCGGGTGGAGCTCAGGATCGTGGCGCCGCCCGAGATTGACGAAGGCCTGCGCGACTTTATTGCCGAATGGCGCAAGAGTCACCCGTTCGACCCGCGATCCGATCTGATGAAGGGGGCCGCGAAATGAAGAACCGCTTTTCCGAAGATGATGTCATCGCCACGGTCACAAGGCTGACCCGCAGCCAACTGGTCCGCTTTGTCGAGGTCGAATTCGTCAAGCCACAGCAGGCCAAAGACGGGTATGTGTTTCGCCGCATCGACATTGCACGGCTGGAACTGTTGTGCGACCTGTCCCAGGATCTCGACCTGGACGAGACCGCGCTAGGCGTCGTGATCTCGCTGATTGATCAACTGCACGCGGCACGGCAGGACGTGTTGAAAATGGCGCGCGCGATCGACAGCCTGCCTGCCGACCTGCGCGCCCGGATCGGGGCCGCGTTGCAGGACTCATAGGGCCCTTCGTCGCGCAGGTTCACAACGCCGTCTTTGCGCGTGTTGCGGGGGGCCGTCCGTGGATAAAACCGCGCTCGCAAAAGCGAAAACCCATAGAAACCGGGGTTTCCCGCGGTCAGGACACCTGGCCGGAACATGACCGGGACGGCGAGAGCGATGCGGGCAAGGTCCGCCATCCGGGCGAACGCAGGCGTGCGGAGCGCGCGGCCTGGACGGCGCCCCGCGGTGACGGTCTGGTGCCCGGCGGACGAGTTGGAATTGCCTGTTCCCGTCTCATGGAGGGTAGCCTCACCCAGGATTTGGGGTTGCTGCGATATCTGTCTGGTTGGACGCCCGCCCGAAAGAATAGCCGGACGGATCAGTTGACTGCGATCAATGCATGAAGGCGCGCGATTGCCCCAAGCTTGTGACAGAATCGACAAAGGGAAACACCTGTCATGGCGATACAATCTGAACGTTCTGAACAAAAGCTCGCAACGCTCGTGGTTGGCGGTGCGCCGTCCGGGCCGGTGCCACCGGAGGAACCAATGACACCGCCAAAGGAGACGCCTGAGGCGCCACCCGAGGAGTATCCCGAAGCGCCGGGTGAAATTCCGCCCGACACGCCGCCGGATCTACCACAATTACCCGGCGAATTGCCGCCCGCACCGCCACCGGAGGCTCTGGTCGGGGGCCGTGATGGATTGATCGCCGGGTAGGCGCGGTCCGGTTTGGTGGAAATTCTCTAATCAAAGGAGAGCCTGAGAGGAGACCTGGAATGCCCGACTTCGATGATCTTCGCAAAGCAATGGTCGAATGTCAGATCAAGGCGCGCGGGGTACGCGATCCGCTGGTTCTGGATGCGATGGCACGCGTCCCGCGCGAGCGCTTTGTGCCGGAGCACCTGAAAGACCAGGCTTATCAGGACTGCCCGCTGCCCATAGACGCCGACCAGACCATTTCGCAGCCCTATATCGTGGCCTACATGGTCGAGGGATTGGCGCTCACGGGGGGCGAAAAGGTGCTCGAGATCGGCGCGGGTTCGGGCTATGCCGCCGCTGTTCTAGCCGAAATTGCGGGCGAGGTTTATGCCATCGAACGCCATGGAACGCTGGCCGCGAGGGCGTCGGCGGCACTTCGGGACGCCGGTTATGCAAATGTTCACGTCTTTCATGGTGACGGCACCAGGGGCTGGCAAGACGAGGCGCCGTTCGATGCGATCCTGGTGTCAGCCGGAGTCCCCTTCGTGCCCGAGGCCCTCAAGTCGCAACTGGCCACGGGGGGACGGATGGTGGTGCCTGTCGGCAGCGACCCGCGGGGGCAGGAACTGGTGCGCGTGACACGGCGCGAAAAGGGCCAGTTCGACCGCGAGGATCTGGCCGATGTGCACTTCGTTTCCCTGATCGGCGAACAGGGCTGGGAAGGCGAGCCGAAGGACGCGCAAACGGCACCGCCGCGCCTGATCCAGCACCGTCCGCGCCAGGCGGAAGGCTTGCCGAGGCTCATTCGCACCCACGCCGAGCCCTTCGACGATGTGCAGAACGCACCGCTCGACGGGATGATGGAGCGTATCGGCGATGCCCGCGTGGTGCTGATCGGCGAAGCGAGCCACGGCACGTCCGAATTTTACCGGATGCGGGCGCTGATCACCAAAAGGCTGATCGAGGAAAAGGGCTTTACCATTGTTGCCGCCGAGGCCGACTGGCCCGACGCCGCCCGCATCGACCACTACGTGCGTCACCGCGAAACACCGCCGTCAGCGTGGCAGGCCTTCGCCCGCTTTCCCACGTGGATGTGGCGCAACGAAGAGGTCCGTGCCTTTACCGATTGGCTGCACGCGTGGAACGCACCACGCGCGCCGCTGACGCGCGTCGGCTTTTACGGTCTGGACCTCTACAGCCTGTTCAACTCGGCGTTGGCAATCATCGACTATCTGGAAGATGTTGACCCCGATCTGGCGCGGATCGCCCGCCACCGTTACGGATGCCTGAGCCCCTGGGAGGCCGATCCGGCGGCTTACGGCCACGCCGCGCTGACTGGCGCGTATCGCAACTGCGAAAATGATGTGACGGCGATGCTGATTGATCTGATGCGAAAACGTCAGGAATACGCGCTGAGCGATGGCGAGCGATTTCTGGACGCGGCGCAAAATGCCGCGCTGGTGGCCAATGCCGAGCGATATTACCGGATCATGTATTACGGCTCGCGTGCATCCTGGAACCTGCGCGATGATCACATGTTCGAAACCCTGCTGAACGTCATGGAATACCACGGAGAAGGGGCACGCGCGGTGGTCTGGGCACATAATTCCCATATCGGCGATGCGCGGGCGACCGAAATGTCACGCCGGGGCGAGCGGAACCTGGGCGAGCTTTGCGCGCGCGGGTTCGGCGGCGAAAGCTACCGGATCGGAATGGGCACGGATCACGGGACCGTCGCCGCGGCCACCGACTGGAACGGGCCGATGGAGGTCAAGCAGGTCAGGCCGTCGCACCTTCAAAGCCATGAGCGGCAGTTCCACCTTTCCGGTTTGCCGGGCCTCATCCTGCCGCTGCGCGCAGAATCCGGGCACGAGGTGGTCACGGACCTGGCGAAACCGCGTCTGGAGCGCGCCATCGGGGTCATCTATCGCCCCGAGACCGAGCTTGCCAGCCACTATTTCGAAGCGGAGCTTGCCCGCCAGTTCGATGACTACATCTGGGTCGACAAAACCAGCGCGGTGATGCCGCTGGCGACCGGACAGATCAGGGGGGTGCCCGATACCTACCCGTTCGGAACATGATCAAGGTGCTGCCTGCTGAAAGCATTACCCCGTTTCAAGGGGTGGCGTTCTTTTGACAATAGCCGCGGCGCCGGTCGCTGACCGGGCACCGCCAGAATGGCGGCCCGCCGCCGTGGCCCGGTGCCGGGGACAGGTGTTTCGCCGTGATGACGCGCGGCTTTCAGATCGTCCAGCGTCTGGACCAGGCGGTGGGCAAGGTTCTCGCCGGTGCCGGGAATGGAACGCAACAGGACCTCTGGGGTCAGGCGGTCTGGCTGTTGCCAATGCCCTGTTGTTCACATCCCGACGATCGCTGCGGCGATGCCCCGGTCGATCCCGCGCGCTTTTGCGCCGCCCGTTTGGAAAGAGTCCCAAGGAGGGTCAGAGAGCGCCTCGATTTCGCGGGCGGTGGTCCGGTCGGCTCTGCCCCGTACCCCATCGTCGCCCTGGGTCACCGACAGGTTTGCGGCTTTCGGTATCGCGACTATTGGCGCTTGGGTCATGGTCCATTGATGTCCGTCAACGCCGATGGGCCGCAATTGCGCTTTCAAGAGGAACAGCCGCGTGGAAATGCGCGAGAACCGACTCGGTCGAGAAAGGACCAGCGCCTTGGGCATCAGACGATCGAAATTCCGGGGTTGGACCAGATGAGACACGCCGCGACCCTGAAGCAACCCGAAGCGCCGCATGCGCTCTCGTCTGGCAAGGTTGCCCAACTGCTGTCCGTGTCGCTTGAAACAGGGCACTCCCAGGCCGAGGCTTTGCGACGGCTTCAGTCCTGCGGCCCTAACCGCCTGCGCCGGCAAAAACCGAGAAGCGCGATGGCGATCCTGTTTCACCAGTTTCGCAGCGTGATTGTCTGGTTGCTTGCATCGGCCGCCATCATCTCGCTGATCATTGGCGATATTGCGGAAGGCGGCGCGATAATCATTGTGCTCTTGCTCAACGGCGCGATCGGTTTTGTCACCGAGTTGCGGGCGGCCCGTTCGATGGAAGCCTTGTTGCGCATCGCCGAGGTCGGCACCCGCGTTCGCCGGGACGGTCGCGTCCAGATTGTCGACGCACGCGACGTGGTCCCCGGTGATGTTGTCGTTCTCGAAGGCGGTGATGTTGTGACGGCGGACCTGCGTCTGACCGAGGCGTCGTCGCTTCAGGCGGACGAATCCATTCTGACCGGCGAAGCGGCACCGGTGGCAAAATCCCCCGATCCGGTTGCCGAGGATGCAATCCTTGCAGAACGGACATCGATGGTCTTCAAGGGTACCGCGATAACGCGCGGGTCCGGCGAGGCCATCGTCACCGCGACGGGCATGGCCACCGAACTGGGGCGGATCAGCCAACTGGCCGAAGCGGCCCAAGGAGACTCCTCGCCTTTGGAGGTTCGGCTGGAACGGCTGGGCCGTACCCTGATCTGGTTGTCCTTGATCCTTGCTTCGGGCACCGCGCTGTCGGGCATCCTGCGAGGACAGGAACTGGCCATCATGGTACAAACCGCGGTCGCCTTGGCCGTGGCTGCGATCCCGGAAGGATTGCCGGTGGTTGCGACCTTGTCGCTGGCGCGCGGCATGTGGCGAATGGCCCGTCGCAATGCACTCATTCGTCGCCTTTCAGCTGTCGAAACGCTGGGCGCAACGACTTTGATTCTCACTGACAAGACCGGCACGCTTACCGAAAACCGAATGTCCGTCGTCCGTTTCGTGCTGGAGACTGGCGAATTCGAGCCCGGAGTAGCCGATCCGTCGGTGAAACTCGCCTTGCGAACCGGGGCGGCCTGCACAACTGCCGAGCTGGGGCATGGGACCAAGAGTGGCACGGGTGATCCGATGGAGCTTGCGCTGCTTGAAGCCGCTGACCGTGTTGGTGTGGCGCGTCCGCAAAGGCGGCTCGAACAGCACGCTTTCGATCCAGAGCGGCGGATGATGGCGACCCTTCATGCCGAACCCGATGGGGTGTTTTACGCGGTAAAGGGAGCCCCCGAGGCGGTCATCGATGCCTGCACCCAGGTCCTCGGCCGTGACGGACCGCATGCACTTACCGATACGGCAAAGTCGGAATGGGTCCGCCGCAACGCACGCATAGCGGGTGAAGGGCTGCGCACGCTTGGGCTGGCGATGAAGAGCGAGCGCAACGGACAAGCAGAGCCTTACAGGGGGCTGACGCTGATCGGGCTGGTCTGTCTGGCTGATCCGCTTCGCGCTGATGTTCCGTCGGCCATCGCCGCGTGCCGCGCGGCCGGGGTGCGGGTGGTGATGATTACCGGCGACCATGCCGCGACGGCAGCGCGGATCGCATCCGACGCCGGGATCGGAAAGGACGGCACGATTGTGATTGAGGGACGCGAAGTGGCGGGCCTGGATCTGAACAGCGCGGGGCAAGAGACGCAAGCGAGGGTGCGCGAGGCGGACGTTTTCGCCCGCGTTGCACCCGAAACGAAACTGACGATCGTCTCTTTCCATCAAAAGGATGGGCAGATCGTCGCGATGACCGGCGATGGCGTCAACGACGCCCCGGCGCTGAAACAGGCGGATATCGGGGTGGCCATGGGTCTGCGCGGCACTCAGGTGGCCCGCGAGGCCGCGGATATGGTTTTGAAAGACGACGATTTTGCCACGATCGTTGAGGCAATTCGTCAGGGCAGGGTCATCTTCGGGAACATTCGAAAGTTCATCGTCTACCTGATGTCGTGCAATCTGTGTGAGGTTCTGGTCGTGACGGTGGCTGTGGGCGCCGGGCTGCCCGCGCCGCTGTTGCCGCTGCAAATCCTTTACCTCAACCTTGTCACGGATGTTTTTCCCGCCCTGGCACTGGGATTTGGGCAAGGCGATGGGCGTGAGATGCACGACTTGCCCAGGAATCCGTCAGAGCCCATCATCGGCCGGGCCGAATGGATACGGATTTCGGTTCTGGCCGGGGCGCAAACCATCGCGACGCTGACGGCTTTCGTGCTGGCGCTGTTTCAGCTGGATCTTTCGGTAGACCAGGCGGTGACTGTTACTTTCCTTACGCTGGCGCTCGGGCAACTCTGGAACGTCTTTAACGTCCGTTCCGCCGACACGCGGTTGATTGCCAATGACGTGACCCGGAACCCATTTGTCTGGGGTGCGCTGTCACTCTGCCTGGTCCTGATCGGCGCCGCGCTCTGGGTGCCGGGGCTGTCGACGGTGCTGAACCTGGCCGCGCCCGGCAAGGACGGCTTGCTCTTGGCGGTGAGCGCGAGCCTGATCCCGCTCTTCTTGGGACAGGCAGTATTGGCGCTTGCGGTTGTTTTTCGTCAATCGTTCGCTGACCGGGCTGTGGCACGATAGCCCCACATCAGGCGCACCCAAATCGAAGGGCCACCATGATTTGGGCAAGATCCCGAGGGACCGCGCTGGCAGTCTCTTCGGGACGCGCAGAAGAGCGCGCCAAGAGGCTGCGAGGTCCAACGCCAGCACCGCAGATACAGACAGACCCCGATCCTGCGACGGCAAGTCATTCCCACGCGCCGCAAGTCCGGGACACCGCGCAACGCTGCGGCGCCGACTCTTGGCTTCTGGATTGGTCTGCAAGGCGCACCAGACGGTCTTGCGGTCGCGCTGGTGCTGCGTTCTGAAGGATATCCGATCAATCAACTCCGGGCTGCTGTTCCCGGCCCACGCGAGGGTGAACCGTGTCCAAAGGACCGAACGCCGGGGATGCAACGCTGTTGCCCGTTCGTGGGCCCTGCTTTCCAAAGTCGACGATTCCGAAGGGTAACGGCACGCTTCACCTTCGTTCCCAGCACCCGCCCATGCGGCCTTTCGAGAGCGGTTTGTGGAGCAGTTCGTGGGGCAAAATCCTGTCCGAAAACGCAAAAACCCCAAGAAACCGGGGTTTCCTAGGGCTTTTTGCTGTCGAATGGTGCCCAGGAGAGGACTCGAACCTCCACGTCCTTGCGAACACTAGCACCTGAAGCTAGCGCGTCTACCAATTCCGCCACCTGGGCAGGTGCCGTGAGGCGGTGACTTACAGAGGGGCGTGGGCAGTGTCAACGGCCATTTGTGTGGTTTTTCGCATAGCGCCAAACTGTCTTGTTTGCGCGCGCCCGGACCTATATTCCAAGACAACCAAAAGGTGCAGGAGGCCCCGCGCATGTCCAAGCTCGTCACCATTTTCGGCGGATCCGGTTTTGTCGGACGCTATATCGCCCGGCGCATGGCGCAAGAGGGCTGGCGGGTGCGTGTCGCGGTGCGCCGCCCGAACGAGGCCATGTTCGTGCGCACCTATGGCGCGGTCGGCCAGGTCGAGCCGATGCTGTGCAACATTCGCGACCGGGCCTCGGTGGCCGCGGTTCTGCACGGCGCCGATGCGGCGGTGAATTGCGTCGGCATCCTGAACGAGGATGGGCGCAACACCTTTGGCCTGGTGCAGCATTACGGCGCGCTGCATGTCGCCGAAGAGGCCGCAAAGGCCGGTGTCGCGCGGTTGGTGCAAATCTCTGCCATCGGGGCGGACAGCCACGCCAAAAGCGCCTATGCCGAGACCAAGGGCCGCGGCGAAGAGGCAGTGAAAGAGCATTTCCCCGATGCGGTGATCCTGCGCCCCTCAATTGTTTTCGGGGCAGAGGACCAGTTCTTCAACCGCTTTGCCAGCATGGCGCGGTTTTCCCCGTTCCTGCCGGTGACCGGCGGCAATACCCTGTTTCAGCCGGTTTATGTGGATGACGTGGCGCGCGCCGCCGTCATGGGGGTGACCGGCCAGGCCGCCCCCGGCACGTACGAGCTGGGCGGCCCCGAGGTAAAGACCTTTGCCGAGTTGATGGAAGATATGCTGGAGGTGATCCGCCGCCCCAAGGTGTGGGTCATCAACATGCCGTTCTTTGTGTCGGCGGCGATGGGCACGGTGTTCGATTTCCTGCAATCCATCTCGCTGGGGCTGTTCACCAACAAGATCCTGACCCGCGACCAGGTGCGCAACCTGGCGCATGACAACGTGGTGGGCGCGGATATGCCCGGCTTTGCCGAGCTGGGCATTGCCCCCGTGGCGATGGAGGCGGTCCTGCCGGAATACCTGTGGCGCTATCGTCCGGCGGGGCAGTTCTATGAGATCAAGGATTCGGCGAAAAAGCTGCGCTCTCAGGAATAGGCGATGGCCAGCAGCACGACGCCCAGCACCACCCGATAGATCACATAGGGCGTAAAGCTGATCCTGCGGGCCAGGCGCATCATCACCGACAGCGCGATCATCGCCGAGACAAAGGCAAAGACCGCCGCGATGGCCCCATCCCGGGCCATCGCCATGTCGGCGTCCATCACCACTTCGCCGCCCAACAGCAGGCCAGAGGCCAGGATTGTCGGGATCGACATCAACATCGACAGCCGCGCCGCATCCGCCCGTTCATACCCCAGCGCGCGCGCGCCGGTGATCGTGATGCCAGAGCGCGAGGTGCCGGGGATCAGCGCAATCGCCTGCCACAGCCCCAGGATCGCGGCGTGTTTCAGCGTCCACGATTGCGCCTTGCGGGTTTGTGGGGATTTCGTGTCAAAGGCCCACAGCACCACGCCAAAGATCAGCATGGTCCAGCCGATCACGGTGATGCTGCGCATTGCCTCGTCCAGGCCCGTCAGTTCGATCACCAGGCCCAGCGCCATCACCGGCACCGTGGCGATGACCAGGCACAGCGCCAGGAACGCGCCGGGTGTGTCGATCCTGCCCTGTACCACCCGGCCCAGCCCGAACAGCGCCATCATCGCATCCTTGCGGAAATACAGGATCACCGCAGCCAGGGTGCCGATATGCACCGCGACATCCATGATCTGCCCCTGATCGGCCAGCCCGGTCAGCCGGGGCAGCAGGATCAGATGGCCCGAAGACGAAATCGGCAGAAACTCGGTAATCCCCTGAATGACCGCAAGCAAAAGCAGGTGATACAGTGCCATGGGGCCCTCGTCCGGTTGAGTGTCGCGCACAGCATAGTGGGGCGATTCGGAAAGAGAAGATGCGAAAAAGGTAATGTGTGCTGACATAAAATTTGCACAGTAGTCAAAAAGACCGCGGCCACTGCGCGAAATATCTTTAAATAGGTCAGTGTGTGTGACTTTTATTTCTCGCGCAACGCTCGTATAGAGGCGTCGAAAAGGCCCGGAATCCGTCCTGTAAGGAGAGCGCAATGTCGAAGCGCAAGATGCTTCAATTCGTCAGCGTGGCAAAGGAAATGCCGCAAAAGCGTGCCGCCGACGCGCGCGCCCATGATTTCGACGAGATCTACGACGAATTTTCCGACGACCGCGCGGCCGATCAGGCGTCGCGGTGCAGCCAATGCGGCGTGCCCTATTGCCAGACCCATTGCCCGCTGCACAACAACATTCCCGACTGGCTGCGCCTGACCGCCGAGGGGCGCCTGCGCGAAGCTTATGAGATGAGCCAGGCCACCAACACCTTTCCCGAGATCTGCGGTCGCATCTGCCCCCAGGACCGCCTGTGCGAGGGCAATTGCGTGATCGAACAGTCGGGCCATGGCACCGTGACCATCGGCTCGATCGAGAAATACATCACCGACACCGCGTGGGACGAGGGCTGGGTGCTGCCCATCACCCCCCACGAAGAGCGCGCCGAGAGCGTGGCGATTATCGGCGCGGGGCCGGGCGGGATGGCGGCGGCCGATGCGCTGCGCCGCGCGGGCGTCCAGGTGACGATTTACGATCGCAACGACCGCGCCGGCGGGCTGCTGACCTATGGCATTCCGGGGTTCAAGCTGGAAAAGGACGTGGTCATGCGCCGCGTCGCCCAGTTGGAACAGGCCGGGGTCGAGTTCGTTCTGAACTGCAATGTCGGCACCGACATCAGCTTTGACGCGATCCGGGGCAAGCATGACGCGGTGCTGATCGCCACCGGCGTTTACAAGTCGCGCGACCTGGCCGGGCCGGGCGCCGGTGCGTCGGGGATCGTGCGCGCGCTGGATTACCTGACCGCGTCGAACCGTGTGGGCTTTGGCGATGAGGTGGCCGAGTTCGACTCGGGCGCGCTGAACGCGATGGGCAAACGCGTGGTGGTCATCGGCGGCGGCGACACCGCGATGGACTGTGTGCGCACCGCGATCCGCCAGGGCGCCGAAAGCGTCAAGTGCCTGTATCGCCGGGACCGGGCCAACATGCCCGGCAGCCAGCGCGAGGTGCAGAACGCCGAGGAAGAGGGCGTCGAATTCGTCTGGCTGTCGGCCCCCAAGGGCTTTGCCGGGGATCCGGTGGATGCGGTCATGGTGCAAAAGATGCGCCTGGGAACGCCCGATGCCTCTGGCCGTCAAAGCCCCGAGGTGATCGAGGGCGCCGATTACGTGGAACCCGCCGATCTGGTCATCAAGGCGCTGGGTTTCGAACCCGAGGATCTGCCGACCCTGTGGGGTGAAACCGCGTTGGAGGTGACCCGCTGGGGCACCATCAAGGCCGATTTCCGCAGCCACGAAACCAGCCTGCCCGGCGTGTTCGCCGTGGGCGACATCGTGCGCGGCGCCAGCCTTGTGGTTTGGGCCATCCGCGATGGGCGCGAGGCCGCCGACAGCATTCTGGCCTATCTTGCGCAGCCCGCGCAGGTGGCCGCCGAATAGCGATCCGCAGGGCACGCGCCCTTGGCGCGGCCCGCATTCCCGGAACATGATCGGGGGCGTGCGCCCCGACCCGCCATACAGAAGGGTAAGACCATGACGAAATTTGACGCCGCCTGGGTGGCCCGCGAAGAAGCCAAGCGCGCCTATATGGCCGAACACGGGCTCTACCGCGAAGATGACGAACACGCCTCTTGCGGGGTGGGTCTGGTTGTGGCGATCGACGGCAAGCCATCGCGCAAGGTCGTGGAAAACGGCATCGACGCGCTCAAGGCCGTTTGGCACCGCGGCGCGGTCGATGCCGATGGCAAGACCGGCGACGGCGCGGGCATTCATGTGCAGATCCCGGTCCCGTTCTTCTATGACCAGATCCGCCGCACCGGCCACGAGCCGCATCCCGACCGCCTGATCGCGGTGGGCCAGGTGTTCCTGCCGCGCACCGATTTCGGCGCGCAAGAGGTCTGCCGGACCATCGTCGAGACCGAAGTGCTGCGGATGGGCTATTACATCTATGGCTGGCGCCACGTTCCGGTGAACACCGATGTGCTGGGCGAAAAGGCCAACGCCACCCGCCCCGAGATCGAGCAGATCATCATCGCCAATTCCAAGGGCGTGGACGAAGAGACGTTCGAGCGCGAACTTTACGTCATCCGCCGCCGGATCGAAAAGGCCGCCGCTGCCGCGCGTGTGCCCACGCTCTATCTGTGTTCGCTGTCGTGCCGGTCGGTGATCTACAAGGGCATGATGCTGGCCGAACAGGTGGCCGAGTTCTATCCCGACCTGCTGGACGAGCGGTTCGAGAGCGCCTTTGCGATCTATCACCAGCGCTATTCGACCAACACCTTCCCGCAGTGGTGGTTGGCCCAGCCGTTCCGCATGCTGGCCCATAACGGCGAGATCAACACCCTCAAGGGCAACCTCAACTGGCTGAAAAGCCATGAGATCCGCATGGCCTCGTCCGCCTTTGGCGACCTGGCCGAGGATATCAAACCCATCGTGGCGCAGGGGTCGTCCGACTCGGCGGCCCTGGATTCGGTGTTCGAGGTTCTGGTGCGGGCCGGGCGCAACGCGCCGATGGCGAAAACCATGCTGGTCCCCGAGGCCTGGTCGCAACAGGCGGTGGAACTGCCGCAGTCCTGGCGCGACATGTATTCCTATGTGAACTCGGTCATGGAACCCTGGGACGGCCCGGCCGCCCTGGCGATGACCGATGGCCGCTGGGTCTGCGCGGGTCTGGACCGCAACGGTCTGCGCCCTATGCGCTATGTCGTGACCGGCGACGGCCTGCTGATCGCGGGGTCGGAAACCGGCATGGTGCCGATCGACGAGGCCACCGTGCGCGAAAAGGGCGCGCTGGGCCCGGGCCAGATCATCGCCGTCGACATGAAAGAGGGCGTGCTGTTCCACGACACCGAGATCAAGGACAAGCTGGCCGCCAGCCAGCCCTTTGGCGAATGGGTCAGCAAGATCAAGCAGATGGATGACGTGCTGACAGGCCTTGGGGAAAAGACCCTGTTCGAGGGGGCCGAGCTGCGCAAACGCCAGATCGCGGCGGGTTATTCGGTCGAGGAACTGGAACAGATCCTGATGCCGATGGCCGAGGACGGCAAAGAGGCGATCGCCTCGATGGGCGACGACACGCCCAGCGCCGTGCTGAGCGAGAAATACCGCCCGCTGAGCCACTTCTTCCGCCAGAACTTCAGCCAGGTGACGAACCCGCCGATCGACAGCTTGCGCGAATACCGGGTGATGAGCCTGAAGACACGTTTTGGCAACCTCAAGAACGTGCTGGACGAGGATGGCAGCCACACCCGGATCATCATCCTGGAAAGCCCCTTCCTGGGGAACGCCCAGTTCGAAGAGCTGGTAAACCAGTTCGTCGTCCCGATGACCGAGATCGACTGTACCTTCCCCGCCGGCGCCGGGCCTGACGCCCTGCGCGAAGCGCTGGACCGCATCCGCGCCGAGGCCGAGGATGCCGTGCGTTCGGGGGCCGGGCACCTGGTGCTGACCGATCAGCACCAGGACGAGGACAAGGTGCCGATGCCGATGATCCTGGCGGCCAGCGCCGTGCACAGCTGGCTGACCCGCAAGGGGCTGCGCACCTTTACCTCGATCAACGTGCGCTCCGCCGAATGCGTCGATCCGCATTATTTCGCGGTGCTGATCGGCTGTGGTGCGACCACGGTCAACGCCTACCTGGCCGAGGATACCCTGGCCGACCGGATCGCGCGGGGGCTGCTGGATTGTTCCCTGACCGAGGCCGTGGCGCGCTATCGCAAGGCCATCGACCTGGGTCTGCTCAAGATCATGTCCAAGATGGGCATTTCGGTCATCTCGTCCTATCGCGGCGGTCTGAACTTCGAGGCCGTGGGCCTGAGCCGCGCGATGTGCGCCGAGTATTTCCCGGGCATGCATTCGCGCATCTCGGGCATCGGGGTGTCCGGCATCCAGCGCAAGCTGGAAGGGGTGCACAGCATGGGCTGGCGCGGTGGGCGTGACGTTCTGCCGATCGGCGGGTTCTACAAGGCGCGCCGTACCGGCGAGACCCACGCCTGGGAAGCCAAGACCATGACCCTGATGCAAGAGGCGTGCAACCGCGCGTCCTTTGAGTTGTGGAAGCAGTATTCGGCCGCGATGCGGGCCAATCCGCCGATCCATCTGCGCGACCTTCTGGACATCAAGCCGCTGGGCAAGCCGGTGCCGGTCGAAGAGGTCGAATCGATCACCTCGATCCGCAAACGCTTCGTGACGCCGGGCATGAGCCTGGGCGCGCTGTCGCCCGGGGCGCACAAGACCCTGAACGTCGCGATGAACCGCATCGGCGCGAAATCCGACAGCGGCGAGGGCGGCGAGGATCCGGCGCATTTCCATCCCGAGCCCAACGGCGACAACCCGTCGGCCAAGATCAAGCAGGTTGCCTCGGGCCGCTTTGGCGTGACCGCCGAATACCTCAACCAGTGCGAAGAGCTGGAGATCAAGGTCGCCCAGGGTGCCAAGCCCGGCGAGGGCGGCCAGCTGCCGGGGATGAAGGTCACCGACCTGATCGCGCGGCTGCGGCACTCGACCAAGGGGGTGACGCTGATTTCGCCCCCGCCGCACCACGATATCTACTCGATCGAGGATCTCGCGCAGCTGATCTATGACCTCAAACAGATCAACCCGCGTTGCAAGGTGACGGTGAAACTGGTCGCGGCCAGTGGCGTCGGCACGATCGCCGCCGGCGTGGCCAAGGCCAAGGCCGACGTGATCTTGATCTCGGGGCATAACGGCGGCACCGGGGCATCGCCGGCGACCAGCATCAAATATGCCGGTCTGCCGTGGGAAATGGGCCTGACCGAGGCGCACCAGGTGCTGTCGATGAACAACCTGCGTGAGCGGGTGACGCTGCGCACCGATGGCGGTCTGCGCACCGGCCGCGACATCGTCATGGCCGCGATGATGGGGGCCGAGGAATACGGCATCGGCACCGCCGCCCTGATCTCGATGGGCTGTATCATGGTGCGTCAGTGCCAGTCGAACACCTGCCCGGTGGGGGTCTGCACCCAGGACGAAAGCCTGCGGGCCAAGTTCACGGGCAATGCCGACAAGGTGGTGAACCTGATCACCTTCTACGCCCAGGAGGTCCGCGAGATCCTGTCCCAGATCGGCGCGCGCTCGATGGAAGAGGTGATCGGACGCACCGACCTGCTGAGCCAGGTCAGCCGTGGCTCTGCCCATCTGGACGATCTGGACCTGAACCCGCTGTTGATCCAGGTCGATGGCAGCGAGCGGCCCGTCTATGACCGCAACCGCCCGCGCAACCCCGTGCCCGACACCCTGGACGCCGAGATCGTGCGCGACGCCGCGCGGTTCTTTGAGGATGGGGAAAAGATGCAGGTGTCCTATGCGGTGCGCAACACCCACCGCACCATCGGCACCCGCGTGTCCAGCCACATCGTTCGCAAATTCGGGATGCGCAACAAGTTGCAGCCCGACCACCTGACGGTGAAACTGGCGGGCAGCGCGGGTCAGTCGCTGGGGGCGTTTGCCGCGCCTGGCCTCAAGATCATCGTGGCCGGGGATGCCAACGACTATGTCGGCAAGGGTCTGTCGGGCGGCATCATCGTGGTGCGCCCGCCGCTCAGCGCGCAACTGGATGCCTCGCAGAACACGATCGTGGGCAACACCGTGCTCTATGGCGCGACCGATGGCTATCTCTTTGCCCTTGGCCGTGCCGGGGAACGGTTCGCGGTGCGCAACTCGGGCGCAAAGGTCGTGGTCGAGGGCTGTGGGTCGAACGGGTGTGAATACATGACCGGCGGCGTTGCGGTGATCCTGGGCCGGATCGGGGCCAATTTCGGTGCCGGTATGACCGGCGGCATGGCCTATCTCTATGACCCCGAGGGCCTGGTGCCCGAGCGGATGAACATGGAGACCCTGGTGACCTGCAAAGTGTCCGTCGCCCATTGGGAGGCCGAGCTGAAAGGCCTGATCGCCCGCCATGCCGAGGAAACCGGCAGCCGCAAGGCGCGCGATATCCTGACCCATTGGGATCTGGAGAAAGGCAACTTTGTCCAGGTCTGCCCCAAGGAGATGCTGGCCCATCTCAGCCATCCGCTGGGCATCGAGGAACAGGCCGTTCCGGCGGAATAGGGACGCATTACACCGATTTGGGGCGGGGCGCGGGTCATCGTGCCCCGCCCCGTCCTTTTCAGACCCGATAGCCAAGCGCGCCGCGCTGGGCTATCACCCGGATCATGGCAAAACGCACCACCGCCAAGACGCGCAAACCGTCCAAAAAGGCCGCGCCCCGCGCGCGCAAGGCCCCGCAGCCGTCGCTGCGGCAGCGGGCGCGCCGGTATGCCTGGCGCGGGGGTATCGGGGCGCTGGTGCTGTTCGTTCTGGCGATCCTGGGGCCCACGGTCATCAACCCGCCCACCACCTATACGATCTGGTCCGAATCGCGCCGCCTGGATGGCGTGGATCGCATCTGGATCCCGCTAGAGGAGGTGGCCCCGGTCATGGTCCGCGCCACGGTCGCGGCAGAGGATGCCAATTTCTGCCTGCACGGGGGGTTCGACATGGCCGCAATCCGGGCCGCGATCCGGGCCGGTGGCCGCTATGGTGCCTCGACCATCAGCCAGCAAACGGTCAAGAACGTCTATCTGTGGCAGGGGCGCAGCTGGCCCCGAAAGGCGCTGGAGGCGCTGTTGACCCCGCTGGTCGAACTGACCTGGTCCAAGCGGCGTATCCTTGAGGTTTACCTCAACGTCGCGGAATTCGGCGAGGGGATATTCGGCATTGATGCCGCGGCGCATCACTATTTCCGCGTGACCCCGGGCAAGCTGACCGCCGAACAGGCCGCCGCCCTGGCCGTGGTGCTGCCCGATCCCAAGGGGCGCAACGCCGCGCGGCTGACCCCGGCGCTGAAAGAGCGCGCAGCACTGGTGCGTGACGGGGCGGCGACGATCCGTGCCGATGGGCGCGCCGCATGTTTCGAGAGTTGAAAAATGCGCCCCGGCGCGGCATGACGGTTCCCAGACCCTTTCCCGGAATGCCATTATGAACCGTCTCTATCACGTCCCGCTTTCGCCGTTCTGCCGCAAGGTTCGCCTGGTCCTGGCCGAAAAGAAGATCGAGGTGGAACTGGTCGAGGAGCGCTATTGGATGCGCGACGCCGATTTCATGCGCCGCAACCCGGCGGGCAAGGTTCCGGTGCTGCGCATGGATGGGCGCACCCTGTCGGAAAGCCAGGCGATTTGCGAATACCTTGAGGAAACCGTGCCAGAGCCGCGCCTGATGCCCACAACCCCCGCCGATCGGTGCGAGGTGCGGCGGCTGGTGTTTTGGTTCGATGACAAGTTCCACGCCGAGGTGACCTCGAAACTGCTCTATGAGCGGGTCAACAAGAAGGTCATGGGCGAGGGCTATCCCGATAGCCGCAACGTCAAGGCCGGCGCGTCGGCGATCAAGTTTCATCTCGATTACATGGGGTGGTTGCTGGATCAGCGCCGCTGGCTGGCGGGGGATGCGATGACCCTGGCCGATTTCGCGGCCGCCGCGCATCTGTCCAGCCTCGACTATATCTCGGATGTGGACTGGAACCGGAACGCCAATGTGCGCGACTGGTATGCCAAGATCAAATCGCGTCCGGCCTTTCGCAGCATTCTGGCCGATCAGGTGCCGGGTTTCCCGCCGCCACGGCACTATGCGAACCTGGACTTTTGACCGCCGCCCTGAAAGCGCGCTTGGCCGAACACGCCCGACATGAGGGGTTTGCCGCGATGGCGGTCTGTCGCCCCGATGCGATCCCCGATGCCCCCGCGCGGCTGGCCGCGTTTGTCGATCAGGGGCGCCATGGCCAGATGACCTGGATGGCCGAGCGCATGGGGTGGCGCGCCGATCCCGCAGCCCTGTGGCCCGCGGCGCGGTCCATCGTCATGCTGGCAGAGCCTTACACGCCTGAACATGACCCGCGCGCGGTTCTGAACCGGCCCGATCGCGCCGCGATTTCCGTCTATGCGCAGAATCGCGATTACCATGACGTGGCGAAAAAGCGGCTGAAACGGTTGGGCCGCTGGCTGTTGGACCAGGCGCCGGGGCACGAGATCAAGGTTTTCGTGGATACCGCCCCGGTGATGGAGAAACCCTTGGCCCAGGCGGCGGGGCTGGGCTGGCAGGGCAAGCATACGAACCTGCTGTCGCGCGATCTGGGCAACTGGTTCTTTCTGGGCGCGATCTTTACCACGCTGGATTTGCCCGCCGATACGCCCGAGATTTCCCATTGCGGCAGTTGCACGGCGTGTCTGGACATCTGCCCCACCGGGGCCTTCCCCGCGCCCTATCAACTGGATGCCCGGCGCTGCATCTCTTACCTGACGATCGAGCATAAGGGGCCGGTCGATACCGCCCTGCGCCCGGCGCTGGGCAACCGGATCTATGGCTGTGACGACTGTCTGGCGGCCTGTCCGTGGAACAAGTTCGCCGTGGCCGCCCACGAGGCGAGGTATCAGGCCCGCGCCGATCTGCTGGCCCCACCGCTGGCTGAACTGGCCGGACTGGACGATGCCGCGTTCCGCGCGCGGTTTTCAGGCTCGCCGATCAAGCGGATCGGGCGGGATCGATTCGTGCGCAACGTCTGCTACGCGATTGGAAATTCGGGGGATGCGGGGCTGATCGGGGCGGTTCAGGGTCTGATCGACGATCCCGAACCGACAGTTGCCGATGCTGCGCGCTGGGCCGTCGCGCGGCTCAGCCCAGGCTGAGCGCACCCAACAGCATCGCCACCGCCCCGGTCCAGGCTGCCAGCACGCGCCAGCCGATCATCACCCAGTCGCGCGCGATGCGCTGGCGGCTGGCCTCTATCAACCCGGCAGGGAGGACCAGCGCCAGGTGCGCGCCAAAGAACACGCCCAGGTAGATGGCTAGGGGCAATTCGCCCCAATCATGCCCTTGCAGGCTGGCCAACCCGGCCAGCGCGCCCGCACCTGTGGTCAGCGCCAAAATCACCCCATGGGGCCAGCGCAGCGCCGCCATGCCCGCCACCGCCGCCAGCAACCCGATGCCCAACGCCGCGAGTCCGATCCAGACCGGCGCCAGCGGGGCCAGCACCAGCCCCGTCACCAGGCCCACGATCAGACCCGGCCAGACCTGCGGCAGGCCGCGCGCCCGCCAGATGCCCAGGGCGATGCCCGTCGCGGCCAGACAGATCAGGATGTCGGGATCGTTCAGGGGGACCGCCGCCCCCTCCAGGAACGCACCATAGCTTTCGGAGCCCGCGCTAAAGGCATGCGCGCGCGCCATCCCCGGCGCGGCCATCAGCGCGATCAGGGCGGCAGCGCGCCTCATGCCACGCCGGTCAGAAAGGCCGCGCCGACCAGCGCGATCACCACGCCCGCGGCGCGCACCAGCCATTTCCCCCATGGCAGTGCCGTGAAAAACCCAAAGCCGATGCCAGCCAGGTGCAACAGGCCCGTCGCCACCACAAACCCCAAGGCAAACGCAAAGGGGTTGGCCGCGTCGGGCAGTTCGGTGCCATGGGCGTGACCGTGAAAGATCGCGAACACGCCCACGATCACCGCCGCCACCCAGATCGGCGCGCGCACCGCCAGCGCCACCAGCAGGCCCAGTACCACCCCCGACAGGGCGATGCCCTGTTCCACCGCCGGCAGGGGCACGCCGATAATTCCCAGGGCCCCGCCAAACGCCATCACCAGCGGAAACACCACCGGCAAGAGCCAGATCGCAGGCTGCCCCAGGAACGCCCCCCACAGGCCCACCGCGACCATCGCCACCACGTGGTCCCAGCCAAAGAGAGGGTGGGTAAACCCGCTCATCAAGCCGCCCTGCATCCCGGCACCGCTATGGGCCAGGGCCGGCGTGGCCAAGAGCGTCAGGATCATCAGGATCGGAATGGGGCGCATTTGGGTGGACTCCTAGGGTCAGTCGGGCAGGGCAAAGGTAAGCGCGGCCCACAGCGAATGCCAGACGGGCCCTTTGGTCGGATCATCATTGCCGGTGCTGCGCAACACGACCGCGTCCAGCAGATAGACATGCCCCGGTGCGACCGGCACCACGGCGCGCCCCTGCGCATCCAGCGTCAGGGCCAAGACATTAACCGCGCCACCGGGCGCGCGGTCGAACACCTCTAGCTGGGCATCGGCATGCGGGGCATCCTGGTAAAAGACCTGCACGGGCATCCCGGCGGTCATGTCGTCGGTATAGGGATTGGCGCCGGCGACGATCTCTGTCTCCAGCCCCAGCCTGCGGTCACTGCCTGCGCCATCGCCCACCGCGATCAGGGCTTTTGCATAGCGCCGGTATGTTTCGGCAAAGCCGGTTTCGGGTAGGCCACGAGCCTGATGTGTCTCTAATACGCCTGGAAATGCCTTGTGCGTGACGAAATCGACAAAGGTTTGCCAGTTGGAATAGGTCAGCCGGTTGTCGGTGGTTTCATGCACGATCACGGCCAGCCCATTGCCCGGCGCGGCCATGTTCAGGGCGGGAATGTCACCCATCCGCCCGGTGACCGGTGTCACGTCCTGACCCGTCACGATGTCGAAACGGGTGAAATTCGACGGGAAATAGCTGTAGGACGATCCCTGAAAGTTCTGCCCGACGCGCAGGCCCGCAACGATCTGTTCGCCGGGCGCCACTTGATATGCCTGCGGGTCGATCCAGAATTCATGGGCACTGGCCAGTGTGGCGGCAAGCGTCAGGGCAACGGCAGGCAGAAAGGCAAAGGGGCGCATGGCAGCCATCACATCCGGGGATTTCCCAGCAAAGCTGTCGCGCCCACGCGCCAAGTCAAGCGTGGCGGCGTTTGTCGGCCTGGTGCTGATACTGTGCGCGCTGGCCCTGCCCGGTGCCGCCCACGAGGTGCGCCCGGCCATCGGCGATGTCGAGGTCGGGGCAAACAGCCTGCGCCTGGATTTGCGCGTGACGGCCGAGGCGATGGTCGCGGGGATCGACCTGAACGCGGTCAGCAACACCAACGACTCGCCCTTGTCGGGCTATTACGACCAACTGCGCCGCCTGCCGCCCGACACGCTGCGCGCCGCGTTCCAAGAGGCCTGGCCACGGATCCGCGCGGGGCTGCGGATTGAGGTCGAAAACGTCTCTATAACGCCTGAATACGTCGATTTGCGTATCCCCGAGGTGGGCGACCCCGAACTGCCGCGCGACGCGGTTCTGACGGTCACGGCCGCACTGCCGCCGGGGGGTGCGCCGGTGCGGATCGGTTGGATGGCGGCCTATGGGCCGTTGGTGCTGCGCCAGAACGGCCCCGACGCGGCAGAGCTTTATACCGGTTACCTGACCGGCGGCGCGATGAGCGATCCGTTGCCCCGCACCGGGGTGGCCAAGGTGGGCGCACTGACCGCGTTCGGGCGCTATATCGGCCTGGGCTTTGAACACATCATGCCCAAGGGCCTGGATCATATCCTGTTCCTGCTGGGGCTGTTTTTCTTTTCGCTACACCTGCGGCCCCTGTTGATCCAGGTCACCGCCTTTACCCTGGCGCATACGGTTACACTGGCGCTGGCGGTGCTGGGAATCGTCACTGTTTCGCCTCGAATCGTGGAACCCTTGATCGCGGCATCAATCGTCTATGTGGCGATCGAGAATACGCTTTGGACCCGGATGAGCATCTGGCGCACCGGGGTCGTCTTTGGTTTCGGGCTGTTGCACGGGTTGGGCTTTGCCAGCGTTCTGGGCGAAATCGGGTTGGATCCGGCGCGGTTCCTGACCGGGCTGATCGGGTTCAATATCGGGGTGGAACTGGGTCAGCTCAGCATTATCGCAACGGCCTGGCTGCTGCTGGCGGTGTGGTTCGGCGACCGGCCGTGGTATCGCGCGCGCATCGCGGTGCCAGCCTCGGCGGTGATTGCCTGTGTGGGGGCGTGGTGGTTTTTGGAGCGCACGGTTTTGTGAGCCATCTTCCCAAGGTGATTTCGCAGGCGTAAGCAGGAAACAGGTATCCTCCCTTTTCCCAGGTCCATCATGAATCCTGCCCGCGCCATTGGCCTGAAGCTTGTCTCTGTCGTGCTGTTCGTGGCGATGTCGTCCCTGATCAAGGCCAGCGCGGATCATGTGCCGCCGGGCGAGGCGGTGTTCTTTCGGTCGTTCTTTGCAATCCCGGTGATCGTGGTCTGGCTGATCTGGCAGGGCCAGTTGTCGATGGGGCTGCGGACCCGCAATCCGATGGGCCATCTGTGGCGCGGGCTGGTCGGGGGCACTGCGATGGGGCTGATGTTTGCCGGTCTGGGTCTGTTGCCGCTGCCCGAGGTAACGGCCATCGGCTATGCCGCGCCGCTGTTGGTGGTGATTTTCGCCGCGATGTTCCTGGGCGAAGAGGTGCGACTGTTCCGCCTGGGCGCGGTCGCGCTGGGTATGGCGGGGGTGCTGATCGTGCTGTCACCGCGTTTGTCGGCCTTTGCCAGTGACCAGATGGACGCGCGCGAGGCGTTGGGGGCCATCGTCGTGCTGGGCGGGGCCAACGGCGCGGCATTGGCCCAGGTGTTCGTGCGCAAGCTGGTGCAGACGGAAAACACCGCGGCGATCGTCTTTTGGTTTTCGGTCACGGCCTCTGTGCTGTCGCTGTTGACGATCCCGTTTGGCTGGGTCGTGCCCAGTTGGGGCGAGGTGGTGATGCTGGTGCTGGCGGGTCTGTTGGGGGGGTTGGCGCAGATCTTCATGACCTCGGCCTATCGGTTCGCCCAGGCCGCGGTGGTGGCGCCGTTCGACTATGCCTCGATGCTGCTGGCGCTGATCGTGGGGTATGTGGTGTTCGACGAGGTGCCGACGCCGGTCATGCTGGTCGGTGCCAGCCTGGTGATCGCCGCGGGTGTGCTGATCATCTGGCGCGAGCGCCAGTTGGGTATCGAAAGGGGCCGCTCGCGCAAGGGGATGACACCCCAGGGGTAGCGCGCGCGGCCCGTTTCAGGCCGTGTCAGGGTCTATTCCCGCACCAGCTTTTCATAGGCGGCCGAGATGTCGCGGGCCAGGGCGCCCACCTCGAACGTATAGTCCCCGATCTGGCCCACCGGCGTGACCTCGGCCGCGGTGCCGGTCAGCCAGCATTGCTCGAACCCCTCCAGCTCGGCCGGTTCGATATGGCGTTCGTGCACGGTGATGCCGCGGTCCTTGAGCATGCCGATTACGGTCTGGCGCGTGATCCCGTTGAGGAAGCAGTCGGGTTTCGGCGTATGCACCTCGCCCTCCTTGACGAAGAACATGTTGGCCCCCGTCGCCTCGGCCACGTAGCCGCGATAGTCGAACATCATCGCGTCGGAACAGCCTTTGGCCTCGGCCGCGTGTTTCGACATGGTGCAGATCATGTAAAGGCCCGCCGCCTTGGCCTGGCTGGGCGCTGTTTCGGGGCTGGGGCGTTTCCATTTGGAAATGTCCAGTTTCGCGCCCTTCAGCTTGGCGTCGCCATAATAGGCGCCCCATTCCCAGACCGCGATGGCCAGGCGCACCGGGTTACGCGCGCTGGCAACCCCCATGTCCGGGCCCGCGCCGCGCCATGCGACCGGGCGCACATAGGCATCGCTCAGCCCGTTGGCCTGCATCACCTGGGCCTTGGCCTCTTCAATCTGCTCAACGGACCACGGGATTTCAAAGTCGATCATGTTGGCCGACCGCTTGAGCCGTTGGGAATGCTCGACCGACTTGAAGATCTTGCCGCCATAGGCGCGCTCGCCCTCGAATACGGACGAGGCGTAGTGGAGTGCATGGGTCAGAATATGCACATTCGCCTCGCGCCAGGGGACCAGGGCCCCGTCCATCCAAATCACGCCGTCACGATCATCATAGCCAGCCATGGGCTCGGTCCTTTCGCTCTGCCCCGGGGGGCGATCTCTTTGCGAATGTTGCGTGGATTAGGTCCGTCTCGGACATAATATTGCGCTAAATTCACGGATCGCTATCAATTGATTCTTGGAAAGTCAACAAGGCTGACATAAGCTTGCCCAATATATAGACGAAAATGAATTCACGGGGGTTTGGTATGGCCGAAGGCGCATCCGCGGTGGCCCAGAGCGGCGAGAGCCTTCTGTTTTTGACCGACGAGCAGTTGCGAAAGGGAATCGAGGCGATGTTTTTTGCCTATCGCGGATTCACCGCTGACCCCGATCGCATTCTGCAAGACCACGCCTATGGCCGTGCGCATCACCGGGCGATCCATTTCATCCACCGGGCGCCGGGCACCACGGTCAACAACCTGCTGGCGATCCTGGGCGTGACCAAGCAGTCGCTGAACCGCGTTCTGCGATGCCTGATCGAGGATGGCCTGGTCGAAAGCCGCGTGGGCAACCGGGATAAGCGCGAACGCCACCTGTATCTGACCGCGCGGGGCGATGCGCTGGAACAGCAGCTGTCCGATGCGCAACGCGAACGGATGCGCGCGGCCTATCGCGCCGCCGGGCCAGAGGCCGTGGCCGGATTTCGCCAGGTGTTGGAGGCGATGATGGATCCCGACATGCGGCGCCATTTCACCCGGCTGGCGGATGGTGGCGTATGACCGGAGAGGCAGAGGTTCACCTGCTGATCGTCGATGACGATGCCCGCATCCGCGAGCTTTTGCGCAAATTCCTGATGCGTCAGGGGTTCTGGGTCACCGCCGCGCGCGATGCCGCCCATGCGCGCAAGCTGTTGGCGGGGCTGGAGTTCGACCTGATCGTGCTGGACGTGATGATGCCGGGCGAGGACGGGATTTCCCTTACCCGCGCGCTGCGCCAGAAAATCGCCACGCCGATCCTGCTGTTGACCGCGCGGGGGGAGACCTCTGACAGGATCGAGGGGTTCGAGGCGGGTGCCGACGACTATCTGCCCAAACCGTTCGAGCCCAAAGAGCTGTTGCTGCGGATCAACGCGATCCTGCGCCGGGTGCCCCAGGCCAGCAGCCCCGCCGAGGTGCCCAAGGTGCTGCACCTGGGGTCAGTGCGCTATGACGTGGGACGGGCAGAGCTGTTCCAGGGCGAAGAGCGCGTGCGCCTGACCGCGACCGAGGCCCAGTTGATGCGCATTTTCGGCGCCTGCCCCGGAGAGGTCGTCAGCCGCACCCGCCTGGTCGAGGAACTGGGCCGCGACGACGGGCAGGCCCAGGAACGCGCGGTGGATGTTCAGATCACCCGCCTGCGCCGAAAGCTGGAAAGTGACCCTAAACAGCCCCGATACCTGCAAACCGTGCGGGGCGCGGGCTATATGCTGGCCCCCGATTGAACCTTGCCGCCGGTGCGCTGCATCCCTAGCCTTGGCCGATGACAACTGCGCTGATCACCCATCCCGATGTGCTGGGCCACCTGACGCCGCCCGGCCATCCCGAACGCCCCGCGCGGATCGAGGCGGTGCAGGCCGCCTTGGCCGGGCCGGCCTTTGCGGCGCTGCTGCGCGAACCCGCGCCGCTGGCCGGTCAGGCCGATGTGCTGCGCGCCCATCCACAAGGCTACCTGGAGGCGTTGGGCGCGGCCATTCCGAAATCCGGCCTGGCCGCGCTGGACCCCGATACCTACGTGTCGCCGGGTTCCCTGCGCGGCGCGCTGCGCGGGCTGGGGGCCAATCTGCGGGCCGTGGACATGGTTCTGGGCGGGGCTGTGCAGAATGCCTTTGCCGCCGTTCGCCCGCCGGGCCACCACGCCGAGGCGCGGCGGGCCATGGGATTTTGCCTGTTGGGCAATATCGGGATTGCCGCGAAATACGCGCTGGATCACCACGGGCTGGCCCGGGTGGCGGTGGTGGATTTCGATGTGCACCACGGCAACGGCACACAGGACATCCTGTGGGACGAGGGCCGCGCGCTGTTCGCCTCGACCCACCAGATGCCATTGTGGCCCTTTACCGGCGCTGCGGAGGAAACCGGCGCTCATGACAATGTGGTGAACGTGCCGCTGCCGATCCATGCCGATGGCGCGCTGTTTCGCGCCGAGATAGAGACCAAAGTGCTGCCGCGCCTGGCGGCCTTTGACCCCGATCTGGTGCTGGTGTCGGCCGGGTTCGACGCCCATGCCGCCGATCCGCTGGCGCAGCTGAACCTGGGGGTCGAGGATTTCGCGTGGGTCACGCACCGGCTGTGCGACATCGCGGATGCGCATTGCGGCGGGCGGCTGGTCTCGACACTTGAGGGTGGATATGATCTGGATGCCTTGGCCGCGAGCGTGGCAGCACATGTGATGGTTCTGATGGAGCGGGGATCATGACCGACAAAAAGGTCACCGATATGAGTTTCGAAGAGGCCATGGCCGCGCTTGAGGCGGCTGTTGGCGCATTGGAACGCGGCGACGTGCCGTTGGAAGAGTCGATCAACCTGTCCCAGCATGCGGCCACGCTGAAAAAGCACTGCGAGGCCAAGCTGAAGGACGCCGAGGAAAAGGTTGCCGCCATCACCATGGATGGCGAGGGCAACCCGACCGGCACAACCCCGGTTGATGGGCTCTGATATGTTCCAGCAGCAGTTGACGGATGCCGCCACGCGGATTGAGGCGCGGCTGATGGCGGCGCTGGCAGAATGTGCCGATCAGCCGGTGACCCACGCGATGCGCTATGCGGTGTCGGGCGGCAAGCGGCTGCGCGGGTTCCTGGTGATCGAGGGGGCCGCGCTCTACGGGATTGCGCCGGAACAGTCGGTGCATGCCGCCGCCGCGATCGAGGCCCTGCATGCCTATTCGCTGGTGCATGACGATCTGCCCTGCATGGATGACGACGACCTGCGCCGGGGCCAGCCCACGGTGCATGTGAAATGGGATGATGGCACCGCCGTTCTGGTGGGGGACGCGCTGCAAACGCTGGCCTTTGACCTGCTGGCCCGCCCCGAGGCGCATCCGGATGCGGGCGTGCGGATCGACCTGGTGGCCTCGCTTGCGCGGGCGTCGGGGATCGAGGGGATGGTGCTGGGCCAGGCCCGGGATATTGCCGCCGAAACCGCCGGGCGCGTGCTGACCCTGGACGAGATAACCGAGTTGCAGGCCAACAAGACCGGTGCGCTGATCCGCTGGTCGGCCGAGGCGGGCGCGCGTCTGGGTCAGGCCGATATCGCGCCGCTGTCGGCCTATGCGACCGCGCTGGGCCTGGCGTTCCAGATCGCCGATGACATCCTGGATGTCGAGGGAGATGCCGAAAAGACCGGCAAGCGGGTGCAAAAGGATGCCGAGGCCGGCAAGGCGACGTTCGTGTCGCTGCTGGGTCTGGACGGGGCCAAGGCCCGCGCCCGCGCCCTGGTCCAAGAGGCCGAGGCCGCCCTGTCCCCCTTTGGGGCGCAGGCCGATGCCTTGCGACAAGCCGCCCGCTTCGTTATTGCGCGGGAAACCTGATGACGCCCCGGAGGGCAGAGATTTGACCAACCGTCCCCACACGCCGCTGCTTGACCGGGTGTCCAGCCCCGCCGATCTAAAGGGCCTGTCCGATACCGAGTTGATGCAACTGGCCGATGAGTTGCGCACCGAGACGATTTCGGCGGTGTCGGAAACCGGCGGCCATCTGGGCGCGGGCCTGGGCGTGGTGGAACTGACCGTGGCGTTGCATGCGGTGTTCGACACCCCGCGCGACAAGGTGATCTGGGATGTCAGCCACCAAAGCTATCCGCACAAGATCCTGACCGGACGGCGTGACCGCATTCGCACCCTGCGCCAAAAGGGGGGGTTGTCGGGGTTCTGCAAGCGATCGGAAAGCGAATACGACCCGTTCGGCGCCGGGCATAGCTCCACCTCGATCTCGGCGGCGCTGGGGTTTTCGGTGGCGCGCGACCTGGGCACCGCACCCGAGGCGGGCGTGGGCGATGCCATCGCGGTGATCGGTGACGGCTCGCTCAGCGCGGGGATGGCCTATGAGGCGATGAACCACGCCGGCCACCTGAAATCGCGGATGATCGTGATCCTGAACGACAACAAGATGTCGATCGCCCCGCCCGTGGGCGCGATGTCCAGCTATCTGAACCGGCTGTATGCAGGGGCCCCGTTCCAGGAGTTCAAGTCGATCGCCAAGGGCGCCGTCGGATTCCTGCCGCAACCGTTCCAAGAGGGGGCCAAGCGCGCCAAAGATCTGATCAAGCATGTCACCGTCGGCGGCACCATGTTCGAGGATCTGGGGTTCAGCTATATCGGCCCGATCGACGGGCATGACATGGAACAGCTCTTGGCGGTGCTGCGCACGGTCAAGACTCGCGCCACCGGGCCGATGCTGATCCACACCATCACGCAAAAGGGCCGCGGATACGCCCCGGCCGAGGCCGCCGCCGACCGCTGTCATGGCGTGGCGAAATTCGACGTTGTAACCGGCGAGCAGAAAAAGAGCCCCGCCAACGCCCCCAGCTATACCAAGGTTTTCGCCCAGGCCCTGACCGCCGAGGCCAAGGCCGACCGCAAGGTGGTGGCGGTGACCGCGGCGATGCCCGATGGCACCGGGCTGAACCTGTTTGCCGAACGCTTCCCCGAGCGGTGCTTTGACGTGGGCATTGCCGAACAGCATGCGGTGACCTTTTCGGCCGGGCTGGCCGCGGGGGGGCAGAAACCCTTTTGCGCGATCTACTCGACCTTCTTGCAGCGCGGCTATGACCAGATCGTGCATGACGTGGCGATCCAGCGCCTGCCGGTACGCTTTGCCATCGACCGGGCCGGGCTGGTGGGGGCCGACGGGGCGACCCATGCGGGGGCGTTCGACACGGCCTTTCTGGCCAACCTGCCCGGTTTCGTGGTGATGGCCGCCGCTGACGAGGCGGAACTGGTGCATATGGTCGCCACCGCCGTTGCCCATGACACCGGGCCGATCGCGTTCCGTTTTCCGCGGGGCGAAGGGGTCGGCGTCGAGTTGCCCGAAAAGGGCGAGGTGCTGGAGATCGGCAAGGGCCGCATGATCCAGACCGGCAGTCGCGTCGTGTTGTTGAACTTTGGCGCGCGGCTGAAAGAGGTGCGCGAGGCCGCAACCGCGCTGGCCGCCCGGGGCATCGTGCCGACCATCGCCGATGCGCGCTTTGCCAAGCCGCTGGATCAGGACATGATCCTGACCCTGGCGCGCGAGCATGAGGCGCTGATCACCATCGAAGAGGGTGCCGTGGGCGGTTTCGGCAGCCATGTCGCGCATCTGCTGGCCGAAAGCGGGGTGTTTGACACGGGGCTCAAGTTCCGCTCGATGGTGCTGCCCGATACGTTCATCGACCATTCCAGCCCAGAGGACATGTACCGCGCGGCCAAGCTGAACGCGCCGGACATCGAGGCCAAGGTGCTGGAGGTTCTGGGAGAGGCGGCAGCCGAGGTCAAACGGGCCTAGAAAAACAGCACTGCCAGCCCCACGCCCAGCCCGATAAACGCGTATCCGGCCACGATATAGGCCCCGTCCAGGGTCATCAGTCCGATGGCGAACAAGGTGATCGCGCTGGCCGCCACGGTGGCCAGCATCGGCACGAATTCCATCAGCGGCATCACCAGGGTTACAGCCAGGCAAACCATCAATGCGACACAGCTGAACGGGCGTGTGGCCAGCCGCACCATGCGCGGGTGCACATGGCGGTCGATCCAGCTGGCCGGGCGGCGCAGCCACTTGACGGCCTTGCACATCTTGCGGGCCGATACGCTGCGCCGGGCGAGGGCGGCGGGCAACCACAGGCTGCTGCGGCCAAAGATCATCTGCACCGCCACCAACCCGATCACCAGACCGCCCATCGTCGGCATCCCGGGTATCGACGAGATTGGCGAGACGAGGATCAGTGCGGGCAACAGCAACAGCGGGGCAAAGGACCGCTCGCCCAGACCGGCGACGATTTCGGCCACCGAAACGCGGTCGCCCCTGATGCTGGCGACCAGCGCATCCAGCACGCCATTGACCGTTTGCTGGTCCGTTTGGTCCATTTCGGGGCCTTTCCTAACCGCGCGCGGCGCGGTCGCCCTCGACCAGCGCGGCCAGCCCTGCGCGATAGTCGGGATGGCGCAGATGCACGCCCAGCAGGGTCTTTATCCGGTCGTTTCGCACCCGTTTGGATTCGGAATAGAAACTGGCGGCCATCGGGCCCAGGCTGGCGTCATCGAACGCCACCTCGGGGGGCAGGGGCAGGCCCAGCATGCGCGCGGCAAAGGCGATGATGTCCTGCGGCGGCGCGGGTTCATCATCGGCCACGTTATAGACCATGCCCGGATCCGGCGCGGCCATCGAGGCGGCCAGAACCTGGGCGATATCGGCGACGTGGATACGGGAAAACATCTGGCCGGGTTTTATGATCCGCTGCGCGGTGCCGTCGCGCATGCGGTCCAGCGGCGAACGGCCAGGCCCATAGATGCCCGCCAGCCGAAACACATGCAGCGGCAGACCCAGCGAGGCCCAATCGGCCTCGGCCAGGACGCGGGCGCGACCGCGTTGGGTTGTGGGGGTAAGGGGGGTGTCCTCGTCGACCCAGCCGCCCTGATGGTCGCCATAGACGCCCGTCGTCGACAGATAGCCGACCCATTTCAGGTGGTGGGCCTTGTGCAGCAGCCCACCCAGCGCCGCGACGACCGGATCGCCGTCCGGTCCCGGCGGGACAGAGCTGAGCAGGTGCGTCGCGCGCGCCAGGGCCGGGGCGATGTCGTCACCGGGCCAGATCAACGGCTCGACCCCCTCGGCGCGCAGGGCTGCGGCACGCTCGGCGCTGCGGGTGGTGCCGATCACGCGCCAGTCCGCGCCCAATTGGCGGGTCAGTTCGCGGGCGCTGTAACCGTGCCCGATGGAAAGCAGGACATGTGTCATGGACCATTTAAGTGGGCGACCCGCGCCCGGACGCAAGCCCATCGTGCGCTTGCTGTAGCGTAAAGCCCAGCAGGGCTTGCACCTGCGGGCGAAAGCGTGACACTTGGTCTCAGCGCGACACCCCCCCCGTCAAGAGGTCTGCCAATGCAGGATCACGCCACCGAACTGCCCCTGGAAAGCCCCGACCTGCCCGCGCCAGAGGCCTTTACCGATCCCGAGGCCGCCGTTGCCCGGTTGATCGCGATATACGATGCCGCCACCGGATTTCTGCGGGCACGTTTCCAGGAAACGCTGGACGGTCAGCCGTCGCGGGCCCGGTTTCGTGCGGTCTATCCCGAGATACGGTTCACCACCGCGACTTACGCCCATGTGGATACCCGGCTCAGCTTTGGTCATGTTGCCCAGCCCGGCACCTATGCCGCGACGATCACCCGGCCTGATCTTTTTGCCAACTACCTGCGCCAGCAAATCGCCCTTTTGGTGGCGAACCATGGTCAGCCGGTGGTGATCGGCCCCTCTGACACACCGATCCCGATCCACTTTGCCGCTGCCGGCGAACAGGGGATGAGCGTTCCCCAAGAAGGTGTGATGGAGGTGCCGCTGCGCGACCTCTTTGATGTGCCGGACCTGAACACCACCAATGACGACATCGTCAACGGCACCCATACCCAGGCCGAGGGGGCGCCGCGCCCGTTGGCGCCGTTTACCGCGCAACGGGTCGACTACTCGCTGGCGCGACTGGCCCATTACACCGCCACCGCGCCCGAGCATTTCCAGAACCACGTGCTGTTCACCAACTATCAGTTCTATGTCGAAGAGTTCGAGGCATTTGCCCGCGTCGCACTGAACGACCCCGCCAGTGGCTATACCGCGCTGGTCGGCCCCGGCAATGCGGTGATCACCGATACCCGCTCGCCCCTGCCGGCCCCGGCCAAGCTGCCGCAAATGCCGACCTATCACCTGAAACGCGCCGATGGGCAGGGGATTACCCTGGTCAATATCGGGGTGGGTCCGTCGAACGCGAAAACCGCGACCGATCATATCGCGGTGCTGCGCCCCCATGCCTGGATGATGGTGGGGCACTGTGCGGGGCTGCGCAATTCGCAGCGGCTGGGCGATTTCGTGCTGGCCCACGCCTATCTGCGCGAGGATCACGTGCTGGACGACGACCTGCCCGTCTGGGTGCCGATCCCGGCCCTGGCAGAGATCCAGGTCGCGCTGGAAGACGCGGTCGAAGAGGTCACCCGGCTGGAGGGGTTCGAGCTGAAGCGGATCATGCGCACAGGCACCGTGGCGACCATCGACAACCGCAACTGGGAGCTGCGCGACCAGTCCGGCCCGGTGCAGCGGCTGTCGCAATCGCGCGCCATCGCGCTGGATATGGAAAGTGCCACGATCGCGGCCAACGGGTTCCGGTTCCGGGTGCCCTATGGCACGCTTTTGTGCGTGTCCGACAAACCGCTGCATGGCGAGTTGAAACTGCCGGGCATGGCCAGCGATTTCTACAAGACCCAGGTTTCGCGCCATCTGGCGATCGGGATCCGCGCCATGGAACGTCTGCGCGAGATGCCGCTGGAACGGATTCACAGCCGGAAATTGCGCAGTTTCGAGGAAACCGCTTTCCTTTGAGCGAAAAAAACGTCACAAAACCCTAGGAAAAAGGCGGTTCTCGACCACAAATCGTTGTGTGAGACCGCAAGATACCGTTAAATTGCCCAGATGAGCCCCCATAGAGGGCATGAACGAGGAGACCACACATGGCGAAACCGATGACCAAGACCCAGCTGGTTGCGGCCCTGGCCGAGGAAATGGGTGCCGACAAGAAAGCCGCCGGTGCGGCCCTTGACGCGATCACCGCGCTGATCACCCGCGAAGTGTCGGGCGGTGGTGCCGTGACCCTGCCCGGCGTTGGCAAGATCTACTGCCGCGAGCGCCCCGAGCGCATGGTACGCAACCCCGCCACCGGCGAGCAGTTCAAGAAAGAGGCCGACAAGGTGGTCAAGATGACCATCGCCAAGGCCCTGAAGGACAGCGTCAACGGCTAAGCCTTCCGCCTTTGTGAAAGGCCGGACTTCTTTTAGGGTCGCCCTTGGGCGGCCCTTTGCTTTGGAGAACAGGGATGGATTTTCGCGCGCTGGCGATGGGGCTGGCATTTGCCTTTATCTGGGCGTCTGCGTTCAGCTCGGCGCGGATCATCGTGGCCGAGGCGCCGCCGCTCAGCGCGCTGGCGCTGCGGTTCCTGATCTCGGGGATGCTGGGCATCGCGATCGCGCGGGCCCTGGGGCAAAGCTGGCGGTTGACCGGCCCGCAATGGCGCGCGACCGTGATTTTCGGGCTGAGTCAGAACGCGCTCTATCTGGGCCTGAATTTCGTCGCCATGCAGACGTTAGAGGCGTCGATGGCGGCGATCATCGCCTCGACCATGCCGCTGCTGGTGGCGCTGTTCGGCTGGATCGTTCTGGGCGAACGGGTGCGCCCGCTGGGGGTGGTCGGTCTGGTGGTCGGCTTTGTCGGTGTGGCGATCATCATGGGCAGCCGGATTTCGGGCGGGGTCGATCTGTTCGGGCTGGTGCTGTGCATCGCGGGGGTGTTCGCGCTGACGGCTGCGACGCTGTCGGTGCGGGGCGCATCCTCGGGCGGGAATGTGCTGATGATCGTGGGTCTGCAAATGCTGGTGGGCGCCGTGGCGCTGGGTCTGGCAGCCCTTGGTGTCGGCGAGGTCTGGGATGTCAGCTGGAGCTGGAAACTGGCGGCGGCCTTTGGCTATACCACGCTCTTTCCCGGTCTGATCGCCACGTTGATCTGGTTCCTGCTGGTCCGCCGCGTGGGCGCGGTGCGGGCCGCCACCTTCCACTTTCTCAGCCCGTTTTTCGGGGTTTCGATCGCCGCGATCCTTCTGGGAGAGCGCCTTGGCCCGATGGATGTGACGGGCGTTGCAGTGATCATGGCCGGTATCCTGGCCGTGCAAATGTCGAAGCAGGCCCGCGGGGCGGTGCCGGTGCAGGGCCGTTAGGACCGACGCCCGATTATCGCAGTCTCAGACTCTGCAGGATCTTCCGGCTGAACGCCTCGAATTCGGCGGGCCGCCTGTCCGTCCCGGTCTTATGGACGGCGCCAATCTCGGTATAGGTATACCAAACGCGGCCAATCGAAGGATCATGGCCCAGACAACGGATGCCGGTCAGGTCGACCCGGGCGAGGAACTTGCCGCTCCGCTCGGACACGTGGGTGTCCTCGTCAAAATAAAGGCATTCTTCCAGCCCGATTTGACCGCGGGTCGCAGGCGCCGGCCGCGTGTTCCGCGACAGGATCACGATTTTCCCACGGCCGGAATCGCGTTGCTTGACGGCAAGGTCTTCGAATTTGCGAAGGGCGGCGCGCATGTAGCCGCGCGGGTTGGCAAGGAATTTCTCCCGCGTCGCGCCGATGCTCTTGGCGAAGGCGCCGATGCCATATTCGTGAAAAACTAGATCGATCTTGACATACCCATCGGTCATCGGGATTGAGCACGAGACCGCCCCACCGTCGACCTGAATGCGGTCGCGACAGGCCGACGGAAAGGCGAGTGTTGCGCCGTCGTAATCGGGCCCTGCGCTGGCTGGCGCCGGAACGAAAAGCAGAACGACCGCGAAAAGCCCCGCGATGATCCTGGTTGTCATTCCCCCCTCCCCGAAGTTGCTGTTGCCCGTCAGGATCAGTATTGGGCCGCCGCGTAGCCATGGCTTTGAGACATGTCATGGACATGGCGTGCAATTCGGCCAATACGGCAACCTATCCGACCCTGGGGCAAACGCGAGTTAGGACCGTCCGCCGATCCTGCCCCGGTTTTCGCCGACCTGCCCGCGGTGCAGCAGCCAGTGGTCCAGCAGGACGCAGGCCATCATCGCCTCGCCCACCGGCACGGCGCGGATGCCGACACAGGGGTCATGGCGGCCCTTGGTGATGATCTCGGTCGTCTCGCCCGTGCGGGTGATCGTGCGCCGGGGCGTCAGGATCGAGGAGGTCGGCTTGACCGCGAAACGCACCACGATGTCCTGTCCGGTAGAGATCCCGCCCAGAATGCCGCCCGCGTGGTTTGACGAATAGACCGGCGCGCCATCGTTGCCCATAAAGATCTCGTCGGCATTGTCGCTGCCGGTCAGGGCGGCGGCGGCCATTCCTTCGCCGATCTCGACGCCCTTGACGGCATTGATGCTCATCATCGCGGCGGCCAGATCGGTGTCCAGCTTGCCATAGATCGGCGCGCCCAGACCTGCGGGAACGCCGCGCGCGACAACCTCGACCACCGCGCCGACGGAATTGCCGGCCTTGCGCAGGTCGTCCAGGTAGACGGCCCAATCGGTGGCGGCCTGCGCATCGGGCACCCAAAAGGGATTGCGCGCAATCTCGTCCCAGTCGAACCGGGCGCGGTCGATGCCATGCGGACCCATCTGCACCATATAGCCGGTGATCTGCACCCCCGGCGCCAGCAGGTCCAGCGCGGCGCGCGCCACGCCCCCGGCGGCCACCCGCGCGGCCGTTTCCCGCGCCGAGGATCGCCCGCCACCGCGATAGTCGCGGATGCCGTATTTCTGCCAATAGGTGATATCGGCATGGCCGGGGCGGAATTTCTCGGCGATGTCGCCGTAATCCTTGGACCGCTGGTCGGTGTTGCGGATCATCAACTGGATCGGTGTGCCCGTCGATTGCCCCTCGAAGACACCGGACAGGATTTCCACCGCGTCGGGTTCCTGGCGCTGGGTGGTGTACTTGTTCTGGCCCGGTTTGCGCCGGTCCAGCCAGTGTTGCAGCGCGTCGGCATCCAGCGCCACGCCCGGCGGGCAGCCATCCACCGTAGCGCCCAGGGCGGGCCCATGGCTTTCGCCCCAGGTTGTGACGCGGAACAGGTGGCCAAAGGTGTTCAGGCTCATGTGCGCTCTCCTTTGCCTGCCGGAATACCCGGCGCGGGCGCACCCCTCAAGGTCTTTCCCTTGCGGCGGGGGATCGGGGGGACTAGGTTTGACGCACCTCGGGGTGCCCGCGATATCGGGCTGAGATGCGTCATGCGAACCCGTTGAACCTGAACCGGTTAGAACCGGCGGAGGGAAGGTGTCTGGACATTCTCCACCCTTACCCAACCGCCCCGTATCTGGAGGATGACCATGAAAGTTCCGTTCATCGCCGCGGGGATTCTGTGCGCCACGATGGCGTCGGCAGAACCCCCCGTGCTGACCGTCTATACCTATGACAGCTTTGTGTCCGACTGGGGCCCCGGCCCGCAGATCGAGGCCGCGTTCGAGGCGCAATGCGGCTGCGATCTGCAATTCGTCGGCGCGGGTGACGGTGCCGCCCTGCTGGCCCGCCTGCGGCTGGAGGGGGTGCGCACCAAGGCCGATGTCGTGCTGGGGCTGGATACCAACCTGACCGCGGCGGCCGCCGAAACCGGCCTGTTCGCGCGGCACGGGATCGCGGATGTGGCGTTCGATCTGCCGGTCGGGTGGGATGACGAGATGTTCCTGCCTTATGACTGGGGCTATTTCGCATTTGTCTATGACAAGACCCGCTTGGCCACCCCGCCCACCAGTTTCCAGGCCCTGGCCGATGCGCCCGAGGATCTGAAGATCGTGATCCAGGATCCGCGCAGTTCCACCCCCGGGCTGGGCCTGCTGATGTGGGTCAAGGCGGCCTATGGCGATCGCGCCCCGGACATCTGGGCCGGCCTGGCGCCGCATATCCTGACCGTGACCAAGGGCTGGTCCGAGGCCTATGGCATGTTCCTGGAGGGCGAGGCCGACATGGTGCTGTCCTATACCACCTCGCCCGCCTATCACCTGATCGCCGAAGAGGACGACACCAAGGCCGCCGCCCCCTTTGACGAGGGGCATTATTTGCAGATCGAGGTCGCCGGGCGCATCGCCTCGTCCGATCAACCCGAACTGGCGCAACAGTTCCTGGACTTCATGCTGTCGGACGGGTTCCAGTCGGTCATCCCCACGACGAACTGGATGTATCCCGCGGTCACGCCCGCAGGGGGGCTGCCCCAGGGGTTCGAGACGCTGATCGCCCCCGACACCGCCCTGGTCTATTCCGCCGGAGAGGCCGCGCGCGTGCGCGACGTGGCCTTGGACGAATGGCGCGACGCGCTCAGCCGCTAGGGGCCGCGCTGCCCGCCGGGATACTGGCGGGCAGCGTGATGCTGATGCTCAGCCTCGGGACACTCGGGGCGGTGCTATGGCGGGCCGAGGGGCCGGGCGCGTTGAACGGCGCGGATTGGTCGGCGGTACGCTTTACCCTGGGCCAGGCGGTCTTGTCGTCGGTGCTGTCGGTGGCGTTGGCCGTGCCGGTGGCCCGCGCCCTGGCGCGGCGGAGGTTCCGGGGGCGGGGCCTCCTGATCACGCTTTTGGGCGCGCCGTTCATCCTGCCGGTGATCGTGGCGGTGCTGGGCCTGTTGGCGGTCTTTGGGCGCAGCGGGCTGATCTCGTCCATGCTGGCGCCGCTGGGGCTGGGCCCGATCGACATTTACGGGCTAGAGGGGGTGGTGCTGGCCCACGTGTTCTTTAACCTGCCGCTGGCCACGCGGCTGGTGCTGCAAGGGTGGCTGGCGATCCCATCGGAACAGTTCCGCCTGGCGGCGGCGTTGAATTTCACCCCAAGGGACGTGGCGCGCACGTTGGAATGGCCGATGCTGCGCAGCGTTCTGCCGGGCGCGTTGCTGGTGATTTTTCTGATCTGCATGACCAGCTTTGCGGTCGCGCTGACCCTGGGTGGCGGGCCCGGCGCCACGACGGTCGAGCTGGCGATCTACCAGGCCTTTCGGTTTGAGTTCGACCTCGGCCGTGCCGCCCTGTTGTCGCTGGTTCAGTTCGGATTGTCGGGGGTGGCGGCCCTCTTGGCCTTTGCGATTGCGGTGCCGGGGGTTTTTGGCGCGGGGCTGGATCGGCCGCTGACCCGCTGGGATCGCGATAGTGCGGTCCGGCGTATCATGGACGGGCTGTGGATCGTGCTGGCGGCGCTGTTCCTGATCGTGCCGCTTGGGATGGTCGTGCTGCATGGCGCGGCGGGCCTGCCACATCTGCCGGGCACGGTCTATTGGGCGGCATTGCGGTCGCTCGCGGTGGCGCTGGGCTCTGCCGGGTTGACGCTGGCACTGGCGCTGCCGATGGCCCTGGCGGCGGTGCGGTTGGGCGGGGGGCGCGGTGCGGCGTTGCAGGCGGCGGGGACGCTGTCGATCGCGGCCTCGCCGCTGGTGATGGGCACGGGCCTTTTCATCATGCTGTTTCCGCTGGCCGATCCGATGCGCCTGGCCCTGCCGGTGACGGCGCTGGTAAATGCCGCGATGAGCCTGCCCTTTGCCCTGCGCGCCCTGACCCCCGCCGTGGCCGAGGCCGAGGCCGGGTTCGGGCGCCTGGCCGATAGCCTGGGGATGACCGGGATGGCGCGGCTGCGGCTGATGCTGTTGCCCCGGCTGCGCAGGCCGCTGGGCTTTACGCTGGGCCTGTCGGCGGCCCTGTCGATGGGGGATCTGGGGGTGATCGCGCTTTTCGCCGATCCGGGCCATGCCACGCTGCCGCTGCAACTTTATGGGTTGATGGGGGCGTACCGCATGCAGGACGCGGCGGGTGCCGCGCTGTTGCTCTTGATGCTCAGCCTTGGGCTTTTCTGGATTTTTGACCGCGGGGGGCGCGCCCATGCTGACGCTTGAGGATGTGCGTATCGAACAGGGCGCGTTCCGGTTGGCGGCGGATTTCCAGATCCCGGCCGGGGCGATCGTTGCGCTGTTGGGGGCATCGGGCGCGGGGAAATCCACGCTGCTCGACGTGATCGCGGGGTTCCTGGCGCCCAAATCCGGCCGGGTGCTGTGGCAGGGGCAGGATCTGACGCCGCTGGCGCCCGGCGCGCGTCCGCTGTCGGTGCTGTTCCAGGACAACAACCTTTTTGCGCATCTCACGGCGGCGCAAAATGTCGGGTTGGGCCTGCGCCCGGACTTGCGGCTGACGGCGGACCAAAAAGCGCGGGTCGAGGGGGCACTGACACGCGTCGGCCTGGGCGGTTTGGGCGCGCGCCGCCCCGCTGCGCTGTCCGGGGGGCAACGGGGGCGGGTGGCTCTGGCGCGGATGCTGTTACGCGGTCGGCCGCTGATGCTGCTTGATGAACCCTTTGCGGCGCTGGGCCCGGCGCTCAAGGCCGATATGTTGGCATTGGTGGCGGATCTGGCGCGGGAAACCGGCGCGACCGTCCTGATGGTGACCCACGATCCCGCCGATGCCCGTGCGATTGCGGATCAGACGGTGCTGGTGGCCGACGGGGTTGCCCATGCGCCGCGCGCGACCGCGGCGCTGCTGGCCGATCCGCCCCCGGCGCTGCGCGCCTATCTGGGCTGAGGATCGTCCGTCTTGCTGGTCAAAATACCCATGTGTCCCTGGCGGTCCATTCCACGTATCGCCGGGGCGGTGGCATAAAAAAACGCGCCCCTGAGGGCGCGTTTTCCAATTTGAACCGACCCCTTTGGGATCAGACGGATTTCTTGGGCTTGTAGGGGGCCCAGATCCGCTTGTTCGTCAGGTAGAGCAGCACGGTCAGCACGGTCAAGAAGATGACCGAGATGAAACCGGCCTGCTTGCGGGCCATCAGCTTGGGCTCGGCGGTCCACATCAGGAAGGCGGACACGTCCTTGGCGATCGAGGTTGCGTCGGTGGGCGAGCCATCGGCGTATTCCACGTCGTCGCCATAGAGTTGCGGCGGCATCGCGCTCCAGCCGGTCGAGAACACGGGGTTCTCATAGTAGACCGTGCCGGCCTCTTCCTTGCTCTCGTCGGTAAAGGCCAAGAGGTAAGAGGCGATATATTCCGGACCGCCCATCCCCTTGAACAGCTGGTTCAGGCCGGTGCCGCTGGGCCCATGAAAGCCTGCGCGCGCCTTTGCCATCAGGCTGAGGTCGGGGGCGCCGGGATAGGTGCCCTCGGGGTAGTAGTCGATCGGCTTGGCCGGACGATAATCGTCGATCTCGGGATCGAAGATCTCGAACGAGGCGGCGTATTCGCGCATCGCCTTTTCGCTGAGGGTCGGCCCGCCGGGTTCGGACAGGCTGCGGAAGGGCACGTATTGCAGGCCATGGCAGGCAGAGCAGATCTCGGTGTAAACCTGAAGACCGCGCTGCAACTGTGCCTGGTCATACTTTCCGAAGGGCCCTTCGAAGGAGAACTTGAAGTCCCGGACATGGCCGCCGCCCTCAGAGGCCATGGCACCCCCCGCCCCGACAAATGTCAGGGCGGTCAGCGCGGTGATCGTGAGTTTCTTGAACATCTTATCCGATCCCTTCTCTCACTCGGCGGGGTTGGCGCTGGCTGCGCCGGTATCGCCATAGTGGGCTTTGAAGTCTTCCTCGATAGTGGCGGGCTGCGGCAGGGGCTTTTCGATGACCCCGAGGACCGGCAGCAGGATGAGGAAGTATCCGAACCAGTAGGTCGAGCCGATCAGCGCAACCGTGGTATAGATGCCCTCGGCCGGCATGGCGCCCGCCCACATCAGGACCATGAAGTCGATGCACAGGCCGATGAAGGCCCATTTGAACATCGGGCGGTAACGGCCCGAGCGCACCGAGGAGGTGTCCAGCCACGGCACCATGGCCATCACGATGATCGAGCCGAACATCGCGATCACACCGAAGAACTTGGCGTCGACAACCCCGAAGGTCAGCCAGTTGGTCAGCATGACCAGCCAGACGTCGCCGTCAAAGGCCCGCAGGATCGCGTAGAACGGCAGGAAGTACCATTCGGGGACGATATGCGCCGGCGTCACCATCGGATCGGCGATCAGGTAGTTGTCCGGGTGGCCCAGGTAGTTCGGCATAAAGCCGACGATGGCGAAGAAAACGATCATCACCACGCCCAGTGCGAACAGGTCTTTCATCACGAAGTAGGGCCAGAAGGGCAGCGTGTCCTTGTCGGCCTCTTCGCGCGACCCGCGGCGAACCTCGACCCCGGTGGGGTTGTTGTTGCCGGTCGAGTGGAACGCCCAGACGTGGACGATCGACAGACCCAAGATCACGAAGGGCAGCAGGTAGTGCAGCGAGAAGAACCGGTTGAGCGTCGCGTTGCCCACGGCGGGTCCGCCCAGCAGCCAGGTCTGGATGCTGTCGCCGATCCACGGGATAGCGCCGAACAGGCCGGTGATCACGGTCGCGCCCCAGAAGGACATCTGACCCCAGGGCAGCACATAGCCCATGAACGCGGTCGCCATCATCGCCAGGTAGATCAGGATGCCGATGATCCAGGTCACCTCACGCGGGGATTTGTACGAGCCATAGTACAGGCCGCGGAAGATGTGCAGATACACCGCCACAAAGAACAGCGAGGCGCCGTTCGAGTGCAGGTAGCGCAGGAAGTGGCCGCCGTTCACATCGCGCATGATATGCTCGAGCGAGGCAAAGGTCATGTCGACATGCGGCGTGTAATGCATCGCCAGGACGATCCCGGTGACGATTTGCAGCATCAGCGCAAAGAACAGCACGACGCCCCAGAACCACATCCAGTTCAGGTTCTTGGGGGTGGGGATCATCAGGGTGTCATAAAGCAGGCTGACCACCGGCAAGCGCCGGTGCAGCCACTTTTCAGAGCCCGACTTCGGCTCGTAGTGATCGTGAGGAATACCGGACATCGGGGTCTCCCTTAACCGAGTTTGACCGTCGTCTCGTCAACGAAGGACGCGACAGGGATATACATGTTTTCCGGCGCGGGGCCCTTGCGGATGCGGCCGGCCGAGTCGTAGTGCGACCCGTGGCAGGGGCAGAACCACCCGCCGAAATCGCCAGAAACGTTGCCGATCGGAATGCAGCCCAGATGGGTGCAAACGCCGATCATGACCAGCCATCTGCCCTCTTCATCCATCGTGCGGTTCTGGTCGGTGGCCTCGCCCGGCTTGTTGGGGTTGCGCGAGTTGTTGTCGCGCAGATCGTCCAGCGGAATGCTGCGGGCCAGGTCGATATCGGCCTGGGTGCGCAGGCGGATGAAAACAGGCTTGCCCAGGTACTTGACGGTCACTTGCTGGCCTTCGACGATCGAAGAGATATCCACCAGGATCGAGCTGAGCGCCTGCACGTCCGCCGACGGGTTCATCTGGTTCACAAGGGGCCAAACTACGGCTCCGGCGGTCACAACACCGGCGCCCGCCGCGGCGTAGTAAAGGAAATCGCGGCGGGAGCCGTCGTGATCTTCTGCGTGCGACACGAGAATTTCTCCTTTCCATGACCGATCTCTCGGTCGATTCGAAAAAAACGGGCTACGGGAATTACCCTGGCCGTATGCCAGACTTACCTAGCCCCCATAGCCACTTGCGTCCAGCGGACATAGTCGCGCAGCAAGGCCATCGGGACCGCTTTCGGTTTCAGTCGACAGTCGTATACGCGCGCCCCCCCTGTCCAGCTAGAGGAAATTGGATCACGACTGCGATTCTGAGACGTTCTACCGCAGTGACAAACGCTTGGGCACAACTCTCGACCGCCTCACCGATCACGCAAACTTGAGGGGGCAAACCGCCCTCAACGCCCGGGTGCGGTGTCCTGCATCGCGGGACGGCGGGCGAATTCCGCCTCCCACGCGGCCAGTGCGCCGCGACCCTGCCGCCAGGTGCGACCGGCATGGCGAAAGTCCAGATAGCCCAGCGCGCATCCCATGGCGATCTGGCCCATGGTCAGCTTGCCGGTCAGGTGACTCATCCAGCGGGCGTTCACCGCGTCCAGCGCGCGCTCGATCTTGTCCCATTGCGCCTCGATCCAGGCCGGGCTGCGCTCGTCCTCGGGGCGGCAGCGGATTTCATAGACCATCAGCACGGCGGCATCCATGATCCCCTCGGCGGTGGCCTCGAGGGTCAGAACCTCCCACTGGCGGGTCTCGGGATAAAGGTTGGCGCGGGCCCGCGCATCCAGATAGCGGCAGATCACCCGGCTGTCATACAGCGCCGGACCCTCGTCGCGGGTCAGAACCGGGATCTTGCCCAGCGGGTTCTCGGCCAAGGGCATCGCGTCGGTGTCCAGCGCGTGGCCGAGGGCGGGCAGGATCTCGACCTCGTCCATCTGGCCGGTTTCGATCAGCAGGGCGCGCACCTTGCGGCAGAAGGGCGACGCGGGATTGTCGTATAGGCGCATCATACGCGGCGCACCCGCAGCCGGCCCAGGGCGCTGGCGTCGATCTCGACCCCCGGCCCGGTGGGACCGACGCGGATCGTGCGGCGCAGGCGGGCGGCCCCGTTCATCTGTTCGTCATCGCGGCGGAAGCTGACGCCCTCGCCCAGTTCGTCCATCGCATCCTCTGTCCGCTGGTCGCGGCGCACCGCGTCGCGGCTGCGGGTCAGGGCATAGGCAACCACCGCCATCGCGCCGTAGCGCAGGGCGACACCGGCAATCGGGCCAAGGGGCAGGGGCATTGCGATCCTCCGTCTGTGCCGGGAAAGGATAAGACAGGGCACCGGGCCCTGTCCATTCACGTCTCGGGCAGGGCGCGCATCAGTTCGGCCAAAAGCCGCGCCTCGGGCGAGGTGCCATAGGCGGCCAACCCATCGGCTGCGCCCAGCCGCGCGGCGTCGGGTTTGTTCTGGCCCAGCTTCCACGTGCCGGTGACGGTTTCGACGCGCATCCGGCAGGGCACGATCGCGCGCATCAGACGGTCCATCGTCGCGGGCGTCATCTTGGCGCTGGTCCAGGCCGGTTTCGGGGCCAGTGCCTCTTCGAACAGGGCCGATTGGCGGTCCAGCAGGTCGCGCAAGGCCTCGTCCGGGGCGATCTCCAGCGGGCCACGCAGATGCACGGCGACATAATTCCAGGTCGGCACCTGATCGCTCAGCCCATACCAGTCGGGCGAGATATATCCATCGGGCCCCGCCACCGCCATTGCCGCGGACCCCGGCAAGGCACGCGCCAGCGGGTTGGAGCGCACCAGGTGGGTTTCCAGAACCGTGCCGTCGCGCGACAGCAAGAACGGCACATGGCTGACATGCGGCCCGTCGGGGCCGTTCAGCGACAGGATGCCAAACCCCCTTTCGCGCGCAAAGGCGACATTGGCGGCGCGGTCTCGGCTGCGAAAGGCGGGGTTGGGGTGCATCGGTTCAGCCCGCCAGCAGGCGCGCGTCGGCGTGGCCGGTGATGGTGGCGGTGACGATCTGCCCTTCGGGGCGGTCGGTGGCGAAATCGACCTCGGCGAACTGTTCGGTCCGGCCCATGCGGGGGCTTTCCATCAGGATGCGGTGGGTGCGGCCGTGCTGGTCCGACAGATGCGCGGCCACCCGCGCCGCCCCCGCCGCGCGCAGCCGGGCCGCGCGGTCCTTGATCGCGGTGCCATCCACGGCGGGCATTTTCGCGGCCGGCGTGCCGGGACGGGGCGAATAGGGAAAGACATGCAGCCAGGTCAGGCCACATTCCTGCACCAGCGCCAGGGAATTGGCGAACATCGCCTCGGTCTCGGTCGGGAAACCGGCGATGATGTCGGCGCCAAAGGTCATCTCGGGGCGCAGCCGCCGGGCCTCGTGGCAAAAGGCGATGGCGTCGGCGCGCGAATGGCGCCGCTTCATCCGTTTCAGGATCAGGTCGTCACCGGCCTGCAACGACAGATGCAGGTGGGGCATCAGGCGCTCTTCCTCGGCGATGGCCTGCATCAGGGCCGGGTCCGCCTCGATCGAATCGATCGAGGAGATGCGCAGCCGGGGCAGGTCGGGCACCAGTTTCAGGATGCGTCGCACCAGATCGCCCAGCCGGGGCTGACCCGGCAGATCGGCGCCCCAACTGGTCAGATCGACCCCGGTCAGCACCACCTCGTTATATCCGCGCCCCACCAGGCGGGCGATCTGGTCGACCACGACGCCCGCGGGGACGGACCGGGAATTGCCCCGGCCAAAGGGGATGATGCAAAAGGTGCAGCGGTGGTCACAGCCGTTTTGCACCTGCACATAGGCGCGCGACCGCGTCCCGAACCCGTCGATCAGATGGCCGGCGGTCTCGGTCACGGACATGATGTCGTCGACCAGGACCTTTTCCGTCTCGCCTATGAAATCCGGGCCCTCGGCCATCCGCGCCCATGTTTCCGGCCGCATCTTTTCGGCGTTGCCGATCACCAGGTCGACCTCGTCCATCGCGGCAAAGCGGTCGGGTTCGGTCTGGGCCGCGCATCCGGTGACCACGATCCGCGCGCCGGGATTTTCGCGGCGCAGGCGGCGGATGTCCTGGCGGGCCTTGCGCACTGCCTCTGCGGTCACGGCGCAGGTGTTCACGATCAGCGCATTTTCCAGACCGGCGGCGGCGGCCAGTTCCTTCATCGCCTCGGTTTCATACGCGTTCAGGCGGCAACCCAGCGTGGTAAAGCGGGGGGCGGCGCGATCCATCAGCCCGCGCCCAGGAAATCGGCCGTGAACACCCCGTCAAAGACATGGGCCGTCGGGCCCGTCATCCAGACCCCGTCCTCGCGCCAGTCGATGCGCAGGTGCCCGCCGTCCAGTTCGATCCAGACCTTGCGTCCGGTCAGCCCGCGCCGCGCCGCCGCCACCGCCGTCGCGCAGGACGACGACCCCGAGGCCAGCGTGATCCCGGTGCCGCGCTCCCAGACCCGCATGCGCAGCCGGTCGGGTCCGATCACCTGGGCCACCTGGACATTCGTGCGCTCGGGGAACAGCGGGTGATGTTCGTGTGCGGGGCCAAAGCTGGCCAGATCCACCGCCGCGGCATCCGCGACGAAAAAGGTGCAGTGCGGGTTGCCCATGCCGGTAGCGACCGGATCGCCGGGGATCGGCAGGTGCAGGGTGTCGATGGGGTCGGCCAGCGGCACGTTCTGCCAGTCCAGCATCGGCGGCCCCATGTTGACCGAGGTCATGCCGCCGCCGGCATCCTCGGCCAGCAGGCGTCCGCGCTCGGTCACGAGGGTCAGGGCGGTCTGGCGGGTTTCATCCATCAAATGGCGCGCGATGCATCGGGTGGCATTGCCGCAGGTGGCCGAGGGCGATCCGTCGGCATTGTAAAACACCAGCCGCGCATCGGCGTCCTGCGCCGCCTCGATCACGGCCAACTGGTCGAACCCGACCCCCCGATGCCGGTCGGCAATCGCCGCAACAAGGGTCGGCGCCAAGGGTGTGCCGCCTTGCCGCTGGTCGATGACGACGAAATCGTTGCCCAGCCCGTGCATTTTCATGAAGGGAAGGCCGTTCTTATGATCGCGCGTGCGCATGAGGCCGGGATATAGACCCCCGCCAGAGACGAATCCAGCCATCCTGCGCGAAAACCACCTTTTTTGCCCTTGACCGGGCTGGCGGCTTTTTCTAGGTAGCAGGCCTCTAGTGGGCCGTTAGCTCAGTTGGTAGAGCAACTGACTTTTAATCAGTGGGTCGCAGGTTCGAATCCTGCACGGCTCACCACTTTAGAGAAAACCTGTCCGTCCCTTCAGGGGCCCGCCGATTGGCAGGGCCCTTTTGGGCGTTTTCGACCTTTCAGCCCGGTGTCGCGCACGGGCGCGCAGGCGGATGTGCGTCGGTGTTTTTCAGAATTTGGAAAAGTTCCTTTACCAATTTTGGGATGTGCGCCTAGTATGCCGGGGCGGGCCCCGTGGGCCTGGCTGACTAGGGAGGAAGACATGACCAACAAGATCACGACGCGGCGCAACGCGCTGCGCACGATTGCCGGCGCGGGCGCTGCCACGTTGGCCGCACCGCATATCGCCGGTGCCCAGGCGAATGGGACCACCTGGAAGATTCAGACATCCTGGCCCGGTGGCGCCGGTCTGCAAATCTTCAAGGACTGGTGCGGCACGATCGCGGAAAAGACCGGCGGCGAGCTGGCCTTTCAACCCTTTGGCGCGAACGATGTCGTTGGCGACTTTCAGCTTTATGACGCGGTCAAGAACGGTGTTCTGGACGCGGTGAACCCGTTTACCATCTACGCCCAGGGGATCATCCCGGCGGCCACGTTCCTGACATCGATTCCGCTGGGTCTGCGGCAGCCGTCCGAGTTCGACGCCTTCTATTACGGTCTTGGCGGGCTGGAAATCGCGCGCGAGCTTTATGCCGCGCAGGGGATGCATTTCGTTGGGCCCGTGCACCACGACGCCAACATCATCCATTCCAAGGTGCCGATCCGCTCGATCGACGACTTCCGTGGCCGCAAGATGCGTATGCCCGGCGGCATGGTCGCCGAGGTGTTCAGCGAGATCGGGGCCGAGACGACGGTTCTGCCCGGATCCGAGATTTTCCCGGCGTTGGAAAAAGGCACCATCGACGTGGCTGACTACGTGGGTCCGGCGGTGAACTACGCGCTCGGGTTCAGCCAGGTGACCAATTATATCGTCATGGGCCCGCCGGGCTTCATGTCGCTGTATCAGCCGGTCGACATCATGGACATCACCGTGGGACAGGCCGCGTGGGACGCGCTGTCGCCGCAGATGAAGCAGTTCGTCGAGATGGAAACGCATGTCTATTCGGACATGCACTATGCCGCGATCCAGAAGGCCGACCAGGAAGCCTGGGCCAAGTTCGAGGCCGATGGCACCGAGGTCACGCGCCTGTCCCAGGACGACGTGGACCTGATGACCGAGGTCGCCGTGCCGATCTGGTTCAAATACGCCAATCGCGACAAGAATGCCGCGCGCGTGTTCAAGATCCAGCTCGACTACATGATGTCCGGTTCGCTGGGCTATGTGACCCCCGATCAGATCGAGGGCATGACGCTCGACCTTTGATCGCGGTCTGATCCGCGATTCTGACGCCGCCCGGGGCCGTTGGCCGACCGGGCGGCGCTTTTCCACTCATGGCAACAGGACTGCATGATGCCTGGTCTCAGCTTTACGCTGCCGCACTGGCTTTACTGGGTTGGCTTGATCGCGTTTCCGATCATCGCCATGGCGCTGTCGCGCCGTCCCAGGGCCGAAGAACGGCGCTACTCCACCGCCCTTGGTTATACGATCCTTGTCACGGGCGGGATCATCGGCCTGCACCGGTTCTATCTCAAAAGCCTGCTTGGGCTGGTTTACCTGCCGATCTTCGTGTTCGTGCTCTACTCCAACAGCCAGGAACAGGCGGCGCGTTCGATCCTGTCGGACATGGCCAACGAGATGCGCGTGGCCGAACGCATGGTCGCCCGCGAAGAGCCCCGCATCGCCGAGGCGCGTGACAGCCTGCCCGCATTGCAGGCCGCCCTGGCCGAGGCCGAAGAGGGGTCGTTCGCCGCGCGCAGTGCCGAAAAGCGGCTGGCCCGTGCCCAGGACGCGATCACCAAGGGCCAAGAGCGTTTGGCCGAGGCCAGCGCGACACTGGTCGAATTCGGCCCGCAGCGCGATCAGGCCGCCCAGACCCGCAGTTTCTGGGCAAGCGCGGCGGGTTATGCGTTCTACGCGATCCTGGCACTCTTGGTGATCGACGCGCTGATGCTGCCCTGGATGGTGCGGCGTGCCAATGCCGCCCTACCGGCGCATATCCCCAAGACCGAGGCCGAACTGGCGCTAGAGGCCGTCGAGGCCGAGGAGGGGCCGAAACACGACCGCGAATACGCCACCAACTGGATTGACCGCCTGTCGCTCTTTTGTGGCGAGTTCGTCAGCTATTGGGCGGTGATCGCCGTCCTGGTCTATTACTACGAGGTGATCTCGAGATACGTCTTCAACAGCCCCACCAGTTGGGCGCATGAGGCGATGTATCTGATGTTCGGGATGCAATACCTGATCGCCGGATCCTATGCGATGCTGACCGAAACCCATGTGCGAGTGGACATCTTTTATGCCCCGCTCAGCCGCCCGAAAAAGGCCTGGGCGGACCTGGTGACCTCGGTCTTCTTCTTCATCTTCGCGGGCACGTTGCTGGTCACGTCCTGGATTTTCGCGATGGACGCCATCGCGGTGCCCACGGGCAATTCCATCGTGTCGGACTGGGCGCGTGGCGAGATTTCGTTGGGCCAGTTGTTGTCCGGGATCACCCTGGATCAATGGACCGACCCCTCGATCCGCTGGGGCGAGATCAGTTTCAACGAATGGGAGGTGCCGCTGTGGCCCATGAAATGGGTGATGGTGATGGGCGGTCTGCTGTTGGTGCTGCAAGGCATATCGAAGATCGGCAAGGACATCCGTGCCATTGCGCGGGGGGAGTAACGCATGGGACTTGAGATCGGTATCGAGTGGCTGACACTCATCATGTTCGGCAGCCTTCTGGCGCTGCTGATGGCCGGATTGCCGCTGGCCTTTGTCACCGGGGGTCTGGCGTGCGTGTTCCTGTTCATCCTGGGCGATGCCCAGGCGCTGAACATCGTGCCCAGCCGCATATTCCCGCTGATGACCAACTATCAGCTATCGGCGATTCCACTGTTCATCTTCATGGCTGCGATGTTGGAAAGGGCCGGCATCATCAACGACATGTTCGACGTGATCTACAAGGTGCTGGGATCGGTCAAAGGCGGTCTTGCCTCGGCCACGATCATCGCCTCGACGATCCTGGCGGCCATGGTCGGGGTGATCGGCGCGGCGGTGGTGACGATGGGGATCATCGCGCTGCCGGCGATGCTGAAACGTGGCTATGATCCGAAAATCGCCATGGGGTCCATCATGGCTGGCGGAACGCTGGGCATCCTGATCCCGCCCTCGATCCTGGCGATCATCTACGCGGTGGTGGCCGAACAGTCGGTCGGAGAGCTGTTCATCGGCGCGGTCATTCCGGGGCTGATGCTGTCGGGTCTCTACATCCTTTATGTAACGGTGCGCTGTTACATCAATCCCGACCTCGGCCCCCCGATCCCGGTGGCCGAACGCATCTCGGGCCGGGAAAAGGTCCGCCTGATGGGCAACATGTCGGCCCCACTGGTGCTGATCGTCGTTGTGCTGGGGGTGATCTTTACCGGCGTCGCGACCCCGGTCGAGGCTGCGGGCATCGGCACCTTCGGCGCCTTCATCGTGGCCGCCATCCACCGCAAGCTGGACTGGTACACCATCCGCGAGGCCTGCACGACCACCCTAAAGGCATCCGCGATGGTCATCTGGATCATGTTTGGCGCGACGATCTTTGTCGGGCTCTACGTGCTGGAGGGCGGGCAGCAGTTCGTTCAGGACAGCCTGGCCGCGACGGGCCTGGGCCCCTGGGGCATCCTGATCCTGATGCAGATCCTGCTGATCATCCTGGGCATGTTCCTGGATTGGGTCGGTATCTTGCTGCTGTGCGTGCCGATCTTCGTGCCGATCATCAAGGCGCTGGGCGCGCAGGCCTTTGGCCTGGATGACCCGGCCGACCTGGTGCTGTGGTTCGGGGTGCTTTATCTGGTGAACATGCAGATGAGCTTTCTGTCACCGCCCTTTGGCTATGCGCTGTTCTATCTGCGCGGCGTCGCCCCGCCCGAGATCCCGATGACCGACATCTTCAAGGCGGCCCTGCCGTTCCTGTTCCTGCAAATCGTGGGGCTGACGATTTGCATGCTGTTCCCGCAGGTCATCACGTGGCTGCCACGACTGGTCTATGGCTGATCCGATCGGGGGCGGTGGGGCAACCTGCCGCCCTCGACCTCTCAGGTATCATGCGGGCGCGGGCGCAGCGTGTCGCCGGGGTCCAGCCGGGGCACCAGCGCGATCCGCTCGCCCAGGCCGGAAACCCCCTTTTGCACACAATCGGCAATGATCTGGGCGGCCTTGCGACCGATCTCGCGCCGACGGATATCCATCGTCGCCGGACGCAGCGGCAGCCCGTCCAGCAACTCGATCCCGTTGAACCCGGCCAACCCCAGGGTGCCGGGAATGTCGATGCCCTTTTCCAGGCAATACAGCAGCCCGCCGGCGGCGATCATGTCGTTGGAATAGTACAGGAAATCCAGATCCGGGCTGCGCTCCAGGATGGCGCGGGTCATCTCTCGCCCCTTGGCCAGGCCCGAGCCGCCGGAATAGAACTCGTGATCGGCGACCTCGATGCCCGCCCGCGCCAGCGCCCCGGTAAACCCCTCAAAGCGTTTGCGCGCCCGGTGGTCCATCGGCATCTTGGTTCCCAGAAATCCGATCCGCCGATAGCCCGCCACCGCGATCGCGCGGGCCATCTCGGCCCCGGCGCGGCGATGTGAAATGCCCACGACGGAATCGACCGGTTCCCCGTCCAGGTCCATGATCTCGACCACCGGGATATCTGCGGCGCGCAGCATGGCGCGGGTGGCCTCGGAATGTTCCAGCCCGGCGATGATGACCCCCGAGGGGCGCCAGGACAGCATCTCGAACAACACCTTTTCCTCATGCGGCGGATCATAGCGCGACACGCCCACCACGGGTTGCAGGGGGGTATCCTCCAGCACCTCGTTGATGCCCGACAGAACCTCGGGGAAGACCAAGTTCGACAACGACGGAATGATCACGCCGACGAGGTTCACCCGCTGGCTGGCCAACCCGCCGGCGATCTTGTTGGGCACATAGCCCAGCCGCTTGGCCGCCTCCAGGACCCGGGCGCGGGTCTTTTCCGACACGTCCCCGCTTTGACGCAAGACGCGGCTGACCGTCATCTCGGAAACGCCCGAGGCCTCGGAAACATCGCGCAGCGTCAGGGGACGGCGCGGGCGGGGCGTTTGGGAAATGGTCACGTGGGACTTGGTCCTGTCGCAGCTTTGTGTCCAGTTAACCGCCACGACGCAAAAAGTCCAAGCCGATGCGGGCTTGCATGCGGTATGTATTCCGGGGAAAAAGGCGGCGCGCGGCCCCGTGGCTCAACTGGATAGAGCAATCCCCTCCTAAGGGATAGGTTACAGGTTCAAGTCCTGTCGGGGTCACCAGCGCCCCCCACCCCCGCCACAGGCGTCGTGCCGCCAATGGCGGCGCGCGGGTCAGTTCATGCGGATCACGTCCTTGTCGATGGCCAGCATATAGCCGCGCCGCGCGACGTTCTTGATCAGCAATTCGCTGACCATCTGGTTGCCCAGGGAATCGCGCAGGCGCTTGATCCGCGTGGCGCCTGCGGCCTCGTCGCAATCGGCGGGCTGGCGGCCCGAGATGACCGCCTCGATCTCGGAGCCCGAGAGCATGTCGTCATCCATCCGGGCCTCGGCCAGCACCGACAGGGTTTCGATCGCGGCCTCGGTCAGCTTGAAGGCCATGCCGTTCAGGATCACCGTGTTTTCCGCCCGGCTGATGGTCAGCGAGGAAACCCGGATGCCCGCGCGCTCGATCTCGGACATGCGGCGATTGAGGGTTATGATCGTGATCAGAAAGACCAGCGAAGCGATCAAGAGCGCCGTGGCGAACACCAGCAGCACGAAGATCACCATGCGGTAAGAGGTCAGCACATCGGAAAACGCGGTGCCCGACTGGGCCAGGATCTCCAACAGCTTGATCTGCGCGCCCGAGGTCAGGTCGTTGTTTTCCACGAATATCCGCTCGACCCGCGCGTTGAAGGCGTTGGCGTCGGGCAGATTCAGGAACAACAGCACCGCGGCAATCAGCAGAATCGCCACGATGGCGGCCATCCCGGCGATCACCACGCGCCCAGCCTGCAACGGGCGGGTTGGTCCGGGGGCGACCGGGTCCGTCATGGGGTTTCTCCGCCGGGGTGTGGGCGCATCGGCCCGCCCTCAGTATTTCAGGTAAAAGGCGCCGGCGCTGGATTTGCGCTGGGCCAGGCCGTCGCCGCCAAAGATGGACATCACGTTCAGCAACTGCCATCCGCCGCGACCGATCCGGCGGTCGATTTCGCGGGCCGCGTCGGTGCGGCTGCCGCAGGCGGGGTCGGGCAACTCGATTACGCCATAGTGCAGCCGCAGGGGGTTGTCCTTCTTGGCCTTGTAGTCGGCATAGCACTCTGCCGAGGCGGCACCGGACAGCGCTAGGCTGAGCAAGACGGCGGGGAGGAGGATGTGCGTTTTCATGGGGCAGAGCATGTGTCACCGCGCCCTGCTATTCAATAACAACTGCGAATTACTGCGCCCGGCGGGACAATGTTCCTCCGGTTATCCGATAACAGGGCGGCGATATTGCCTGTCATCGTGCCCCGCCCGCAGTTTGGGTCCATCGCAACGACGGGCCGGTTCACCTCGGTCCCGCCGCCCCACCGAAAGGATACCGACATGACCCGCAAGATTATCGCCCCGCTTCTGGCCGCCGCTCTGGCCTTCAGCCCGATCGCCGCTGCCCCCGCCCGTGCCGATGGCGATTTGGCAAAGGTGCTGTTGGGCGCGACTGCGCTGTTCATCATCGCCGATGGTCTGGACAAAAACGGCAACCGAACCGTTCGCCGGGTCGCGCCGGTGCATCGTGACTGGTTCGACGGCAATGACGCGCGGGGTCGCAACGCCCGTGTGATCCCGTCGAACTGTGTGCGCGTGGTCAATACCCGCGTTGGCCGGCGCCAGATCGCCACGGAACGCTGCATGACCAGCCAGGGTGTGCGCCGTCTGCCGGACCGGTGCGAGGTGTCGCTGCGCGGCGGGCGCCCCGGTGCGCGAGAGGCGTACGGCGTGCGTTGTCTGGCCCAGTACGGCTATCGGGTCGAGGCGCGGCGCCGCTAGGCACCGCAGAGCAGGGCAGCGGTCCGATCAAGGTTCGCGCCAAGGGCCGGGGGTATGGTGCCCCCGGCCTTTTCGCTTGTGCGGGGTGGTGTTTGCCGGTTCTTTGTCCGCCATGACCCAGAGCTTTCCCGATTTCACCCTTGAGAGTGAGGCCATGGCCAATGGCGCACGGTTCGTCGTGGGCGTGGACGAGGTTGGCCGCGGCCCGCTGGCCGGGCCGGTCACCGCGGCCGCCGTGCGCCTGGACCCCGCGCGCCTGCCGCCGGGGCTGAACGATTCCAAAAAGCTGACGGCGGCCCGGCGCGTGGCGTTACACCAGGCGATCCTGGCCCAGGCCGAGGTGTCCATCGCCCATGCCAGCGTTCAGGAAATCGACGCGCTGAACATCCTGCGCGCCAGCCACCTGGCGATGTGCCGTGCCATTGCCGGGCTGGCGCAGCCGCCCGATCTGGCGTTGATTGACGGCAACCTTTTGCCGCGTGATCTGCCCTGCGCCGGGTTGGCGGTGGTCAAGGGGGATGCGCGGTCGCTGTCGATCGCGGCGGCCTCGATCGTGGCAAAGGTAACGCGCGATGCGCTGATGGTGGAGCTTGCGCAACAGCATCCCGGCTATGGGTGGGAGCGTAACGCCGGATACCCCACCAAGGCGCATCTGCAGGCCCTCCGAGATATTGGGGTCAGCCCATGCCATAGGCGTTCGTTTGCGCCGGTGCACAACATCTTGTATCAAGAGAAATCAGTAAGTGACTGATTCAAAAAAGAAATTGACGGCGAATCACCTTTGACTCACATTGGGCCTCAATGATCGACGCCGAAAACGGCGCGGCAAATGAGGCAGCGATGACAATGACAAAGACCAAGGGGGCGGCCACGCTCCCGCTGAATACGATTATGTCCGGCGATTGCATCGAGGTGATGAACGGCCTGCCAGAGGGCAGCGTCGATCTGATTTTTGCCGACCCGCCCTATAATTTGCAGCTCAAGGGGGATCTGCATCGCCCCGACAACTCGCTTGTCGACGCGGTGGATGATCATTGGGACCAGTTCGACAGTTTCGCCGCCTATGACCGGTTCACCCGTGCCTGGCTGGCCGCCGCGCGTCGGATCCTCAAGCCGCATGGCGCGATCTGGGTCATCGGCAGCTATCACAACATCTTTCGCATGGGCGCCGAGTTGCAGAACCAGGGCTATTGGTTGCTGAATGACGTGGTCTGGCGCAAATCGAACCCGATGCCCAATTTCCGCGGCAAGCGGCTGACAAATGCGCACGAGACGCTGATCTGGGCGTCGAAATCCGGGGGGGCGAAATACACCTTTAACTATGAGGCGCTGAAATCGCTGAACGAGGGTGTGCAGATGAGGTCCGACTGGGTCTTGCCGATCTGCACGGGCCATGAGCGGCTGAAGGATGACAAGGGCGACAAGGCCCATCCGACGCAGAAACCGGAATCGCTGCTGCACCGGGTGCTGGTGGCCACCACGAACCCCGGGGACGTCGTGCTGGACCCGTTCTTTGGCACCGGAACCACCGGGGCCGTGGCCAAGATGCTGGGCCGTGATTTCATCGGGATCGAGCGCGAAGAGGCCTATCGCAAGGTCGCAGAAAAACGGCTGGCCAAGGTGCGCAAGTTCGACCGCGAGGCGTTGCTGGTGTCGACCTCGAAACGGGCCGAACCGCGCGTGCCGTTTGGCCAGTTGGTCGAACGCGGAATGCTGCGTCCGGGCGAGGTTCTGACCTCGCCGCGCGGCAAAACGGCCAAGGTGCGCGCCGACGGCACCTTGGTGGGTGACGATGTCAAAGGGTCGATCCACCAGGTTGGCGCGGCGCTGGAAGGGGCGCCCAGCTGCAACGGCTGGACCTATTGGCATTTCAAGCGGGATGGACAATCGGTGCCGATCGACCTTTTGCGCCAACAGATCCGCGCCGAGATGGCCGAGCGCCCGAACTAGGATTTCCCAACGGTTTTTCAGTTACCGCCTGTGCCCGTGGCCCCGCGCCGCGGCACACACCTTGCCCCGCCATGTCCAATGGCGGGGCTTTTTTCTGGCTGATGGGACGTTCGCTTAAGATGGCACAAGGCTGGAGGAATAGGCCGCCTCTTGCCGCAATCGGTGGCGTGAACGCGGTTAGGGACGCCGTTCAATCAAACTGACGCGATTTCCCCGGGCGATCGGTTGGAATCCACCTATCCTGCGCCATCTTCAGCCGCAGGAGGTGAGTCATGAAATTCTTGATTATTGGTGCAAGCAAGGGGATCGGCCTGGAAACGGTGACCTATGCCTTGGGGCGTGGTCACGACGTGCGGGCCTTTGCCCGCCACCCAGAGGCCATCGCGATCGACACCCCCAAGCTGGAGAAATTCGCGGGCGACGCAACGAAGGCCGAAGACGTGGCAAAGGCGCTGGCGGGCGTCGATGCGGTGATCATGACGCTGGGTGTGCCCAAGACGGTGCAAGGGCTGGGTAAGACCACGCTCTTTTCCGACGCGACGCGGGTGCTGTTGCCGGCGATGTCCCAGGCGGGGGTCAGGCGCCTGTTGGTCGTCACCGGCTTTGGCGCGGGCGACAGCAAGGCCAAGATGAGCACGGTTGAAAAGCTGCCCTTCCGGGCGCTGCTGGGCCGAGCCTATGCCGACAAGGACGTGCAAGAGGAGATGATCCGCGCCTCTGATCTGGACTGGACCATCGCGCGGCCCGGTATCTTGATGAACCGTCCGGCCAGCCACGCCTATGAGGTGCTGGTCGAACCGGAAACCTGGCGCAACGGCCTGATCTCGCGCGGGGATGTGGCGCATTTCCTGGTGCATGCCGCCGAGGAGGGCAGCCATATCGGGCAGGCGCCGGTCCTGATCCGCTAGGGCTCAGGTGCCGGCGGGCCAGGGCAGGCTGGCCTCCTTGTAGGGGGTCCAGTCGGCGATGTCGGGATAGTATTTTCGCCGCCATGCCCGGACGCGCGGGTTCATCCGGCGCCGCCACAGCGGCGGGATCATCGCCAGCGTGGTCATCGCCGGATAGCCCAGCGGCAGTTGCGGGGCCTCGTCCGCAGAATAGGTCTGCAACAGCGGGAACCGGCGCTGCGGCTTATAGTGGTGGTCAGAGTGGCGTTGCAGGTTGATCAGCAACCAGTTCGACGCGGTATGGGCGGCGTTCCAGCTGTGGTGCGGTTTGACATGCTCGTACTTTCCCTCGCCCAGATAGCGCCGGGTCAGGCCGTAATGCTCGACGTAATTGGTCAGTTCCAACTGCCACACGGCGATAAAGGCCTGCCAGACAAACAGCGCCAGCCCGGCCCAGCCGCCAATCCACGCCGCCAGCGCCAGCATCGCCAGTTGCAACACGCCATAACGCCAGAACGGGTTGCTCGGGTGCCAGACGGACCGCCCGCGGCGCGCCAGCATCAGCCGTTCCGCCCGCCAGGCAGAGGCCAGCCCGGTCGCCAGAACCCGCCAGAAAAAGCGATGAAACCCCTCGTTATAGCGCGCGCTGACCCCGTCGCGGGGGGTGCCGACATGGGGGTGGTGCACCAGCAAATGTTCGGTGCGAAAATGGCTGTAAAGAACGGTCGAAAGCAGTAGATCCCCCAGCCAGCGTTCCAGCCGGTTCCCCTGGTGCAGCAACTCGTGGGAATAGACGATGCCCACGGTGCCCGAAATCACCCCGACGCCAAAGAACAGCACGATGGTCTCCAGCGTGGACAGGTGATCGGTATGGGTCACCCACCAGATCATCCCAAAGATCGTGACGAACTGAATCGGGAACCAGATCATGGTGATAAAGCGATACCAGAACAAATCCGCCTCGGGCGTTTCGGGGTCCGGGTTTTCCTGGTTCAGGCCCAGGATCGCGTCCAGCACGGTGACCGACATCCAGCCGTAGACCGGCAGCAAAACCACGCTCCAACCGCCCAGGGTCGCGCCGATGATCGCCAGCGGGATCATTCCCAGAGACAACCAAAAGGGCAGGGCGTTTTTCAGCCGTGCGATGGGCGGTTTGCTGTCCATGGCGCTCTCCGTCTGGTGGCGCGGGCTGTTTGGCGTGGGGTATAGCGCGCGGATCTGGCGCGGTTCAATCCGCCCCAAGGCCGCAGCGCGCCAGGTCGAACGCCTTGCGCATCACCGTAGGCAGGTCCGAAGGACGAAAATCCCCCGCTGCAACAAAGCTGCCGCGGATGGGCGCGCAATCGGTGGGCAGATCGGCCACCCGCAGGGCCAGGCGCAGGTGGAAATGGGTGAAGGTGTGGCGCACCTCGGCGTCCAGGGGGCGCCAGTCGGCGGCGGCGGGTGGGGCAAAAACAGGCTCTGTTTCGGCCCAATCGCTGCCGGGCCAGCCCAGCATGCCACCCAACAGCCCCCTGTCGGGGCGACGTTCCAACAGCCAGGCCCCATCGCCGCGCCGCCCGATATAGGCAATGCCCAGCCGGGTCGGTTTCGCCTTTTTCGGCAGTTTGCGCGGCAGGTCGGCGGCGATGCCCGCGGCCCGCGCGGCACAGGGGGTGCGCAACGGGCAGATGCCGCAGGCGGGGCTTTTCGGGGTGCAGATCGTGGCGCCCAGGTCCATCACCGCCTGGGCATGATCGCCGGGCCGGGTCCGGGGGGTCAGCCGCGCGGCCAGGGCGGTCAGCGCAGGCTTGGCCGGGGGCAACGGGGTTTCGACGGCGAAAAGCCGCGCCATCACCCGCTCTACGTTGCCATCGACCACGGTTTCGGGTCGATCAAAGGCGATCGCGGCGACGGCGGCGGCGGTATAGGGGCCGATGCCGGGCAGCGCCAGCAACCCCTCGCGCGTGTCGGGAAACCGCCCGGCGTGATCCCCGGACACAACGCGCGCGCATTTCAGCAAGTTGCGCGCCCGCGCATAGTAGCCAAGGCCCGCCCATTCGCCCATCACCGCGCCATCCTCGGCCTCGGCCAGGGCGGTGACATCGGGCCAGCGCGCGGTAAAGCGGTTGAAATAGTCCCGAACGGCGGCCACCGTGGTTTGTTGCAGCATTACCTCGGACAGCCAGACGGCATAGGGATCGGGACGCACCCCCGCGGCCCGCGCGGCCGGACCCACCCGCCAGGGCATCTGGCGGGCATGGGCGTTATACCATGCCAGCAACGCGGCGCTCACCTCTTCGTCACGCAATCTTTATGCCCTCGCCCCGGTCATTTGTCTGGCTGGCCTCGCCCTTGCGTCCTAGGATAGGGCAAGACAAGGGAAATGACAGGCATGGCACAGCCCGACAAAGGCCAGACGCGCCGTATGCGCGGGTTCGAGCGGACTTCGAGCCTGCTGCAGACCCGTATACGCCGTGTGGGGGAAAAGCGCGGGTTCGCCGTGTCGCGCCTGCTGACCCACTGGGCCGAGATTGTCGGCCCTGACATTGCCCGCATCGCCCGCCCGGTCGAGGTCAAGTATGGCCGCGAGGGGCTGGGCGCCACGCTGAGTGTCCTGACCACCGGTGCCCAGGCCCCGATGCTGGAAATGCAAAAAGAGGCGATCCGCGAAAAGGTCAACGCCTGCTATGGCTATAACGCGATTTCGCGCATCCGCCTGACCCAGACCGCCGCCACTGGATTTGCCGAGGGGCAGGCCCAGTTCGCCCCGGCCCCGAAACCGGTTCCCCGTGCGCCCGACCCCGACCTGTGCCGCCGCGCCAGCGCGCTGTCGGGCGACGTGCATGACGCGGGTTTGCGCGCCGCGCTTGAAGCCTTGGGGCAAAACGTTCTATCCCGCCCGAAACGCTAAGGAGTTTTCGTAGATGATCCGTATCCTGACGCTATCGCTCGGCATGATCGCGCTCGCTGCATTGGGCGGGTTCTGGCTGGCCGCGTCGTCGCAAAGCGGGCCGGGAATGGCCCCCGTGGGTGCCGCCCTGGCACAAGAGACCGCCAACCCCGACGCCGCGATGATCGCGCCCTATACGCTGGGCAACCCGGACGCCCCGATCAAGCTGACGGAATATGCCTCGTTCACCTGCGGGCATTGCGCCCATTTCCATGACGATGTCTTCAAAAAGCTCAAGGCCGAGTATATCGACACCGGCAAGGTCTATTTCACCTACCGTGAGATTTACTGGGATCCCTATGCGATCTGGGCGGGAATGCTGGCGCGGTGCGGCGGCGAGATGCGGTTCTTTGGCATCGTCTCGATCCTGTATGAAAAACAGCGCGAGTGGATCGACCCCAAGGATTCCGCCAAGACCGCCGATAACCTGCGCCAGATCGGCCGTACCGCGGGGTTGACCGAGGATGCGATGAACGCCTGCCTCAGCGATGCGGCGATGGCCACCGCGTTGCGCGACACGTCCGATCAGATTTCCAAGCGCGACGGCATCGAAGGGACCCCTTCGATGATGATCGACGGCGAGTTGCACAAGAACATGAGCTATTCCAAGCTCAAGGAAATCCTCGACGCGAAACTGGCCGGCTGATCCCATGGCGGCACCGCTTGCCGGCCTTCGTGTAATCGAACTGGCGCGCATCCTGGCCGGCCCCTGGGCGGGCCAGGTGCTGGCCGATCTGGGCGCCGAGGTGATCAAGGTCGAGGCCCCCGAGGGCGACGATACCCGCCGCTGGGGTCCGCCCTTTGTCGATCGGGACGGCACAGCCGAGGCGGCGTATTTCCATTGCTGCAATCGGGGCAAGCAGTCCATCGCCGCGGATTTCCGCACCCCCGAGGGACAGGCACTGGTGCGCGATCTGGTGGCCGGGGCCGATATCGTCATCGAGAATTTCAAGGTCGGGGGGCTGGTGAAATACGGGTTGGACTACGACAGTCTCAGGGCGATCAACCCGCGGCTGATCTACTGTTCGATCACCGGGTTCGGGCAGGACGGCCCCTATGCCCACCGCGCGGGATACGATTTCATCATCCAGGGCATGTCCGGGCTGATGTCGATCACCGGCGAACCTGACGGCCAGCCGCAAAAGGTCGGCGTGGCGGTCACCGATATTTTCACCGGCGTTTATGCCGCCACCGCGATTCTGGCGGCGGTGCATCAGCGCGCGCAGACCGGACAGGGCCAGCAGATCGACATGGCCTTGTTCGATGTGGCCACGGCGATCACCGCCAACCAGGCGATGAACTATCTGACCACCGGGCAGGCGCCGCACCGGATGGGCAATGCCCACCCCAACCTCGCGCCCTATCAGGTGTTCGACTGTTCCGATGGCCATATCATCATCGCGGTGGGCAATGACGGCCAGTTCGCACGGCTTTGCGCGCTGTTGGGGCTGGCGGATCTGGCGGGCGACCCGGCCTTTGCCAGCAATGCCGACCGGGTTGCCAATCGCATCGAACTCAGCGCGCGGCTGACATCCGCGACGCGTGGATTTGCCAAGGCCGAGTTGCTGGCCGCCTGCGAATCCCGGGGCGTGCCCGCCGGTCCGATCAACGATATGGCCGAGGTGTTTGCCGATCCGCAGATCGTTCATCGCGGTCTGGTGGCCACGCGCGACGGGGTGCCGGGGGTGCGCACGCCCATCGTCTTTTCCGGGGCGCCGCTGGCCGATGCCCGGGCCGCGCCGCGGCTGGATGCCGATGGCGACGCGATCCGTGCGCAGCTTAGCCGGACCCCAGGCCCAGTCGGCTGAGCCCGGCGTCAATCGCCGACCAATCGTCGATCTCCAGCCGCACGGGCAGGGTCAGCACCTTTCGGCGAAACGCGGGCGGCAGGCGAACGGCGTCCTTTTCGGTGGCGACCAGTTGCGCGCCCAAGAGCTTGGCCTCGCCCTCCAGCCGGGTCATCAGCGCAGGGGTCAGCGGCTGGTGATCCTCCAGCGGCTCACCGCGCAACAGATGGGCCCCCAGCCCCTCGAGCGTGGCAAAGAACTTTTCCGGGTGGCCGATCCCGGCAAAGGCCAGAACCCGCAGCCCCTGCCAATCCATCCCGGTTTGCAACGGCCTGAGCGCGCCGGTCACATGCGGCAGATCCAGCCCCGCGCCCCATTGGGCGGTGAAATGGCGCTGGGCCGGGCCGGGGCCGATCGACAGGACCAGATCGGCGCGCGCCAGCCCCACCGGCAGCGGCTCGCGCAGCGGGCCCGCCGGGATCACCCGGCCATTGCCGAACCCCTTGGCCGCGTCCACCACGACGATCGAGAAATCCTGGGTCAGGGCGGGGTTCTGAAACCCATCGTCCAGGATCACCACCTGCGCCCCCGCCGCCACCGCCGCACGCGCCCCCGCCGCCCGGTCACGGGCCACCCAGGTCGGCGCAAAGGCCGACAGCAACAGCGGCTCGTCCCCGACATCGGCGGCGGTGTGGGTGCGCTCATTCACCTGGACGGGTCCGGTCAGGTGCCCGCCATGGCCCCGGCTGACAACATGGGCGGCGATCCCCCGGTCCATCAGCCGCAGCAACAGCGCAATGACCGTCGGCGTCTTGCCGGTGCCCCCGGCGTTGATGTTGCCCACGCAGATCACCGGCACATCCAGCCGCAGGCGTGGGCCCCGCGCCAGCCGACTGGCGGTGCCACGGGCATAAAGCGCGCCCAGCGGGGTCAGCGCGCGGGCCATCAGGCCGGGCCGCCGGGGCGGCGTGAACCAGAAACGGGGCGCGCGCATCAGCCTGCCTTTGCCAGGTCCAGCGCCTCTAGCATGCGGCGGGTGACGCGCTCGGTCGCGGCGGTGCCTTCGGTCGAAACCTCCCAGGCGGCGCGGGCCATGGTGGCGGCTCGGTCGGGTGCCAGCAACTCGGCCAGGGCGGCGGCCATGGTCTGTTCGTCGCGCACGGTCCGGGTGGCATTGGCCGCGCCCAGCCGCAGGTAATGGCGGGCATGTGCACCAGTGGCGGGCCCGTGCAGAATGGCGGAGCCCAGCGCCGCGGCGGCATAGGGGTCGGGCCCGGCATTCGCACCCAGCGTGCCGCCCAGGAAACTGACCGGCGCCAGCCGCAGCCACAGGCCCATCTCCCCCTCGGTGTCGGCGATGTAGATCTGGGTTTCGGCCTCTGGCTCTTCCTCGTCCGAGCGCAGGGCGACATCCCACCCCTCGGTCCGCAGCCGTTGGGCCAGGTCGGGGCCGCGCGCGGGTTCGTCGGGCACCAGGATCAACAGCAGCCGGTGCGCCTGGCGGATGACGGCGGAATGTGCGGCCACCGCAACCGGATCCTCGGCCCGCTGGGTGCAGGCGGCCAGCCATGTGGGGCGCCCGGCGATCAGCATCGCCAGCGCGTCGCGTTCGGCGTCCGAGCAGCCCAAGACCGCGCTGCCCTCGGACAGCGGTCCACAAGGGGTGATCTGCCAACGCGGCAGGCCCATGGCGCGCAATTGTCCCGCACTGTCGCGGGTCTGGGCAAACAACCGGTCAAACCGGCGCAACATGCGCCGGGTCAGCCCAGTGCCGATGCGCCAGCGGTGGCGCCAGGATTCGGGCAGGTCACGGGTGATCAGGAACAGGGCCGTGCCCTGAGAATGCGCCTGCGTGGCGGCCACCGTCGGCAGCGTTGCGGGATAGAACACCGCCAGGTCGGGGCGCCACTGATCGACAAAGGCCGTCGCCGCGCGCGTCCCCTCGCGCGGGGCGGGGGCGTGGTGCGGGGGGGGCAGATCGGTGAAACCCGCGCTCCATGACGGGCCCTCGTCCTCTTGCGTCAGCAGCACCGAAAGATCGGGCCGCTCGTCGGTCAATTGGCGAATCAGCTCTGCCGCGGCGGCGCACTCTTCCGGGGGCGGTGCGTGCAGCCACAACAGCGGCCCCCCTGTCCGGGCGCGTGCCGTGTCGGCGGTGGGCTGTGCCGGGCGTGTTGCCATGGCGCGCGCGTTCAGACGCCCAGTTCCTCGGTCGGGCCCGCCTCGGCCTCTTCGTCGCGCAGACGGTGCAGGTGGGCGATGAAATAGCGCATGTGGGCGTTGTCCACGGTGCGCTGGGCCTCGGCCTTCCAGGCATTAAAGGCGGATTGATAGTCGGGGAACATGCCGACGATATGGATGTCGTCGATGTTCTTGAAGGCGGTTTGGGTCGGATCGACCAGTTCGCCACCAAAGACGAGGTGCAGGCGCTGGGTCATCAAAACCTCCGGCTGGCGCGTGGGATTGGGCGTTACCCTAGACCAAGCCTGACGGGCGCGAAAGGGCGCATACCGCAGCGTCAGGCCAGGCGGGCGATCACCTCGTCATGCAGGGGCGGGGGCGCGGCGATCACCCCGGCCGACACGGGCCGCACGGTGTTGAAGCCAAGCGGGGCACCGGTGCGGTCGCTGACCCGCGCGCCGGCCTCGGTGGCGATCAGGCTGCCCGCGGCGGTGTCCCAGTCCCAGCTTTCGCGCAGGGTCAGCATCGCGTCATAGCGTCCCTCGGCCACCAGGCACAGCCTATAGGCCAACGAGGCGCGCAATGATCGCTGCACCTCTGGCGCAGGGCCTTTCCAGTGGTCAGGGTTCAGCGCGGGGCGCGCAGTCAGCACCGCGGCCCCCTCCAGCGCGCGTCGGCCAGAGGCTTGGATCGGCGCGCCGTTCAGCGTGGCCCCGCCCCCCAGTGTTGCGGAATACAGCCGATCGCGCATCGGCAAATAGACCACGGCGGCGGTGATCCGGCCCTGCACCGCCACGGCCAGCGCATGGGCAAAGCTGCGCTCGCCCCCGATAAAGGCGCGGGTGCCGTCGATCGGGTCCACCACGAACAGCCGCTCGGCCGACAGGCGGGCGTCGTCATCCTCGGTCTCTTCGGACAGCCAGCCATAGCCGGGTCGCGCTGCGGTCAGCCGCTGGCGCAGCATGGTGTCGATTTCCATATCGGCCTCGGTCACCGGGCCCTGCTGTCCGGGTTTGTCCCAGGTGCGCGGATCGCGCCGCCAGTAGGTTTCAGCGATGCGACCCGCGGCCTGGGCCGCCTCGATCAAGAGCGCCAGATCACTCGCCGGCAAGCGTCAGCCCCTCGACCAGCAGGCTGGGCACCCGGCGCGACAGGTGGGCGCGCGCGTCATTGGCCGGCACGATGCGGCGCAACATCTCGGGCAGGTGCCCGGCGATGGTGCATTCGTTCACCGGATAGCGGATTTCCCCGTTTTCCACCCAGAACCCGGCGGCCCCGCGCGAATAATCCCCCGTGGTGGGGTTGATCGTGCTGCCGATCATCGAGGTGACCAGCAACCCGGTGCCCATCTCTGCGATCAGCTCTGCACGGGTCTTGTCGCCCGGGGTCAGCGTCACGTTGCCGGCACTGGGCGACGGCGGCGCGGATGTGCCGCGTGCGGCGTTCGCGGTGCTGTGCAGGCCCAGTTTGCGCGCGGTGGCCAGGTCCAGGATCCAGCCGGTCAGGATCCCGTTTTCCACGATCGCGCGGCGGGCCGTGGCCAGCCCCTCGCCGTCGAACGGGCGCGAACCGGCGATTCGCGCGCGGTGCGGGTCCTCTATCAGCGACAGGGTTTCGGGCAGAACCGCCTGTCCCATCAGATCCCGCGCCCAAGAGGCACCGCGCACAATGGCGGTGCCGTTGATCGCCGACAGAAGGTGCCCGATCAGGGACGATGCGATGCGTTCATCGAACAAAACCGGGTAAGCGCCGGTTTTCGGCCTGCGCGCCCCGGCGCGGGCGGTGGCGCGTTCGGCGGCCAGGCGGCCGATCTCTTCGGGGCTGGGCAGGTCGGCCTGAAAGGTGCGGGTTTCGGCGCACCAGTCGCGCTCCATCCCGGTGCCGGTGCCGGTGATCGCCACACAGGACACCGCGCGATCAGTGCGCGCATAGCCGCCCGAAAACCCGTTGGTGGCCGCCAGATGCAGCCGACGGCGGCCATAGCCCGCGCTGGCCGATTGCACCTGGGACACGCCCGCGATGGCCAGGGCGGCGGCCTCGGCGCGGCGGGCGTCCTCTTGCAGGGCGGCGGGGTCGGGTTCGGCGGTGGGATCGGCCAGTTCCAGCGCGGCGATATCGGGGTCGCAGGCCAGCTGCGCGGGATCGGCCAGGCCGATGGTGGCATCCTCGGGGGCCTCGCGGGCCATGGCGACGGCGCGGACGGCCATTTCGGCCATGGTTTCGGGCCGCGTGTCCGAGGCCGACACACAGGCCTGGCGCTGCCCGATCATCACCCGCAGGCCGATTTCGGTCCCCTCGGCGCGCTCTGCCTGTTCCAGCACACCGCCGCGCACGTCGATCGACACCGAGGTGCCCTCGACCGCCAGCGCATCGGCGGTGTCGGCCCCGGCCTTGCGGGCGGCGTCGAGCAGGGCGTGGGTCAGCGTCTCTAGCGTGTGGGTCATGGGGGCTCCGGCGGTGGGGTGGGAGAGAGCTAATATGCGCGGCGTGGCCGTGCAAGATGTGCGGATCGCGTGGCCCGGTGCATCGGGCCGGATGGGGGCGAAACGCAGGCGCCCGGCGGATCGTCCCCGCCGGGCGCCCTGGATCGCGGCAGGCTCAGCGCAGGCGCTGGCCGTTGGCCAGAACCTGGCCCCCTTCGGTCACGGTAATTTCCGAAACCATCGTATCCTCGCCCCCGCCGGGACGGGCGAACATGCCCAGCATCATGCGCATGCCCATGGCCTGGTCCTGGGGGATCAGGCCCATCGCCACCAGCTTGTCCATCAGGCCATTGGCGCCCACCAGTCGCAGCGCCAGGCTGCCGGTCGGCTTGGGAAAGCCGTCAAAGGTGGTGGTGTCGGCGTTGTCAAAGGTAAACGCCCCCTCGCCGCTGAGGTCGACGCCGGCCAGGCTGAGCCGCAGGTCGTTCACGCGCAGGGCGTGGAGTTCGCCCGGGGCGGCATCGCTGTTGGCCTGGGTCGGATCGGTGACGTCCACCAGCCAACGCGCCTTGCCCGCCAGATCCACGATCAGCGTCGCGGGATCGCGCGGCAATTGGGCGGTGGGGTCGAACATCGCCCAGATCTGGTCGCTGATTCTCAGCCCCTCCAGCCGGGTCAGCAGCGCGAAATCGGCGGGTTCCTCGGTCATGATCAGCGGCATCTGCATCTTGAAGGCGCTGTCGGCCATCGCGATCTCGACCTGCGGGAACGGGATTTGCGGCCCCTTCAGCACAACCGTCGTCCCGGTCGAGGCGACATCGTACATCATGCCGCCATCGCCCAGGTCAAAGTCCAGCGTGCCCCCGGTGGCCGTGGCGGCGACCTGGGACTGCCCGGCATCCTCCGTCACGTCCATCCGATAGGTCATGGCGCCGTGGCGCAACCCGCCCTTGGAGGTGAAACCGGCCGCCAGCATCTTGCCCAGATCGCTGGTCTGCATGTCCGCGGGCAGCGCACTGACCGAGGTCGAGGCCAATTTTTCCAGGGTCATGGCGATCGCGACGCGGGTCGCGTCGTCGGGATTGACCGCGGACATGTCGAACCGCAGGGCATCGGCGTTCAGATCGGTGTCGATCCGGCGCAGCTCGCCCTGGGTCAGGGTGTATTTGCCGGTCACCCGGTCCATGCCCATGTCCAGGGTCATGTCCATCGGCGCGCCATCCAGCAGCGCGCGGTCCAGCGTGACCGCGACCTGCGGGGCGACGAAATCATAGGCGGTCTGATCGGCATCGCCGCTGGCGATCATCGACAGACCGGTCTGGCGCACCGTCATGCCCATATCCAGCGCCTCGCCGGTGGCGGACACTGTGGTGGCACGGATCGGATATTCCGGCGACATCTCGATCGCCACGGTGCCATCGCGGCGCTGGGTAAAGGTGATCTCGCCCACAGTGCCGGTCACCGACCCACCCTGGGGGATCGTCATCGACAGGGTGATGTCGCTGACCGTCAGGGTGTCGCCCGACATCTGCTCTGTCGCGGTGATCGTCTGGCCATAGCTTTGCCCCAGGGTTTTCCAGGACTCCCAGACCCCCTTGGCGGTGACATCCGCGCTTGCGGGGCCCGCCCAGGCCAGACCGGCCGCGATGGCCGCCGCAGAGGCCGTTTTCCAATACATCATCTTCACTCTTTCCAGGTTGCCGTGTTGGCGCAACCTTCTGACGTAGCCCGGACCAAGTCAACGGCACGTTGCGCTGGCCTGTGCCCCGGCGCTGGGCTAGGAATTGGGCACGGATCGGAGGGGAAAATGATGGATATGACGGGCAAAAGCGTTCTGATTACGGGCGCAAGCCGTGGGATCGGCGCGGCGGCGGCGCGGGCCTTTGCAGATGCGGGCGCGCATGTCGCGCTGGCCGCGCGCAGCCAGGAGGCGATTACCACCATCGCCCGCGAGATCGGGCCAAAGGCCATCGCGCTGCCCTGTGACGTGGCCGATTTCGGGGCGGTTTCGGATGCCGTGCGCGCCGTGGTCAAGGCGTTTGGCCAGATCGACGTGCTGGTCAACAACGCCGCCGTGGTCGAGCCGATCGCGCGGCTGCAAGATGCCGATCCTGCCGACTGGGGCGCGGCGATGGACATCAACCTGCGCGGCGTGTTCCACGGCATGCGTGCCGCGATGCCGGTGATGTCGGCAATGGGCGGCGGCACGATCCTGACGATCAGTTCCGGCGCGGCCCATAACCCGCTGGAGGGCTGGAGCGCCTATTGCACCTCAAAGGCCGGGGCGGCGATGTTGACCCGCTGCGCGCACCTGGAGGGGCACGAGCAGGGTATTCGCGCCCTTGGCCTGTCACCGGGCACGGTCGCCACCGACATGCAGCGCCAGATCAAGCAGAGCGGCGTGAACCCGGTCAGCCGACTGGATTGGTCCGAACATGTGCCCCCCGCCTGGCCCGCCCGCGCGCTGGTCTGGATGTGCACCGAGGACGCCGATGAGTTCCTGGGCCAGGAGGTGTCGCTGCGCGAACGCGCGATCCGCCGCCGTGTCGGGCTGGAGGGATGATCGCGCTGGAGCAGGACGGCGCACGCTGGACCGTCACGCTGAACCGCCCGGACAAGGCCAACTCGCTGACCAAGGCCATGTTGCGAGAGCTGGAGGTCATCGTCGCCGAGGCAGACCGCGCCGAGGTTGCGGCGCTGATCCTGACCGGGACGGGCACGGTGTTCAGCGCAGGCGCCGACCTGGACGAGGCCCGCGCAGGTCTGGCCACTGACGGGATCTGGGAACGGGTTTCGGGCCGGATCGCAGGGCTCAAGGGGATGACGGTGGCGGCGTTGAACGGCACCCTGGCCGGGGGCGCGTTCGGCATGGCGCTGGCCTGTGATATCCGCCTGGCGGTGCCAGAGGCCAAGTTCTTTTACCCGGTGATGAAGCTGGGGTTCCTTCCGCAGCCCTCGGATCCCGGTCGGCTGGCGGCGCTGGTGGGTCCGGCGCGGGCCAAGCTGATCCTGATGGGCGGCGCCAAGATCACCGCCGACGAGGCGCTGGCCTTTGGCCTGGTGGAACGGGTGGTGCCACGTGACGATCTGATGGGGGCGGTTGATGCGCTGGTGGCCGATGCCGTCGCTGCCCAGCCGGGGCCGCGCGCCGCGATCAAGGCGATGTGCGCTGCGCCTCTGGGCTAACGCATTCGCCGCGCGCCCGGTGTCTTGGAATGAAACCCCGGGGGGCGCTTGGCAACCCAGGCGATGAATTTCGCCAGCCGGGGATGGCCGCGCAGGGCTGCGATCGTGTTGAAATCGCGGGCCAGTTCGGTCTCTGTCAGGGTCGCGTGTATTTCGTTGTGGCAGATCTGGTGCAAGCGCACGGTCGGCCCGCCCTTGCCCCCGCGCAGCTTTGGCGTCAGGTGATGCAGGCTCTGTTTCGCCTCGGGCGGGATCGGGCGACCGCATAGCGGGCAGATCGGCAAGTCTGTCATGGGCGATAGGGTGGGGCACGGGTGCCCCTTGGACAAGGGGGCGACATGGAACGCATCGAGGCGCTGGTGATCGGGGCAGGCCCCGCCGGGCTGATGGCGGCAGAGGCGCTGGGGGCTGCCGGGCACAGCGTCGTGGTGGCCGATGCCAAGCCGTCGCCGGGGCGCAAGTTCCTGATGGCGGGCAAATCGGGTCTGAACCTGACCAAGGCCGAACCGTTCGAGGATTTTGTCGCCGCCTATGCCGAGGCCGGTGTGCATCTGCGCCCAATGCTGGAGGTCTTCGGCCCCGATCAGGTCCGCAGCTGGGCCGAGGGCTTGGGCCAGCCCGTTTTTACCGGGACGACCGGCCGGGTGTTCCCCACCGCGATGAAGGCCTCTGGGCTGCTGCGGGCCTGGCTGGGGCGGCTGGCGGGGTTGAATGGCGCGCTGCGAACACGCTGGCGCTGGACCGGGTGGCAGGGCGAGGGGATCACCTTTGACACGCCCGAGGGGCCGCGCGAGGTGCTGGCCGATGTCACGATCCTGGCGCTGGGCGGGGCCAGTTGGGCCAGGTTGGGCTCTGACGGGCGTTGGGCGGATGTGCTGGCGGGGGCGGGGGTGCCGCTGGTGCCGTTTCAGCCTGCCAATGCCGGGCTGCGGGTGGATTGGTCCGCGCCGATGGCGCGCCGGTTCGGCCAGCCGGTCAAGGGCGTTGCGCTGCGCGTTGGCGATGGCCCCTGGCATCGCGGCGAGTTCGTGATCTCGGCCCGGGGGCTGGAGGGGGGCGGGATCTATGCGCTGTCGCGTCCGCTGCGCAGCGGGGCCACGCTGATCGCTGATTTGGTGCCGGACTGGAGCCTTGAGAAAACCGCCGAGCGCCTGTCGCGCCCCCAGGGCAAGGCGAGCCTGTCCAATCATCTGCGCAAGGCATTGCGGCTGGACCCGGTGCGCCTGGCACTGTTGATGGAGTTCGCTCGCCCCCTGCCGACAGGGCCTGCGCTGGCCGGGTTGATCAAGGCGCTGCCGATTCGCCACCAGGGACCGCGCCCGCTGGACGAGGCGATCTCGACCGCCGGGGGCGTGGCTTGGGCGGGGGTCGATGACGGGCTGATGCTGCGCGCGCGGCCGGGCACCTATGTCGCGGGCGAGATGCTGGACTGGGAGGCGCCGACAGGGGGCTATCTGATGACCGGGTGCCTGGCCACCGGACTATGGGCCGGGCGGGCGGCGGCGGCGCGGCTTTAGCCGGCGCGAGAACGCAGATAGGCGGGGCGCGCACGCATCCGCGTCAGGTAATCGGCGAGTTTCGGTTCGGTGATCGGGAAATGCGCGACCTCTGCCCAATCGCCGCAATGGGTCAGGATGATATCGGGCACCGTCATCATGCCCCCCATCAGAAACGGCCCCGCGCCCATCCGGTGAACCAGGGTGGACTGGCTGCGCTGAACCTCCCATTTCAGGCTGTCCTTGATCGCGGATTGGCGCAGCGCCTCGGGCAGGACGAAACTGTGCCGCGCGGCCATCCACAGGGCTGCGTCGAACTCATCCAGCAGGAACTGGGTCATGCTGTCCTGTTGGGCGCGTTCCAGCGTGCCGGCGGGATGGGTCAGCGCGCCGTGGCGATCGGCCAGAAAGGTCAGGATCGCGGTCGAATCGGTGATCGGCACCCCATCGACCAACAGCACCGGCACCTTGCCCGCCGGGTTCAGCGCGACAACGTCCTGCGATTGCGGGGGCGCGGGCACATGGGCATAGGGCAGGCCCAGTTCCTCCAGCATCCACAGAACGCGGCGGGCGCGGCTGTTGCCGCTGCCGATCACGCTATAGCTGGGAACGGTGCTGTCCATCCGACAAGGGGTTCCAGCAAATCGGGATGTGGTCAACCCCGACGTGCGCCCATCATCGCCAGCCGGATCAGGCCGCGTTCCATCAGCGCCATTTGCGGCGCCCGCTGGGACGAGCGCAGCTGTAGGTCGGTGTCGATCAGCAGGCTCAGGGCCTGTTCCAGCCGGCGGGTGCCCCAGCTTTGGGCCTGGCGCACCATGCGGTCGCGGGATTTGAAATGCACCGGCGGGCGCAACCGGTTGATGCCGCTGGCGGGGCCGTCGGGATCGCTGGCGGCGGCATGCAGGGCGCGAAAATGGCGGGTGGCGTTGATGCACAGGCTGACCGGCGTCACCCCCTGCGCCTGAAGGCGGCGCAGCAGCGGGCCGATTTCGCCGCTGCGGGCCTCGGCCACGACATGGATCAGCGCGTCGCTGTCGGCCTCGGTCGAGCGGGGGGCGCAGGCGGTGACATCCTCGGGCGTCAGCGGCGCGGGATCGCCCATCTTGTAAAGCGCCAGCTTTTCGACGGTTTGCCGGAAATCGCCGGGGTCCAGCGTGGTCGCCAGGCCCAGCAATTCGCCCATCGCGGGGCGGTCGACCTGGGTCAGGCCCGCGCGGGCCAGCATCGCCTCGATCTCGTCGCGGCCGGGCGGGTCGTCATAGATCGCCACCGCATAGGCGTTGCGGTGCCCCTCAAAGAATTTGCGCAGGCTAGAGCGCGGGGTCAGTTGTTTGGCGGTGACCACCAGCTGGGCATCGTCCGCCTGCCAGTCCGCCAGGGCGGCTGCGATGGTGTCGGCCAGGGTGTCGGTCGCATCCTCCAGGAACACCACGCGCGGGCCGGGGAAGAAACCGCGCGCCTTGATCGCATCCGACAGTGCCGCCGGATCGCCGCGCAGATCGGACGCCATCATCCGGGTCAGGCGCATCTCTTCCTCGGCATTCGGGCCCAGCAGGGCGGCGATCACCTCTTGGCGTTTCAACGCCACGCGCATCGCGTCGGGCCCATAGATCAACAGGCCGGTGCGGTCGGGCTCTGGCCGGGTGAAATAGCGCGCCGCCTCTCGGGGAGAGAGCTTCATCGCCGCCAGTCGCCGGCGGTCGCAACCAGCCGGGTGACCAATTGATCGGCCAGCATCACCATCAGGCGGCGGTTGGCGTCGCGTTCGGCGGTGAGGGTTGCAAGGGTGCTGCCGGTCGCCGAATAGGCCGAAAAGGCGGTGATATCGCCCGATTGCACCACCGTGCCCTCGGCCAGATCGCGCAGTTGGAACGCCAGCGTGCCGGTCAGGTTATAGCGGGTGGTTTCCTGCTCGGTGCTGATGCCCAGCCCCGCGCGCTTGGTCTCGATGCGATAGCTCAGCCGATAGCGCGCTGCCTCGGCCCGGCCCAGCCGTTCCTCAAGGCGCGAAACCAGCGCAAAGCCGTTCCGGGTATCGGGGGCATCGACGGCGATCTGCCCGCGCAGCCCCTCGGCCACGCCGCCGGGACCATAGGCCGGTCGAAAGCCACAGCCCGCCACCAGCCCGGCAGCGGCAAGACCCAGCAAAATAGCGCGGCGATCAGATGACGACATTGATGATGCGACCCGGCACGACGATCAGCTTTTTCGGGGCGCCACCATTCAGCGCCCTTTGCACAGCATCATCGGCCAGCGCCAGCTTTTCAACCTCTTCCTTGGACATGTCCTTGGGCACCTGCAATTCGGATCGGCGCTTGCCGTTGATCTGGATCGGCAGGGTTACGGTATCCTCGACCAGCATCGCAGGATCGGCCTGGGGCCAGGCCGCGCGCGAGATCAGACCCTGACCGCCCAGCATGTCCCAGATCTCTTCGGACAGGTGGGGGGTCATGGGGGCCATCAACTGGGCCATCACCAGCATCGCCTCGCGTCGGGCGGGCAGGCTGGCACGCGATTTCGCAAGGATGTTGGTAAAGGCGTAAAGTTTTGCAACCGAGGTATTGAACCCGAAACTTTCGATACCAATTGTCACATCGTGTATCGTCTTGTGCAGGGCGCGGCGCAGGGTCAGGTCGTCCTCCCCACCTGTGTCCGCGCCCGCACCTTCGGCCTCATAGGCCGCGATGCCGCCCTCACTCATCTCGTCGACGATGCCCGGCGCGATGCGCCAGACGCGGCCCAGATGCTTATAGGCGGCTTCGGCGCCCGAGGCGGTCCATTCCACGTCCCGCTCGGGCGGGCTGTCGGACAGCACGAACCAGCGCGCGGTATCGGCGCCGAAACTGTCGATGATGTTCACCGGATCGACGACGTTCTTTTTCGATTTCGACATCTTGGCCGAGGGAATCACCTCGACCATCTCGCCCGTGGCCTTGAGTTTGCCGGCCTCGACATCCTCGGGCAGGTGATAGACGGGCCGCCCGTTGGCGTCGCGAGTCAGGTAAATCTCATGCGTGACCATGCCTTGGGTAAAGAGCGCGTCGAACGGCTCGATCGCCTTTTGCGGCAGGTGGCCGGTGATCTGCATCGCGCGCGCAAAGAAGCGCGAGTAGAGCAGGTGCAGAATCGCATGTTCGATACCGCCGATATACTGATCGACGTTCATCCAATAGTCGGCCTCGGCCATGTCGGTGGGGGTGGCGGCATGGGGCGCGGTAAAGCGTGCGTAATACCATGACGAATCCACGAAGGTGTCCATCGTGTCGGTTTCGCGCCGGGCGGGTGCGCCGCAGGTCGGGCAGGTGCAATCGCGCCAGGTCGGGTGGCGGTCCAGCGGGTTGCCGGGGATCGAAAAGTCGATTGGTTTGCCGTCCTCGTCATAGGGCAGCTCGACCGGCAGGTTTTCCTTTTTCTCGGGCACCACGCCGCAGGTTTCGCAATGCACGACGGGAATCGGGCACCCCCAATAGCGTTGCCGCGACAGGCCCCAGTCGCGCAGGCGGAATTTCGTGACACCCTGGCCCGCGCCGTTTTCCTCGCAGAACCGAATCGCGGCATCCACGGCCTCTTCGCCGGTCGCTACCTCGTCCCAGGCAAAGGGTTTCAGCCAGCGCACGGGTTCCGACTTGGCCGGCACGAAGGCCTCGTTCTCGACGGGTTGGCCATTTTCCAGCGCAACAAAGGTGTCGGTGACGGGCAGCCCGTATTTGCGCGCGAAATCCAGGTCGCGCTGGTCATGGGCGGGGCAGCCAAAGATCGCGCCGGTGCCGTAATCCATCAGGATGAAATTGGCGATATAGACCGGCAATTCCCATGCGGTATCAAAGGGATGGCGCACCCGCAGCCCGGTGTCATAACCCAGCTTCTCGGCGGTTTCGATCGCCTCTTCGGTGGTGCCGCCCTTGCGGCACTCGGCACAGAAGGCGGCGATTTCGGGGGTGTCGCGTTCCAGGGCCTTGGCCAGCGGATGGTCGGGCGAGATGCCCAGGAAACTGGCGCCCATCAACGTGTCGGGGCGGGTGGTGTAAACCTCGACCCGGTCGAATCCCTCGGGCGGGTCGATCAGCGAAAACGCCATCTGCAACCCGCGCGATTTGCCGATCCAGTTGCGCTGCATCAGCTTGACCTTTTCGGGCCAGTTATCCAGCCCGTCCAGCGCGTTCAGCAAGTCCTCGGCGAAATCGGAAATCTTGAAGAACCACTGCGTCAACTCGCGCCGCTCGACCGGCGCGCCAGACCGCCAGCCCTTGCCCTCGATCACCTGTTCGTTGGCGAGAACCGTCATGTCCACCGGATCCCAGTTCACGGTGGCGTTCTTGCGATAGACCAGCCCGGCATGCAGCATGTCGATGAACATCGCCTGCTGCTGGCCATAGTAGTCCGGGTCGCAGGTGGCGAATTCGCGGCTCCAGTCGATCGACAGGCCCAGCGGCTTCATCTGGGCGCGCATGTCCGCGATGTTGGAGTAGGTCCAGTCCTTGGGGTGGCCGCCGCGTTCCATCGCGGCGTTTTCCGCGGGCATCCCGAAGGCATCCCAGCCCATCGGGTGCAACACGCTGAAACCGCACGACGATTTGTAACGCGCCACCACGTCGCCCATGGTGTAGTTGCGCACATGCCCCATGTGGATACGCCCCGAGGGATAGGGGAACATCTCAAGCACGTAATATTTCGGCCGTGCCGGGTCATGGCGGGCGGCAAAGGTGCTGTCCGCCTCCCAGGCGGCTTGCCATTTCGGCTCTGTCTCGCGGGGGGTATAGCGCGCCATCTTGTCGGTCCTCGTAAAAGTCGAACGCCGGGCGCGATGGCCCGGCGTTGTGCATAATAGCGTGTGCCCGAAGCGTCCAGAGGCGCGTCAGAGCTTGCCGTCGCGGATGCGAATCTGGCGGGCGCGGGTCAGGATGGCATCCTCGACCGCGCGCACGGTCTGCGCGTCGACCGCACCGCCCTTGGTGAACAGCGCCACCTTGAGCGAGCGCGCGTCCAGCGCGGGATCCTGCACATAGACGGTTGCACGATAGGCGCGCCCGCCGCCCGGCGGGGTGCCGTATCCCGTCACGATCACGCCCGAGAACGGATCGACAGACCGGATCGGCAGAAAGTTCAGCACCTCCAGCGAGGCCTGCCAAAGGTATTTGTTCACCTCGACGGTGACGTTGGGATCGTCCTTGTTGCCGAACAGATCCCACAGGGTGGATCCCTGGGCGCGATCACGTTCCATCTGGGCTATTGGCGTATTCTCGCGCTGGCGCACGATACTGTCGCTGCGGGTGTCCGGGTCGCGCTTGAACATGCCGCCCAGGCCACTGCCGCCACCGCAGCCCGCCAGCCCCAGCGCCACCGCGCCGATCAGCGCCGCGCGCGTCATCCTATGGAAGGTCATGGATACTGCCCCCTCTGTTCTTTTCGGTCTTTAGCCGAGGCGTGAGCAGCGGACAAGGTTTTTCCCCTTTACTGCATTCCCTTGGCCCAATGCCGCGGTGTGGCATCGCTGCATCAATCCGGGGCAGTGTGATGTGGGGGGGATGCTGTTACTTGCATTTGGGCCGGTGCGGGGCGAAACCCTCAACATACTCAGATCGGATGATCCGGCTTGAGGTGCATCTTTTAATGAATGAGGGAAAACCATGAAAAAGGTTCTCTTCGCGACCACTGCGCTGGTTGCTTCGGCTGGCATCGCTGCCGCCGGTGATATTACCTTCAGCGGGTCGGCCGAAATGGGCGTCGTTGGCGGTGGCAATGCCAACGTCGGCCTGGCGACTGCTGGCGTCACCCAGTTCAACAACGACCTGACGCTGTCCGTCGGCATGTCCGGCGACACCGACTCGGGCCTGACCTTCGGCGTGAAGTTCGACTTCTCGAAGGCCAACCCCAACGCCAACGGCAACGTGTCGATCGACAACGAAGCCGCCTATGTCTCCGGTGCGTTCGGCACCCTGACCTTGGGTGAAATCGACGGCGCCATGGACTATCGCCTGACCGAGAACATCGGCAACCCGGGCACCATCGGCGACGACGAAACCATCCACGCCGGTTACATGGGCTGGTATGGCGATGGCGCCTACGACAACCAGATCCTGCGCTATGACTACAGCTTCGGCGACTTCGGCTTCTCCGTGTCGACCGAGATCGACGATACGGACACCGTCGATGCCGGCTATGCTGTCGCCATCAGCTACAACACCTCGTTCAGCGGTGTTGATATGGGCTTTGGCCTCGGCTACCAGACCCTGGAAGTCTTGGACAAAGGTGCCGTTGGCGATGCGGACAACTTCATCCCCGGCAACCTGGGCGCCTACGCTCCCGCTGGTCTTCCGGCCGGTACCGACATCGACATCGTCGGTGTGACCGTGACCGCCGACTTCAACAACGGCTTTGTTGCTGGTCTTGAGTACTCCGAGTGGGACATGTCCGGCGCGGTTGCTGATGCGAACCACGTCGCCCTTTCGATGGGCTACACGATCAATGCTTGGTCGTTTGGCGCCAACTGGGGCAAGTACGACATCGACGGCCCGAACAACAACGTCGAAGGCTATGGCCTCGTTGCTGCCTACGATCTGGGTGGCGGTGCTTCGATCCACGCCGGCTACGGCGACTCGGACATCCAGGGCGTCAACGCCAACTTCGAGACCTGGTCTCTCGGTGTGGCGATGTCCTTCTAAGTCGCAAGACTTGGTATGACGGGAAGAGCGGGCCTTGTGCCCGCTCTTTTCTTTTGGGGCCTTGCCGAAATCGACAAGGTCCGGCGCCCGTGCTAGGGGCTGTGCAACCCCTGCCCAACCGCCCGGATGCCCATGCCGCCCCTCAGCCCGCCCCAGATAACCCAGCTTTACAATGATGCGCTGCGCCACCAGGCCGCCGGTGATCTGGATGGCGCCGAGGCGCGCCTGAAACAGGTGCTTGCCGCCCGCCCCCGGCAGGCCGAGGCGCTGTTTCAGCTCGGCCGCATCGCCATGGCCCGCGGCGCGGCGAAAAAGGCGGTCCTGCATTTCGACAAGGCCGCCCAGGCCCGGCCCGCCGAACCCGCGATCTGGCAGGCCTATGCCCAGGCCGTGGCGGCGCTGGGCGATCGCACCCGCGCCCGCGCCTTTATGAAAAAGGCCAAGGCCGCGCGGCTGGCCCCCGCCCTGTTGGCCGCGCTGCAACAGGCCGTCACCGACCCCGCGCGCCGCGCCCCCGCCCTGGGCAGTGCGCGCCCCGACGAGGTGCAGGCCCTGATCGCGCTGGTCAATTCCGGCGATCTGGCCCAGGCCGATGCCCGCGCCGCCCAGTTGCGCGCCCGCCATCCCGACGTGGCGATTCTGGCCGATATCCACGCCAATGTTCAGGCCCGCCTGGGCCAGGCCGAGGCCGCGCGCCGCAGCCACCAAGAGGCCGTGCGCCTCGACCCCGGATTTGCCGAGGGGCGGGCGAATCACGGCCGGTTCCTGGTTGACCATGGCGAGGTCGCCGCCGGGGTGGCCGAGTTGCGCGTGGCATTGGAACAGGCGCCCGCCCTGGGCCCCGCGTTGATCGGGCTGGGTATCGGGCTGACCCGGCTGGGCCAGACCGACGAGGCCGCGCAGGTGCTGGCCCGCGCCACCCGCGCCTTGCCCAAGTCGCCCGAACCGCATCTGCGGTTGGGCCAGGCGATGATGCGCGCCAAGGATTTCGGCGCCGCCATCGACGCGTTTCAGGCGGCGATCGCGTTGGGCGACCGCCGCGCCGAAACCCACGAGGCCCTGGCCCAGGCGCTGGACAGTGCCGGGCGTCCCCAGGATGCGCTGGCCGCCCATGATGCCGCCCTTGCCGCCGGTCCCGACCGCGCCGAGGGGCATGGCCGCCGCGCCATCCTGTTGCAGACCTTGGGCCGGTTCGACGAGGCAGAGGCCGGATTTCACCGCGCCATCGCCCTGGACCCGATGGGCGGAGAGGCCTACCGCATGCTGGTCAAGGGCCGCAAATTGCCCGCCGACGATCCGTTGATCGCGCAGATGCAGGCGCTGTTCGCCCACCCCGATGTCAGTTTGCACAGCCGCATGAACCTGGCCTTTGCCTTGGCCAAGGCGATGGAGGATATCGGCCGCCACGACCAGGTATTCCCCTATCTGCACGAGGCCAACGCCTTGATGCGCCAGCTTTATCCCTATGATATCGCCGAGCGTCGGGCGACGGTGGACGCGCTGAAGGCGGCCTTTGACGGGGTGGATTTCGCCGCCCGCACGGTGCCCGGCACCACCGGCTACGCCCCGATCTTTGTCACCGGCATGCCTCGCTCTGGCACCACCCTGGTCGAGCAGATCATCGCCAGCCATTCGCGCGTCAGCGGCGGCGGCGAGTTGGGCTATCTGTTCCCCGAGGCGATGGCGATGCTGTCGGATGGCGCGGGCGGGTTGCGCGCGCTGGACCAGGTGCCCGACGACCAGATCGCCGCCCTGGGCCGCCGGGCCGAGGCGCACCTGCGCATGCGTGTGCCCGGTGCGGATATCGTTACCGACAAGTCGATCCAGACCTACATGGTGGCCGGAGTGGTGCGGCTGGCCCTGCCGAACGCCCGAATCGTCGTGGTTCACCGCGATCCGCGCGACACCGGGTTGTCGATCTACAAGAATATCTTTGCCGAGGGCACGCACCGCTATGCCTATAACCTGCGGGATCTGGGCCTTTACACCCGGATGTTCCAGGAGATGATCGCCTTTTGGCGTGATCGGCTGCCCGACGGTTTCCACGAGATCCACTACGAAGACCTGATCGCCGACCCCGAGGGGCAGGCCCGCGCGCTGATCGCCGCCTGCGGTTTGGACTGGGAGGATCAGTGCCTTGATTTCCACAAGACGGAACGCCGCGTCTCCACCCTCAGCCTGCATCAGGTGCGTCAGCCGATCTATGCCTCGTCGATGAAGGCATGGGAACGCCACAGCGATGACCTGGCAGAGCTGATCGAGGCACTGGGCGACGCGATCGACTAAGGAGAAGACCATGGGACTGACCGAAATTCGCAACCGGATCGCAAAGGCCGAGGCCGAGGCAGGCCGTGCGCCCGGTGCGGTCACGCTGATCGCGGTGTCCAAGGTGCAACCGCTAGAGCGGGTCGAGGCCGTGCTGGACCAGGGGCAGCGCATCTTTGGCGAGAACCGCGTGCAAGAGGCCGCCGGGAAATGGCCCGAGTTCAAGGCCCGGTATTCGGGGGTGGAATTGCACCTGATCGGCCCGCTGCAAAGCAACAAGGTCCGCCAGGCCGTCGAGCTGTTCGATGCGATCCATTCGGTGGACCGGGTCAAGCTGGCGCACCGCCTGGCCGAACTGGCCCAGGAACGCGGGACGTGTCCGGCGCTGTTCATTCAGGTCAATACCGGCGAAGAGCCGCAAAAGGCAGGCATCCTGCCCGCCGAGGCGGATGATTTCATCGCCCAATGCCGTGCGATGGACCTGCCCGTTCAGGGGCTGATGTGCATTCCCCCGGTCGAAGAGACGCCCTCGCTGCACTTTGCGCTGTTGGCCAAGATCGCGGCGCGCAACGGGTTGGCGGGGTTGTCGATGGGGATGAGCAGCGATTTCGAAGAGGCCATCGCGCTGGGCGCCACACATGTGCGCGTGGGCAGCGCGATCTTTGGGGATCGCACCTATGGCTGAGCTCAGCGCACGATCAAGCGCGTTCCGGGGATCAGCCGCGCCGCGATCCAGCGCAGGTGATCGCGCCTGAAGGCGATGCAGCCCTCGGTCGGGTGACGCGCCTTGCGCCATTGATGCAGGAATATCGCCGATCCTCGCCCCGGCTGTGCGTCGGGCCAGTTCCAGTCGGTCAGGATCACCAGATCATACAGCGGATCCGCCCGCCGCAGCCGTTCGTGGCTGTGCGCATGGGGCGCGCGGACCATGTGGTTATAGGCGCAATCGCCCGGATCGTCCGACCACAGATCCCCCGGCCCGATCGGAATCGCCCAGTCATTCGGCGCCGTTATCCGGTCGGCACGATAAAGCATCCCCACCACCCGGTGCACCCCGCGCGGGGTGGCCCCGTCGCCCTCACGCTTGTCCTCCCGTATGCCGCCACGCCCGATGGCGCATGGAAAACGGCGCGTGGCAAAGCGCAGGTGGGTCGGCGTCAGGACAAGATCGGTACGGGTCATGGCGCGCACAGTGCCCCAGCGATGGCCGCAGGGAAAGCGCCGCTTTGACCCCCATCAAGCCCACCCGCGCCCATTCGTGCTATGAAGGGGGGCGCTGGCCGCGATTTGGCGCAGCGCAGGATCAAAGGAGGTCCGACATGGAAATGTCCAACGTGATGCAATACGCCCGGTCGCTTTTCGCCGCCCATGGCGACAAGGCCGAGGCGGAGGCGGCGCAAAAGGCGGTTCACCATGAACAGGCCGGAGAGGCGGATCAGGCCGCAACCTGGCGTGCGATCCAGGCGGCGATTCGCGAGATGCGCGGCCCCACCCAGGGCTGAATCCGCGGCTAGAGAAGGTGGCCGGACTTGGCGGCCTTGGTCGCCAGGTAGCCCGCGTTTTGCGCGGTATGCCCGACCTTGAGCGGCACGCGCTCGGTCACCTCGATGCCATTGGCGCGCATCATGTCGATCTTTGCGGGGTTGTTGGTCATCAGCCGCACCGCCGAGAATCCCATTTCGCGCAGGATCGCCGCGCCGATGGCAAAGTCGCGCTCGTCATCCTCAAAACCCAGTCGGTGGTTGGCCTCGACGGTATCGAAGCCCTGATCCTGAAGGGAATAGGCGCGCATCTTGTTGGCCAGGCCGATCCCGCGCCCCTCTTGGTTGAGATAGAGCAGAACCCCGGCCCCTTCGGCGCCCATCTGGGCCAGGGCGGCGGTCAGTTGTGCGCCACAATCGCATTTCAGGCTGCCCATCAGATCGCCGGTGAAACAGGCCGAATGCAGCCGCGTCAGAACCGGCGCCTTGCGCGAGGGGGCACCGATTTCCACGGCGTAATGTTCCTCGCTGCCATCGGCGGGGCGGAACACGTGCACCCGGCCTGCCTGGGAAACCGCCAGCGGCACCCGGGCCGAAACGACCTGGGACAGGACCGTGGCGGCGGCCAGGGCGGCCTGAACCTCGGGCAGGGGCAGGTAGGTCAGCCCGTTCTCGGCGGCAAAGCGGGCCGGGTCGGCCAGTTCCAACGCCAGAACGGCGGGCAACAGGCGCGCGGCCTTCGCCAGCCCGATCGCGGCGCGATGGGCCGCGGCATCGCCGCCACGTTCCGACACGAACGGGCCCAGCATCGGGGTATCCAGATCATCGGCGGGCTCGGCCACCGCGCGCACCCAGTCGGGGCCCACATCCGCAGGCAGCCGCAGCCGCGCGATATCGCCGTCATAGGGCCGCGCCCTGAGCGTTTCGGCCCGCCGCGCGGTGATCGCCAGAACCGCAGCCCCGGCCATGTCACGCAGCGCCGTCAGCCGCGCGGGTGTCAGCGTCTCTGCCGCCAGCACCAGCAGCGGTCCGACGATGACGGGCACGCCCATGCGCAGATCGCCGCGCGCGCGGGCGAGCTGTTCGGTGCTGTCGGGGCCAAGGGGCATGGGCGATCCTTTCATCTGGCAGGGTGTATCCCCATAATTGACAGATATGAAACAAAACCCGCCCCTGCCACACGCTTGCGTGAAATGCCTGTTGCAAATCTTGTGCCGGGGGAACGGGGTGACATGTCAGGTCCAGACGGACAAGGGAGGGCGCCAATGAGCAACCTGAAGAAAATCCTGCTGGTCGATGACGACGACGATCTGCGCGAAGCGCTGAGCGAACAGCTGGTAATGACCGAAGATTTCGATGTGTTCGAGGCCGGCAACGGAACCCAGGCGATGGAGAAGGCCAAAGAGGCGCTTTATGATCTGGTGATCCTCGACGTGGGTCTGCCTGACACCGATGGCCGCGAGCTGTGCCGATTGCTGCGCAAGCAGGGCGTCAAGTGCCCGATCCTGATGCTGACCGGCCATGACAGCGATGCCGACACGATCCTTGGCCTGGATGCGGGTGCCAACGATTACGTCACCAAACCGTTCAAGTTTCCGGTCCTGCTGGCGCGCATCCGTGCGCAATTGCGCCAGCACGAGCAGTCCGAGGACGCGATCTTTCAGTTGGGCCCCTATACGTTCAAGCCTGCGATGAAGATGCTGATTACCGAGGACGAGCGGAAAATTCGCCTGACCGAAAAGGAAACCAACATCCTCAAGTTCCTTTACCGGGCGTCCGAGGGCGTGGTGGCGCGCGACATGCTGTTGCACGAGGTTTGGGGTTATAACGCCGGTGTGACCACCCACACTCTGGAAACCCACATCTATCGCCTGCGCCAAAAGATCGAGCCCGACCCCTCGAACGCGCGGCTCTTGGTGACGGAATCGGGGGGCTACCGGTTGGTGGCCTGAGCCAAACCCTGCTTGAGGCCTTGCGGGCCGCGCCCTAGTCTGGCGCGGCCCTTTTCATCGGAGAAACCGCATGTCCTTTACCCTTGCCACCTGGAACATCAACTCGGTCCGCCTGCGCGAGGCGTTGGTGTGCAAGCTGTTGACCGAAGAGGCGCCCGATATCCTGTGCCTGCAGGAATGCAAAAGCCCGGTGGACAAGATCCCGCTAGAGGCGTTCCGCGCCCTGGGCTATGGCCATATCGTGGCACGCGGCCAAAAGGGGTATAACGGCGTCGCGATCCTGTCCCGGCTGCCGTTGCACGATGCCGGCGATATGGATTTCGCCGACCTGGGCCAGGCCCGCCACGTCGCCGCGCGGCTGGAAAACGGCGTGACCATTCACAATTTCTATGTGCCCGCCGGGGGCGATGTGCCCGACCGCGCGGTGAACGAGAAGTTCGGCCAAAAGCTGGATTACCTGACCGGCATGCGCGACTGGTTCCGCGACAGCCGCCCCGAAAAGGCGATCCTGGTGGGCGATCTGAACATCGCCCCGCGCGAGGATGATGTCTGGAGCCACAAGCAACTGCTCAAGATCGTCAGCCACACCCCCCAAGAGGTGGCGCACCTGGCCGAGACACAGGCGGCGGGGGACTGGGTCGATGTCACCCGGGCCGATATCCCGCACGGGCAGCTTTATTCCTGGTGGTCCTATCGCGCCCGCGACTGGGACGCCGCCGACAAGGGGCGGCGACTGGATCACGTCTGGGCCACGGGCGATATCGCCGCCGCCGCCCATTCCAGCCGCGTGCTGCGCGCGGCCCGCGGGTGGCAGCAACCCAGCGACCACGCGCCGGTATTTGCCAGCTTCGATCTGTGAATTCACCCTTGGGTTTTGGGCCGGGGGCGCACATATAGGGCACAACTCGCGAGATACCGGAGATAAACACATGCTGGAACTTGGTGGCAATTCGGGCGCCGCGGCGCCGCAGGGTGACCTGATCAAGGACATCACCGAGGCGACGTTCATGCAGGACGTGGTCGAACTCTCGAAAGAGGTGCCCGTCATCGTCGATTTCTGGGCGCCCTGGTGCGGCCCGTGCAAGGCGCTGGGCCCGGCCCTGGAAAAGGCCGTGACCGAGGCGGGCGGGCGCGTGCGCATGGTCAAGGTCAATGTCGACGAGAACCAGCAGATCGCGGCGCAGTTGCGCATTCAGTCGATCCCGACGGTTTACGCGTTTTTCAACGGCCAGCCCGTGGACGGGTTTCAGGGCGCGTTGCCGGCCTCTGAGATCAAGGAATTCATCGACCGCGTCGCGGCGCTTGCCGGTGATGGCGGCCTGGGCGAGGCCGTCGAGGCCGCCGAACAGATGCTGGCCGAGGGCGCGGTCGTGGATGCCGCCCAGACCTTTGCCGCCATTCTGGGCGAGGATCCCGTTCATCCTGCGGCGTATGGCGGGTTGATCCGGGCGCACCTGGCGCTGGGAGAGGTCGACAAGGCCGACGCGCTGCTGGCCGCCGCGCCCGATGCGATTGCCACCGCCCCCGAGGTCGAGGCCGCCCGCGCCCAGCTGGAACTGGCCCGGCAGGCCGCAGATGCCGGCCCCGTGGCCGAGTTGCGCGCGGTGGTTGATGCCGATCCCGACAACCTTCAGGCGCGGTTCGATCTGGCCAAGGCGCTGCATGCGGCGGGCGAGGTCGAGGCGGCGGTCGATGAATTGCTGGATCTGTTCCGCCGCGATCGAGAGTGGAACGAGGGGGCCGCCAAGGCCCAGCTTTTCACGATTTTCGAGGCGCTCAAGCCGCAGGATCCGATCGTGCTTAAGGGCCGCAGAAAACTCTCGTCAATGATATTTGCCTGAGGGGCGCGGCGGTCTAACTAACCTTGCATGTTCTCAGCATCTGATCTGCCAAACACGATCCCCGTCTTCCCGCTTCCGGGCGCGCTGTTGTTGCCGCGCGCCCGGCTGCCCCTGCATATCTTTGAGCCGCGCTATCTGGCGATGCTGGACGATACGCTGAAAACGCCGCATCGGCTGATCGGCATGGTCCAGCCCCGCGAGGTGCCCGGCGGCGGTGAAAAGCGGCTGCACAGCATCGGCTGTGCAGGGCGCATCACTGCATTTTTCGAAACCGAGGACGGGCGTTACATGCTGACGCTCAGCGGCAGCTCGCGGTTTCGGATCAAGGGCGAGCAGGCGGGGTTCACCCCCTATCTCAAGGCCGACGTGTCGTGGGACGGGTTCGAGCGCGACCTGGGCCCGGGCGAACGCGACCCCGGCTTTGACCGCACCCCGTTCAAAAGCTTGCTGAGCAGGTTCTTTGCCAGCCGCGGTCTGGCCACCGATTGGGACAGCCTCGAAGATGCCGAGGACGAACTGTTGATAAATTCGCTTTCCATGCTCTGCCCATTCGCGGCAGAAGACAAACAGGCGCTGCTAGAGGCACCGTCCCTGAGCACCCGGCGCGAGACGCTGGTAACCCTGATCGAGTTCGCGCTGCACAGCGGCAGCGACGAGGAGACAATGCAATGACCGACACCCCCAATGCCGACCGTAAAATGCTGGAATCGCTGGTTTGTCCGGTGACCCATGGGCCGCTCAGCTATGATGCGGCCAAGCAGGAACTGGTGTCCAAGTCCGCGCATCTGGCGTTTCCCGTGCGCGGAGGCATCCCGATCATGTTGGTCGACGAGGCGCGTCAGCTGGACTGACGCGCGCCCGTCACGCGAATCAAGTCACAGCGGTTGGCCTGTCATCAGGCGCGGCAATTCGCCGGTCAGCCCGGCCGCCTCGCGGATAAAGCGGCGGCGCAGGGCAGGGACCGCGTTGACCGCGCCCATGCCCAGGTCGCGGCCCAGCCGCAAAAGCGGATTGTCGTTGGAAAAGAGCTTGTTGATCGCATCTGTCCCGGCGGCCAGCACGGTGGTGTCGAACCGTCGCCAGGTTTGATACCGCTCCAGCACATCAATGGCGCCGATATCTTCGCCGCGGCGCCGGGCCTCGACCAGCACCTGCGCCAGGGCGCCCACGTCGCGCAGGCCCAGGTTCAGCCCCTGTCCCGCGATCGGGTGCACCCCATGCGCCGCATCGCCCAGCAGCGCCACGCGCGGCGCGGCAAAGGCATTGGCCAGCGTCAGGTTCAGCGGATAGGTGAACCGCGCACCGGCCAAGGAAATCTCGCCCAGGAAGTCGCCGAATCGGGGCCGCAGCGCGGCCAGATAGCCCGCGTCATCCAGCGATTGGATCGCGGCGGCGGTCTTGTGACTCTCGCTCCAGACAATAGAGGAACGGTTGCCGGGCAGCGGCAGGATCGCCAGCGGTCCCGCCGGCATAAAGAATTGATGCGCGATCCCGTTATGGGGTTTTTCATGGGCAATGGCGCAGACCAGCGCGGTTTGCCCATAGTCCCACCCGGTGCCCCGAATCCCCGCACGCTGTGCAACGCCCGAACGGCGCCCATCACAGCCCACCAGCACCCGGCCGCGCAGCGTCTTGCCCGAGGCCAGCGTCACCGTGACCCCGGTGGCATCGGGCGCCTGGGCCACAACGGTTTCGGACGACAGGGTGGTGATGTGGGGGGATGCCGCCATCGCCTCTAGAAAGGCCTGCCGCAGAAAGCGATCCTCCAGCATATAGCCCATCGGGCCCTCTTCGATCTCGCCATGATCGAAGTCCAGAAAGAACGGTGCAGGCCCCTCGCCCGCGCGCCCATCCGTGGCGATGATCTCAAGGATCGGTTGGCTGTGGGCGGCTATGCCGTCCCAGACCCCGATCGCCCTGAGCAGCCGCATCGAGGCCAGCGCCAGCGCATAGGACCGCCCGTCAAAGGCATCGTCGCCGCGCGCCGCCTGGGGCAGCGCGTCGATCACGGTGACGCTCAGCCCGCCTTGGGCCAGCGCAAGGGCCAGTGCCGGGCCGTTCAGCCCGCCGCCCACGATCAGGATATCGGAATTGTATGTCATGGCCTGCAATATGGGCGCGCGGGCGGGATTGTCCATATGCCGCGCGCCCGCTACCGTCTGCCGACCGACGCGGAGGAGACGGGGCATGGCACAGGATTGGCTGACGATGGGCGCGGGCGCGCTGGGCCGTGGGATCGGCGCGGGAGAGATCGACCCGGTTGACCTGGCCGCTTGCTATCTGGACGCGATCAAGGCGCATCCGCTGAGGGATCGCATCTATGCCCGCCTGACCGAACACCGCGCCCTGACCGAGGCCGGGGCGGCCCGCGCGCGTGCCCGTGCCGGTCAGCGGCTGGGTCCGTTGGACGGGGTGCCGGTGTCGTGGAAGGATCTGTTCGATACCGCCGGCGTCGCGACCGAGGCGGGATCGGCCCTGTTGGCGGGCCGGGTGCCGGGGCGTGACGCGGTGGTGCTGGAAAACGCCACGGCCGCCGGGCTGGTCTGTCTGGGTAAGACGCATATGACGGAACTGGCCTTTTCCGGGCTGGGGGTAAATCCGATCACCGCGACGCCGCCCTGTGTGAATGATCCCCAGGGTGCGCCGGGGGGATCGTCGTCGGGCGCGGCGACGTCGGTTGCCTTTGGGTTGGCGGCGGCGGGGATCGGGTCCGACACAGGCGGGTCGGTGCGGGTTCCATCGGTTTGGAACGATCTGGTGGGACTGAAAACCACGTCCGGGCGGTTGTCGCTGGGCGGGGTGGTGCCGCTGGCCCCGAAATTCGACACGGTCGGCCCATTGGCGCGCAACGTCGAGGACGCCGCGCTGTTGCTTGCCGCGCTGGAGGGGGGCAGGTCCGCCGATCTGCGCGGCGCCACCCTGAAGGGCGCGCGCTTCATGGTGTTGGACACCATCGCGCTGGATGATCTGCGCGACGCGCCCCGCGCCGGGTTCGATCACGCGCTGACGCGGCTGGAGCAGGCCGGGGCCACGCTGGTCAACGTCCAGGCCGACGAGGTAGAGCAGGCGATGGCCCTGTCCGGGGTTCTTTACGCGACAGAGGCCTATGCCACCTGGCGCGACGCGATCGAGGCGGCGCCGGACAAGATGTATTCCGAGGTTCTGAAACGGTTTCGCGGTGGTATGGCCTATTCGGGGGTTGATTATGTCGCCGCCTGGCAGGAATTGGACCGGCTGCGCGCGGTCTGGACGGTGCGCACGGCACAGTTCGATGCGGTGCTGCTGCCGACCTGTCCGAACCTGCCGCCCGATGTGGCGCGGCTGTTGTCAGAGCCCGAGTATTTCGTATCCGAGAACCTGCTGACCCTGCGCAATACCCGGATCGGCAACCTGATGGGGCAGGCGGTGCTGACGCTGCCCACCGGGCTGCCCTCGACCGGGATTTCGCTGATGGGACCGCCGATGTCCGAAGAGCGGCTGTTGCGCCTGGGCGCGGCGGTCGAGCAGGCCCTGGCCTGAGGGCATGGATCCAAAGGCACTGGCCTAAATGCCACAACTGCGCCGGGCAAACCGTTTTCCGCGCGGCGTTTTTCTGGACCGGGCCGGGTTCTGACGGTATCGTTTCAATCAAACCGGGGCGCGAAAGATGACCCCGGACCGAGGCAGTGTTAACAACAAGACAGAGGTCCATGACCTTCCCCGAGCGGTTCTCGAACCTGCCAGAATATGCCTTTCCGCGCTTGCGGAAGCTTCTGGATTGTCACGCGCCGGGCGGCGCGCCCTTGCACATGAGCATTGGCGAGCCGCGGCACACCTTTCCCGCATGGGTCACGGATATCGTGGCCACGCATGCCGATGAATTCGGCAAATATCCCCCCAACGAGGGCACGCCGGAACTGCGCGGGGCCATCGCCGACTGGGTTGCGCGGCGCTATGGCGTGACGCTGGACCCCGAGCGCCGCATCGCCGTCCTGAACGGCACGCGCGAGGGGCTGTTCAACACCGCGCTGGCACTGTGTCCCGAGGTCAAGGCGGGCGGGCGTCCGGTGATCCTGATGCCCAACCCGTTTTACCAGGTCTATGCCGTGGCCGCGCTGGCCGTGGGCGCCGATCCGGTCTATGTGCCCGCGACCGCCGAAACCGGCTTTCTGCCCGACTATGCGGCCCTGCCGGACGATGTGCTGGACCGGGTGACGATCGCCTATCTGTGCTCGCCGTCGAACCCGCAAGGGGCGGTGGCGGACCGTGCCTATTGGGCCGATTTGCTGCGTCTGGCCGAGAAACACGATTTCCAGGTCTTTGCCGACGAATGCTATTCCGAGATCTACCGCGGCGACCCGCCCCCCGGCGCGCTGGAGGTGGCCCAGGAGATCGGCGCCGATCCCGAACGGGTTGTGGTGTTTCATTCGCTTTCCAAACGCTCGAACCTGCCGGGGTTGCGCTCGGGTTTCGTCGCCGCCGGCCCCCAAAGCATGGCGCGGATCAAGCAGTTGCGCGCCTATGCCGGCGCGCCCTTGCCGCTGCCGCTGCAACGGGTGGCCGAACAGGTTTGGGCGGATGAGGAGCATGTGCGCGAGAACCGCGCGCTTTACGCCCGCAAGTTCGCCATTGCCGACACGGTGTTCGGTGCAGTGCCGGGCTATCATGCCCCGCAGGCGGGGTTCTTTTTGTGGCTGCCGGTCGCCGATGGCGAGGCTGCGGCGGTGAAACTATGGCGCGAGACGGGGGTGCGGGTGTTGCCCGGTGCCTATCTGTCGCGCGAGGTGAACGGCGAAAATCCCGGCGCGGGCTATATCCGCGTGGCGATGGTCGCCCCAGAACAAGAAATGCGGCACGGGCTGGAACGGCTTGGTGACTGCCTCTACGGGTGAGGATGGCAAGGGTATGGCTTCGTATCAGATGAAACAGCGCGAACCGCTTCTGGATTCGAACATGCAGGCCGCGATCGAGCGGCGTGGCAAAGAGCTTTTGGGCTTTACCCTGATCGGGCTGGCGCTGGTGATGGCGCTGATCCTGGGGTCCTACGTGCCCGAGGATCCGGGCTGGATGTCGGCCACCGATGCGCCTGCGCAAAACCTGCTGGGCCGGTTCGGGGCGTCGCTGGCCTCGCCCTTGTTCATCGTGGTGGGCTGGGGGGCCTGGGGCCTGGTTGCGGTGCCGGGCATCTGGGGGCTGCGACTGGTCACCCACCGGGGCGAGGATCGCGCGCTGTCACGGCTGATCTTTGCGCCGATCGCGATCGCGCTGGCCTCGGTCTATGCCTCGACCCATGTGCCGCCGGCGGCCTGGACCCACAGCTTTGGCATGGGTGGGCTTTTTGGCGATACGGTGCTGGGTGCCGTTCTGGGCGTTGCGCCGGTTGATACCGTGTTCGGGCTGCGGCTGGTGGCGGCGTTGGTCTGGCTGGCGGCGATGGCGATGGCGCTGTTCGTGCTGGGCGTGGACCGGGCAGAGCTGCGCCGCTTTGGCCGGTTCTTGCTGGTGGGCGTGATCCTCAGCTATGCCGCGCTGCGCAAACTGGCGGGTCAATCCGCCCGCGGTGCGATCCGTGGCGCGGCTGGCCTGCATGCCGGGATACAGCAGCGCCGTGCCGCCGCCGCCGAGCGTGCGCCGATGCCCGCCGCGCGTGTGCATCGCGCCGATCCGGTGATCTCGGGGATGGCCCCCGATCCGCAGGACATCGCCGCGCCGCGTGGCAAACAGGGGCTTTTGGCGCGCATGCCCGCCCTGATGCGCCGCCCGGTGGATCCCGAACCGGAACTGGTGGAATATGACCTGCCCGAAGAGGCCGACCACCTGGCCCCGATGTCCGAAGAGCGGATCAAGGCCAAGATCGCCGATGTCATCAAGAACCGCGCCCGTCAGGGCCGCGCCGCACCCGCCCCGCAGGTCCGTGCCGAACCGCCGGTGCGCCGTGGCAGTCCCGTGCCGCTGATCCTGTCCCGGCCCGATCCCCTGGCCGAGCCTCCGCTGACGGCCAGCGGCCCGCAGGCCAACGCGTTCGATGCGATCGACCTGGAGGATGACGATTTCGACGCCGCCGCATTCAGCGCGCCCGAGCCCGCCCTGACGGCGGCCCCGCGCGCGCCCTCTATCCCCGTGGCCGAGCCGCGCAAGGTGGTGCAGCATCCGCAGCAAAAGCCGATCCAACCCTCGCGCCAGGCCCGCCAAGAGGCGCAGCCCGCGCTGCAATTCGAAGAGGATGCGACCCCGGCCTATGAACATCCGCCGCTGTCGCTGTTGACCAATCCGGTTCAGGTTCAGCGTCATCATCTGTCCGATGAGGCGTTGGAGGAAAACGCCCGAATGCTGGAAAACGTGCTGGATGACTATGGCGTCAAGGGCGAGATCGTCAGCGTCCGCCCCGGCCCCGTCGTCACCATGTATGAATTGGAACCCGCGCCAGGCCTCAAGGCCAGCCGGGTGATCGGCTTGGCCGACGATATCGCGCGGTCGATGTCGGCGCTGTCGGCGCGGGTGTCCACCGTGCCGGGGCGCAGCGTGATCGGGATCGAATTGCCCAACGTGAACCGCGAAAAGGTCGTGCTGCGCGAGATCCTGTCGGCCCGCGATTTCGGCGATTCCAGCATGCGGCTGCCGCTTGCGCTGGGCAAGGATATCGGCGGCGACGCGGTCGTGGCCAACCTGGCCAAGATGCCCCACCTGCTGATCGCGGGGACCACGGGGTCGGGTAAATCGGTGGCGATCAACACCATGATCCTGTCGCTGCTTTACAAACTGACGCCCGAGGAATGCCGCCTGATCATGATCGACCCCAAGATGCTGGAACTGTCGGTTTATGACGGCATTCCGCATTTGTTGTCCCCGGTCGTCACCGATCCCAAAAAGGCCGTCGTCGCGCTGAAATGGGTCGTCGGCGAGATGGAGGAACGCTATCGCAAGATGTCCAAGATGGGCGTGCGCAACATCGAGGGCTATAACGGCCGGGTGCGCGACGCGCTGGACAAGGACGAGATGTTCAAGCGCACGGTGCAGACCGGGTTCGACGACGAAACCGGTGAACCCGTCTTCGAGACCGAGGAAGTCCAGCCCGAAACCCTGCCTTATATCGTCGTGATCGTGGACGAGATGGCCGACCTGATGATGGTCGCCGGCAAGGAGATCGAGGCCTGCATCCAGCGCCTGGCGCAAATGGCGCGGGCCTCTGGCATCCACCTGATCATGGCGACCCAGCGTCCGTCGGTCGATGTGATCACCGGCACGATCAAGGCCAACTTCCCCACGAGGATCAGCTTTCAGGTGACCTCCAAGATCGACAGCCGCACCATCCTGGGCGAGCAGGGGGCCGAACAACTGCTGGGCATGGGCGACATGCTGTATATGGCGGGTGGCAGCCGGATCACCCGCGTGCACGGCCCCTTTGTCAGCGATGAAGAGGTCGAAGAGATCGTGACCTATCTGAAATCCTATGGCCCGCCCGATTATATCGGCGGCGTGGTCGAGGGGCCGGATGAGGACAAGGAAAGCGATATCGACCTGGTTCTGGGCCTGTCCTCGGGCGGGAACACGGATATGGAGGATGCGCTTTACGATACCGCGGTGGCGATCGTGCTGAAGGATCGCAAATGTTCGACCTCCTACATCCAGCGCAAACTGGCGATCGGCTATAACAAGGCCGCCCGCCTGGTCGAGCAGATGGAGGAACAGGGCGTCGTCAGCCCGGCCAACCATGTCGGCAAGCGCGAGATCCTGGTGCCCGAGCAGGGATAGGCGAAAGGGCGCGCGCGCTCGCCCTTTCGTGACGGATTGGCAGGTGCAAAGGGCGCGTCCCGCCCCTAGATTGGGGATATGAAACCGATGCGCCTTGCCCTTGCCGCCGCCCTTTGGGTGGCTGCCGTGCCCGCGGTGGCCGACACGCTCTCGTTGTCGGCGATCTCGGCTTATCTCAACAGCTTTACCACGGCGCAGGCCAAGTTCACCCAGATCAACGCCGATGGGTCGATTTCGACAGGGGCTTTGTCGATCAAGCGGCCGGGCCGGGCGCGGTTCGAATACGACCCGCCCAATCAGGCGCTGGTGATCGCCGGGGGCGGACAGTTGGCCATTTTCGACCCCAAGTCGAACCAGCCGCCCGAGCAATATCCGCTGAACAAGACACCGCTCAACATCATCCTGGAACGCGATGTCGATCTGGATCGTGCGCAGATGGTGGTGGGCCACGACGGCGATGAAACCTCGACCCGGGTTATCGCCCAGGATCCCGAGCATCCCGAATATGGCACGATCGCCCTGATCTTTACCGCCGATCCGGTCGAGCTGCGCCAATGGGTCATCACCGATGAGGCCGGCAATGCCACCACGGTGATCCTGGGCGACATGCAGTCCGGCGTGTCGCTGTCGGCACGGATGTTCAACATCGTTCAGGAAACCGCCGAACGGATCGGCGAATAATCCCTAGCGCCGCCGACAGGACTGCAACTGTTGGCGATAGATCTGTGCCCTGCCGCCGACGCGGTCGGCCACGGCCATCAGCCAGGTCTTGCCGCGATAGGTGCCGCGGGCATAGCCCGTCTGCCCCTCGTGATAGGCCAGGTATTGGCTGCGCGCATCGTCCAGCGGAATGCCCAGCTTTTCGCGCGACTGGTTCATGTACCACCCCATGAAATCGGTGGCGTCGCGGATGTCGTCGCGCCGGGCGTTGCGATTTCCGGTCTGGCTGCGGTAATTGTCCCAGGTGCCGTCAATCGCCTGGGCATAGCCATAGGCCGAGCTTTGCCGCCCCATCGGGATGATCCCCAGCACATAGCGGTGCGGGGTGCGGGCATCGCCGACGAATTTGCTTTCCTGGTGGATCACGGCCATCTGCACGTGCACCGGTACGCCCCAGCGTCGTTCGGCCTGTTCCATGGCGCGAATGTATTTCGGGCGCTCGCGGGCAATTCCGCAGGCGTCGTCCAGGTTACGCGGCGCTGAATAGTTTCCACCGCCACAGCCCGCCAACACGACCAAAGCCGCCACGAGAAGGTATCTGCTCATCTGCCCCTCGGTTTTTCTTGCTTTTTTGTCTTTGTGCCAAGTTAGGCGAAAACGGCCCGCGGTAAAATGACAAAGCCGCCAGCTCAGATAAGAAATGCGAGAGTGACGGGCAAAGCGGCCACGGACATCAGGGTGGACACGACCACCAAACCGGCAACGGCCTCGGCGTCGGCACCGTATTTTTCGGCCAGCAGATAGGATGTCACCGCCACCGGCGTCGACACCTGCAAGACCAGCACCGCGAACGCGACGGGCGGCAAATCGAACCACAGCCCGACCCCGACCGCGGCGGCAACGCACAGGACCAGCTTGACCGCCGAAAGCCAGATCGCCCGTGGCAAGTGCCCCGGATGCAGCCGTGCGATCGCCACGCCCAGCGTGATCAGCATCAACGGGATCGCCATCTGGCCGATCAGGTCCAGCGTATTGGTCAGAAACGGCGGGGTCTGCCAGCCGCGCCACAGGAACACACCGCCCAGCAGGGTGGCGGCGACCAATGGTTCCTTGATGACCTTCAGGGGCGATCCGCCGCCCGAAACCAGCCAGACCCCCACCGTAAAGGAATAGATCGCCATCACCGCGAAAACGACCACGGCATAGCCCAGACCCTCTTGGCCAAAGGCAAACAGCGCCAGCGGCAGCCCCATATTGCCAGTATTGCCAAAGATGATCGGGGCGAGGTAGGTCCGCCGCTCCAGCCGGGCCAGCGCGATCACCGCGAAACACAGCACCGTCACGATCCCATAGGCCGCAACCGCCGCCAGCGACAGCGCGGTCAGCGCCTGCGGGTCGATGTCGGTCTTCATCAGCGCGGTAAAGATCAGGCACGGCACCGACAGGGTCATCGCCAGTTGGGTAACGAACTGCACCCGGTATTCATTGCCCAGTTTTACCCAGGCAAATCCAACGCCCGCCAACAGAAAGACCGGCGCGACAATCTCAAGCACTGTCAGAACAAGGTTCACAGACTGTTTCCCGGAAATGTGCCCTGGCGCATGGACTCACGGCCCCTTGCGGGCATAGTAATGGGGCGTGGGGGTTTTCAATAGCATGCTTAAGACGCAGGCAAAATATCATCTGGGACAGGTCGTCCGCCACCGAAAGCATCCCTTTCGGGGGGTGGTCTTTGACGTGGATGCGATGTTTTCCAACACCGAGGATTGGTATGACGCCATCCCCGAAGAGAGCCGCCCGTCGCGCGATCAGCCGTTCTATCACCTGCTGGCCGAGAACGACCAAAGCTATTACGTCGCCTATGTGTCGGAACAGAACCTGTTGCCCGACGACACCGGGGAACCGGTGGACCACCCCGATCTGCCGGATCTCTTCGGCGATTTCGAGGACGGTCTTTACCCGCTGCAATTCCAGCTGAACTAGGCCCGCGCCGGGTCAATACCCCAGCGCGCAGCCATCCTTGCGCGGGTCGGACGCGCCCTGCAAAACCCCCGTCTCCTCGTCTATCAGGATCGCCTGGGCGCCCCCGATGGGACCGGCGGGAATCACCACGTCATGGCCCATCGCGGCCAGTTCGGCGCGCACGGCGTCGCTATAGCCGCGCTCGACCTGCATCTTGCCCGCGTCGGTGAAGCTGCGCGGCGCGTCGATGGCCTGCTGCGGGTGCATCCCGTAATCGACGATATTGGTCAGAACGCGGGCATGGCCGTTGGGTTGATAGGCGCCGCCCATCACACCAAAGGGCATGATCACCTTTCCGTCCTTTTTCAGCATTGCGGGGATGATCGTATGCATCGGACGCTTGCCGCCCGCGGCCTCGTTCACGTGCCCCTCGGCCAGGGTAAAGCCCGCGCCGCGGTTCTGGAAATTGATCCCGAACCGGTCCGAGGCCAGCCCCGAGCCAAAGCTGTGGAAGATCGAGTAGATCAGCGACACGGCCATGCGGTCCTTATCGACGACCGTGATGTAAATCGTTTCCTTGTGGACGGATTCCGACAGCGCGGCGGGGCTGTCCATGGCGCGGGCGGGGTCGATCAGCGCGGCCAGCTTCGCGGCCGTTTCGGGGGCCAGCATATGATCCAGCCGGGTCATGTGGGCGGGATCGGCCACAAAGCGGTTGCGCGCGTCATAGGCCAGTTTCGCGGCCTCGGCCTCGAGATGGGCGCGCGCGGCGCCCAGTGGATCCATGTTGGGCAGGTCAAAATGCGACAGGATATTCGCCATCAGGATCGCGGTCGCGCCTTGGCCGTTGGGCGGATGCTCGCACAGCTCGATCCCCTTGTAGGTGCCGCTGACCGGGTCGCCGTAATCACATGCGGTGGCGGCGAAATCGTCCAGCGTGTGGCTGCCGCCCAAGGCGCGCAGCGAGGATACCATGTCCTCGGCCACCTCGCCCTCATAGAACCCGGCGCGGCCATCCATCGCGATGCGGCGCAGCACCTCGGCCTGTTTCGGGGCGCGAAAGAGTTGGCCGGGCGTTGGCGCCTTGGCGTTCAAAAGATAGAACTCCCGCGCCGCGCCTTGCAGGTGATCGACCGACTGTGCCCAATCGAACGCGGTGCGCGGGGCGACCGGCACGCCGGTTTCGGCATAGTGGATCGCGGGCGCGAGGCTGGCCTTGAGCCCGGCGCGGCCCCAGTCGCGCGACAGCCGGCAAAAGGCGTCGATCGCGCCGGGCACGGTCACCGCGTCCGCGGTGTTGGTGGGCATGGCGTCCAGCCCGCGTGCGCGCAGATCGGCGGCGTTCAGCCCCGCGGGTGCCCGGCCAGATCCGTTCAGCGCCACGATCCGGTCCTCGCCCGCCGGTTTCACCAGCACAAAGCAATCCCCGCCAATGCCGGTCATTTGCGGCTCGCAGATCCCCAACAGCACCGCGCCGGCGATGGCGGCGTCTACGGCGTTTCCGCCCGCCTCGAGCATCTGGACCGCGACCTTGGCGGCCAGCGGGTGCGAGGTCGCGCAGATCCCGTTGGTTGCGAAAACGGCCGACCGGCCTGGCAGTTGAAAATCGCGCATCCTGTTCCCTCCTCGGCGAAGCCGTCGGAGAGTAGGCCGCCTGCGCGACGATGCCAATGACCATGTAGGGGGGAAATATGTCCTCGGCGCCGCGCACTGGGTGGGGGCTGTTAACGCGGCGCCGAGGGAAGCCTTATGCAGCTACCGGATCATAGTCGGTGCTGAATAAGGCCGCGCTTTGAGTGGATTGTGGCCGTTTTGCGGCAACGTGGATTTACCGCTTATCTTTCCCCGATGGGAACCCAAAACGTCAGCCGGTTCTCGCCGTTTTCGCGCGAATACTGGATGTCGCGTGCCATCGCGCGAATCAGGAACCAGCCAAATCCCCCTTCGGGCGCGTCGTCGGGACAGGTCTCGGGATCGTCTTGAATGTCGGGCAGGGTGCCCAGCGGCAGTGTGCCCCCCGGCATCTGCGCGCCCCGGTCACGCACGTCAATCCGCAACCGCCGATCCAGGCGGTCGATATGCAACTCGATTCGGCCTGCCGGATGTCGTTTGTAGGCATGTTCGACGATGTTGTTCAGCACCTCGGCCAGCACGGTTTCAGCCATGCCCAGGGACTCGTCGCCGCCATTCGCCGGGGTGTGGCGCGTGCGCATCTCGGCCAAGGCGTGGCGCACGCCGAGCGGGGTGGAGGCGACGACCAGCGGGCCATCCCCCATGCCGTCCGGTTGCGCGGGGCCGTCCCGATCGGCAGGCTTCACGGCCAGATCGCGGTCCCCCCGTTCAGGCCCGTTCGGGGTCATGCGACCGACTGCCGCCCTGAAAACGCGGTGCCGCAATCCTTGTGAATGGTGAAAACGCGGTCCATCCGGGTCAGGCGGAACACCTTTTCCACGTTGGGGGTCAGGTGGCACAATTCCAGTTCGCGGTCGGGGCCAAGCAGTTTCATCACCGCGACCACTGCACCCAGGCCACTGCTGTCCAGGAAATCCACATGGCGCAGATCCAGGATGACGCGCCGGGGTCCATCGGCGCTGACCTCGCGCATGCGATCCTTGAACCGGACCGCGACGGCGGAATCGATCCGGGCCTCTGCCACGGTGATGTGGATCGCGTCCTCGTGCTGTTCGGTTTGCAGGTCCATATGCCCTCTCCGTTCTATACCCCGACGCCAAGGCTAGACGGCAATCGTTACCATTGGGTAATGCTGGTGCGGTAATTCCGGGAGGACGGCATGAAAGAGGTAGTGATCTGCGGCGCGGCACGCACGCCGATGGGCGGGTTTCAGGGGGTATTCGCGGGTGTCGACGCCCCGACCCTGGGCGGTGCGGCGATTCGGGCCGCCATGCAGGGCGCGGGCGTCCAGACGGTGGATGAGTTGTTGATGGGTTGCGTGCTGCCCGCGGGTCAGGGCCAGGCCCCCGCGCGCCAGGCCGGTTTCAAGGCGGGCCTGGGCGAAGAGGTGCCCGCGACCACGCTGAACAAGATGTGCGGCTCGGGCATGAAAACCGTGATGATGGCGCATGACCAGCTGGCGCTGGGCGGTGATCAGATCCTGTGCGCCGGTGGAATGGAAAGCATGACGAATGCGCCCTACCTGCTGCCCGCGATGCGCGGGGGTGCGCGGCTGGGCCATGGCCAGGTGATCGATCACATGTTCCTCGACGGGCTGGAGGATGCCTATGACAAAGGCCGCCTGATGGGCACCTTTGCCGAGGATTGCGCCGAGACGTTCCGGTTCACCCGCGAGGCGCAGGATGCCTATGCGCTGGGCTCTCTCTCCAACGCGCTTGCAGCGCAGGAAACCGGGGCCTTCGAGGGGGAGATCACCCCGGTCACGGTGACCACCCGCAAGGGCGAAACCACCGTGGCCGCGGACGAACAACCGGCCAATGCCCGCCCCGAAAAGATCCCGCAGCTCAAACCCGCCTTTCGCAAGGACGGCACGGTAACGGCGGCCAATTCCTCGTCGATCTCGGACGGGGCCGCGGCGCTGATCCTGGCCAGTCGGGACACCGCCACGACGCGCGGATTGCCGGTGCGCGCCCGGATCCTGGGTCATGCCAGCCACGCGCAGGCGCCGGGCTGGTTCACCACCGCGCCCGTGCCCGCCGCGCAAAAGCTGTTGGCCCGGATCGGCTGGGACAAGGACGACGTCGATCTGTGGGAGGTGAACGAGGCCTTTGCCGTTGTTCCCATGGCGTTTATGCACGAGATGGACCTGCCGCGCGACCGCGTGAACGTGAACGGCGGTGCCTGCGCGCTGGGCCACCCGATCGGGGCCTCGGGGGCGCGGATCATCGTCACCTTGCTGAACGCGCTGGAAAAGCGGGGGCTGAAACGCGGGATCGCGGCGATCTGCATCGGTGGCGGCGAGGGCACCGCCATCGCGATCGAGCGGGTCTGAGCCCCCATCCCGATCAACCCGGCAAAGGGGGCAGGCGCGCGCCCCCTTCGATCACCCAAGGGGGCCTGTCCGCATGCGTATCGACTATGACGAGATGGCCAAAACCCTCGCCGCCCTGACCGAGGGGGAAACCGATCCCATCGCCCTGATGGCCACCATGGCGTGCGAATTGCACCATGCCGACGACCGCTTTGACTGGACGGGATTCTACCGCAACATGGGGGACGGTATGCTGAAGATCGGGCCCTACCAGGGCGGGCACGGGTGTCTGAGCATCCCCTTTGCGCGCGGGGTCTGCGGCGCTGCGGCGCGCACGGGCGCGGTTCAACTGGTGGCCGATGTGCATGCCTTTGCCGACCATATCGCCTGCGCCGCATCGACCCGGTCCGAGATCGTCTTGCCGGTCTGGTCGGGCGAGGGGGCGCTGCTGGGCGTGCTCGATATCGACAGCGATCAACCCGCGGCGTTCGATCAAGTGGATGTCGCGGGGCTGGGCGCATTGCTGACCCAGACCTTTGCGCGATGAGCCTGGGGGGCTGGGCGGTCTTTGCCGCCTTCTGGATCCTGTTCGTGACCACACCGGGGCCGAATGCGGTCAACTGCATCGCGACGGGGATGCGGCACGGGTTTTCCCGCGCGCTTTGGGGGGTGCTGGGCATCCTGACCCAGGCCGCGCTGTTCCTGACGTTGTCGGGGGCGGGGGTTAGCGCGCTGCTGACCGCCAGCCCGTCGGTGTTTGGCTGGGCCAAGCTGGGCGGCGCGGCCGTGCTGATCTGGCTGGGCCTGCGTGGCTGGCGCAATGCCGCCGTCGCGGTGGCGTCGCAGGCCCTGTCGGGCGGGTCGATCTATCGCCGGGCCCTGCTGATTGCCACGATCAACGCAAAGAGCGTCGCGGGCTATCTGGCGGCCTTTTCGCAATTCGTCGAACCAGAGGTGCCGATCGGCCAACAGATGTGGGTGATCTTTCCCACCGCGCTGACCCTGACGGCCCTGTCCTATACCGGCTATACCGCGCTTGGCGCATGGCTGGGGCGGATGGCGCTGGGCGCGGTGATGAACACCCGCCTGCGCCAGGGTATGGCGCTGTGCTTTGTTCTTTATGGGATCGCGCTGGGCCTTTCGGCGCTGCCATAGCTTGCGCCCATGCGCCGAACCCGCTACCGCACCCCCCCATGAGCGATAGCTACGTCCCCCCCGACACCCCGCTGGAGGTCCTGCATCAGGACCACGCGATCCTGATCGCCAACAAGCCTGCCGGCCTCTTGTCCGTGCCGGGCAAGGGGGAACACCTGGCCGATTGCCTGCTGGCCCGCGTCCAGGCCGCCTTCCCCGAGGCGCTGCTGGTCCACCGGCTGGACCGCGACACATCGGGGCTGATGGTGTTCGCGCTCTGCCGCCAGGCCCAGCGTCACCTCGGCCTGCAATTCGAAAAGCGGCAGATAAAAAAGACGTATGTCGCGCGCGTTTGGGGACTGCTGACGCCGAAAACCGGCACGGTCGACCTGCCGTTGATCGTGGACTGGCCCAACCGCCCGCGCCAGATGGTCGATCCTGTGAATGGCAAATCCGCAGTCACCGACTGGCGCGTGGTCCGGCACGAGGGCGAGACCAGCCGCGTCCGGCTTTATCCGCAAACCGGCCGCAGCCACCAGTTGCGCGTCCACATGATGGAAATCGGCCACCCGATCCTGGGCGACCCGTTCTATGCCACGGGCCCGGCCCGCGACGCGCCCCGCCTTATGCTGCATGCAGAGGCCCTGCGCCTGCGCCACCCGGACGGCGGCAAGGGGATGAATTTCAGCGCGAAATGCCCGTTCTAGGCCATCCCGGACCCCTGCGGACCGGATGCGTCTGCGCCGCACGGGTAGATGAACCAACCACAAGATCAGCGGCGCGCGCTTGCCGCTTCTTCTTGGCCCAAATACCCGCGATCCGCCCCAAGGGCGCAAAAGCAATGCGCCGCAGGCGCGCCGTTTTACGGGCGGCTCAGGTGGCGGGATCCCAGCCGCTGACCGCCTTGATGTCGCAAAACTCCTCCAGGCCCCAGGTGCCGCCCTCGCGCCCGTTGCCCGAACGTTTGACCCCGCCAAAGGGGCTGCCGGCGGCGCGGGACTGGCCGTTCATCTCGATCATGCCGGCGCGCAGCTGACGGGCCAGCCGGGTGCGGCGGGCGCTGTCGGTGGACTGCACGTAGTCGGTCAGGCCATAGACGGTGTCGTTGGCGATCTGCACCGCCTCTTGCTCGGTGTCGAAGGGGATGATCGACAGCACCGGGCCAAAGATTTCCTCGCGGGCGATGGTCATCTGGTTGGTGACATCGGCAAAGACTGTGGGGCGCACGAAATAGCCCCGGTTGAACCCCTCGGGGCGGCCCGGTCCGCCGGCGACCAGGCGGGCGCCCTCGTCGATGCCTTTCTGGATCAACGCCTGGATCTTTTCATATTGGATGGCGCTGACCACGGGGCCGATATGGCGGCCCTCGGCGCTGGCGGGGCCAACCTGCATCGCCTCGGCCACGGCGCGGGCGGTTTCCACGGCGGCGTCGTAGATGCCGCGCTGGACCAGCATCCGGGTCGGCGCGTTGCACGATTGCCCGGTGTTCTGAAAGCAATGCAGAACACCGCGCTTGACGGCCTTTTCATCGGCATCGTCAAAGATCAGGTTCGCGCCCTTGCCGCCCAGTTCCAGGTGCACCCGCTTGAGCGTATCGGCCGCGTTCTTGGAAATCGCGATGCCCGCGCGGGTCGATCCGGTGAACGAGATCATGTCGACATCGGGGTGACCCGACAGCTGTGTGCCGACCCCCGGCCCATCGCCATTGACCAGGTTGAACACACCCGCGGGCACGCCGGCGGTATCCAGGATCTCGGCAAAGACCATCGCCGAGAGCGGCGAGATTTCCGAGGGTTTCAGCACCATGGTGCAGCCCGTGGCCAGCGCCGGGATGACCTTGAGCGTGATCTGGTTCATCGGCCAGTTCCACGGCGTGATCATCCCGATCACACCGGCCGGGTCCATCAGGATGCGGTCGTTCGGGGCGTGATCCCCCAGCGGGCGTTCAAATTCGAAATCCTTGAGCGCGGTGATGAAATTCTTGATGTGATAGGCCCCTGCACCGACCTGATTGGCGCGGGCAAAGTCGATGGGCGCGCCCATTTCCATGCTCATCGCCTGGGCCAGATCCTCGGTCCGGGCGGTATAGCATTCCAGGATGCGTTCGATCAGGGCCAGGCGCTCGGCCTTTGTGGTCGCGGCCCAGGCGGGCGCTGCTGCCTTGGCGGCGGCAACGGCGGCGTCGGTATCGGCAGCCCCGCCCAGAGAGATCACCGCGCAAGGCTCTTCGGTCGAGGGGTCGATGACCTCGCACGGGGTGGCCGTTTGGGGGGCGACCCAAGTGCCGTTGATGTAGAAATCCTTGCGTTCGATCATGGGGGGCTCCGTAGGGTTGCGACATGCTGTCACTTTTTTGCGTTTGGGGCGGATCGGGGGCTGCACTTTGCCAACTTAGAACTTATCTAAAGTGACAGTTCCATAGCAAACCACAGAAAGGACGATTCCTTGGCTCTACGCATCAATGACGTTGCCCCCAACTTCACCGCCGACACGACCGAAGGCAAGATCGACTTCCACGATTGGATCGGCGACAGCTATGCCATCCTGTTTTCCCATCCCAAGGATTTCACCCCTGTTTGCACCACCGAATTCGCCGCCGCCGCCAAGCTGTCGGACGAGTTCGCCAAGCGTAACACCAAGGTGATCGGCATCTCTGTCGACCCGGTGGAAGAGCACATGAAATGGAAGGCCGATGTCGAGAAATTCGCCGGCACCGAGATGACCTTTCCGATCATTGCCGACGACAAGCTGGACATTGCCAAGCTCTACGACATGCTGCCCGCCGAGGCCTATCTGCCCGATGGCGCGACCGCTGGCGACACCGCAACGGTGCGCACCACCTTCATCATCAACCCCGACAAGAAGATCGAGTTGATGCTGATCTATCCGATGACCGTGGGCCGCAATTTCGACGAGATCCTGCGCGCGCTGGACGCGATCCAGAACAACAAGAAAGCGCCGATCGCCACGCCCGCCAACTGGCGTCCGGGCGAGGACGTGATCGTGGGCCTGTCGCTGAGCACCGCCGAGGCGAAGGAAAAGTTCGGTGAGGTCGAGGAAATCTTCCCCTACCTGCGCACCACCAAGGCGCCCGCCGCCTAAGCCACGCCAAGGCCCTGAAACGAGGAAAGGCCCCGGAATTCCGGGGCCTTTCGCGTTTTCGTCAGGGGGCGGGGATTACTCCTCGGCGCCTTCCTGTTTGGCCAGCTCTTCGCCGGTTTCCTGGTCGACCATCTTCATCGCCAGGCGGACCTTGCCGCGATCGTCAAAGCCCAGCAGCTTGACCCAGACTTCTTGGCCCTCTTTGAGGACATCCGAAGGGTGGTTCAGGCGGCGGTTTTCGATCTGGCTGACATGTACCAGGCCGTCGCGCTTGCCAAAGAAGTTCACGAAGGCGCCGAAATCGACGATCTTGACCACGGTGCCTTTGTAGATCTTGCCCTCTTCGGGTTCGGCCACGATCGAGTGGATCATGTCATAGGCCTTTTGGATGGCCTCGGCATTCGGCGAGGCGATCTTGATGATGCCATCGTCGTTGATATCCACCTTGGCGCCGGACACTTCGACGATCTCGCGGATCACCTTGCCGCCGGACCCGATCACTTCGCGGATCTTGTCGGTGGGGATCTGCATCGTCTCGATCCGCGGCGCATGCACCGAGAAATCGCTGGCAGAGGTCAACGCCTTGGCCATCTCGCCCAGGATGTGCAACCGGCCGGCTTTCGCCTGGGCCAGTGCCTTTTCCATGATCTCGGGCGTGATGCCCGCGACCTTGATGTCCATTTGCAGCGAGGTGATACCGGCCTCGGTGCCCGCAACCTTGAAGTCCATGTCGCCGAGGTGATCCTCGTCGCCCAGGATATCGGTCAGCACCGCGTAAGAGCCGTCATCCTCAAGGATCAGGCCCATGGCGACACCCGCGACCGGCGCCTTCAGCGGCACACCGGCATCCATCATCGACAGCGAACCGCCGCAGACAGAGGCCATCGAGGAAGAGCCGTTCGATTCGGTGATCTCGGACACGACCCGCAGCGTGTAGGGGAAGTCGGTCGGCGCAGGCAGTACCGCCTGCAACGCCCGCCAGGCCAGCTTGCCATGGCCGATTTCACGGCGGCCCGGCCCACTCACACGGCCCACTTCGCCGACCGAGTAGGGCGGGAAGTTGTAGTGCAGCATGAAGTTGGAGCGGAAATTGCCATGCAGCGCGTCGATGATCTGTTCGTCATCGCCGGTGCCCAGCGTGGTCACCACCAGGCCCTGGGTTTCCCCACGGGTGAACAGGGCCGACCCGTGCGTGCGGGGCAGCAGGCCCACTTCGCATTCGATCGGGCGCACCTGGTCCAGCGCGCGGCCGTCGATCCGCTTGCCGGTCTTGACCACGTCACCGCGCAGAACCGAGCTTTCCAGCTTTTTCAGGGCAGAGCCCAGGTTCGCATCTTCGCGCTGCTCTTCGGTCAGGGCGTCGATGATCGCGGCCTTGGCCTCGGAGATGGCGTTGACGCGCTCTTGCTTGTCGGTGTTGCCATAGGCGGCGCGGATCTTGTCCTCGCCTGCGGCCTTTACGGCGGCATAGAGGTCGGAATAATCCGGCGGCGAGAAGTTGAACGGCTCTTTCGCCGAATCCTCGGCCAGCGACACGATCAGGTCGATCACCGGCTTGAGCTGCTCGTGCGCAAAGGTCACGGCGCCCAGCATCTCGGCCTCGGTCAGTTCATAGGCCTCGGACTCGACCATCATCACCGCGTCGCGGGTGCCGGCAACCACCAGGTCCAGACGCTGGTCGGGGTTGTTGCGCAGCCCCTGCATATCGTCGACCTCGGGGTTCAGGACGTATTCGCCACCCGAATAGCCCACGCGGCACCCGGCGATCGGACCCATGAAGGGCACGCCGGAAATCGTCAGCGCAGCCGAGGCGGCGATCATCGCCACGATATCGGGGTCGTTGACCAGATCGTGGGACAGGACGGTGCACATCACCAGCACTTCATGCTTGAAGCCGGGGACGAACAGCGGGCGGATCGGACGGTCGATCAGGCGCGCGGTCAGCGTCTCTTTCTCGGTCGGACGCGCCTCGCGCTTGAAGAAGCCACCGGGCACTTTGCCCGCGGCATAGTATTTTTCCTGGTAGTGGACCGTCAGCGGAAAGAAGTCCTGACCGGGCTTCGGTTCCTTGGCGAAGGTCACGTTGGCCATGACAGAGGTCTCGCCCAGAGTGGCGATGACCGAGCCGTCGGCCTGACGGGCAACCTTGCCCGTTTCGAGCGTGAGGGTCTCTTCCCCCCACTGCATGGATTTCGTCGTAACGTTGAACATCATCGTTTCCTATCGGGGAGCGCATCCGGGCCCATCCCGGGTCTCCCATTAAAATAGCGGCCCCATTGCCGCCGACCCCTCTATCATTTTCTCACGGCGCCGGGGTCGGGGCGCCACGTCTCAGATGGGGTCGCGATACAGGTTTTTCGACCCTTTGGAAACACTCCATGGCGAAAGCGGCTGGTCGCGGGCCCCGGCAGGGCGGCGACTGGGCGCGGCGACAGGGGGCAATCGGGGTCCATCCCAAAGAAAAACCGCACCCAGCACATGCCGGGCGCGGTTTTCCGTTGTCTCGGGTGCGCTGCGTTTAGCGGCGGATGCCCAGGCGTTTGATCAGGTCCTGGTAGCGGGCCTCATCCTTGCCTTTGACATAGTCCAGCAGCTTGCGGCGCTGGGCGACCATCATCAGAAGGCCACGACGCGAGTGGTTGTCCTTCTTGTGGGTCTTGAAATGCTCGGTCAGCGTGGTGATCCGGCTGGTGAGGATGGCCACTTGCACCTCGGGCGAACCGGTGTCGCCTTCCTTGGTGGCGTATTCCTTGACCAGGCGGTTCTTTTCTTCGGCGGTAATCGACATCGGGGTCTCCTGTCTATGGTCCATGGCACAAGCCGGGATGTCGTCCAGCAGGGCCCTTGGAGAATGAGCCGCCCGCAATGCGGGTCGGATGCGGGCGTATAGGGGATTCCCGCGCGTTTGGAAAGGGTAAAGGCCGGGGGGCTATTCCAGCGTGGTCTGGATCTCTTGCGCGATCTGCTTGGCCCAGTCGCCGATCACCGGGATAAAGTCGATCTGCCCCAGCGAATAGACGATGATCGACACCAGCGCCGAGGCGCCCACAACCGTTCCCAGCCCCATCGCCAGCCCGCGCAGAAACTGCACCCCCAGCATCTTCCAGACCGATCCGTTGAGCCGAAAGAAGCGCTGGGCGTTCAGCCGCCCGACCTCGCGGCGCAGGGCGGCGATTTCGTGGGCCAGGTCGGCCTGGGTGGGGCGGTTGTCGGGCATCTCGTCTCCGGCGGCAGGGATCGTGCGCGCCACCCTAGCCGGGCCAGGCCCGTGCGCCAAGTCCGACCCGGTTTGTCCGGACCTGGTCAGGCGCCGGCGGCCAGAACGTCCGAAAGCGCGCTCTCGGGCACCAGGCTGACGGTGGCCAGATCCAGACCGGCGCCGCCGCTGACCACCGCCAGGGGCATGCCGTCCAGCATCAGCATCGCGTCATCCTCGCCGCTCTCTGACGGGCCGATCGTCAGAATGGGGTCGGGATGCGCGGCGGCGTCATAGACCACGAACAGCGCGTCCTCGGTGCCATCGTAATCCTCGATAAAGGCCGGGCCGCCGTCGCCCTCGTGGATCCAGTCCCCCAGGACAAAGCTGTCGGCCCCCGCGCCGCCGGTTACATTGTCGTCACCGCCGATCAGCACGGTGTCATCGCCGTCGCCGCCGTTCAGATAGTCGGTGCCGCCCGCGTCGGTCAGGCCCTGGCCGTCGACCTCTGCATCGACGCTGAGGATCAGGTCGTCGCCATCGTTGCCGTTCAGGATGTCGTTCCCGGCGCCGCCATGCAAAAGGTCGTCGCCATAGCCGCCCATCAGGGCATCGTCGCCCTCGCCCCCGGTCAGCACATCGTCGCCGGGGCCGCCGATCAGGACATCGTTGCCCAGGCCCCCGTCGATCCGGTCATCCTCGGCCTGGCCGTAAAGGGTGTCGTCGCCGTCGCCCCCGTCGATGGTGTCCTGGCCCAGGTCGCCCAGCGCCATGTCGGCCCCCGCGCTGCCCAGCAGGGTATCGTTGCCCTCGGCCCCCATCAGCAGGTCGTCGCCGTCGCCGCCATCCAACAGGTCATCACCCGCGCCGCCATAAAGCACATCATCGCCCAGAAAGCCCATGATGGTGTCATCACCCGCCGTGCCGCCCAGGGTATCGTCCAGGTCCGAGCCGGAAATCAGATCCTCGGTGGCCAAATCGACGGAGAGGTTGGTCGGGTCATCCTCTTCATCCCGGGGGGCATCTTCATCGTCGTCGTCCCCACCGGTGATGCGGCGCAGGGCGTCCTCGATATCGACGGTTGTTCCGACCATCAAAAGGCCCAGCAGACTTGCCAATGCTAACATGGCCAGTTTCCTTGCAATACCCGGTGCGCCATCCGAATGGACAGCGTTCCCCAATGGTCATCATAGGGCCGCCCCCGCAGAGGGCCTATTCGGATCGAGTCACATGGTTAATGCCCACCCCGCAGAGGGCGCGCGCCATAGGCTGGTCGTGACCGGATGTGGGGAATTACGGGGCGCGATCCCCGGCGCCAAAGAACGGGCCAAAGGTCTCCAGCACGGCCTGCGGGGCCTCTTCCATGGCGAAATGGCCCGACCGGCACGACGCGTCGGTCAGTTCGTCCGCCCAGGCGCGCCACAGTTCGGCGGGCCGACCGGTTCCGGCGGGAAACCCGGTTTCGGCCCACAGAAACATCACCGGGGCCGCGATACGCCTGCCCGCGGCGCGGTCTGCATCGTCCAGGCGGCGATCGGTGGTGGCCCCGGCGCGGTAATCCGCGCACATCGCGGCGATGCGGGCCGGATCAAGGGCCTGGCGGCGATAGGCGGCCAGCGCCTCGGGGGCAAAAACGTCCAGCGATTTTCCCAGCGTCCAACTGGCCAGCGTGTGATCGATATAGCCAACGGGATCGGCGCCGATCATCCGTTCGGGCAGCGGGGCAGGCTGCGCCAGAAAGGTCCAGTGATAGGCCTTGAGGGCCAGTTCGGCATTCCACGACGCCCAGAAATCGCCCGTCGGCACGATCTCGATGATGCCCAGGCGATGGACCCGCGCGGTGTGATCCAGGGCCAGGCGATAGGCCACCCGCGCGCCCCGGTCATGGCCCAGAACATGCGCCCGCGAGATCCCCAGCGCATCCATCAGGCCGGTGATATCGCGGGCCATTTCGCGCTTGGAATAGACGGTGTGGGCGGTATCGTCGGGCGGCGCGTCACTGTCGCCATAGCCGCGCAGGTCGGGGATGATGACATGGAAATCACGCGCCAGCGCGGGCGCCAGCCCGGCCCAGCACATGTGGTTTTGCGGATAGCCGTGCAACAGGATCAGCGGCGCCCCGGCCCCCGCTTGATGCACCGACAGGGTGATGCCGTTCACGGCGATGCGGCTGTGTGCAAAGCCCGGTATCTGTGATGTCATGGCGGTCCCTCCCCGGCGCAGCCTAAGGCGGGCGCGGGGGTCAGGTCCAGCGTTCGGGCTGTTGGGCATAGGCGATGTAAAGCGGATGCCTGGGATGGCCGTCTTTGGTCAGGCCCAGATGCCACAGCGGGCGACCGGTCCGGCGCAGCAACGCCGCGACGGCCGGGCCACGGTCCAGGTGGGCGCCGTGGGTGCCCCAGGCGCAGATGATCTGATCGGCCCAGGTGGCGCTGTCGCGGATCGCCGCGTCGTTTTGCGGCCCCACCGGATCGGGCGCGGCGCGCATCACGCGCGGGTCGGTGGCGCGAAAGGCAAAGATGTTGGTGACCCGGAACGCGCCGAACCCCAGCGCGCGGGCGCGCCGTTCGCAGCGTTCCACGGTGGGGTCGTTCTGCACCTCGGTCGCGGTCGAGGGGTTGAGCATGACAAACAGCGCCTTGCGTCCGTGCGCATCCCAGGTGCGGGTCAGCAGGTAACGATACGCCTCGCAGTCGGAATAGACCGCGTCCGAGGCGGCGTCGCCCTTCAGGTGGCTGCGGGTGATCATTCGGGCCGCACGGGACGGCGGCCCGTGGGGGTCAGCTGAAACACCGCCGTTCCCTCGATCACCACGACAGACACCGGGCCGCCATAGCCCGCCCCGGTGTCCAGGTTCAGGCGGTTGCCATAGTGGGTGACTTCTTTGACCGGGGTGTGGCCATGCACGATCAGCGCGCCGTGGTCGCGCAGGTCGCGGTGGAAATCGCCGCGAATCCACAACAGGTCATCCTCTGACTGTGCGTCCAGCGGAATGCCCGGGCGGATCCCCGCGTGGCAAAAGAAGACCCCGCCGTGCTGAAACGAGGGGCGCAGCCCGTCCAGCAGCGCGACATGGGTCTGCGGCACGGCGGCCACGGCATCGGCATGGATCTGGGCGCGGCGGCGCAGCCCGCCGGTCGCCACCCCGTAAGAGGCCAGCGTCTCGCGCCCGCCGACGGGCGGGGCCAGCCAGTCCAGATCGGGGCGCGCCGGTTCGGGCTGGCATCCGGGGCGCAGAAAATACTGCATGAAGCGGTCATGGTTGCCCTTGAGCAGCACCCAGGGTTCCCCGGCCACCAGGCCCTTTGCCAGATGCTCCAACACACCGCGGCAATCGGGGCCGCGATCGACATAGTCGCCCAGATGCACCACGGGGGCCTCGGCGTCGCCGGTGTCGGCGCGGTCGGCGGCGATCAGGGCATGGACATGGATCAGCTTTTCCAGCTGGCCGTGGATATCGCCGATGGCATAGATGCGCAGCATGGGCACGATCCTTTGGGACATCGAAAAAGGGGCCTGACGCTTATCTCGCGTCAGACCCCCCGATTGTCAAACGGGCGTGGCTCAGCCGACTTCGAATTCCAGCGGGCGAACTTGCTGGAACAGGCCGGTGGCCTTCAGCTCTTCGACGACATGGGCCGGGATCGGCTGATCCAGGTAAAGCAGCGCGATCGCGCTGTCGCCGATGCGGGTACGGCCCAGGGTAAAGTTGGCGATGTTCACCCCATGCGCGCCCATGGTGCCGCCCAGCGCGCCGATGATGCCCGGCACGTCCTTGTTGGTGGTGTAGAGCATGTGCTCGCCGATCTCGGCGTCGATATTGATGCCCTTGATCTGGATAAAGCGCGGCTTGCCGTCCGAGAACACGGTGCCCGCGATCGACCGCTCGCGGGTGTCGGTGACGACCGTCAGCTTGATATAACCGTCAAAGGTGCCCGACTTGCCCTGGGTGGTGGTGGAAATCGCGATGCCGCGTTCCTTGGCCACGACGGGGGCGGATACCATGTTCACGTCCGGGTTGGACTGCTTCAACAGGCCCGCGATCCCCGACGCGTTCAGCGCCGCGGTGTTCATCTCGGCCGCGACCCCGTCATAGAGGATGTTCACCGCCTTGATCGGTTCGTTCGTCAACTGGCCGACAAAGGCGCCCAGATGTCCGGCCAGCGCGATCCAGGGGCCCATCACCTTGGCCTCTTCGGCGGTGATCGAGGGCATGTTGATCGCGTTGGTAACGGCCCCGGTCAGCAGGTAATCCGACATCTGCTCGGCCACCTGAAGGGCGACGTTTTCCTGCGCCTCGGTCGTGGCGGCGCCCAGGTGCGGGGTGCAGACCACGTTGGGCAGGTTGAACAGGATGTTGTCCTGCGCGGGTTCCACGGCGAACACGTCCAGCGCGGCCCCGGCGATATGGCCCGATTGCAGCATTTCTGCCAGGGCCTCTTCGTCGATCAGACCGCCGCGGGCACAGTTGATGATGCGCACGCCCTTCTTGGTCTTGGCCAGGTTTTCACGCGACAGGATATTGGCGGTCTTTTCCGTCATCGGCACGTGCAGGGTGATGAAATCGGCCTTGGCCAGCAACTCGTCCAGCTCGACCTTTTGCACGCCCAGCTTGTTGGCGCGTTCCTCGGACAGGAACGGGTCATAGGCCAGAACCTTCATCCGCAGCCCCAGCGCGCGGTCGGCCACGATCGAGCCGATATTGCCGCACCCGATCAGGCCCAGCGTCTTGGCCGTGACCTCGACCCCCATAAAGCGGGACTTTTCCCATTTGCCGGCATGGGTCGAGGCGTTGGCCTCGGGGATCTGGCGGGCGACGGCCATCATCATCGAAATCGCGTGTTCAGCCGTGGTGATCGAGTTGCCAAAGGGCGTGTTCATCACGATCACGCCCTTTTTCGAGGCGGCGTTCAGATCCACGTTATCGACGCCGATCCCGGCACGGCCGATGACCTTCAGGTTGGTTGCCGCGGCGATTACCTTTTCGGTGGCCTTGGTGGCGGACCGGATGGCCAGGCCGTCATACTGGCCGATCACCTCCAGCAGCTTTTCCTTGTCCTTGCCCAGGTCGGGCATGAAATCCACATCAATCCCGCGATCGCGGAAGATCTGAACGGCGGTTTCGGACAGCTTGTCGGATACGAGAACTTTGGGAGCCATTTTGGTGGTCCTTTTGAGAATTCGGGGAAAGCCGGGGGTGGGGGTCGCCCACCCGCCGACGCCATGATGTAGGGTGGGTTTGACCCCACCGATCCGGGCTTAGGCCTGGGCCGCGATCTCGGCCTCAAAGGCCCATTCCAGCCAGGGCAACAGTGCCTGGATATCCGCGGTCTCGACCGTGGCGCCGCACCAGATGCGCAGGCCCGCAGGCGCGTCGCGATAGGCGCCGATGTCCAGCGCAACCCCCTCGCCCTCCAGCCGCTTGGCGACGGCCTTGGCAAAGGCGGCGCCATCGGTGATGCGGGCATCGGTGAATTTCAGGCAAACGCTGGTGTTCGAGCGGGTGGCCGGGTCGACGGCCAGGTTCTCGATCCAGTCGTGGCTGTCCACAAAGGCCGCGATCGCGGCGGCATTGGCATCGGCGCGCGCCATCAGGGCGGGCAGCCCGCCGATGGATTTCGCCCAGTCCAGCGCCACGAGGTAATCCTCGACCGCCAGCATCGAGGGGGTATTGATCGTCTCGCCGACGAAAATGCCCTCGATCAGCTTGCCGCCCTTGGTCATGCGGAAAATCTTGGGCATCGGCCAGGCGGGGGTATAGCTTTCCAGCCGTTCCACCGCGCGGGGGCTGAGGATCAGCATGCCATGCGCGGCCTCGCCGCCCATCACCTTTTGCCAGCTAAAGGTGGTTACATCCAGCTTGTCCCAGGGCAGATCCTGCGCAAAGGCGGCGCTGGTCGCGTCGCAGATCGTCAGACCGGCCCGGTTTGCGGGGATCGCGTCGCCATTGGGCACCCGCACACCCGAGGTGGTGCCGTTCCAGGTGAACACCACGTCCTTGTCGAAATCGACCTGGGCGAAATCCACGATCTCGCCATAGGCGGCCTCGCGCACGGTGGCGTCCAGCTTCAGCTGCTTGACCACGTCGGTGACCCAGCCCGCGCCAAAGCTTTCCCAGGCCAGCATCTCGACCCCGCGCGCGCCCAGCATGGACCACATCGCCATTTCCACGGCCCCGGTGTCCGAGGCGGGCACGATACCGATACGATAGTCGGCGGGGATGCCCAGGATGTCGCGGGTGGTTTCGATGGCGGCCTTCAGCTTGGCCTTGCCCACACCTGCGCGATGCGACCGGCCCAGGGGGGCGTCGGCAAGCATATCCAGCGAATAAGTGGGGATCTTGGCACAAGGGCCAGAGGAGAAGCGCGGATTGGCCGGCCGCGCGGCCGGGGTATCGGTGACCATTGATGGTATCCTTACAGATAATCGCCCCTCGTTGGGGAGGGGTGTCCCACGAACGCGCTTACGCCCCTTCGCCCTCTGGCGCAAGATGGAAAACTGCGCTATCGCGCCGCTTGAGCGTCCATTTGCGACAGCCCTGTTCACGATCGGAAACACGCCCATGCATATCGTCACCCTGCTCAGCAATCCTGCCCGGCGCGGCCTTGATGGCGCCACCGTCACGGCGTTGCGCAATGCGTGGGGCGGGGGCGATGTGCTGTGGCTGGACCCGGATGTGGCGGCCGAGTTCGCGGTGGCCCAGGTGCCCGGCAATTTCTGGGATGTCTGGGCCGAAATGCAGGCGCTGGGCCTGGACCTCGTGATTCAACCCGCCGAGGGGCGGCAAAAGCGGATGCTGATCGCGGATATGGATTCCACCATGATCGGCCAGGAATGCATCGACGAATTGGCCGACGAGGCCGGCGTCGGTTCCCGTGTCGCCGCGATCACCGCCCGCGCGATGAACGGCGAGCTGGATTTCGAGGGGGCCCTGCGCGAACGCGTTGGCCTGCTGGCGGGGCTAGAGGCAGACGTGATCGAAAAGGTGCTGGCCGAGCGCATCACCTATACCCCCGGCGGCGCCACGCTGATCGCCACGATGAAGGCGGCGGGCGGCTACGCGGTGCTGGTCTCTGGCGGGTTCACGAATTTTGCCGCGCAGGTGGCCGCCGATCTGGGCTTTGACGAACACCAGGCCAACACGCTGCTGATCGAAAACGGCAAGCTGACCGGCCAGGTGACCGAGCCGATCCTGGGCCGTGATGCCAAGGTCGCCGCGCTGAACGCGGTCGCGGCGCGCCTGGGCATCGGGCCGGATCAGGTGATGGCGGTGGGGGATGGGGCGAATGATCTGGGCATGCTGGGACTGGCGGGGGCGGGCGTTGCGCTGCACGCCAAACCCGCCGTGGCCGCGCAATGCGATATCCGCATCAACCACGGTGATCTGACCGCGCTCTTGTATCTTCAGGGCTATGCGCGGGACGCGTTCGTCGGCTGACCTTCGGGGTTTGGCAACCGGGGACCACCTGTGCGCCAAACCCTGTCCGGCAGTGCCGCGTCACCGCGACCCGAGCGTTCAGCCCTTTTTGCCGATCTTCGGCTCGGTCCCCGCGATCAGGCGGCGGATATTGGCAGCGTGGCGGATATAGATCAGCACCGTCAGAACGACGCCCAACAGCGCCAGATCGCCACGCCCCAGCAGCGCCGCCCAGACCGGCGTCATCCCCGCCGCGACCAGGGCCGCCAGCGACGAGTAGCGCAGCGTCGCGGCAATCGCCAACCAAGTCCCGCAGGCCGCCAGTCCGACGGGCCAGGCCAGCGCCAGTATGGTGCCCAGGAAGGTCGCCACGCCCTTGCCGCCCTTGAATCCCAGGTAAACGGGAAAGATGTGGCCCAGGAACGCCGCGAACCCGGCCAGTTGGGCCGCGGCCCCGCCGATCAGGGCGCGTGCCAGCAGGACCGCGATGCCGCCCTTGCCTGCGTCCAGTACCAGCGTCAGGAACGCCGCCAGCTTGTTGCCGGTGCGCAGCACGTTGGTGGCCCCGATATTGCCCGATCCGATCTGGCGCAGATCGCCCAGCCCGAAAAGCCGCGCCATCACAATGCCAAAGGGCACCGCGCCCAGCAGATAGGCCAGAACGGCCACCAGACCCAGGATCAGCGGGGCGGTTTCGATTGCGGGCATGGGCTATCCTCCGTCAAAGACACGGGCGCCGGCGACCCAGGTGCCCAGAACGCGCCCCTGCATGCGGGCCCCGTCAAAGGGCGTGTTCTTGGATTTCGACCGCAGGGTGAACCGGTCCAGTACGAACGGCGCGTCCGCATCGAACAGCACCAGGTCGGCCGGGGCGCCGGGGGCCAGGCGTCCGCCGTCCAGACCCAGCCGCCGGGCCGGGTTCAACGACAATGCGCGCCAGAGCTGGGGCAGGGTGATCGCCTCGGCATGGTAAAGGCGCAGGGCGGCGGGCAGCAGGGTTTCCAGCCCGACCGCGCCGCTGGCGGCCTCTTCATAGGGCAGGCGTTTGGATTCCTCGTCCTGGGGCGTGTGCATCGAGGAAATCACGTCGATCAATCCGCTGGCCACGGCCTGCACCAGCGCCACGCGGTCGGTTTCCGCACGCAGCGGCGGTTTCACCTTGAAGAAGGTGCGATAATCGCCGACGTCCAGTTCGTTCAGCGTCAGGTGATGGATCGACACCCCGGCGGTCACGTCGCGCCCGTTATTCTTGGCCCTTTCCAGCGCGGGCAGGGCGCGGGCGGTGGTCACCTGGTCGGCGTGGTATTTCACCCCCGTCATCTCGACCAGCGCCATGTCGCGGTCCAGCGCCATGCGCTCGGCCATCGGCGACACGGCGGGCAAACCGCGCAGCGAGGCGAACTTTCCGCTGGTGGCACAGGCCCCCGCCGTCAGGCCGGGATCCTGCGGATGCGCGATCACCAGCGCGTTCAGCGAGCGGGCATAGGTCATCGCGCGGCTGAGCACCTTGGTGTTCTCGACCACCCGGTCGCCATCGGTAAAGGCCACGGCGCCCGCGTCCTGCAGGAACCCGATCTCGACCATCTCGCGGCCCTCGCGGCCCTTGGTCAGGGCGGCCATGGGGCGGATGCGCACCGGCGCGGCCTCGCGCGCGCGGCGGGTGACGAATTCCAGCACCTCGGGCGTGTCGATGGCGGGGGCGGTGTCGGGGCGGGTGACCATGGTGGTGACCCCGCCCGCCGCCGCCGCCAACCCGGCGGAGCGAAAGCTCTCCTTGTGCCGCTCGCCCGGCTCGCAGACCTTTACGCCGATATCGACGATGCCGGGGGCAAGGCACTGGCCCGCGCAGTCGATCACGGTTTCTGCGGCGGGCGGCGCGTCGGTGCCGCTGGCCAGGATGGTTTGCCCCTGAACCAGCAGCCAGCCGGGGGCATCGCTGCCCCCCTCGGGGTCGATCAGGCGGGCGTTGGAAAAGAGGGTTTTCATCGTGCAGTCCTTTGCGCCGCCTCGATGCGCGCCTTTACCGCCGCCTTGTCGGCGAGGTATTTCATCAGATGCTTGTCGCCGTCCTGGGTGACGATCTGTATCGCGCTGCCCAGTGAGTTCAGCCGTGCGATCCGGTCCAGCCGCACCGCGCGCCCCTGCGGACCCAGCAGGCGGGTCTGGGTCAGATCCCAGCGCGCCGTCAGGTCGTCCGAGGCCAGATAGGCGCCGCGCACCCCGATTGCCGCCACCGCCGCCACCGTGCCGACCCAGAAATTCGGATCACCCATGGCCAACAGCACGCCCATCGCGCCCAACGATCCCAGCGCGGCCAGGATCACGTGATCGCGGACATAGGTTGCGCGGGCGGCGTGAAAACTCTCGATCACGGTCTCGCCCAGGTTCAGGGGCGCGCGTGTTGCGGGCTCATACATAGGTGCCGTCCCCGGCCGCGCGGGCCTCGCGCAGGTTGCGGGCCAGCAGCTCCATCGCGGCCATGCGCACCGCCACGCCCATTTCCACCTGTTCCTGGATCACGGACCGGTTGATGTCATCGGCCAACGTGCCGTCGATCTCGACCCCGCGGTTCATCGGGCCGGGATGCATCACGATGGCGTCCTCTTTCGCATGGGCCAGCTTTTCGGCGTCCAGCCCGAAGCGGTGGTAATACTCGCGCTCGGACGGGATGAAGCCGCCGTCCATCCGTTCCTTTTGCAAGCGCAGCATCATCACCACGTCGGCGCCTTCCAGCCCCTCTTTCATGTCGCCGTAGACCTCGACCCCCAGATCGGCGGCGCGCGCCGGGATCAGCGTCGGCGGGCCGATCAGGCGCACCCGGTTTTCCATCTTGCCCAGCAGCAGGATGTTCGAACGCGCCACGCGCGAATGCGCGATGTCGCCGCAGATCGCCACGGTCAGCCGCTGGATGCGCCCCTTGGCCCGGCGGATCGTCAGCGCGTCCAGCAGCGCCTGGGTGGGATGTTCGTGGCGCCCGTCGCCAGCGTTCAGCACTGCGCAGTTCACCTTTTCCGCCAGCAGGTTCACCGCCCCCGAATGGGGGTGGCGCACCACCAGCAGGTCGGGATGCATCGCGTTCAGCGTCAGCGCCGTGTCGATCAGGGTTTCGCCCTTTTTGATGCTGGACGCCTGCATCGCCATGTTCATCACGTCCGCGCCCAGCCGTTTGCCGGCGATCTCGAAACTGGCCTGGGTGCGGGTCGAGTTTTCGAAGAACATGTTGATCTGGGTCAGCCCGGCCAGCACGTCGGATGTCTTGTGCGTGGCGCGATTCAGGGCGACATATTGCTCGGAGAGATCGAGGATGGTTCGAATGGCCTCTGGTTTCAGCGGCTCGATGCCCAACAGATGGCGCGCGCGAAATGACATGGGGCCTCCGACCTGATCGACCCGCTTATAGAAAGCGTGGGACGACCCGGCAAGGGACGTGATGCCCATTGCCGCCGGGAACCGCGCGGCCTAGCCTTGGGTGATGGAACACGACATGGACATGGACAGCGCGCTGGCGCTGCTGGATTGGCAGATCGAGATGGGCGCGACCGAGGCGATCGGGGACACGCCCGTGAATTGGTACGAGGTCGAGGCGGCGAAACCGCCCGTGCCGCCCCGTGCCGTGGCCGCCCCCCCGCCCATGCCCGCCACGCCCATGCCCGCCTCGACGCCTCCCGCCGAGGTCGATGCGGTCGCGCAGGCCCGTGCCGCAGCCGCGGCGGCCCAGGATCTGGCCGGGCTGCGCGCCGCAATGGCCGATTTCGATCTGTGCGAGATCAAGCGCGGCGCCAAGAACCTGGTCTTTGCCGATGGCACCCCCGCCGCCCGCGTCATGGTGATCGGCGAGGCGCCGGGCCGCGACGAGGATTTGCAGGGCAAACCCTTTGTCGGCAGGGCGGGGCAGTTCTTGGACCGGATGTTCGCCGCCATCGGCATGGCCCGCGACAGCGCGGATGCGCAAACCGCGCTTTACATCACCAATGTGCTGCCCTGGCGTCCGCCGCAAAACCGCGATCCCCAGCCTGACGAGGTGGCGATGATGCTGCCGTTTCTGGAACGCCATGTGGCGTTGGCCGCCCCCGAGGTGCTGGTGCTGATGGGCAACCATTCATGTGGCGCGCTGCTGGGGCGCAAGGGGATCACCCGTCTGCGCGGCCATTGGGCCGAGGCGCTGGGGCGGCCGGTGCTGCCGATGTTCCACCCGGCCTATCTGTTGCGCAACCCCCATGCCAAGCGCGAGGCCTGGCATGATCTCTTGATGTTGCAGGCCAGGCTGAGGGGCGAGTGAGATGGACAGGATCGACACGCAGAAAGAGTTTATCCCGGTGCGGATCGCGGTGCTGACCGTGTCCGATACCCGCGTGCTGGCCGAGGACCGTTCGGGCCAGACGCTGGTTGATCGGATCGCGGCGGCGGGCCATGTGCTGGTCGCGCGTGCCATCGTGCCGGATGAACGCGCCCAAATCGCCGACCAATTGCGCGCCTGGTGCGCCGATCCCGAGATCGACGTGATCCTGTCCACCGGCGGCACCGGCCTGACCGGGCGCGATGTGACGGTCGAGGCGCACCGCGATGTCTATGAGAAAGAGATAGAGGCCTTTGCCACGGTCTTTACCATTGTTTCCATGGGTAAAATCGGCACCTCTGCGGTGCAGAGCAGGGCCACCGGCGGCGTGGCGCAGGGCACCTATCTGTTCGCGCTGCCCGGCAGTCCCGGCGCGTGCAAGGATGCCTGGGACGAAATCCTGGTGCACCAGTTCGACTATCGCCACCGCCCGTGCAACTTTGTCGAGATTTTTCCCAGGCTTGACGAACACCGCCGACGGAAATAGCCGCCTTGGGCGTAACACACATGTGCTTGGACGCGGCGGCGCAGATCGCTATCTAAGCGGAATTGGCCAATGGATTTCCCGACGGGGAAGGATCAGGACAGATGCGTTTTCTTCGCCGCAGCCTCGTGGGGCTGTTTCTTGTTGCCCTGACGGTGGGCCTGTTGGCCTTTGCCGGAAATTCCGTCGTGTCTGCGATCCAGGCCCGCTTGTCCCAGGAACCGATGCAGCGGCCCGCCCGTGAACGTGTGTTCGCGGTCAATGTGCTGACGCTGCAACCCCAGACGATCGCCCCGGTGCTGACCGCCTTTGGCGAGGTGCGTTCGCGCCGCACGCTGGAGGTGCGCGCCCGCGCCGGCGGCACGGTGGTCGCGCTGCACCCCGCCTTTGAGGAGGGGGGCCATGTGCAGCAGGGCGACTTGATCCTGCGGGTCGATCCCGTTGATGCGCAATCGGCACTGGATGTGGCGCGTGCCGACCTGGCCGAGGCCGAGGCCGATCAGCGTGACGCCGCCCGCACCCTGGATCTGGCGCGCGAGGAACTGGCCGCCACCGCGGAACAGGCCCGCCTGCGCCGCCAGGCCGTGAGCAGGCAGGAAAACCTGCGCAGCCGCGGCGTAGGCACCGATGCCGCCGTGGAAACCGCCGCGCTGGCCGCATCGGCGGCCGATCAGGCGGTGGTGTCGCGCCGCCAATCCGTTGCCCAGGCCGAGGCTGCGGTGGAAACCATGCGCACCAATCTGGACCGCGCGCGCATCGCCCTGGCCGAGGCCGAGCGCGCGTTGGCCGATACCGAGCTTTACGCCGCCTTCAGCGGCACGCTCAGCGATGTCAGCCTGGTCGAGGGCGGCTTGGTTTCGCCCAACGAACGGGTGGCCGATCTGATTGATGCCAGCGCGCTGGAGGTGTCGTTCCGGGTGTCGACCGCGCAATACAGTCACCTGCTGGACGCGGCGGGCACCCTGGGGGCGGCGCCGGTGACGGCGGTTCTGGATGTCTATGGCGCCGATCTGGTGGCGCGGGGCCGGATCAGCCGTGAAAGCGGCGCGGTGGCCGAGGGCCAGGTCGGGCGGCTGCTGTTTGCCGAGTTGCACGACACGGTCGGCTTTCGCCCCGGCGATTTCGTGACCGTCCGCGTTGATGAACCGGCCCTGACCGATGTCGCGCGCCTGCCTGCGGCCGCCGTGAATGCCGCCGGTGACGTGCTGGTTCTGGCCGCCGACGACCGGCTGGAGGCTGCGGCGGTCGAGATCCTGCGCCGCCAAGGCGATGATGTGATCGTGCGTGCGCCCGCCCTTTATGGGCGCGAGGTGGTGGCCGAACGCTCGCCGCTCTTGGGGGCGGGGATCAAGGTGCGCCCGCTGCGCCCCGATGCCGCCGTGGCCCCGGACGAACCCGAAATGGTGCAATTGACGCCGGAACGGCGCGCCGCGCTGATCGCGTTTGTCGAGGGCAATCCGATGATGCCGAAAGAGGCCAAGGCCCGCGTCAAGGCGCAGCTGGAACAGGAGCAGGTGCCTGCCCGGATGGTCGAACGGATCGAAGGCCGGATGGGGGGCTAGGGCATGGCGCACGGGGTCTCTGGCGCGGCGGGCGGCGTGCTGTCCTATTTCACCCGCCACCGCACGGCGGCGAACCTGTTGCTGGTGATGCTGATCGCGCTGGGCCTGGCTGCGGTGCCGCGGATGCGCGCCCAGTTCTTTCCCGATATCGTGATCGACACGGTCAGCGTCTCCGTGGCCTGGGATGGCGCAGGGGCCGAGGACGTGGATGCCGGCATCGTGCAACTGCTGGAACCCGTGCTGCTGGCCGTCGAGGGGGTCGAAAGCAGCACGTCGCGCTCCTCTGAAGGGTCGGCCTCGATCAGTCTGGATTTTGAGCCGGGCTGGGATATGTCACGCGCCGCCGACGATGTGCAGGCCGCCGTCGATAGTGTCTCTACCCTGCCCGAAGATGCCGATGACCCAGAGGTTCGCCGCGGTGCCTGGCGTGACCGGGTGACCGACATCGTGATCACCGGCCCGGTGGGGGTCGGCCAGTTGGGCCGCTTTGCGGATGAGCTGGTGGCCCGGCTCTTTGCCGAGGGGGTGACGCGGACCACGATCCAGGGCCTGGCGGCCCCCGAAACCGTGGTCGAGGTGCCCTCGTCCGCGCTGATCCGCAACGATGTCAGTATGGCCGAGATCGCCGAGGCCATCGCCGCCGAGGCGGATGCCGACCCCGCCGGTGACGTGTCGGGTGGCAATTCGCGGGTGCGCACCGGCGTTGAAAAGCGCGGCGCCGACCAGATTGCGGGGATCGCGCTGCGCTCGAACCCGGACGGGTCCAAGTTGACGATCGGTGATGTCGCGACCATCCGGGTCGAGGGGGTGGACCGCGAACGGGCCTATTTCGTGGGGTCCGATCCGGCGATTTCGATCCGGGTGGACCGCTCTGACCGGGGCGACGCGATCGAGTTGCAGCACCGGGTCGAGGATGTGGTGGCGCAGGTGCAGACCACGCTGCCAGCCGATGTCTCGATGACGCTGATCCGCAGCCGGGCCGAGTATATCTCGGGGCGTTTGGACATCCTGCTGAACAACGGGTTGATGGGGCTGGGGCTGGTTCTGGTGCTGCTCTTTCTGTTCCTGAACGCGCGCACGGCGTTCTGGGTGGCGGCGGGGATCCCGGTGGCGATGCTGGCCACGATCGCGCTGATGTATGCCGCTGGTCTGACGATCAACATGATTTCGCTCTTTGCGCTGATCATCACGCTGGGCATCGTGGTGGACGACGCCATCGTGGTGGGCGAGCATGCCGATTTCCGATCGCGCCACCTGGGCGAGGGCCCGGTCGAGGCCGCCGAGAACGCCGCCCGCCGCATGGCCGCGCCGGTATTTTCCGCAACACTGACCACGGTGATCGCGTTTTTCGCGCTGGTGGTGATCGGCGGGCGGTTCGGCAACTTGATCTCGGACATTCCGTTCACGGTGATCGCGGTTTTGCTGGCCTCGCTGGTGGAATGCTTTTTGATCCTGCCCCATCACATGGCCCATGCGTTGACCCATTCGGCCAAGGATCACTGGTATGACCTGCCGTCGCGGGTGTTCAACCGGGGCTTTTCATGGTTTCGGCGGGTGATCTTTCGCCGCTTCATGGCGGGGGTGATCGTGGCGCGCTATCCGGTGATGGCGTTGGTGATCGTGCTGTTGTCCACGCAGATCGCATCGCTGATCCGGGGCGATGTGCCCTGGCGGTTCTTTAACGCCCCCGAGCAAAGTTCGATCACCGGGAATTTCGCGATGCTGCCCGGCGCCACCCGTCAAGACACCGTGGCCATGATGCAAGAGATGCAGCGCGCCACCAAAGAGGTCGCCGCCCGCTACGAGGCCGAATATGGGGTGAACCCGGTGGACTACATGATCGCCGAGGTTGGCGGCAACGCCGGCCGCGGGCTGTCCGGGTCGGATGCCAAGGATCGCGATCTGCTGGGCTCTGTCGCGATCGAGCTGATCGATTCCGATGCGCGGCCCTATTCGTCGTTCCAGTTCGTCGGCGAATTGCAGGACGCCGTGCGTCAGCACCCCAAGGTCGAAACCGTCAGTTTCCGCGGCGGTCGGTCCGGCCCCGGTGGGGACGCGCTGGACGTGCAGTTCTATGGCGCGCAGTCCGACACGCTCAAGGCCGCGGCCGAGGCGCTGAAAACCGAGCTGGCCCAGTATGGCGAGGTTTCGGCGGTCGAGGACAGCATGGCCTATGACAAGGAAGAGCTGATCCTGGACCTGACCCCCCAGGGCACCGCGTTGGGCTTTACCATCGACGGGCTGGGCCGGGTGCTGCGCCATCGCCTGAACGGGATCGAGGCGGCGACCTATCCCGATGGCCCCCGCTCTGCCGCGATCCGGGTCGAGCTGCCCGCGGGCGAGCTGACCGCCGATTTCCTGGAACGCACGTTGCTGCGCGCGCCCGGGGGTGATTTCCTGCCACTGGCCGATATCGTCACCGTCGAGCGGCGCACCGGTTTTTCCACCGTGCGGCGGGAAAACGGGCTGCGCGTGGTCTCGGTCACCGGCGACATATCCGAGGACGACCCGGCCCGCGCAGAAGAGATCATGACCGCCCTCAAAGAGGTCATCCTGCCCCAGATCGAAAGTGACATGGGCGTCGCCTGGAAGATGTCGGGCCTGAGCGAGCAGGAAAACGAGTTCCTGGCCGATGCCAAGCTGGGCCTGATGCTGTGCCTTGTCGGGATCTACCTGGTGTTGGCCTGGATCTTTTCCAGCTGGTCGCGTCCGATGGTGGTGATGGCGATCATCCCTTTTGGCCTGATCGGTGTGATCTACGGACATCTGCACTGGGGCGTGCCGCTGTCGATGTTCACGGTGGTCGGGTTGCTGGGGATGACCGGGATCATCATCAACGACTCGATCGTGCTGGTCAGCACGGTGGATGAATATGCCGAAACCCGCGGTCTGGTGCCTGCGATCATCGACGCGGCCTCGGACCGCCTGCGGCCCGTGCTGCTGACGACGTTGACGACGGTTCTGGGCCTGGCGCCGCTGCTGTTCGAATCCTCGCAACAGGCACAGTTTCTCAAGCCCACGGTGATCACGCTGGTCTATGGGCTGGGGTTCGGGGTGTTGCTGGTGCTGTTGGTCGTGCCCTCGCTCTTGGCGATGCAACAGGATGTCGGCCGCCAGGTTCGCGCCCTGCGCCACGCGATCAGGGTACCGCGCCGGGCGCGCGGGCTGGCGATGATCGCAGGCGGGGCTGCGCTGGGACTGGGCGTGCTTTTTGCCGGCACGCTGGGGGCTGTGATCGTGACCGGCAGTTTGCCGGGGATCTTTGCCGCGCTGATGCCTGCCCTGGCCAAGGCCCCGGCGATGCCGGCGGCGCTGGCGCTGTTCCTGGTGGGGGCGGCGGTAATGCTGCTGGCCGTCTATGGGGGGGCTGCGGCGATCCTGGGGCGGCGTTTGGCGCCGCGACCCTAAGCGGCAGGGCGGGGCACCGCGCGCGCCTAGCGCCCGGTGCAGCCCGCGATATCGACCGACCGCTCGGTGCCCAGCAGGGTTATGCGCACCGACGACCGGTCCAACGCAAAGGGCGCGCCGCTGACCGGCACCAGGTCGGAACTGGCCACCAACTGGCCGTTCTGTCGCGACAGGTCCGCCTCGGACACCCAGACCGACGGGTCGGTCAATTCGAACACCGCCGCCTCTTGTCCGCCCAGGCTGGGCACGTCGATCACCGCGGTCAGCCGCAGCCCGTCGGCGAGGGGCGAAACCGTGCAGCGCACCTGGCCAACCCGCGCCGCGTGCGCGCTGAGCGGTTGCGCCTGAAGGGCCGCGCGGATCGGTTCGGCCTGCCCATCGGCGGACAGGTGCCCGCTCAGGCGCAGCTCCATGGGCATGCAGATATCATGACAAACGCCCAGCTCGACCCGGCCGCGCAACTCCATCGGCTGGTTCGCGTCGCGCGGGGTGACCTCGATCGGCAGGATCACCTCGTTCTCATAGCCGATGGTGCGCATCCCGTTGGACGAAAACACCTTGGGCGTGGGCCAGTGTACCTGCACCGACGCCGCGTTGTCGGACCCGTCCCAGTCGAACCGTGGCGGGATGCCCGCATCCCCCGGGGCGCGCCAATAGGTCTTCCATCCCGGCGCAAGACGCAGACGCAGCCCGGCCATGTAGGTGCCGGTCTCGGTCTGCCAGCCGGGCAGGATCTCGGCGCTGACAAGGCCACCCTGCGGCCCGCCGGCGCTGGCCGGTTGGACCAGTCCAAGGACAAGAAGCGCCGTCGCGGCCGTGCGTTTGAGATGTGTCATCATCATCCGGCGAACATAAGCACCCCCCGCCCATTGAGAAATCACATTCGGGCGAGACGGCGGTGAAAATTGTCCCACCCCGCCCTTGCGCCGGGGCGGGTGGGGGCACATGCTTGACCCTGGGGCAAACCCGGTGGGACAGATGCATCTAGGCGGTAAACTATTGATTGCGATGCCCGGCATGGGCGATCCGCGCTTTGACAAAAGCGTGGTGTTCCTGTGCGCCCATTCGGACGAGGGCGCGATGGGCCTGATCGTGAACAAGCCGATGAGCCAGCTCAGCTTTGCCGAACTGCTGGAGCAACTGGATATCCCGCGTGATCCCCAAGCGCCTGATATCCGGGTGCATTTCGGCGGCCCCGTCGAACATGGGCGCGGTTTCGTGCTGCATTCGGGCGATTACGACGGGGGCAGCGATGCGACCCTGCGGGTCGACAGCCGGTTCGGCATGACCGCGACGCTGGACGTGTTGCAGGCGATCGCCAGCGGGAAGGGGCCGAAATCGGTGCTGTTGGCCCTGGGGTATGCGGGATGGGGGCCGGGCCAGCTGGAGGGTGAGATTGGCCAGAATGGCTGGCTGACCTGCGACGCGGACCCCGATCTGATCTTTACGGGGGCCGATGCCCGCAAATGGGAACGCGCGCTGGGCACGTTGGGAATCGATCCGCTGATGTTGTCCTCTGCCGCCGGGCGGGCCTGAGGGTCAGGGGCGCGGCGCGGCGGCGCGGCGCAGCCGGTCGTTGATGGCGCGGCCCAGCCCGTGATCGGGGATCGGCGCCACCGCGATGGCCTGTCCCGGGGTCGCGCGCCCGTCCAATGCCCGCAGATAGTGGAACAGGTTGGCCGCGGCCTCGACCAGGTCGCCCGCCGGCGACAGGTTCAGCGCCGCCGCCGCGCATCCCGGACCAAAGCCCAGCCATAGCGCGCCCTCAGGCGGGTCCGCCGCGTTCAACATCACCTGCGCCCGCGGCGCGTAGTGCGAGGCGAGCTGACCGGGCGCGCTGGGCGTCGCGCCGGGCGCGTGGGCCCCCAGTTTGAACCCCAGGCATCCCTCGATCGCCTCGACCGGCAACCCGCCGGGGCGCAGCAGCACCGGCGCGGGATCAAACCCGATGATCGTGGATTCCACCCCCACCGGGCAGGGTCCGCCGTCGACCACCGCCGCGATGACCCCGTTCAACCCGGCGATGACGTGATCGGCCCGCGTCGGGCTGATCGCGCCCGATGGGTTGGCCGAGGGTGCCGCGACCGGCCCGCCGAATGCCGCCAGCAGCCCGCGCGCCACCGGGTGATCGGGCACCCGCACCGCAACGCTGCTCAGCCCGGCGGTCACCAGCGGGGACAAACCGGCCCCTTCGCGCAGCGGCAACACCAGGGTCAGCGCGCCGGGCCAAAAGCTGTCGGCCAACCGGTCTGCGGCGTCATCGAACACCGCGATCCGGCGCGCTGCCCCCAGGTCGGCCACATGTACGATCAGCGGGTTGAAGCTGGGCCGGTTCTTGGCCGCAAAGATGCCCGCCACGGCGCGGTCGTTGCAGGCATCCGCGCCCAGCCCGTAAACCGTCTCGGTCGGAAAGGCGACAAGGGCGCCGGTGCGCAACAGCGTCGCCGCGCGGTTCAGGCCCGCGGTATCGGGGATCAGGATTTCCGTATCCAAGCGCGCCTCCGGTGACGTTGCGTTTGGCCTTGATAGGGCGGGGGGTTAGGATACCCTCGGTCCAACGCATTGAGATCACATAAAGCTGCGCCGGTCCGGGGACAAGGCGCCCGCGAGGGGAGGAAACCATGCCATACCGCGCACCCGTGGACGAATTCAGGTTCATCTTTGATCATGTTGTCGGCCTGTCCCAGGTCACCCAGACCGACCGTTTCGCCGAGGCGACGCCCGATATGACGGCGGCGATCCTGACCGAGGCGGGCAAGCTGTGCGAAACCGTCATGGCGCCGTTGCAGCGGGTGGGGGATCTGCATCCCGCGCGGCTGGAAAACGGGGTCGTGCGCAGCTCTCCGGGATTTGCCGAGGGGTATCGCGCGATTGCCGATGGGGGCTGGGTCGCGGTGGCCGCGCCGCCGGAACATGGTGGCATGGGCCTGCCGCAGACCCTGGCCATGGCGGTGTCCGAGATGATGTCGGGCGCCTGTCTGGCATTGCAGCTGAACCCGCTGTTGACCCAGGGCCAGATCGAGGCGTTGGAACATCACGCCAGTGACGAGATCAAGGCGCTGTATCTGCCCAAGCTGATTTCCGGGGAATGGTCCGGCACCATGAACCTGACCGAACCGCAGGCCGGGTCGGACGTGGGTGCGCTGCGCAGCACCGCCCGGCCCAATGGTGACGGCACCTACGCGATCACCGGGCAAAAGATCTATATCAGCTGGGCGGATGCCGAGTTTCTGGACAATGTCGTGCACTTGGTTCTGGCGCGCCTGCCCGACGCAGCGCCGGGCACCAAGGGGATCAGCCTGTTCCTGGTGCCGCGCAACATCCCGGATGCCGACGGCACCCCCGGCGTGGCCAACAGCCTGCGGGTGGTCAGCCTGGAGCATAAGATGGGCCTGCATGGCAGCCCGACGGCGGTGATGGAGTATGACGGCGCGACCGGCTGGATGATCGGCGCGCCGAACAAGGGGATGGCCGCGATGTTCACCATGATGAACAACGCGCGGCTGGGCGTCGGCATTCAGGGCATCGGCGTGGCCGAGGGGGCCTATCAGCACGCGCTGGCCTATGCGCTGGATCGAACGCAGGGCCGCACCCCGGTGGGGGATGGCACCGGGGCCATCGTCGATCATGCCGATGTGCGCCGGATGCTGGCCACCATGAAGGCCGAGGTGTTCGCGGCCCGTGCGATTGCGCTGTCCTGTGCGGTGGCCATCGACATGGGCACCGCCACCGCCGAGGCCGACTGGATCGCGCGCGCTGCCTTTCTGACCCCGATCGCCAAGGCCTATGGCACCGATATCGGGGTCGAAGTGGCCTCGATGGGGATGCAGGTGCATGGCGGCATGGGATTCATCGAAGAGACTGGCGCGGCGCAGTTCTTGCGCGACGTGCGCGTCACCACGATCTACGAGGGCACCAACGGGATTCAGGCGATGGACCTGGTGGGCCGCAAGCTGATGGATGGCGGAGAGGCCGCCTGGCGCCTGCTGGAAGAGGTCGAACAAGGGGCCGAGGCCGCCCGCGCCTTGCTGCCGGATCTGGCCGGAGAGGTTTGGGCCGCCGCGGAATCCCTGCGCGAGACCACCGAATGGATGCTGACCCAAGAGGCGAACGAACGCTTTGCCGGGGCGGTGCCGTTCCTGCGCGCCTGGGCGCGGGTGCTGGGGGGGCATGCCCATCTGGCCGCCGCCCGGGCCGAGGGCGGGACGGGGCGCCGCACGGACCTGGCGCGGGTGTTCATCGCGCGGCTCTTGCCCGAACATGGCGCGCTGCTGGCCCAGGCGCGGGCCGGGGCGGCGGGGCTATACGCGTTGTCGCCCGACGATCTGGTCGCTTGATGGACGCCAGCCGCGCGCCGATCCGCTATCCCTTTGCCGATCCGCCCACGCCCGAGGGGGCGGTTCAGATCGCGCCGGGTATCTTGTGGCTGCGCCTGCCGTTGCCGATGGCGCTGGACCATGTGAATGTCTATGCGCTGGACGATGGCGATGGCTGGACGCTGGTCGATACCGGGATATCCAGCCGCCGCAGCCGCGCGATCTGGCAGGGGCTGCTGGCCGGTCCGCTGGGCGGGCGACCGGTCAACCGCGTATTCGTCACCCATCACCACCCCGATCACGTGGGACTGGCCGGATGGTTCCAGGCCGAGCACGGGGCAGAGCTGTGGACCACCCGCACGGCGTGGCTGTTCGCGCGGATGCTGCAACTGGATGAACAGGACCGCCCCGCGCCCGAGACCCTGGCCCATTGGCGCGGCGCGGGCATGGATCCCCAGCTGTTGCAGCAGCGCGCGGCGGAACGCCCCTTCAACTTTGCCGACACGGTGGCGCCGATGCCGCTGGGTTTTCAAAACCTGGCCGAGGGGGATGTGATCGCGGCAGGTGGGCGCGACTGGGACGTGCGGCTGGGCGACGGGCATGCGCCCGATCACCTCACGCTGTGGAGCAGGGACGACAACCTGGTGATCGGCGGGGATCAGTTGCTGCCGTCGATCTCGCCCAACCTGGGTGTCTATGCGACCGAACCGCTGAATGATCCGGTCGCGGGATGGCTGGAAAGCTGTGCGCGGCTGGCCACCCATGCGCGCGACGACCACTTGGTGCTGCCCGGGCACAAGCTGCCGTTTACCGGGTTGCCCATGCGGCTGGGCCAGTTGATCGACAACCACCACGGGGCCCTGGACCGTCTGATCGCGCATCTGGATCAGCCGCACACCGCCTGCGGGTGTTTCGGTGCGCTGTTCCGGCGAGAGATTGGCGCAGGCGAATACACCCTCGCCCTGGTCGAGGCCGTGGGCCATGTGAACCACCTTTATCTGACCGGCCGGGCCCGGCGCTGGCGTCGTGCCGATGGTGCGTGGCTGTTCCAGGCGGTGTCCGATCACTGAGCGCGTGGCGCCCCCCGTGGCGGGCAAACCCGGTGCCGGTCTTGCCTTTGTCATGTTTCCCTGCACAGTAAGGGCTTGAGCTTACACAATGCGCCGGACCCAAGATCATGCGTCGAATTCTGCTTGCCCTTTTGTTGCCCCTTTTGCTGATTGGTTGCGGGGCAAAGTCCGTCTGGGCCCCGGATGAGGCCGTCGCCCGCGCCGCCTATCGGCACAACGCGCCGCCCTCGATCACGCTGTTCACCATGGTGTCCAACCGGTCGGGCAGCGGGGCGCATTCGGCGCTGATGATCAATGCGGGTCAGCGGGTGATCTTTGATCCGGCGGGCAGTTGGTGGCACCGCCTCGCGCCGGAACGCAACGATGTCATCTACGGCATCACGCCGACCATGCTGAATTTCTTTATCGACTATCATGCGCGCGAGACATACCACGTCGTGATGCAGACCGTAGAGGTCAGCCCCGAGACAGCCCTGCGTGCCCAGCGCGTGGCCGAACAGTTCGGCGCGTCGCCCAAGGCATTCTGTGCCAGCTCAACCAGTGACGTGCTGCGCCAGGTGCCCGGGTTCGAAACGATCCCCAACACCATGAGTCCGAAAAAGATCATGCAGGCCTTTGGCCGCTTGCCCGGGGTGCGCACCGAAAAGATCTATGACGACGACCCCGATGAGAACCTGGATATCTTGAAGGCGCAACAACGTGCCCGCGTGGCCGACCTGGTGACGGCAAACTAGCCCAGCAGGTACAGCATCGCGTAAAGCGTTCCGGCCCCCGCGCCGATTGCCGCCAGCACGTTCTTGGTCCAATAGCCGATGCCCAGCGTCGCCGCCGCGGCCAGAACGCGCGGCAGATCGAAACTGCCCCCCGTCGCCTGAGGCCAGACAACCATCGGCGCGACCAGCGCGGGCAACACCGCCACCGGCGTATAGCGCAGGTGACGCAGCACCCAGGGCGGCATCTTGCGCTCGCCGATCATGCCCAGGAATGAAAACCGCACCAGAAAGGTGCCGATGCCCATCGCGACGATGATGAACCAGATCTCGGCGTTGCTTTGGGTCATGTCCGCCGCTCCATCCACAGTTCGACCTGGGCGCCGACGATCATCGCCGCCAGCCCCGCGATCAAGACCCCGCCGCTATAGGGCACCCCGGCCAGAACCAGCGCCAGCGTGACCGACACGCCCGCCGCGGCAACATGGGCCAGGGTGCGCAATGCAGGCGCGACAAGCGCCAGAAAGGTGATCGGAACGGCGAAATCCAGCGCGTATTCGGGCGGGATACCCTGCCCAGCCAGTGCGCCGACCAGGGTCATCACATACCACATCGGGCAGATCGGGGTGATCGCGCCAAAGATATAGGCCAGCCGCTCGGGCAGGGTCATCTCGGGACGGGCCTCGAACCGGGCATGGCCGATGGCATAGGTCTGATCGACCAGGAAATAGGCGATCAGCGCCCGTTTCCACAGCGGCGCGGCCCCCAGATACGGCGTGAGAGAGGCCGAATACATCGCCATGCGCAGGTTCACGGCAAGTGCGGTGACCAGCACGATCAGCGTCGGCGCATTCTCGGCCATCAGCTGTACGGCGGTGAACTGTGCCGCGCCGGCGATGACCAGCACCGAAAAGCCCATGACCTGGGTCAGGTTCAGTCCTGCCTCGGTCCCGACGACGCCGAACAGCAGGGCAAAGGGCACCACCACCAGCAGGAACGGTGCGGCATGGCGAAAGCCGGTCCAATAGGCGGATTTGAGGCTGGAGGCGGGCATGGGGCGGCTCTACTGTGCGGATACAGGGCGGGGTAAGTCTTTGGCCAGGGCGATGCAATCGGAAATCGGGGGTGCGAGATGCGGATGGTCGGTCTGATCTGGCAGGCGTCATGAGGCCCTTTGACACCGTGGTGATGGCCGATTGGTCGGCGCGCGCGACACCCTCGCCGGTGCGGCCCTCGGCGGATGCGATCTGGGTGGCGGTGGCGCGCGGCGGGGAAATCGACGTGCAGTATCACCGGACCCGCGCAGGCGCCGAGGCCGTGCTGAGCGCCCTGCTGGCGGCGGAATGTGCGGCGGGACGGCGGGTGCTGCTGGGGTTGGATTTCGCCTTTGGCTATCCAATGGGATTTGCCCGCGCGCTGACCGGTCAGGATCGGGCCCAGGCGGTCTGGGCCTGGCTGGCGGCGCATCTGCGCGACGGGCCGGACAATGGCAACAACCGCTTTGCGCTGGCCGACCGGATCAATGCGGGCTTTGACGGGGTGGGGCCGTTCTGGGGGCGGCCGGCCGGGCTGGCGCTGGCGCATTTGCCGGACCGGGGGCGGTTGCGCCACGGTCACGGTCTGCCCGAACGGCGCGCGGTCGAAGAGGCCGTGCCGCGCGCCCAGCCGGTGTGGAAGCTGTTTACCACCGGTGCCGTGGGATCGCAGGTGCTGGTGGGGGTGCCGATGCTGCACCGCCTGGCGGCGCGGTTCGGGCAGGCGCTGGCGGTTTGGCCCTTTGAGGGGTGGCAGGCACCGATCGTCCTGGCCGAAATCTATCCCGCGCTGCTGGACCCCGCGGTGCGCCGCGCGGGCGGGATCCGCGATGCCGCGCAGGTGCGGCTGATGGCGCGCGCGGTGCTGGCGATGCAGGGGGCCGGGCGGCTTGCCGATCTCTTTGCCACACCGGCCGATGATCCGCGGATCAACGAAGAGGGCTGGATTCTGGGCGCGCAGTGTGGCCCGACGCTGTGCGCACTGGTCAGCCCAGCATCCCGGTCACCCGACCCAGCAGCATGAACGCCCGCGAGGTGCGCGTTTCGGCCAGATCGGCCAGGTCCTGGTCGCTGGCGGTCTGCTCGAACTCGGCCAGCACACGATCGAACTGGCGCAGGAAATGGTGCGCTGCATCGCGAAAGATCGGATCCTGTTTCATCCGCCCGGCGGTCAGCGCCAGGCAGGACCGATCGCGCACCCCGCCCAGTGCGGCCACAGCGGGGCCGCGTTCGCCATGGGCGAATTTGCGCCAGACCTCGGGGCGGGCGCGGTCGGGGCGCAGGTCGTCCATGTAGATGCCATCCTGGCTAAGCAGGGTCAGCACATCCTGGGCCGAGCGCACCAGCTTGGCAGCGACGCGATCCTCAAGCGCGCGGCGCAGGGCGCGAAACCCCTCTCGGTCCTCGGCGGTCTCGGGGAAATTCAGCGCGCGGATGAATTCCTCGGTGTCCAGCGGTGGCAGCATCTCTTCGGCGGGGGTGCCCAGCGCCAGCGAGGGCTGATCGCTGTCCGCGCCCCTGGCGGTCACGGGCGCGGGCGGTGGGGCAACGGGCGCGGCACCGCCACGGTCGCGCCGGGTGGCAAAGGTGGCGATCACGCTCTCGGTCTGTTTCTGGGCCTGCGCGATCTCGTCCAGTTTCTGCTCGACCGAGGGGCGGATGCCCATTCCGGCGCTTTGCTGCTGTTGGATATAGGTATGGCGCATGGCGTCGATCGCGGCCTGCAGGCGCGTGGATTCCTCGCGCATGATGCGCGCGCTTTTTGCGGCCGACGCCCCGACCCAGATCAGGGCGACCGGCATCACCACCGCCAAAAGCACCAGGATGAAGGTCAGCGGATCAAAGCTGAGTTGTGTCTCGCCGAACCGGGCAAAGGTGAAGAACGCCCCGGCCAGGGCCAACCAGACCAGGCTGAGCGCCAGCGCGACGATATCCGCCGTGGTCAGCCCGCCCTCGCGGCCAAGGGCGGAAAAAACCCCCAGCTCGAACGGCTTGTTCTTCTTTTCCTCCGCCATCCTGTCGGACCCCGCGCTTTCGGCTTTAGATATAGCGGACGTTCAGCACCTCGTAGCCGCGATCGCCACCGGGGGTGCGTACTTCGACGCTGTCGCCCTCTTCCTTGCCGATCAAGGCGCGGGCGAGGGGGGACTTGATGTTCAAAAGGCCCTTTTCAATATCGGCCTCGGCCTCACCGACGATCTGATAGGTTTTTTCCTCGTCGCTGTCCTCGTCGATCAGTTTGACGGTCGCGCCGAACTTGATCGCGCCGGACAGTTTCGCCGGGTCGATCACGTCGGCCCGCGACAGCAGGCTTTCCAGTTCCTTGATCCGCCCCTCGATGAAGCTCTGCTTTTCCCGGGCGGCGTGGTATTCGGCGTTCTCGGACAGATCGCCATGTTCGCGCGCCTCGGCGATCGCCCGGATAACTGCGGGGCGTTCGACCGACTTCAGCTTTCTGAGCTCTTCATCAAGCGCGGCATGGCCCGCGCGGGTCATCGGTATCTTTTCCATAGGTCTCTTCAGGGCAATTGCTTTTGGGGCAGACGCGGATTTTGGCCCGCCGCCATTGATCTTGGCATCTCACCTGACCCGAGAGCGGGAAAGATTGCAAGAGGGCATGCGCCGCCCGCGCATGGATCCGCCAAGGCCCCGCGCGGCCAAGTGTTGCGGCATGCCGCCGTGCAGCGAAATGATGTTGCGTTGCAATTGACGCTGGGCGAGGGCCTGCGATAACGGTTTGCAGAACTGATCTAGCGAGGGCGGCGCGCGGGCCGTTCGAGAAAGGAAAGCACATGGCCGAGATCGAACGGGAATCGATGGAGTATGACGTCGTGATCGTGGGGGCCGGACCATCGGGCCTGTCGGCCGCGATCCGGCTCAAGGAACTCGATGCCGATCTGTCCGTCGTGGTGCTGGAAAAAGGGTCCGAGGTCGGCGCGCATATCCTGTCGGGCGCGGTGCTGGACCCGATCGGTCTGGACGCGCTGTTTCCCGACTGGAAAGAGCGCGGCGCGCCGGTCACGGTGCAGGTCAAGCGCGACAATTTCATCTTCCTGGGTCATGCGGGCAAGATGCGCTTTCCCAACTGGCTGATGCCGCCGCTGATGAGCAATCACGGCAATTACATCGTCTCGATGGGCAACGTGTGCCGCTGGCTGGCCGAACAGGCAGAGGCGCTGGGTGTGGAAATCTTCCCCGGCATGGCTTGTTCCGAAATCGTCTGGGGCAAGGATGGCGAGGTCAAGGGCGTCGTCGCGGGTGAATTCGGGCGCAATGCCGATGGCACGCCGGGGCCGAATTTCGAACCGGGAATGGAGCTGCACGGCAAATACGTTTTCCTGGCCGAGGGCGTGCGCGGATCATTGTCCAAGCAGGTGATCGCGAAATACGGCCTGTCCGAGGGACGCGAGCCGCAGAAATTCGGCATCGGCATGAAAGAGGTCTGGGAGATCGACCCCGCCAAGCACCGCGAAGGCACCGTCACCCATACCATGGGCTGGCCGCTGGATGGCAATGCAGGGGGCGGGTCGTTCATCTATCACGCCGAGAACAACCAGCTCTTCGTCGGGTTCGTGGTGCATCTGAATTATGAGAACCCGCACCTTTACCCCTATATGGAATTCCAGCGGTTCAAGCATCATCCGATCGTCGCCGACCTGCTGAAGGGCGGCAAGCGGGTGGCCTATGGCGCGCGGGCGATTTCCGAGGGCGGCTATCAGTCGGTGCCGCAGGCGGCGTTCCCGGGGGGCGCGCTCTTGGGCTGTACGGCGGGGCTGGTGAACGTGCCGCGCATCAAGGGCAACCACAATGCCATGATGTCGGGGATCGAGGCCGCCAAGGCCGCCGTCAAGGCGATCAAGGCGGGCCGCGCGGGCGATATCCTGGATGACTACGACGTGGCCCTGCATGCCGGCGAGATCGCCAAGGATCTCAAACGCGTGCGCAACGTGAAACCGCTGTGGTCCAAATATGGCACCGCGCTGGCAACGGCGCTGGGCGGGTTCGATATGTGGGTGGCCAACCTGACGGGCTGGAACCCGCTGGGCACCGTGTCCCACGGCCGCAACGATGCCCAGGCCACCGGAAAGGCCGCCGATTTCGCGCCGATCGACTATCCCAAACCCGATGGCAAGATCAGTTTTGACCGGCTGACCAACGTGGCGTTTTCGTTCACCAACCACGAGGAAAGCCAACCCTGCCACCTGCGGCTGACCGACCCCGACATTCCGGTCAAGGTCAACCTGCCGATCTATGACGAACCCGCCCAGCGATACTGCCCGGCGGGCGTCTATGAGGTGGTCGAGGAAGAGGGCAAGGATCCGCGCTTTGTCATCAATTTTCAAAACTGCGTCCATTGCAAGACATGCGATATCAAGGATCCCAGCCAGAACATCACCTGGGTGACGCCCCAGGGCGGGGATGGGCCGAACTATCCAAACATGTAACTTCCGCGCGACGCGGGGGTGTTTCGCGGGCGGACACGGGTGCGCTGCATTGCCTTGGGCGCACCGGGGCTCTACCTTTCCCTGCAAATCAACCGGAGTGTCCCATTGGCTGCTTTTTCGCCGCGCCTTTCCGCCCTTGCCCTTGGTCTCGCCGCGCTGTGCCTCGCGGCCCCGCTCAAGGCGCAAGAGGGGCTTGCCGGGCCCTATCTGGCCGCGCGCCAGGCCAGCATGTTCAGCGATTACCGCACGGCGGCCGAATACTACGGCATGGCCCTGGCCCGCGATCCATCGAACCCCATGCTGATGGAAAACGCGCTGGTGGCCTTTGTTGCCCTGGGCGAGATCGACAAGGCGGTGCCGATCGCCCGCCGGCTGGAAACCACCGGCATCCGCAGCCAGGTCGGTATCCTGGTGCTGACCGCCGAGCAGATGAAGCGCGGCGCCTATGATCAGTTGCTGGCCGATCTGGATGCCGGGCGCAGCGCGGGGCCGCTGGTCGATGGGCTGATCCGGGCCTGGGCGCAGTTTGGCGCGGGCCGCATGTCCGAGGCGCTGGAGGCGTTCGATGCCTCGGCCAAGGCGACCGGGCTGCGCTCGTTCGGGTTGTATCACAAGGCGCTGGCCCTGGCGGCGGTGGGCGATTTCGAGGGGTCGGACGAGATATTCTCGGGCGATGCCGCCGGTCCGTTGCGCGCCACAAGGCGCGGTATCCTGGCCCATGCCGAGGTGCTGAGCCAACTGGAACGCAACCCCGCCGCGATCGAGTTGATCGACGCGGCCTTCGGGAGGGAGGTCGATCCCGGCGTGGCCGATCTGCGTGCCCGTCTGGTCGCGGGCGAAACCCTGCCCTTTGACATGATCGAGAACGCCACCGAAGGCGCATCCGAGGTGTTTTATACCGTCGCGGGGGCGCTGAACGGCGACGCGATGGACAGCTATACGCTGGTCTATTCGCGTCTGGCGCAGTTCCTGGATCCGGCGAATTCCGACGCGGTTCTTTTGTCGGCCAGCCTGCTCGAGGCGCAGGACCGCTATGAGTTGGCGATCGAGACCTACGCCACCGTGCCGCCCGAGGATCCCGCCTTTTACGCCGCCGAACTGGGCCGGGCCGAGGCCCTGCGCCGCACCGGCGACGCGGATGGTGCGGTCGCGGTGCTGCGCGAGTTGGCGGCAGCCTTTCCCAAGGTTGCCATCATCCATGTGACGCTGGGCGACACGCTGCGCGGGATGGAAAGGTTCGACGAGGCGCGAAAGGCCTATGACCAGGCCATCGCGCTGTTCGAGACGCCCGAGCGGGGGCAATGGATCGTCTATTACGCCCGCGGCATCACCCACGAGCGGTTGGAAGAGTGGCCCCAGGCCGAGGCCGATTTCCGCACCGCGCTGGAACTGGAACCGGACCAGCCGCAGGTGCTGAACTATCTGGGCTATTCCTATGTCAAGATGCAGACCAACCTGGACGAGGCGCTGGCGATGATCGAACGTGCGGTCGCGGCGCGGCCCGGCGACGGATATATCACCGACAGTCTGGGCTGGGTGCTGTATCGCCTGGGCCGCTATCCCGAGGCTGTACCGCATATGGAACGCGCCGCCGCGCTGATGCCGGTCGATCCGATCGTCAACGATCACCTGGGCGATGTCTATTGGGCCGTGGGCCGCCGGGTCGAGGCGCGGTTCCAATGGCGCCGTGCGCTGTCCTTTGAGCCCGAGCAGGAAGAGGCCGACCGCATCCGGCGCAAGCTGGAGGTGGGTCTTGATGCCGTGCTCGAGGAAGAGGGCGCCGAGCCGTTGAGGCCCGCCAATGACGGTTGAGGCCTTTGCGCCGGCCAAGATCAACCTGACGCTGCATGTCACCGGGCAGCGGGCGGATGGCTATCACCTGCTGGACAGCCTGGTGGTGTTTGCCGATGTGGGTGACCGGTTGTCCCTGGCCCCTGCCGACGACCTGACCCTGACCGTTACCGGCCCGCGGGCCGAGGGCGTTCCGACCGACGGGCGCAACCTGGTGCTGCGCGCCGCCGCGCTGTTCGGGGCAGGCCGAGGGGCGGCGATCACCTTGGATAAACACCTGCCCGCTGCGGCGGGGATCGGCGGGGGATCGTCCGATGCCGCCGCCGCCCTCAGGGGGCTGGCGGGGCTTTGGGGCGTCGCGTTGCCGGATGCCGACCGGGTGCTGACATTGGGTGCGGATGTGCCGGTATGTTTGGCCCCGCGCGCCCTGCGCATGCGCGGCGTCGGCGAAGAGATCACCGAGGGCCCGGATTTGCCGCCCATGGGTCTGGTGCTGGTCAATCCCGGGGTCGAGGTGCCCACGCCGGTCGTGTTCAAGGCCCTGACGCGCAAGGATAACCCGGCGATGCCGCATCCGCCCGGTTGGTCCACGGCCGCCGTGATGGCCCATTGGCTGACGGCGCAGCGCAACGACCTTGAGGGGCCGGCCCGCGCGGCCGCCCCGGTGATCGGCGATGTACTGGACGCGATTTCCGCGACGCCGGGCTGCCTGTTGGCGCGGATGTCGGGGTCTGGGGCGACCTGTTTCGGGATTTATGACACAAGGGCCGAGGCAGAGACCGCCGCCGCGGCGATCCGCACCACCGCCCCCACCTGGTGGGTCGAGGCCGCCGCGCCGTTTACCCTGTGAACCGGACCGTCACCGGCGCGCGCAGATAACCGCCGCGCGTGGGGCAGCGCCGGTCAGGGGAATGATCGGAAATCCAACCGGGGGCGGGGCGCGCGCGGGCCTAGTTCAGCCGCGCAACCACGTAATCGGCCAGGTCGTTCAGCATGTCGCGGATTTCATGCGCGGGCAGATGGGTCAGCGCCTCTTTGGCGCGCGCGGCCCAGGCCAAGGCCTCTGTCCGGGTGTCGGCGATCGCGCCGTGGCGGTCCATCAGCGCCAGCGCGTGTTCCAGATCGCCCTCGCGCTGATCGCCCTTTTCGATGGTCCGCTGCCAAAAGGCCCGTTCCTCGGCGTCGGCGCGGGCCACGGTCTTGATGATCGGCAGGGTCAGTTTGCGTTCGCGGAAATCGTCACCGATATTCTTGCCGGTGGATTTGGCATCACCGGCCACGTCCAGCAGGTCGTCCACGATCTGAAAGCTGACGCCCAGCGCGTCGCCATAGGTGTAAAGCGCGCGCACCTGTTCCTCGGGCATATCCGCGATCACGCCGCCAACCTCTGTCGCGGCGGCAAAGAGCGCGGCGGTCTTGCCGCGCACCACCTTGAGATAGACATCCTCGGTCGTGGACAGATCGCGCGCGGCGGTCAGTTGCAAAACCTCGCCCTCGGCGATCACGGCAGCGGCGTTCGACAGGATGTCCAGAACCTGCAAATTGCCCGGCTCGACCATCAACTGGAACGAGCGCGCGAACAGGTAATCGCCCACCAGGACGCTGGACTTGTTGTCCCACAGCAGGTTCGCCGTGGGCCGCCCGCGCCGCTGGCCGCTTTCGTCCACCACGTCGTCATGCAACAGCGTGGCGGTGTGGATGAATTCCACCGTGGCCGCCAGGTTGATGTGATAAGGCCCGTCATAGCCGCACATCCGCGCCGCCGCGATGGTCAGCATCGGCCGCAGCCGTTTGCCCCCAGCACCCACCAGGTGGGCCGCCACCTCGTCGATGCGGGGCGCGTATTCAGAGGTCATGCGCGAGCGGATCAGCCCGTCGACCGCCACCATCTCATTGGACAGCAGCGCGGCAAGGCGTTCATGCGGTTTTCGGATTGTGTCGTCCAGCCCCATCACGGCCTCGTCAGGTTTCTCGACAAAGGGCGGCTTCTGCCCTTAAGTCGCTGTCATGAAAGAACTCATACGCACCAATGACCCGACGCTTGTCGCCTATGTCTCGATGCTGCTTCAGGGCGAGGAGATAGCCTGCTTTCAGATGGATGTCCACATGAGCGTCCTTGAAGGATCAATAGGCGTTTTGCCGCGCCGAATCATGGTGGCGGACTGCGATCTGTTCCGCGCCCGCGCGGTGCTGCGCGACAACGACATCGCGCTGGAACCCGGGGCCTGACTGTCATGGAGGGGCTGACCTGCGATCAGTTCCTGGGCGGGCGTCTGGCGCTGTGGCAGCCGGGGGCGGGGTATCGCGCGGGGATCGACCCGGTGCTGCTGGCGGCCGCCGTGCCCGCCAGCCCCGGCCAGAGCGTGCTGGAACTGGGCTGCGGTGTGGGCACGGCCAGCCTGTGCCTGGGCGCGCGCGTTTCGGGGCTGCGCCTCAGCGGGCTTGAGCTGCAAGAGGACTATGCCGCGCTGGCCCGACGCAACGCCGCCGAGAACGGGATCGCGATGCAGGTGCTGACCGGCGATCTGACCGATCCCCCTGCCGCGTTGCGGGCGCAAACCTTTGATCACGTTCTCGCGAACCCCCCCTATTTCCTGCGCGACCGGGGCACCACGGCCGACAATCCGGGCCGGGAAACCGCGCTGGGCGAGGCCACGCCCCTGGCCGCGTGGATCGACACCGCCACGCGACGGCTGGCCCCGCGGGGTTGGCTGACCGTGATCCAGCGGGCCGAAAGGTTGCCGGGTTTGCTGGCCACGCTGGACAGCCGCCTGGGCGGGGCCGAGGTGCTACCGCTGGCGCCGCGCACGGGCCGGGCGGCGAAACTGGTGATCGTGCGGGCGCGCAAGGGCGGGCGTGGGGCGTTCCGGCTGCTTGCCCCGCTGACGCTGCATGCGGGGGCACGGCATATGGCCGACGGCGACAGCTATACAGATATGCTCAGCGCGGTTCTGCGGCGGGGCGCCGCATTGCCCTGGGCCTGTTGACTTCACCGGTAAGTGCAAATTCTTCGATTTCAAGGACGTGACACGACTCACATTTCGTGGTGCACTTGTCATGTGACTGACACCAAGGAGAGGAATACTGGCCATGAATCTGGGTTCGCATCTGCAGGAACTCCGCAAGAAACACCAAACTCTCTCGCAACAGGTTGAAGTGGCCCAACGAACCCCGGCCGCCGACACCGTTCAGATCGCCGAACTCAAGAAACAAAAGCTGCGCCTGAAAGAACAGATCGAACGTCTGTCTCAGGCCTGAGAAGACCGCGCGCTGGCCCGCGCGGCCAGCGCCGCCCCCGCCGCGATCAGCCCCGCCGCGATGAAAAGCGTGGCTGATCCCGCGGCGATCCCGGTAACGACCAGAACCAGCGTGGACAACAGCGGCGCGGCATAGCTGGCCACGCCCAGGATCTGGATGTCACCCCGTTTTACCCCGATATCCCAGACATAAAACGCCAGCCCTACGGGTCCGGCGCCCAGGGCCAAGACACTGGCCCAACCCATCGCACTGTCCGGCCAGACGGTCGGTTCCAGTGCCAGGTGCATCGGCAGCGACAGCGCGGCACTTGCCAGGCAAAACACCGCCACGCTGCTGGTTGGCGTCGCACCCAACCGGCGCGACAGGACCGAATAGCCGGACCAGGTCAGTGCACAGAGCAGCGCCAACCCATAGCCGGGCAAGGCCGCCCCCTCAAACCCGCCGGACCCGCGCGTCACGATCAGCGCCGCGCCGCAAAAGGCCACCAGCGCGCCCAGGACATGACCCGACCGCAGCCGCTCACCCGGCAAAAGGCCGGAAAACAACACGATCAGCAGTGGCCAGAGATAGGCAATCAACCCCGCCTCGGCCGCGGGCGCCAGCCGCAGCGCCGAAAAATAAAGTGCGTGATAGCCCAGCAACCCCGCGGTGCCAAACGCATAGACGCGCAGCGGAACCGCCCGCAACGTGTGGCCCGTGCCGGTCGCGGCCACCCATATCAGCCCGATCGTACCGCCGATTCCAAAACAGATCGCGTTAAGTTGCAGCGGCGGAACGGGCGCCGTGCCGACGGTAAAAAGCGCCAGAAATGACCATAGCAGAATGGCCAGAAATCCGATCGCTGTGGCGCGCAGTCGTGTCATGGACCTGCAATATCCCCAACGCCATGCGCCGGCCAGAGCGTTTCGCGCGGCGGTGGGGTGGGGAAACCGGGCATTTTTGCCAGCAAGAAGCGGCAGGGCGCGCGCAATGCGCGCCCGCGTTCGCGGTCTGGCCTTGGCCGTTCATCTGGATCAGACGAAGAATTGCCCGCCATTGGCCGAGATCGTCGAACCGTTGAGGAATTCGGCATCGTCCGAGGCCAGGAAAGTCACGCAGCGCGCAATTTCCTCTGGTTCGCCCAGCCGTCCGGCCGGGATCTGGCCGATGATCGCGTCGCGCACCTTTTCGGGCACGGCCATGACCATTTCGGTGGCGATATAACCCGGGCAGATGGCGTTGGCGGTGATGCCGAACCGGGCGCCCTCTTGGGCCAGGGATTTCACGATGCCAAGGTCGCCGGCCTTGGAGGCGGCATAGTTCACCTGGGCGAACTGACCTTTCTGGCCGTTGATCGAGCTGATCACGATCACCCGGCCGAATTTGCGCTCGCGCATGCCGGGCCAGATCGGGTGGGTCATGTTGAACACGCCCGACAGGTTGGTGTCGATCACCTCGCGCCATTGGTCGGGCGTCATCTTGTGGAACGGGGCATCGCGGGTGATGCCGGCGTTGTTCACCAGCACGTCGATGGGGCCCAGATCATCCTCGACCCGCTGGATGCCGGCCTTGCAGGCGTCATAGTCGGCGACCGACCATTTATAGGTGGGAATGCCGGTTTCCTGGGTGAATTGCGCCGCTGCCTCTTCGTTGCCGGCGAAATTGGCGGCCACGGTGTAACCTTCGGCTTTCAGGGCCTTGCTGATGGCGGCGCCGATGCCGCGGGTGCCGCCGGTGACGAGTGCAACTCTTGCCATGATTCCTCCGGGAATGTGATTTCGTGTCGGTAATCCTGTTACGCAAGAAATGCCGGACGCGCAACAATATTGCGCGCCCGATTTTGGATCAGGGGCGTTCCAGGCACATGGCGACGCCCATGCCGCCCCCGATGCACAGCGTGGCCAGGCCCTTTTTCGCGCCGCGGCGCTGCATCTCGAACAAAAGGGTGTTGAGGATGCGCGCGCCCGAGGCGCCGATCGGGTGGCCGATGGCGATGGCGCCGCCGTTGACGTTCACGATGGCCGGATCCCAGCCCATGTCCTTGTTCACCGCGCAGGCCTGGGCGGCAAAGGCCTCGTTGGCTTCGACCAGCTCCAGATCCTGGGGGGTCCAGCCGGCCTTTTGCAGGGCCTTGCGCGAGGCCTGGATCGGGCCCACGCCCATGATCGACGGGTCCAGCCCGGCGGTCGCGTAAGAGGCGATGCGCGCCAGCGGTTCCAGTCCGCGCTTTTCTGCCTCATCCGCACGCATCACCAGGACACCGGCGGCGCCGTCGTTCAGGCCGCTGGCATTGCCGGCGGTCACGCTGCCATCCTTGGTAAAGGCGGGGCGCAGTTTTTGCATGGCCTCGATCGTGGCGCCGTGACGGATGTATTCATCCTGATCGACTACGGTTTCACCCTTGCGATGGGTAATGGTCACCGGGACGATCTCGTCGGCGAAACGGCCCGCCTTTTGGGCGGCCTCGGCCTTGTTCTGGCTCGCGACGGCGAATTCGTCCTGCTGCTCGCGGCTGATCTGCCACTGCTGGGCGACGTTCTCGGCGGTTTGGCCCATGTGATAGCCGTTGAAGGCATCCCAGAGGCCATCGCGGATCATCGAATCGATGAACTTCATATCGCCCATCTTGTGCCCCGCGCGCAGGTGCGCGACGTGGGGCGAGAGAGACATGTTTTCCTGGCCGCCGGCGGCCACGATGTCGGCATCGCCCAGGATCACGTGCTGGGCGGCCAGCGCGACCGCCCGCAGGCCAGAACCGCAGACCTGGTTGATCGACCAGGCGGACGATTCGATGGGCAGGCCGGCGTTGATATGGGCCTGGCGCGCAGGGTTCTGGCCCTGGCCTGCGGTCAGCACCTGGCCCAGGATGGTTTCCGACACCTCTGCCTTGTCGATGCCGGCGCGGGCGACCAGCGCCTCCAGCACGACGCGGCCCAGCTCATGCGCCGGGACGGTTGCGAACGATCCGGTGAAACTGCCGACCGCTGTGCGCGCGGCTGAGACGATCACTGCGTTAGTCATGGGTTGGTCCTTTTCCCCTCGGGTATGGTGTCGGGGCGGACTATAGGGGATGCGTTCGCGGAAAGGCACCCCTTGAGATAGGGGGCCTTTGCAACGCGGAGCGCACTCAGGCGCGGCGTTTTTCGCGCCCCTCCCGCCAAGGGGGCACCAGCGAGGGCGCGCCGAAGGCATAGCCCTGCATGCAGTCGATTCCGGCGGCCGCCAGCCAGGCCGCATCCTGGGCGTTTTCCACGTTCTCGGCCACGCTGAACATGTCGAAATGCTGTGCGATCGAGATCAGTGCGGCGGTCAGAACCTGATTGTCGGGGTTGTCAGAGATGCCGCGAATGAACTGGCCGTCGATCTTGAGGATGTCGAAATAGAACTCTCGCAGATAGCGAAAGGCGGTATAGCCAGCACCGAAATCATCCAGCGCAAAGGCGATGCCGCGCGCCTGCAGATCCTTCATGAAGACGCTGACGATGTCGGGCATCACCATGGCCGAGCTCTCGGTGATTTCCAGGATCAGGCGTTCTGCAATGGTGGGATCGCGCGCCAGCCCCCGGTTCAGCGTCCTGAGCCAGCGCGGGTACCCGATGGAACGGGCCGACATGTTGATGGCCAGCCGCAGGCCAGGGGCCTCTGCCAGGGCGATCAGGCCCATTTCCAGCGCCAGGCAGTCGATCTGGCGGCCCAGTTCGTTGGTTTCCACCACCTCGATGAAGTCGCGCGCGGGGATCACCCGGCCGGACTGATCCAGCACCCGGATCAGTCCCTCGTAAAAGGCGACCTTGCCGTTTTCCATGCATTGCACGACGGGCTGAAAGGCCAGCATCACATCGTGCCGCGCCAGCGCGTGGCGCACCATGGTGATGGTGTCCCTGTCGCGTTGTGTGACCGCCGCCGACAGTGGGCTGTCCTGCCCGGGCTCGACGGCGCTTTTTGGATCAAACTTCCCGCTCGACATGGTTTCCCTCCGCTCCGACCACGTGCAAATTGGCGGGTGAGCCGTTAAGGGCGTATGAATGTTCGCATTTGGTTCCAATTTGCGATAAAGTTTCCCTGACCGGGTAACGGTATGTTGTGAAAGGGAATTACATGGAAGGCCGCTGCGGCTGGTGCGGAAGCGATCCAATTTATATCGCCTATCATGATACCGAATGGGGTGTGCCCGAACGTGACAGTCGCGACTTGTTCGAGAAACTGATTCTCGACGGGTTTCAGGCCGGGCTCAGCTGGATCACCATTCTGAAGAAGCGGCAGAATTTCCGCGCGGCCTTTGCCGGGTTCGCCCCCGAGGTCATCGCCGGGTGGGACGAGGTTCAGATCACCCGCCTGTTGGCCGATCCCGGTATCGTGCGCCATCGCGGCAAGATAGAGGCCACGATCGGCAACGCCCGCGCCTGGACCCGGATCGAGGCGCGCGAGGGATTTTCACAGTTCCTGTGGCGCCATGTCGAGGGGCGGCCGGTGCAGAACCGCTTTGCCACCCTGGCGGATGTGCCGACTGAAACCGCGCTGTCGCGGCAGATCTCGAAAGAGTTGCGCACGGCGGGGTTCCGGTTTTGCGGACCGACGATCACCTATGCGTTCATGCAGGCGGTGGGCATGGTCAACGACCACCTGGTCACCTGTCCTTCGCATGGGCGGGTGGCCGCACTGGCCTAGTAGAAGCCCACGCCCGCAACCGACAGATCGGCGTGGTAATCGGCGCCATAGGCCGCGATGCCGACGCTGCGCACGGTTTCGGGGCGCAGCCTCTGGCGCTGAAACCCGCCAGAGGGGCGGAAGGTGTCAAAGGGAATGCGGATCTCTTGCCAATCGGCCGTGGTGTCGAACGGGGCCTGGTAGAACTGCCAGGGCATCTTTACCCCGCTGGTGCGCAGATGGACGTAGTAGCGCGCCCCGTTGCCCCGCACCCGCAGCATGATGCCCGTCGCCCCGGCGGGCGGGATCATGTCGCGCCGGATTTGCAGAAATCCGCCGCGGTTGGCGGTGCTGACATCGCCGGTCAGGCGTAGGAACCCGGTGCCGTCCTCTTGGCCATAGGCCACACCGCCCTGGGAGACGCCGCCCATGACCCGGTCGCTGAGAAAGGACCACGCGCCGGCGGTCTGTTGGGTAATGGGGTGCATGCGATCCTCTGCCAAAGCCAGTGCCGGAAGGGCCAGCGCCAGGGCCAGCGCGGTCAATCCCGCCCTCATCAGTCGTTCATCAATGCGGCCAGGATCGCAAGGGCGCTGTCGCTGTTCCACTCGGCATCGCCTTGCATGCGCGCGACCTCTTGCCCCTGGGGGTTCAGGATCACCGTCACCGGCAGGCCCATGATGCCCATCCGCCGGGCCAGGGACGAATCCTGGTCGCGCCATCTGGGCAGTTGTGTGATCTGCAGCTCGGCAAACAGCCGGTCGATCGCGGCGGGCGCGTTACGCCCGGTGGCCACGGTCACAACGGCGAAATCGCCGCCGCCCAGGGTTTTCTGCAACGCGTCGAGCGAGGGCATTTCGTGCCGGCAGGGCGGGCACCATGTGGCCCAGAAGTTCAGCACGACCCATTTGCCGCCATGTTCCGAAAGGCCCCGATCGTGGCCTTTTTCGTCGATCAGCACGGCCTCGGGGATGGGTTGGGCCTGGCTGTGAAAGTTCAGCTTTTTCATGCCGCCTTCGCGCAGGGCCTCCAGCGTGCCGGTATCGGCGGCAAGCGCCGTATTTGCACCCAGGGCAAGGGCCGTGTAGAGGACGATCAACCTGAGAAACGACATGCTTTTCCCTCCGAGGGCGGTGACATGACCAACGACAATTCCAACGCGATGTGGGGCGGGCGGTTCGCCGCGGGACCGGACGCGATCATGGAGGCGATAAACGCCTCGATCGGGTTCGACAAGCGGCTGGCCGCACAGGACATCGCAGGCTCGCGCGCCCACGCCGCCATGTTGGCGAGCGTGGACATCCTTAGCGATACGGATGCACAGGCCATCCGGGAAGGGCTGCTCACGGTCTTGTCAGAGATCGAGGGCGGAAGTTTCACTTTTTCCACCGCGCTGGAAGACATCCACATGAATGTCGAGGCCCGGCTAAAGGAACTGATCGGTGAACCTGCGGGGCGGCTGCATACCGCGCGGTCGCGCAACGACCAGGTGGCGACCGATTTCAAGCTGTGGGTGCGCGACCAGATCGACGCCGCCATCCAGGGGATCGAGGCGCTGATTCGCGCCCTGCTGACCCAGGCAGAGGCGGGGGCCGATTGGGTCATGCCCGGCTTCACCCACCTGCAAACCGCGCAGCCCGTGACCTGGGGCCATCACATGATGGCCTATGTGGAAATGCTGGGCCGTGACCTGTCGCGCTTTGCCGATGCGCGGGCGCGGATGAACGAATGCCCCCTGGGGGCGGCGGCGCTGGCGGGCACGTCGTTTCCGATCGACCGGCAGATGACGGCGACGGCGCTGGGCTTTGACCGTCCCGCCGCCAACAGCCTGGACGCGGTCAGCGACCGGGATTTCGCGCTGGAGTTTCTGGGCGCGGCCTCGATCTGTGCGCTGCACCTGAGCCGCTTTGCCGAAGAGTTGGTGATCTGGTCCTCGGCGCAGTTCCGGTTCGTGGCGCTGTCGGATCGGTTTTCGACCGGCTCGTCGATCATGCCGCAGAAAAAGAACCCCGACGCGGCGGAACTGATCCGGGCCAAGATCGGCCGCATCTTTGGCGCCAATGTCGCGCTGATGACGGTGATGAAGGGGCTGCCGCTGGCCTATTCCAAGGACATGCAAGAGGACAAGGAACAGGTCTTTGACGCCGCCGACACCCTGATGCTGGCGCTGGCCGCGATGGAGGGGATGGTGCGCGACATGTCCGCCAACCGTCCCGCGCTGGAACAGGCCGCCGCCAGCGGGTTTTCCACCGCCACCGATCTGGCCGACTGGCTGGTGCGGGCGCTGAACATGCCGTTCCGTCAGGCCCACCATGTCACCGGCACCCTGGTCGCCATGGCCGAGACCAAGGGCTGCGATCTGCCGGACCTCAGCCTTGCGGACATGCAATCGGTGCATGACGCGATCAACGCGGATGTCTTTGACGTGTTGGGGGTGCATAATTCGGTGGCGAGTCGCACCAGTTACGGCGGCACCGCGCCCGATCAGGTGCGCGCGCAAATCGCGCGCTGGCAGGAGAGGCTGGGATGAAACGGATTGCAGGCGCGCTGGCCGCGGCACTGACACTGGCCGCATGCGGGGCCGATGGCGCACCCGAGCGGCCGGGGGATCCGGCCGCGCCGGGTCTTTCGGTGTCCGGCACGGTTGAGATTGGCATAAGCGGGGGAAGAGGCTGATGTCGATGTTGCGCAGGATCTACCTGGGGCTGGCGATCTGGGGCGCCATTCACCCGATGTATTATTTCACCAAGTGGCTGGCGGCCAACGACTGGAACTGGGGCGGCATGATCGACGCCTGGTATGTCAACGACAGTGCCACGGGCCTGACCTGGGATCTGACCATCGCCGCGATCACCCTGACGATCTGGATCGTCTCTGAAACCTGGGTGCGCAAGAACTGGCTGGCGCTGGTGGCGGTGCCGGCGACCTTTGGGATCGGGTTGTCCTGTGGTCTGCCGCTGTATCTGTTCCTGCGCTCGCGTCCGGTGCGCTGAATGGATCATTTCCTGTATCGTGACGGCAATCTGCATGCCGAGGATGTCCCCCTGGCGCAGATCGCGGCCCAGGTCGGCACGCCCTTCTATTGCTATTGCGCGGCGACGCTGACGCGCCATTTCCGGCTGTTCGACGAGGCGCTTGCCGGGGTCGATCACCTGGTGTGCTATGCGATGAAGGCCAATTCGAACCTGGCCGTGCTGAAACTGATGGGCGATCTGGGTGCGGGGGTCGACGTGGTGTCGGGCGGCGAATACCGCAAGGCGCGCGCGGCGGGCATTCCCGGCGAGCGGATCGTGTTTTCCGGCGTCGGCAAGACCCGCGAGGAAATGCACCTGGCGCTGAGCGGGGGCATCCGCCAGTTCAACGTCGAATCCGAGCCCGAGATGGAGGCGCTGAACGAAGTCGCCCTGTCGCTGGGCGTGGTCGCGCCGATCACCGTGCGGGTGAACCCCGACGTGGACGCCAAGACCCACGAAAAGATCGCCACCGGCAAGTCGGAAAACAAGTTCGGCATCCCGATCGCGCGGGCCCGCGCGGTCTATGCCCATGCCGCGACCCTCAGGGGGTTGGCGGTTGTCGGCATCGACGTGCATATCGGCAGCCAGCTGACCGAGCTTGCCCCGTTCGAGCAGGCCTATGCCAAGGTGGCCGAACTGACCCGCGCGCTGCGCGCCGATGGCCACACGATCACCCGGTTGGATCTGGGCGGCGGTCTGGGCATCCCCTATGAGCGCGCCAACACCGCGCCACCGCTGCCGGTGGAATACGGCCAAATGGTTCAGCGCACCCTGGGGGATCTGGGCTGTGAGATCGAGATTGAACCGGGTCGCCTGATCGCGGGCAATGCCGGGGTGCTGGTCAGCCAGGTGATTTATGTGAAACAGGGTGAGGGCCGCGATTTCCTGATCCTGGACGCCGCGATGAACGACCTGGTGCGCCCGGCGATGTATGGCGCGCATCACGATATCGTCCCGTTGGTGGAACCCGCGCCGGGGGTGGAACAGGTGCCCTATGACGTGGTCGGCCCGGTCTGCGAAAGCGGCGACACCTTTGCCAAGGCCCGCATGATGCCGCCCGTCGGGCCCGGGGATCTGGTCGCGTTCCGCTCTGCCGGGGCTTACGGCGCGGTGATGGCATCGGAATACAACACCCGCCCGCTGGTGCCCGAGGTTCTGGTCAGCGGGGATCACTTCGCTGTCATCCGCGCGCGCCCATCGTTTGACGAGATCATAAACCGCGATACCATCCCCGAGTGGCTTTAGCCCGGCAGACCCGCCGGCCCCGCCTCGGGATGGGAGCATGACCGACACCACGCAAAGCCCTCAGGCGGCCTTGGCCGCGCTGCGCTGGCCGCTGCGTCTGACGCGGGCGGGCATGGTTGCCGAACGCCTGACGCGGGCGTTCTGGCCGCTGGCCAGCCTGCTGTTGGCCGTTGCCGCCGCGCTGGCCTTTGGCGTGCACGAGGTGGTGCCGCGGGGCTGGGTGCTGGGCGGTCTCGGGGCGGCGGGCCTGGCGACCCTGGCGGCTGTGGGTCTGGGCGTGCGCGCCTTTCACTGGCCCACCCGGGCCGAGGCGCTGGATCGGCTGGATCGCACGTTGCCCGGCCGTCCGATCACGGCGCTGGCCGACAGCCAGGCGATCGGCGCGGGCGACGCGGCCTCGCGCGCGGTGTGGCAGGCCCATGTCGCGCGCATGGCCGACCGCGCCCGCAGCGCCCGCGCGGTGACGCCCGATCTGCGCGTGTCCGCGCGCGATCCTTACGCGCTGCGCTATGTGGCGCTGACGGGGTTCGTGATGGCGCTGGTCTTTGGCTCGTTCTGGCGGGTGGCGACGGTGGGCGACGTGGCCGCCAATGGCGCAGCCCTGGCCGCCGGTCCGGCCTGGGAGGGGTGGGTCGAGCCGCCCGCCTATACCGGTAAGCCCAGCCTTTATCTGAACGATATCCGGTCCGCGACGCTGACCGTGCCCCGGGGCAGCCGCCTGACACTGCGGCTATACGGCGAGGTCGGTGCGCTGAACGTGCGAGAGACCGTTTCGGGCCGTGATGTGGCCAGCCCCGCGCCCGATGACGCCGACACCATGGCCCAGGCGCTGGATATCTTGCGGCCCGGAGAATTGGCCATCGAGGGCCCCGGCGGGCGCAGTTGGCAGATTGCCCTGACCCCCGACACCCCGCCCGAGATCGCCCTGGACGGCCCGCTTGAGGTCAAGGCAGATGGCGAAATGGCACAGCCCTTTGCCGCGCGGGATGACTACGGCGTGGTGTCCGGCCGGGCGACGATTTCGCTGGATATGGCGGCTGTGCCGCGTCGTTACGGGCTGGCGCGCGATCCCGACCCGCGCGAGGCGCTGGTGCTGGACCTGCCGATGACGATTACCGGCGACCGGCGATCCTTTGGCGAAACCCTGATCGAGAACCTGTCGACCCACCCTTGGGCCGGTCTGCCCGTGCGGATCGCGTTGAGCGCCGAGGATGCGCTGGGCCAGCAGGGCCGCTCGGACCCGGTGCAGATGATCCTGCCCGGGCGGCGCTTTTTCGACCCGCTGGCCAAGGCCATCGTCGAACAGCGCCGCGATCTGCTCTGGGCGCGGGACAATGGCCGGCGCGTGGCGCAGGTGCTGCGCGCTGTCAGCTTTCAGCCCGACGAGGTGTTTCGCGATGAATCGGCCTACCTGCAACTGCGCGTCGCCATCCGCCGGCTGGAGGCGGCGCTGGAGGGCGACCTGACAGCCGTCCAGCAGGAGGAGATCGCCCAGGCGCTGTGGGATATCGCCCTGCTGATCGAGGAGGGCGACCTGTCGGATGCCGCCGAACGTCTGCGCCGCGCCCAGGAACGGCTGGCCGAGGCGATGAAGGACGGCGCCTCTGACGCCGAGATCGCCGATCTGATGCAGGAATTGCGCGAGGCGATGCAGGACTATATGCGCCAACTGGCCCAGCAGCAGACCGAGGACGGCCAGCAGCAGGCCGAGAACCAGAATTCCCAGGAAATCACCGGCGATCAGTTGCAGGAGATGCTGGAGCGGCTGGAACAGCTGATGCAAGAGGGGCGCATGGCCGAGGCCCAGCAGTTGCTGGAGATGCTGCGCCAGATGATGGAGAACATGCAGGTCACCCAGGGCGAGGGCGGCATGCAGACCCCCGGCCAGCAGGCGATGGAGGGGCTGTCAGAGGCGCTGCGCGATCAGCAAAGCCTGAATGACGAGGCGTTCCGCGACCTGCAGGAGCAGTTCAACCCCGGCCAGCAAGGCCAAGGCCAGCAAGGGCAAGGCCAGCAACAGGGCCAGCAAGACGGCCAAGGCCAACAGCCCGGTCAGCAACAGGGCCAGGGCCAACAACCCGGCCAACAGCCCGGCCAGGGCGAGGGGCAGCGCCCGGGGGCCGAGGGGCGTGGCGGCGACATGGGCCAAAGCCTGGCCGACCGCCAACGCGCCCTGCGCCGGGAGTTGGAGCGCCAGCAACAGGCGCTGCCCGGCCTGGGAAATGCCCCCACCGGCGAGGCGACGCGCGAGGCGCTGGATCGCGCCGGGCGTGCCATGGGCGAGGCCGAAGAGGCGCTGCGCCAGGATGATCTGGCCGGCGCGCTGGACAGCCAGGCCGAGGCGATGGAGGCCCTGCGCGAGGGGTTGCGCAACCTGGGCGAGGCGCTGGCCCAGAACCAGCGCAACCAGGGCCAGCAGGGCGAGGCCATGGGCCGGGCCGAGGCCGGGGACCGGCGCGATCCGCTGGGCCGCGATCGCGGCACCTCTGGGCGGGCCGGGACGGACGAGCAGGTGTTGCAGGGCGAGGATGTCTATGGCCGCGCGCGCGAGTTGCTGGACGAGATCCGTCGCCGCTCGGGCGAGCAGGGCCGGCCAGAAATCGAACTGGAGTATTTGCGCCGGCTGCTGGACCGCTTTTAGGCGGTCGGCCGGATCAGCCCGCGGCGTTGGTCAGGGCCCGGGTCATGCTGTTCAGCTTGTCCCCGAGGGCGGTGTTCAACCATTCGCGCCAGGCATCGACCGCCGTGACATAGGCGGTCATGGCCGATCTCATCGCGGGGTGCAGAGCCGCGATCTGACCTGCATAGATGTAAATCCCGATGCCGATCGCGGCCACCAGAACCACGATTGAAAAGCCTCGGCGAAATGCGCTGCGCGCCTGGGGATCCTCGTCGATGTCCGGCCCGATGATGATCCCGTCCCGGTCAGAACTGGCGCTGAGGGTCGAGTTGATTTCCTCGATATCGGGCAGCAAATCGCGGCGCGATCCGCTGGTCGCGCCAGTGTCGTCGTCGGCCTCGGTTTCTGCGTTGTCGGGGGCGGTCTCTATCCCGCGCAGGCGTGCCATACGCTCTTGCAGGGCCGAACGCGGCTCTGCGGCGTCCAGACCCAGATCCGGCTGATCCTCAAAGGTTTCGGTCGCGGTCTCTTGCTGGCGGGCGCGCTGTTCGCGGGCCGCTTCTTCGCGCAGCACGCTCAGCACAGACTCGTCCAGTTGACGGCGCTGGGCCTGTCCCTGTGATGGCTCGTCGGCGGGGGCCTTCTCGTCCTCGTCGTCGAGGGTCGGAATCAGGTCCTCTTCGGACTCTTCCTCGGCCTCTTGGGGCATCTGAAGCCAGGTATGGCCACAGTTGGAACATTGCACATCGCGCCCCTCTGCGGGGATGACGGCCGCATCCACCTCGTACTGGGCGTCGCAATTCGGGCAAATCAGTCGCATCTTGCACCATGCCACGGCCCGTTACCGGGCGCAGGCCCTGCCTGTTGTTTGACGCATGTTGTAGCAGGCTGTGCGAAATTTCAAAGCCTTTGCGACTGCATTCGATTGAAACCGTTGCGGGGCTGCGCGATACAGGGGCCTGACGGCAGGTGGAGCAGGACGTGATCGAACTGGAAAACGTGTCCCACAGCTATGGCGGGGGGGAGTTGCTTTCGGGCATTTCGCTGCGCCTGGCGCCGGGGTCGTTCTATTTCCTGACCGGGCCCTCGGGGGCAGGCAAGACCACCTTTCTGAAGCTGTGCTATGCCGAGCTTTTGCCAAGCGCGGGGCATGTGCGGCTGTTCAACGCCGATCTGCGGGGCATGGACCGGGATACGGTCGCGCGCACCCGCCGGCGGATCGGGGTGGTGCATCAGGACTGCCAGTTCCTGGATCATTTGCCGCTGCGCGAGAACCTGTCGCTGCCGCTGCTGGCGGCCGGGCGTGACGCCCAGGCCGAGGCCGCGAACCTGCAAGAATTGCTGAACTGGGTCGGCCTGCGGGCCCAGGCCGAGGCCTTGCCGCCGCAATTGTCGGGGGGCGAACGTCAGCGTGCCGCCCTGGCCCGCGCGGTCATCATGGACCCTGACGTGATCCTGGCCGATGAACCCACCGGCAATGTCGACTGGGAAATGTCCCTGCGGATCCTTCAGTTGCTGGTAGAACTGAACCGGATGGGCAAGACGATCCTGATCGCCACCCATGACCTGAACCTGATCCGTGCCGCCAAGGCCCAGGTCGCCGCCCGGGTGCTGCGCATCAAGGACCGCCACCTGCATCTGGCGGGGGCGGACCTGTGAGGGCGCTGACACGGATCGTGGCCGTTCTGGCGGCAGAGCCAGAGGCCAGCCGCGTTGTGCCGCCCACCGGGTTCACCGCACGGCTTACGATATTCAGTTCTGCGGCGATGGCGTTTCTGGCGGTGTTCGCGATGGCACTGTCGTTGGCCTCGGGGCGGTTGGCGGATCGCTGGGGCGATGCGTTGGCGCGCACGGCGACGGTGCGCATCTCTGCGCCCGAAGGGCAGATGGAGGCCCAGGCCGATGCGGTTCTGGCGGTGCTGCGCACCACGCCCGGGGTGGCCACCGCCCGGCTGATCCCGGATGACGAACAGCGCGCCCTGCTAGAGCCGTGGTTCGGCCCCGGCCTGCCGGTCGAGACCCTTCCGCTGCCGCGTCTGGTCGAGTTGACCGAGACCCCCGATGGCATGGACGCCGAGGCGTTGCGCCTGCGCCTGGCCGGCGAGGCGCCGGGGGCGGTGCTGGACGATCACACCCGCTGGCGCCGGCCGCTGGTGCGCGCGGCGGGGCGGCTGCGGATGCTGGGCTGGTTGTCGATCGGGCTGATCGGGGCGACGATGGCGGCGATGATTACCCTGTCGGCCAATGCCGCGCTGGCGGCCAATGCACGGGTGATCAAGGTGCTGCGCCTGGTGGGGGCGCGCGACGTGTTCATCGCGCGCGCCTTTGTGCGCCGCTTTACCCGCCGCGCACTGGAGGGGGCCGCGATCGGCACCCTGGCGGGCATGGTGGCGGTCGCGCTGTTGCCGCGGGCGGATACGGCGGGGGGCTTTCTGACCGGGCTGGGGTTTCAGGGCGCGGACTGGCTGTGGCCGCTGGTTCTGCCGCCGCTGGCCGCGGGCGTGGCGTTCTGGGCGACGCGGTGGGCGGCCCTGCGGGTTCTGAGGGGGATCACCTGATGCGATATGCGTTCCAATACCTGCGCTCACTCGTGTTCGTGGGGCAGATGTATCTGGCGATGGTGGTTTTCGGGCTGGTCTATGCGCCGTTCGCGCTGATCTCTCGGGCCTGGGCGTATCGGGCGGTGCATCATTATTGCCACTACGTGCGCTGGACCGCGCGCTGGATGGTCGGCCTGCGCTCCGAGGTGCGCGGCACGGTTCCCCAGGGCGAGGTTCTGGTCGCGGCCAAGCACCAGTCGTTTTTCGATATCATCATCCTGGTCAGCGTCATTCCGAGACCGCGCTTTATCATGAAGAAATCCCTGACCAAGGCACCGATCCTGGGCTGGTATGCCAAGCGGCTGGGCTGTGTGCCGGTTGACCGGGGTAAGCGGGGCCAGGCGATCCAGCACATGGTGGCCCAGGTCGCCGCGGGCCGCGAAGAGCCGGGGCAATTGGTGATCTATCCCCAGGGCACCCGCGTCGCACCGGGGGTCAAGCAGCCCTTCAAGATCGGCACGGGGGTGCTGTACGGCCAGTTCGGCCATGACTGTGTGCCGGCCGCGACCAATGTGGGCGTGTTCTGGCCGCGCACCGGGATCTACCGCAAAAAGGGGTTGGCGGTGGTCGAGTTCCTGCCGACGATCCCGGCCGGTCAGCCGATCGAGAGCTTTATGAAAGAGCTGCAAGAGGTGGTCGAGGGGGCCTCGGACCGGCTGATGGCCGATGCGGGGTTCGTGGCCCGGTCATAGGGAGTGGCACGCCCCGGCTGATGGATCAGGCCGGGACGGTGTGATGTTGGGGGCGGATCAGGCCGCCAGACCCTTGGACCCCATCGACAGGAACTTTTTGCGCCGATCGGCGATCAGTGCGGCGCCATCCTTGCCCGACAGATCGCCCAGCAGCGCCTTGAGCGCCTTGCCGACGGCGGCAATCGTGTCCTCGCGCCCGCGCTGGGCGCCGCCCATGGGTTCGGCGATGATCCGGTCGATCACGCCAAGCTTGAGCAGATCCTGCGCGGTCAGGCGCAGGGCCTCGGCGGCCTCGCGCATCTTTTCGGCGTCCTTCCACAGGATACTGGCGCAGCCCTCGGGCGAAATCACCGAATAGACCGAATGTTCCAGCATCGCGACGCGGTTGGCGGTGGCAAAGGCGACGGCCCCGCCCGATCCGCCCTCGCCGATGATGACGCTGACCAGCGGCACACCGATTTGCAGGCATTTTTCAGTCGAGCGGGCGATCGCCTCGGACTGGCCGCGTTCCTCGGCGCCCTTGCCGGGATAGGCGCCGGGGGTGTCGACCAGGGTGATGACGGGCATGTTGAACCGCTCGGCGATGTCCATCAGGCGCACGGCCTTGCGATACCCCTCGGGGCGGGCCATGCCGAAATTGCGTTCCAGCCGGGTTTTCGTGTCGGACCCTTTTTCGTGACCGATCACCACCACGGGCTGGTCATTGAACCGGGCGATCCCACCCATCACCGCGTGGTCGTCGGCAAAGTTGCGGTCGCCGGCCAGGGGCGTGTATTCGGTGAACAGCGCCTCGATATAGTCCTTGCAGTGGGGCCGGTCGGGATGGCGCGCCACCTGGCATTTGCGCCACGGCGTCAGGTTCTTGTAGAGATCGCGCAGCATGTCCGCGGCCTTGCGGTCCAGCGCGGCGGCCTCTTGTTCGATATCCATCTCTTCATTGGCGCGGGCCATCGCGCGCAACTCTTCTGCCTTGCCTTCGATCTCGGCCAGGGGCTTTTCGAATTCGAGGTAGTTCATGCAAGGGCTCCCGCAATCGTGTGGGGGTATATGACGCCGGTGGGCGGGTTTTGCAATATCGCAGGGCCCGGACCAACGGCCGCGCCGCCTAGCCGACCTGGTATCCGGGGGTCGAGGCCGCGATCGCGCGCTCCTCTTCGTCCATCTCTTCGGCCACCGTGGCGAAAAGAGGGGTCGAGAGATAGCGCTCTCCGGTGTCGGGCAGCATGGCCAGGATCACCGATCCGGGCGCGGCCCGGTTGGCCAACTGGACGGCGATGGCGAAACTTGCCCCGCCCGAAATCCCGGTGAGGATTCCCTCTTTGGTGGCCAGTTCATGCGCCCATTTCATGCCATCGGCGCCGGTCACCGGGATCAGCTCGTCGTAGAACCCGCTGTCGATGGTTTCTTGCAGCACCAATGGAATGAAATCCGGGGTCCAGCCCTGGATCGGGTGCGGGGCAAAGGCCGGGTGGCTTTCGTCGGCCTCGCCCCGGGCGTTGCGGGCCTGGGTGAGGCCGCTGGCGATCAGCGGGGCGTCGGCGGGTTCGCTCAGGATGATCCGTGTTTCGGGCCGGTCTTGCCGCAACACGCGGGCGACCCCCGTGACGGTGCCGCCGGTGCCGTAGCCGGACACGAAATAGTCCAGCCGCTGGCCCGCGAAATCGGCAAGGATTTCACGCGCCGTGGTCGCTGCGTGGATGTCGGCATTGGCGCTTGTCTCGAACTGGTGGGCCAGGAACCAGCCGTTCTTTTGCGCCAGTTCCTGTGCCTTGCGATACATGCCCATCGCCTTGTCTGCCTTGGGCGTCAGCACCACCTTGGCGCCCATCATCCGCATCAGCTTGCGCCGCTCGATGGAAAAGCTTTCGGCCATGGTGATGACCAGCGGATATCCCTTTTGCGCGCAGACCATCGCAAGGCCGATGCCGGTGTTGCCGCTGGTCGCCTCGACCACCGTCTGGCCGGGTTTCAACGTGCCGTCGCGTTCGGCCTGTTCGATGATGTTGACGGCCAGGCGGTCCTTGACGGACGCGCCGGGATTAAATGCCTCTGCCTTGACGTAAAGCGTGACGTGATCCGGCCCCAGGTTGTTGATGCGGATCGCGGGCGTGTCGCCGATGGTGTCGAGCACGCTGTCGAACAGGCGCCCGCGCCCATGCGTCGTCCTGATGCTGCCGGTGTTGGTCATGTCGCGCCCCCTTGGTCTTTCGATTCCGGGTGGGACCATAGCACATAAGTCATCGCGCGCAGCGGGCAGACCATAAAGGGGGGCGTGCACGGCGGGTCGGCGGCGAAAGGGCCCCCGTGCCGCCGGGGGCCTGGCCGAAAAAACGGGACCATGGGGCCCCGTTTCTCGTCTGGCGCGCTGGTGTGCGTCTAGTGGTCTGCGATCATCGCGGCCTGGCGCACGATCACCTCGGCCTGCTTGATCGAGGCGATGTCAACCAGCCGCCCCTTGTAAACGGTCGCCCCCGCGCCCTCGGCCTTGGCCTTTTCCATCGCGGCCAGGATCTCGCGCGCCTCGGCGACGGCCGCATCAGAGGGGGTAAAGACCTCGTTGGCCAGGGTCACCTGTTTGGGATGGATCGCCCATTTGCCGACCATGCCCAGCGTGGCGGACCGGAGGGCCTGTGCACGGAACCCTTCGTCATCCGAGAAATCGCCGAACGGGCCGTCCACGGGCAGAACCCCGTGCGTCCGGCAGGCCGCGACGATGGCGGTTTGCGCCCAGTGCCAGGGGTCGGACCAGTATTTCGCGCCCTCATGCGCCATGTAGTAATTTTCCTGGGTGCCGCCGATCCCGGTGGTCTGCATCCCCATCGACGCGGCGAAATCCGCGGCGCCCAGGCTCATCGCCTGCAATCGGGGGCTGGCCGCGGCGATCTCTTCGACATGGGCGATGCCGGCGGCCGATTCGATGATCACCTCAAAGGCGATGGGCTTGGTGCGCCCCCTGGCGCGTTCCACGGCGGTGACCAGGGCATCGACCGCATAGATATCGGCCGCGCAGCCGGCCTTGGGGATCATGATCTGGTCCAGCCGGTCCGAGGCGTTTTCCAGCAGGGCCACCACATCCTGGTACCAATAGGGCGTGTCCAGCCCGTTGATCCGCACGCTGAGGTGTTTGTTGCCCCAGTCGATATCGCCGATCGCCTGAATGACGTTCTGGCGCGCGGTCGCCTTGTCATCGGGGGCGACGGAATCCTCTAGATCCAGGTTGATCACGTCCGCCGCACTGGTCGCCATCTTTTCAAAGATCGCCGGGCGCGAGCCGGGGCCGAACAGCTGGCAACGGTTGGGGCGGGCAACGGGCGTGGGCTGAATGCGGAAGGACATGGGCGCGCCTTTCGGTAAGGATGTGTCGTTTGTGTCGCGGGATGTGATAGAATGTTGCGCACCCCTTCGCAAGGGGTTTCGCTGCGGCGCAGCGACGGGGCCGCAGCGGGCGTGGTCGATTGTGGCGTGCGAGCGGGCGCGAAGCGGTGGAATTACATCGCCTGCTTTTACATCGTGCACGATTCTGCGTCAGAGATGCCCTCTTTGCGAACGATCTTCGTTCGGGATTGGGTGCCGCAGGCCAGTTCCGCAGGACATCCCCGCGCCGGATGATAGGGTCCGGCGCAGCCTGATTGCGCCAAACATGGGAATGCCGCGATGATCGAGACCCCCTATCTTTTGTTCCTGGGCGATGCGCCCGATCCGCTGGCCGCCAAGGTGGCCCAGGGCATCAAGGACTGGCGCCCCGAGAACGCCATCGGCCAGTTCCGCATGGACGGTTGCAAGGCCGATCTGCGCCTGCCCGACATGACCCTGGCACAGGCCAAGGCGGCGGGCGCCAAGACCCTGGTGATCGGGGTGGCCAACCGTGGCGGGGTGATTTCCCAGGCCTGGAAAAAGGTGCTGGTGACCGCGCTGGAAGAGGGGTTCGACCTGGCCTCTGGCCTGCACAACCTGCTGATGGACGAACCCGACCTCGTCGCCGTGGCCGAGGCCTGCGGGCGCGCGCTGCACGATGTGCGGGTGCCCGAGGTCGATTACCCGATCGCCAACGGCGTGCCGCGCACCGGCAAACGCTGCCTGGCCGTCGGCACCGACTGTTCGGTCGGCAAGATGTATACCGCCCTGGCGATGGACCGCGAGATGCAGGCGCGCGGAATGAAATCCACCTTTCGCGCCACGGGGCAGACCGGGATCCTGATCACCGGCGACGGGGTGCCGCTGGATGCGGTCGTGGCCGATTTCATGGCCGGTGCCGTGGAATGGCTGACGCCCGACAACGACCCCGACCATTGGGATCTGATCGAGGGGCAGGGCAGCCTGTTCCACGTCTCATATTCCGGGGTGACCATGGCGCTGATCCATGGCGGTGCGCCCGATGCGCTGATCCTGTCGCACGAACCCACCCGCACCCATATGCGTGGCCTGCCCGGATATGGCCTGCCGACGCTGGAGGCGCTGCGCGATCTGTCCCTGACCCTGGCGCAGGTGGCCAATCCCGCCTGCCGGGTCGTTGGCGTTTCGGTCAACACCGCCGCGTTGGATGACGACGCCGCGCTGGCCTGCCTGGCCGAGATCGAGGGGCGCATGGGCCTGCCGACGGTCGATCCGTTCCGCCAGGGCGCGGGACGGCTGGTCGACGCGCTGGCCAGCGTTTAGGCTGGTCCCATGCAGATCACCGTCACCCCCGATACATTCCGCCTGGCGCAGGCCTTTACGATCTCGCGCGGCTCGCGCACCGAGGCGCGGGTGCTGACCGCCCGCGTCGAGGCCGAGACCGTCACCGGCTGGGGCGAATGCGTGCCCTATGCCCGTTACGGCGAAACCCTCGACAGCGTCGCCGCCCAGATCGCTGGGCTGACCCTGCCGCTGGACCGCGAGGGCTTGCAACACGCCCTGCCCGCCGGGGCCGCGCGCAATGCCGTCGATTGCGCCCTGTGGGACTGGCAGGCCAAGCGCGCGGGCAAACGGGTCTGGGAACTGGCCGGGCTGCCCGCGCCGGGCCCTGAAATTACCGCCTATACCCTGTCGCTGGACACGCCCGAGGCGATGCGCGCCTCGGCGGCGCAGCACGCCCATCGCCCGCTGCTGAAGATCAAGCTGGGCACCGAGGCCGACATGCCCCGGCTGGAGGCCGTGCGCGCCGGTGCCCCCAAATCGCGCATCATCGTCGATGCGAACGAGGGCTGGAGCGCAGAGGTTTACGCCGAACTGGCCCCCCACTTGGTGCGTCTGGGGGTCGAGCTGGTCGAACAGCCCCTGCCCGCGGGCCAGGATGACATGCTGGCCGAGATTGCCCGCCCCCTGCCGGTCTGTGCCGACGAGTCCTGTCACGACCGTGCGTCGCTGCCGGGGCTGAAGGGCAAGTATGACCTGGTCAACATCAAGCTGGACAAGACCGGCGGCCTGACCGAGGCGCTGGCCCTGCGCGCGGCCGCCCTGGCACAAGGCTACGGCGTCATGGTCGGCTGCATGGTCGGGTCCAGCCTGGCGATGGCGCCTGCGGTTCTGTTGGCCCAGGGCGCGGCCGTGACGGACCTTGACGGGCCGCTTTTGTTGGCCGAAGACCGGCCCCACAAGCTGCACTATGACGCGGCCGGCGTATACCCGCCCGAGGCAAGCCTCTGGGGATGACCCGCGCCCGAGGATCAAGATGAACGAGAGGATCGCCCAGATGAGCCGGACAGTCTATGTGAACGGGGCCTACCTGCCCGAGGAAGAGGCCAAGGTTTCGATCTTTGATCGCGGATTTCTTTTCGCCGATGGCGTCTATGAAGTGACCAGTGTCATCGGCGGCCGGTTGTTGGACTTCCACGGCCATGCCCGTCGCCTGGAACGCTCGCTGGGCGAGTTGGACATGGCATCGCCCGTCACCATGGACGAGTTGCTGGGCATCCACCGTGAACTGGTCGCGCGCAACGCGGTGACCGAGGGGATGGTGTATCTGCAAATTACCCGCGGTGCGCCCGGGGATCGCGATTTCGTCTTTCCCGATCCCGAAACGACGCCCTCGACCCTGGTGCTGTTCACCCAGTCCAAGGGGCTGATCGACAACAAGGCCGCCGAAACCGGGATGAAGGTTATCTCGATCGACGACATCCGCTGGGGGCGGCGCGACATCAAGACGGTGCAGCTGCTCTATCCCTCGATGGGCAAGATGATGGCCAAGGCGGCCGGGGCCGATGACGCCTGGATGGTCGACGATGGCATGGTCACCGAGGGCACCTCGAACAACGCCTATATCGTCAAGGACGGCAAGATCATCACCCGCAACCTGGGCAGTGAAATCCTGCACGGGATCACCCGCGCCGCCGTGCTGAAATTCGCGCGCGAGGCCCAGATGGAGGTCGAGGAGCGCCCCTTTACCATCGAAGAGGCCAAGGCGGCGGAAGAGGCGTTCATCACCTCTGCCTCGGCCTTTGTGATGCCGGTGGTGTCGATCGACGGGGTGTCGCTGGGGGATGGCGCGCCGGGCCCGGTCGCGCGGCGCCTGCGCGAGATCTATATCGACGAAAGCCTGAAATCCGCGCTCTAGGGCGCTAGGCCGCCGCTTCACGATCCGCCAACAGGGCACGCGCCGCCCCCACATCGGGGGCCGTCTGCGCCTCGGCCGGCAGGCCGGCGGCGCGCAGCATCTCCATATGTTGGGGCCTTGGCCCGGCCAATGTCACCTGCATGCCCAGGCCCAGCGTCTTGCGGATAAAGCCTGTCAGGCTGTGCGCCCCGGTCATATCCAAAAGCGGCACATCGGCCAGATCCAGGATCAGGTGGCGGGGCCGCGCGGCAATCCGGTCCAGCACGTTTTCGATCACCGGGGCAGAGCCAAAGAAATAGGCCCCCGTCAGGCGCAGCACGACGGTCTGGCGGGTCTGGCCGCGATCCTCGGGGCGGGACTCGGTGTCGGTTTCGTCCATCATCGTGTCCACACCGCCCATCTGGGCCATGCGGTGCATGAACACCAGCGACCCCAGCGCCAGGCCGGTCACGATCGCCTCGGTCAGATCGCGCAGGACGGTCATGCCCAGTGTGGCCAGCAGCACCACGACCTCGGCGCGCGAGGTGCGCGCCAGCGTGACGATGGCCCGGATGTCGACCATGTGCAGTGCGACCGACACCAGCACCCCGGCCAGTGCGGCCAGCGGGATCGCACTGGCCAGGGGCGCCAGCAACAGCACCATCACCAACAGGGTCAGCGCGTGGATCATGCCCGCCACAGGGCCATGGGCGCCCGCGCGCACGTTGGTCGCGGTGCGCGCAATGGTGCCGGTCACGCAGAACCCGCCGAAACAGGCCGCGGCCATGTTCGCCACCCCCTGACCGACCAGTTCCGCGTTGGACCGGTGCCGACGCCCGGTCATCGAATCGGCCACCACCGCCGACAGCAGCGACTCGATCGCGCCCAGCAGGGTAAAGGCCATCGCGTCGGGCAGCACCGCGCGCACCTTGGCCAAGGTGAACGTGGGCAGCGCCGGGGTCGGCAACCCCGAGGCGATCCCGCCATAGGCGCTGCCGATGGTCGGTACCGGCAGTTTCAACAGCCACACCGTCAGACCCGCCAGCGCGATCGCCGCCAGCATGCCGGGAAACCGGGGCGCCACCCGGCGCAGCCCCAGGATCAGCCCGAAACTGCCCAACCCCATCAACAAATCCAGGATCCCCAGCGTCGGCAGGGCGGACCACAGCGCGGGCAGTTTTTCCAACACCGGTCCGGGTTCCGGTCCGGCCAGCTCCAGCCCCAGAAACGGGCGCATCTGGCTGATCAGGATGATGACCCCGATCCCGGCGGTAAAGCCGACCGTGACAGGGTAGGGGATGTATTTCACGAACCCGCCCAACCGCAGTGCCCCCGCCGCCATCAGCATCATGCCCGACAGGAACGTCGCCAGCGCCAGCCCGTCCAGCCCGTGGCGCTGCACGGTGGCCATCACCAGGACGATGAAGGCGCCTGCCGGTCCACCGATCTGAAACCGGCTGCCGCCCAGCAGCGAAACCAGGAACCCGCCCACGATGGCGGTGATCAGCCCCCGATCCGGCGGCACCCCCGAGGCAATCGCGATCGCCAGCGACAGCGGCAGCGCCACCACCGCCACGGTCAGACCCGCGACCAGATCGGCGCGCAGGGCGCGCAGGCCATAGCCCTCTGCCATGACCGAGACGATCTTGGGCAGAAACTGGGTCGATGTAGGAACGGGCTGTTTCATGTCGCCCTTTGTGCCTCGCTGCCGCTGGCCGTGGGGGGGCCGGGCGGTCTGATCAAATAACTTCTACCCGGGGGATATGTCCCGGCGGTCCCGCGTCGCGCGGGCGTTACCCATCCCCGCCCCCCACATTGCGGGCAAAGGCGTCCCGGAACGCGGCCTCTTTCTCGGGGTCGGCCGGGGTCTGGTTCTGGGCCTTCCAGTCGTCATAGGGCATGCCGTAGAACGCTGTGCGGGCGTCCTGCTTGGACATCTCGATACCACGCTCGGCGGCGGCCTCTTGCACCCAGCGGGACAGGCAGTTGCGGCAGAACCCGGCCAGGTTCATCAGGTCGATGTTCTGCACATCGGGGCGGTCCTGCATCAGGTGCTGTTGCAGGCGACGAAAGGCGGCGGCCTCGATCTCGGTGCGGGTTTGCGCGTCCATGTTTTGTGCTCCCTCTCAAAGTCCGGTTTCGGCCAAGACCTCTTGCAGGATCGGGGCCAGTCGGTCGGCCCAGGCGATCTGGTCCTGCGCCGTGGCGATCACGTCGTTGCGCAGCTCGATCAACACGTTCGGACGGCCATGGGCGATTGCGTGCCGGTCCACCGCATCGCCGGGCAGGTGCCCGCCGTACGGCTCGTTCTCGCCCACGCACAGGTCGGGTTCCCGTCGCAGCCGGTCGATCAGCGGGCGCGCCAGCCGGTCGTCGGCGGCATGCAGGATGCCGATCTGCCAGGGCCGGTCGCCGCGTCCGTTCAGCCGGGGGGTGAAGCTGTGCATCGCGACCAGGACCGTATCGGCCCGCCGCGCGGCCAGTCGGGCCAGGGCCGCATGATAGGGGCGGTAAAAGGCTTCCAGCCGCCGTTCCACCTCGGCGTCATCGACGGCACGGTTGGCGGGGATCACGGTGCCATCGTAGAGCCGCATCACCAGCGTTGGGTCATCCTCGCCCCGGTTGGGGTCGATCACCAGGCGCGAAAAGTTCGATCGGATCAGAGGCGCATCCAGCCGTTCGGCAAGTCGCAGCGCAACCCCCGCAGCGCCCGGATCATAGGCAATGTGGCGCGCCATGTCGGCGGGGGGCAGGCCCAGGTCGCCGCCGTTGACGCTGGGCGGCACGGTGTTGGCGGCATGATCGCATGTCACCAGCCAGCGCGCGCTGCGCCCTTCTTCGATCGTGTCGTAAGGCTGAAAGGTCATGGGGCTGTCATTTTCTTGGCTCACATCCCTTTACGGCAGGCGTGGCACCAGCGCCAGTTGTCAGCTTGTGGGGTTTCGTCTTAAAGAGGTGTCGGCGCGCGCCTTTCGCGCGGCCCAGGGCAATAGATGAGGCAGGATGAGACGTTTACGCAACCTGAAAATCGTGGCCACGCTTGGGCCGTCTTCCAATGACTATGAGATGATCCGCGCATTGGTCGATGCCGGGGCAGACGTGTTTCGCCTGAACATGAGCCACGGCAGCCACGACGAGATTGCCGCGCGCCACGCCATCATCCGCCAGATCGAGAAAGACACCGGGCGCCCCATCGCGATCCTCGCCGACCTGCAAGGGCCCAAGCTGCGCTGCGGTGTGTTTGCCAGCGGCGCGGCAGAGTTGGAGGACGGGCAGGCGTTCCGCTTTGACCTTGATCCCACGCCGGGGGATGCGCATCGCGTGCATCTGCCCCACAAAGAGATTTTCGCCGCGCTGGAACCGGGCGCCACGCTGTTGGTCAACGACGGCAAGATCCGCGTCAAGGTCAAGGACTGCGGCCCCGATTTCGCCGATTGCGAGGTTGTCGTGGGCGGCACCATCTCGAACCGCAAGGGCGTGAACGTGCCCGACGTGGTGCTGCCGGTGGCGGCCCTGTCGGAAAAGGATCGCGGCGATCTTGACTTTATTCTGGAGCTGGGCGTGGACTGGATCGCGCTGTCCTTTGTGCAGCGCCCCGAGGACGTGACCGAGGCCCGAGAGATTGTCGGCACCCGCGCCGCGATCCTGTCCAAGATCGAGAAACCCGCCGCGGTAAAGGCGTTTGACGAAATCCTGGCGGTTTCCGACGGCATCATGGTGGCGCGCGGCGATCTGGGCGTGGAAATGCCCGTTCAGGCCGTGCCGCCGATCCAGAAACGCCTGGTGCGTGGCTGTCGCGCCGCGGCCAAGCCGGTGATCGTGGCCACCCAGATGCTGGAATCCATGATCGAAAGCCCGGTGCCGACCCGCGCCGAGGTTTCCGACGTGGCCACCGCCATTTACGAGGGGGCCGACGCGGTCATGCTGTCGGCGGAATCCGCCGCCGGGCAATACCCGATCGAGGCCGTGACCACGATGAACAACGTCGCGATCGAGGTGGAAAACGACCCCACCTATCGCGCCATCATCGAGTCCAGCCGCCAGGCGCACCGCACCAGCGTGGCCGACGGCATCGTTGCCGCCGCGCGCGAGATCGCGGAAACCGCCGACATCAAGGCGATCTGCTGTTTCACCGAATCCGGCACAACCGCGCTGAAAACCGCGCGCGAACGGCCCCGCGTGCCGATCATCGCGCTGACGCCCTCGACCTCGACCGGGCGGCGGCTGAGCCTGTCCTGGGGCATCAACTGTTTCTTCAACGAGAAGGTCGAACGCTTCAAGATGGCGGTGGTCAGCGCGGCGCGTGCCGCGCGCGAGGGTGGGTACGGCCAGGGCGAGGACCAGATCATCGTGATCGCAGGTCTGCCCTTCAATATTCCCGGCTCGACCAACATCCTGCGGGTGGCGCCCTGCGACGAAAGATTGATTTTTAACGTCGAACCCGAATAATGGCGCAGTAGTCATTTTCGGGGGACGCCATGCAGGCTGACCTGTTTTTGGTAATCGGGTGTTTCGTGGGTGTGCTGGCGGTGCCGGCGCTGCTCTCTGCCTTCTCCAGCGGAGAGCCACCCAGGGCCGCCGCGATCATGGTGCTGATCTCGGGTGGATTGGTCGCGCTTGCGGTGACGCAAAGTCCGCAGTCCTATACCATCGACCAGCTGCCCGATGTCTTTGCCCGGGTGGTCAACCGCTATATCAACTGACGATTGGCCCTTGTCAGGGGCGCACGGGACGCATATACGGCCCGTCTCAACCGCGTGACCGGCCCCAGTGGCATGCCGAGTCGCGCGTCAACCTCTCGCAAGACAGGAGATGGAAATGCCCAAGATGAAGACCAAGTCGAGCGCCAAGAAGCGCTTTAAGGTGACGGCGAAAGGCCGGGTCGTTGCAGGCCAGGCTGGCAAGCGCCACGGCATGATCAAGCGGACCACCAAGTTCATCCGTACTGCACGCGGCACGACCACGCTCTCGGCACCTGACGAGAAGCTGGCCAAGTCGTTCATGCCCTATTCGCGCTAAGGAGCCTGATCCATGTCCCGAGTCAAAGGTGGAACGACCACCCACGCCCGTCACAAGAAGGTCATCAAGGCAGCCAAGGGTTACTATGGCCGCCGCAGCAATGCCTTCCGCACCGCAACCCAGGCCGTCGACAAGGCCAACCAGTACGCGACCCGCGACCGCAAGAACCGCAAGCGCAACTTCCGCGCGCTGTGGATTCAGCGGATCAACGCCGCCGTCCGGTCCCATGACGAGGCGCTGACCTATTCGCGCTTTATCAACGGCCTGAACAGCGCCGGGATCGAGGTTGACCGCAAGGTTCTGGCCGATCTGGCCGTGAACGAGCCCGCGGCATTCGGTGCCATCGTCGAGAAAGCCAAGGCCGCGCTGGCGTAAGCCGCGCCCGCCTGATCGGCACAGGTTTGCCCCCGTCCGGGATACCGGGCGGGGGTTTTCCTTTGCCCGCCCCCGATACCGCGGCAACCGCGGTGGCGCGGCTCCATTTGCAATCCCGGGGGGCTGTGCTATCGACACCGCCGAACGCTAGCGAAGGGGGTCCACGCGATGGACGATCTGAGGCAAAAATACCTGGGCGCGATTGCCGGGGCCGCGGATGAGGCCGCCCTGGAAGAGCTGCGCGTACAGGCCGTCGGCAAAAAGGGTGAGATCAGCCTGAAGATGCGCGAACTGGGCAAGATGAGCCCGGAGGAGCGCCAGATCATGGGCCCCCGCCTGAACGCCCTCAAGGATGAGATCAATTCGGCGCTTTCGGCGCAAAAGGCCGCCCTTGGCGATGCCGCGCTGAATGAACGGCTGCGGGCCGAATGGCTGGACGTGACCCTGCCGGGGCGCCCGCGCCCGCGTGGCACCATTCACCCCGTCAGCCAGGTCACCGAAGAGGTCACAGCGATCTTTGCCGACATGGGCTTTGCCGTGGCCGAGGGGCCGCAAATCGAAAGCGACTGGTTCAATTTCGACGCGCTGAACATCCCGCCCGAACACCCCGCGCGGCAGGAACACGACACGTTCTTCATGTCCCGGGCCGAGGGCGACGACCGCCCGCCGCATGTGCTGCGCACCCATACCAGCCCGGTGCAGATCCGCGCGATGCAGGACCAGGGCGCGCCGATCCGCGTGATCGCGCCGGGCCGGGTCTATCGCTGCGACTACGACCAGACCCACACGCCGATGTTCCACCAGGTCGAGGGGCTGGCGATCGACCGCGATATCTCCATGGCCAACCTGAAATGGGTGCTCGAGGAGTTCTGCCGCGCGTTCTTCGAGGTGGACAATGTCGAGCTGCGCTTTCGCGCCTCGCATTTCCCGTTCACCGAACCCTCGGCCGAGGTCGATATCCGCTGTTCCTGGGACGGCGGCGCGCTGAAGCTGGGCGAAGGCGACGACTGGATGGAAATCCTGGGGTCCGGCATGGTCCACCCCAAGGTGCTGAAGGCTGGCGGGATCGACCCCGACCAGTGGCAGGGCTTTGCCTTCGGCATGGGGATCGACCGACTGGCGATGCTGAAATACGGCATCCCCGATTTGCGCGCGTTCTTCGACAGCGACCTGCGGTGGCTGCGGCATTACGGGTTCAGCGCGCTGGACATGCCGACCCTGCATGGGGGGTTATCTAGGTAGACCCCCATTATCTGTCGCTTTCAGTGGAAGTCGAGCACCAGATCGGACCCAAACTCTAAACCGGCAACCCTGCAGGCGATCTTAAGCCGCTGAACCACCTGGGGTTCGGAAAGGTTCAGGTCAACATACCAGATGCCATCGACCTTTTCTGCATGACTCTCGGCTAGGTCAGGACTCTTCTTGTATAGATCTCTTGGATTCTTGGCGACTAGTCTCCTCCCCGGCGTCTCTTCTAAGGAAAGCCTCTCGAAGAAACCTGAGTCGCGAGCTTGAAGCGCTCGCAGGCAGGTCAGGTAAGCCGACCTCAGCGAACTCTCCTGAATTGGCTTCCCGAGAAGCGTGAAGTCATAGATGCCGGACGATCTACTCGACCGCTTTTTTGCGTCGCGCCTCGGCACATCTAATTGTTTAATGGTCATTTCTTGGCTTCCCGTGTTTGGGGGCGGTTGTTTCAAGCAGCGCTTGATTATGTCGTTCTCCGTTTCTTTGAAGCTCTTCCTCCGCGCTTCGATGAGTGCATTGGTTTCCGTATCGATCTCGATACTCTTAGTTTCCATGTCCCGACTCCTTGCTTCCTTATTCCTTATAAGGAAGCTGCTTTCTAAGGGCAAGCAGCAAGCGTAGGGTGGGTGAAACCCACCGCCCGGCCAAAGACCCGGCAAAGGTGGGTTGTCACCCACCCTACATATCCCGCCCGACCCGCCCCCCCCACGGGCCGGGCGCTGCCGGTCTTTCTCCGAACGGCGGGGTGGCCGCCCCCTTCCCCCCCGTCCCCCTTTGGGCTAGACACGCGCGCAACCCGATACCCCATGCACAGGCGTCCGTTCCGATGAAATTCACCCTCTCCTGGCTGAAGGACCACCTCGACACCGAGGCGTCCCTCGATGACATCCTTTATGCGCTGACCGACCTGGGGCTGGAGGTCGAGGGGGTCGAGAACCCCGCGATGAAGCTGGCCGAGTTCACCATCGGCAAGGTGCTGAAGGCCGAGCAGCATCCCGATGCCGACCGTCTGCGGGTCTGCCAGGTCGCCACCGCGCAAGGCGAACAACAGATCATCTGCGGCGCGCCCAACGCGCGCGAGGGCATCACGGTCGTCGTCGCCTTGCCTGGCACCTATATTCCCGGCATCGACACGATCATCCAGGTCGGCAAGATCCGCGGGATCGAAAGCCACGGCATGATGTGTTCGGAACGCGAGATGGAACTCAGCGACGAACATGACGGCATCATCGAACTGCCCAGCGGCGAGGTCGGTCAGAGCTTTGCCGACTGGCTGGCCGCAAACGAGCCTGCCAAGGTCGACCCGGTGATCGAGATCGCCATCACCCCCAACCGCCCCGACGCGCTGGGCATTCACGGCATCGCGCGCGATCTGGCGACGCGCGGTCTGGGCACGTTGAAACCCGTGGCGGCGGACCCGGTGGCGGGCACCTTCCCCTGTCCGATCCCCGTCACCATTGACCCCGAAACGCAGGCCCGCGCCTGTCCGGTCTTTTGTGGCCGTGTCATCAAGGGTGTGAAAAACGGCCCCAGCCCGGCGTGGTTGCAGGACCGGCTGCGCGCCATCGGGTTGCGGCCGATTTCGGCGCTGGTCGATATCACCAACTTCTTTACCTATGACATGAACCGCCCCTTGCACGTCTTTGACGCCGACAAGGTGCGGGGCGGTTTGCGGGTGCATGCGGCGGCGGGGGGCGAAACCTTCCTTGCGCTGGATGACAAGGAATATGTGATCGAACCCGGCATGACGGTGATTTCCGACGATACCGGCGTCGAGAGTCTGGCCGGGGTCATGGGCGGGCTGTCCACGGGCTGCACCGCCGAAACGGTCAATGTCTTTCTCGAGGCGGCCTATTTCGATCCGATCCGCACCGCGATGACGGGCCGCGCGCTCAAGATCAATTCCGACGCGCGCTATCGGTTCGAGCGCGGGATCGATCCCGAATGGACCCCCCACGGGATCGAGGCCGCGACCCGGATGATCCTGGATCTGTGCGGCGGCACCCCGTCCGAGGTGGTCGTCGCGGGTCAGGTCCCCGATACCGCGCGGGCCTATCGGCTGGACACCGACCGGGTGCAATCGCTGGTCGGGATGGACATCCCCGCCGACACCCAGCGCGCCACTTTGACCGCGCTGGGCTTTCGGCTGGAGGGGGACATGGCCCATGTGCCGTCCTGGCGTCCCGATGTGTTGGGCGAGGCCGACCTGGTCGAAGAGGTCGCCCGCGTGGCGTCCCTGACCAAGCTGGTGGGCAAGCCGATGCGGCGCACACATGTCGGCGTGCCCACCGGCATCCTGACCCCCCTGCAACGGCGCGAGGCCGCCGCGCGGCGCACCTGTGCGGCGCTGGGCTATAACGAATGCGTCACCTATTCCTTTGTCGATCAGGCCAGTGCGGCACTGTTCGGTGGCGGCGATGCGGCGGCGATGCTGGACAACCCGATCTCCAGCGAGATGAGCCATATGCGCCCCGACCTGCTGCCCGGCCTGCTGCAGGCCGCGGCGCGCAACCAGGCGCGCGGCTTCATGGACCTGGCGCTGTTCGAGGTGGGGCCGGCCTTTCACGGGGCGGAACCGGGCGAGCAGCACCTTCAGGTGGCGGGTCTATTGGTCGGGGCGGCGGCGCCGCGCGATCCCCACGGGTCGCGTCGCGGGGTCGATGTGTTCGACGCCAAGGCCGACGCCGAGGCCGTTCTGGCCGCCATCGGTGCGCCGGCCAAGGCGCAGATCCTGCGCGACGCGCCCGCATGGTGGCATCCGGGCCGCTCGGGCCGGATCTGCCTGGGCCCGAAAAAGGTGATGGCCGTGTTTGGCGAGCTGCACCCCAAGGTGCTGGCCGCGATGGATGTCAAAGGGCCCGCGATGGCCTTTAGCGTCTACCTGGAAGAGCCGCCCCTGCCGCGGCGCAAGTCCACCACGCGCCCGGCGCTGGCGACCAGCGATTTGCAGGCGGTGGAGCGCGATTTCGCCTTTGTGCTGGGCACCGAGGTCGAGGCGGTGAATGTCGTCAACGCGGCCCTTGGCGCCGACAAGGCGCTGATCGAAGAGGTCCGCGTATTCGATGAATTCATCGGCGGCGCGCTGGGCGAGGGAAAGAAATCCTTGGCCATCACGGTGCGGATTCAACCCCTCGACAAGACCCTGACCGAGGAAGAGATCGCCGCCGTCGCCGCCAAGATCGTCGCAAAGGTCACCAAGGCCACCGGCGCCGCCCTGCGCGGCTAAGGCTTGGCGGGACCGGGCCGGGACGGCATACTCTGCCCCGGCAGGACGCAAGGGAGCGCGCATGTTCGACACCCGCCAAGAGGCCGGGCAACGCCTGGCCGAAAAGATCGCCGAGGCCGCGCCGGAAAACCCGCTGGTGCTGGCACTGCCGCGTGGCGGGGTGCCGGTCGCGCTGCCCGTGGCACAGGCGCTGGGTGCGCCGCTGGACCTGGCGCTGGTGCGCAAGATCGGCATGCCCGGCAATCCCGAAGTGGCCGCCGGCGCGGTGGTCGACGGGGCCGCGCGCGAGGTGGTGTTCAATGACGAGATGCTGGCCTATGCCGGTCTGACCCAAGGCGATTTCGCCGGTGCCGTCGAGGAAAAATTGGCCGAGATCGCCACCCGCCGCGCCCGCTATCTGGGGGCCCGCGCGCCGCAGCGCATCGCCGGGCGCACCGTGATCGTGGTAGATGACGGGATCGCCACCGGCGCGACCGTGCGCGCGGTCCTGCAGGCCCTGCACAAGCGTGGCCCGATCGAGATATGGCTGGCCGTGCCCGTCGGCCCGCAAGAGGTCATCTGGCAAATGCGCGGCATGACCGACCGGCTGTTCTTTCTAGAGGCGCCGCGCGTGTTCCAGGCGGTGGGCGCGCATTACCGCCAGTTCGATCAGGTCAGCGATGACGAGGTCGTGCGCCTGTTGCGCCATGCCTGGGAGGCCGAGGATAAAAGGGGGAAACGAACATGACGCTAAGGGTTTATCTGTCGGGCGAAATCCACACCGATTGGCGCGAGCAGATCGTCGAGGGGGCCCGCGGGCTGGATGTCAGCTTTGACAGCCCGGTGACCGATCACGCGGCCAGTGACGATTGCGGCGTGGCGATCCTGGGGGCCGAGGACAACAAGTTCTGGCACGACCACAAGGGGGCCATGGTCAACGCGATTCGCACCCGCAAGGGGATCGCCGATGCCGATGTCGTGGTGGTGCGCTTTGGCGAGAAATACAAGCAGTGGAACGCGGCCTTTGACGCGGGCTATGCCGCTGCGCTGGGCAAATCGCTGATCGTGCTGCACGGGCCGGACCATGCGCACGCGCTCAAGGAGGTGGACGCCGCCGCCCTGGCCGTGGCCGAGGAACCCGCGCAGGTGGTGCAGATCCTGCGCTATGTTCTGACCGGGCAATTGCCGGGCTGAGGCGTTTTGGACCCTGCTGCGCCGTGCGCGCCGGGCTAGGCTGCGGGGCATGGAATTTGATTACATCATCATCGGTGGCGGCGCGTCGGGCTGTGTCCTGGCCGCCCGGCTGAGCGAGGATGCCGCCGCGACCGTTTGCCTGATCGAGGCGGGCGGCGGGGGTGATGACATCTTTATCCGCGCGCCGGGTCTGATCCCGGCGATGATCTCGGGGCGGCCACGGATCAACAACTATGCCTATCACACCGTGCCCCAGCCGGGGCTGAACGGACGGCGCGGGTTTCAGCCGCGCGGGCGGGCCCTGGGCGGATCCAGCGCGATCAACGCGATGCTGTATGTCCGGGGGCATCCGCGCGACTATGACGAATGGGCCGAACTGGGCGCCGAGGGCTGGGCGTGGGACGATGTGCGCCCCTGGTTCCTGGCGCTGGAGGGCAACCAGCGCGGCGGCGACGACTGGCATGGCGGCGCGGGCCCCTTGCAGGTCAGCGCGCAAAGCGCGCCGCGCCGCATCTCGCGCGCCTTCGTGCAGGCCTGTGGCCAGGTGCAGATCGCGCCCAACGACGATTTCAACGGCCCGGTGCAGGACGGTGCCGGCCTGTTCCAGGTCAAGCAGTTCCGCGATGGCCCGCGCAAGGGCGAGCGGTGTTCGGCGGCCGCCGCCTTCCTGTTCCCGGCGTTGGGGCGGCCCAACCTGACGGTGCTGACCCGCACCCGTGCCCAGCGTCTGGTGATCGAGGACGGGCGCGCCGTGGGGGTGCAGTTGCGCAACCGCCGGATCATGGCCCGACGCGAGGTTGTGCTGGCCGGCGGGGTGTTCAACACGCCCCAACTGTTGCTGCTGTCGGGCATCGGTCCCGAGGAGGAGTTGCGCGCCCATGGCATTGCCCCGGTGCGGGTGCTGCCGGGGGTGGGCGCAAACCTGCAGGATCATCTGGATTACACGATTTCCCACAAATCCCTGCGCCGCGACCTGGTGGGACTGAACCCGCGCGGATTGGCCCGCCTGGGCCGCGCGGCGTGGCGCTGGCGCAAGACGGGCACGGGGATGTTCGCCACCCCCTATGCCGAGGCGGGGGCCTTTGTGCGCTCGCGCCCCGGGCTGGACCGGCCCGATCTGCAACTGCATTTCGTGATCGGCATCGTCGATGACCACATGCGCCGCCTGCACCTGGCCGATGGCTATAGCTGTCATGTCTGTGCCCTGCGCCCCGAAAGCCGGGGCCGCGTCGGGCTGAACAGCGCCGATCCGGCGGACCCGCCGCGCATTGATCCGGGGTTCCTGTCCGCACCCGGGGATCTGGCCACCCTGATGCGCGGCGCCCGGATCACGGAGCAGGTTCTAGAGGCCGAGGCCCTGGCCCCCTGGCGCGGTGCGCGGCTTTATCCCCATGACGGTAGCGACGCGGCCCTGGCGGCCGACATCCGCGCCCGGGCCGATACGATCTATCACCCGGTGGGCACGTGCCGGATGGGGCGCGACGAGATGGCGGTGGTCGACCCGCAGTTGCGGGTGCGTGGCATCGCGGGGCTGCGTGTCGCGGATGCATCGGTCATGCCGCGGGTGATCGGCGGCAATACCGGTGCGCCTGCGATGATGATCGGGGCGCGGGCGGCGGCGATGATGGCCGATGCTGCGCGGACCGGCGTCTAGTCTCGCGGCGGCTGGACCAGCCCGCGCTGCACCGCGTCACGGCCCAGGAAACGGTCCAGATAGGCGGGCAGGTTGGCATAGCTGTCCCAGCCCACCACCTCGCGCGCCTGGTATCCCACCAACAGCGTGCGCAGCCACGGCGCCACGGCGATATCGGCGATGGAATAGTCATCGCACAGCCACGTACGCCCCTCCAGCCGGGCGTCCAGCACGGCCAGCAGGCGCTTTGCCTCGGTGACATAGCGGGTGCGCGGGATCGGGTCGGTCACGTCCTTGCCGCCGAATTTCACGAAAAACCCCATCTGCCCGAACATCGGCCCGATGCCGCCCATCTGGAACATCAGCCATTGCAGCACCTCGAACCGCGCGCGCGGTTCGGTGGGCAGCAACTGGCCGGTCTTTTCGGCAAGGTAGATCAGGATTGCGCCGCTTTCGAACAGGCCGATGGGCGCGCCGCCGGGCCCGTCGGGGTCGATGATCGCGGGGATCTTTCCATTGGGGTTGAGCGAGGCAAAGGCCGGGGTGAACGTCTCATCCTTGTTGATGTCGACCTTGTGGGCGTCATAGGGCAGGCCGGTTTCCTCCAGCATGATCGACACCTTGACCCCGTTGGGCGTCGGAAACGAGTAAAGCTGGATCGCCCGAGGATTGACCGGCGGCCAGTGGTCGGTGATCGGAAAGTCGGACAGTGCGGTCATGGCGCCCTCATCTTCGGCAGGTTGCGGCTGTTTTCATGGCTGGCGCAAGAAATTGCAAGATGACCCAGGCCGGGCCGTGCTAGCATGATGCGGCCCTCTGTCGGGCGTCGTTTCAAATGTTGGACCAATTGTGTGGGGTTACGCATGCTCAAAGAATTTCGCGATTTCATTGCCAAGGGTAATGTCATGGACATGGCGGTCGGCATCATCATCGGTGCGGCCTTTACCGCGATCGTGACATCCTTGGTCGACGACCTGATCAACCCGATCATCGGGCTGTTCCTGGGCGGTGTCGATTTTTCCGGCATGGGCTTTCGCATCGGCGAGGGCGAGAACGCCGGGGTGTTCGCCTATGGCAATTTCATTACCGCGCTGATCAATTTCCTGATCGTGGCCTGGGTTGTTTTCGTGCTGGTCAAGATGGTCAACCGGGTGAAAAACGCCGCCATGCCCCCGAAACCCAAGGTCGAGGCGCCCGCCGGCCCCACCCAGGAAGAACTGCTGATGGAAATCCGCGATGCGCTGAGGGCGCGGGGCTGATCCAGCGTGACGGGCGCCCGCCGGTTGGGCGGGCGCCGTATGTTCAGACCTTGAGCGCGAGGTGCGGGGACAGAACGTCGATCCCCTGGGCGCGTCCGACCGCGTAATAGGTCAGGTGCCCGGCATGGGTGTTCAGCCCCTCCAGCAGGTGGGGATCGTCCTCGCAGGCCTGGCGCCATCCCTTGTCGGCCAGCGCCAGCATGTAGGGCATTGTGGCATTGCCCAGCGCGATCGTGGCGGTGCGCGCCACGGCACCGGGCATGTTGGCCACGCAGTAGTGGATGATGCCGTCCACCTCGAAAATCGGATCCTGGTGGGTGGTGGCGTGCGAGGTCTCGAAGCAGCCGCCCTGGTCAATCGCCACATCGACCAGCACAGCGCCCTGTTTCATGCGCGCCAGGTCCGCCCGGCGCACCAGTTTTGGCGCCTCGGCGCCGGGGATCAGCACCGCGCCCACCACCATGTCGGCGCGTTCCAGCAGTTCGGCCAGCGCCCCGCCCGATGAATAGCGCGTCTTGAACCGCCCGCCGAACACGTCATCGAGATAGCGCAGCCGGGGCAAGGACCGGTCCAGCACGGTGACATCGGCGCCCATCCCGGCGGCGATCCGGGCCGCATGGGTGCCCACGACACCGCCGCCGATCACCACGACCTCGGCCGGGCCGACGCCGGGCACGCCGCCCATCAGGGTGCCGCGCCCGCCATTGGCCTTTTGCAGCGCCCAGGCACCCATCTGCGGGGCCAGGCGGCCGGCCACCTCGGACATCGGCGCCAGCAGCGGCAGGCCCCCTTGGGGGTCGGTCACGGTTTCATAGGCGATGGCGGTCACACCGCTGTTCAGCAGGTCGCGGGTCTGGGCGGGATCGGGGGCGAGGTGCAGATAGGTGAACAGCACCTGGTCGGCGCGCAGTTGGGCGCGTTCCGCCGCCTGGGGTTCCTTGACCTTGACGACCATTTCGGCGTTGGCAAAGATCTCTGCCGCGCTATCGACCAGGACCGCCCCGGCCTCGGTGTAATCGGCATCGGCAAAGCCCGCGCCCAGTCCCGCGCCGGTCTGGATCATCACCTGATGCCCGTGTGCCACGGCCTCGCGCACGGCATTGGGGGCCAGGCCGACCCGGAATTCCTGGGGTTTGATTTCTGTCGGACAGCCGATGCGCATGGGGTTCCCTCCCGAAAACAATCTAAGGACAGGATGCCGCAGGCCGGTGCGAATTGCATGCGTATTGGGGCCCTTGTGCCCGTGCGATATTGGTGGAATCGTGCGCGAAAGTGGAAATATGTCGAAGGAATCCGCAGGCTCATGGAAATTGACGACACGGACCGGCGTATTCTGGGGGTTCTTCAGAAACAGGGGCGCATCTCGAACGCCGATCTGAGCGAGCGGGTGAACCTCTCGGCCTCGGCCTGTCATCGTCGGGTGCACCGGCTGGAGGCGTCCGGGGTGATCCGCGACTATGTCGCACTGCTCAACCCGCGCAAGCTGGGCCGCCAGACCACGGTCTTTGTCGAGATCACCCTGTCGGGGCAGGCCGATGAGACGCTGGAGGCGTTCGAGCGCGCGGTGGCCCGGATCCCGGATGTTCTGGAATGCCACCTGATGGCGGGCACCGCCGATTACCTGCTGAAGGTGGTGGCCGAGGACAGCGAGGATTTCGCCCGCATCCACCGCCAATACCTGACCCGCCTGCCGGGGGTGGCGCAGATGCAGTCGTCTTTCGCGCTGAGAACGGTGTTCAAGACCACTGCCCTGCCGCTATAGGGAACGCAGACATGACGGAGGGTGCCATGGGCGAAGAACGGGAAAAACGCGCGGCGATCGTGGCCGCCTGTCTGCGGATCAACACGGTGGGGCTGAACCAGGGCACCTCGGGCAATATCAGCGTGCGCCACGGCGACGGCATCCTGATCACCCCCAGCTCGATCCCCTATGAGCAAATGGTGCCTGCCGATATCGTCTTCATGGAGATGGACGGCACCCCCCATGGTGCGCGCAAGCCGTCGTCGGAATGGCGCTTTCACCTGGATATCCTGCGCGCCCGGCCAGAGTTGAACGCGGTGGTGCACGCCCACGCGCCCTATTGCACGACCCTGGCGATCATGCACATGGAGATCCCTGCGGTGCATTACATGGTGGCCGCGGCGGGCGGGGCGAATATCCGCTGTGCGCCCTATGCGACCTTTGGCACCCAGGAATTGTCGGATCATATCATCGAGGCGTTGCAGGGGCGCAAGGCCTGCCTGATGGCCCATCACGGCATGCTGGCCGCCGAGGACAGCCTGGACAAGGCGATGTGGCTGGCCGTCGAGGTCGAGGCCCTGGCCCGGCAGTATCATGGCGCGCTGTTGCTGGGTGATCCGCCCCTGCTGGATGATGCGCAACTGGCCGAGGCCGTGGCGCAGTTCACCGCCGGGTATGGTCAGGCGGATAAGGGGTAGGGGCCGGATCGGACGGTGGGCCAGCGGCGCCCGTCCCATCGCCCCGGCCGCGATCACGACCCGCTGAAAACAACAAACCCCCGGGCAATGCCGCGGGGGTCGTCGCACTGGGGCACGGGGCCCCGGTTCGCTTGTCGATGCCTCAGAGCATACCTTCGCGCTGGGCCTTCTTGCGCGCCAGCTTGCGGGCACGGCGGATGGCCTCGGCCTTCTCGCGCGCCTTCTTCTCAGAGGGTTTCTCGAAATGCTGCTTGAGCTTCATCTCGCGAAACACGCCCTCACGCTGAAGTTTCTTTTTCAGCGCGCGGAGCGCCTGATCGACGTTGTTGTCGCGAACACTTACCTGCATGTGGTTTTCACCACCTTCCTAGTTAGAGTTTCCATAAAAGCAGGAGGTGGCCATATAGCAAAGGCGGTTTAACTTGTCTATAGAGTGAGCTGTCAAAAGGAGGCCCCCGAAATGACCGACACGCCCAACGGAATGGACCAGATCAAGGACGATCTGCTGGATGCGGCGCTGATGCATGTGCCCTTTGACGGGTGGAGCGAGACCGCGTTTCGCGCGGCCATCGCCGATTCGGGAATTGACGCGGCCCTGGCGCGCGCCGCCTGCCCGCGCGGGGCGGCGGATCTGGCGGTTGCCTATCACCTGCGCGGGGACGACGAGATGGTGCGCCGGTTACAGGCCACCGACCTGTCGGCGCTGCGGTTTCGCGACCGGATCGCCACCGCCGTGCGCTATCGCCTGGAGGCCGTCGAGGACAAAGAGGCGGTGCGCCGGGGGGCGGCGCTGTTCGCCCTGCCGCAATATGCCGGGGATGGCTCGAAGTTGGTGTGGGGCACGGCGGACCGGATATGGACCGCGCTGGGCGACCATTCCGACGATGTGAACTGGTATACCAAGCGTGCCTCGCTGTCGGCGGTCTATGCCGCGACGGTGCTGTATTGGCTGGGCGATGAAAGCCCCGACAGTGCCGCGACATGGGCGTTCCTGGATCGCCGGATCGAGGGGGTGATGCGTGTCGAAAAGGCCAAGGCACAGGTGCGCGGCAACCGTCTGCTCAAGCCGCTGCTGATGGGCCCCGATTGGGTCGGCCGCCAGATCCGCCCGCCCCACAGCCGCAAGGCGTTTCGTATGCCCGGCGTGCTGCGGCCGCGCAACGCCGAGTGATCATGACACTGCCCGACACCATGCGCGCGGTCGAGATTTCCGAACCGGGTGGGCCCGATGTCCTGCGCCTGTGCGCGCGGCCCGTGCCGCGGCCGGGGCCGGGCCAAATCCTGATCCGGCTGGCCTATGCCGGCGTGAACCGGCCCGACGCGCTGCAACGTGCCGGGCAATACGCGCCGCCCGCCGGGGCCTGTGACCTGCCGGGGCTGGAGGGTGCCGGAGAGGTCGTTGCGCTGGGCGAGGGGGTCAGCGGCCTGGCGCCGGGCGATCTGGTTTGTGCGCTGTTGCCGGGCGGGGGCTATGCCGATTACGCGGTGACGCCCGCCGCCCATGCCCTGCCGATCCCGGCGGGGATGGATTTGAAACAGGCCGCCTGCCTGCCAGAGACGTTTTTCACCGTGTGGTCCAATGTCTTTATGCGGGGCGGTCTGCGCGCGGGCGAGCGGTTCCTGGTGCATGGCGGGTCGTCCGGCATCGGCACGACGGCGATCCAACTGGCCCATGTGCTGGGCGCGCGGGTCTTTGCCACGGCGGGCAGTGCGGAAAAATGCGCCGCCTGCGTGGCGCTGGGGGCAGAACGCGCGATCAACTATCGCGACGAGGATTTCGTCGGGGTCCTGCGCGCCGAGGGGGGCGCGAACCTGATCCTCGACATGGTGGGGGGCGAGTATCTGCCGCGCAACGTCAAGGCGCTGGCCGATGACGGGCGCCTGGTGCAGATCGCGTTCCTGCAGGGGCCCAAGGTGGCGCTGAACTTTGCCCAGGTGATGATGCGACGGCTGACGATCACCGGGTCCACCCTGCGCCCGCAATCGGACCTGGCCAAGGCCCGCATCGCCGATGCGTTACGCGCCGATGTCTGGCCGCTGATCGCGTCGGGCCGGATCGCGCCGGTGATGGATTCCGAGTATCCGCTGGATCAGGCCGCCGCCGCCCATGCGCGGATGGAGGCCGGCGCCCATGTCGGCAAGATCGTTCTGAACTGCACCGCCTAGCGGATCGCATCCATCAGCGCGTCCTGCATCCGGCAATCGGCGATCGCATCGGCACCACAGGCGCGCGGTTCCAGTGCGCGGGTCAGGCAGATGCGTGCCTCTTGCAGCCGCCCGCCCTTGCAGGTGATCGTGATCATGTCCGGGCGCCAGTCCGGGTTGGCCTGCAGAAAGGCCTCTTCGACCACCGCGGCGGGCAGTTTGACCGCGCCGGGCAACTTGCGAAACAGCTTGGGGCGGTTGACGGTTGCATAGGCGCGCCGGGCGGTGTCGAAATAGGCTTGGGCCGTCAGGCCGGTGCAACGCCCGTGTTTCTTCCACTGGTACCAGGCCAGGCCGGGACTGCCCATGATGTCGACCATCGCGGCGGTGTCCGCGCGCGAGGGGTTTTCCTGTGCGGTCGGGCAGTAGCTGGGCCAGCCGCGTTCATATTGGGGCCACAGCCCATGCAGCAGCCAGCCATATCCCGCCCCGTCCTTGCACTCGGGCGAGCGGCGCGCGTCGCCCTCCAGCGCGCACCAGCTGGGCGACCAGCTGAGCGCCAGGATGTAATAGTCGAACGTGCCCGCCTGTTCGCCCTCGGCGCGGGCAAGTGTGGCGGTCAGGATCAGCAGGGCGAGCCAGCGCATTTTCTCTTTTCTCCGGGGACGTGGGCGACTATATAGCCTTTCAACCTCCCCGAAAACGAGGAACCGCGCCAGCCCGGCGCAGCCGTTTTCCCGGCAGGGTAGACTTTTGTTTGTTCGAGAGGAGACAGCCCCATGAACAAGCCGATCATGGCAAAGGCCACCGCCGTCTGGCTGGTCGACAACACGACGCTGAGTTTCCGGCAGATCGCCGAGTTCTGCGGCCTGCACGAGCTGGAAATCCAGGGGATCGCCGATGGCGACGTGGCCCAGGGCGTCAAAGGGTTCGATCCGATCACCAACAACCAACTGGATCAGGCCGAGATCGACAAGGGCGAGGCCGACCCGGCCTATAACCTCAAGCTCAAGTTCAACGCCGCCGCGGTCGGCGAGGAGAAGCGTCGCGGCCCGCGCTATACGCCGCTGTCGAAACGCCAGGACCGTCCGGCCTCGATCCTGTGGCTGGTCAAGTTCCATCCCGAACTGACCGATGGCCAGATTTCCAAACTGGTGGGCACGACCAAGCCGACGATCCAGGCGATCCGCGAGCGGACCCATTGGAACATCGCCAATATTCAGCCGATCGACCCGGTGGCGCTGGGCCTGTGCAAGCAGTCCGAACTGGACGGCGCCGTGCAGAAAGCCGCGCGCAAGAAGGCCGCCGATGGCGGTTTGATGTCCGACGACGAGCGGCGCAAGCTGGTGTCCACCGAGCAATCGTTGGGCATGGAGCCCGAGCCGAAAATGCCCACCGCGATTTCGGGGCTTGAGACTTTTACCCTGTCGGGGCGGCATGACGACGAGAAAGAGGACAAGGTGCCCGACGCGGACAGCTTCTTTAACCTGCCCGACGTGGGTGACGACGATGACGAGGACGACGACCGCTGAGACGCGGTTGCGCGACATTGAAAAGGCCCGGCCATGACGGCCGGGCCTTTTGTATCCGGGGCAGGGGCGGATTGGGCCCTATGGTCGCCGATCACATGCCCAGCGTCTGAAGATAGGCGATCACGTTGGCGCGGTCCTCGGCCTTTTTCAGGCCGGCATAACTCATCGCGGTGCCCGGCGCATAGGCCTTGGGATTGGTGATGAAGGCATTGATCGCCTCGGGCGTCCAGACATCGCCGGTGCCGTCCAGCGCGCCGGAATATTTGAAGTCCGGGATCACCGCGACGCCCCGACCGACCACCTGGTAAAGCGAGGGACCGACGGCGTTCACACCCTCTTCGACCTTGTGGCAGGCCGCACAGGCCTTGAACGTGCGTTGGCCCGCGTCCGGATCGGCGGCGGCCAGCAGCTCTTCAAAGGTCAGCTCTTCGGCCGGTTCCTCGGCGGTGGGCGTGTCGCCCTCCTCCTCAAGGATCACATAGGCCGGTGCAGCCAGTTCCGGCGTGGAATAAAGACCCGCCCCGGCCAAACGCACCAGCGTAAAGACCAGCAAAGCCCCGCAAAACGCACCAAGCAGTTTGGTGAACGTTATTGTGTCGAACATGTCGCGTTCCCGTTCGCGTCGTTTCCCGGGGGTTACCTATGCGCTTCCCCTCTTCGATTGCAAGGTATAATGGCCTAACCGACCGTTGCGTAACGCGACTGAACCGGACGGATCCCATGACAAAACGCATCGCCTTTCAGGGAGAGCCTGGGGCCTATTCGCACCAAGCCTGCCACGATGCCCGCCCCGATTTCGAGGCGCTGCCCTGCCGCACCTTCGAGGATGTGATCGAGGCGGTCCGCACGGGCGCGGCGCAACTGGGCATGCTGCCGGTCGAAAACTCGACCTATGGGCGGGTGGCCGATATTCATCAACTGCTGCCCTCTTCGGGTCTGCATATCGTGGACGAGGCCTTTGTGCGGGTTCATATCAACCTGTTGGCGGTGCCCGGGGCGAACCTGTCGGACATCAAAAGCGCGATGAGCCACACGGTGCTGTTGGGCCAGTGCCGCGATTTCCTGCGCGCGCATGGGATTCACCGGATCGTTGGTGCCGATACCGCGGGGTCGGCCCAGCATGTGGCCGAAACCGGCGATATCAGCCTGGCGGCCCTGGCCGGCGATCTGGCCGCCGAGATTTACGGGCTGGACGTGCTGGCGCGCCACATCGAGGATCACGACAAGAACACCACGCGGTTCTTGCTGATGTCCCCCACGCCGGACCAGTCGCGCCGGGGCGACCTGGGCATGATGACCACCTTCGTGTTCCGGGTGCGCAACATCCCCGCAGCCCTTTACAAGGCGATGGGCGGGTTCGCGACCAATGGCGTGAACATGACCAAGCTGGAAAGCTATATGGTCGACGGATCGTTCACCGCGACCCAGTTCTATGCCGATATCGAAGGCCACCCCGAGGACGAACACGTTAAACGCGCGCTCGAAGAGCTGGACTATTTCACGTCTTACATGGAAATCCTGGGCGTCTATCCGGCGGACCGCAAGCGCCACTAGGCGCAGCGTTGGATGTCAGCCGCGAAAGGTGCCCGCCTCCATCTCGCGGGCAAATCGGGCGACGCCGGACTTGAACTTGTTCGACAGCTTGGCCTTGGCCAGCCGCAGGGTTTGCAAAAACACCCGCGCCGACAGGGTTTGCGGGCGCAGCTCTACCGCGACGGCGATACGGGTCTGGCGCGGCGACAGGCGCAAAAGCTCGATCTCGGTGACCCCGTCCAGCCCGGACACCGAAGAGCGCAGCGTCATCCATTCGGGCGGGGTAAAGCCGGTCAGTTCTGTCTGAACGTGGCGCTGCTTTCCACGAAAGTCAAAGCGGGTGGACCAGGCCATGCCGGGCGCCGGGTCGGTCAGGGTGTCGGTGCGGGTCAGGTCCGCGCCGCGCCTCAGGGCCGCGCGCTCCATCTTGCCGAAATCCGAGATCACGGCGAAGACCTCTTCGATCGGGACCGCGATATCTTCTTTCGTGGAAAATTTCATGTCGCCTCTCCCTGATGACGGGCGTCGTTTTCGCGTCAATCCAGCCTGTCCGCAAGCCACATTCGCAACAGCAGCTGTGCGATCGCGCCTGCGCGGGCGGGCAGAATGGAATCATGTTCCCCGGCAAAAACGGCCAACAGCTCTTCGCGCGGAACCCAGCGCGCGGCCTCGATCTCGACCGGGTCGATGGTGATCTCGCGGGTGGTGGCGACCCCGCGGCAGCCGATCATCAACGAGGCGGGAAAGGGCCAGGGCTGGCTGGCCAGGTAATGCACCGCGCCGACCGTGATCCCGGCCTCTTCGGCGACCTCGCGGCGCACGGCGGCCTCGATGGTCTCTCCGGGTTCGACGAACCCCGCCAGCAGGGAAAACATCCCCTCGGGCCAGCCCGGCGAGCGGCCCAGCAGAACCGAGTTGCCGTCGGTGATCAGCATGATCACCACCGGGTCGGTGCGCGGGAAATGCCGTGCCCCGCAGGCCGGGCAGTCGCGCTGCCATCCGGCCTGGGCGGGGATGCTCTGGACGCCGCAGCGCGCGCAGAACCGGTGGCTGTGCTGCCAGCCGAGGATCGCCTTGGCGGTGGCGGCCAGTTCGGCCTCCAGCGGGGTCAGGCGGGTCATTTCGCGCCTGAGTTCGGCAAAGACATGGGTGCAGGGCAGGTCCGGGTGGCGTTGCTCGGACGGGTCAAGAAAGGCGCCCAGCGTGTCGGGCATGTCGTCGGGGGCCCAGTCGGACAGATCGACGGCAAAGCGCGCGGCGCCATCCGCCAGACCCAGAAAAACCGCGTCGGGGCGGGTCTTTGCGACGCAAACGTGGCCCGGCGCGATCCATCCCAGACCCTCGGGCGCAATCAGCGGCTTGCCGCGCCAGACCGGCAGCACCCGGGTCGTATCCGCCGCCCATAGCCGCGCCAGCGCCGCCGGGTCGCCGCGCAGATGCGCCGCGCGGTCCAACCCGCCGCCGCCAAACGTCACCTGCCGTTCCAGACCCATGCCGATCCCCCGTCGCCCGGACCGTCAGTGCCACGCGCAGGACGGGGCGAGCAAACGAAAAACACTCGCCCCAAGGGTGAATTTGTCCTCGCCTTCGGATCGGTTCACGATTAGTGTCACGATCCCGTCTTGGTGGTATCCTGACCCTGTCCCACAGCATCACGCCCGGAGGCAGACATGACCCAAGATCGGAAAACTGGACTGAATCGCCGCGCTTTTCTGGCCGGCACTGCGGCGGGAGCGTCCTTGATCGCACTGCACCCCTTCTCGGCCCGGGCGGGCGTGAACCAGGCCCATCTGCGGCTGATGGAGACGACGGACCTGCATGTCCACGTCTTCCCCTATGACTATTATTCGGACAAGCCGGTGGATACCGTCGGCCTGGCGCGCACCGCCAGCCACATCGCCGATATCCGCGCCGAGGCATCCAATTCGATGCTGCTGGACAATGGCGATTTCCTGCAAGGGAACCCGATGGGCGACTACATCGCCTATGAGCGCGGCATGCGTGAGGGGGATCTGCACCCGATCATCCAGGCGATGAACGCGGTGGGATTCGATGCCTCGACCCTGGGCAATCACGAGTTCAACTATGGGCTGGATTTCCTGGCAAAGTCCCTGGCAGGTGCCGCATTCCCGGTGATCTCGGCCAATGTGCTCAAGACGCCGGGCGGCAGCCCGACCGCCGATGCCACGCTGGTGAAACCCTATCTGATCCTGGAACGCAGCCTCAGCGATGGCGCGGGCAATGCACATCCGATCAAGGTCGGGCTGATCGGCTTTGTCCCGCCGCAGATCATGTCCTGGGACCGCAAGCACCTGGAGGGCAACGTCACCACCCGCGACATCGTCGAGACCGCCCGCGCCTATGTTCCCCAGATGAAGGAAGAGGGCGCCGACATCATCGTCGCGCTGTGCCATTCCGGGATCGGCGGGGCCGCGCATGTGGCGGGAATGGAAAACGCCGCCGTGCCGCTGGCCGCGATCGACGGGATCGACGCGGTGATGACCGGCCACCAGCACCTGACCTTTCCCGGCCCGGCCTTTGCCGACATTCCCGGGGTCGATGTCGAAAAGGGCACGATTCATGGCAAGCCCGCCGTCATGGGCGGGTTCTGGGGGTCGCATCTGGGGGTGATCGACCTGATGCTGGAACGCGACGGTGGCGCATGGCGGATCATGGCGCATGACAGCGCGCTGCGGCCGATTTCGCGCCGCAACGAGGATCGCACGATCACACCGCTGGTCCAAAGCCAGCAATACGTGCTGGATGCCGTCGCCAAAGAGCATGCGGAAACGCTGGCCTATGTGCGTCGCGCGGTGGGCAAGACCTCGGCGCCGCTCTACAGCTATTTCGCGCTGGTGGCCGATGACCCCTCGGTGCAGATCGTGTCGAACGCCCAGATCTGGTATATCTCGCAGATGCTGAAAGGCACCGCGCATGAGGGGCTGCCGCTGTTGTCGGCGGCTGCGCCGTTCAAGGCCGGGGGCCGGGGCGGGGCCGAGTATTACACCGACGTGCCCGCCGGGGACGTGGCGATCAAGAACGTGGCCGACCTTTATCTTTATCCCAACACGGTGCGCGCGGTGCGGGTCACCGGCGCGCAGCTGAAGGGGTGGCTGGAACGCAGCGCGGGGATGTTCAACCAGATCACGCCGGGCGTGGCGGACCAGATCCTGCTGAACCCGGATTTCCCCAGCTATAATTTCGATGTGATCGACGGGGTGACCTATCAGATCGACCTCAGCCAGCCGTCGCGCTTTGATCCCAAGGGCGGGCCGCTGAACCCGGATGCCAGCCGGATCGTCAACCTGGCCTATCAGGGCCAGCCGATCCCCGATGACATGGAATTCGTGATCGCCACCAACAATTACCGCGCCGGCGGGGGCGGGGATTTCCCCGGTGCCAAGGGTGATACGATCATCTTCGAGGGGCCCGATACCAACCGCGACGTGATCGTGCGCTATATCGTCGAGCAGGGCACGATCAACCCCACCGCCGATGGCAACTGGCGCTTTGCCCCCCTGCCGGGCACCAGCGTTCTGTTCGATACCGGGCCGAAGGCTGCGCAATACGCCGACCAGGTGCCGGGGCTGAGCATCGAGCTGGCCGGCGACGGCCCGGATGGGTTCGCGCGATTCCGCATCGCCCTCTGAGCAGCGGAAGAGCGCACAAATATCAGGCGGTGCGCCCGAAATCTGGGCGCGCAGCCTTGTTTTGAACCAATCCAGCGTGGCGGGGAAACGGCTGTCTCTCGCGCTCTTTCAGCGACCTGCGCACTCTTTCCCGGACACTTCATCAGGAGATTGAGGATGCTGAAACAGACCCTGGCCGCGCTGACCACCGTCGCGACGCTGGTCGCCGGGCCCGCGCTGGCCGACACCAAGATGCCCTTTGCGCTGGACTGGAAGTTCGAGGGGCCGTCGGCGGCCTATCTGGCCGCGGTCGATCAGGGCTATTTCGCCGATGCCGGGCTAGAGGTCGAGGTGTCCGCCGGCCAAGGCTCGCTCGATGCGATCCCAAAGGTGGCGACGGGCGCGTTCCCGGTGGGCTTTGCCGACATCAACTCGTTGATCAAGTTCCTGGACCAGAACCCCGGCGCGCCGGTGATCGCGGCGATGATGATCTATGACAAACCGCCCTTTGCCGTGATCGGGCGCAAATCCCTGGGCATCGAGACCCCCAAGGATCTGGAGGGCAAGGTGCTGGGCGCGCCGCCGCCCGATGGGGCCTGGGCGCAGTTCCCGGCCTTTGCCACGGCCAACGGTCTGGACATGTCCAAGATCACCGTGGAACCCGTGGGCTTTCCCACCCGCGAACCGATGCTGGCCGAGGGCAAGGTCGACGCCGTCACCGGCTTTTCGTTTTCGTCCTATCTGAACCTGGTGCGCCTGGGCGTGCCCGAGGAGGACATCTCGACCATCCTGATGGCCGATTACGGCCTGGCGCTTTATGGCAACGCGGTGATCGTGAACACCGACTTTGCCGCCGCCAATCCCGAGTTGGTCAAGGGGTTCCTGGCCGCCGTCGCCAAGGGCTGGACGGATGTGATCGCCGATCCCGAAATGGGCGCCAAGGCCGTTGCCAAACGCAACCCCGCGGCCGATCTCGCGCTGGAACAACGTCGGCTGGAACTGGCCATCGCGGCAAATGTCGTGACCGGTTACACCAAGGCAAACGGCATGGGCGGGATTGATCCCGACCGCATGGCCAAGGCGCTGGAACAGGTCGCCGAGACCTATGAATTCCAGAACGCGCCGGACGCTGCGCTCTACTTTACCGACGCCTATCTGCCCGAGGGCAACTTCCCCCTCGACTGACGCACCCCGTTCCCCGCGCGCCGGGTTTCGTGGCGCGCGGTCCCTCCGGCGGCCGGATTTCCGGTCTCTTCTCCTCTCCCAAGTCCGGGATTGCGCCGCCGGGGGCGAACTCCCCAAAAACAGAGGGTCCGATGGGCGAACCGCTGATCCAGATAAAGGGCGTGACCCACGCCTATCAGACCGCCGCAGGCCCGTTGCCGGTGCTGCGCGATCTGAACCTTTCGGTGCCCGAGGGCGAATTTTGCGCCGTCGTCGGCCCCTCGGGCTGTGGCAAGTCCACGCTGACCCGCCTGATCGCGGGCCTGATGAAGCCCGACACCGGCGAGGTCTGGTTGCATGGCGAGCGGGTGACCAGCCCGCGCAAGACGGTGGGCATGGCGTTTCAGAACCCGGTCTTGCTGGAATGGCGGTCGATCCTGGACAACGTCATCCTGCCGCTGGAAATCGTGGCCCCCGGCATGTCGCGCCGTGACCGTGTCGCCCGGGCCGAGGAATTGCTGTCGCTGGTCGGTCTGGTCGGGTTCGAGGACAAGCGCCCGTCAGAATTGTCGGGGGGGATGCGTCAGCGCGCCTCGCTGTGCCGGTCCATCGTGCACAAGCCCGACGTGCTGATCATGGACGAACCGTTCGGCGCGCTGGATGCCTTTACCCGCGAGGATCTTTGGCAGACGATGCACGACCTGCGGATGAACGAACCCTTTACCGCGCTGCTGATCACCCATGACCTGCGCGAAAGCGTGTTCCTGGCCGATGAGGTCGTGGTGCTGTCGGGCCGTCCGGCTACCGCGCAACATGTGCTAAAGGTGGGCCTGCCGCAGGATCGCACGCTGGATGTGCTGTATGAGCCGCGCGCGGTCGACATGCTGCATGTGCTGCGCGACCAGATCCAGATCGCCCAGGGCCGCACGCCCGGAAAGGACGCCGCATGATGGTGCTGCGCAAGATCGCGGTGCCCGTCATCGCCATGATCGTGTTCCTGGCGGGGTGGGAGGCATTGGTCTGGGTCAACGGCTGGCCCAATTACAAGATGGCCTCGCCCTCGGACCTGTGGCCGGCGTTCTGGAAATACCGCTGGCTGTTTCTGGAATACGGCTGGCAGACACTGTGGCGCACGGTGGCGGGGTTGATGCTGGCGGTGGTTTTTGGCGTGGCGCTGGGAATGGTCATGGGCTTTTCGCGGACCATGCGTGATGCGCTTTATCCGTTGCTGGTGGGGTTCAACGCGATCCCCAAGGCGACCGTGGTGCCGATCATCGCGCTGATGTTCGTGGGGCATCACGACATGAACACGATCCTGATCGCCTTCATGATTTCGTTCTTTCCGATCGCCGTGTCGGTGTCGATCGGGCTGAGCACGCTGGAACCCGAATACCGCGATATCCTGCGCTCGCTCGGGGCGTCCAAGCTGACGATCTTTCGCAAGATCGCACTGCCCAAAACGCTGCCGGAGTTTTTTGGCGCGCTAAAGGTGTCGGTGACGCTGGCCTTTATCGGCACCAACCTGATGGAGATCGTGGAACCCCACGGCAAGGGTCTGGGCCATCTGTTCGACAGCGGCAAGATCAGTGCCGATTACCCGCTGATGTTCGCGGTTCTGATCGCGCTGGCCTTCCTGGGGATCGTGCTGTTTTACATCGTTGTCGCGCTGGAACGTATCTTTGCCGGCTGGGCCGAGCGCGAGCACAGCTGAAACGGGGCGCCCAAAGGCGCCCCGATCCGGTTACAGATGACGGGTCGAGAAATACCAATCCACCGTATCGAACCCTTCGCCCGCGCGGGCCTGCGCGGCCTTGGCCGTGGCGGGGGTGGGCACGATCACCGCGTCGCCGGGTTTCCAGTTTTCGGGCATGGCGCATTTGTGCTGATCGGCGTTTTGCAGCGCGACCACCAGGCGGTGGATCTCATCCACGGATCGGCCTGCGACCATCGGGTAATAGACCATGGCGCGCAGCACGCCCTGGGGGTCGATGATGAACGTGGCGCGCACCGCCGAGGTGTCCGAGGCGCCGGGCTGGATCATGCCATAGGCATTCGCCACCTTCATATCCAGGTCCGCGATGATCGGGAACGGGATCTCGACGCCGAACTTTTCCTTGATGTTCAGCATCCAGGCGATGTGGCTGTAGTGGCTGTCGATCGACAGGCCCAGCAACTCGACGCCCAGGGCCTCGAACTCGGGCGCTTTGTGCGCAAAGGCGATGAATTCAGTGGTGCATACGGGCGTGAAATCGGCCGGGTGCGAAAACAGGACCAGCCATTTGCCCTGATAGTCGGCCAGCGTTTTCTGCCCGTCGGTGGTCAGGGCGTTGAAATCGGGGGCGGGGCGGTTCAGTTGCGGGCCAATGGCGGCAATCGGGGTCATGTCGGTCATGTTTGCTATCCTTGTTGTGGGGCGTTGCCCGGGTGATGGGGATGGAATACCCGCTTCACACTGATGGTGGAAACGAATATAAACGATCATATTAATCGAAAAGGCCAATATATGATCCTGCCCACCCTGCGTCAGTTCCGCTTTCTCGTCGCGCTTGCGGACGAGTTGCATTTCGGGCGCGCCGCCGCGGCCTGCAACGTCACCCAATCGACCCTGTCCACCGGTCTGAAAGAGTTGGAGGGGCTGTTGGGCGTCGCCCTGGCCGAACGCACCAAGCGCAAGGTTCTGATGACCCCGGCGGGCGAAGAGATCGCCGCGCGCGCCCGCAGGATGCTGACCGAGGCGCAGGATATCGTCGCCTTGGCCCAGCAATATGGCGGCGGCCTGCGCGGCCCGTTGCGGCTGGGCACGATCCCGACCGTGGGGCCGTTCCTGTTGCCGCGCCTGTTGCAGCGGCTGCGCCGGGATCATCCTGACCTGCGGCTTTTCCTGCGCGAGGAACTGACCGAAACCCTGATCGAGGGGGTTCGGGCGGGGCGGCTGGATGCGGCCTTGATCGCGCTGCCCTTCGACATCGGTGATCTGGAGACAGAGACCCTGTTCGCGGATGGCTATCGGTTGGCCACGGCGCGGGGGCATCGACTGGCCGGGCGGACGCAGATCACCAGTGCGGACCTGGCGGGCGAAACCCTTTTGCTGTTGGAGCGGGGCCATTGTTTGCAACGTCACGCGCTGTCGGCCTTTCCCGGCGCGCCGCCCCGGCAGGATGACAGCTTTGCCGCGACCAGCCTGCCCACCCTGGTGTCGATGGTCGAAGAGGGGTTGGGGATCACCCTGTTGCCGCAACTGGCCATCGACGCGGGGGCCGCGCGGGGCGAGGGGTTGTCGCTTGTGCCGCTGTCGGGGGCGTGTCCGCGTCGGGTGGTGCTGGCCTGGCGGCCGACCTCGGCGCGGGGGGCGGAATTTCGCCTTTTGGCGGGGCTGCTGCGCGAAGAACGGGCGGTTCTGGCACGGTCTTGCGAATCCGTGGCGTGATCCTTATGTATCGGGGCGAGAGGTTGGCGCGGGCGAGCGCCTCGCCAACCCGGTCAGATCCGGAAGGAAGCAGCCGTAACGAGTCCCGTTCGGGTCGCTGTCCAGCCTCTCACCTTTCCCCCTTCATGCCGTCGCTATAGGCAGCGCGCCGCCCACCCCCTATGCTGCGCGCAAAAGGGAGGACATCATGCGTATCTTGCCGGCCCTCGGGGCCCTTTTCCTGTCCGCCGTCGCCGCCAGTGCGGCCCCGCAGCTACAGCCGCAGGAAGTCACGCCCGGCGTTTATGCGCTGGTCGGGCCGACGACCCAGCGCGATCCTGAAAATCTGGGCAACAACGCCACCTTTGGGCTGATCGTGACGACTGCGGGCGCCGTGCTGATCGACGCGGGCGCCACCCGCCGGGGGGCCGAGCAGTTGGATGCCGCGATTCGCGCGCTGACCGATCAGCCGGTGCGCTATGTCATCAACACCGGGGGGCAGGATCACCGCTGGCTGGGCAATGCCTATTGGCAGGATCAGGGGGCGGTGGTCATCGCTTCGGCCGATGCGGTGGCCGATCAGCGCGCGCGTGGCTCGATGCAGATGACGGCGCTGTCGCAACTGGTGGGGGACGGGCTGGCGGGGACGGTGCCGGCCTATGCCGATGTCACCTTTGCCGACGCCTATGAGCTGACCCTTGGCGGTACGGTCATCGAGATCGCCCATCCCGGCCCCGCCCACACCCCCGGCGACAGCTTTGTGTGGCTGCCCGACACCCGCACGGTCTTTACCGGCGATATTGTTTATGTCGGGCGGATCCTGGGGGTTATGGACCATTCCTCTTCCGCCGGGTGGGTGGACAGTTTTCAGGCCATGGCGGCGCTGAATCCCGAACATCTGGTGCCCGGCCATGGTCCGGTGACCGATCTGGCGACGGCCACCCGCGATACGCTGGACTACCTGATCAACCTGCGCGCGCGGATCGCGGAACATATTGCGGCGGGCGGCGATATCATCGGCGCGGTCGAGGTGGACCAGTCGGCCTTTGCCGACCTGGATAATTTCGACACGCTGGCCCGGCGCAATGCCCAAGAGGTGTTCAGCCAGATGGAATGGGAATGACCCGCCCCGCTGGACGCCACCCCGACCAGCGCCTACCCTGACGCCGCGCCCGCGAATCCGAGAGGCCCCATGTCCGACACCCCCGGCACCGCCTATCAGGTGCTTGCCCGTAAATACCGCCCCGCGACCTTTGCCGATCTGATCGGCCAAGAGGCGATGGTGCGCACGCTGCGCAACGCGTTTGCGGCGGACCGTATCGCGCAGGCCTTTATCATGACGGGGATCCGGGGGACCGGCAAAACCGCCACCGCGCGGATCATCGCCAAGGGGATGAACTGCATCGGCCCGGACGGGCAGGGCGGGCCGACCACCGATCCCTGCGGCGTGTGCGAACATTGCGTCGCCATCGCCGAGGGCCGCCATGTCGACGTGATGGAAATGGACGCCGCCAGCCGCACCGGCGTCGGCGACATTCGGGAAATCATCGACAGCGTGGCCTATCGCGCGGCCAGCGCGCGCTACAAGATCTACATCATCGACGAGGTTCACATGCTGTCGACAAGCGCGTTCAACGCGCTGTTGAAGACGCTGGAAGAACCCCCCGCCCACGTGAAGTTCATCTTTGCCACGACGGAAATCCGCAAGGTGCCGGTGACGGTGCTGTCGCGCTGTCAGCGCTTCGATTTGCGCCGGATCGAGCCCGAGGTGATGATCGCCCATCTGCAAAAGATCGCCGCGCTGGAAAACGCCGCCATCGCCGAGGATGCGCTGGGCCTGATCACCCGCGCCGCCGAGGGGTCCGTGCGTGACGCGATGAGCCTGCTGGACCAGGCGATTTCCCAGGGCGCGGGCGAAACCACCGCCGATCAGGTGCGCGCCATGCTGGGGCTGGCGGACCGGGGCCGGGTGCTGGACCTGTTCGACCTGATCATGGCGGGTGACGCGGCCGGTGCGCTGGGCGAGTTGGCGGGGCAATATGCCGACGGGGCCGACCCGCTGGCGGTGCTGCGCGACCTGGCCGAGATCACCCATTGGCTGAGCGTGATCCAGATCACCCCCGACGCCGCCGAGGATCCCACCGTCGGCCCGGACGAACGCGCGCGCGGCGCCGACATGGCCGGGCGTCTGCCGATGCGGGCGCTGACGCGCAGTTGGCAGATGCTGCTGAAAGCCCTGGAAGAGGTGGCGATGGCCCCCAACGCCATGATGGCCGCCGAGATGGCGATCATTAGGCTGACTCACGTCTCGACCCTGCCTTCGCCGGAGGAACTGGTAAGAAAGCTGCAAGACGCCCCGCCGCGCCCCGCGGCCCCCAGAGGCCCCGGCCTGGGGGGGGGCTCGGGGTCCGGCGTCCAGGCCACGGCGCGTCCGGTGCAGACCCGGGCGCCCTCGGGTGGTGGTGGCGGTGCGGCCACCGCCCTGGCCCGTGCGCCCGAGGCATCGCTGGCCTCCTATGCCAGCTTTGGCCAGGTGGTCGAACTGATCCGCGCCAACCGCGATGTGAAACTGCTGGTCGAGGTGGAAACCACCCTGCGGCTGGTCAGCTATTCCCCCGGCCGGATCGAGTTCGAGCCGACGGCGGACGCGCCGCGCGATCTGGCCGCCCGCCTGGGTGAGCGGCTTCAGGCCTGGACCGGCGCGCGCTGGGGGGTGTCGGTTACCGGCACCGGCGGCGGGCGCACCATCGCCGAAGAGCGCGACGCCGATTTCCTGGCGCTGGAGGCGCAGGCGAAAGAGCATCCGATGCTGCGTGCCGTTTTTGCCGCCTTCCCCCAGGCGAAGATCACCGACATAAGAACGCCCCAGGATCTGATCGCGCAGGCCGCCGCAGAGGCGCTGCCCGAGGTCGAGGATGAATGGGATCCGTTCGAGGATAACTGAGCAACAGGAGACAAGCATGCTTAAGGGATTGGGTGGCCTTGGCGATATGGCCAAGATGATGAAGGCCGCACAGGAAATGCAGGGCAAGATGGCCCAGCTGCAAGAGGATCTGGCCAATGCGCTGGTCATCGGTGAAAGCGGCGCGGGGCTGGTCAAGGCCACGGCGACGGCCAAGGGCACGCTGACCGCGCTGGAGATCGACCCGTCGATCTTTAACGCCGAGGAAAAAGAGGTGGTCGAGGATCTGATCCTGGCCGCGATCAAGGACGCCCAGGAAAAGGCGATGGAAAAGACCAAGGAAGAAACCCGCAAGCTGACCGAATCGATGGGTCTGCCCGCGGGCATGGACCTGCCGGTCTGACACCATGGCCAACCGGCCCCGCGAGATCGACACGCTGATCGACATGATGGCACGGCTGCCGGGGCTGGGGCCCCGGTCGGCCCGCCGCGCGGTGCTGCACCTGGTCAAGAAGCGCGCGGTGCTGCTGTTGCCGCTGGCCGAGGCGATGCAGCGTGTCGCGGCCACGGTGCGTGAATGCCCCCGCTGCGGCAATATCGCGACCGCCGAGATCTGCGAGATTTGCGCCGATCCCGACCGCGCCACCGGCGAGCTGTGCGTGGTCGAGGACGTGTCCGATCTGTGGGCGATGGAGCGCGGCGGGGCCTTCAAGGGGCGCTATCACGTTCTGGGCGGCACCCTGTCGGCGCTGGATTCCATCGGCCCCGAAGAGCTGCGCATTCCCGACCTGAGTGCGCGGGTCAGGGAAGAGGGGATCACCGAGGTGATCCTGGCGCTGAACGCGACGGTCGATGGCCAGACCACGGCCCATTACATCGCTGACGAACTGTCCGGGACAGGGGTGCGGCTGACCTCTCTGGCGCAGGGCGTGCCGATCGGCGGCGAATTGGATTATCTTGACGACGGCACGATCAGCGCCGCGCTGAAGGCCCGCAAGGGGTTCTAGGCCGGGTCTGGCGGGGCGCACACGCGCCGCTCACGCAATCTCAACTTGAACAGGCGGTAACGCGGCCCTTAGCTTGGGCCAGGGTCCGCCCCAGATGGTCCGGTCCAACAGATGGAGTCCGCCGATGCCCACCCCCCGTCCGGCCCGCGTGGCCGTCGCCCATGCCCCCGTCAACCTGCGCGTGTTGCTGACCGCCTGGGCGGTTCTGCTGGCCCTGGTGCTGGGCGTTGCCCAGGCCCGGGCGCAAGAGGGGGTGAGCGTGTCGCACGGCATCTCGACCTTTGGCGCGCTGAAATACCCCGCCGATTTCACCCATCTGGACTATGTGAACCCCGACGCGCCCAAGGGCGGCGAGATTTCAATCTGGGCGTTCGGGTCGTTCGATTCGATGAACCCCTACACCACCAAGGGGCGGGCCGGGGGGCTGGCCTCGGTCTTTTTTGAATCGCTGCTGGCGGGCACCGCGGATGAGATCGGCGCCGCCTATGGTCTGCTGGCCGAAAGCATCGAGTATCCCGCCGATCGGTCCTGGGTGATCTTTACCCTGCGTCCCGAGGCGCGGTTTTCCGACGGCACCCCGGTAACCGCCCAGGACGTGGTGTTTTCCCACGATCTGTTCCGCGACAAGGGCCTGCCCAGTTTCCGCGCCGTGCTGCGCCAGCAGGTCGAGCGGGCCGAGGCGCTGGATGATCGCCGGGTCAAGTTCACCTTTGTGCCCGGCGTGCCGACACGCGACCTGCCGCAGTTGGTGGGCGGCTTGCCGGTTTTTTCCAAGGCCTATTACGACGCCCAGGGCCGCGATTTCGAGGAAAGCACCCTGGAGCCGCTGGTGGGCTCTGGCCCCTATGTGCTGGAGCGGATCGACGTGGGCCAGACCATCGTCTATGCGCGCGATCCCGACTATTGGGGGGCCGATCTGCCGATCAATGTCGGGCGTAACAACTTCGACCGTATCCGGGTGGAATATTACGCCGATTACAACGCCGCCTTTGAGGGGTTCAAGGGCGGCAGCTATACCTTTCGCAACGAGGCCTCGTCGAAAATCTGGGCCACGGGATACGACTTTCCGGCGATCGACAACGGTTGGGTGATCAAGACCGACCTGCCCGATGGCAACATGGCGACGGGGCAAAGCTTTGTCTTCAACCTGCGCCGCCCGCAGTTCCAGGATCCCCGCGTGCGCGAGGCGATCGGGCTGATGTTCAATTTCGAGTGGTCCAACGAGACGCTGTTCTACGGCATCTACGAGCGGATCAATTCGTTCTGGGAAAACAGTTATCTGGCCGCCGAGGGCACGCCGGACGCGGGCGAGGTGGCGTTGTTGCGTCCGCTGGTGGACGAGGGGCTGTTGCCCGCCGCGATCCTGACCGATCCGGCGGTGATGGCGCCGACCTCTGGCACGCGGCAGATGGATCGGGGCAACCTGCGCCGGGCCTCGGCGTTGTTGGACGAGGCTGGGTGGATCGTCGGCGAGGATGGGATCCGCCGCAAGGACGGCCAGACCCTGAAGGTCGAGTTCCTGAACGACAGCCAGACCTTTGACCGGGTCATCAACCCCTATGTGGAAAACCTGCGCCGGGCGGGGATCGACGCGGTCAACGTGCGTGTCGACAATGCCCAGGCCACGAACCGTGAACGCAGCTATGATTTCGATCTGCTCACCGCGCAGTTCCCGATGGATTATGTCCCCGGCTCTGGTCTGCGGCAGTATTTCGGCTCGGAAACCGCGGACACCTCGGTGTTCAACAAGATGGGGCTGAAAAGCCCTGCGGTGGATCGGCTGATCGCGGATGTTCTGGCCGCGGGCGACGACGCATCGCTGGTCACCGCGGTCAAGGCGCTGGATCGGGTGCTGCGGGCGCAGCGGTTCTGGGTGCCGCAGTGGTTCAAGGACACCCACACGGTGGCCTATTACGACATGTATGAACACCCCGACCCGCTGCCCCCCTATTCCTTGGGAAACCTGGATTTCTGGTGGTATAACGCCGAAAAGGCACAACAGCTCCGCGACGCCGGGGCGATCCGGTAATACAGGCAGAGAGCACCCCATGGGCGCCTATATCCTCAGGCGATTGTTGCTGATCGTTCCCACGCTGCTGGGGATCATGATCATCAATTTCACCCTGACACAGTTCGTCCCCGGCGGGCCGATCGAACAGATCATCGCCCAGATCCAGGGCGAGGGGGATGTGTTCCAGGGCATCGCCGGCGGCGGTGACGTGGGCGAGGCGTTCCAGGGCGGCGGCGACGACAAATACCTGGGCGCGCGCGGCCTGCCCCCTGAATTCATCGCAGAGCTGGAGCGGGAATTCGGCTTCGACAAGCCGCCGCTGGAACGCTTTTTGAACATGCTGTGGAACTATGCCCGGTTCGATTTCGGAGAGAGTTATTTCCGATCGGTCAGCGTCATCGACCTGGTGCTGGAAAAGATGCCGGTGTCGATCACCCTGGGGCTGTGGTCCACGCTGATCGCCTATCTGATCTCGATCCCGCTGGGCATCCGCAAGGCGGTGCGTGACGGCAGCGCCTTTGATACCTGGACCTCGGGCGCGATCATCCTGGGCTATGCGATCCCGGGGTTCCTGTTCGCGGTGCTGCTGTTGGTGGTGTTCGCGGGGGGGTCGTATTTCCAGTGGTTCCCGCTGCGCGGCCTGACCTCGGACAATTTCGCCGACCTCAGCCTGATGGGCAAGATCGGCGATTATTTCTGGCACATCACCCTGCCGGTTCTGGCCTCGACCATCTCCAGCTTTGCGACGCTGACGCTGTTGACCAAGAATTCGTTTCTCGACGAGATCAAGAAGCAATACGTCATCACCGCCAAGGCCAAGGGCCTCAGCGAGGGGGCGGTGCTGTATGGCCATGTGTTTCGCAACGCCATGCTGATCGTGATCGCGGGGTTCCCGGCGATGTTCATCGGGGTGTTCTTTGGCTCGTCGATCATCATCGAGACGATCTTTTCGCTGGACGGCCTGGGCAGGCTGGGGTTCGAGGCGGCGGTGGCGCGCGATTACCCGGTGATCTTTGCCACGCTTTACGTGTTCGGGCTGATCGGGTTGCTGGTGGGGCTGTTGTCGGACCTGATGTACGTGCTGGTCGATCCCCGCATCGATTTCGAAAGCCGGGAGACCTGAAGCGATGCTCACGCTCTCGCCGCTGAACCGACGCCGCTGGCGCAACTTTACCCGCAACCGGCGGGCCTATTGGTCGCTGATCATTTTCGGGCTGCTGTTCGGGCTGTCGCTCTTTGCCGAGGTGCTGGCCAATGACCGGCCGATCTATGTGCAATACCGCGGTGAGAGCTTTTTCCCGATCTACCGCTTTTATCCCGAAACCGCCTTTGGCGGCGATCTGCGCACCGAGGCCGTCTATCGCGACATCGAGGTGCAGTGCCTGATCATCACCGGCGGGCTTGAGGAATGTTGGGACGATCCCGAAACGCTGATCGAGGATGCCAGGGATGGCGAAATCGCGGGCGAGGCGATTGAAAAGGGTCGGCTGATCTGGCCGCCGATCCCCTATAGCTATTCCACCGTGAACAATATCGAGGGCACCGCGCCCTCTGCCCCGGATGGGGATCACCTGTTGGGCACGGACGATACTGCGCGCGATGTGCTGGCGCGGGTGATCTATGGGTTCCGCCTGTCGATCCTGTTCACGCTGATCGTGACCTCGATCGCCTCGCTGATCGGGATCGTGGCCGGGGCGGTGCAGGGGTTTTTCGGTGGCTGGGTCGATCTGATCTTTCAGCGGGTGATCGAGATATGGACCTCAACCCCGCAACTTTACATCATCATTATCCTCTTTGCCGTTCTGGGGCGCAGTTTCTGGCTATTGGTGTTTCTGACCGCGCTGTTCGGCTGGCCTGCGCTGGTGGGCGTGGTGCGGGCGGAATTCCTGCGGGCGCGCAATTTCGAATATGTGCGGGCCGCGCGCGCGCTGGGCGTGTCGAACGCGACAATCATGTTCCGCCACATGCTGCCCAATGCGATGGTGGCGACGCTGACCATGCTGCCGTTTTTGATCACCGGCACCATCGGGACGCTGGCCAGCCTGGATTTCCTGGGCTTTGGCTTGCCGTCCTCGGCGCCGTCGCTGGGCGAGTTGACGTTGCAGGCGAAACAGAACCTTCAGGCGCCCTGGCTGGCCTTCACCGCGTTTTTCACCTTTGCGATCATGCTGTCGCTCCTCGTGTTCATCTTCGAGGGGGTGCGTGATGCGTTCGACCCCAGAAAGACCTTTCAATGAGCGCGGTTCTAAAGGTTCAAAACCTGTCGGTCAGCTTTCGCCAGGACGGGGTCGATCATGCCGCCGTGCGCGGCGTCAGCTTTGAGATCGGGCGGGGCGAGACCGTGGCGCTGGTGGGCGAATCCGGCTCGGGCAAATCGGTCACGGCGCTGTCCAGCGTGTCGCTCTTGCCGGGCAGTGCGACGGTCACGGGATCCATCACCTATCGCGGCGAAGAGTTGGTCGGCGCGCCCGAGGCACGGCTGCGCGATGTGCGCGGCGATGACATCAGTTTCATCTTTCAGGAACCGATGACCTCGCTCAACCCGCTGCACACGCTGGAACGTCAGTTGAGCGAAAGCCTGGCCCTGCACCAGGGGCTGACCGGTGCGCCGGCCCGTGCGCGGGTGTTGGAACTGATGCGCAAGGTCGGCATCCGCGACCCCGAAAGCCGGCTGAACGCCTATCCGCACCAGTTGTCGGGCGGGCAGCGCCAGCGGGTGATGATCGCAATGGCGCTGGCCAACGGGCCGGACCTGTTGATCGCGGACGAACCTACGACCGCGCTGGATGTCACGATCGAGGCGCAGATCCTGGAACTGCTGGCCGATCTGAAGCGCGACGAGGACATGAGCCTGTTGTTCATCACCCATGACCTGGGTGTGGTGCGCCGCATCGCAGACCGGGTCTGCGTGATGAAGGATGGCCAGATCGTCGAGACCGGCCCGACCGAGGCGATCTTTGCCGACCCCCGGCATCCCTATACGCAAAAGCTGCTGGCCGCTGCCGCCACGGGCCACCCCGATCCGGTCAAGCCTGACGCGCCCGAAGTGGTGCGCACAAAGGATTTGCGCGTCTGGTTCCCGATCCAGAAGGGGCTGATGCGAAAGACGGTGGATTACGTCAAGGCCGTGAACGCGGCCGATATTTCGGTGCGCGCGGGCGAGACGTTGGGGATCGTGGGCGAAAGCGGGTCAGGCAAGACGACGCTGGCGCTGGCGATCATGCGGCTGATTTCGTCCCAGGGTCAGATCGTGTTTCAGGACCGCGATATTCAGGGCCTCAAGTCGCGCCAGTTGCGCCCGTTGCGGCGCGACATGCAGATCGTGTTCCAGGATCCCTTTGGCAGTCTCAGTCCGCGCATGACGGTCGAACAGATCGTGGCCGAGGGGCTGGGCGTCCACGGGGTCGAACCGGGCCGGTCCAAGCGCGAAGAGGTCGCCGGGATCCTGACCGAGGTGGGCCTGTCCCCCGAGATGATGCACCGCTATCCGCATGAGTTTTCCGGCGGTCAGCGTCAGCGTATCGCCATTGCCCGCGCGATGATCCTGCGCCCGCGCCTGTTGGTGCTGGACGAGCCGACCTCGGCGTTGGACATGACGGTGCAGGTGCAGATCGTCGATCTGTTGCGCGCGCTTCAGCGCAAGAACGACCTGGCCTATCTGTTCATCAGTCACGATTTGCGGGTGGTGCGCGCCCTGAGCCACAAGGTGGCTGTGATGCGCCAGGGCGATATCGTCGAGGCAGGAGAGGCGGCGGCGGTGTTCGATGCCCCGCAGGCCGAATATACGCGCACCTTGATGCAGGCGGCATTCGGCGCGCCCGGAGCAAAGACCCCGGGCGCTGCCTGATCAGATCGCCGAGCTGTGCCCGGCCTTGGACAGATCGTAGGCGTCAAAGCCGCGCGCGATCATCCGCGTCAGCGGGCGGCCGTGCTCGGGCACCGACAGCCCCTCGTTGGTCACGTCCACAAAGCCCGGGAAGCCATCCGCGACCTCCTGGAACATGCGGGTCAGCTCTTGCTTGGAGATCCCGAAGGTTTCCGTGATCTCGGCGGTGTCGATGCGGAAATCGCACATCAACGCCTCGATCAGACGCGAGCGCATGTTGTCGTCGGGGGTAAAGACATGGCCCCGGCCGATGGCAAAGCGCCCGTCGCGGATCCGCGCGGTATAGTCCGACGTGCCGGACAGGTTCTGCGCGAACCCCTGCGGGAATTTCGAGATGGACGAGGCCCCCAGCCCGATCAGCACCGGTGCGGTGTCGTCGGTATAGCCCTGGAAGTTGCGGCGCAGCTTGCCCGCGTCCAGCGCGATGGTCAGCCCGTCATCCTCGCGCGAGAAGTGGTCGATGCCGATCTCGCGGTAGTGATCCCACAGGAACAGTTCCTTGGCGGTCTCATAAAGCTTGAGCCGTTGTTCGGGCGTCGGCAGGGCATCGGCCGGGATCATCGACTGGCGCCGGGCCATCCACGGCACGTGGGCATAGCCATAAAGCGCCACGCGGTCGGGCGACAGCGACAGCAGCTTTTGCACCGACTCGGCGATCCGCTCGTTCGACTGGTGCGGCAGGCCATACAGGATATCGGCGTTCAGGCTCTTGATGCCGCGGGCGCGGATCATGTCCACGGCGTCGCGGGTCACGTCATAGCTCTGGATGCGGCCGATGACCGACTGGATCTGCGGATCGAAATCCTGAATCCCGATCGAGGCGCGGTTCATCCCCGCGGCCGCCAGCACGTCAAGGCGGGCCTCGTCGATCTCGTTGGGGTCGATCTCGACCGAGAACTCGCCCTTTTCGTTGAGCGGCGCGATCGCGAAGATCGACTCGGTCAACTCTTTCATCATGTCCGGCGTCAAAAGCGTCGGCGTACCCCCACCCCAGTGCAGGCGCGACAGTGTCACCCCCTCGGGCAGGCGCTGACCCAGCATGGCGATCTCGGTTTTCAGCGTATCGAGATAGGCCCGCACGGGTGCGTCCGAGCGCGTTCCCTGCGTTCGACAGGCGCAGAACCAGCACAGCCGACGGCAGAAAGGCACATGAATATAAAGGGAAATTTGCGAGCCGGGTGCGATCTGGTCGATCCACCCGGTGAAGTCTCCGTCATCTACCGACGCATTGAAATGCGGTGCCGTGGGATAGCTGGTATAGCGGGGCACGCGCGCATCGAATAGACCGAGACGCGTGAGTTGCGATTCGGTGCTCATTGCACTAGCTTTAGGTTCACCCAAGAGTGCTCTCCTTGATCGAAGTCAAAATTGGAAACGGAATGGCCGTGACCGACCCTCCCACGATCCACGTAAATTGCTCGGATTGTCCGATCCGGCATCGTGCGGTCTGTGCCCACTGCGAAAGCGATGAGCTGGCGCTGCTGGAATCCGTTAAGTATTACCGCACCTTCGATGCGGGGCAGACGGTGATCTGGTCTGGGGACCGGATGGATTTCGTCGGTTCTGTGGTCGAGGGGATCGCGACACTCAGCCAGACGATGGAGGATGGGCGCACCCAGATGGTGGGCCTGTTGCTGCCGTCGGATTTCGTGGGCCGTCCGGGCCGCGAAACGGCGGCCTATGATGTGACGGCCACCACCCAACTGACGATGTGCTGTTTCCGCAAGCGTCCGTTCGAGGACATGATGGCGCGCACGCCCCATATCGGCCAGCGCCTGCTTGAGATGACCCTGGACGAACTCGACTCGGCCCGCGAATGGATGCTGCTTCTGGGACGTAAGACCGCGCGCGAGAAAATCGCCAGCCTGCTGGCGATCATTGCGCGGCGCGATGCGTCCCTGCGGTTGGCGACGACCCGCAGCGCGATCGTTTTCGACCTGCCCCTGACGCGCGAGGCGATGGCCGATTACCTGGGCCTGACCCTGGAAACGGTCAGCCGGCAGATCTCGGCGCTGAAGCGCGACGGGGTGATCGTGCTGGAAGGCAAGCGTCATGTGACGGTTCCCGATTTCGACCGCCTGTTGGGCGAGACGGGGGATGATAATGATGGGGGCATGCTGGTCTGAGATCGGCCAGGCACGCCCCCGCGAGAGCTAGTGCGCCATCAGCACCGGAATTTCGGTTTTCTCCAGCATGCCACGGGTGGCGCCGCCCAGGATCGCCTCGCGGAAGCGCGAGTGGCCATAGGCGCCCATGATCAGCATATCGGCCTCGATGTCCTGCACGTGGCGCTGGATCACGTCCGACACCCGCGGCATCGTCTTGGCCAGAACCGAGATTTCCGATTTCACGCCGTGACGTGACAACATCTGCGACAGCGCCCCGCCGGGATCGGACCGGTCCGGGCCGTGGCGCGGCGGGTCGATCACCGCGATATTGACCATTTCGGCGGCCTGCATCAGCGGCAGCGCCTGCTTGATCGCGGCCATGGCCTCGGCGCTCTGGTTCCAGGCGACGACGATCTTTTGGCCGATATTGGCCGCGTCCGCCCCTTTGGGCATGATCAACAGCGGTGCGTGCCCATCGAACAGCACCGCCTCGACGGCGGCCTCGTCCTCGATCCCGCGACCCGGACCATAGGGGCGGGGCATCACGACCAGATCCGAGAACCGCGCGCGTTGCGCCACCAGGTGGCTCAGTCCGGCGATTTGCGCCACCGCGGCCTCTGCCGCCCAGGGCAGCCCCTCGTTTGCCAGCCGTGCGGTGACGGCGGCCTCTATCTTGGTGGCGTCTTCCTGGGCCTTGTGCAGGGTCTCTTGCTGGATAAAGGCATTGGTCCCGGCATAGTAATAACCCGTTTGCGTGCGATCCACGCCCAGGCACAGCACGTCCAGGTGCGCCTCCTCGCGGGTTGCCAGCGTGATCGCGGGTTCCAGCGCCGAAGCCGATATGTCTGTGTCCGTTATGATCGTCAGAATGGTCTTGTAGGCCACCTCGGTATCTCCTTCGCGTCGGATATGACGTTGCAAGGACATTAGGTCCGGGGGCGGAGGCGGGCTTTGACAAGGATCAATCTGGAATTCGTCGAATTCAAAGCGGCTTTGGCTTGGATTGATGCAATTAATTGCATACGATGGAATACGCGAAGGTGTCGCCAAGGGAGTCGGTCGACGGGAATCGGCCGATGAGAGACGAAGGGACTTCCAATGTCGGACTACGTTAAGATCGCCGTATACGGCGCGGTCGCGGTCTTTGCCGCGATTGCAGCCAGCTATGCGCGCGATATGGCCTTCCAGGTGCATGCGGTGATCGTCATGCTTGTGGGGGCCGGGCTGTTGTTGATGACGCTGCGCGGCCTGGGCCGCGTGAAACCTGCCCATGATGACGGTTACATGGACGATGTCGTCCGCGCCGGTGTCATCGCAACGTGTTTCTGGGGGGTGGTCGGGTTTTCCGCCGGCACCTTCATCGCCAGCCAGCTGGCGTTTCCCTCGCTCAATTTCGAATGGGCGCAGGGCTATGCGAATTTCGGGCGGCTCAGGCCGCTGCACACCTCGGCGGTGATTTTCGCCTTTGGCGGCAACGCATTGATCGCGACCTCGTTCTACGTGGTCCAGCGGACAAGTGCGGCCCGTCTGTGGGGCGGCAATACCGCGTGGTTCGTCTTTTGGGGCTATCAGCTGTTCATCGTTCTGGCGGCATCCGGCTATCTGCTGGGCGCGACCCAGTCCAAGGAATACGCCGAGCCCGAGTGGTATGTCGACGCGTGGCTGACCGTTGTTTGGATGGCCTATCTGGCGGTTTTCCTGGGCACGATCGTCCGGCGCAAAGAGCCGCATATCTACGTGGCCAACTGGTTCTACCTGTCCTTCATCGTGACGGTTGCGATGCTGCACCTGGTCAACAACCTGTCGGTGCCGGTGTCGATCTTCGGGTCCAAGTCGGTGCAGGTTTTCGCTGGCGTGCAGGATGCGATGACCCAGTGGTGGTATGGCCATAACGCGGTGGGCTTCTTCCTGACCGCGGGCTTTTTGGGGATGATGTACTACTTTGTCCCGAAGCAGGCCGAACGCCCGGTCTATAGCTACAAGCTGTCGATCATCCACTTCTGGGCGCTGATCTTCCTTTATATCTGGGCCGGTCCGCACCACCTGCACTATACCGCGCTGCCCGACTGGGCCGGCACGCTGGGCATGGTGTTCTCGATCATGCTGTGGATGCCCTCTTGGGGTGGCATGATCAACGGGCTGATGACTCTTTCGGGGGCCTGGGACAAGCTGCGCACCGATCCGATCATCCGCATGATGGTGGTGTCGGTCGGGTTCTACGGCATGTCCACCTTCGAAGGGCCGGTGATGGCGATCCGGTCGGTCAACAGCCTGAGCCACTATACCGACTGGACGATCGGCCACGTTCATTCCGGCGCGCTTGGCTGGAACGGCATGATCACCTTTGGCGCGCTCTACTTCCTGGCGCCGCGGCTGTGGAACAAGGAACGGCTCTACAGCCTCACCCTGGTTTCCTGGCACTTCTGGCTGGCGACGATCGGCATCGTTCTTTACGCCGCGTCGATGTGGGTCAGCGGCATCATGGAAGGGCTGATGTGGCGCGAGGTCGATGCCCAGGGCTTCCTGGTCAACTCGTTCGCCGACACCGTGGCCGCCAAGTTCCCGATGTATGTCGTGCGCGCCCTGGGCGGCGGGCTCTATGTCACCGGTGGTCTGATCATGTGCTACAACATCTGGAAAACCGCGACCTCCGCGCCGGCCAAATCGCCGGCGTCGGTTGCGGCCCCGGCTGAATAGGGAGGGGCGAGCATGGCAATTCTGGACAAACACAAAGTCCTTGAGAAGAACGCGTCGCTGCTCTTGGTGTTCAGCTTTCTGGTGGTAACCATCGGCGGTCTGGTCGAGATCGCGCCGCTCTTCTACCTCGAAAACACGATCGAGGAAGTCGAGGGCGTGCGACCCTATTCGCCGATGGAACTGGCCGGGCGCGACATCTACGTGCGCGAGGGGTGCTATGTCTGTCACAGCCAGATGGTGCGCCCGATGCGTGACGAGGTAGAGCGTTACGGCCATTACAGCCTGGCGGCAGAGTCGATGTATGACCACCCGTTCCAGTGGGGGTCCAAGCGGACCGGGCCGGACCTGGCCCGCCTGGGCGGGCGTTATTCGGATGACTGGCACGTTCAGCACCTGCGCAACCCGCAGTCCGTGGTGCCGGAATCGGTGATGCCGAAATACGCCTTTCTGGAACGGCGGATGATCGACGGCGAATACATCGAGGACAAGATGCGCACCCACCGCCTGGTCGGTGTGCCCTATACCGACGAGATGCTGGAAAACGCCCGCGCCGATTTCGAGGCGCAGATCGACCCCTATTCCGACGGGGCCGATGCCCTCCTGGAACGCTATCCGGGGGCGCAACTGCGCAACTTTGACGGCCAAGAGGGCATTTCGGAACTGGATGCGCTGATCTCTTATCTGCAAATGCTGGGCACGCTGGTCGATTTCTCGACCTTCGAGCCTGTCGCGAACCGCTGAGGAGGGGGGATCCATGGATACCTATTCCTCGATGCGCGCATTCGCAGATAGCTGGGCCTTGCTGGCGCTGACGTTGTTCTTTCTCGGCGTGATTGTCTGGGCGTTCCGCCCGGGCAGCGCGTCCAAACATAACGACAGCGCCAACATTCCCTTCCGGCACGAAGACAAACCCGCCCGCAGCCTTGACGATGACGAGGGTGCGACTTCCAAAAAGGAGGCGCGGACATGAGCAAATCGAACAAAGACAAAGAGGGCGATGTCCCGACGACCGGCCATAGCTGGGACGGTATCCAGGAGCTGGACAACCCGATGCCGCGCTGGTGGCTGTGGACCTTTTACGCCTGTATCCTGTTCTCGCTCATCTACGTGATTCTTTTCCCGGCCGTGCCGCTGCTGAAAGCGGCTACGCCGGGCCTGTTGGGGTATTCGACCCGGGCCGAGGTGGAAAAGGACATCCAGAAATTCGCCGATGCCAATGCCGATCTGATCGCCAAGCTGGAGGCCGTCGAGTTGACGCCCGAGGCGGTGATGGCGGATGCCGATCTGTACAACTACGCCGTTCAGGGTGGGGGCGCGGTGTTTCGCACCTATTGCGCCCAGTGTCACGGAGCCGGTGCCGGCGGGGTTCAGGCCCAGGGCTATCCCAGCCTTTTGGATGACGACTGGCTGTGGGGCGGTGCGCTGGAGGACATCTATTACACCGCGACTCATGGCATCCGAAACGAGGATGATCCCGATGCGCGCTGGTCCGAGATGCCCGCCTTTGGCGACGATTACCTCTCGCCAGAGGAAATCGCGCAGGTCGTTCAATACGTTCGCCTGATTTCCGGGCAGGAACACGATGCCGCATTGGCAAGCAGCGGGGAAACGGTTTTCCTTGATAACTGTGCCGCATGCCACACGGAGGAGGGGACCGGCGACCGCATGGTAGGAGCGCCCAATCTGACGGACGCGATCTGGCTTTATGGCGGTGATGTCGAGACCCTGACCGAGACGGTGACCTATGCGCGCTTTGGGGTCATGCCGACCCATGCCGAGCGTTTGAGCGAGGCAGAGCGCCGGGCCGTCGCGGTCTATGTCCACCAGTTGGGCGGCGGCGAGTGACACAATGTCTTCCGGGGGCCGCGAGGCCCCCGGTCGATGGCACCGGCCCCCATCCTGTTCGCGCGTTTCCACGGGGGCCGGTGTTCATCATCGCCCAGGCCCCCTGACCCGTCCAGCGCGCCACCTGACAGAGCCCTGTGCGTTCGCGCACAGATTTGGAACGCTTCCAGATCTCAGACCGCGTCGCTGCGTGTATCGGGACCTTTCCAATGACCCGCAATCGACTTGTGATCGCCCCGCCGCTTTCCTTTGGTGCAGGCAGGGTCTAGCACTAACCCAAGCAAAGGGCCGCCCTCCGCCGCGCCTGACCGACGCGCGTCGCCCGGCCCACAGTCCGAACGGAGTGAGCGCGTGAGCTCGACAGATCAAGAACCCAACCGTCTTTATTCCGCCCGCGAGCCGATCTTTCCGCGCCGTGTGTCCGGACGGTTCCGTAATCTCAAGTGGTGGATCATGGCCATCACCCTGGGCATCTACTACCTGTTGCCCTGGGTGCGGTGGGACCGCGGCCCCAACCTGCCGGATCAGGCGGTCCTGGTGGATCTGGCCAACCGGCGGTTCTTCTTTTTCTGGATCGAAATCTGGCCGCACGAATTCTACTTCGTTGCCGGGCTGTTGATCATGGCGGGTCTGGGGCTGTTCCTGTTCACCTCGGCGCTGGGGCGGGTGTGGTGTGGCTATACCTGCCCGCAGACCGTCTGGACCGATCTTTTCGTGCTGGTCGAACGCTGGGTCGATGGGGACCGGAATGCCAGGCAGCGGCTGTGGAACGCCAAGCTGGATGCGCGCAAGGTCCGCCTGCGGCTGACCAAATGGACGCTGTGGCTGCTGATCTCGGTGGCGACGGGCGGGGCATGGGTGTTCTTTTTCGCCGATGCGCCGACGCTGTTGGTCGATCTGCTGACGCTGAACGCCCACCCGGTGGCCTATTCGACGATCCTGGTGCTGACGCTGACCACCTTTATCTTCGGTGGTTTCATGCGCGAGCAGATCTGCATCTACATGTGCCCCTGGCCGCGTATTCAGGCCGCGATGATGGACGAGGACACGATCACCATCGGCTATCGCGACTGGCGCGGAGAGCCGCGCGGCAAACACCGCAAGGCCGAGGGCGCCCAAGAGCTGGGCGATTGTATCGACTGCAATGCCTGCGTGAACGTGTGCCCGATGGGGATCGACATCCGCGATGGACAGCAACTGGCCTGCATCACCTGCGGTTTGTGCATCGACGCCTGTGACGACGTGATGGAAAAGATCGGCAAGCCGCGTGGGCTGGTCGATTACATGGCGCTGTCGGATGAAACGAACGAACGCGCGGGCGCGGCCCCGAAACCGGTCTGGAAGCATATCTTTCGGGTACGCACGATCCTTTATACCACGCTGTGGACCGCCGTCGGCACGGTGCTGGTGGTTGCGCTCTTTATCCGTTCGGACATCGACATGACGGTGTCGCCGGTGCGCAACCCGACCTTTGTCACGCTGTCGGATGGTTCGATCCGCAACACCTATGACGTGCGGGTGCGCAACATGCATGGCGAGGATCGGTGGTTCCAGATTTCGGCCACCCCGGCCGATGCGTTCCAGGTGCAGGTCGAGGGCGCGCAGAACGGTATGGTCCTGGTGCCTGCCGACGCCATCAGGCTCAGCCGGGTCTATGTCGTCGCCCCTGCGGGCAGCGCGGCGGCGACCAGCCCGCGCACCGAGATGCGGCTTTGGCTGCTCGATGTCGATGCGGACGAGCGGACCTATTCCGACACGGTCTTCAACGGGAGGGACGGACGATGAGCAGTCGCGAACTGACAGGGCGCAAGGTGCTGATCATCACCGTGTCCGCCTTTGCGGTGGTGATCGGGGTGAACCTGACCCTGGCGTTCCAGGCAGTCAGCACCTTTCCCGGTCTTGAGGTCAAGAACAGCTATGTCGCCAGCCAGGAATTCAACGAGCTGCGCAACGCACAGGTGGCGCTGGGCTGGACCCTGACGGCAGAGTATGACGCCGAGGTTTCTCTACTGCGGCTGCGCTTTGTCGGAGAGGATGGACGCCCGGCGGATGTTGCCGAGCTGGCCCTGACGATCGGCCGGGCCACCCAGGTCAAGGATGACCAGACACCCAAGTTCGAGTATTACAACGGCGTCTTTTCTGCCCCCGTGACGCTGGAGCCGGGCTATTGGAACCTGCGCCTGAGCGCCCGGTCCCGTGATGGGACCGAATTCCGCCAGCGTGTGCAACTCTTCGTCGAGGGTTAGGGCAATGGGTGCGGCGATGCCTCGCCCCTCTGCCTGCCCGGCCTGCGCCGCGGCCCCCTCGGCCGAGCAACTGGCCGAGGTGAGCGCGCCGAAAGAGGCGCATTTGTTCCTGTCGCTGCCGACGATCCATTGCGCGGGCTGCATGTCCGCCGTGGAACGCGCCCTGGCCGCGACCCCCGGCGTGCATGGCGCGCGGGTCAACCTGACCCTCAAGCGCGTCGCGGTCGAGGCCGCGCCCGATCTGACCGCCGCCGACCTGATCCCGGTGTTGGAGCGGATCGGATATGAGGCGCACGAGTTGGACCCCGGCGTGATCGCCGCCACCGCCACGGACAAGGCGGGCCGCGATATCCTGATGCGCATCGCGGTGTCGGGCTTTGCGATGATGAACGTGATGCTGTTGTCGGTCGCGGTGTGGTCTGGGGCGGCGGATGCAACGCGCGACATGTTCCACTGGATTTCCGCGGCGATCGCGCTGCCGGCCATCGCCTTTGCCGGGCAGCCGTTTTTCCGCAACGCGGTTTCGGTGCTGAAACACGGTCGGCTGAACATGGATGTGCCGATTTCGCTGGCCATCACCCTGGCTGCGGGGATGTCGCTTTATGAAACCGCGCAGCATGGCCAGCATGCCTATTTCGACGCTGCGCTGTCGTTGACGTTTTTCCTGTTGGCGGGGCGCTATCTGGATCACCGCACCCGTGCCGTCGCCCGCTCTGCGGCCGAGGAACTGGCCGCGCTAGAGGTTCCGCGCGCCCTGCGCCGCGCCGCCGACGGGACCGAGGAAACCGTGCCCATCGCGCAGATCGCGGTGGGCGATACCGTGCTGGTCAAACCCGGCGCGCGGGTGCCCGTGGATGGCCTGATCGCCGAGGGGCAGTCCGAGATCGACCGCTCGCTTTTGACGGGCGAGACGTTGCCGGCCTATGCCGGACCCGGCATGGCGCTGAGCGCGGGAGAGGTCAACCTGACCGGCCCGCTGGCCGTGACGGTGACAGCGGCGGGTCAGGACAGTTCGCTGCACCGGATGGCCGATCTGGTGGCGATCGCGGAAAGTTCCAAGAACCGCTATACCTCGTTGGCTGATCGGGCCGCGCGGATCTATGCGCCGGGGGTGCATCTGTTGTCGCTGGTGGCATTCCTGGGCTGGCTTTGGGTATCGGGCGGGGATGTCCGCCTGGCGCTGAACATCGCGGTGGCCGTGCTGATCATCACCTGCCCCTGTGCGCTGGGGCTGGCGGTGCCCGCGGTCACGACGGCGGCCTCTGGCCGGTTGTTCAAGCGGGGCATGTTGATCAAGGACGGCACCGCGCTGGAACGCCTGGCCGAGGTCGATACGGTTGTGTTCGACAAGACCGGCACACTGACCCTGGGGCGGCCCGATCCCATCAATATCGGCGATCATCCCCGGCGTGAGCTGGAGATTGCCCTGGCGCTGGCCAGCGCGTCCGATCACCCGCTGGCCCGTGCGCTGGCCGAGGGGGCGCGCGCGGCCGGGATCCATCCCGCCGCCCTGACCGAGGTGCACGAGGTGCCGGGGCACGGGGTCGAGGGGCGGCTGGGGGATCAAACGGTCCGCTTTGGCCGTGCCGCCTGGGTCGGCGCCGTGCCGGGGGCGGTGACCGCGGCCTGGCTGCGGGTGGGGCAGGGGCGGCCCATTGCGTTCGAGTTTGCCGATCATCTGCGGCCCGGCGCGCAACAGGCCGTGGCCGAGCTGCGCGCACGCGGGCTGGCGGTGCGGCTGATCTCGGGCGATGCGCAGGGGCCGGTCGCCGACCTGGCGGCGCGGCTGGGGATAACCGACTGGACCGCCGAGGCCCTGCCGCAAGACAAGGCCGCCGCGGTTCAGGCGCTGTCTGACGGGGGCGCGCGGGTGCTGATGGTGGGCGACGGGCTGAACGACACCGCCGCGCTGGCGGCGGCGCATGTCTCGATCTCGCCGGCGACGGCGCTGGATGCGGCGCGGGTGGCCTCGGACATCGTGCTGCTGGGCACGGACCTGGCGCCGCTGGGGGCGGCCGTGACCACCGCGCGCAAGGCCACGCGCCGCATCCACGAGAATTTCGCGATCTCGGCGGGATATAACCTGATTGCGGTGCCGATCGCGCTGATGGGGCTGGCAACGCCGCTGGCCGCTGCGCTGGCGATGTCGGCCTCGTCGATCACGGTGTCGCTGAATGCGCTGAGGCTGAGGTAAGCGGATGGAGACGCTGTTCTACCTGATCCCGATCTCGCTGTTCCTGGGGGGGCTGGGGGTGGCGGCGTTCTTTTGGGCGCTGCGCACACGCCAGTTCGACGACCCCGAGGGCGACCGCTGGCGCATTCTCAAAGATGACTGGGATGACCACCCCAAACCCTGAGGGCTGACGCTCAGGCCAGGGTGGTGCTGACCGACCCCAGGCCCGCGATCGTCACGGTGCAGGTTTCCCCGCGCAGCAACGGGCCGACGCCCGCGGGCGTTCCGGTATAGATCAGATCGCCCGGCGCCAGGGTGACCAGCGCGGACAGGTGGGCGATGATCTGATCGACGGGCCAGATCATGTCGGCGATATCCGCGTCTTGGCGGGGGGTGCCGTTCACGGTGCAGGTGATCGCCCCGTGCGTGGGGTGGCCGATCTGCGCGGCGGGCACCAGCGCACCACAGACCGCCGAGTGATCAAAAGCCTTGGCCATGTCCCAGGGGCGGCGGGTGGCCTTGGCCTGGGCCTGAAGGTCGCGCCGGGTCAGGTCGTTGCCGGGGGCATAGCCCCAGACATGGGACAGGGCGGCCTCGGGGGGGATATCCGCGCCGCCCATGCCGATGGCGACGACCAGCTCTGCCTCGTGGTGCAGATCGGCGGTTGCGGGGGGATAGGGGATCGTTGCCCCGTCAGCGACCAGCGTATCGGCGGGTTTGGTGAAAAAGAACGGCGGCTCGCGCGTGTCATTGCCCATCTCGCGGGCGTGTTCGGCATAGTTGCGCCCGACGCAAAAGATCCGCCTTACCGCAAAGCGCGGCTCTGCCCCGGCGATGGCCACGCTGGGCTGCGCGGGCAGGGGCAGGACATAGCGCGCCGTCACGAGCGCGGCCCAAAGGTGGTGCAATCGGTTCCGTGCGATTGCAGGCGGCGACAGGCCAGGTCGGCCTCTTCCTGGGTCATGCCGACGAAATTGGCCTCGAACCCGCGGCTGTTCTGCACCACCTTTCGCAGCGCGTCATCCAGCGTGCCCAACTCTTGCAGGGCGGTTTTCAGCAGCACCCGGTCGGCCTGAAACCGGGTGCCATAACGGCCCAGGTTGATCCCCCAATACCGCCCACCGGACGAGGAGAGGCGCGTGACGACCTCTTGCTCGGTATCGGGCAGGGCGGCAGGGGCGGCGCTGGGCGGCGTAGGCCGCGCAGGGGACATCACCGAGGCCAGCATCAGGGTCTCGGGGCGCGGGCGCGGCGCGATGGCGGGCACGGTGGGGGTGGGCTGGGGCTGCTCTTCGGCCTCGGCCAGGATTTCCTGGGCCTCTTGGACGGTGCTGGCCACGTCTTCGGTCAGCGCCGCGATCAGCGCCTCGGTCGGGGCCTCGGCCACCGGGCGACCACGCGGCCGCACCGAGGTTTTCAACTGCATCGAAACGCGGATCGTCTTGCCGGCGCTGCGGCCGTCATTGGCGTCCCCGTCGCCGGCCACCACGACGACACCCCCGCCCTTGCCCAGATAGGGGGGTTTGGCGGGTTTGCGCAGGGCGACCCGGCTGGGTGCCCGACGAAACCCCAGGTCCATCAACTCGGCCACCTTGGCATTGCGCGTCACGGTGGAGCGCCCGCCAAAGACGGTGGTGATGATCCGCGTGCTGCCGTGCTCGGCCGAGGCCACCAGGTTAAAGCCCGCCGCACGGGTATAGCCGGTCTTGATCCCGTCCGCGCCACGGTAACTGGACAGAAAGCGCCGGTTGGTGTTCGACACCATCTTCATCCCGGCATCGGTCGTCTGGCGCGAGAACAGGTTGTAATATGCGGGATAGTCAAAGAACAGGTGGCGCCCCAGCGTGGTCATGTCGCGCGCGGTGGACAGGTGCCCCTCTTCGGTCAGGCCATTGGCGTTTCGAAACGTGGTGCGCGTCATCCCCAATGCCTTGGCGGTGCGGTTCATCCGGCGGGCAAAGGCGGCCTCGGACCCCTCGATCGCCTCGCCGATGGCGGTGGCGGCATCATTGGCCGATTTCACCGCCGCGGCACGGATCAGATAGCGCAGCTTGATGCGTTGGCCGGGGCGCAGGCCCAGTTTCGAGGGCGGTTCCGCGGCCGCCTTTTTCGAAACGCTGACCATGGTATCCAGGCTGATCTCGCCGTTTTCGATGGCCTCGAACGCGATGTAGAGGGTCATCATCTTGGTCAGCGAGGCTGGGTGCAGGCGGGTATCGGCGTTTTCGGAATGCAGCACCTCGCCGGTGCGCGCGTCGATCACCATTGCCGCATAGGGGGCGGCCCGCGCGGAAACAGCGCCGAAGGCCATCGCAAGCGTTAGAAAGAATAGGAAACATGCGTCCCGGACGCACTGCTGCGGTCTTTGCACGTCGCTTGCCTTTTCACTGCCTCTGGCCACCCCTTTTTGGTATGGGCGGTCCTTGTTCGCAGAGCCTAGCATAGCGATCGGCCCGGGAAAACACCCCTATTTGCAGGCGGTTCGGGGTTGGGGGGTGACTGTGGCAGATGTGGCGGTCGCTGTCGCAGGGGGCACTAGATGTCAGCCAAGCTGCGCAATCAGCCGGGGTAATTCGCCCAAGTGTTGCAATTCGGCAAAACGCACATGGCCCACGGGTGGTTCGGCATGTTCCAGTTCCCACGTCAGGTCATGGGGCACAAAGACGCCCCAGGCTCCCGCCTCGATCGCCGGGAGCACGTCCGAGCGCAGCGAGTTGCCGACCATCATCGCGCGGTCCGCACCCTCGCCATGGCGGGCAAAGATCGCGCCATAGCGCGGCGCGGTCTTGTCGCTGACGATCTCGACCCCGTCGAAAAGCTCGCCCAGCCCCGATTGCGCCAGCTTGCGTTCTTGGTCCAGCAGATCGCCCTTGGTGATCAGCACGATGCGATAGTCCCGGGCCAGTTCCTCGACCGCCTCACGGGCATGGGGCAACAACTCGATCGGGTGGCGCAGCATGTCCTGGCCGGCCTCCAGCAGGGCGCGGATCACCGGGGCGGGCACGCGGTCGTCGGTCACGTCGATGGCGGTTTCGATCATCGACAGCACAAAGCCCTTAACCCCGAATCGGTAATGGCCAAGGTTGCGCTTTTCCGCGGCCAGCAGGCGGTCCATCAGCAGATCGGGATCGGTATATTCGGCCAGCAATTCGGCGAATCGGGCCTGGGTCATGCGAAAGAACCGCTCGTTCTGCCAAAGCGTGTCGTCGGCATCGAAACCGATGGTGCTAAGCTGCTTTGACATCCTATGTCCCGCTGTGGCGGCCTGTGCCCTTTTCAGACCGGGTGCGACGCATATATAAAGACGCTCAAGCCGAACACCACCCGAAAGACCCGGAGCCCGGTTCCCGTGATGACCGACCCTCGCATGATGGCCGACAATGACGACGATCCCCAGGGTGATTCCGGGATCATCACCCAGACACGTCCGAAAACGCAGCGCCCGCCGCTCTACAAGGTGATGCTGCTGAACGACGATTATACGCCGATGGAATTCGTCGTGCATGTGCTGGAACGCTTTTTCGGGATGACCCATGCCGAGGCGTTCGAGGTAATGCTGGTGGTCCACAAGAAAGGGGTCGCCGTCGTCGGCGTGTTCTCTTTCGAGGTGGCCGAAACCAAGGTGGCGCAGGTGATGGATTTCGCCCGCCGCCATCAGCATCCGCTGCAATGCACCATGGAAAAGGAATAGGGCCCAGCGCCCGCCCATGCACCCAAATCGCCTGACACTTGCGCTGGAAAGCGGCGC
>JAFGTV010000009.1 GCA_016938875.1 Paracoccaceae bacterium
ACCTTGCAGGGCGGTCGTCCCAGCAAGAGCGGCAATGTCCAGAACGTAGTCGCCTGAAACCGTCGGCGCTTGAACCACGACCGGTGCGGTCGCAACCACAGATCCCGAAGAAGAATCCGGATCGGCCGAGGCCTCGTCCTCGGTGGTCGCGTCCGGATCAGTCGTCGTGTCGGGATCGGGTGTGGTCACGGCGTCGGGCGTGGTAGCAGGGTCAGACGCGGCATCCGAACCTGCGGTCGCGTCCGGATCAGACACGGGATCCGGCGAAACCGTCACACCATCCGCCCCGGGCCCCGCGTCCAAGACAGGAGCGTCGGGACCGGGATCCTCGGGGGTGATCACGTTGTTCGAAACAACCCAGTCGGACTGACCGTCATAGGCATAAAGACGTTCGCGATTATAGTCAGGCGCGCCGAAGAACTCGTTGCCTTCGATCACGACATTTTCGGAAACTTCGTTGATCCGGATCGTCGGAACCCGGATTTCAGATCCCGTACCGTACCGATCCATCAGCGCGGCATTCGCCCCATCATCGGGGTTCGCTTCGGCCGCGATCAGGGTGTTGTTGCGAACGATCAGACCATCCGTTTCACCCACGGTGATCCCGTGCAGGTGCATACTGCTGATGTAATTGTCCTCGATGAGGAAATTCTGATAGTACATCTCCGCGCCGGCGCGACCGTTGTCGACCTCTTCATTGCGAATGAAGATGGATTGGGCCCAGCTACCGTCGCCCATGTCCAGAACATTTCCCCGGATCGTCACATCGGTGCTGGGAACGTCCGTTCCGTTCGTCCAGAACTGAATGAAATCGCGGTGATCCCCGGGATCGTCCGTACCCAGGAAGTCATGAATGTAGTTGCCTTCGAGCAGGAGGTTTTGCACGGCGGCAAAATCCATCCCGTCCGAACGACAGCTATGAACATCGTTTCCCGTGACCGTCAGATCAGAGCTGTCGGTGACGATCAGCGCGCGATGCCAGGTCGAAAACTCGTTATTTTCCAACGTGATGGAAGAGCTGCCCGAGACGTTCAGCCCCTGCGCGGTTCCAAGATCATCATCGGCATTCACATCGCCCAGGAACACAGAGTTCTTGATGGTGACGTTGTCACTCTTGGTGATCTCGAACGTGCGGGTGTATTTCGTGTCTCCGGCGCTGAAATCATAGTCAAACAAGATGCCATCGAAGGTGATGTTCGAAACCTGCCCCAACTTCATCGAAGAGAAAGAGGCGGGATCGTCCGGATCGTCAGAGGTGATGGTCACCGCCGACGAGTACTGCGTGTTGAAATCAGTTTTCGAGTCAAGTTGCAGCCGACCGTAGTCACCAGCAGCCAACTTGATCGTATCACCACCCGTGGCTTGAGCCAGTGCATCCTTTAGCTCAGCGGCCGAAGTTACGTAGAAGCTCGCCATATAAGCATCCTTTGCATGTCACGCGCAGCAATGCGCAAAGTATTCCAGGCTGGAGTCTGTTTCCATCTTGAGAACCATGCCCGCAGTTCTGGGCAGAACGGAGACGCGTTTAGGGCGCGAACGTGATCAATCCGTTGGATTAAAACCACATTTTTGCCAAACATCTCTTAACCGCAACACTCGCGGAAAACTTTGGGGGAACTACCCGATTTATTTTGCCTGTTGCGGGGACAATTTCATCTCACGTCCGGGGTCGCAACCAATCAACAGCCACGCCGGCAGGCTGGGCAAATCACCGCCTACTGCGTCGTGGGGGTGGCAAAGTCTCGCCCGTAGGCGTTGCCCGCCCCCAAGCTGACGTTCAGCGCAACATAGCTGCGTGCCATGTTCCTGAGGGTTTCGGCCAGCGCGATATCTGCATCGGCCACGTCATCCTGCGCACTCAACAGGGTCGGGATCGTAGCGCCGCCGCCGCGCACCAGATCGCGCGTCAGCGAAGCCGCCTCGCGATAAAGCTGCGCACTGCGCCGGGACGCGCTGAGGGAAAGGGCGTTGGCCGCATAGTCCGCCTGTGCGCTCTCGACCTCTTCGATCGCACTCAGAACCGTCGACTTCCAGGATGCGTGGGTCTGGCGCGCCTGTGAATAACGGGCCGCCACAGCCGCCTTGCGATCACCCGAAAAGAGCGGCGGCAGTTGAAGCGCCGGGCCAAAATAATACTCTCCCCCCGACCGTCCATCCAACGAAACATGTCCGATCGACCCGCCCAGTGACAGCTTGGGATAGAGATTGGCCTGCGCGACGCCAATCTGCGCAACCGACGCATAGTAAAGACGTTCCTGAATGCGGATGTCGGGACGGTTGCGCAAGAGATCGGCCGGGATGCCGACCTTGGGCGACATCACCGGGCGCGGCTGGCGGGCGCCCCGGTCCAACTCGATACCCAACCGCCCAGGCGCAACGCCCGTCAAAACGGCGATCCGGTTCTTCTTGCTCAGGATTGCGGCCTCCAGCGCCGGGATCTGCGCCTGCGTCTGGGCGATCTGCGCACGGCTGCGCACCAGGTCCAGACGCGTGGCGGAATTCTGATCGAAAAGCTGCTGGGTCAACGCCAGGGTCTGCTGACGCGCGCCCAGCTGTTCGCGCCGCAGTCCAAGTACAGCCTGGTTGTAACGCAGATCGATATAGGCATTGGACAGGTTCAACAGCAGCAGCAACCGTGCGGCATCGGTTTCCGCATCGGCGACCTTGATCCGGGCGCGGGCAGCGCGGTTTTCGTGGAAACGCGCGCCATAAGGATCGATCAGCCAAGACAGGCCAAGCGTGGCCTCGGCCCGGGTTTCATCGCCCTGGCCCAGATCTTTCTCTCGGCGGACATCGGCGGAAGGCGTCAGGTTGCCCGCAGGCGCAACCGCGCCGAGATTGGCCTGGGCCTCGGTAATCCGTTCCTTGGCGATCGCCAGGTCAAGGTTCCCGCTGAGCGCCTTTGCGACCAGCGCGTCGAGGGTGGAATCCCTGAAACCCTCCCACCAGGCGGTATCCTCCAACAGCACGGGAACCGCCCGGCCGGCCACCTCGTATCGGTCGGAAAAGGCAAACCAAGGCGCGGTATAGGGGATCTCTGTGGAACAGCCCGACAGCAGAACGACCGTACCCAAAAGATACCCAAGGGAAGACGCACTGCGCCTGGAGTTTGCTGCCATTGTCCTGCTCGCTTGCCTCTCACGCCGCTTCTTCGAGCGATCGTTTTGCGATTTAGCAAGGAGTTTGCACCATTTGGCCTGTCAAAACAACAAATCCTGCTCTTGCCAGCCAAACTCCTGTCAGCCTGGGCAGGAACCACACAGGCATCACGCTCTCAATCGTCCCGGAAGGCCCGCTTGAGCTGATCGACGAGGGGTTTTGTCAGGTAGGCCAGGACCGATCGGTCCGCGGTCCGCAGAAAGGCCTCGATCGGCATGCCGGGGATCAGGGCGACATCGCCCAGCAGCTCAAGCTGGTCGGGGGGCACGGTCACCTGCACGCGATAGAACGTCTCTCCCGTCATCTTGTCTACCACGCTGGTAGGCGAAATGCTGTCGATGGTTCCGAAGATCTCGGGGACGTTGCGCAGATCAAAGGCAGGGAACTTGACGTTGGCACTTTGGCCGACGAAGACCTGATCGATCGATTGCGGATCGACCCGCAGTTCGAAATCGACCCCGCCACGCAGTGGCACCACTTGCAGGATCGTCGATTCCGGCGGCACCACACCGCCCACGGTAAAGACCTGCATTTCATGGATGATCCCGTCCACCGGGCTGATGATTTCGATACGCTCCAGTTGTTTCTGGATCGTGGCGATCTGCAGGGTGATCTCCTCGCGCTCGGCGGTGGCCTTGCGCAGTTCGGTCACCACTTGTTCCTTGAACTCGCGCTCGGCCAGCAGGATTTCCAGTTCGGTATCACGGATCGAGTTGCGGATCCGGGCCAACTCCGAGCGGTGTTCGGATATCTCGCCCAAAAGCGCCGACTGGTTTCGTTGCAGGTCCAAAAGCTGGCTTTGCCGCGCCAAACCCTTTTGCGTCAGGTCGCGCAGACTTTCCAGTTCCCGCTCGATATACGACAGCTGCTCTTGCTTGGAGGAAATCTGCCCCATGACGCCGTCGATCTGGTTCTCGAATTGACGAACGCGTTCCCGGTATTGCTCCTCGCGGCCCTTCAGAACCTCGCGGCGTGCCTGGAAAATCTCGCGTTGTCCCTGAAAGTGCGCCTCCAATTCGACGGGCGCCAGATCGTTCGGCATCTTGGAAAAGTCGATCTCGGACTGGCCAAGGTATTCGGTCTGCAATCGGCTTTCACGCGCCACGACCTCCGCCAGGCGTTTTTGATAGATATCCAGGTTGATCCGCAAAAGCGTCGGGTCCAGGCGCAGCAGCACATCGCCGGCCCGGACCACGTCGTCATCCTTGACGAAAATCTCGGCGACAACACCGCCCTCAAGGCTTTGAATAACCTTTGGCTTGCCGGGTACAACCGCCACACCGGGCGCGATGACCGCACCGCTGATCATGGTGAATTTCATCAACACCAACCCGGCGATAAGCAGGGCCAGGCTGGCCAGAACCCCGGCCCGGGCCGGGAAGGTCAGCCCTGTCTTCGGGCTGAGCAAGTCAGTGGCATGCGCGGTCATTGGCTCACCCGCTCTTGAGCGTCGGAGTAAGGGTTGCGGTCGGGGCCGACCGCATCGCCATGCGGAACACCTCTTCGCGATCCCCGAAATGGGCCATCGCCCCCCTGCTCAACAACAAGACCTTGTTGATGGCCTTTAGCGGGGTGGGTTGGTGCGTGGTCACGATCACGGTGCTGCCCCGGCTGCGCATCATCTCGATCGCCTCGCCAAGCGCGTTGTTGCCCTTGGTGTCCAGGTTGGAATTGGGTTCATCCAGAACGACGATCCTGGGGTAACCAAACAATGCGCGCGCCAGGCCGATCCGCTGGATCTGTCCGCCCGACAACGGTTGGGTCGGATCGCCGATCCTGCTGGAATAGCCGTCCGGCAGGGCCAGGATCATGTCATGCACCCCGGCGATCTTGGCCGCCTCGATCACCTGGGCATCCTTGGCCTGGGGGTCAAAGCGGGCAATATTCTGGGCGATATTACCCGGCAGCATCTCGAAGGATTGCGGCAGATACCCGATATGGCGGCCCAGAACATCGGAATCCCACTGATCCAGCGTGGCGCCATCGATCCTGACCTCTCCCATGTCAGGCTTCCATGCGCCGACCAGAATTCGGGTCAGCGACGACTTGCCCGCGGCGCTGTTTCCCATCACGCAGAGCCCGTCACCAGGCTCCAGCGTGAAATTGATGCGGTCGAGGACACGCTTGCGCTCGGCGGCGGGGGCCCCGCCAGGGGCCAGTTTGATGACATTCGTCACCTGGATCGCGCCGGTCGGAGCGGGCAGTCCCACCTTTGGTGCCGCGGGGGGCAAAATATCCATCGCCATCAACAGGCGTTTATGAGCCTCGCGCGCCCGGGCGATGCCGGGCCACTGGCCGATCACCTTATCGACCGGCGCCAATGCCCGGCCTGCAATGATCGAAGAGGCGACGATCATCCCCGGCGAGATTTCCTGCCGCAGGGCAAGAAAGGCGCCGACCGTCAGCAGCGCGGATTGCAGAAACAGGCGAAACGCCCGGGAAAAGGCCGAGAACATCTCGGACAGATCGCCGCCGCCTTGTCCCCGCGCCAGGCTGGCACCGTGCATCTCGCGCCAACAGCGGGTCAGCTTTTGCCGCATCCCCAAGGCCAGAACGGCCTCGGAATTGCGCCGGATCTGGTCGACGAACAAACGCTCTGCGGCATCGGCGGCCATTGCCTCGCCGGTATAGCGGCGCGTCAGCGCCTGGTTGAGAAGGGCGGCCGCGATCACAACGGCCGCACCGGCAACGGTCAAGTACCCCAACCAGGGATGAATCAAGAATACGATCACCAGGAAAAGCGGAATCCACGGCAGATCGAACAGCCCCTGGATCGCCTGGCTGGACATGAACCCGCGGACAATTTCCAGGTCGCGCACCGGGTTGAAACTGTTGGGCTTGCGCTGAAAACTGGGGCGCAGCCGATAGCCGAACGCCTCGTCCCCCACCAGCGCGTCCAGCCGATAACTGGCCCGCGACAACAACCGCACGCGCAGGAATTCGTAGATACCCAGGAACAGATACAGCAAGGTCACGATGGCAAAGAGCCCTTGCAGCGTCGCGACGGACCCGCTGGACAGCACCCGGTCATAGACCTGCAACATGTAGATCGGTCCGGTCAGCATCAGGATGTTGGCCGCCGCGCTGAACAGGCCCACGACGACCAGGGTGCGGCGCAGGGTATGCATCGCCTTGCGGTACGGATTTCGTGCGCGAATGTCAGCGGCCTTCATCTCTCGGTCGTCCTTTTCTAAGCACGAAACACGCCACCGGATGCAGGTTCCGTCCAGGAAGAGGGCGTTATCCTCTGTCTGGTACGGGATTGCACCCACAAACTGCCCTAATGGGCGGTTTCCCGCAAGCGCGGCCTGAAACCCCATCGTTGTCCTGAAAATGCTTCGACAGGATTAAGATGCCCAAAAAATCAGGTGTAGCCGTTTTCCCATTCCCCGCGCCGCGTCCAGACCTGTTGCCAGACCTGCATGCTCTCGCCCCGTTTTCGCAACAGTTTCAAGGCCACCCACCGCGACAGGGGCCACAGTCGGAACAACGCAAGTGCAAGCGGTCTTTGCCAGGCGGGGATATGCCGGCGGATCAGTTCGGCCTTGGCGCGCAAAAGACGGACCATCTTGTCGGCGCGCACCTTCTCAGAGGCGCCGCCGTAGTGAATGATCGTGGCATCGGGCGTGACACGCGGTGCGGCGTGCAAGATACGTTCCGCGCGCAGGCAAAGGTCCGCTTCCTCGCCATACATGAAAAGCGCGGGGTCAAAGCCGGACATTTCCTCCCAGTCGCTGCGCCGCATCAGGAAGAAACAGCCGGTCACGATATCCACATGCCGTTCGGTGCCGCGATCCCAACCGCCATAGGCCTCGGAATGAAAGATCGGGCTGTTCGGAAATACCCCCGTCAAGCCCGAGGTTCGGCAGAAAATATTCCACAGGCTCATCCGCCGCCAACAAGATGCAGGGTTCAAACTGTGATCACCGAATACTGTGCGCCCGCCCCAGATGCGCGCCTCGGGCGTACGGTGGGCAAAGGACAACAGCTTGTCGACCGCGTGATCCAGGATCACCGTGTCAGGGTTGAGCAGCAAGACGAACGCCCCCCGCGCCGACCTGGCCGCGATGTTGTTGCCCATCGCAAAGCCATGGTTCTCGCGCTCGGCCAGCAAGGTCACCTGCGGAAACTGTGCCGCAATCGCCTCGGCAGAGCCATCGCTGGAGGCATTGTCCAGCACGATCAACTCATAAGGCACAGAGGTTTGCGCGACGACCGACCGCAAACACGCCAGCGTCATATCCTTGGTGTTATAGCTGACCACCAGGATCGAAACTTCGGGGACCGGGCTCTTCGTCACGCTCAGGCTTACCTTTCAGCTGCGGCCGAAGCCCATGGTCGATGTGTCTCACGCTCATCCTTACGCATCAAGCCCCATGGGCGTAACAGCGCCAATCGGGGTGGGGCCGCGCATCAAGGATCCACACCATGCGCCCGGCGCGGTTGGGGCCGGTGGCCTAGGTTGCCCGAAAACGGTGTCACCGGCGGGGTGGTGCGTCCAGACCGTTTGGCAACGAAAAAGCCAACAGGATCAGCGCCAGCGCGGTCGCCAGAAACGTGACCCCCAACAGCAGCCCGACCAGCCTGACGGATCTGTCAGGCCAACCGACGATCATGAACAACCCGACGCCCAGGGCGCACAGGCCACTTGCCACCACGCCGCGCCAGCCCTCCAGCCGCCCACTGACGCGCAGCCCGAACAGAACCGACAGGATGCCATGGGCCAAAAGGCCAAGGATGACCAGCATCGCCAGCCCGTTCAGATCGACATGCCCCGTGATGACCGCCGCGACGCCCGCCAAAAGAAGCCCCGCAAAGAACAGCGCAAATCCGCGCCATTCGGGTATCGGCCGCACGACACGGGCAAATCCAACGCCGACCGCGCCCCAGCCCGCCAGAACCAGGGCCATGTCGCCGTCCAGCCCGACCCAGCCGATTTGCGGCAAAAGCGCCGCGCCAATCCCAAGCAGGCCAAAGGCCGCGCCGGCCAGACCCAGCCGTTTTGCTCTGGGCATGGCGTCCTTCGTCTGCTGCCACAAGTCGCTCATTCCATCCCGCCTTCATGTATGGCCGCTGGATATATCCCTCCGGGCCTAGCGGCGTTACGCGACAGGCGCCTGACGTCGGATTTACAAATCTGTAATGTGCTTTCCCCGGGCCGCCCGTTAGGATCGACCCACACCGGAAAAGGGTATTCTGACGATGAAGATACTCCTTGCAGAAGACGATGCCGCCCTGGCCGACTACATCCGGTCGGGACTGGAGGAAGAAGGCCACAGCGTGGACCATTTCGCCGATGGACGCGATGCGCTGGCGTTTTCGCTCTACAATGGGTGTGATCTGGCGATCCTCGACCGGATGATGCCGGGGATGGACGGTCTGGCGCTGGTGCAGGCCCTGCGCGCGGCGGGCAACGATGTGCCCGTGATCTTTCTGACCGCGATGGGCGATGTCGCCGACCGGGTCGAGGGGCTGAAGGCCGGGGCCGATGACTACATCGCCAAGCCGTTTCATTTCGAGGAGCTTCTGGCCCGGATTGCAACGATCACCCGACGTCAGTCCGGCCATGCGCCTGAAACGGTGATGAAGGTGCATGATCTGGAACTTGACCTGCTGGCCCGCACCGCCCGGCGCCAGGGGCACCTGATCGAGCTTCAGAACAAGGAATTTGCCCTACTTGAGATCTTGATGCGCAATGCTGGGCGGGTGATGACGCGCACGCTGCTGCTGGAACGGGTCTGGAACTATAGCTTTGAGCCGAACACGACCGTTCTGGAAACCCATATGAGCCGCCTGCGGGCCAAGATCGACAAACCCTTCGATACACCGCTGATCCACACGATCCGCAACGCCGGGTACTCTCTGCATGGACCGCGGTAACGTTCTGTCCGGCGCCGCCTTTCGGGCGGTGTTCCTGTCGGCTGTCCTGTTCCTGGTCGTCCTGATTGGCGCAGGCACCGTGGCCTTTCACTATGTGCGCAGCGACATGCTGAAACAGTCGCGCAATCTGATCCTTGAAGACGAGGTCTCGCTGAGCGAGGTGCACCGGCTGGAGGGGCACGACGCCTTTGTCGCCATGGTCGCCGATCTGGCCATGATGCCCAATTCGACGCGCACCCGTGTGGCGCTGTTCGACGAAACGGGGACGCGCATCGCGGGCGATACCGCGTTGCCCGACGTGGCGCCGGGATGGCGCCAGGCCGACCTGGGCATCGGCGGCACGCCGCGGCCGGTTTTGTTCCATTCAACGCCAGTTGGCACACTGACGCTTGTCAGCGGATACGACCTGGGGCTTATTCAAACCGCGCAGACAACCCTTGTCCGCGCGCTTGGCACGGCCGGTTTCACGATTGTCCTGGCCATGCTGGCAACAGGCTATTTCGCCAGTGCCGGCAGCTTTCGCAAGCTTGAGGCGATGGAGGGAACGCTCGACCGGGTGGCGGCGGGCGAGATGACCGCGCGCCTGCCCGTATCGGACCAGAACGACCAGATCGACCGGATCGCGCGCCGGATGAACCGGCACCTCGACCGCCTGACCGATCTGGTCAAGCGCAAGGATCAAAGCGTGTCGGCCATTGCCCATGACCTGCGCACCCCCCTGTCGCGGGTGACGCTGGGCCTGGATCAGGCGCGTCGCCAGGCCGAACGGGGCGCGGATCCCCTGCCCGCCCTTGATGCCGCCCTCGAGGATCTGACCCGGCTTTCGGCGATCATCGGAACGATCCTGCGCATTGCGCGGGTCGAAACCACAGAGCCGGGGGTGAATTTCGCCCCCGTCCCGCTGGCCGCCATATTCGAGGACATCTGCGACACCTATGGACCGCTTGCCGAGGATAACGATCAGGGGCTGGACTGGCAGGCCAAGGATGTCGCCCCCCATGGCGACCCCGGCATGATCGCCCAGTTGGTCGCCAACCTGGTCCAGAACGCGATCACCCATGCCGGGCCGGGCGCACGGATTTCCCTGCGCGCCGCATCCAGACCGGACGGGGGTGCCGACCTGACCGTGGCCGACACCGGCAAGGGCATGACCCAGGCCGACCGCGACCGCGCGTTCGAGGCGTTTTTTCGCGGCGACCACAGCCGCTCGACCGAGGGGACCGGGCTGGGTCTGGCCCTGGCCCGCGCGATCGCACAGCATCACGGCGCCGAGGTCCAGCTTTCGGACAATGCGCCCGGACTGCGGGTGCAGGTGATCCTTCCCAGCGCCCGGGATCAGGCCGCCATCGGCACCGGGGCAGCCTGACGGGGTTTTTGCAACAACAGCACCGCCGGGATCATCGCGAGCGCCGCCAGCCCGGCCAGCAGGAACGCATCCTGAAACGCCAGCATCGAGGCCTGAACCTGCAAGGTTTCAGCCAGATGCGCGGCCCCTGCCGCACTGCTGGGGGTCAGATGCAGCGGGGCCAGATAGCGGGCCACGCCTGACCCATAGGGCGTCAGATGTTCGCCCAGCAGGGCCCAATGGACCTGCGTTCTGCGGGCCAGTTGCCAGCCGATGATCGCGATCCCGATCGACGACCCGATGGACCGCGTGACCCCGTAGATCCCCGATGCCTCGTCCTGGCGGTCGGATCCGATATTCTGAAAGGCCAGCGTCGACATCGGCACAAAGAACAGCCCCATGCCCAGGCCCGAGACGACGCCGGGCCAGGCGAGGTTCCAGAACCCCGCATCCAGGGTCACCTGGCTGAGCAGGATATTTCCGGCCCCGGTCAGCGTCAGGCCCAGCACCGCCAAGGCCCGTGGATCGAGCCGGCTGACCAGGACCGCACCGGTGATCACCATCGAAAACCCCGCCGCGATCCCGCGCGGAATGAACAAGAAGCCCGCATCCAGAACAGGATAGCCCAACAGCCCCTGCACAAAGAGCGGCAAGATCGCGATCGCGCCGAACATCGCCACCCCGAAACCCATGATCGCAACATTTGCCGCGGCAAAGCTGCGGTCCTTCAACAGGCTGAAATCCACGATGTTGTCGGGCTTGCTCCACCCTCGGATCACGAAAACCGCCCCCGCGAACACCGCCCCCAATGCCGTGATCTGGATAAAGCGCGAGGCGAACCAGTCATGGCTTTCGCCCAGGTCCAGCGTCATCTGCAAACAGCCGATCGCCGTGACCATCAGGGCCAGGCCCGCCCAGTCCACCGGCAGGCGCTTGATCTCGTCGCGCTCCAACTCGCCCGCGATCATCATCAGGGCGAAGGCCGCCATCGGCAGGTTGACGTAAAACACCGCCCGCCACGAAAAGTATTCGGTCAAAAGCGCCCCCAGCGTCGGCCCGAAAACCGGGGCGGCCACGACACCCAGACCGAACAGGGCCATGGCCTGTCCCCGTTTGTCCCGCGGAAATGCATCAAACAGGATGGATTGCGACAAGGGGATCAGAAAGGCCCCGAAGAGCCCCTGCCCGATCCGGAAAAGCACGATGGACCCCACGCTCCACGACGCGCCCCCCAGCATGGAAAACATTGCAAAGCCGGTGATCGCGGTTGTGATCAGCCGCCGTCGACCGACGCGCCGCACAAAGAACCCGGTCAGCGGCATCACCGCGACCGAGGCCACGATATAGCTGGTGACAATCCACACCGTCTGATCGTTGGCCAGGCCAAAGGCCGCCTTGATATGCGGCAGCGCGACATTGACGATGGTCATGTCCAGCACTTCCAGAACCGCCGTCAGGATCACGGCCAGGATGATGGGCCAGCGCACCCCGGTCATTGGTCCGGGCCCTGGACGGTTGTGTCGACGGTGACCGATGCACTTGCCCCGGCCCTGAGGCAGCGCGTCATGTCACCCCGATCCACGTTCAGCGCGATGCGAACCGGGATGCGGCGGGTGACCTTGACCCAGTTTCCGGATGCGTTCTGTTCCGGCAGCAGGGAAAACACCGCGCCGGCGCCGGGGCCGATACTGGCGACATGCCCTGTCAGGCCCAGGTCGGGGCACAGGTCGATCGCGGCATGCACGGGCTGGCCGGCGGTCAGCCGGGTCAGGTCGGTTTCCTTGAAATTCGCCTCGATCCAGCGGCTGTCATCGCCAACCAGCGCAAACAGTATCTGGCCGGGGGCAACAACCGCCCCCGGTTGCAGGTCGATCTGGGCGACCCAGCCGCCGATGGGCGCGGTGACCGTGGCATGATCGAGGTCGATCTCGGCCATGTTCAACTGCGCCAGGGCCGCCCGCACATCGGCATTGTCCTTGCCATCCGCGCCCAGCTGCTCGCGTGCGCTGGCCAGCGCCTCTTGGGCGGCTTTTTCCTTGGCCCGCGCCTCGTCCCGGGCCGCGATCGCGGTGTCGAGCGCCGCCTTGGCGATGTCGTTCTTGCGGTAAAGGGCATCCTGGCGCAGGTAATAGGCCTCGGCCTCGCGCCGGGCGGCGCGTGCAGCCTCCAGTTGGGCATCGGCGGCGGCCACGGATCGCCCGGCGGCGCCGGCCGATTGCATCGCCGCATCCGCCCTGGCCCGGGCCAGATCGACGGCCGCACGCAACGCCTTGTCGTCGATCCGAAACAACAGATCGCCCGCGGCGACGTGATCGTTCTCGGCCACGGCAACCTCGGCGATGCGACCGGAAACCTGCGGAGCGACATTCAGGATATGCGCCTGCACATAGGCATCCTCGGTCGAGGGGTAGAGCCGTTCGTGGGTCCACCAAAACCCAAGCCCTGCCCCCACGGCGACAAGGGCCAGCCCGGCAAGTATCGGTTTCGTTTTCAATGCCCCGTCCTCGCAATTCTACTTTTTTGAGAAAATGTTCGGGGCGGCGTGAAATTTCGCCGCCCCCGATCGTGTCAGGCGGCGCGATCCGCGGCCTGGGCCTTTTGCACCTGGGCAAAAACGGATTTGATCCGCTCTTCGTCCGCATGGCTGAGATTGGTGCGCAGCACCTCGCCGCCATTCTGGGCCAACTGTTCGATCACGCGTTCGGAGCTGGCCTTGTTGGCCAGGATGAACAGAGCGGCCTGCCCGGGTTTCAGCACGTTGGCGACATCCTTCATGAAATCGTCGCGGATGCCGAAATCCGACAGCGCGCCCGAAACCGCCCCGGCGGCGGCGCCGGTCGCCACGCCCAGCAGGGGATGCAGGAACAGCAGCCCGATCAAGAGCCCCCAAAAGGTGCCACCGGTCGCGCCCACCATCCACGGCGTCACGATCTGGTTCAGCCGTACGCGGCCCTTTTCATCGGTCGTTGCGATCACGGCATCGCCAACCTCGGCCAGATAGTTGCGCGACAGGCGGAACAGTTCCTCACGGGCCTCTTCGGCCCTTGCGGGGGTCTCATATCCAATCACAAGAAGTTCGGTCATCGTTCAGGTCCTTTCATATGACAGGTGAGGTGTTGAGCCAGGGGGGCGGGTCAGACCGCGATCCCCTCGGCGGACCACTTGGCAAAGGGGACACCCCAGTTCGGCACACGGCCGTGGTTGCGAAAGAAAAGCTCTTTGTAGGCCAGCTTTTGCGCGTAAGGCAGGCGTCCCATCCTGAGCTCCTGGATGTCGCCCCCGAACCACGAGGTGGCGTGGATGTAGAACGCCTTGCCGCCGCCCATGTCGCCGATGCACAGCACCTCGGGGTGCCACGGCTCATCCGCCTCGTTGGCCGACAGCGCGCCGACATCCTTGGCGACCTGGCGGCCGACCACCTCGGTTTCCTGGTGGCCGATGGCCCCCAGCTTGGGCACGGTCAGGGCCGCTGCGTCACCGCAGGCAAACACGTCCGGATAGTCGGGGTTGCGCATGTCTATGCCGGTGACGATGAACCCGACCTCATCACTGATCGGCAGACCCAAGAGAAAATCGTGCGGCTTCCAGTTGGGAAAGACGATCTTCAACTCGGCCTTCAGGCTTTCGCCATTGGCAAACTCGATGCCCTCGGCGGTAATCCGGGTGATGTCCTGGGTGCGGTTCTTGTAGCCAAAGCCCATCTCGCCGGCCGCCTGCAAAAGCTGGTGAACAACCTTTTCCCCGGCATCCTCGGCGATCATCTCGGCCGGGGTGAAAAGGGTGATATTCTTGGCACCGCCCTTTCCGTTTTCCTCCAGCCAATGCGCCAGGGACAGGGCCAGTTCGACCGGCGGCCCCTCGCATGCGGCCAACGCCGTGGGCAGCCAGCTGGGACGCCCCCTGTGGCCCTGCGTAAACCGGGCAGAACCGATGGCAATGGGCCCGCCCTTGTACTCGGTCTTCAGGAACTCAATCAGGCGGTTCGCGTGCCAGGCATCGGACACGGTGTGCCCAAATTCGGCAAAGCCCTCGATCTCGTCAAAGGCCAGCCGCGCGCCAAGGGCGATAACCAGCTTGTCATAGGGCTGGACATAAGTCGGAGCGCCGGGGCGTTCGTTGGGGCGCAACGTGACGGTCTTGGCATCGACATCAATGGCCTCGATCTCGGCCTGTTCAAAGTGGATGTCATCCTCGGCCAGTGCCTCGACCAGCGGCATGTGCATGGTCACGGCCGGGTCACGACCCTCGAATATTTCCAACGGGATATTCGGGATGTAATCGAGATAGGCCTTGCGGTCGATCACGGTGATCTCGACGGCATCGCCCGCATGGTCGCGGATTTTCTGCGCGGCGCCGAGCCCGGCAAAGTTGCCCCCAAGGACCAACACACGGGTTTTCTGCTTCGTTTTCGACATGACCCCCTCCTTCGGGTTCGGTTGATGATCCCAACTTAAGAGCGGGGTCTGACAGGGGGCTGGAGCGGTGTTTACAAATCCGTAAGCGGCACGAAACGCGCAATTGCGGGCCGTTGCCCCCGCACAGACAAAGGCCGCCCCCGGACAGTGCCGGGAACGGCCAGGACGATCCTCGGGCCTCAGGCCCGGAACGATCAGGAAATATCGCCCTGCTGCGGGATCGCATCGATGGAAAAGGTCCGCGTGATGACAGAGTCCTCAAGCGCCTTCAGCGCAAGGTTCGCCTTGAAATACTCGCCGTCATCCAGGAACGTCTGGGCCTTTTGCACCTGCTCGGACGCCTCGACAATCGGCAGCAGCGCGGCTGAGACATTCACGTCGATCGACGCCAGCCGCAGAACCTCGATCGCGTCATCGGGCGACGCGGTCTGCATCAGGCCATAGGCTTTCTCAAGCGCCAGCTTGTTCTCGTCGGTGGCGACGAAACCGTCGGTCAACGTCATCGACATGTCGAACGGCAGGTATTGCGTGGGGTTCGTCGGATCCTCGGTGTCGCCGATCGTCAGATCGTTCATGGTCTTTTCGGCCTTGTCAAAGGCCACGCGGGCCTCGGCCAGCTTTGCCTGTGCCGTCTCGATATCATTGTCGAACAGCGCAAGGCGCGCGGCATGGGCCCGGGTCAGCACCGTCAGGGCCTCATCGGCCGTCCGAAGCATTTTCTTTTGCGTCTGATAGACCATGGCCGGATCGGGCGCGCTGGCGGCATGGGCCATGAAAGACGTGGACGTCATCAGGGCGGCCAGGGCGATCGCGGTAAGTTTGGAAGCGGATTTCATTTTTCCCTCCATAGGCTGTGGATGGGAAAACCTTGCACCGGCCAACTGAATCCCGGCTGTCGCGCGCCTTACAAATCGTCCAGGTTGGCCGATGGAGGCATTGAGGCGGTGTGATGTCGGGCGAAATCCCCCCCACCAACAAAAAGACCCCAGCCGTTCAATGAACCGCTGGGGTCGATGTCGTCCCGTCTCTCGACGTCGTGTTTTCTTAGTCCAGCGGCTCCATCCAGCCAGCGGCGCGGAAACCGCTGATCGGAGTGGTCAGCGCCTTGCTGCTGCCCGTTGCGCCGAAGTTCATCCGCACGCCGAGGAACAGCGAGGTATCGGTACCGGTGTCGTCGTCGTCCTCGTCATAAACCGACATGTGGCTGATGCTGCCGACGACCGCATATTTGTCATTCAGCGCGTAGTCAGCTTCGATCGTGAGGCCGATATAGCGACCGGGCTGGTTCCCGCAGTCCACGAAACAGTCATCGGACCGGCCACCGTCCAGGCTGACCATGGCGTTGAGCCGGTCAGTGAGGGGCGCGGACATCCCAAGGCGAGCTACGAAGCCTTTGTATTCATTATCGTTCGCATCGCCGATCGCGCGCATGTAACCGGCCTGACCAAAGACATTCACATCCCCGGTGATGGTGTGGGACGCTTCCAAACCATACATGCTGCCGGACATCGGGCTGTTCGAGTTATAGCCGTCGAAAATCCCGGTTGCGACATAGGCGCCGACATAGCTGGCGCCGAATTCCCGGCCGAAGTGCAGACCAAGAACGCCGCTGTGAACCGGGCCGGTGACATAGGGATCGTCTTTGCCCTGGTCGCTCATGTACTCAACCCGGCCGTCGATCGAAAAACGGTACGCGCCAAAGTGGTTTTCGGCCATCCCGCCGATATAGGCGCCGGCAAAAGGCGAACCCTCGATATCCGTATCGGTGCTGGTGCGATCCGTGGCGTACAAGCCGCCCTCTACCGAGCCGCTCCAGGTCTGTGCGGGCGCAGACGTGGCAACAGCAAGCCCCGCCGCCAGGGATGCAACGAGAAGTGGGGTATTCATGACAGCCTCCGAATTTGTCTTAACGATTTCGTTACCGCCTCGTTGGAACCTTTGGGGAGGGAATTCAAACAATTTCACCACACGCACCGGAAAACGCATGCTTATGTTGCGGAATTGAAACGCGCCTTGCCATCCACACAGCAACCGCAGGGCGTGTCTTCCCCCTCGAAACCCCGTGCTTTGGGACAAGGCCCAAGCCCGGTGATTCCAGCCCTCCAGCGCCCTGAAGGCCCTGCATGGGGATCACCTGCAGGCGGAACATTTAGCGCAAGCTGGTTGCGCCGCCTGTGATCCCAATAGGCTTTTCTGAGAGGGGGACGTTGCGCTCTTGCGGGCACCCGCAACTCACGATTTTTGCGCTTGGTGGAAAGCGTGGTCCCGCGGCTTGTGGCGTAAAAATGGACGCCACATCGTGCGATGAGCCGATGAGCCATCCGCGATGTTTCGCCCTTGGTGACAGCGACGGAGCGATCAGGGACCTCCTGTCCACGGCCTTGATGCACAAATCGGCGGCGGTTCGGACACCCACTTTCCCCGAACGGACCGGACCTTCGGGTTCGGTGATAGCTGTTGCATGCGCTATGTCGCCGTTCAGCACGGCGAGGCGAACCCATAGTTCGGCGACCACCGAACTGGCCGGACAAGGCGCCGGGCGCGGCCTTCAGGTGAACAGGGGTCGGTCACACGCGGATCAGATGCGTCGCGATCTCGTTCAGTTCGATCCCGCGCTCCTGCCCGACAATGACCGTCCCGCCAAGATTGACGACGCGGCGGCCAATCGCGGCGTTGGGTTCCAGCGCGAATGTCATGCCGGGTTTCAGTTCCGTCTCGACGCCCACGGTGGGGATGTTGAACACCTGGGCATAGCGGCCCGCCTCGGGCAGGTCGGCCATGCGCTCGCCCGTGCCGATCAGGCCAAACGGGTTCATCGAATGCACCAGCGGATGAACATGCCAGGCATCGACCGCCCGCATCGGCACCTTCATCGCCTCGACCACGTCGCCGAAGCTGTTGCCCGTTTTCAGCGCCGCGACGCCGGCCTCGTACGACGCGCGCGCCGCCTCGGCCGCACGGTCGAAATCGGCATGCACCTCCCCTACCGCGATGGCCGGCTGGTGCTGGGTTTCCAGCATGCCGAAGGAACAGAAGACCTCTGAGAGAACGACATCTCCCGCCTCGATCACACGGGGCGGTTCGGGCCGATAGGTCCAGGCGGGCGGTCCCCAGCCGACATAGTCCGGGCCGGAGCCCAACAGGATTTCGGTCGTGAACGCCAGGTTGGCATGGGCCGTGTACATCGCGGCGGCATAGATCTCGTTTTCGGGCACGCCCGGCGCCGTGGCATCACGCATCGCCGCGCACATCTTTTCGCCCACATCGGCCGACCAGCGCAGAACGGCAAGTTCCTCTTCGCTCTTCACCGCTGTCAGTTCGCGAAATTGCGATCCCACATCCCGGAACCGTGCCTCGGGGACGTCCTCGACGATTGATTGCCACGTGTTCCACGGCATCGCGCCGTCGAAATAGAAAGGCGGATAGAACCCGTGGCCGACAACCCCGATAGTCGCCTTGCCCAGATCCCTGTCCTGCAGAATCTGCGCGACGTTCGAGCCCATCGTGCCGACATGGATGTTCTCGGCCCGCAGCCAGCCGGTCTTGCCGCTGTGGGCCGCCTGAATGTGATCCTCCACGACCGTGGGCAGGAAGACGACGGCGATCGGCTCCCGGTCCTTCGGCAGGATGACGATGGAACCGGGCCGATCATTGGTGAACCAGGTGTCAGGCGCAAAACCCGCGGGGAACGCCAGCTCGCGGTCGCCGTAGACCAGCAGCGCGTCGAGGCCCTCGGCCTCCATCAGCCGGTTGGCCAGCGCCCACCGGCGGTCGCGTTCTGCCAGTGAATAGGTGGGCGCGTCGTGAAACGGAGAGGTGCGTTGCAGCATGACTTAGACCCCCGTGCTGCGGCGCCCGGTCAGACGCGCCCGGCCCAGTGGCAACTTGGCATCGCCGTCAATCCGGTCGCCCTGAACCCGTGCAGAGATCGTGGCACGCAACTTGCCCAGCGGTGTGGGCACCTTCGTCGTGAACGCCAGCGTATCGCCCTTAACGCAGCCGCCGTCGAACGCACTGCTTCCGCGCGCATTGCTGATCGTGCCGCTCAGCGCATGCCCGTCCGTTTCGAGGTCAAGCGTGCCGTCCTGAGGCCCCAGGGGCGTGTCCAGCGTCAATTCGTAATGGCCATCGATTGTCATTTCTGTCTCCTTCCGCCGAACGTGAATGCTCGGCTGGACGGAAGCATGCCAAATGGAATTTCCCGCAATCTCGCGCCGGGTTTACATTTTCGACAGGAAACGGGGGCGCAACGGCATGGCACACGAGACAGGGCCGGTCGCCCTAGCCGAGGTAGACCGTGCCTTCGGGATAGGAAATCAGGCTGCGGCGGCGCACCGCCAGCAGGAACCCGAAAGTCAACGGCCCGACCCGGCCGATGAACATGATCGCCATGATGACGATGCGCCCGGCCGTGTCGAAATCCTCGGTGACACCGCGCGACAGGCCCACGGTGCCGAAGGCCGACACGGTTTCGAAGGCGAGGTCCAGGAAATCGCCCTCGTGAAACAGCAAAAGCACGAACAGCGCGACCATGATCGCCAGCACGCTGACCATCGAAAGCGCCAGCACCTTCATGATCTGATCATGGCCCAGGCGGCGGCCGAAGACGTTGACGCTCGGCCGGCGGCGGATCACGGCGGCGGTGGTCAGCAAAAGCACGATGAAGGTCGTCACCTTGATGCCGCCTCCCGTGGAGGTCGAGCCCGCGCCGATCACCATCAGCGATATCAGCATCAGCGTGGTGGCGTCACCCAGATCCGCGATTTCGAGGGTGTTGAACCCCGCTGTCCGGGTCGAGGCGGCCTGGAACCAGCTTGCCATCAGGCGCGTCGCGGGATTTTCGAACGCGCCGAGCGTTTCGGGGTTGGTCCATTCCAGAACCGCAAAACTGGCGGTTGACCAGGCCAACAGGGCGGCGGTGCCGACCAGCATCAGCTTGCTGTGAATGGTCAGCCCCCGCCAGCCCCCGGTGCGCCGCAGATCGGCGACGACCGTGAAGCCGAGCCCGCCAAGGATAAGCAGCGCCGGGATCACGATGTTGACCAGCGGGTGATCCACCCAGGCCGACAGGCTGTCAGGAAAGAGCGCGAACCCGGCATTATTGAAGGCGGACACCGCATGAAAGAGGCTCGCCCAGGCGCCGCGGGGCCAGCCCAGGTCGGGCACGAATACGAGTGCGAGGAGCAGCGCGCCCAAGAGTTCGCAGACAAGCACGAAGCCGATGATGAGGCGCACCAGGCGCAACAGCCCCTCGACCGAGGTCTGGTTCAAATCCTCGCGCAGGTAGTGGCGATGGGTCAGCCCCACGGTCAGGCCCAGCATGGTCAGGATCAGCACGGCAAAGGTCATCAACCCCAGCCCGCCGATCTGGATCAGGACAAGCATAACCACCTGCCCGAACAGCGTCAGCTGACTGCCCGCGTCGATCACCGACAGTCCCGTCACCGTGACGGCCGAGGTGGCGGTGAAGGCCGCGTCGGACCAACTCAGCGTCCCGTACGCGGCCAAGGGCAGTTTCAGCAGAAGCGTGCCCGCGACGATCGAGGCCGCGTAGACGAGGATCAGCGCGAGTGGCGGCGGCATGAAGGGCGGCGCCCGGCGTTTTCGCGCCTGCACCATCCCTCAGCCCTTGGCGCGCTTGTCGTCGGCGAACCGACGCAGGTCCGAGGACCGTCCGAGCAGCAGGAGCTTGTCGGCCTCCCGCAGGATCAGCGCGCCGTCCTCGCAGGGCAGGAACGTGCTTTCGCGCATCGCCCCCAGCGCCCTCAGGTCATAGTCCGGCCCCAGCTTCTGCGCCTCGAGGCTCTGTCCGTCGAGCCGTTCGGGCACGATCAGTTCGACCACGTGGTAGCCGTTGCCGAGGCTGACATAGTCGCGCACCATCGGGTTGTGCAGCATCTGCGCGATATGCTGGCCGACCTCCTGTTCCGGCAGAACGACCCGTTGGACCCCCAGTTTGGACAGGATGCGGTGATGGGTCCGGCTCATCGCCTTGACCCAGATGGTTTCCACGCCCAGCAGCTTGACGTTCATCGTGCACAGGATGTTGGCCTCAAGATCTTCGCCGATGGCCACGACCGCCACGTCGTAATTGCCGACCCCCGCCTCGCGCAGCGCCGCCTCGTCACGCCCGTCGGCGATGATCGCCTCGGTCAGGTGCTCGGAGAGCCGGGCAAGCGTGCGTTCCTCGTTGTCGATACCGAGCACGGGATTACCGAAGCGCGACAGCGCGCTTGCGACCGTGCTTCCGAAGGTGCCAAGGCCGATGACGGCGAAACTGCGAGCTTTCACGTCCAGCGGCCTCCTTTGGGGTGCGCCCGGGCCAGCACAGGCGAAAGCGCGCGGCAGTTCAAGGTAAAACTGCGCCAAGGTCCGGGCCCGGCCGGGTGTGGCGGCCGGGGCACTGGTCCCGCACGCACCTCAGAAGATGTCACCCTGCCGCGGGATCACGTCGATGGAGAAGCTGCCGGTGATGACCGAATCCTCCAACGGTTTCAGGTCGAGATTGGCCCTGCGCATCACCGCGCGGCGGCTTCGTGCGCCGCCCTGGCGTATGCGACCAACCCATGGGCGTTATCGAATCTGCGCCTTCGCTTCTGGATGGCTTTTCACGCGCGGCCGGCCGTTACGCTGGATGCTCTTGACGTAGCACGGTTGTAGCACCAGCCTGAGCGCACGCAAAAAGCCCCGCGTGATGCGGGGCCTAAGGCTGTGGTATTGTTCGCTAAAGTTGGTTGCGGGGGTAGGATTTGAACCTAC
>JAFGTV010000010.1 GCA_016938875.1 Paracoccaceae bacterium
CCGGCATGATCATGAATTCCTGGATGTCGATCGGGTTGTCGGCATGTTCGCCGCCGTTGATGATGTTCATCATCGGCACCGGCAGCATGCGCGCCGAGGTGCCGCCGACATAGCGATAGAGCGGCTGCGCCGAGAAATCGGCGGCCGCCTTGGCCACCGCCAGCGAGACGCCCAGGATCGCGTTGGCGCCCAGACGGGCCTTGTTGGGGGTGCCGTCCATTTCGATCATCAGGGTGTCGATGGCGACCTGTTCGGTGGCGTCCATGCCGACCAGTTCTTCGGCGATCTCGCCGTTGACGGCGGCCACGGCGCCCAGCACGCCCTTGCCCAGATAGCGGGCCTTGTCGCCATCGCGCAGCTCGACCGCCTCATGGGCGCCGGTCGAGGCCCCCGAGGGCACCGCGGCGCGGCCCAGGGTGCCGTCCTCCAGGATCACGTCCACCTCGACGGTGGGGTTTCCGCGGCTATCCAGGATTTCGCGGCCGATGATGTCGATGATGGTGCTCATGGGGGGGCGTCCCTTTGTTACTGCACGGTCGAATTCGCCGCTGTTCTAGCGCCGGGCGCGGCGCATGGAAAGGGCGCGTTCGCGCGCAAGCGTGTAAAGCCCAGAGGCAATGATGATCGCCGCCCCCGTCAGGGTCAGCGCGTCGGGCTGCTCGCCAAAGGCCAGGATGCCGATGACCAGCGCAAAGATAAGCCGCGAATAGCGAAACGGCGTGACAACCGCGACCTCGCCCAGGCGCATCGCCTCGACGATCGCGTAATAACCCGCCACCCCCATCACCAGCGCGCCGCCCAGCCGCGCGGCGGTCGGCCCGTCGATCGGCGCCGGCGCCGGGCCCAGCAGCAGCATCAGCGCGCCCAGCGGCACCAGCGTGGCGAACCCATAGGCCGACAGTTGCAACGATCCCACGCTGCGCGGCGTGGCGCGCGTGGCCAGATCGCGCAGCGCCAGCCCCGCCACCCCCAGCAACGCAAACAGCGAGGCGGGCTGAAACCCCTCCAGCCCCGGGCGGATGATCAGCAGAACCCCGAAAAGGCCGACCCCGATCGCGCTCCAGCGGCGCCAGCCGACCTGTGCGCCCATGAACAGCGCCGCCCCCAGCGTCACCGCCAGCGGCGTGGCCTGCAGGATCGCCGCCGCACTGGACAGCGGCGTCAGCGCGATCGCCATCACATAGCCCAGCGTTCCCGTCACCTCGCCCAGGTTGCGCAACAGCACCGGGCGCGTCAGCAGCGCGCGCGAGGCCAGCCGCTGACCCCGCGCCCAGGCCATCAGCGCAAAGGCCACCGCGCCGCCGGCCCCCAGGATCACCAGGATCTGACCGACGGGCAGGGATTCCGAGACGCGCTTGACGAACATGTCCTCGACGGCGAATCCGGCCATCGCGGCCACCATCAGCGCAATGCCGCGCAGGTTTTCCATCGGTGTGTTCCGGTCCAGGGGGGCGTTGGCGTTCGCCTTAGCCGCTGACGCGAGACAGGGAAAGCGCGTTCAGCGTTTTTTCTCCGGCACGCCGTAGAGTTCCAGCCGGTGCCCCTTCAGCCGATAGCCCAGCTTTTGCGCGATGCGCTCTTGCAGGGCCTCGATCTCGGGGTCGCAAAACTCGATCACGGCGCCGGAATTCAAGTCTATCAAGTGATCGTGGTGGTCGCGTTCGGCATCTTCATAGCGCGCGCGCCCGTCGCGAAACTCGCGCTTTTCCAGGATGCCGGCCTCTTCGAACAGCTTGACCGTGCGATAGACCGTGGCGATGGACATGCCGGGATCCACCGCGCTGGCACGGGCATACAACTCCTCGACATCGGGGTGGTCGTGGCTGTCTTGCAGAACCTGGGCGATCACCCGGCGCTGATCTGTCATGCGCAGGCCCTTGGCCTCGCATCGGGCGATGATGGTGTCCGGCATCCTGCCCCCATTCGTTGACGCGTCGGGTTTAGCGGCTGGGGCGGGCGGTTTCCACCCTTATCGGGGCCGTGCGGGGCGGGAAGGGACGACGCACGGGGCTTGACTTATGGCGCCGAGACCCGCATGTGAGGGGGGAAGGCGATCCCCTCTGCCGCGTGAGCAGACGACGCAAGGCCGCATACGCTACGCGGGCCGGGACCGGTGATCGCCCAGAAGTTCCCAAAATCACGCGTGGGTACAGGCGTCGAAACGGCAGGCGGGCATGTGTCCTTCTGTCAGGGTCGGCGCGCACCACACGACGCCGCCCGCACAATGGGTGGTCCCCCATTGGCGGCGCCGCATCGGCCCGCCCGAAAGGATATGCTTTGAACGAATTTGAAATGATGGGCCTGCCCACGATCCTGCTGACCCGCCTGGCCGAACAAGGCTTTAGCGAGCCGACGCCGATCCAGTCGCGCGCGATTCCGCTGGCGCTGCAAGGGTTCGACGTGATGGGCCTGGCCCAGACCGGCACCGGCAAGACGGCGGCCTTTGGCCTGCCGCTGCTGGCGCAGTTGATGGCCGAGGGGCGCAAGCCCGATGCCCGCGCCGTGCGCGCGCTGATCCTGGCACCGACCCGCGAGCTGGCCAAACAGATTTCTGACAGCCTGCACGACCTGGCCCGTGGTACCCCGGTCAAGGTGGCGCTGGTGGTCGGCGGGGCGTCGATCAACGCCCAGTGCAAACGGATGGAGCGCGGCACCGATGTGCTGGTGGCCACCCCGGGCCGATTGCTCGACCTGCTGGAACGGCGCGCGATCACCCTGGGCCAGACCCGGTTCCTGGTGCTCGACGAGGCCGACCAGATGCTGGACCTGGGCTTTATCCACGCGCTGCGCCGCATCGCGGGGCTGTTGCCCGCCGAACGCCAGACCATGCTGTTCTCGGCCACCATGCCCAAGCAGATGAACGAACTGGCCCAGACCTATCTGAAAAACCCCCGCCGGGTCGAGGTGTCGCCCCCGGGCAAGGCCGCCGACAAGATCACCCAGTCGGTGCACTTCATCGCCAAGTCGCAAAAGACCGCGCTGCTGATCGAGATGCTGGACAATCACCGCGACGAGCTGGCGCTGGTATTCGGCCGGACCAAACATGGCGCCGAGCGGCTGATGAAAACGCTGGAAAAGGCCGGCTTTGCCGCCGGTTCGATCCATGGCAACAAGAGCCAGGGCCAGCGCGACCGTGCGATCTCTGCCTTTCGCGAGGGCAAGATCCGGGTGCTGGTGGCCACCGACGTGGCCGCGCGCGGTATCGACATTCCCGGTGTGCGCCACGTTTATAACTATGAACTGCCCAACGTGCCCGACAACTACGTCCACCGCATCGGGCGCACCGCGCGCGCCGGGGCCGCAGGCTCTGCGATCGCGTTCTGCGCCCCGTGCGAGATGGGCGAGCTGAAGGCGATCCAAAAGGTCATGGGCCTGCCGATCCCGGTGGCCGGTGGCACCCCGTGGGAGGCCATCGAAGAACCCGCGACCAAGGGTCGTGGCCGTGGCGGCGGCGGGCCGCGCGGCGCTGGCGCCAAGCCGGGCAACGCTGGCGCACGCCGTCGCCGCCCCGCCGGCAACAAGGGTCAGCGCAAGGCGGCATAGGCCGCATCCCGACGCAAATGACATTCGGCAAGGGCGGCGCAAGCCGCCCTATAGCCATCTGAGCGCACGGAAAATCGCGTAAAGCGCGACACCCAGCGCCAGGTTCGCCACGCACAGCACGGCGAACGCCCAGGGCCAGGCCAGGCCCGGCATGCCCGCGACATTCACCCCGAAAAGCCCGGTCAGAAAGCTGAGCGGCAGAAAGATCGCCGCGACCACCGACAGCACATAGCCGTTGCGCCCCAGGCGGGCGGAATGGAACGCGTCCAGGTGATCGTGCAGCGCGGCCAGCCGGGCGGTGACGCCGGTCAGTTCCTCGACGGCGCGGGTCACGCGGTTGGCGGTCTCGCTCATCAGCACTTGTTGGTCGGGCTGCAACAGCGGCGCGCCGATGCGCGCCAGCCGGGCCAAGGCCTCGCGCTGGGGGCCGACATAGCGGTGCAGCCGGATCGCGGTGCGCCGGGTCGGGGCCAGGTCCGCCGCGCGCTCGTGATCCTCGCCCAGGATCGCCTCTTCCAGCGCGTCGGTGGCATCCTCCAGCCCCAGCGAGACCTCTTCCAGGCGGTCGGTCAGCAGATCGGCCAGCCGGCACAGGAACGCGCCGGGATCGGGCGGGGCATCGCCTGCCTCGGCCTCGCGGCGCAGGGTGTCGATGGCAAAGACCCGCCGCATCCGCACCGACACGACCAACGTGTCGCTGACCCACAGCCGCAGCGATACCATGTCGGCGGCATCCTGGCCGGGGTTCAGGTTGACCCCGCGCAGGTTCAGGATCACGCCCGCGCCATGCGGGGTGCAGCGCGGCCGGGTCTCGGCCTGAACCAGGGCGGTGGCGGCGACGGCGGGCAGGTGGGCATGGGCCCAGCCGGGCAGGCCCGCATCGCCCAGATCGCAATGGACCCAGCGCCAGCGCGCGCCGGGGCCGGGGGCAGGGCCGGTGTCGGGCGCCGCGCGCGCGGTGCCGTCGGCGGTAATGTCCAGGGCGAAAATCGGATGCAGCGCGCCGGTCATTGGCCCCTCACAGCAGATCGGGGGTGCGTCCCACCCGCCGCGCCAGTGGCGCCACGGTCAACCCCTGCACGATGATCGAGAAAACCACGATCACGTAGGTCGCGGTCAGGATCAACGGTTTCCATTCGCTGTCCGGCAGGGACAGGGCCAGGGCCACGGAAATCCCGCCCTTGAGCCCGCCCCAGGTCATGATCGGGATCGTGCCGCGGGCAAAATCGCGAAACGGGCGCAGCATCAGCACTGGCACCGTGACCGCCACCAGCCGGGCGAACAGCGCCAACGCGATCCCGACCACCGCCGCCCCCAGCACATCCATCCCAAAGCCCACCGCGAACACCTCGATCCCGATCAGCAGGAACAAGACGGCGTTCAGGATCTCGTCGATCATCTTCCAGAAGGCGTCGACATAGTCGCGCGTGATCTCGGACATGCCGTATTTCATGCCGACATGGCCGATCATCAGCCCCGCCACCACCGCCATGATCGGCGCCGAGACCTGCAACCACACCGCCAGTTCATACCCGCCAAAGGCCAGCGCCAGGGTGATCAGCACCTCCAGCGCATAGTCGTCGATCCGTTTCATCACCCGGAAGGTCAGCCAGCCCAGCACGCCGCCCAGCACCGCCCCGCCAAAGGCCTCGCGCACGAACAGCACCAGCGCGCCCATCGCCGCGCTCTGTTCGCCCTCGGCGCCATGCGCGCCGTGCCCCGCGCCGCCGGGAAAGGCCAGCCCGACCAGCACCAGGAACACCACATAGGCCACACCGTCGTTGAACAGGCTTTCGCCCGCTATGTTGGTTTCCAGCGACTTGCGCAGATCGGCCTCGCGCAGCACCCCCAGCACCGCCACCGGGTCCGTGGGCGACACGATCGCGCCAAAGATCAGCGCCATCAGGATCGGCATTCCGGTCAGCCAGGAAAACCCGATGCCCACCACCGCCACCGATATGCCCACGCCCATCGTGGCCATCAGCAGCACCGCCCAGGCCTGGGCGCGCAGGTCCTCCAGCTTGACATGCAGCGCGCCGGCAAACAGCAAAAGCCCCAGCATCCCCTCCAGCAGCGCGTCGGAAAAGTCGATGCCGCGCACCACCGTGCGCAGGGTCTCGCCGATGCCCAACCCCGGCACCAGACTGTCCAGCGCCATCGCCGCCAGCGAGGCCCCCAGCGCCACGACCAGGATGCCGATGGATTGGGGCAGGCGCAGGAAAAAGTAGTTCACCGCGCCAAAGGCTGCGGCCAGCACGATCAGCAGCGACGTAATCTGAAGCAGGGTCATCCGTACCTCCGGTGGGGTTTGCCCACCGTTAGCACGGCCCGCAGGCCCGCGCGAGACGGCAAAGAACGATCCAAGCGGGGCGCAGGCGCGCGGTCAGGTGCCGCAAAAGGTCTGGTGCACCTGCTGGTCCGGTGTCGGCGCGCTGCGATAGGCCGCGTGGTCGGGCTGATCGTCAAAGGGGCGTTCGAGAACCTGCAACAGCTTCTCGAACGGGGCCAGATCGCCGGCCCCGGCGGCCTGAATCGCGGCCTCTACCCGGTGATTGCGCGGGATATAGGCGGGGTTGGCGGCGCGCATCCGGGCCTGTGGCGCGCCGTCCTGGCGCGCCAGGCGGGCGTTCCAGTCCACCGCCCAGGCATCAAAACCGGCGCGATCCTTCAGCCCGGCGCCGGGCAGGCCCTCGGCCAGCGCGCGAAAGGTGTTGGTGAAATCGGCCTGCTCTTTTTCCATCAGGTCCAACAGCCGGTGGATCAGCTCGGCATCGCCGTCCTCGGCATCCGCCAGCCCGATCTTGGGGCGGAACACGGCCAGCCAGTCGCGCTTGAAGATCTCGGGGAAGGCATGCAGCGCCTCGGTGCCCTTCTCGATCGCGGCCTCGCGGTCGGGGTCGATCAACGGCAGCAGCGTGGTGGCCAGTTGCGCCAGGTTCCAGATCGCCATGTCGGCCTGGCGCGCATAGGCATAGCGGCCCTGCGCGTCGATCGAACTGAACACCGTCCGCGAATGATAGCCATCCATGAACGCGCAGGGGCCATAGTCGATCGTCTCGCCCGAGATCGCCATGTTGTCGGTGTTCATCACCCCGTGGATGAACCCCACCCCCATCCATTGCGCCACCAGCCGGGACTGGGCGGCGATGACATGGCGCAGCAGGTCCAGCGCGCCGGTGGCCTGGGGGTAGTGGCGCGCGATGGCATGCGCGCTGAGCAGGCGCAGCGCCTCGGTGTCGCGGCGGGCGGCGAAATACTGGAACGTGCCCACGCGGATATGGCTGGCGGCGACCCGGGTCAGCACCGCGCCGGGCAGGCGGGTGATGCGAAAGACATCCTCGCCGGTGGTAACGGCGGCCAGCGCGCGGGTGGTGGGGATGCCCAGCGCATGCATCGCCTCAGAGACGATGTATTCGCGCAGAACCGGGCCCAGCGCCGCCCGCCCGTCGCCCATGCGGCTGTAGGGGGTGGGCCCCGCGCCCTTGAGCTGGATGTCGCGCCGCGTGCCGTCGGGGGTCACCACCTCGCCCAGCAGGATCGCGCGCCCGTCGCCCAGTTGCGGAACGAAGCCGCCGAACTGGTGCCCGGCATAGACCTGCGCCAGCGGCGCGGCGCCCTCGGGCACCAGGTTGCCGGCCAGCATGGCGATCCCGTCCTCTGATCCCAGCGCGGCGGGGTCCAGGCCCATCTGGCGCGCCAGATCCGTGTTCAGCCGCAGCAGGGCGGGCGCACGCACCGGCACCGGCGCCTGGCGGGTATGGAACCGCTCGGGCAGGCGGGCATAAGAGTTGTCAAAGGCAATATGCAGGGTCATGGCCATGACATAGGGCGCGGGCGGCGGCATTTCGAAGGGGCGGGGCAAAATACTTGGACCCGCGCCCCCTCATAGCCGGGCCAGGCGGTCGGTCAGCAGGGCAAAGAACCCCTCGGCATCGACATCGCCGATAAAGGTGGCATTGGGCGCGCGGCCCGACACGCCCCACCAGTCGGCCACGGTCATGCCGCGGGTGAACCGGCCCTCGGTTTCGATCTCGACATTGACATGGCGGCCCGAGAACAGATCGGGGCGCAGCAGATAGGCGGTCACGCAGGGATCGTGCAGCGGCGCGCCGAGGCTGCCGTACTTGGCCTTGTCGAACCGCTCGAAGAAATCCGTCATCTGTGCAACGGCCACACCGACCCGGTTGCCCAGCGCACGGAACGCGTCGTTGCGCGGCCGGGTGACCAGCGCCTTGTGCGTGACATCCAGCGGGATCACCGTAATCGGAACGCCGGATTTAAATACGATTTCAGCGGCTTCGGGATCGACATAAATGTTGAATTCGGCCGCCGGGGTGATGTTGCCTACCTGGAAATAGGCCCCGCCCATCAACACGATCCCACCGATGCGTGGGGCGATCTCGGGGGCGGATTTCAGCGCGGTGGCGATATTGGTCAGCGGCCCCAGCGGGCAGAGCGTGACACTGCCCGCAGGTTCGCGTTTCAGCGTCTCGATCAGAAAGTCGACCGCGTGGGCCTCTTGCAGGGGCATCACCGGGTCGGGCAGGGTCGGACCATCCAGGCCGGTCTTGCCGTGGACATGCTCGGCGGTGACCAGATCGCGGGCCAGGGGGCGGTCGCAACCGGCAAAGATCGGGACATCCACTTTGCCTGCCAACTCGCAGACAATACGGGCATTTTTCTGGGTCAGGGCCAGCGGCACATTGCCTGCAACGGCGGTGATGCCCAGCACCTGCAATTCATCGGGGCTGGCCAGGGCCAGCAGGATCGCAACGGCGTCGTCCTGACCGGGGTCGGTGTCGATGATGATCTTGCGGGGCATGGGTCACTCCGGGCGGGGCTGCGGGGCGCAGACTGGCGCGGGCGCGGACCATTGTCCAGCGCCCGCGCCGCGATGTGGCCCGCCCGGATCGGGACCACATCAGACGACCGCGGAGGATCAGCCGTCGAAATCGACCTCTTCGACCAGGCGCAGCGCGGCCCCGCGCAGGGACGCCAGTTCGATCAGGTTCACGTCGTCAGGGGTAAAGCTGCCCCAGCTGGCCACCAGGGCCGACGGTTCGGACCCCGGGGCCACGGGGTATTCATAGTTGACCTCGGCATAGATTTCCTGGGCCTTGGGCGAGGCCAGGAATTCCATCAGCTTGAGCGCGTCATCGCGGTTCGGGGCGGCCTTGGTCATCGCGATGCCCGAGATGTTCACATGGGTGCCGCCCTCCTGGAACACCGGGAACAGGACGTTGACCGAGTTTGCCCACTCCTTTTGTTCGTCATCGGCCAGCATTTCGCCCATGTAGTAGGTGTTGCCCAGGCTGATATCGCATTCCCCCGCCCAGATCGCCTTTACCTGCGCGCGGTCGTTGCCCTGGGGTTTGCGCGCCAGGTTGGCCTTCAGGCCCTTCAGCCAGTCGCGGGTATAGTCCTCGCCGTGGTGGTGGATCATCGCGGCCACCAGCGCCAGGGTATAGCTGTGCGTGCCCGAGCGGGTGCAGATGCGCCCCTGCCACTTGGGATCGGTCAGATCCTCATAGGTGGTGACCTCGGCGGGATCGACGCGGTCCTTGGCGGCATAGACGATGCGCGCGCGGGTGGTCACGCCGAACCACTGGTTGTTGGTGTCGCGGAACGCCGCGGGGATCGCGGCCTGCAACACGGGGCTGTCCACGGGCTGGGTGACACCGGCGGCCACGGCCTCGGCCAGGCGCGAGATGTCGGTGGTCAGGATGATGTCGGCGGGGCTGCGCTTGCCCTCGGCCTGCAACCGCTCGACCATGCCCTTGGTCAGAAAGGCGACGTTGGTCCGGATCCCGGTCTCTTGGGTGAAAGCGTCCAGCAGCGGCTGGATCAGCTCGGGCTGACGATAGGAATAGATGTTCACGTCGGCCTGCGCCGCGGGGGCCAGCACGGCCAGCGCGGCACCAGCCATCAGGGCATTGCGGAGGGTCATGGGATCTCCTGTTCGTTCGGGTTGCGTTTCCAAGGCCAGTAAAGCCTGACTAAATTGGTCAGGTCAATACACGATTGTTTCACTCAGAAATAGGGCCGCCGGCCTTTTCCTCGGCCTTGACCGCATCCCACAGCGCGTCCATCTCGGCCAGGTTCGAGGCCTCTGGATGCTTTCCAAGGTCTGCGAGTTTGGCCTCTACCGCCTTGAACCGGCGGGTGAATTTGGCATTGGCGGCGCGCAGGGCCTCTTCGGGTTCCAGGCCCAGGTGGCGGGCCAGGTTGGCGATGACGAACAGCAGGTCGCCGAACTCTTCGAACACCTCGGCCTGGGTCAGGGTCGCGCGCGCCTCGGCCAGTTCGTGGGCCTCTTCGGCGATCTTGTCGACCACCTGGCCAATCTCGGGCCAGTCAAAGCCGACGCGCGCGGCGCGCTTTTGCAGCTTGACCGCGCGGGTCAGCGCGGGCAGCGCCAGCGCCACGTCGTCCAGCACGCCGTGCGCCTGTTTGCCGGCCCGCTCCGCCGCCTTGATGGTTTCCCAGTCGCGGGTCTGCTGTTCGGCGGACTTGTCGCGGGACTCGGTGCCGAAGACATGGGGGTGGCGGGCCACCATCTTGTCGGAAATCCGATCTGCGACCGAGGCAAAGCTGAATAGCCCCGCCTCGGCCCCCATCTGGGTGTGATAGACGGTTTGCAGCAGCAGGTCGCCCAACTCCCCCTCCAGCTCGTCCCACGCCTGGCGTTCGATGGCATCGGCGACTTCATAGGCCTCTTCGATCGTGTAGGGCGCGATCGAGGCGAAATCCTGCTCGATATCCCACGGACAGCCGGTGTCGGGATCGCGCAGTCGGCGCATGATTTCCAAAAGGCGCGGCAGCCCGCCCCGGGGATCATGGATCAGCGCGTCAGAGTTTTCGGGGATCATCGTGGCCTCGCATCCTGGGATTGGCGAAGTTGGGCAAATGCGTGCCCGAATGTAAAGGTGGCTCTGGCGTCCGGCGCAGGGCGCGTTATCGTGCGGCAAAAGCGAAAGGTGCGGCATGGCCCTGGAAGATGCGAAAACACAGGTCGACACGGCGATCACCCGCAAGGGGCGGCGCGGCCTGGCTTATGAAAATGCCTTTGGCGGGGTGACCTCGTTCCTGCGCCGCACATTGACCAAGGATCTGACCGGCGTCGATCTGGCGATCACCGGGGTGCCGTTCGACCAGGCGGTGACCAACCGGCCCGGCACCCGGCTGGGGCCGCGCGCGATCCGCGAGGCCAGCGCGCTGCAGGCGTTTGATGCGCCCTATGGCTGGGGCTATAGCCCGCTGGAGCTGTTCGATATCGTCGATTACGGCGACCTGGCCTTTGACTATGCCGCGGTGGCCGAGTTTCCGGCGGTCTTGCAGGCCCATATCGCGGGAATCCTCGCGGCGGGGGCGGGGTGTATCGCGCTGGGGGGCGATCACTCGATCTCGTTGCCGATCCTGCGGGCCCATGCGGCGGTGCACGGGCCGCTGGCGCTGGTGCAGTTCGACGCCCATACCGACACTTGGGCCGATGACGATCCCACGCGGATCGACCACGGCACCATGTTCGGCAAGGCGGTGCACGAGGGGCTGATCGACCCGGCGCGCTCGGTTCAGATCGGGATACGCACCGATAATCCCGACACCATGGGGATCACCGTGCTGGACGCCCCCTTTGTGCACGAACACGGCCCCACCGCCACCGTGATGCGCATCAAGGAGGTCGTCGGCCAGGCCCCGGCCTATCTGAGCTTTGACATCGACGCGCTGGACCCGGCCTTTGCGCCGGGCACCGGCACCCCGGTCTGGGGCGGGCTGAGCAGCGCGCAGGCCGCCGCGATGCTGCGCGGGTTGCGTGGGCTGAACATCGTGGGCGCCGACGTGGTCGAGGTCTCTCCGCCCTTCGACCCGACCGGGATCACCGCGATCGCCGGGGCCCATGTCGCGATGGAGCTGATCTGCCTTTGGGGCTGGAACAAACGTGAGCAAGACGGAGCGGATACATGAAGATACTGAGCATTGTCGTTCTCGCGGTGCTGGTTGGCGCGGTTGCGGGTGGGATCTGGTTTCGCCGGGTGCCCGACGATCCGGCGATCTGGCATGTCGATCCGCTGAGTGCGGTCAAACCCGACAGCCCGAACGCCGCGTTGATCCGTCCCGAGGGGGGCGACGGTGTCGCGCCGGTCTATGACACGACCCCGCCCGCGCTGGCCGCCGCCATCGACACCATCGCCCTGGCAGAGCCGCGCACCCGGCGCATCGCCGGCAGCCCCGAGGATCTGTGGATGACCTATGTGCAACGCTCTGCGCTGTGGGGATTTCCCGACTATATCTCGGTGCGCGTGCTGCCCGCCGAGCAGGGCGCGACCTGGGCTGCGTTTTCGCGCGCACGGTTCGGCTATTCCGACATGGGGGTGAATGCGGCGCGGCTGGCGCGCTGGCAGGCGGCGCTGGCGGCCCGGCTGGCCCCTTGACCACAGCGCGCGGCTGGGCGAAGGAACGCCATGGTTCCCTTGGAAAAACTCGATCAGATCACCCAGCGCTTCGAATTTCTCGAGGCCCGGCTGGCTGACGGCGCCGCGGGCGATTTCGCGCAGATCGGCCGCGAATACGCCGAACTCAAACCCGTGGCCGAAGAGATTGCCGCCTATCGCCGCCTCCTGGACGAGATCGCCGAGGCCGAGGCGATGCTGGCCGACCCCGAGATGCGCGCCCTGGCCGAAGAGGAGTTGCCCACCCTCAAGGCGCGGCTGCCGGGGCTGGAACAGGCGCTGCGCCTGGCGCTGTTGCCCAAGGACGCCGCCGACGCCCGCCCCGCCATCGTCGAGATCCGCCCCGGCACCGGCGGTGAAGAGGCGGCGCTGTTCGCGGGGGATCTGCTGCGGATGTATCAACGCTATGCCGAGGCGCATGGCTGGAAATTCACCATCCTGGAGGAAACCCAGACCGAACTGGGCGGCATCAAGGAGGTGGTCGCCAATGTTCAGGGCGAGGGGGTGTTCGCCCGGCTGAAATATGAATCCGGCGTCCACCGGGTGCAGCGTGTCCCGGCCACCGAATCGGGGGGGCGTATCCATACCTCGGCGGCGACTGTCGCGGTGCTGCCCGAGGCCGAGGATGTCGATATCGACGTGCCCGCCACCGATATCCGCATCGACACCATGCGCGCCAGCGGGGCAGGGGGCCAGCACGTCAACACAACCGATTCCGCGGTGCGCATCACCCACCTGCCCACCGGCATCGTGGTCACCAGTTCCGAGAAATCCCAGCACCAGAACCGCGCCATCGCCATGGCGGTTTTGCGCGCGCGGCTGTTTGATCTGGAACGCCAAAAGGTTGCCGATGAACGCGCCGCGACACGCAAATCCCAGGTCGGCTCGGGCGATCGGTCGGAACGGATCCGCACCTATAATTTCCCCCAGGGGCGGATGACCGACCACCGGATCAACATGACGCTCTACAAGCTCGACCAGGTGATGCAGGGCGACCTGGACGAGGTGATCGACGCGCTGATCGCCGACGACCAGGCCAGCCTGCTGGCCGAGATGGAGGGATGACCGCCGCCCAGGTCCTGGCCCGCGCTGTTGCCCTGCTGCGCGACGCGGGCGTGCCCGACCCGGTGCGCGACGCCCGCCGCCTGTTGGCCCATGCGCTGGGCATTGCGCCGGATCGGTTGACCCTGGTGCTGCCAGAGACGCTGTTGCCCGAAACCGCCGCCCTTTATGACGCCACGCTGGCCCGCCGCGCCGCGCGCGAGCCGGTGTCGCATATCACCGGAACCCGTGCGTTTTATGGCCGCGACTTTCGCGTGACCGCCGATGTGCTGGACCCGCGCCCGGAAACCGAGACCCTGATCGCCGCCGCGTTGGCCGCGCCGTTTTCGCGGGTTCTGGACCTGGGCACCGGGTCGGGCTGCATCCTGTTGACGCTGTTGGCCGAACGGCCCGGCGCGACGGGGCTGGGCAGCGATATCTCGCCCGCCGCCCTGGGGATCGCGCGCGACAATGCCGCCCGTCTGGGGATCGCGCGGGCTGAATTTGTCGCCTCGGAATGGTGGGCCGAGCTGACCGGCGTGTTCGATCTGATCGTGTCGAACCCGCCCTATATCGCGGTATGCGAAATGCCCGACCTGGCACCCGAATTGGCGCATGAGCCGCGCGGCGCGCTGACCGATGGCGGTGACGGGCTGGGCGCCTATCGCGCGCTGGCGGCGGGGGTGGCGGCGCATCTGGCGCCGGGCGGGCGGCTCATGGTCGAGATCGGCCCGACCCAAGCGGCGGCGGTCAGCGACATCCTGCGGGGCGCGGGTCTTGAAATCACCGCGCTGCACACCGATTTGGATAGCAGACACCGTGTCGTCGAGGCCCGCGCCGCGGCACCGGGGGCGTGACATTTACGTTGCGCGCCGCGCGCAGCCCTCGCCAAATTGCCGCAATTGGTGTAATTTTCCCTTGTCAGCGGTCCTGACCCATGGTTACTCAGGATTGCGCAAGGCGGGAGGCTGGACTTTAGGCACCCCCGCGCAAGACAAGCCAGACACAGGGTCGGACCCGCGTCACTCGTTCCCGCACATGGGGTGCGGAACAGGTCCGAAGATGCCAAGACAAGGCTGGATACCAAAAACACATGAGATCAACCAAGTCACGTTCGCGCTCCAAGTCGAACCGTTCCCGTTCTTCGGTGGGCAATGTTGTCAATCGGGTTTTCGAAAGCTCGGGCCCCGAGGGCAAGGTGCGCGGTACGCCGCAACAGATCATCGAGAAATACAACCAGCTTGCCCGCGATGCGCATCTGTCGAATGATCGCGTTGCCGCCGAGAATTTTCAGCAGCACGCAGAGCATTACGCCCGCCTGATGGGCGAGGCCCAGCGCGAGCAGGATGCCCGCCGCGAGCAGCAGGAAGCCCAGCAAGAGGCGCAGCAGAACCGCGAAAACCGCGAGCGCGGCCGCGAACGGGGCGAGGGCGACCAGCCCAACCGCCGCTCTGACGACGACCAGCCCAATCGCCGGTCCGAGGCCGAGCAGCCCGCCGAGGCAGAGGTGTTCCGCCACGGCCCCACCGACAACGCCCAGGTGTTCGACGTGGCCGAGGACGACCAGCAAAGCACCCTGGTCGAAACCCCCGAGGAAAAACCGACGCCCCGGCCGCGCCGCCCGCGCAAACCCCGCGCCCCCAAGGCGCAGGACGATACCGCGGACGCCCAACCGCAGCCCCAGACCCCGGCGGCGGAATAACCGCCTAGCTGTCGCGCTCGCCCGCCAATGCGCGGGCGAGCGCGCAAAACCCCTCGATCGGCACCTGTTCGGCGCGCTCGGTCGGCGCGATGCCCACGGCGGTCAAAACCCCCTCGATATCCGGCGACAGCCCCCGCAGACTGGCGCGCAACATCTTGCGCCGCTGGCCAAAGGCCGCCGCCACCACCCGTTCCAGCAGGCCCTGCTCGGCGGCAAAGCGCGGCTCGGCCAGTGCCCTGAGATGCACCACCGCCGAGGCCACCTTGGGCGCGGGGGTAAAGGCCTCGGGCGGCAGCCGCATCACGATCTGCGCATCGCAGCGCCACTGCGCCAGGATCGCCAGGCGGCCATAGGCCTTGGACCCGGGCCGGGCCACGATCCGTTCGGCCACCTCGCGCTGGAACATCAGCGTCAGGCTTTCCCAGGCGGGCGGCCAGGCGGGCGGCGTCAACCAGCGCACCAACAGCTCGGTGCCGACATTATAGGGCAGGTTGGCCACCACCTTGATCGGCGGGCGCAGATGCGCCAGCAGATCCAGCGCCAGCGCATCCGCGTTCAACACCTCCAGCCGCCCGGGATAGGCCGCAGCGATCTCGGCCAGGGCCGGCAGACAGCGCGCGTCCTTTTCCACCGCCAGAACCCGGCGCGCGCCCTCTGCCAACAACCCACGGGTCAACCCGCCGGGTCCTGGCCCCACCTCCAGCACATCGCAGCCCGACAGATCGCCCGCCGCGCGTGCAATCTTGGCAGTCAGGTTCAGATCCAGCAGGAAATTCTGCCCCAGCGCCTTTTTCGCGCTCAGGTCATGGGCCGCGATCACCTCGCGCAGGGGCGGCAGGCCGTCGATGGCACTCATCGGCTATCCTTCTTTTGGGCGGAAAGACCCGCCGGGGGGGGGCGGGGGGCAAACCCCCGGCGTGGCCCGGGGCGCGCGGGGCGCATGGCTCACGCCGCGCGGGTCCGCGCCATGTCGCGCGCCATTTCCAGCGCCGCGATCAGGCTGCCGGGATCGGCCACGCCGGTGCCCGCGATGTCGAACGCGGTGCCATGATCGGGCGAGGTGCGGATGAACGGCAAGCCCAGAGTCACGTTCACCCCGCCTGCGAAATCCAGTGTCTTGATCGGGATCAGCGCCTGGTCGTGATACATCGCCACCGCCACGTCATAGCCCGCCCGGGCGGCGGCATAAAACATCGTGTCGGCCGAGAGCGGCCCGGTGATGCGCATTCCCTCGGCGCGCATCCGCGCCAGGAGCGGGGCGATCAGGGTGATTTCCTCGTGTCCCATCGCGCCGCCTTCGCCGGCATGCGGGTTCAGGCCCGCCACCGCCAGGCGCGGATCGTCGATGCCGAAATCGCGGATCAGCGCGGCATGGGTGATGCGCAGCGTATCCTCCAACAACGCGGCGGTCAGCGCGGCGGGCACAGCACTCAGCGCGATGTGGATGGTCACGGGCACCACGCGCAGCGCGGGACAGGCCAGCATCATCACGACGCGGTCCACCCCCGCCAGGTGCGCCAGGTATTCGGTATGGCCGGGATGGGCGAACCCCGCCCCGTCCTGCAACGCCTTTTTGTGGATCGGTGCGGTACACAGCGCCGCGGCGCGGCCTTGCTGCACCAGGGCCACGCCGCGGGCGATGGCCTCGATCACACCGGCGGCGTTTTCGGGGGTGGGCTGGCCCGGCGTGGCGGGCGCGGGAAACGGCAGCGCCAGCACCGGCAGCGCGCTGGCCGAGACATGCATCGCCTCGCGCGGGTCGTGGATCACCGCGTGGGGCGTGCCCTCGGGCAGGTGGGCGGGATCGCCGATCCAGAAGAAGGGCAGGCGCGCACCCAGCACGTGCCAGGCCTTGGCGGCGATCTCGGGGCCGATGCCCGCGGGTTCCCCGCAGCTCATCGCGATGGGCAGATCGCTCATGGTTCGCGAATGATGGCGTCGGCCTTCAACTCGGCCAGGTAGCTTTCGGCATAACCGCCCAGACGCTGGTTGAGCAGCTGTTGACGCACCGCGTCGCGGTCCACATCGCCGTCGCCCAGATCCGGCGTCCGCCCGCACAGCATCAAGAGCACGGGGGTTTGCGGCGTGCTCAGCCCATAGGACACCTCGCCCTCGTCGAGCTTTGCCAATTCCAGCCCAAGGTCCGCGGGCAGATCGGCCACCGGGCGCACCTCGCGTTGCAGCCGGTCCTCGGGCAGGCCCTTGGCCGCGCCATAAAGGTCATCGCAGGTGTCCAGTTTCGTGCGCAGTTTCATCGCGTCGGCCATATTGCCGCCGGGCAGCGCAAAGCGGGCATATTCCACCGACACGGCGTCGGGGGTGCCCGCGCCGGTTTCGCGGATCGCGCGCAGCTGGAACAGGGCGATGGCGTTGGGCAGTTCGACCGGGCCTGTCACCTCGCCGGGGCCCAGGGTCAGCAACTGGGCGGCGATAGCCGGCGGCAGGTTGCCCAGCGGCATCCAGGCCATGCGCCCCCCCTGATCGCGCGAGCGCGAGACGGAATATTTCCGGGCCGCGGCGGCAAACGCGCCCTCGCTGTTCAGGCCAGAGGCCAGTTGGCGGGCCAGCGTCTGGGCCTGGGCGCGAAACTCGGGCGTGTCGGCGCGCAGCACGATTTCGGACAGCAGCACCTGTGCCCCGCCCCCCGCCGCGCGCGGCGAGGTCAATGCAAGGGCGCGGTCGATTTCGGCCTCGGTGATCTGGGCGCGGGGTCCGAAACGGGCGCGCACCACCTGCCGCCAGGCCAGACCGGCGACGACGAAATCGCGAAAGGTTTCCGCCGCGACGCCCTCTTGGCCGAGGGCGGCGATGAATTGCTCGGCACTGAGATTGGCGCGGCTGGCGAATTCTTCCATGCCGGCCTTGAGTTGCTCGTCGGTCACGGCAATCCCCAGGCGCGTGGCCTCGGCCATGCGCAGCCGATCGTCGATCAGCGCATCCATCGCCAGCTTTTCGATCTCGGGCGGGTTGCCCAGCAGGCGCAGAAACCGGATCCGTTGCTCGATCTCGTAATTGGTGATCGCCTTGTCGTTCACGATCATGCGCGGGGCAAAGGGGCCGCCCTGTTGCGCCATGGCCTGACCTGCGCCGATCAGCATCACCACCGCCATGGCCGCCAGGCCCATCCGTCGGATCATCGTCTTCCTCCGTTCTGCTCGTGCCCTAATAGCGGGCGCAGCGCCGCGCGTATCCAGCCGTATTGTCGCCCCCGCCAAACCCGGTCAGCGAGATGGTCAGGCCGAAATCCGTTGACGGTCTCACACTAGTCGACGAGGTGAACCGACGCGAGAGGGAAAGATCCACCGCCACGCATTCGTTGCGGTATTCCAGTCCCAGCCCTGCGCGCGCTGCCTCGTTTGCCACGAAATCGTAGCGCCAGTCGGCCTTGCCCGTCCAGTTGTCGCGGAACTGATAGGCCGCGTCCATCAGCCATTCAGAGCGATCGTCGGGCCGGTTTTCCGAGGCGTTGGCCGCACTCCACAGCAGGCTCGATCCCAGGTCCACCCGGTCCGATCGCCAGTCGATCCGCAGATCGTTGTGCGAAAAGTCGAAATTGTCATCAAAGAGCGCCCGGTTGGCCAGGCTCAGGTTGCCGGGCAGGTCCAGCTCGACCGCCGTCAGCCAGTCCGAACTCGTCCCCTCCAGTCCCGAGCCATTGGCAAACTGGCCCAGGTTTTCAGCGCGCCAGATGCGCCCCACCGTCAGGCCCAGCGACCAGCCCGCCGGGTCATAGCGCGTCCAGCCCAGCCCCAGGTTGGCGCGCAGCCCGGCCTCGCGCGCGTCTACCCCGGCAAAGCGGCTAAGCGAGAACAGGTTGGCCTCGTCGAACTCGACCAGCACGCTGTCCTCGTTGGGATAGCTGCCGTCGTCCTCGCGGCTCCAGACCAGTTGCGCGACCGGTTCCAGCACATGGGTGGCGCCGCTGGCCTGGGCGTGCACCAGCGGCCAGCGCAGTTCCAGTGCGGCACCGGGGATCACGCGGGTGCGGTTGCCCGCCAGGACCGTGTCATCGCTGATGCTGTAATAGTCGATATTCACCTCGGCCAGCGCGCCCAGCATGACCCCGCGGGGCAACAGCCAGTCGCCGCGCCAGTCCAGCCCGCCCGACAGCCGCCCCACATCCATCCCTTCGCCGTAAAGGTCAAAGTCGGGCCCGTCCGTGGCCTGGTCCGAGCGGCGGTTATGGCCATGGGCCGACAGGCTGAGCTGTGCGATCCCGCCCAGCAGGCCGGGCACGAACCGGCGCTGATAGCCCAGATCGGCGACCGTCGAGGGGATGGTGCTGTTGCTCTCGGAATCGCGCAGGGTCTCGAAATAGACCAGGTCGCCGGTAATCAACTCGTCCCGGCGGGCGCGGGTCAACGACAGGGTGCTGTCCAGGCGGTCGAGGTCGGAATAGTCATAATCCAGCAGATAGGCCGGGTCGGACACGCTCTTGATGCCGAAATCCAGCCGGAAATCATGTGGCAGATCAATGCCGCCATCGGCAAACAGATAGGCGCGGGTTTCATTGGGCAGCAGGTCATCGCGCGATACCGCGCCTTTGATCTCGATCTCGCCGCGGGCAAAGGCGCGCCGATAGCGCAGCTCCAGCGTGCGGGTCTGGTCGGTGGACAGATAGGGCGTCAGGGTCAGGTCCTGGCTGTCGCCCAAGGTGATGAAATAGGGGATCTTGATCCCGGTGCCCAATTGGTTGGTAAAGCGGAACTCGGGCGTCAGAAAGCCGGTTGCGCGTTGCAGCGTGGGATCGGGCACCCGCAGCCTGGGCAGGTAGAACACCGGCACCCCCATCACCTCCAGCCGGGCGTGATCGAAGTAGAGCTGCTTTTCCTGCTGGTCGTGGATGATGCGCCGGGCGCGGATCTGCCACAGCGGCACCTCGCTTTCGGCACAGACCCGGCAGGCCGAGGCGACGGTGCGCTCCAGCCGGTTGTAGCGGCCCGAAACGCGCTGGATCTCGGTGGCGGCCAGTTGCAGCTGCTGGTTCAGCACCAACCGCGCAGAGCGCAGGATGCCCTCGGTCAGGTCGGGTGACAAATCGGCGCTGTCGGCCAGGATCACGCTGTCGGGCCCGGTGGTCAGGGTGATCGGCCCCTCGATCGACAGGCTTTCGCCCTGGCGGTCATAGACGATGCGGCTGGCCCGCAACCGCGCCGCGCCATACAGAACCTCGACATTGCCCTCGGCGATCAGGCGGCGCATTTCGCCCACGCTGATGCGATCCGCGACCAGCGTGGCTGGCGTCGGCGCGGGATCGGCGTTTGTTGCCTGTGCCGCCGCCACGACGGGCAGCGCCAGCAGAACGACGACCAGGACCAAGAGGCGCCGCATCAGCCATCCTCCAGATGCAACAACAATCCCAACGACAGCAAAATCCCCGCCGCGGGCGGACTCCACGCGGCCAAGGCCACCGGGATCTGTCCGTTCTCGCCCAAGACTTGCGCGAAATTGCGCAGAAAGAAAAGGGCCAGACCCAGGCCCAGCGCCAACATCACCATCAGCCCGGTGCGCCCGAAACGGGTGTGGCGCATGGTGAACCCCGCCCCCAGCAATACCATCGCCGCCAGAATGCCGGGCATGGCCAGCTCCATCTGGAACCATATCCGGTGGGTTCGGGCGGAAAATCCCGCGCGCTCCAGCCCGGCGATGAAGGCGGGCAAATCCCAGATCGCGATCGCCGCGGGGCTGGCGAAACTCTCGCGGATCCGGTCGCTGGTCAGATCAGAGGCCAGGGTCAGTCTGTCTTGTTGCAGCGCCGCGGCCTCGGGGTTGGGGCTGTCGGGGCCAAAGGCCCAGCGCTTGGCGCCCAGGATTTCCCAGCCGCCCTTGACCAGGGTGGCGCTGGCCGCCTCGATCCGCCAGATCGGCCTGCCCTCGGGGGCAAAGGCCTGGAACGTCACCTCGAAGAACTGCGTGCCCTCGGGATTGGCGCGGACGGCGTGAACGATGATCTGACCGTCGGGGCCGCCCTGGCGCAGCCACAACCCCTCGGCGCTGACCGACAGAACGCTGGTGGTGCCCTTTTGATAGGCGCTGGAGGCATTCTGGTATTGCTTGGTGGTGGCGGCGACGATCGGGTTGAAAACGGCAACCGCCACCCCCCCAAAAAGCAGCGCCGTGCCGACCGGCGCCACCAGCGCGCGCAACGCCGAGCGTCCGGCCGCGCGGGTGATCACCAGTTCGGATGTGCGCGCCAGTCCCAGAAACAGCGTCACCGTCGCCAGTACCACGATCAGTGGCAGCACATTGTAAAGCTCTGCCGGAACCCGAAGCGCCGACAGGTGCAGGGCCTCGGCCGCGCTGATCGTGCCGATGTCGAAGCGGTTCAGCTCATCCACCATGTCGATCATCAGGATCACCATCCCGATCACCGCCAGAATGGCCAGAAGGGTCAGCGCGAACTTGCGTGCGAAATACAGGTGCAGGATCATCGCGCAGCGCCCCGTCGCCTGCGCCCGGGCCAGGACGATATCCAGATCATCGCCGCCCCGATCGCAACGCCGACCAATGGCGGCAGATAGGTCATCGGCCACAAAGAGGCGTCCCGGCGCACGATGTCGCCGATGGAATTGCTCAGCAGATTGACACCGATCATCATCACGATCGCCAGAAGGATCTGCCGGCTCAGCCCAAAGCGGCTGAACCCGCCGATCAGCAACGCGCCGTATCCGATCATCGCTGCCGCCACCGCCAAGAGCGGCTGGGCCGACCGCGAGTGCCCCTCGTAGAGAAACGCCGCGCGGCTCTCGCCGGTCTGTTGCATCAGCGTCTCTGTGGGATGCAGCAGCGCAGAGGTCGACAGAACGCTCAGCTTGGGCGGGCGGATCTTGTCGGGGTCGATCAGCGCGCCGATGTCATAGGTGAAATCCGCGAAACTCGCCGTCGAAAGCCGTTTGTCCTCTTCGGTATAGGCCTGGGCCATGCCATCGAACATCAACAGTTTCGGCCCGGCCGCGTCCTGTACCAAAAGGGCGCGGCTGGCGGTATAGGTCATCCGCCGGTCCGCCTGGCGACGATCCGAAAGAAAGATGTCGCGCAACTCCCCCGACTCGGTGATTTCGCGGATGTAGAAGGTGATGCCCTTGGCGGGGTGCAGGAACTTGCCCTCGCTCAGGAACCGGGCGGTGATGTCCTGTGCGATCTCGGCGCGCCGCTCGTCCAGTTGGACGCGGCTTGCGGGCACCAGCACGTGGTTCAGCACCGCCAAGGGCAGCGCCACCAGCAGGCCAAAGACCAGCACCGTGCGCGCCAGCCGCCACGGGCTGCACCCCATCGCCTGGATCACCACCAGTTCGCTTTCGCGGGTCATGCGGTTGACCACCTGCACCGTGCCCGCAAAGGCCGCGATCGGCAGCACGATCAGGATCATGTTGGGCAGGATAAGCACCGCGAATTCCAGGAAAACCAGCGCCGACTGGCCGTCGTTGATCAACTGCTCGAACAACGAAAGCCCATTGTTCACCCAGTAAACCGACACCAGCACCAGCGCGAAGAATCCGAATTGGGTTCTTAGCTGCGACAGCAGATACCTGTCGAATCTCTGCACGCGCTCCCCCCCGCAGATTGCTGCCCCGCGCGAGACTAGACCAATCGGGGGGGGCGGAAAACTGCTATCTGGTCAAGCCGCTGGCAGAGGGCTAGGTAGAAGGTCGACCGCATTTGAACCCTGGAGTTTGACCATGACGACGCCCGTTGCCCTGACCTTTGCCGAGACCGATCTGGACGCCATCGGGGGGGCCACGGGGCGGGTTGCGGTCTTTGTCGATGGCGATGGCAAGCTGGACCCGGCAGGGCGGCGGGTGAACCGGCTGACGCGCGGGGCGCTGGCGCGCTTTGTCGAAAGTCCGGCCTTTGCGCGGCTGGCCCCGGGCGAGGCCGCGACGCTGGCCTTTCCCGCGCACATGCAGGCCGATGCGATCGACGTGGTGCGTCTGGACCGCCGCCCGACCCTGGCCCAGGCGCGTAAGGCCGGCGCGGCCCTGGCCCGTGTGCAGGGCACCGCGGATGTGCTGGTGCTGGCCGGGGCGCATCCGCGCGCCAGCGACATCGCCTTTGGCTTTGCCCTGCGCGCCTACAGCTTTGACATCCACAAAAGCGCAGATCCGACCGTGCCGGGCAAGGTCCAGGTGATGGTCACCAAACCCGAGGTCGTCGCCGCCCAGGCCGGGCCCATGGCCGCGCTGGCCGAGGGGGTGTTTTTTACCCGCGATCTGGTGAACGAGCCGGCCAATATCCTGACAACGGACGATTTCGCCGCCCGACTGGCCGCGATGCACGAGCTGGGCCTGGAGGTCGAGATCCTGGAAGAGGCGGACCTGGAAAAGCTGGGAATGCGCGCGCTGCTGGCGGTGGGGCAGGGATCCGAGAGCCCCTCCAAGGTGGTGGTGATGCGCTGGAACGGCGGCGCGGCGGACGAGGCGCCCCTGGCGCTGGTCGGCAAGGGCGTGGTGTTCGACACCGGCGGCATCTCGATCAAGCCCGCCCAGGGCATGGAAGAGATGACCATGGACATGGGCGGCGCGGGCGTGGTGGCCGGTGTCATGCGCGCGCTGGCGCTGCGCAAGGCCAGGGCCAATGTCGTGGGCCTGGTCGGGCTGGTCGAGAACATGCCCGACGGCAAGGCCCAGCGCCCCGGCGATATCGTGCGCACGATGAAGGGCGACACGGTCGAGGTGATCAACACCGACGCCGAGGGGCGGTTGGTGCTGGCCGATGTGCTTTGGTATGCGCAGGACCGGTTCGCGCCGCGCGCCATGGTTGATCTGGCCACCCTGACGGGCGCGATCATCATCGGGCTGGGCCATGAGAAAGCGGGCGTCTTTTCTAATGACGACGCGTTCTGCGCGGCCTTCCTCAAGGCCGCCGGGACCGAGGGCGAGGGCGCCTGGCGCATGCCGCTGGGGGCCGCCTATGACAAGCTGATCAAATCGCAGCTGGCCGATATCAAGAATACCGGCGGCCGCGCCGCGGGGTCGATCACCGCGGCGCAGTTCCTGCAATGCTTTGTCAAACCGGACTGCCCGTGGATTCACCTCGACATCGCGGGCGTGGCGCGCGTTGGCGAGGAAACCGCGCTGGCGCCCAAGGGGGCGACGGGCTGGGGTGTGCTGGCGCTGGACCGGCTGATTTCCGACATGTTCGAGGCCTGATGGGAACCGCGCTGTTCTATCACCTGACCCGGCGCCCGCTGGAAGAGACGCTGCCTGCGCTTTTGGACAAGGCGCTGGCGGCGGGCTGGCGGGTGGTGGTGCGCGGGGGCGATGCGGCGCGGCTGGAATGGCTGGATGACCGGCTGTGGATGGGCGAGGGGTTCTTGCCCCATGGCCGGGCGGGCGGGCCGTTCGATGCCGACCAGCCGGTGCTGCTGAGCACGGCGGACGCGCGGCCCAACGGGGCGGCCTGCGTGATGGCGGTGGATGGCGCGACGGTCAGCGCCCAAGAGGCCCAGACGCTGGAACGGGTGTGCATCCTGTTTGACGGCAACGACCCGGTTGCGCTGGACGGCGCGCGGGCGCAGTGGCGCGATCTGACCGGCGCAGGGATCGCCGCGCAATACTGGTCCGAAGAGACGGGCCGCTGGCAGAAAAAGGCCGAAAGCAACGCGCCCTAGCGGGTCAGGATCATCCGGCTGCCGGCAAACTCGATCCGCGAAAAGCGGTTGAGATAGGCCATCCCCAGCAGCGAGTCGTCCATCTGCCCGCCGTTGACAAAGGCCCGCACCCCGTCATCGACCACCGGACCCAGCCGCATTTCGTCCAGCCGCACGCGGGCGGTCTGGACCACGCCATTGGCGGTGCGCGCCTGGGCCATATAGCCCAGCTTGGCGGGGTCGATCCCGATCCGGTCGGCATCTTCGCGGGTCAACACCACGTCGGTGGCCCCGGTATCGACGACAAAGCGCACCGGAACCCCGTTGACCTGCACCGTCAGATAGTAATGCCCGTCGGGGGCGCGCGGCACCTCGATGCGCTGGGCCTCGGCAAAGACGGTCTGGCGTGGCGCGACGTTCTGGCGGATGTCGGACCACAGGCCGATGCCCGCGATCACCCCGACAAAGATCAGCCCCCAGACCGCGGCCTGTTGCGCCGCCTGGCCCAGGCGGTTGCGGTTGTGCATCAGAAAATAACCCACGATCACCGATGCCAGCAGCACCAGATAGACCAGCCGTCCAATCTCATCCCCTGTCATGGGCATCCTTTCGCGCGTTCCCCCCTGATATAGGGACGCAACTGGCAAACGCGAAGGGCGTCACACCGGCGCAAGCCCCAGATCGCCCAGCCCGTCCAGCACGAACTGCACCGACAGCGCGGCCAGCAGCATGCCCAGCAGCCGCGTGATGACATTGGTGCCGGTCCGCCCCAGCGCGCGTTCCAACAGCCCCGCCGTCAGCGACAGCAACAACACGATCGCGACCACCGACACCATCACCAGATGGATCAGCACCATCGCCAGCGGATCGCGCCCGGCCTCGGTGGTCAGCAGGATCATCGTTGCCATGGCGCCGGGCCCGGCAATCAGCGGGGTGGCCAACGGAAAGACCGACGGGTCGGGGCGGTCGTCATGGGCCTGGTCCTCGCGCCGCTTGGTGCGCCGCTCGAACAACATCTCCAGCGCGGTCAGGAACAGCAAAATGCCCCCCGCGATGCGGAACGCGGGCATCGAGATGCCGGCGAAATTCAACACCGCCTCGCCGAAGATGCCGAACAGCGTCAGTAAAAACGCCGCGATCAACGACGCGCGCAGGGCGATGGCGCGTCGCGTCGCGGTGTCCATGCCCTGGGTAACGGCGACGAAAAGCGGGGCCAATCCGATCGGGTCGATCACCACGAAAAGCGTGACAAAGGCGCCGATGTAGAACGTCAACTCCACCGTTCAACCCTCTGCTTTATCGAGCTTTTCAACTGCCTTGATCCACATGGCCTCGGCCCGGTCCAGGGCCTCCATCACCTCGGCGTATTTGCGTTGCCAAACCTGGGCCTCGTCGCGCCGTTCGTCATCGTAAAGCGCGGGGTTGGCCAGTTTGACGGCCAGTTTCTCGCTCATCTGCGACAGCTTTTCGACCCGTGCCTCGCATTTGCGCACCTCGCCGCGCAGCGCCTGCACCGCCTCGCGCGAGGGGCGGCGGGCGGCGGGCTTGGCCGGTTGCGGGCGCTCGGACGCCTCGGGCGTCAGCAACAGTTTGCGATACGCCTCCAGGTCCTCGTCATAGGGGGTGACGCGGCCATCCTTGACCAGCCACAGCCGGTCGGCCACCAGCGACAGCAGGTGCATGTCGTGGCTGACCAGGATCACCGCGCCGGAATATTCGGTCAACGCCTCGACCAACGCCTCGCGGCTTTCGATGTCCAGGTGGTTGGTGGGTTCGTCGAGGATCAGCATATGCGGCGCATCGAGCGTGGCGAGCAGCAGCGACAGGCGCGCCTTTTGCCCGCCCGACAGGCGTCCGACCACGGTTTCCGCCTGATCGGCACCCAGCCCGAACCCGGCCAGCCGCGCACGCAGCCGGGCTGGGTTTTCCTCGGGGCGCTCGCGGCGGATGTGGTCGATGGGGGTTTCGTCGAGATGCAGCTCGTCCACCTGGTGCTGGGCGAAATAGCCGATCCGCAGCTTGGAAGAGCGCGTGACGCGCCCGCCCATAGGTTGAAGCTTGCCCGCCAACAGCTTGGAAAACGTCGATTTCCCCTCGCCATTGCGGCCCAGCAGGGCGATCCTGTCGTCCTGGTCGATGCGCAGGCTCAGCCGGCCCAGAACCACCTTTTCGTCATACCCGACCGAGGCCCCCTCCATCGCGACGATGGGCGGCGACAGCTCGTCGGGTTGGGGAAAGGTAAAGACCGTGCGCGCCAGATCCTCGGGCGCTGCGATGGGCGTCATCTTTTCCAGCATCTTCAACCGGCTCTGGGCCTGGCGGGCCTTGCTGGCCTTGGCGCGAAAGCGGTCGACGAAACTTTGCAGATGGGCGCGGCGGGTGTCTTGCTTCTTGGCCTGGGCGGCCTGCACGGCGCGGGCCTCGGCGCGGGCGCGGGCAAAGCTGTCATAGCCCCCGGCGTATAGCATCAGGCCCTTGTTTTCCAGATGCAGGATATGGCCCACCGCGCGGTTCAACAGCCCCCGGTCGTGGGAAATCAGGATCACCGTGTGGGGATAGCGCGCCAGATAGCTTTCCAGCCACAGCGCCCCTTCGAGGTCCAGGTAGTTGGTCGGTTCGTCCAGCAACAGCAGATCGGGGCGCGCGAACAGCACCCCGGCCAGCGCCACGCGCATCCGCCAGCCGCCCGAGAAATCGGAACACGGCATCGCCTGTTCGGCCTCGGTAAAGCCCAACCCCTTGAGAATCGCGGCCGCGCGCCCCTCGGCCGACCAGGCGTCGATATCGGCCAGACGGGTCTGGATATCGGCGATGCGGTGGGCGTCGGTGGCATGTTCGGCCTCGGCCAGCAGCTCGGCGCGTTCGGTGTCGGCGGCCAGAACCGTATCCAGCAACGAGATGTCCGAAGAGGGCACCTCTTGGGCGACGCCGCCGATGCGGGCGCGGGCGGGCAGGCTGATGGCGCCCGAATCCAGCGTCAGTTCGCCCTTGATCAGGCGAAACAGCGTGGTCTTGCCGGCGCCGTTGCGCCCGATCAGACCGACCTTGTGGCCATTGGGAATCACGGCCGAAGCCCCCTGCAAGAGCGGGCGGCCTTCGACGGAATAGGAAATATCGGTGATGCGCAGCATGGCCGCGGGTTTGACGCAGCGAATCCTCCGCGTCAATGGCGGCTTTCCATGGCGCGGGTGCCATGGTAGCAGGGCCGCGATTTTTCACCGTTGCCCGCCGGGCAGCGCAGAACATGAGGACAGACCGACATGGCCATTCAACGCACCTTCTCGATCATCAAGCCCGACGCGACCGCCCGCAACCTGACCGGCGCGATCAACGCCAAGCTGGAGGCCGCCGGCCTGCGAATCATCGCGCAAAAGCGCATTCACCTGAGCAAGGCCCAGGCCGGCGTGTTCTATGCCGTGCACAGCGCGCGCCCGTTCTATGACGAGCTGTGCGAATTCATGGCCTCGGCCCCGATCGTGGTGCAGGTGCTGGAAGGTGAAGACGCGATCGCGAAGAATCGCGAAGTGATGGGCGCCACCAACCCCGCCGAGGCTGCCGATGGCACCATCCGCAAGGAATTCGCCCTGTCGATCGGGGAAAACTCGGTCCACGGCTCGGACGCCGAAGATACCGCCAAGGAAGAAATCGCCTATTTCTTCTCCGGTCTCGAACTGGTGGGCTGACGCAGCGCGGGGGGAATCACCCCCCGAGCGTGACGCATTTGGGGGCCGTTCCGATGGGACGGCCCCTTTTTCGTGCGAGTCAGATGCTGGCCCAGTCGGAAAACACCACGCCTTTTTGCGGTGTGGGCCGGGGGTGGGCGGCGTCCTTGGGCGGCGCGGGGCGCGGGGTTTGGGGGAGTGCGGTGGCCATCGGCGGTGTCCTGATCTGATTCTGCCTCGGGGTGCGACCTCTTTGCGGGCCTCCCCACGGCCATCGGGCGCGCGAAACGCGGCGGCGGACTGGCGGGAATGTGGCGAAAACGTGGCGTTGCGGCCAGGCCACAGGGCGATTCCCTGTCCGTGCCGGGGCCGATCCGTGGCCGCGGCGGGCGCGTCCATGTCATGTCTTTCGGGGGAAGGGGGGGGCGGCCGCTGTGCAGGGCCCCGAAACGCGCAACGCCCGCGCAGCCCTCGGGCCGGCGCGGGCGCCTCATGAGGTGGGGTCGATCAGACCGATTCGGCGTAGTAGGCGCGGTCCGACAGCAGGGCCCAGCCCATGCGCGAGGACAGCGGGGTCGGATCGCTGGTCTTCAGCTCGGTTTTCGAGGGGGTCTCGTTGAGCAGCGGCCAGTTCATCTGCTTGGACAGCGGCGTCGGGTTGTCGGTCATCAGTTCGGTGCGCGACTTGTTTTCCGACAGCAGCTTGAAGCCCAGCATGTCAGAGAACGGCGTGACGCTGCCGGACCCGTCGAATTTCATGTCCGTCAGGACCCGATCTTTGCTGGCGAGCTTGGGAAGCCAGTCGTCCCAGATATAGCGTGTCATATTACCTCCAGGTTTTTGATTCCGCGTCGTCGTCGTTCGGAGCGATGCTCTTTGCGGGCCCGACGAGAACGGCAAATTGCGGTTAGGCACACCCCATTACCCCACCGCGGAATGCAAAATTCAAGAGTCCTGACCGTCGCAGGGTAAAATTCACGCAATCATGCCGCGCCGGGGTGTCGCGGATGTCGCATTGCCCGGTCTTGGATCGAAATGTCGCACGATTTGGGGGGTGTGTAAGGCTGCGTTGACATTGCCAACGTCAAGTTAATGTGACATCGTTTGGTGGTGACGATGCTGGCCCGGAAGTGCCGCGAACGAGTTCGAGGAACAAAGTTTCCGGTCTGCCATTGTCGACAACTGAGTGCAGGATTTGCACGAAACACAGTCGAAAACCATATTGGGGAGACGACAATATGACTGACGATATGGACAAAGTCTGGCCGACCGGTCTGACGCTTGCCGAAGCCGAAGAGGTGCACAAGCAACTCATCGACGGTACCCGTGTGTTTGGCGCCATCGCGCTGTTCGCACACTTCCTGGCCGCCATCGCTACGCCGTGGCTCGGCTAATCAAGGAGGATCAGAGATATGAACAACGCAAAAATGTGGCTGGTCGTTAAACCGACCGTTGGTATCCCGGTGTTCTTGAGCGCCGTTGCTATCAGCTCGTTCCTGGTTCACCTGATGCTGGTGCTCAACACCGGCTGGATGGGCGACTACTACAAGGGCGCCGCCGCCGAAGAGGCTGCTCTGGTGACCACCACGGACACCATCTACTCGTAAGCCCTTCGGCCCGAGTAAGTTCAACAACGGCGAAGGCCGGGGCGGATGCCTCGGCCTTCGCGCCCCGGTTCGCCCCGCTGGGACGCGGACCATTGGAAACGCGCCCCTGCGGGCTGCCAGGACATGGTGCAAGATCCTTGCGCTGTGTGGAGTCGTGACCGCATGAACCGTCTGAGCAAGATGACCATCCAGGGGATCGCGACCCTGGGTCCGAAATTCCTGCCCTTTGCCGATGCCGCCAGCGATGATCTGCCGTTGCGCCGCCTGCTGCGCCTGGCGTTTTTCCAGGTTTCGGTCGGTATGGCGCTGGTGCTGCTGGTCGGCACGCTGAACCGGGTGATGATCGTCGAGCTTGAGGTGCCTGCCTCGCTTGTCGGTGTGATGATTTCCCTGCCGCTGCTGTTTGCGCCGTTTCGCGCGCTGATCGGGTTCAAGTCCGACACCCACCGCTCTGCGCTGGGGTGGCGCCGGGTGCCGTTCATCTGGAAGGGCACGCTGCTGCAATGGGGCGGATTCGCGATCATGCCCTTCGCGCTGATCGTGCTGTCGGGCCAGGAATATGCCGCCAACGCCCCGGAATGGATCGGTCTGCTGAGTGCGGCGGTTTCGTTTCTGCTGGTGGGCGCGGGGGTGCACACCGTGCAGACCGTGGGCCTGGCGCTGGCCACCGACCTGGCCCCGCGCGAGGATCAGCCCAACGTCGTGGGGCTGATGTATGTGATGCTGCTGGTGGGCATGATCATCAGCGCGCTGCTTTTCGGGGTGCTGCTGGAGGATTTCTATCACGCCAAGCTGATCAAGGTGATCCAGGGGGCCGCCGTGGCGACGCTGGTGTTCAACATCATGGCCCTGTGGAAGATGGAGGCGCGCGATCGTGCCCGTGCGGTGCCCAATCCCGATGGCGATCCCAGCTTTGGCGAGGCCTGGGCGCTGTTCATGCGTGGCGCCAACGCGACGCGGCTGTTGTGGGTGATCGGGCTGGGAACGATGGGCTTTGGCCTGGCCGATGTGCTGCTGGAACCTTACGGCGGGCAGGTGCTGGGGATGAGCGTGTCCTCGACCACGCGGCTGACGGCGACGCTGGCCGGGGGCAGCCTGGTGGGCTTTGCCTGGGCGTCGCGGGTGCTGAGCCGGGGCGCGGATCCGATGGTGATGGCGGGCTGGGGCGCGATGATCGGCCTGCCGGCCTTTGCCGCGATCACGTTTTCGGCGACGCTGCAATCGGAATGGATTTTCGTGCTGGGCACGCTTTTGGCGGGCTATGGCGCGGGGCTCTTCGGCCATGGCACGCTGACCGCCACCATGCGCGCGGCGCCCAAGGAACAGGTCGGCCTGGCACTGGGGGCCTGGGGCGCGGTGCAGGCCACGGCGGCGGGGGCGGCGATCGCCCTGGGCGGGGTGATGCGCGATTTGATCCTGATTTCGCCGATCGGCGGGATGTTCGGCGCGGCGACGCCCTATTTCTTTGTCTATGCGCTGGAATTCGGGCTGCTCGGCCTGACCATGGTCGTCGTTTATCCTTTGATCGCGCACAAGGTCTTTGGCGCCGCCGACCGCCAGGGCTGAGTGCGATCACATCTGCGCCGGAGCGCTTTCACCCGGCGCGGTCATGGCCCATTATGGCCCCCAAGGGGGCGTCTCTTGGGCAAATCGATTCTTACTCCGATCCTGGCCGCGTGGGTGGTCTGTCTTGCGGTGGCACAGCCTGCCGCGGCGACCGATGCGCGGCTGACGGCCCCCGGGGCCCCGGACGGGCTGAAGGATGCGCTGCGGGCCGCCTCGCTCAGCCTGGTGGCGGTCGAGGCCGAGGATGCGACACCCCAGGATATCCTGGCCGCCGCGCGGGCCGATTATGCCCGGCTGATCGGTGCGCTTTATGCGCAGGGCTATTACGGCCCGGTGATCCACATCCGGCTGGACGGGCGCGAGGCGGCCGATATCGCCCCGCTCTCGGTGCCCGCACGAATCGCGCGGGTCGAGATCGCGGTCGATCCCGGCGCGCCGTTCGCCTTTGCCCGCGCCCAGATCGGGCCGCTGGCCCCCGGTACCGCGTTGCCAGAGGGGTTCGCGCCGGGCCAACGCGCGCGTAGCACCGCGATCCGCGATGCCGCCCAGGCGGGCGTGACCGGGTGGCGCGCGGCGAGCCATGCCAAGGCCCGCGTCGCCGCGCAGCGCCTGACCGCCGATCACCCCCGCGCCACGCTGGATGCGGTTCTGGATCTGGATCCGGGCCCGTCGGTGGTGTTCGGGGATCTGCTGATCGAGGGCACCAGCGCGGTGCGCCCCGAGCGGCTGCGTGCCATTGCCGGCCTGCCGCTGGGCGCGCCCTTTGATCCGGCGGCGCTGGAAACCAGTGCAACCCGGTTGCGCCGCACCGGCGCGTTCCGCTCTGTCCGGCTGGCCGAGGGCGAGACGCTGGGCCCCGACAACGGGCTGGATATCGGCCTGCGGGTTGTCGATGAAAAACCCCGCCGGTTCGGCGCCGGGATCGAGCTTTCCTCGTTGGAGGGGGGCACGCTGAGCGGGTTCTGGATGCACCGCAACCTGTTGGGCGGGGCCGAGCGGTTGCGCTTTGACGCGGGTGTCAGCGGCCTGGGTGGGTCCGAAAGTGGGGGTGTCGATTACAACCTGTCCGCCCGGTTTGACCGCCCCGCGGTGATCAACGCGGATACCGGGCTTTATGCCCAGGCCGCGCTGCAAACCCTGGACGAGCCCGACTACCGCGAGGATACCGGCCAATTCGAGGTCGGCCTGACCCACATATTTTCCGAGCGTTTGTCGGGCGAAATCGGTCTGGGGCTGCGCTATTCGGATGTGAGCGATGATTTGGGGCGGCGCAGCATGGGCCATCTGGTGATGCCTGCACGGCTGACCTGGGACGGGCGGGACAGCGTGCTGAGCGCGCGGTCCGGGTTCTATCTGGATCTGGAGGCCTTGCCGCTGGCGGCGGTGGGCGGCGCGGCTGAAAACGGCGCGCGGCTGAGTGCCGACGCCCGGGCCTATCGCGGGCTGGGCGACCGGCTGGTGCTGGCCGGGCGGCTGCAACTGGGCTCGATCATCGGGGCCAGTGCGGATGGCGTGCCGCCGGACCTGTTGTTCTTTTCGGGCGGCGGCGGCACCGTGCGCGGCCAGCCCTATCAATCGCTTGCGGTCGAATTGGGCAGTGGCGATCGGATCGGCGGGCGCGCCTTTCTGGGCCTGTCGGGCGAGGCACGGGTCGATTTGCGCGGGGCGCTTGGCATGGTGGCCTTTGCCGATGCCGGCTATATCGGCGAGGGGTCGCTGGGCGGGTCGGGCGACTGGCATGCCGGGGCCGGGCTGGGCCTGCGCTATGACACCGGGATCGGGCCTATACGCCTGGACCTGGCCGTGCCGGTGCGGGGCAATACCGGTGACGGGATGCAGATCTATATCGGCATAGGGCAGGCCTTTTGATGCGTATCGTCTTGGCCTTCTTGTTGTTTTTTGCCGCGGTCCTGCCGGTGTCGGCCCAGCAAGATGACGACGGCGGCAGCGCGCTGGAACGGTTCCTCGAGGAGCGTTTATCCGGTGCGGGCCGTGCGGTCACGATCACCGGGTTTCAGGGCGCGCTGTCCTCGCGCGCCACGATCGACGAACTCAGCATCGCCGATGCCGATGGCGTGTGGATCACCCTCAAGGGGGCGGTGTTGGACTGGTCGCGCGCCGCGCTCTTGAAAGGGCGGGTCGAGGTGGCCGAACTTTCGGCTGACGAGATCGTCCTGACGCGCCTGCCCAGCAAAGGCGCGGCCCCCGCGCTGGACCAGGCCGAGGCGCAACCCTTTGCGCTGCCGGATCTGCCGGTGTCGATCCAGATCGACCGCGTGCGCACCGCCCGTCTGGAGCTGGGCGCCGCGGTCCTGGGACAGGCGGCGGTGCTGCAACTGGATGGGGCGCTCAGCCTGGCGGGCGGGGCGGGACAGGCCCGGCTGGTGGCGACCCGCAGCGACGCGGCGGGCCGGTTCAGCCTGGCGGCCAGCTATGCCAACGACACCCGCGACCTGGCGCTGGATCTGGCACTGTCCGAGGCGGCGGGCGGGCTGTTGTCCGGGGCGCTGGACCTGCCCGGCGCCCCCCCGCTGGAGGCCACGCTCAAGGGCGCGGGGCCGCTGTCGGCCTTTGCCGCCGAGCTGATGCTAAGCTCTGCCGGGCAACAGCGCCTGACCGCCCGCCTGACCCTGCGTGAGCCCGAGGACGCGCCGGGCACCAGCCGCTTTGCGTTGGCGGCTTCGGGCGATCTGGCGCCGTTGGTCGCGCCGCGCCTTCGGCCGTTTTTCGGCGACAGCTCGCGGCTGGAGCTGACCGGCGCACGGCGCGGCGATGGCGGGCTGGCGGTGGACACGCTGGCGCTGGTCACCGGCGCATTGCGGCTGGAGGGGACATTGGCCCTGGCCCCAACGGGCCTGCCCGAGCGGGTCGCGCTGACCGGGCGGCTGTCGGGGCCGGTCGCGCTGCCCTTGGCGGGGCCGGAAACGGTGATCGGGGGCGCGGATCTGTCCGCCCAGTTCGACGCGGCCCTTGGCCAGGACTGGCAGGCCCAGGCGCAATTGGCGGGCCTGACCCGCGGCGGGCTGCGCCTGGCCCAGGCCACGCTGGGCGGGCGCGGCACGATCCAGCCCGAGGCCCCGGCGGCGCTGAGCGCCAAGGTGTCGTTCGACGCCAACGGGTTGGCCCATGACGACCCGGCCCTGGCCCGCGCCCTGGGAACGGCCATCACGGGAACGGCGGATATCGACTGGGCCGAAGGGACGCCGCTGCGCATCTCAGCGCTGCGTCTAACCGCCGGGCGCGCCCGCGCGCAGATCGACGCCACCCTGGGCACGCTGGCCGAGGGGTTGACGCTGAACGGCACGGCCACTGTCGCGCTGGACGATCTGGCGCGGCTGGCCCCGTTGGCCGGGCGGCCCCTGGGTGGCGCGGCCCAGGCGCGGGTTTCGGGGCGCTATGGTCTGCTGGACGGGATTTTCGATGTCACGCTGAACGCGGCGACGCGCGATCTGGTCACCGGCAGGGCGCGGCTCGATGCGCTGCTGGCGGGGCCGGGCACGCTGACCCTCGCCGCCGAGCGCGGCCCCGCGGGCACGTCCCTGCGCGCGCTTGAGGTGCGAACAGCCGGGCTGAGCCTGACGGCGGGGGGCGATCTTTCGACCGCGGCGGGGGGGCTGACGCTGACCGGCACGGTGCCTGATCTGTCGCGGATAGATGCCGGGATGACCGGCCCCGGCACCGTGGCGGCCAACGTCGCCTGGCAGGCCGATGGCCGGCTGCGTCTGGACCGTTTGACGGCCACGGGCGCGGGCGCCACGCTACAGGCCAGCGGCGCGATCAGCCCTGCCGACCCGACCCTGCCCGCCGAAGGGCAACTGCACCTGCAAGCCCAGGCGTTGTCGGCGTTTTCAGGGCTGGCCGGGCGGCGCCTGTCGGGGGCCATGGATGCCACGCTGAGCGGGCGGGGCGCGCTCCGTGGCGATTTCGACGCGACGCTCAGCGCCAAGGGCCAGGGGCTGGCGCTGGGGATCGCGCGGCTGGACGGGGTGATCCGGGGCGACAGTTCGGTGGCGGTTTCGGGGGCGCGCAGCGGGGGGGACTATGTGCTGCGGGCGCTGGATGTGACGACGCCGCAATTGCGCCTCAGCGCGACAGATGCCGGTGGCGGCGCGCTGGATCTGTCGGGGCGGCTGGCCGACCTGGCGCTGGTCGCACCGGGCTTTCCCGGCCCGCTCAGCCTCAGCGGGCGGGCAACACCCCAGGGAGAGGCCTGGCAACTGGCGCTGGAGGCCACGGGGCCGGGCGATACCACCGCGCGTATCGCAGGCAGCCTGGCGCGCAACGGGCAAACCGCGGATCTGTCCGTGCAGGGCGTGGCCCCCTTGGCGCTGGCCAACGGCTTTATCGCGCCGCGCAGCCTGGACGGGCGCGCGCGCTATGACCTGCGGCTGCGCGGGCCGCTGGCCCTGGCGTCGCTGTCGGGGCAGGTCACGACCGATGGCGGCCGGTTGTCGGCCCCCAAGCTGGGGCTGGCGCTGAGCGATCTGGGCGGGCGTGTCGATCTGGCGGGCGGGCAGGCCCGGCTGGCGCTGACCGGCACGCTGGGCGGCGGCCGGGTAGAGCTCTCTGGCCCGGTCACGCTGACATCCCCCTTCCAAGGGGATCTGTCCCTGCGGCTGGTGCGGGCGGCGCTGCGCGACCCTCAGCTTTACGACACCACGCTGGACGGTCAGCTGTCGATCGCCGGACCGCTGACCGGCGGTGCGCTGATTTCGGGCGAGATCGCCTTGGGCCGGACCGAGGTTCTGGTCCCCTCGGGCGGGGCGGGTGCGTCCGGGGCGATCCCCCAGATCACCCACCGTGGCGCCCCGGCTGCGGTGCAGGCCACGCGCGCCCGCGCCGGGCTGACGGACAGCCGGGGCGGTGGTGGCGATGGGCGGGCCTATCCGCTGAACCTGCTGATTTCCGCCCCGTCCCAGGTGTTCGTGCGGGGCCGGGGGCTGGACGCGGAACTGGGCGGGCGGTTGCGGTTGCGCGGCACCACCGCCGCCGTGACCCCCGAGGGACAGTTCTCGCTGATCCGCGGACGGCTCGACATCCTGGCCAAGCGGTTCACCCTCACCGAGGGGCAGATCGCGCTGCAAGGCGCGCTCGACCCCTATCTGCGCTTCGTGGCGGAAACCCGCGATACCGACGTGACCACCCAGGTGGTGATCGAGGGCAGCGCCAGCGCGCCCGAGATACGCTTCCTGTCACAGCCCGAATTGCCCGAGGAAGAGGTCGTCGCCCGGCTGCTGTTCGGGCGTGGGCTGGAAACCCTGTCCGCCTTTCAGGCCCTCGAACTGGCCTCGGCGGTGGCGACCCTGGCGGGCGGCGGCGGCGGCGGGCTGGTCTCGCGGCTACGCTCGGGCGTTGGCCTGGACGAGCTTGACGTGACCACGACACAGGACGGCGGAACCCAACTGCGCGTCGGCAAATACCTGACGGAGAACATCTATTCCGAGGTGACAGTCGACGACCAGGGCCAGAGCCAGATCAACCTGAACCTCGATCTGACACCCAGCGTCACCGTCAAGGGACAGCTGGGCGCCGAGGGCGATACCGGCGTTGGGATTTTTTACGAGCGCGACTACTGAGGCCACGCGGCCCCGGCGCCCCGCACACCGCCTGGCGCGGCCCGGCTGCTTCTTCTGGTCTCAAATATCCTGGGGGTCCGGGGGCAAAGCCCCCGGCGGCCACCACTGGTCGCGCAGCGCGCACGACCGGGCGCGGATGTCCTCAACCGTTACCGCGGCGCACGAAACGTCCGGCTTCGGCGGCGGCGGTGCGCAGGGCGCGCGACTTGTTGACGGTTTCCTGCCATTCGGCCTCGGGGTCGCTGTCATAGACCACGCCGCCACCGGCCTGGATATACAGCTTTTCGTCCTTCAGCACGGCGGTTCTCAGCGCGATGCACATGTCCATGTCGCCGCCCGCCGCGAAATAGCCCACACCGCCGCCATAGACGCCGCGTTTCTCGGGTTCCAATTCGTCGATGATCTCCATCGCGCGGACCTTGGGGGCGCCGCTGACGGTGCCCGCGGGCAAACCGGCCAGCAGGGCCGACAGCGCGTCGTGATCCTCGGAAATCTCACCCACCACGTTCGAGACGATATGCATGACGTGGGAATAGCGCTCGATGATGAATTGCTCGGTCGGGTGCACCGTGCCGATTTTTGCCACCCGGCCCACGTCGTTGCGGCCCAGGTCCAGCAACATCAGGTGCTCGGCGCATTCCTTGGCGTCGGCCAGCAGGTCGGCCTCCAGCGCGCGGTCCTCTTCGGGGGTGGCGCCGCGGGGGCGGGTGCCGGCGATCGGGCGGATGGTGACCTCGCCCGCGCGCAGCCGCACCAGGATCTCGGGCGATGCGCCGACCACCTGGAACCCCCCGAAATTGAAAAAGAACATGAAGGGCGAGGGGTTGGTGCGCCGCAAACTGCGATAGAGCGCAAAGGGCGGCAGCGGAAAATCCTGGGTCCAGCGCTGCGCCGGGACCACCTGGAAGATGTCGCCCGCGCGGATATAGTCCTTGGCCTTTTCCACGGCGGCCATGTAGCCCTTCTTGGTGAAATTCGACACCGGCTCGCCCACCTCGCGGGCCTCGCCGAAATCGCGGGTTTCGGCGGGCACGGCGCGGTCCAGATCGCGCAGCGCGTCCATCACCCGTTCGGCCGCCTGGGCATAGGCGGCGCGCGCCGACAGCCCCGGTTCGGGCCGCGCGGGCGAAACCACCGTCACCTCGCCCTTGACCCCGTCCAGCACCGCCACGACGGACGGGCGCAGCATCAGCGCATCGGGCAGGCCCAGCGGGTCGGGGTTGACGCCCGGCAGGTGTTCCACCAACCGGATCATGTCATAGCCCAGATAACCGAACAGCCCCGCCGCGATCGGCGGCAGGTCGGCGGGCATGTCGATTTTCGTTTCCGCCAGGATCTGGCGCAGCGTGTCCAGCGGCGAGCCTTGCATCGGCTCGAACGCGGCGGCGTCAAAGCGCGCGGCGCGGTTGACCCGGCTGTCCTGGCCACGGCATTCCCAGATCAGGTCGGGCTTGAACCCCACGACCGAATAGCGCCCGCGCACCTCGCCCCCGGTGACCGATTCCAGCATGAAGCTGTCGGGCCGGGCGCCGGCGAGTTTCAGCATCAGCGAGACCGGCGTGTCCAGGTCCGCGGCCAGCCGGGCATAGACCACCTGGGCGCGGCCCGCGGCATATCCGGCCTCGAAACCGGCGAAATCGGGGATCAGCTTGGCCATGTCGGTGCCTCAGCGGAATTGCGCGTGAACGGCGTTGATCGCCGCCTGGTCCAGGGTCAGACCGGCGGTGTCGATCAGCGCCTGGGCGAAATAGGTGTAAAGATCCTGGGCCATGGCCTGACCGGCCTGGTTGGCGATGGTCTCGCGCAGGAAGGTGGCGTTGGGATCTTCCTCGTCGGGGGGCAGCACCGCGTCGAGTTGCATCAGCCAGGCGGTCTCGCCCTCGGTCACGATGCTGGTGGCGCCGGGTTCGGGCAGGGCAAAGAGCGCCTGTGCCAGCGCCGGCGGGGTCAAACCGCCGCGCGGCAGGGCCTCTTCGCGGGTCACTGTCAGGCCCAGTGCGTCGATCGGTGTGCCAGCGGCCAGGCGGGCTTGCAGCGCCTCGGCCTGGGCGGTCAGGCGGCGGCGGGTTTCAGCGCTGCGCCAATCGCTGGCCACCTGATCGCGAACCGCGATCAGCGGGCGCAGGGTAGGGGGCGTTTCGCTGTCCAGCCGCAGCGCAAAGACGCCGCCATCGTCCAGTTCCAGCACCTCGGGAAAATCGCCGTCTTGCACGGTGTCGGCGGCGTCGCGGAACGCGCCATAGGCGGCAATCCCGGTATCGCTGTCGCTGGTATAGCCGATCTGGCCCAGTTTCATCTCGGTCTCGTCGGCCAGCTCTTCGAGGGTGGCCCCGGCGGCGAGGCGGTCGTCGAAATCGGTGATCTGGTCGGCGATCAGGCGCGCGGCGCGATCGCGCACGGATTCGTCGGCCAACTCGGCGCGGGCCTCTTCGAAGGGGGTCTCCTGGGCGGCCAGGATCGCGTTCACGCGGAACAGCGCAGGGCCCAGGTCGGACATCAGCGGCCCGGCGACGCCCGGCTCGTCCAGCGCAAAGACCGCGTCGCCCGCCGCCCCGCCGATCTCGGTCCGGGTAACATCGCCAAGGTCCACGTCCGCAAGGCTCAGGCCGCGGGCGGCAACGGCGCCGTCGAAATCGGTTTCGCCCGCGGTGATCGCGGCCATGGCGGCGGCGGCGTCAGCCTGGGTGGGGAACACCAGGCGTTCGACGAGGCGGCGCTCGGGCTTTACGAACTCATCGATGCGCTGCTGGTAGAGCGCGCGCAGCATCTCCTCGTCGGGGGTGATCGTGTCGAGCAGCATGTCGGGGGTCAGCCAGGCATAGGTGATCTGGCGGCTGCGCGGGGCGGTATAGGCCTCGGGCGTGGCCTGATACTGGGCCTCGATCTGGGCGGGGCTGGGGTCGGGAACGGGGGCGTCCAGATCGCCGGGGGTCAGGCGGATCAGGCTGGCGCTGCGCCGCTCTGCGATAAAGTCGTAGAGCGTGCGCGAATAGGTCTGGGGGGCGCCGATGCCCGAGATCACCGCCGCCTGCACCAGCGAGCGGGCGCTGTCCTCGCGGATGCCGCTCTCGAATTCGGATTCCGTCAGGCCGTTCTGATCGAGGGTAAAGCGATAGGCCTCGCGGTCGAACTGGCCGTCTATCCCCTGAAAGGCAGGCACGGCCATCACCTCGGCGGCGACGCGTTCATCGCCCACGGACACGCCCAGCCGGTCGGCCTCGTTATCCAGCGCGGCCTCGGCGATCACCTGGGCGCGGACCTGGTCGAGCAGGCCGTTTTGCTGGGCCTGGGCCAGGCTCATCGCGGTGCCGGTGGCGGCCTGTTGGGCGTTCAGTTCGCGCTGCAGGGCACGGGCATAGGCATCGGTGCCGATCTTGCGGTCGCCCACCGTGCCGATGGCATCGACCGAACCGCCAAAGTTGGACACGCCAAAGCCGCCCAGCCCCAGGATCAAGAGCAAGAGCAGCATCCAAACGAGGCTCTTGGAGGTTTTCTTGGCGACGGATTTTGACATGAGAGGCGCCTTTTTGCCGGACCGGGGTTCTGGGCAGTTGTGTAGGTCTTTGCGCGGCCGCCCGCAAGCATCAGGGCCGGAACGCGGCCAGCCGATCAAAGAGCCGCGCGATGCCGTTGCGGTCGATATTGGCAAAGGCGATGCGCACCTGGTTGCGCGCGCCGGGATCGGTGGCCGGCTGGAACATCGTGCCGGGCAGCATCAGCACCCCGGCCTCGGCCACCAGGCGGCGGGCCAGGGTGTCCGAGGGGATGTCAAAGGGATGCGCGGCATAGGCGAAATAGGCGCCCGCGCCCATCAGGGTCCAGCCGGGCAGGGCGGGAAACCCGTCCTCGATCGCGGCGCGGCGGGCCAGGATCTCGTCGCGCTCGCCCGCCAGCCAGGGGCGCAGGTTGCGCATCCCCCACAGGGCGGCGCGCTGGCCCAGCTGGTTCGGGCAGATCGCAACGGTATCGAGGAATTTCTCGACCTCGGCCAGCCGGTCGCGGTGGGCCACCATCGCGCCGACCCGGTGGCCGGTCAGCCGGTAGGCCTTGGAAAAGGAATAAAGCTGGATCAGGTTCTCGGCCCAGTCGGGATCGGCGAACAGATCGTGCGGCGCGCCGCTGCGCGCATCGAAATCGCGGTAGGTCTCGTCCAGGATCAGCGTGATGCGGTGACGCCGGCAGACCGCCATGAAATCTGCAACCACCCGGGCGGGGTATTCCACGCCGGCGGGGTTGTTGGGTGTCACCAGCACGATGGCCCGGGTGCGCGGCGTGATCAACTGGGCGGCGCGGGCGGCCTCGGGGATCAGGCTGTCGCCGGTGGCCAGCGGCACGGTGCGGATACCGGCCATGTCCAGCCACATCTTATGATTGAAATACCAAGGGGTTGGCAGGATCACCTCATCCCCGTCACCGGCCAGCGTGGCGATGGCCGCGCAAAACGCCTGGTTGCACCCTTGGGTGATGGCGACCTGGGCCTCGTCGATCTGGCCGCCATAGGCCGCCGACCATTGCGTGGCCAGTTCGGCGCGCAATTCGGGCAGGCCCAGCACGGGGCCATAAAGATGCGCGGCGGTCTCGTGCAGCGCGGCCTCGGCGATGGCCTGGCGCAGGGGCTCTGGCGGGGGCTCCATCGGGGCGGCCTGGCTGACATTGATCAGCGGGCGATCGTCGGGAAACTCCACCCCCTCCAGCCAGCGGCGCGCCTCCATCACCGGGGGCGGCAGGGTGGCGGCCATGCGGGGGTTCAGCGGGTGGACCATCGCGCGCCTCAGTCGGTGCCGCGATAGGGTTCGACATATTGCAGCGCCATGTCCCACGGAAAGAAGATCCAGGTGTCTTGGCTGACCTCGGTGATATAGGTGTCGACCATCGGGCGGCCCTTGGGCTTGGCATAGACGGTGGCGACATGGGCCTTGGGCATATGGGCGCGCACCACTTCCAGGGTGCGGCCGGTATCGACCAGGTCATCGACGATCAGCACCCCGGTGCCATCGCCGATCAGGGTCATGTCGGGGGATTTGATCACCTGCGGCGCGCTTTGCGTCTGGTGGTTATAGGATTTCACGCTGATCGTATCGACCAGGCGAATGTCCAGCTCGCGCGCGACGATCATCGCGGGCGCCATGCCGCCGCGGGTGATCGCCACCACCGCGCGCCAGGCGCCGTTGTCGGGCCCGTGCCCGTCCAGCCGCCAGGCCAGGGCGCGCGCGTCGCGGTGCAGCTGGTCCCAGCTGACGTGAAAGCCTTTTTCGTGGGGCAGACGATCGGGGGCCATGGGGCGTTCCTTTTCTTCTTTCTTCAGCGAGCCAGCAGCAGGCGCAGGCCAAGCGCGCCCAGCACCCCCGCTGCGATCCGGTCCAGCACGGGCTTGGCCCGCAAGTATCCATCCCGCGCGCCCGACCCGGTCAGCAGGGCGGCAAAGGCGGTATAAACGGCGAGTTCGACCAGAAACTGGTTGGCCACGATCAGCCCGCGATCCAGCACCGTGATCGTGGGCGGAAAGATCACCAACAAGACCGCGGCGGCAAACAGCACCGCCTTGGGGTTGGCCAGGTTCACCATGACCCCGCCGACAAAGGCATGGCGCCGGGCCATCGGCGTGCTGGCCAGCGGGGCGGTGGCGTGGCGCCAGGTCTGCACCGCGATATACAAAAGATAGAGCGCGCCCAGCACCTTGAGCGTGACATAGGCCCAGGGAAACAGCCGAAAGAGCCCATCCAGCCCGACCAGCGCCAGCCCGGTCCATAACGACGCGATCAGCCCCAGCCCGGCCCCCGTCGCCATGCCCGCCCCGAACCCGCCCGCCAGGCTGTTGCGCAGCGCATAAAGCAGGGCAGGGCCCGGGCTGGCCATCGCGGCCAGCAGCGCCAGGTTGAAGGCGATCAGGTGCGCGGGTTCCAAGGGGGTTACTTTCGCCCGGTGACGGCGTCGATATCGGGGGCGTCCACGGCCTTCATCCCGATGGCGTGATAGCCCGCATCGACATGGTGCGTTTCGCCGGTAACCGCGCTGCCCAGATCCGACAGAAGATAGAGCGCCGATTTGCCGACCTCGTCCTGGGTGACATTGCGGCGCAGCGGCGAGTTCAACTCGTTCCACTTCATGATATAGCGGAAATCGCCGATACCGCTGGCCGCCAGCGTCTTGATCGGCCCGGCCGAGATCGCGTTGACGCGAATGCCGTCCTTGCCCAGATCCTCGGCCAGGTATTTCACCGACGCCTCCAGCGCGGCCTTGGCCACGCCCATCACGTTGTAATGCGGCATCACCTTTTCCGCGCCGTAATAGGTCAGCGTCAGCGCCGAGCCACCCGGGCGCATCATCTTGGCGGCGCGCTGCACCACGGCGGTGAACGAATAGACCGAGATGTCCATCGACATCAGGAAATTGCCGCGCGTGGTGTCGACGTAACGGCCGCGCAATTCGTTCTTGTCGGAAAAGCCGATGGCGTGGACGATGAAATCCAGCCCGTCCCAGCGTTCGCCCAGCGCGGCGAACAACGCGTCCAGCGACGCCTCGTCGGCCACGTCGCAGGGCAGGACGATATCGCTGCCCACGCTTGCGGCCAGTGGCTCGACCCGTTTTTTCAGGGCCTCGCCCTGGTAGGAAAACGCAAGTTCTGCCCCGGCATCGGCGCATTGACGCGCGATCCCCCAGGCGATGGACTTGTCATTGGCCAGGCCCATGATAAGCCCGCGCTTGCCTTCCATCAGTTTGTTTGACATCCGCTGCCCCTCGACCACCATTACCGGAATTCAGGCTGGTGTAGGGCAATTGCCCCGCCCCATCAAGAGCATGACACCACGGCAGGAGAGCGCAGCCATGGCCGACAGAGACGGAATTTTCGCAGGCGACGATCCTTTCGCCATCGCCCGTGACTGGCTGGCCGAGGCCACCCGCAGCGAGGTAAACGATCCCAACGCCATTGCCCTTGCCACGGTGGACGCGCAGGGGCTGCCGAACGTGCGCATGGTTCTGCTCAAGGAGATCGAGGCCGACGCCTTTGTCTTTTATACCAATTACGACAGCGCCAAGGGCAGCGAGATTTCCGCATCCGGCAAGGCGGCTTTCGTGTTACACTGGAAATCGCTCCGCAGGCAGATAAGGGTGCGCGGGGTGACCGAGCGGGAGGAAGGGGAGAAAGCCGATACCTATTTCGCATCGCGGGCGTTGCAAAGCCGACTGGGCGCGTGGGCGTCTCGTCAGTCGCGGCCGCTGGGATCGCGCGGCGAGTTGCTGGCCGATGTTGCACGGGTAACGGCAAAGCATGGGATTGCGCCAAAGCGCCCGCCGTTCTGGGGCGGGGTTCGGATTCGTCCGGTGGAAATAGAATTTTGGGCCGATGGTCCGTTCCGCCTGCACGACCGTTTCCAATGGCGGCGCGAAGCCCTTGAAGGCCCTTGGAATATCGAGCGTCTGTGCCCCTGACGTTCGCGCTTCGTGAATGACGCGGGCCCGAAAGGTCAGTGAAATTGACTTGCATCGCGCACTGGGTCTGTCAAAAGTGCGGTTCGAGGGGGGATCACTCAGGTGCCGGTGACACAGCCATGACGATTGAAATCGAAGAAGAACCAAGCCGGATCGAAGGTCGGGTGAAATGGTTCGATCCCGGCAAGGGATTCGGTTTCGTCGTGGCCGAAACCGGCGGGCCGGATATCCTTTTGCATGCCAATGTGCTGCGGAATTTCGGCCAGGGCTCGGTCGCCGATGGCGCCGGCATCGTGCTGCTGGTGCAAAAGACCAGCCGCGGTTTTCAGGCCGTCGAGGTGCTGCGCATCGACCCGCCCGAAGCGGGAGAGGCGCCGGAGCTTGAGGATGCGATGCATCTGAGCCCCGAGGAATTGGCAAAGCTGCTGATCGAACCGGCCCGGGTCAAATGGTTCGACAAGTCAAAGGGGTTCGGTTTTGCCAACGTGTTTGGCCGCCCCGAGGACGTTTTCGTGCATATCGAGGTATTGCGCCGCTCGGGTCTGGCGGATTTGCAGCCGGGCGAGGCCATCGCGATCCGCGTGACCGAGGGCGAGCGTGGCCGTTTGGCCGTGATGGTGGGTGTATGGGAAAGCGCGGTTTCGCAGTCCTGATCTGGGCGTTCGCGGCGGCGCTGGCCGGTCCCGCCGGGGCGCAATGCGCCGATGATCAGGTCGACCTGCGCGGCCCCTGGGGCAGCGCGCGGTTCGCCGTGGAACTGGCCGACGATCCCCAGGAACGCGCCCAGGGCCTGATGAATCGCGCGGCCCTGCCGGTCATGTCGGGGATGTTGTTCGTCTATCCCAGACCGCAACGCGCTGTGTTCTGGATGAAGAACACGTTCATCCCGCTGGACATGATTTTTCTGGATGCGCAGGGCCGGGTGGTCGGCGTGCATGAAAACGCCCGCCCGCTGGACGAAACGCCGATCGATGGCGGGTCCGGCGTTCTGGCGGTGCTTGAGGTCAATGGCGGACTGGCCGCGCGGTTGGGCATTGCGCCGGGCAGCGTGCTGCGTCACCCCGCGCTGGGGCCCGATGCAGCCTGGCCCTGTCCATAGCCCCTTTCCTAACGCCGCCCGTGGCGCTATTGAGGCCGCGACGGGGCGTAGCGCAGCCTGGTAGCGCGTCGGTTTTGGGTACCGAAGGTCGTGAGTTCGAATCTCGCCGCCCCGACCACCACATATAGATGACCCGCGGGGCCCCTTTCCCGCATGGTGATGATTTTGCGCCACATCGGCCGTGGCGCGGCGCAGCTCAGGCGTGCTCTCAATCCCATTGGATAACTACATATAGTGTGGCGGTTTTTTGCCGATATGCCGCATGTGTCTTTGCGCCCCAGTTCGGGGCCGTGAATCACCCCCGGAATTGCCTCTTTGGGTCAACCCAAAAAACATGGGGATAGATCTAAAAATTCCATTGACCCCACCATGCCGGATACGCCAACTTGTGCTTGCTTCGGATTGCAACACTACATCTAGTGGCAATCTGGGGCTGGACCGGACAACGGTAAAAGGGCGCATTTCCTGCGGGATGCGGAGCTCGCTGGCGAAGCCAAGGCGGGGCCGGACCTCTTGTGTCCGACGATTTGATTTAGGGGCGCGGTGGCCGCCAGGCGCGGGCACACACAACATAAGACGGAAAACGGGGCAGAGCGATGAAGATTGAACGCAAATTCACCACCGAGGAAACCGGCGCATACGGCGCGATCGAGTTCACCACAACCACCTCGGAGATTCGCAACCCCGACGGCACGGTGGTGTTCCACCTGGACGCCGTCGAAGTGCCCGCGGGGTGGAGCCAGGTCGCCAGTGACGTGATCGCCCAGAAATATTTCCGCAAGGCCGGCGTCCCCGCGCGGCTCAAGACGGTGCGCGAAAAGGATGTGCCCGAGTTCCTGTGGCGCTCGGTCCCCGACGAGGCCGCGCTGGCAAAGCTGCCCGAGGACGCGCGTTTCGTCGGCGAAACCTCGGCCTGCCAGGTGTTCGACCGCCTGGCCGGGGCCTGGGCCTATTGGGGCTGGAAGGGCGGCTATTTCACCACCGAGGCCGACGCGCGCGCCTATTACGACGAGATGCGCTATATGCTGGCCACCCAGCGCGCCGCGCCCAACAGCCCGCAGTGGTTCAACACCGGCCTGCACTGGGCATATGGCATCGACGGGCCGGGCCAGGGCCACTTTTACGTCGACTACAAGACCGGCAAGCTGACCCGCTCAAAATCGGCCTATGAGCATCCCCAGCCGCACGCCTGTTTCATCCAGTCGGTCAAGGATGACCTGGTGTCGGATGGCGGCATCATGGATCTGTGGGTGCGCGAGGCGCGGCTGTTCAAATACGGGTCGGGCACCGGCACCAATTTTTCGTCGCTGCGCGCCGAGGGCGAGAAGCTGTCGGGCGGCGGCAAATCCTCGGGTCTGATGGGGTTCTTGCGGATCGGTGACCGGGCGGCGGGCGCGATCAAGTCGGGCGGCACCACGCGGCGCGCGGCCAAGATGGTGATCTGCGACATGGATCACCCCGATATCGAGGAATTCATCAACTGGAAGGTCATCGAAGAGCAGAAGGTCGCCAGCCTGGTCGCCGGCTCCAAGAGCCATGAGCGGCACCTCAACGAATTGTTCGCCGCGATCCGCGCCTGGGATGGCAAGCCCGAGGACGCCTATGACCCCAAGGTGAACGATAGCCTCAAATCCGTGATCCGCGCCGCCAAAAAGGCCCTGATCCCCGAGGCCTATGTCAAGCGGGTGCTGGATTACGCGCGCCAGGGCTATGACAGCATCGAGTTTCCGACCTATGACACCGACTGGGATTCCGAGGCCTATTCGACGGTCGCGGGCCAGAACTCGAACAACTCGGTGCGGGTGACCGACGCCTTTCTCAAGGCGGTCAAGGACGATGCCGACTGGGAACTGGTGCGCCGCACCGACGGCAAGGTGGCCAAGACCGTCAAGGCGCGCGAGCTGTGGGACCAGGTCGGTCACGCCGCGTGGTCCTGCGCCGATCCGGGCATCCAGTTCCACGACACGATCAACGCCTGGCACACCTGCCCGGCCGACGGGGCGATCCGCGCGTCGAACCCGTGCTCGGAATACATGTTCCTGGATGACACGGCCTGTAACCTGGCCTCGATGAACCTGCTGACCTTTTACCAGGATGGCCGGTTCCAGGCCGAGGATTACATCCACGCCACCCGGCTGTGGACCCTGACGCTGGAAATCAGCGTGATGATGGCGCAGTTCCCGTCAAAGGAAATCGCGCAGCTGTCCTATGACTTCCGCACGCTGGGGCTGGGCTATGCCAACATTGGCGGGCTGTTGATGAACATGGGCCACGGCTATGACAGCGACGAGGGCCGGGCGTTGTGCGGCGCGCTGACCGCGATCCTGACCGGCGTGTCCTATGCCACCTCGGCCGAGATCGCGGGCGAGCTGGGCGCGTTCCCGGGCCATGCGCGCAACGCCGATCACATGCTGCGGGTGATCCGCAACCACCGCCGCGCCGCCCATGGCGCCACCGGCGGCTATGAGGGGCTGGAGGTCAAGCCGGTGCCGCTGGACCATGCCAACTGCCCCGACGCGCGGCTGGTGGACCTGGCCAAGGGCGCCTGGGACGAGGCCCTGGCCCTGGGTGAAAAGCACGGCTATCGCAACGCCCAGGTCAGCGTGATCGCCCCCACCGGCACGATCGGGCTGGTGATGGATTGCGACACCACCGGGATCGAGCCCGATTTCGCCTTGGTCAAGTTCAAGAAACTGGCCGGGGGCGGCTATTTCAAGATCATCAACCGCTCGGTTCCCGCCGCGCTGGAGATGATGGGCTATGGCTCTGCCCAGGTCGAAGAGATCATCGCCTATGCGGTGGGTCATGGCAGCATCGGCAATTGCCCCGGCATCAATCACACCTCGCTGATCGGCCACGGCTTTGGCCAGGCCGAGCTGGACAAGATCGAGGCGGCCTTGCCCTCGGCCTTTGACATCCGGTTCGTGTTCAACCAGTGGACCCTGGGCGAGGCGTTCTGCACCAAGGTGCTGGGCATCCCGGCCGAAAAGCTGAACGATCCCAGCTTTGACATGCTGCGCCACCTGGGCTTTAGCCGGGCCGAGATCGAGGCGGCCAACGACCACGTGTGCGGCACCATGACCCTGGAAGGGGCGCCGCATCTGGACCCGGCGCATTACCACGTCTTCGATTGCGCCAACCCGTGCGGCAAGAAGGGCAAGCGGTTCCTGTCGGTCAACAGCCACATCTACATGATGGCCGCGGCGCAAAGCTTTATCTCGGGGGCGATCTCGAAAACGATCAACATGCCCAACGATGCCAGCATCGAGGATTGCCTGAACTCGTATGAGTTGTCCTGGTCGCTGGGGGTCAAGGCCAACGCGCTGTATCGAGACGGCTCGAAGCTCAGCCAGCCGCTGGCCTCCAGCCTGGTCGAGGATGACGAAGAGGCCGAGGAAATCCTGGCCACCGGCACGCCCCACGAAAAGGCACAGGTGATCGCCGAGAAGATCGTCGAAAAGGTCGTGGTCAAAGAGATCGTGCGCAGCCACCGCGAAAAGCTGCCCGAGCGGCGCAAGGGCTATACCCAAAAGGCCATCGTCGGCGGCCACAAGGTCTACCTGCGCACCGGCGAATACGGTGACGGCCAGCTGGGCGAAATCTTTATCGACATGCACAAGGAAGGCGCGGGCTTCCGCGCGATGATGAACAACTTTGCCATCGCGGTGTCGGTGGGCTTGCAATACGGTGTGCCGCTGGAGGAATTCGTCGAGGCCTTTACCTTCACCCGGTTCGAACCGGCGGGCATGGTGCAGGGCAACGAGACGATCAAGAACGCCACCTCGATCCTGGACTACATCTTCCGCGAACTGGCGGTCAGCTACCTGGACCGCACCGACCTGGCCCATGTCAAACCCGCGGGTGCGGCCTTTGACGACCTGGGTGGCGGCCATGAAGAGGGCAAGCCCAATGTCAGCTCGCTGTCGGAAACCGCCGCGTCGAAATCGTTGGAGGTTCTGAAACAGATCAGCTCGACCGGGTATCTGCGCAAGCGGATGCCGCAAGAGCTGGTGGTGTTGCAGGGCGGCATGGCGGCGACCGCGCTGAACGGTGGGGGCGACGCGATTTCGGCGCTGCAAACCCTGGTGCCCGAGACGACGACCACCACCACCGTCACCGCGACCGCGCTGAGCAGCGGCACCGTGTCGATCGACGCCCGCACCAAGGCCAAGATGCAGGGCTATGAGGGCGATCCGTGCGGCGAATGCGGCAACTATACCCTGGTGCGCAACGGCACCTGCATGAAGTGCAACACCTGCGGATCGACCAGCGGCTGTAGCTGAGCTCATCGCGGGGCGGGTGCGCCCGCCCCGATGTGACCCGCGCCGCAGGCGAGTCTATCGAGCAGACTCAACAACGAGCGCGAGTCGCGAACCTGGAGGCCCCGTCATGGGGCCTCTTTTTTGTGCGAGTCGCGCGATGGTTGAGCCAAACACCGCCGGTTTTCCCCCGCGCCACGGGGACTTTCCGCCGAGCGGGGGGCGGGGTGGCGGTCTTCCGCAGATGTCAGGGGAAAAATGCGCGGCGCTTGGCGCGTGCCGGGGTGGGCCTCAAGATTCCGCTGTTGGGGGCAAATGGCGAGGCGTATGTGGAATCTGGCCGCTCAAGAGGCGGCATGACTGCCCAAGACCAACATGGAGTTTACCAATGAACCGAGTTCTTACCCTTGCAACGACCCTGTCCCTGGCCCTGGCCGGTGGTGCCGCGATGGCAGCCGAGAACATGGACACCGATGGCGACGGCGCGGTCAGCTTTGAAGAGATGCTGGCGGTCTATCCCGCGACGACCGAAGAGGATTTCGGCACGATGGATACCGATGCCGACGGCATGCTGTCCGCCGAGGAACTGGCTGCCGCCGAAGAGGCCGGCCTGATCCCCTCGGAAGGCTAAGTCGCCCCGGTTGCCGGGCACAGTCCCGGCACGCGCGGCCCCCGGTGCATCCCCGCCGGGGGCCGTTTTGCCAGGTATCGCCGAGGTGTGCCGCTCAGGCGCCGCGGGCCAGGGCCGCGACCCCGGTGCGGGCCATTTCGGCCAGGCCCAGCGGGCGCATCAGATCGGCAAAGGCGTCGATCTTTTGCGGTGTTCCGGTAATCTCGAACACAAAGCTTTCCAGCGTGGAATCCACCACGTTGGCGCGAAAGATGTCGGCAAGGCGCAACGCCTCGACCCGCTTTTCGCCGGTGCCCGACACCTTGAACAGTGCCAGCTCACGCTCGACCGAGGCGCCCTCGACGGTCAGGTCGTGCACCTCGTGGACCGGGACGATCCGGCCCAGCTGGGCCTTGATCTGTTCGATCACGGCGGGGGTGCCGGTGGTGACGATGGTGATCCGGCTGGTATGGCCCAGGTGGTCCACCTCGGCCACGGTCAGGCTGTCGATGTTATAGCCCCGCCCCGAGAACAGCCCGATCACGCGGGCCAGAACGCCGGCCTCGTTGTCGACGATCACCGCCAGGGTATGGCGTTCGATCGCATCGGCATTGGGGTCGCGCAGGTCATAAGCGGAATGCTTTGACGTGCCCTGTTGGATGTTGAGTGCTGCCATGTCCGTGTCTTCCTGTCTGAAATATCCAGGGGGGGGGGCGCAGGGGGGCCGCGCGCCCCCCGGCCACAATTTACACCAGCACCGCGCCGGAGCTGCCGATCGCATCGTCGGTGGACGCATCCCCCAGCAGCATCTTGTTGTGCGGCTCGCCTGAAGGGATCATCGGGAAGCAGTTTTCGTGCTTTTCCACCAAGCAGTCAAAGATCACCGGCCCGTCATAGGCCAGCATCTCGGCGATGGCGTCGTCCAGGTCGGCGGGATCCTTGCACTGGATGCCCTTGGCGCCAAAGGCCTCTGCCAGCTTGACGAAATCGGGCAGGGCCTCGGACCAGGAATGCGAATGGCGCCCGCCATGCAGCAGGGTCTGCCACTGGCGCACCATGCCCAGGCGTTCGTTGTTGAGGATGAACTGCTTGACCGGCAGGTTGTATTGGATCGCGGTGCCCATCTCTTGCATGTTCATCAGCCACGACCCCTCGCCGGCGACATTGATCACCAGCGCCTCGGGATGGGCGATCTGCACACCGATCGAGGCGGGAAAGCCATAGCCCATGGTGCCCAGCCCGCCAGAGGTCATCCAGCGGTTCGGCGCCTCAAATCCCAGGAATTGCGCGGCCCACATCTGGTGCTGGCCGACCTCGGTGCAGATATAGCGGTCCTGGCCCTTGGTCAGCGCCTCCAGCCGTTGCAGGGCGTATTGCGGTTTGATGATCGTGTCGGAATTGACATAGGTCAGGCATTCGACGCCGCGCCATTCCTGGATCTGTGCCCACCACTTGGCCAGGGCGGGCTTGTTGACCTTGCGCCCGCGCGATTTCCACAGCCGCAGCATATCCTCCAGCACATGGGCCACGTCACCGACGATCGGGATGTCGGCATGGACGGTCTTGTTGATCGACGAGGGGTCGATGTCGATATGCGCCTTGACCGAGCCGGGGCTGAAATCCGACAGCCGCCCGGTGATCCGGTCATCGAACCGCGCACCGATATTGATCATCAGGTCGCAGTCGTGCATCGCCAGGTTGGCCTCGTAGAGGCCATGCATGCCCAGCATCCCCAGCCACTGTTCGCCCGAGGCGGGATAGGCGCCCAGCCCCATCAGCGTCGAGGTGACCGGGAACCCCGTGGCCGCCGCCAGTTCGCGCAACAGTTGCGTCGCCGCGTCGCCCGAGTTGATGACCCCGCCGCCGGTGTAAAAGATCGGCCGCTCGGCGGTTTCCATCGCCTCGACCAGGCGGGTGATCATCGCCATGTCGCCTTTGACCCGGGGCTGATAATGGGCCACGCGGGCGCGGCGCGGTTCTGTATAGGTGCCTTCGGCGAATTGCACGTCCTTGGGAATGTCGATCAGCACGGGGCCGGGACGGCCGGTGGTGGCGACGTGGAACGCCTGGTGGATGGTTTCGGCCAGCTTGTCGGTTTCCTTGACCAGCCAGTTGTGCTTGGTGCAGGGGCGGGTGATGCCGACCGTGTCGGCCTCTTGGAAGGCATCGTTGCCAACCATGAAGGTGGGCACCTGGCCGGTCAGAACCACCAGCGGAATGCTGTCCATCAGCGCGTCGGTGATGCCGGTCACCGCATTGGTGGCGCCAGGCCCCGAGGTGACCAGAACGACCCCCGGCTTGCCGGTCGAGCGGGCATAGCCCTCGGCGGCATGCACGGCGGCCTGTTCGTGGCGCACCAGGATGTGGCGGATCTCGTTTTGCTGAAAGATCTCGTCATAGATCGGCAGCACGGCCCCGCCGGGATAGCCGAAGATGACCTCGACCCCCTGATCCCTGAGCGCCTGAACCACCATTTTCGCGCCGGTCATGGCCTGTGTCATCTCTACTCTCCGTCCTGTCCGCACCGTCTGCGCATAAAAAAACCCCCGACTTTGGCGGGGGCGCATGGGAAAAGTCCTGGGTGTCCGTTACCGGCCCATGCGCCTGTCATCCGTTCCTACCAGAATGGTCACCATTTTTCGCATTCCTCGTCCGCGATCGCAGGCGACATTAGGAGGGTGCCCCAAGCGGGTCAACCGCGAAAATGGCGAATTATCGGTCTCTGCGACAAGAATTCCTTTTCATTTGTTGCGGAGCAGGGGGGTGCGCGCGCATTTCTCGGAAATCCAAGGCTTGAGCAGGGTGCAGACCGGGATTGCAAAAACAGCATGTGCCGCACCCTCGCGCGCGATGTTCGCGGCGGCTAGGGTCGCGACGGAGACGCGCCAAGGCCGGGTGTCGAGTTGCCCGGCACAATGACCGAAAATTCAAGGATACCTGCCGATGGACCGTCGATCTTTCCTCACCACCTCTGCGCTGGCCGCCACCGGGGGGGCCGCGGCGACCCTGGCCGCACCCGCCTATGCCCAGGGCAAGCGGCAACTGACCATGGTCACCAGCTGGGCGCGCGGCATGGCCGGGCTGCATGACGGCGCGCAGGCCTGTGCCGACCGGATCACCGCGCTGACCGACGGCCAGCTGAGCGTCGAGCTGAAGGCCGCGGGCGAATTGGTCGGCGCGTTCGAGGTGTTCGACGCGGTCAGCTCGGGTCAGGCGGACATGTATCACGCGGGCGACTACTATTTCGTCAACCAGCACCCGGCCTATGCGTTCTTTGCCTCGGTGCCCTTCGGGATGACCGCGCAAGAGCTCAACAACTGGTATTATTACGGCGAGGGTCACGCGCTGCATGACGAGCTGGGCGCGATCTTTGGGTTGAAATCCTTTCTGGCGGGCAATACCGGCGCCCAGGCGGGCGGCTGGTTCCGCAAGGAGATCAAATCGGCCGAGGATTTCCAGGGGCTGAAATTCCGCATGCCGGGTCTCGGCGGCCAGGCGCTGGGCAAGCTGGGCGCCTCGGTGCAGAACATTCCCGGCGGCGAGGTTTACCAGGCGCTGTCCACCGGCGCCATTGACGGCACCGAATGGGTCGGGCCCTGGGCCGATGAAAAGGCCGGGTTCTACGAGGTGGCCAAGTTCTACTACACCGCCGGCTTCCACGAACCGGGCACCGCGCTGACGCTGGCGCTGAACCGCGACCTGTTCGACAGCCTGACGCCTGTTCAGCAGGGCATCGTCGAAACCGTCTCGGCGCAGGTCAACCAGTGGAACCTGTGCCAGTTCCTGTCGGAAAACGGCACCGCGCTGGCGCGACTGGCCAGCCAGGGCGTGCAGATGATGCAGTTCCCCGACGATGTCTGGGATGCCTTTGGCGCGGCTTCGCAAGAAACCCTGGAGAGCAACCGCGACGGCGATCTCTACGACCGTGTGCTGGACAGCTACATGGCCTCGCTCAAGGCGTCCTCGGCCTGGCTCAAGGCCTCGGACGGCACCTATCGCGCCCAGCGCGACCGGGTAATGGGCTAAGCCCACCGCCGCCCCCCGGCCCGTTTGCCGGGGGGCGGCGAATCGTGCCTCGGCCCGGCCGGGTCGCGACACTGGCCGCTCTGCCTGCACAAGATTCAGGCGGAATTGGTCAATTCGGCTTACAGATTTTTCTGAATCTGACCTTTCTGGCTATTTATCTGTCCGGAACCTGCCGCTAGATTGCCCCCACTCAAAATGATCTGCCCGTCGCAAAGGCGGGATCAATCCGGGAGGAGCACTATATGGATCGTCGTTCTTTTCTGAGGACTTCCGCGCTGGGCGGCACCGCCGCCGCCGCCGCGGGCACGCTGGCCGCGCCGGCCTATGCCCAGGGCAAGCGGACGCTGACGCTGGTCACCACCTGGGGCCGTGGCCTGGCAGGTGTGCATGACGCGGCCCAGCGCTGCGCCGACACCATCACCGCGATGACCGACGGCGATCTGACCGTTGATCTGAAGGCCGCCGGCGAACTCGTTGGCGCGTTCGAGGTGTTCGACGCCGTGACCTCGGGTCAGGCCGACATGTATCACGGGGCCGACTATTACTTTGTGGGTCAGCACCCGGCCTATGCGTTCTTCACCGCCGTTCCCTTTGGCATGACCGCGCAGGAACTGGCGAACTGGTACTACCAGGATGGCGGCCACGACCTGCATGACGAACTGGGCCAGATCTTTGGTCTCAAATCCTTCCTGGGCGGCAACACCGGCGCTCAGGCGGGTGGCTGGTTCCGCAAGGAAATCAACGGCCCCGAGGATTTCAACGGTCTGAAGTTCCGCATGCCGGGCCTGGGTGGCAAGGCGCTGGGCAAGCTGGGCGCCTCGGTTCAGAACCTGCCGGGCGGCGAAGTGTATCAGGCGCTGGCCTCGGGTGCGATCGACGGCACCGAGTGGATCGGCCCCTGGGCCGACGAAAAGGCCGGTTTCCAGGAGATCACCAAGATCTACTACACCGCCGGTTTCCACGAGCCGGGCGCGGGCCTGTCGCTGGCCTTCAACCGCGATGTGTTCGAAAGTTTTACCCCCGCCCAGCAGAAGATCTGCGAGATCGCCGCGGGCGAGGCGCACCAGTTCAACCTGTCGCAATTCCTGGCCGAAAACGGTGCAGCACTTCAGCGCCTGGCCGCTGGCGGCGTCAAGATCATGGAATTCCCCGACGCGGTTTGGGATGCCTTCGGTGCGGCCTCGATGGAGGTGCACGCCGAGAACATGGGCGACCCGCTCTACAAGAAAGTCTACGACAGCGCGATGGCCTCGATGACCTCGTCCTCGGCCTGGATCCAGCGCTCGGAAGGTACCTATCGCGCCCAGCGCGACCGCGTTCTGGGCTAAGTCCTAACGCAGGGTATGACAGTGCTCCCCGGCCCGGACATGGGCCGGGGAGTTGCCTATCACCGATCCCGCCGAGAGGGCGGGGCAAGCGGGGGTGACGGATGCTCGACGGCATTCTGTGGGTCTTTCAGAACATCGGCCTGGCCTTTTACAACTTCGGATATGCGGTCACGCATCCGGGGCTGTGGCTGGACTGGTCCGACAAACAGGCGATCATGCGCTTCGTCTATTACGGCGGCTCGACAGAGTTCTTCTTTGTCGTGTTCACCGGCTTCCTGGTGCTGACGGGGCTGGGGCTGTGGCGACGGGCGATCATGTGGGGCACCGTGCGCGTGCTGGAGGGGTTCGCCAACACGGTGGGCCGCTTTTTCGCCTGGGCCGGTCTTTTGATGGTGTTGCAACAGATCATGATCGTGTTCTTGCAGCGCATCTTTCGCGTCTCCGAGATCGAGGTCGGTCCGCTGGGCTATTCCTTTGTCAAGGACCTGTCGTGGTGGTCCGAAGAGCTGAAGCTTTACAACGCGTTGATCGTCACGATGTGTGCGACCTACACGTTCGTGCAGGCCGGTCACGTTCGGGTTGACCTGGTCTATTCCGCGGTCGGCCACCGCACCAAGCGGATCATCGACATGGTCGGTTCGCTGATCTTCATGATGCCGGCGGCGGTGCTGACGTGGATGTATGGCTGGTATTTCATGTGGCGCCACCTGATCACGCCGAAACCCTCGGCCAGCGACACGCTGGACCGTCTGATGATGAAGGCGCGCGCCGTGCGCTGGAACGTCGAGACGATCGGATTTTCGCCCAACGGCTTCAACGGCTATTTCCTGTTCAAGGTGCTGTTGGTGGCGTTCACGGGCCTCGTCTTCCTGCAAGCCATCGCCTTTTTCTACCGCTCCTACCTGGAGCTGGTCGAGGGCGAGGACAGCGCGGGCAAATACCTGGACCCCGACACGCTCGGGGCCGGGGAAGAAGCCTATGAAGGCACGCATTAATAGGGCAGGACTAGCATATGCTTTTCGGACTTGATGGCGTCGAGGTCGGCCTGATCATCGTCTTCTTGTGCCTGTTTACGGGCATCCTGTCGGGCTTTCCGGTGGCGTTCGCCATCGGTGGTTCGGCGGTCATTTCCTTTGGGATCATCGCCAGCCTGGACAGCGCCGGCATCCTGGTGCACCAGGCGGTGGATACCGGCAGCGCGGCCTATAACGCGCTGATCGCGCAGGGGCTGCACCCCGATGCGATCTCGGTCTTTCGATATCCCGAATTGCCACGATACGACACGCCGCTGTTCCCACAGGGTTGGGAAATCGCGATGGACCGCAACATCAGCTTTATCGTCAACCGCATGAACGAACGGGTTCTGGCCGGTCAGTCGATCGAGACGCTGCTGGCGGTGCTGATGTTCGTGCTGATGGGCATCACGCTGGAACGCTCCAAGATCGCCAATGACCTGCTGACGACGATGGCGCGGGTGTTCGGCCCGCTGCCCGGCGGTCTGGCGGTCTCGGTGGTGGTCGTCGGCGCGTTCCTGGCCGCCTCGACCGGGATCGTGGGGGCCACGGTGGTCACCATGGGCCTGCTGTCGCTGCCGACCATGTTGCGCAACAAGTATTCGCCGGAACTGGCCACGGGGGTGATCGCGGCCTCGGGGACGCTGGGGCAGATCATCCCGCCGTCCATCGTGATCGTTTTGTTGGGCACGCTGGCGGGGGATCTGTATTCCGCCGCGCAAGAGGACCGCGCGCAGCTGGCGGGCTGTTCGGATGCGCTGACCTATCTGGGCGAGGCGGCGGTGGTGTCCGTCGGGACGCTGTTCCAGGCGGCGATCCTGCCGGGTATCCTGCTGGCGGTGCTGTACGGGCTTTATGCCTTTGGCTTCGCGGTTCTGAACCCGTCCAAGGCGCCGCCCGTGGTGATCGAGGGCAGCACCGGTCCGACCAAATCGCGTGGCCATCTGCTGACCTGGTACCTGGGCGCGCCGGTGGCGATCATCGGCGGGTTCTTCCTGGCCAGCGCGGTTGGCCTGGTGGGCAGCCAGGACCTGACCATCAGCTCGTATTCCGACAGTGCCCAGTCGGCGGATCTGCGCACCAATGTCACGCCCCAGTGCAAGGCGGCGATGATCGAGTTGCACGGCCAGGAGAAATGGGACCGCGCCGTGGCCCAGCAAAAAGAGATCGACGCCTCTGGCGGGGCGGTGGCGACCTATAAACTGTCGGACGAGCAGATCGCCCAGGCGCGCCTGGACAAGATCGCCGCCGCGGCGCCGATCTCCAGCGCGATCATGCTGGGCTTTGCGCTGCTGGCGCTGGTGCTGAGCACCGCGCGTGGCGTGGTGCCGACGGCCGATCCGCGCCCGTTGCTGATCGGGGCGGGGGGGATCGTTCTGGGTCTGCTGGTGGACGCGCTCTTTATCGCGCCGGACGCGACGCACGGAACGGCGTTCATCCTGTTGCTGATCCCGCTGGCGATCACCTTGTGGGCGTGCCGCTATGCGGTGGGCCTGTTGGGCCAGTCAGAGTTGCTGCGGGTGGTGTTCCCGCCGCTGGTTCTGATCGTGGCGGTGCTGGGCTCGATCCTGGGGGGGATCACCAACCCCACGCCCGCCGCGGCGCTGGGGGCGGGTGGCGCGCTGATGCTGGCCGCCTATCGCAAGCTGCGCGAGGAAGAGCGGTCGGGCAAGATCGTGATCTGGGCCACCTTCGCGATCGTCATCATGATCCTGGCGGGTACCAATTTCGATCTGCGGATCAACCGCACGGATGTTCCGTTCGAGGATTGGGTGGCGTTTTTCGTGGCCCAGGGCACCTATCACTTTGCGATGTTCGGGATCCTGTATTCGTGCTGGGTGCTGTTGCGCTCGGGCGTGCTGGGTCCGGTGGTGCGCGAAACCGCCAAGGTCACCTCGATGGTGTTCACCATCCTGATCGGGTCGCAACTGTTGAACCTGGTGGTGATCTCGTTTGGCGGAGAGCATTACATCCAGCAGTTCCTGCGCAGCTTTGACAACGAGTTCAAAGTGTTCCTGGTCGTGATGATGGTGCTGTTCGTGCTGGGCTTCGTGCTGGATTTCCTGGAAATCATCTACATCGTGATCCCGATCGTGGGGCCGGTCATCTATGGCGGCACCTTCGATCCGAAATGGGTCACGATCATGATCGCGGTGAACCTGCAAACCTCGTTCCTGACGCCGCCCTTCGGGTTCGCGCTGTTCTACCTGCGGGGCGTCGCGCCAAAGGAGGTGACGACCATGCATATCTATCGCGGCGTCGTGCCCTTTGTGCTGATCCAGGTCCTGGGCTTGGCGATCTTGTGGTTCTTCCCGGGGATCGTGACCATCGTGCCCAGCCTGCTGCCGCACGGCTAGGCGTCTTGCAAGACAGGCGGGCGATTGGGCGGGGGGGCGCCGGCCGCCCGCCCGCCTGACGGCCCCTCACCATGACGGGCATGAACGAGGTCACGGGGCATCCGTGACCTCGCGTTGCATTCGGGCATCGGGCTATGGTTCAGGGGCTGGGATGGGCCCGCGGCAGGGGGGGCTGCCGGTCGGGCGCACGCCGCGCCCCACCGCATCCCCGGGCCGCGCGCAAGATCGCGGCGCCCGGCCCGGGGATGCGGTGCGATTGTTTACGCGCTGGCCCCGGTGGCGCGGTCGGGGAACATCGCGGCCAGCCCCGCGGCGTTGGCCGGGGCGATCCCGCGTTCGGTGATCAGCCCGCTGACCAGCCGCGCGGGTGTCACGTCAAAGGCGGGGTTGCGCGCCGGGCTGCCATCGGGAGAGATCTGCACCAGACCCACGACGCCGCTGGGCATGCGGCCCTGGACATGGGTGATCTCGGCGGCGCCGCGTTCCTCGATCGGGATCTCGGCCACCCCGTCGCGCACCGTCCAGTCGATGGTGGGCGAGGGCAGGGCGACGTAGAACGGCACGTTGTTGTCGGCCGCCGCCAGCGCCTTGAGATAGGTGCCGATCTTGTTGCACACGTCGCCCTGGGCGGTGGTGCGGTCGGTGCCGACGATGACCAGGTCGACCTCGCCATGCTGCATCAGGTGGCCGCCGGCATTGTCCACGATCAGATCATGGCTGACGCCGTGGTGATTCATTTCCCACGCGGTCAGTTGCGCGCCTTGGTTGCGCGGGCGGGTTTCGTCGACAAAGACGTGCACGTCGATCCCGGCCTCGAGCGCGTGATAGATCGGCGAGGTGGCGGTGCCCCAGTCCACCGTGGCCAGCCACCCGGCGTTGCAATGGGTCAGCACGTTGACGCGCCCGCCGCCCTTTTGCGCGGCGATGTCGCGGATCAGCTCCAGCCCGTGCACGCCGATCATGCGGTTGGTTTCCACGTCCTCGTCGCAAATCTCGGCGGCCCGCGCAAAGGCCGCCTTGGCCCGGTCGGCGGGGGGCAGCGGTTTCAGCACGCGGGTCATCTCGTCCAGCGCCCAGCGCAGGTTGATCGCGGTGGGGCGGGTTTCGTGCAGCACGTCCCAGGTCTGTGCCAGCGAGGCGTCCGAGGGGTCGGCGGCCATCTGCACCGCTACGCCATAGGCGGCCGTCGCCCCGATCAGCGGCGCGCCGCGCACCCACATGTCGCGGATCGCGGTGGCAAAGTCCGCCCGGCTGTTCAGCGCCACGATGCGCAGCTCATGGGGCAGCCAGCGTTGGTCGATGATCTTTACCGTGCCACCGGCCTCGCGCCAGATGGAGCGGAAATGCGTCCCGTCGATCTTCATGCTCTCGTTGTCCTTTCCTTCACCCTTGTCCCCTTTTCTCCCAGCCTCGCGCCGGCGCAAAGGCGGTGCGTCGTCTCAGCCTTGCCCGGCCAGATAGCCCGCGCATCCGGTCAGGGCGGCGAAATCATCGGTGACGGTGTGCACCGCGAATTCCGCCATCAGGGGCGCGAACCGGCCCTTGGCCCGGAAACTGGCGGCAAATCCCGGTGCGTCCAGATAGGGGGTCACGGCGCGGGCCACGCCGCCGGTCAGGAAGAGACCGCCAAAGGGCAGGTGGTTCAGCGCCAGATCGCCCGCCACCACGCCCAGCATATCGGCGAAAAGGCGCAGCGCCTGCGCCGCATCGGGGTCGGTCGCGGCGCGCTCGACGATGCTGTGGGCCGCCATCGTGCGGGGGCTGCCCGCCTGGCTGGTGATCCAGCCAAAGGCATGCTCCAGCCCGCGGCCCGACAGGATGTCCTCGACCGCGGCGAACCCGTCGGCCCCGGCGGCAAAGCGCGCCAGCGAAAGGCCTGCCTCGTCGGACACGGGCAGGGTGGAATGGCCCGCCTCGGCGGCGGTGACCAGGGTGCCGGTGGGTCCGGCATGCACGGCCGCCGCGTTGAACCCGGTGCCGATGCCGATCACCAGCCGCGCGCCACCGCGCACCTGCGGTCCGTGCAGAACCGGGATCAGCGCGCCCGGCGACAGGTGGTCCAGCGCATATCCCTGGGCCTGAAGGTCGTTGATCAGCCGGACCCGCCGGGCACCGGTGACCCGGGCGATATCGGCCTCGTCGATGGTCCAGTCCAGGTTGGTCAGCCGCCCGCGCCCATCGCGCACCGGGCCGGCCAGCGCGGCGCAGGCGCTTTGGATCGGCGGGGTGCCGGCATCCGACAGATACCGCGCCAGAACCGCGTCCAGCCCGGCGTGCTCGGCGTTGCGATAGCGCCGAACGCTGCCCGGCACGATGGCGGGGCCGCTGGCCAGGGCCACGCGGGTATTGGTGCCGCCGATATCAATGACAAGCGCGTTCACCCCGCCGCCCCTTTCAGCATTCGTGTCACCGCGTGGTAGGACGCCTTGGGGGTGCGCTGCAAGCTGTTGAAATCGACATGCACCAGGCCAAAGCGTTTGTCATAGCCAAAGGCCCATTCGAAATTGTCCATCAGCGACCAGATCACGTAGCCCCGCAGCGGCACACCGGCGGCGATGGCCGCGCGCGCGGCCTGCAAATGGGCGGCCAGATAGGCGATGCGGTCCTCGTCCTGCACGCCCCCGGCGCGCATCACATCCCGCGCGGCCATGCCGTTTTCGGTCACATAAAGCGGCAGCGCCCCGGTATAGCCGCGCGCCAACCATGTCAGCAGGCCGGTCAGCGCCTGCGGGGCAATCTCCCACCCCATATCGGTGGTCGCGCCCTGCGCCGGGGCCGCGCACAGGCCGGGCCAGGGGCCAGGTGCGGCGCGCAGCCGTTTGAGCGTATAGTAATTCACCCCCAACCAGTCGAGCGGTCGGGAAATCGTCGCCAAGTCCGCTTGCCAGCCGGGGGGCAGGTGCGGGCCCAGCCCCTCCAGCGCGTCGGGCGGATAGCGGCCTTGGGTCATCGCCTGCACGAAAAAGCGGTTATAGATCGCATCGTGGCGGGCGGCCGCGGCGTGGCTGGCCGGGCTGTCGTCGCCGGGCAGGGCGGGTTCGAAATTCAGCACCACGCCCAGGTTCGCCGCACCCTCGGCCCGCAGCGCGTCCATCGCCAGGCCATGGGCCAGCCCGACATGGTGCATCGCGCGCGCGGTGGCGCGGATGTCGCGCAGGCCCGGCGCATGGTGCCCCTCGAAATGGCTCAGCCAGGACACGCACCACGGCTCGTTTATCGTGGCCCAGGACCAGACCCGGTCGCCCAGCCGGCGCGCCATCAGCGCGGCAAAACCGGCAAAGGCGTGGGCGGTCTCGCGGTTGGCCCATCCCCCCCGGTCGGCCAGGGCCGAGGGCAATTCCCAGTGATAAAGCGTCAGCGCGGGGGTCAGACCGCGCGCCAGCATCGCGTCCACCAGCCGGTCATAGAAATCCAGGCCCGCCTCATTCGGCGCGCCGGTCCCCCGGGGCATGACCCGCGCCCAGGAGGTGGAAAACCGGTAAAGGTCAAAGCCCGCCGCCGCCACCAGGTCCAGATCCCCGGCAAAGCGGTGATAGTGATCGCAGGCGCGCGCGCCATCGCTCCCGTCGGCCACGGTGCCGGGGGTGGCGGCGAAACTGTCCCAATGGCTGGACCCGGCCTGGCCGAAACCGCTGCCCTCGACCTGATAGGCCGAGGTGGCGGTGCCGAACACAAAGCCGGGCGGGAAATCGCTGCGGTTCAGGGGGATGCGCGGGCTCATGGGGGATGGTTGCGCGCGTGTGGGGCACGCGTCAAGCCGGGGAGGCACGATACTCGCTGTGGTTGACACAGGCGGGGCCTTGGGCCACCGTTGGCGGGCAAGGCGATGGCGGTGACCGGCGCCGCCCAAGCCCGCAAACACACGCCACGGACAAACCGTGCGGGATGGGAGGATGCTATGTATATCAAATGGATGGTGGGTGTTGTTGCGGCAGGCCTGGCGGCAGGCGCAGCCCCCGCGCAAGACCTGAAATTCCCCCCCGGCACCGGCGCGCAATTCAGCTGGGACAGCTATGAAACCTTTGCCAAGACCGACCTGACCGGCCAGACGCTGGACATCACCGGCCCCTGGATCGGCCCCGACAAGGTGCTGGTGGAAACCGTCCTGGCCTATTTCGAGGCCGCCACGGGTGCGGTGGTCAATTATTCCGGCTCGGACAGTTTCGAGCAGGACATCGTGATCGCCGCGCAGGCCGGATCGGCCCCCAATATCGCGGTCTTTCCCCAGCCGGGACTGGCCGCGGACATGGCGCGGCGCGGGTTTCTGACGCCGCTGGGGGCGGACACCGCCCAGTGGGTGCGCGACAACTATGCCGCGGGGCAAAGCTGGGTCGACCTGGGCACCTATGCCGATGCCGATGGGGCGGATCAGCTCTTTGGGTTCTTCTACAAGGTCGATCTGAAATCCCTGGTCTGGTATGTGCCCGACGCCTTTGACGAGGCGGGCTATGAGGTGCCCCAGACGATGGAGCAGCTCAAGGCGCTGACCCAGCAAATCGCCGACGAGGGGGCGACGCCCTGGTGCATCGGCCTGGGGTCGGGGGCGGCGACCGGCTGGCCCGCGACGGATTGGGTCGAGGATCTGATGCTGCGCACCCAACCACCTGAAATCTATGATGAATGGGTGACGGATGCGATCCCGTTCGACGATCCGGCCGTGGTCGGCGCGATCGAGGACTATGGCTGGTTCGCGCGCAATGACGCCTTTGTGGCCGGCGGGTCGCAGGCCGTGGCGACCACCGATTTCCGCGACAGCCCGGCGGGGCTCTTTTCGTTCCCGCCGGGGTGCTACATGCACCGGCAGGCCAGCTTCATCAACACGTTCTTCCCCGACGGGGTCGAGATGGGGCGCGATGTCGATTTCTTCTACTTCCCCGCCTATACGGGCAAGGATCTGGGCAAGCCGGTTCTGGGCGCGGGCACCCTGTGGGCGATCACCCGCGACAGTCCCGCGGCCCATGCGTTCATCGCGTTCCTGAAAACCCCCATCGCACACGAGATCTGGATGGCGCAATCGGGCTTTCTGACGCCGTTTACCGCGGCCAATCCCGCGGCCTATGGCACCGCCGCCGCCCGCGCGCAGGGCGAGATTCTGACCAACGCCACCACGTTCCGGTTCGACGGCTCTGACCTGATGCCCGGAGAGATCGGCGCGGATGCGTTCTGGAAGGGCATGGTCGCCTATACCACCGGCGAGAAAAGCGCCCAAGAGGTCGCCCACGACATCCAGACCCGCTGGGACGCGATCCGATGAGGGCGCGTTAGGCAGGGGGCCGGGCGATGTCGCCGCTGGTGCAGGGGATCGTGACGATCCTGATCGGGGTCGGGGGCTGCGTGGGGTATTTTTACGCCTCCAACCTGATCCTCGACCGGGTGATCTTTCCCGCGCGCGGGAAAGATCCGGGGCGCAACATCAGCCGCGCCAACGCGGTGCGCCCGTGGCTCTTTCTGTTTCCCGCAGTGGCGGCGCTGGGGCTTTACCTGGCTTATCCGGTGGTCGGGTCTTTCTGGCGCTCGCTGTTCAACCGCGACGGGGACGGGTTCATCGGGCTGGGCAATTACGCGGCCCTGGCGGGGGATGCGGGGTTTCGCACGGCGGTGTTCAACAACCTGCTGTGGGTGCTGGTGGTGCCGGCGGGGGCGACGTTCTTTGGGTTGGTCTCGGCCCAGTTGACTGACAGGCTGCGCTGGGGGAACCTGGCGAAATCCATGATCTTCATGCCGATGGCGATCAGTTTCGTCGGGGCCTCGCTGATCTGGAAATTCGTCTATGCCAACCAGGCCGATATCGGGTTGATCAACGCGATCCGCGCGGCACTGGGGGCGGCAGAGCCGGTGGACGTGATCCAGATCCCGTTCTGGAACAACTTTTTCCTGATGGTGATCCTGATCTGGATCCAGACCGGGTTCGCCATGGTGATCCTGTCGGCCGCGCTGCGCGGCATCCCCGAGGAAACCATCGAGGCCGCGATCCTGGACGGCGCCAACCCTTTCCAGATCTTTCTGCGGATCAAGGTGCCGCAGATCATGGGCACGATCGTGGTGGTGTGGACCACGATCACCATCCTGGTGCTCAAGGTGTTCGACATCGTCTACACCATGACGGGGGGCAATTTCGGCACCCAGATCCTGCCCAGCTATATGATGAGCTATATGTTCAAGGATGACGGGCGGGCCACGGCGGTGGCCTTTGTGATCATGCTGATCGTGCTGCCGGTGATGGTGTGGAACATCCTTCAGGCCCGGCGGGAGATGCGCAGATGAGCGGGATCGCGGGGCAGAAGTCGCGGCTGGGCTGGGCGATCAACATCACCGTTTTCGCGCTGGTGGTGCTGTGGCTGATCCCGACGGTGGGGCTGTTGGTGTCATCGTTTCGCGACCGCGACCAGATTTCGGCCACCGGCTGGTGGTTGGCGCCGTTGGCGGTCGAGCAGAGCTATCGCGCCCGCCCCGACCCGGATGCGGCGACCCCGGATGCGGGCGGCTGGGCGATCACCGGCAATGTCTTTGCGCTGACGGGCGGGCAGGGCAGGGTCACGGGGTTTGGCGTCACCGGCCGCGCCCCGGCCGCGTTCAAACCCGGCGAGGTGGCCGCGTTGAGGGGCGAGGGAACGCTGAGCGTCGCCCCCGATGGCGCGTTTCGCGTCACCGCACCCGCAGCGTTCGGCGCGCGCGCCGTCGATCTATTTCCGGGCGGCCACGCCACCGCGCGCAACCTTGGACAACTACGCCCGCGTGCTGGGGGCCGATGCCATGGGGCAGGCCTTTGTCAACACGCTGACGGTGACGATCCCGGCCACGATCATCCCGATCCTGATCGCCGCCTTTGCCGCCTATGCGCTGGCCTGGATGGAGTTTCCGGGCCGGGGGCTATTGATCGCCGCCGTGGTGGGGCTGTTGGTGGTGCCGCTGCAACTGGCGCTGGTGCCTCTGTTGTCGCTGCACCAAAAGGTCGGCATCGGGCAGAGCTTCGTCGGCATCTGGATGGCCCATACCGGGTTCGGCCTGCCGCTGGCGATCTATCTGCTGCGCAACTACATGGCCGGGCTGCCGCGCGACATCATCGAAAGCGCAAAGGTCGACGGGGCCACCGATTTCCAGGTCTTTACCCGCATCGTGCTGCCGCTGTCGTTTCCGGCGCTGGCCAGCTTCGCGATCTTTCAATTCCTGTGGGTCTGGAACGACCTGCTGGTGGCCAAGGTGTTCCTGCCCTCATCCGACGAGGCCAAGGTGATGACGGTCAAGATCGCCGACGATCTGCTGGGGTCGCGCGGTGGCGATTGGGGGATCCTGGCGGCGGCGGCGTTCACCTCGATGGCGGTGCCGCTGCTGGTCTTTTTCACCCTGCAACGGTATCTGGTGCGCGGCCTGCTGGCCGGCTCGGTCAAGTGAGGACGCGATGGCGCTGACATCCAATCCCGACTGGTGGCGCGGTGCGGTGATCTATCAGATCTATCCGCGCAGCTTTCAGGACAGCAATGGCGACGGCATCGGCGATCTGCTGGGGATCGTGAACCGGCTGCCCTATGTCGCCGCGCTGGGGGTGGATGCGATCTGGATCTCGCCCTTCTTTCCCTCGCCGATGCGCGATTTCGGCTATGATGTCAGCGATTATTGCGATGTTGACCCGATCTTTGGCAGCCTGGCCGATTTCGACGCGCTGATCGAGATGGCCCATGCGCTGGGGCTGCGGGTGATGATTGATCTGGTGTTGTCGCACAGCTCGGACGCGCATCCGTGGTTTGCCCAGAGCCGCGCGTCGCGCGACAACCCAAAGGCCGACTGGTATGTCTGGGCCGATGCGAAACCCGATGGCACGCCGCCCAACAACTGGCTGTCGATCTTTGGCGGTCCGGCCTGGCAATGGGACACCGAGCGCGAGCAGTATTACCTGATAATTTCCTGGCCAGCCAGCCCGACCTGAACCTGCATTGCGCCGACGTGCAGGACGCGTTGCTGGACGTGGCGCGGTTCTGGCTGGAACGCGGGGTCGATGGGTTCCGGCTGGACACGATCAACTTTTACTTTGCCGACAAGGCGTTGCGCGACAACCCCGCGCTGCCCCCGGCCGATCGCAACGACACGATCGCGCCGCGGGTGAACCCCTATAACCATCAGCGCCACATCCATGACAAGAACCAGCCCGAGAACCTGGTCTTTCTGCGCCGGTTTCGCGCGGTGCTGGATGCGTTCGGCGCGGTCGCCCTGGGCGAGGTGGGCGATGCCCAGCGGGGGCTGGAGATCCTGGGGGACTATACCTCGGGCGGGGACAAGGTGCAGATGTGCTATGGGTTCGAGTTCCTGTCCCAAGAGCCGCTGAGTGCTGCGCGCGTGGCCCAGACCTATGCCACGCTGGACCGCGTCGCGGCCCAGGGCTGGGTGTGTTGGGCGCTGTCGAACCATGACGTGGTGCGCCATGCCAGCCGCTGGGATCTGTCGGGTGCGGCGGTTCGGGCCTATGCCACGCTGATGGTCTGCCTGCGCGGCACGCTGTGCTTTTATCAAGGCGAGGAGCTGGGCCTGCCCGAGGCCGACGTGCCCTATGAGGCGTTGCAAGATCCCTATGGCATCGCCTTCTGGCCCCGGTTCAAGGGGCGCGACGGGTGCCGCACCCCGATGGTCTGGCAGGGCGAGGCCCTGCATGGCGGGTTCACCACCGCGCCGCACCCCTGGCTGCCGGTGCCCGCGGCCCATCTGGCGCTGGCCGTCGACGCCCAGGAACACGCGCCCCAGGCCGTGCTGCACCACTATCGGCGCGCCATCGCGTTTCGCCACGCCCACCCGGTGCTGGCCACCGGCACGCTGAAGGGGATGCGCGCCGAGGGCGATGTGCTGTCCTTTTACCGGGTCGGCAGCGGGGTCGAGATGTTCTGCGCGTTCAATCTGGGCGCGGATCCGGCCGCGCTGGATCAGCCGCCCGGCGCGTGGCAGCCCGTGGGGGCCGAGATCAACGCGGCCCATCCGGGCGCCGATGGCCGGGTGCACCTGGGCCCCTGGCAACCCTGCCTGATGCTGCGCAAAACGGGAGAGCCCTGATGGCCGATCTGAAACTGACAGGTGTGGGCAAGGCCTATGGCAAGGTCGATGTGCTGCGCGACATTGACCTGGACATCGCCACGGGCGAGCTGATCGTGTTCGTCGGCCCGTCCGGCTGTGGCAAGTCCACGCTCTTGCGGATGATCGCGGGGCTGGAAAAGATCACCGCCGGCACGCTGGAGATCGACGGCGTGCGGATGAACGACGTGCCGCCCGCGCAGCGCGGCATCGCGATGGTGTTTCAATCTTATGCGCTCTACCCGCATATGAGCGTGCGCGACAACATGGCCTTTGCGCTGAAGATCGCCGGGAAATCGCGTGCCGAGATCGACGCCGCCGTGGCGCGTGCGGCGAAAACCCTGCAACTGGACCCCTATCTGGATCGCCTGCCAAAGGCGCTGTCGGGGGGGCAGCGTCAGCGGGTCGCCATCGGCCGGGCCATCGTGCGTGATCCCAAGGTTTATCTCTTCGACGAGCCGCTTTCGAACCTTGATGCGGCGCTGCGCGTGGCCACCCGGATCGAGATCGCCCAACTGAAAGAGGCGATGCCCGACAGCACGATGATCTACGTCACCCATGACCAGGTCGAGGCGATGACCCTGGCCGACCGCATCGCGGTGCTGGCCGACAAGGGCATTGCCCAGGTCGGCCCGCCGCTGGAGCTGTATGAGCGCCCCAATTCGGAATTCGTCGCGCGCTTCATCGGCTCGCCCGCGATGAACCTGTTGGCGGGGCAGGTGGTCGGGGTCGGCCCGGTCACACGGCTGAAGTTGACCCAGGGCGGCACCATCACCGCGAGGATCCCCACCCAACCCCAGGACATGAACCGCCCCGTCAGCGTGGGTATTCGCCCCGAGGACATGATTGCCACCGAGGGCGAAAGCTATGCCCATGAGGGGCGGGTCGAGATCGTCGAGGCGCTGGGCGAGGTCACGCAGCTCTACTTCGAGCGCGCCGCGCCGGATCAGGATCCGGTGATCGCCAAGCTGCCGGGCATTCATACCGGGCTGCGCGGGCAGGCCGTGCGGATGACCGCCGATCCGGGCAAGGTGCATGTGTTTGCCGATGGCCGCTCGCTGCTTTGGCGTTAGGGTGGGTGGGTCGGATATCCATGGCCCGGGGCGCGCGCCGCCCCTTGAGGGAGATCGAGAATGTTTGTACTGCCCCGCCGCGTGGCGGCATTTGCGGTGATCTGCGCCACCTTGGCGGGCTGCGTGCAGACCCGTGGACCCGAGGGGCCGGTGCCGGTCGGTATCACCCCGGTTGCGGCGCAAAGCGCCTATAGCGGGGCGATCGGCGCGGTGGTGATCCCCGGCGGCGGGGCCACGATCCCGGCCTGGGCCGGGGATCTGTCGGACGGGACATTCGCGGCGGCGCTGGAAAACGCGCTGCGCCAGGGCGGCATCATGGCCCCCGGCGGCCCCCTGACGCTGGAGGCCACGGTGCTGGACATCGCCCAGGGCCCCGCCGAGCCCTCCAGCACCAAGGTGGTGCTGAGCACCGCGTACCGGCTGGTGGATGGCACGGGGCGCGCGCGGCTGGAGCGTCGGGTGACCTCGGGCTATACCGCGACGCTGGCCCAGGCGGTGCAGGGGATCGAGCGGCTGCGCCTGGCCCGGCAGGGCGCGATGCGCGAGAACATCGCCGTCATCCTGCGCGAGTTGGGCAGCGGCACGGGCGCGGCGTTCTAGGTCCGGCCCCGCTCAGGCCATGCTGGGCAGCCACAGCACGATCCCCGGCACCGCGACCAGCACCGCTATGGTGATCGCATCGGCCACAAAGAACGGCGCCACGCCGCGAAACACGTCCTGAACCGACAGGTCGTCGCGCACCCCGGCCACCACGAAACAGTTCAGCCCGATGGGCGGCGTGATCAGACAGAACTCTGCCATCTTGACCACCAGGATGCCGAACCAGATCGCGCACATCGGCCCCGACATGCCGAACGCGCTGTCGGCGGCCGACACGAACTCGCCCCCGTTCAGCGCCATCACCGCCGGATAAACCACCGGCAGCGTGAGCAGCAGCATCCCGATGGCGTCCATGAACATCCCCAGCACCGCATAGGCCAGCAGGATCATCACCAGCGTCAGCATCGGCGATTGTTCCAGCGAGGTGATCCAGTCGGCGAACGCGCCCGGCAGATCGGCAAAGCCCAGAAAGCGGACATAGATCAGCACGCCCCAGATGATGGTAAAGATCATCACCGCCAGCTTGGCGGTTTCCAGCAGCGCATCCTTGAGCTGGCGCCAGCGCATCCCGTGCCACACCGCCATCAGGAACACCACAAAGGCCCCCAGCGCGCCGCCCTCGGTCGGGGTGCCCCAGGCGTCGCCGCCAAACGGGTTGTAGACGAAAAAGACGATGGTCACGACGACGAACACGATGGGCAGGGCAGGCGGCAACGCGCTGAACCGTTGCCCCCAGGTGAACCCGCGCACGGGCGGGCCGAACTTGGGCCAAACCAACGCCATGCCGACGATCAGCGTGGCATAGATGAACGCCGAGAAAACGCCGGGGATGAACCCCGCAAGCAGCAGCTTGCCCACGTCCTGTTCCACGATGATGGCATAGATCACCAGGATCGCCGAGGGCGGGATCAGGCTGGCCAGGGTGCCGCCCGCGGCCACCACGCCCGCGGCAAAGCGTTTGTCATAGCCGACCCTCAGCATCTCGGGGATCGCGATGCGGGCAAAGACGGCGGCCGTGGCAACCGACGCGCCCGACACGGCGGCAAACCCCGCGGTGGCAAACACGGTCGAGACCGCCAGCCCGCCAGGCAGCCAGCCGACCCAGCGTTTCGCCGCCTCGAAGAGCGCGCGCGTCAGCCCCGCGTAATAGGCCAGATAGCCGATCAGGATAAAGGTGGGGATCAGGCTCAGCGCCTGGCTGGCGACCTTGGAATGGGGCACTTGGCCGGCGGTTTTCACCGCCACCGTCAGCGCCCATCCGAAATCGGCCGGGTCATAGCCCTTTTTCGCCCAGAATATCCAGATCAGCCCCACCATCCCGGCCAGCGCCGCGGCAAAGGCCACGCGCATGCCCAGCACCACCATGACCAACAGGCCGATGGAAACCGCGATACCAATTTCGATCGGATCCATACCCGCCCCCTATTCGTCCGCGCCCGAGACATGGGTCGCCTCGGCGGCGGCCTGTTCGGCTGCCGATTGCACCAGCGGCACCGCCACGGGTTCCACCAAACCCAGGACAAAGGCCCGGCCATAACCCCACAACTGCACCACCAGCCGCAGGCACAGCACCGAAAAGGCGAACGGCGCCAACAGCTTGGCCGGCCATAGCGGCAGGTTGATGTCGAAACTGGAATCGCGGCTCCACAGCGGGGCGTTGAAATCAAAGCTGCGCTGGAAATGCGCGAACGTGCCCCAGACCAGCAGCACCATCAGCACCAGCATGGCAAAGGTGGTGATGAATTCGGCGGCCCACAGCGCGCGCCCCTTGAGCGCGCCGATGAGGATATCCATGCGGATATGGCCGCCCTCGCGCTGGGTATAGGACACGCCCATGAACGCGATCAGCGGCATCGCCTGCTGGATCCAGTCGACATAGCCCGGCACCGGGTGATTGAAGAAGTTGCGCCCGCCGACCGACACCACCGCCAACAGCATCAGCGAAAACACCGCCAGACCAGAGATCAGCGCCAGTTCCCGCTCGACGCGGAACAGCGCGCGGTCGATGCGCGACAGCGTGCTGTCATCCTCCAGAACCGAGGCAAGGGTGGCCATGAGCCGTCTCCTTTGACGCGAAACCGCCGCGCCCCGCGGGTGGGGCGCGGCGGTCAATGGGGCAGGGATTACTGCCCGATCATGCCGGTGACGAAGTCATAGAGCTCTTGTGCGGGCAGGCCACGCGCGCTGTTTTCCGCGATCCACGCTTCGGCGGCGGGGCCGGCCGCGGCGGCGCGGAAGGCGTCCAGTTCCTCTTTCGGATAGGTGATCCGCTCGATCCCGCGTTCGTCCAGCGCCGGGCCCCATTTGGCCATGGTCTCGTTGTTGTAATAGTCGATGTAGTAATCCAGCGCCTCATCGACCGACCCCAGCAGGGCGGCGCGTTCGTCATCGCTCAGCGCGTCCAGCGCGTCGGTATTGACCACCACGGGACAGTTCACCGTGCCGGGGTTGAGGTTGGTGGTCCACCATTTGCCGGTCTCGATCGTGCCAAAGGACATGTGGGCATGGGGGGCAAAGGACACCGCCTTGACCACGCCGCTATCGAGTGCCTGGCGTACCTCGGTGGCTGACATGGAGGTGGGCACGGCGCCGATCATCTCCATCGCGGCGCCGATGCCGCCGGTCGCGCGCACGCTGAGCCCCTTGTAATCGGCCAGCGTCATCGGCGCGTCGCCCACGCCCACAAAGTTGTACTGCGGCAACGGCGAGGGCATCAGCAGCGTGGCGTTCCAGCGCGCCAGGTCGGCGACCACGGCGGGCTGTTTGTAGACCGCCATCGACAGTTCGCGTTCCTGCTCCAGGCTGTCGACACCCAGAAAGGGCAACTCCAGCACGGTGATCGTGGGGTTCTTGTCGCGGTGATAGCCCGCGCAGAATTGTGCCATCTCGAAGGCGCCGATGGAAATGCCGTCCAGGTTCTCGGTGTTCTTGGACAGCCCGCCATACGAGATGTTCATGGTGAATTCGCCGCCGGTCTTTTCCGACACCAGTTCGGCCAGTTTTTCGACATGTTCGGTAAAGGCCCGGCGTTTGCCCCAGACCGAGACATTCCACTCGGTCGCCATCGCCTCGGCGGCAAAGCCAAGGGTGAAAGAGGCAAGCGCGGCAGCGCCCAAAAGGGTTTTCATGATCGTTCCTCCCTGAGTTTTCTTAATTTGCGCCCGAGAGTAGCGGCCGGATCGGGTGCGTAAAGCAAAAACTTGATCGCCGCGCTCCGGGCATGCCCCGCGCCGGGCGGGGAACCCGGACCCCGCGCATCCCGACATCTGGTCGGGCGGGCGCCCCGTGCATCGGGCCGTGGGGCCCGGTTTGACGGCACAGTGCCACGAAACGCGGTCTGATCCTGGGGCTTTGTGCGTTGCTGATGGGGCCGGCGGCAAATGCGCGGTCGAGTGTCGAACCGGCGATCCTGCACGATCTGGCGCGGATCAAGGCGATCAAGGGGCATCCCAGTCACCGCGGCGGCAAAAGCAGGTGCAGATCCGCCTGCCGCCGCGCACGCCGTGCAAATGGGCGGAGCGGACGCGCGCCCTAGCCCGCGGCGCCGGCGCGCGCGTGAAAGATGAAGCCCAACGTGTTCAGCAAAAGCTGCGCGGCCAGGATCGCGGTGATCCCGGCGGGGTCATAGGCCGGGGCGACCTCGACCAGGTCCAGGCCGATCACCTGGTGGTCGCGCGCGATCCCCTGCATCAGTTCCAGAACCTCGTAATACAGAAAACCGCCATGGCTGGGCGTGCCCGTTCCCGGCGCGATCGAGGGGCAGAACGCGTCGATGTCGATGGTCACATAGACCCGCGCGCCCTTTGGGATCCGCGCCAGCAGGGCCTTGGTTCCCATCGCGCGGGCCTGGCGCACCGACACGATGTCCGAGCCCCGCGCGCGGGCGTCCTCATACCCCTCGCGCGCGGTCGAGGACACGTTGCGGATGCCGATCTGCGTCAGCCCGGTGACATAGTCGCGTTCGGCGGCGCGCCGCATCGGGTTGCCGTGGCCGTGGCGCACCCCGTGGCGGACATCCACGAAATCCAGATGCGCGTCGATCTGCACGATGTGAAACGGCCCTTGATCGTCAAACGCCCGGATCGCGGGGATATTGACCGAATGATCGCCCCCGATCAGCACAGGCAACGCGCCGGCCGCCAGTGCCGCGCGCACACCGGCCTCGATGTTGGCATGGCTGGTTTCGGTGTCGGTGTGGACGATATCGGCGTCGCCCATGTCCACGATATCGACATCCGCGCCCAGGTAGGTGGCGTCGTCCTCGTGGTCATAGGCCCCCGCATGGCCAAAGGAAAACAGCGTCGAGGCCTCGCGAACCGCGCGCGGGCCGAACCGCGCGCCGGGGCGGTATTGGGTGCCGCCGTCGAAGGGCGCGCCCAGCACTGCCACATCGGCGCGCATCCCGGCCCAGTCGGCCACGTGGGGCCGCTTGCCAAAGGTCGCGATCCCCACAAAGGGCAGATCCAGCCGCCCCCCCTCATAGCCATGTTTCGCCATCGAGTTTCCTTTGCGCTTTGCGCGCCATCCTTGCCGCTGGCGCGCCGGGGGGCAAGTCGCTTGCCCCCGGGCGCGCGGCCGTGGCAAAGACAGTCGGGATATTGCAGGAGGTCCACCCGATGTTCACCCCCCGCCCGCGCTTTGGCGATCAGACCCCGCCCGCGATCTTTCCGCCGCTGCTGGGCGCCTTTGGCCTGGGACTGGCCTGGCGTCGCGCGGGCGAGGTTTTCGCCGCGCCGACCGCGGTAAGCGAGCTGATCCTGGGTGCTGTGACGCTGCTTTTCCTCTTTTGCCTCGTGGCTTACGGGATAAAGGTGCGCCGCCGCCCCGGTGTCGTGATCGAGGATCTGCGGGTGCTGCCCGGTCGCGCGGGGCTGGCCGCATTGGTGCTGTCGCTGTACCTGCTGGCGGCCACGCTGGTGCCGCTGGCCCGGCCGCTGGCCGAGGCCGTGCTTTGGGCCGGGTTGGCGCTGCACCTGGGGCTGGTGGCGCTGGTGATCCGCGGATTTCTGACCGGACCTGCCGAACAGCGCGCGGTCACACCGGTCTGGCACCTGCTTTTCGTCGGGTTCATCGTGGCGCCGATCGCCGCCCTGCCGCTGGGCCATGTGGGGCTGTCCACGGTGATCTTTTACGGCGCGGGGGCGGCGGCGGCGGTGATCTGGACCCTCAGCCTGGTGCAGCTGATCCGCCGTGACGTGCCGGTGCCGCTGCGCCCGCTGCTGGCGATCCACCTGGCGCCCGCCTGCCTGTTGGGTACGGTTGCGATGCTGTTGGACCGGCCGGGAGCCGCGCTGGTGCTGGCGGGGCTGGCGGGGGCGATCCTGGCGGCGCTGCTGGTGCGGCTGGCGTGGGTCATCCGCGCGGGGTTCACGCCGCTTTGGGGGGCGTTCACCTTTCCGCTGGCGGCCTTTGCCAGCCTGATGCTGACGCTGGCCGCGGCCGGGCAGGGCGGGGCGTTTCGCCTGGTCGGCGCTGTCGCGTTGATCGGGGCCAGCCTGGCGATCCCGGCCATCGCGGCCAAGGTGATGCAGGCCTGGGCCAAGGGCGGGCTTGGTCCGAAGACCAACGCCGCCCGGGTCTGACGCGCCGCCCTTGCTTTCGGCCCGCCATCCCGCCCGGGCCCAAGGAACGGGCAAAGCGGCGCGCGCGTGGGCAACTGCACCCGCGCGCCGCGCGAAACGGTCGCAATATCCCCCTTCTTTCCAGACAGCCGCCCGGTTTCGCCCTAGCAGCATCGGCAAATTCCCCGCCGAAAGGAGTGCCCGGCATGACCCAAGCCCCCCTGGATCGCTATGTCAGTTTTCTGGGCATGGATTGCGACGGCAATGCCGATCGCCTGATGGCGCATTTGGCCGGGCGGATGCGCGACACCGATACCCGCTGGACGGCCTATTTCGATAAAAAGTTGATCGAGAAAGAGCGCATGGGCAACGACAACCTTTATTTCATCGGCAGCCAGATGAACACGCTCTCGGCGTTTTTCGAAGAGATCGACGATGCCGAGGCCCAGGCCCTGCTGTGGCACCTGGAGCAAAACTGCTGCTAGGGGCCGCCCGCGCGGTATATCCTGCATTTGCCCTTCCCTTTTTGCCCTCTGCGTGAAATAGGGAAGCGCCAAACGAACACTCCCGAGGAGACCCCCATGGAGATTCGCGAGGCTCTTACCTTTGATGACGTTCTGCTGGTTCCCGCGGCCAGTTCCGTGCTGCCCAACCAGGCCGATACCGCAACGCGGGTCACGCGGTCGATCCAGTTGAACATCCCGCTGCTCAGTTCGGCCATGGACACGGTCACCGAATACCGCATGGCCATCGCCATGGCCCAGGTCGGCGGCATGGGCGTGATCCACCGCAACCTGGATATCGAGGAACAGGCGCGCCAGGTCCGCCGGGTCAAGCGGTTTGAATCGGGCGTGGTCTACAGCCCCATCACCCTGACCCCCGACCAGACGCTGGCCGACGCCAAGGCCTTGATCGAGCGGTATAATTTCACCGGTTTTCCGGTGGTCGACGAACAGGGCCACGTAGTCGGCATCGTCACCAACCGCGACATGCGCTTTGCCAATGATGACAGCACCCCGGTGCGGGTGATGATGACCTCTGACAATCTGGCCGTGCTCAAGGAACCCGCCGACCGCGGCGAGGCGCTGAGCCTGATGCGCGCGCGCCGGATCGAGAAACTGCTGATCACCGACGGGGCGGGACGGCTGACCGGGCTGTTGACCCTCAAGGATACCGAACAGGCGGTTCTCAACCCCCAGGCCTGCAAGGACGAGTTGGGCCGGCTGCGCGTCGCGGCCGCCACCACCGTGGGCGATGCCGGGTTCGAGCGGTCCGAGGCGCTGATCGACGCGGGTGTGGACATGATCGTGATCGACACCGCCCATGGCCATTCCGAGGGGGTGGCCCGCGCGGTGGAACGCATCAAGCGGGCCAATAACGGTGTGCAGGTCGTCGCCGGCAACGTCGCCACCGCCGAGGCGACGCGCGCGCTGATCGGCGCGGGGGCGGATGCGGTCAAGGTGGGGATCGGGCCGGGCTCGATATGCACCACGCGGATGGTGGCGGGTGTGGGCGTGCCGCAATTGACCGCGATCATGGATTGCGCCTCGGGGGCCGGCGACGTGCCGGTCATCGCCGATGGCGGCATCAAGTATTCGGGCGATTTCGCCAAGGCGATCGCGGCGGGCGCGTCCTGTGCGATGGTCGGCAGCATGATCGCGGGCACCGACGAATCCCCCGGCGAGGTGATCCTGTATCAGGGGCGCTCGTTCAAATCCTATCGTGGCATGGGCAGCCTGGGCGCGATGGCGCGCGGCTCGGCCGACCGCTATTTCCAGAAAGACGCCGCCAGCGACAAGCTGGTGCCCGAGGGGATCGAGGGGCAGGTGGCCTATAAGGGGTCCGCAGGCGCGGTGATCCATCAGCTGGTCGGCGGTTTGCGCGCGGCGATGGGTTATACCGGCTGCGCCACGGTGGACGAGATGCGCCAGAACTGCCAGTTCGTGCGCATCACCGGCGCGGGGCTGAAGGAAAGCCACGTGCACGACGTGCAGATCACGCGCGAATCGCCGAACTACCGCGTGATGTGATCCCGAACGGGATGCGCGGGCGCCATGTCATGGCCCCGCGCGTTCCCGGTATCCAAGGGGCTAGCCCAGCTCCAGCGTGGCGCTGGCGTAAAACGCCGGGGGCTGCGCGATCGGGGCGGGGCCGCAATACATCCGCGCGGTTTCAAACACCGGCACGAATCCCATCCCCTCCAGCATGGCCGCGAAGTGATCCGCGGGGTCGGGCAGGTCGATGAACACCGGTCCGGCGGGCAGCGTCGCGGCCAAGGCGTCCAGCAGGGCGCGGGCCTGGGGTTCGCTTTGGGCGTGGAACGGCCCGATCTTGGCCCCCTCGCGGCAGCGCCGGATCGTTGCAAAGGCGCCCGTGCCCTCGGCCCCGCGCAGCGTCACGGTGCGCCGGGTGGGCGTGTCGGCGAACCAATGGGCGGCGAAACGATCGCGCCGGACCCCGGTGGCCTGGGCATCCGCCTGGCGCACGGTGGCTGGATCGGCGAACATGCCCGTCCCCGTCCCCGTCGCGCGTGCAAGGGTGCCGCGATAGCGCGTGGTCCGGCCCGCCGCGCCAAACCCCGAGCGGGCATAGTTGGCCTGCTGTGCCGGCACCCCGTCCAGACCGACGCAGCGCGCCCCGGCATGGGCCAGCCCCGCGCGCCAGACCGCCATCCCGTGGCCCTGGCCACGGAAGGCGGGCGCCACGATGTAAAGCCCCAGGAAGGCAAAGGCATCGCTGTGATTCACCACCGAGATGGCGGCCACCGGCTGGCCCTGAACGCGGCGGATGAAAAATCCCTGCGGATCGGCGGCGAGAAAGGCCGCCGCATCGTCCAGCCCGGGGTTCCACCCCTCGTCGGCGGCCCAGTCCAGCACCAGG
>JAFGTV010000054.1 GCA_016938875.1 Paracoccaceae bacterium
GTGACCGATTTGGACGGCCCAGCCGGTTTGCGGCACACGGTCACCTAATCGACCGTTTATATGACACTTGCAGAGCTGCATACATAAACCTAAAATGTATGCGTCGAATGCAAAACGAGGTATTGACTATGGCCATCCTGACAGTGCGCAATCTGCCCGATGAGGTGCATCGCGCTCTGCGCGTGCGGGCGGCCATGCACGGCCGCAGCACTGAGGCCGAGGTGCGCGCCATCCTGGAGGAGGCGGTCAGGCCTGAAGGGAGGATCCGGCTGGGCTCGCTGCTGGCCGCCATCGGTCGGCGTACTGGGTTGAGTGATGAGGACGTGGCGGTCTTTGAGCGTGACAAGACGCCTGCCGAGCCGCTGCGCTTCGAATGATCGTCATCGACACGAACGTGATTTCGGAGCCGCTGCGCAAGGCCCCCGAGGCCCGCGTCATCGCGTGGATCGATGCCCAGCCGCTCGAAACCCTGTTCCTGTCGGCCATCACAGTCGCCGAGCTGCGTTTCGGCGTGGCTTCGCTGCCGGCCGGTCAGCGGCGGGATGGGTTGCACGAGAGCTTGGAGCGACAGGTGTTGCCGCTGTTCGCGGGTCGCGTGCTGGCGTTCGACCTGGCGGCCTCACAAGCCTATGCCGAACTGATGGCCAAGGCGCGGGCGGCAGGCCTGGCAATCGGCACGGTTGACGGCTATATCGCAGCAACGGCGGCTGCCAATGGGATGATGGTGGCAACGCGAGACACGGCACCGTTCGTGGCGGCTGGCGTGCCCGTCATCAATCCTTGGGAGGCGTCATGTTGATCGGGTACATGCGGGTTTCGAAAGCTGACGGTAGCCAGGTCTTCGACCTGCAGCGGGATACCCTGATCGCCGTCGGCGTCGCGCCCAACCAGATCTATGAGGATCGCGCCTCCGGCAAGCGCGACGACCGGCCAGGGCTCGCCGCCTGCCTAAAGGCCTTGCGATCCGGCGATACCCTGATCGTCTGGAAACTCGATCGGCTCGGCCGTGATCTCCGCCATCTGGTCAACCTGATCCATGATCTCACCGAGCGCGGAATCGGCCTCAAAGTCCTCACCGGCCACGGCGCCGCCATCGACACCACGACCGCCGCCGGCAAGCTGGTGTTCGGCATCTTCGCCGCGCTGGCGGAGTTCGAACGAGAACTCATCTCGGAGCGGACCCTGGCCGGCTTGGCTTCGGCCCGCGCACGCGGAAGAAAAGGCGGACGGCCGTTCAAGATGACCGCCGCCAAATTGCGCCTGGCCATGGCCGCCATGGGCCAGCCAGAGACGACCGTCGGGACGCTCTGCAAAGAGCTGGGGATTACGCGGCAGACCCTGTATCGACACGTCTCGCCCCAGGGAGAACTGCGGCCGGATGGCGTGAAGCTGCTCTCCAACGGTGGCAA
>JAFGTV010000011.1 GCA_016938875.1 Paracoccaceae bacterium
AGCCCCGAACCGGATGCGAGCGGAAAAAGCGCCCCATAGAAAGCGCAACAGCGACGCAATTTCGACATCTTGTCGCTGATCATCGGGCCGACGGCGTGAGAGGCCCTGCCATGTTCGATGCGATCCTTCGGCCCCGACGGGCCGCACACCAGGACGGCGATCCCGAAACCCGCGCCGCGGCCCTGCCCCTGGGGACGATCGTCCTGACGATGGAGGGCGCGCTGCCGGTGGAATACCTCTCGGTCGGCGACCGGATCATCACCCGCGCCGGCGCCCGCACCCTGCGCGACATCCAAGGCGAGCACAGGGCCGGACATGCCTCTTTTCGCCTGGGCTTCGATGCATCCGAAGTCATCTATGCCGACGGGCTAGAGGTGCGCACGGCATCGCCGCGCTGACGCTGGACCCCATGCGCCCACCCCCGGTGGGATCATGGATATTTTTGACCAGAAGAAGATTAAAGCGCCCGCCCCATCCCGCCACGGCAAAGGCGCGCAATCGGGGCGGCGTCACAGGCCCAGCGCGCGCAGCACCCGGGGCAGACATTCGGGCAGATCCTCGGCAATCAGCCCCGGGCCAAAGGCGCGCGCGGCCTCGACATGCAGCCAGGCGGCCATTCCGGCGGCCTGAGGCGCATCGATCCCGCGCGCCATCAGCCCCGCCGCGATCCCCGCCAGCACATCCCCCGCGCCCGCCGTCGCCAGCCAGGGCGCCGCCCGGTCATACAGCGCGGCATGGACCCACGCGCGCCCGTCCGGGGCCGCGATCACCGTGTCCGCCCCCTTGAGCAGCACCGCACAGCCCGCCCGCGCCGCCGCCGCGCGCACCACGTCAAGCTTGGAACAAGCCGGCCCGCGTGGGTCCGGCGCGGCCAGGTCTGCGGCCAGATCGGGGAACAGCCGGGCAAACTCGCCCCCATGGGGCGTCAGCAGGCAGTCCGCGTGCAGTGCCGCAAAGAGGGACGCATCGGTGGCCAGCAGGCTCAGCGCGTCGGCATCCAGCACCGTCGGGCGGCGCGCCGCCAGGGCCGCGCGCACCAGGGCGGCCTCGCGCGGGCCGGTGCCCAGCCCCGGCCCCAGGCACAGCGCGCTGAACCGCGCATCCTCCAGCAGGCCCGCCAGCGCCTGCGCATCGTCGCAACGGCGCAGCATGATGGCTGTCAGGTGCGACGCGCATTCCATCATCGCCCCGCCGGGGGCGGCGAGGCTGACCAGTCCCGCCCCGATCCGCAGCGCGCCGCGCGCCGCCAGCCGCGCCGCCCCGGTCCGCCCCGCCCCCCCCGCCAGCACCAGCGCGTGGCCGTGGCTGTATTTGTGTCCCCCCAACGCCTGTTTATCCAGCGCCCGGCCGGGCGGCCCGATCAGCGCCGTGACCGGCCCCGGCGCCGCGCCCATCCCAGCGGGCAGGCCGATATCGACGATGCGCAACGCGCCGCACCGGGCCGCGCCGCCGCCCTCGGCCGGGAGCAGATAGTGGCCCGGTTTCGCCCTGTGAAAGCCGACCGTCAGGGCTGCATCCATCGCCGCCCCCAGCACCCGCCCGCTATCGCTGCACACCCCCGAGGGCAGGTCCAGCGCCACCGTGGGCGGCCCGCCCCCGTCGCGCCAACGCGCGCCATACTCGAAAAACGCCGCCAGCCCCGGCATCGACACATCAACCGGCCTGCTCAGCCCCGTGCCAAACAGCGCATCGACGAACAGGTCGGCCCCCAGCGCCCCCAGTTGGTCGGCGCGGTCGATCTCGGCGGCCCGGCGCAGCGGGCCCAGCGCGCCCCAGCGCGCGCAATTGTGTCGCGCGTCGGGGGGCAGCGCGTCCGGGTCGCCGCACAGGAACACCGCGACCTGCCAGCCCCATTCGTGCAAGAGGCGCGCCACCACGAACCCGTCGCCGCCATTGTTTCCCGGCCCGCACAGCACGACCGCCCGACGGGGCACCTGCGCCAGGTCGGGCCAATGTTCGAACATCGCCGCGACCGCGCCCCGGCCCGCGCGTTCCATCAAGGTGCGCGCGTCCACCGCGCCCGACTCGATGGCCGCCCCTTCGACGGCGCGCATTTGGGCCGCACTCAGCAATCGGTCCATGGTCACGCCCTCCAAGTTTCCATTTCGCCTTTTGTGTGGGCATTATGCCCAATATTTAGGCGCTTTTACTTTTCGCACCCGGCCCGCCCCGTGCCCCGCCCCCTCTGCAATTGTCGCCGCTCCGGGGAAGTGATCTGACCCCTTCAAGAACACGGCGAGGAGGCCCGCATGAAGAAAATCGAGGCGATCATCAAGCCCTTCAAGCTCGACGAGGTCAAGGAGGCCCTGCAAGAGGCAGGCGTCCAGGGCCTGAGCGTGATCGAGGTAAAGGGCTTCGGCCGCCAAAAGGGGCATACCGAGCTTTATCGCGGCGCTGAATACGTCGTCGATTTCCTGCCCAAGGTGAAAATCGAGGTGGTGCTGGCCGACGATCAGGTGGATGCCGCGATCGAGGCCATCGTGAACGCCGCCAAGACCGAAAAGATCGGCGACGGCAAGATCTTCGTTTCGCCCGTCGAACAGGCGATCCGCATTCGTACCGGCGAGACCGACGAAGACGCGCTGTAAGCCAATCCTATTGCAATCCGGCCGGGCCCGCCCGGTCAGAACGGACCAACCTAAAGAAGGGATGAAGGTCACATGAGCAAAGACGCAGTTCTCAAGACCATCAAGGACGAGGGTGTCGAATATGTCGACATCCGCTTCACCGACCCGCGCGGCAAGTTGCAGCACGTCACGGTGATGGCCGACCAGGTGGACGAAGATTTCCTCGAAGAGGGCTTCATGTTCGACGGCAGCTCGATCGAGGGCTGGAAGTCGATCGAAGCCTCGGACATGAAACTGATGCCCGACACCGAGAGCGCCTATCTCGACCCGTTCTACGCCGAGAAAACCATGTGCGTGCACTGCTCGATCGTCGAGCCTGACACCGGCGAAGCCTATGAGCGCGATCCCCGGTCCACCGCTCAGAAGGCCGAGGCCTATCTGAAATCCTCGGGCATCGGCGATGTCGCCTATTTTGGCCCCGAGGCCGAATTCTTCATCTTCGACGACGTGCGCTTCTCTGTCTCGATGAACAAGGTGTCCTACGAGGTCGATGCGATCGACGCCGCCTGGAACACCGACACCGAGTACGAGATGGGCAACATGGGTCACCGCCCCGGCATCAAGGGCGGCTATTTCCCGGTCAACCCCGTCGATGACGCCCAGGACCTGCGCTCTGAAATGCTCTCCACCATGAAGCGGATGGGCATGAAGGTCGACAAGCACCACCACGAGGTGGCGTCCTGCCAGCACGAGCTGGGCCTGATCTTTGACAGCCTGACCACCCAGGCCGACATGTTGCAGATGTACAAATACGTCATCCACAACGTCGCCCACGCCTATGGCAAGTCGGCCACCTTCATGCCCAAGCCCATCGCGGGCGACAACGGCACCGGCATGCACGTCAACATGTCGATCTGGAAGGACGGCAAGCCGCTGTTTGCCGGCGACAAGTATGCCGACCTCAGCCAAGAGGCGCTCTACTACATCGGCGGCATACTCAAGCATGCCAAGACGCTGAACGCCTTTACCAATCCCTCCACCAACTCCTACAAGCGCCTGATCCCCGGCTTCGAGGCCCCGGTTCTGCGCGCCTACTCGGCCCGCAACCGGTCGGGCTGCGTGCGGATCCCGTGGACCGAAAGCCCCAAGGCCAAGCGCGTCGAGGCCCGCTTCCCCGATCCGGCGGCGAACCCCTACCTGTGCTTTGCGGCGCTCTTGATGGCCGGCCTGGACGGCATCAAGAACAAGATCGACCCGGGCGAGGCGATGGACAAGAACCTCTACGATCTGCCGCCCGAAGAGTTGCAGGGCATCCCGACGGTCTGTGCGTCGCTGCGCGAGGCGCTGGACTGCCTGGCCGCCGATCACGACTTCCTGCTGGCCGGCGACGTGTTCACCAAGGACCAGATCGAAGGCTACATGGATCTCAAGTGGGAAGAGGTCTACGCCTTTGAACACACGCCGCACCCGGTCGAGTTCAAGATGTATTACAGCTGCTGATCACCACCGCTAGGTGTAGCAGGAAACAAAGAGGCGCCTTCGGGCGCCTCTTTATCATTTGTGGCAACGATTGTTTCTTTGTGGCCAATTCTCGTAAAAGTCCCTTAAATCGGCCTCACTGTCTCCACATTGGACCTTCACAACGGCAGGATGAAACGTCCGACTACCGGAGCGAACCAATGTCAGATTGCCCCACTTTGGTGGCGGCCACGCTGCTCTTTACCGACCGTCAAGAGCTGGTCCCGGCCGATCTGATTAACGAGTTTTCGCGCACTTTGCGCAATATTGGTCTGGACTGCCCGAAGGTAGAGGGCGGCACGAGTCCGAGCATCACGCTGTCGAACGACCATATGCAGCTGAGTGTTGCGATGGGCGAAACCATTGTCACCGCAGAGTTGCTGCGCGGTGTGCAGCGTCCCGTGATGCCCCGCAGCACGGCCGCCGCCGTCGAGCAGATCCTTCAGGCCTGCGACAGCGCGATCACCGTAACGGCCCGCTGCACGGACACCGCCGCCGACAAGGGGATCGTTGTGCCCGAACGGGTGCTGGTTGCGGCCTGCTATCATATCGTGCGCCTGCTCGACCGAGAGTTGGAGGCGGCGTTGATCCACTGGCAGGCCACCGACACCCTCTTTACCGCAGAGGAATTCGACGCCCCGCTGCTGCCCTCCGACCCGAGCCTGTCGGCCAACCCGCCGTTGAACCGGATCGGGCGCGAAGGCGTGATCGAGATCAACCGCGACCAAAGCGGCTTTGACCAGGCGGTGACGCGCCTGAGCGTGGTCGAGAGCGACGCCCAGAGTGTGGAAACCATCGACGTGGTCCCCGAAACGGCCGCGGCCCCCCCCCGGACGCCCCCCGTGCGCAAGGCCACCGCCCGGCAACGGCCGCTGACCCGGATGGCGGCCTCTGGCCTTCGCCAGGTGCGCAGGTTGAAAGCCGTAGCCACGTCAGAGCCGAAAGCGACCCCGCTCCAGGCCGATGCCGCCCCGAAACCCGCCGCGCGCCCCACACCGCTGACCCCCGAACAGGCCGAGGCCCGGTATGCCGCGGCCAGCGAAGAGGCCCTGCGCAAGGCGCGCATGGCGATCTTTGCCAGCGACCTGATCGAGACAGAGGACCGCAAGCGCCCGAAACCGCGCCCGGAACCGGGATTGGCCGAGCAATTGACCGTCTACGTGATGAGCATGACGTTGATGGTTCTGTCCTTCCCCGTGGGCTTTGGCGTGTTGATCTTCAACATCATCGCCGGCGAGAACCTGCGCAACACGGCCCGCGCCATGGCGCTCACCGGGGTCGGCTTTGCCGTCAACGGCACCGATATCGCCCAGCGCCTGGCCGACCTGATCTGACGCACGCTCGTCCCCTTGGGGGACGGGCGCACAGCCTCAGGCCCCCCTCGACCCAGGACCGGCATAGCCCCGCCCAGCGCGCGCAGCGGGCGTGACCCGTCGCGCCGCCCCACGACCGGACCGGGTCCGGGTCGTCCCGCCCCGATGCGCGGGCGGACTGCGGCGGCCCACCTGTTGCTCGGCGACCTCGTTCATGGGGCTGCGGGTTGCGGGCGGGCCGGATCGTAGCCGATCGGATGCGCGTCCAATGCCGCCACCTGGTCCGCGTCCAGGCTGGCGCGGGCGATGACGAAGGTATGGATCGAAAACACCACCGCCCCGCTGACCGGCAGCCGGATCAGCCCCTGCCGCTCGCTGCGCAGATAGGGCGCGGGGCCCTTGACCTTGGCGCGCGGGGCAGAGGCAGGGCGCGGCTGGAAAAGCGCCGGATCCTCGTAGAAATGCGCATTGGCCCGCCACAGGGCCCGGCCCGGCCGCAACCCCGCGAACAAACGCTCGACCCGCAGGCCAAGGCCCGCATCGTATTGCGGCACCGGGTCGTGGATCGCGCCCAACGGGCGGCCCAGCTTTTCGGCCAGCATCCAACTGGATGGAAAACACAAGATCGCCCCGGTCAGCACCGGCGCGCCGCCCTCCCCCGGCTGCATCAGGCAGAAATCCTCTTGCACCAAACGGCCCAGGGTCAACAGCGGCGCGGCGCGGTCGACCCCCACCCGCCCCCCGTCGGGACGTATCACGCAATCGGCGCCGATACCGAAATCCCCGCGCCCGGCCAAAAGCGTCAGCACCGTGTCCAACAGCTCTTGCGCGGCGGCCATGGCCTCGGGCATCAGCCCATGCACCGCCTCGGGGCGGGTCGCGATCAGCCGCTCGCGCAGCGCCATCTGCCCGCCATAGGCCTCATCCAGCACCAGCCAGTCGGCCATTTCCAGCGGCTGGATGCCGGGCAGGCGGCGCATGGCGGGACTGGCCCAAGGGGTATAGGGCAGACGGTCTTGCAGGATCGGGGGCGCATCGCTCATGCCCCGATCAATCCCGATCCCGCCGCCCGGTGCAACCCCCTGCCCTCGCCCGCGATCAGATCATCGTGCGCGGGCCTTGTCCCCGGCCGCCGCGCGCCCCAGTCTTGACCCGACGCAACGTGCAAAGGACCGGCCATGGAACAGTTCACCTTTACCGGACATGACGGCCACCAACTGGCCGCCCGGCTGGACCGCCCCGAGGGGCCCGCGCGCGGCGCGGCGCTGCTGGCGCATTGCTTTGCCTGCGGCAAGGACATCCAGGCCGCGCGGCGCATCGCGCGGCGGCTGACCGGGCTGGGCTTTGCGGTGCTGCGCTTTGATTTCACCGGGCTGGGCCAGTCCGGCGGCGCGTTCGAGACCACGACCTTTGCCAGCAATGCCGCCGACCTGATCGCCGCCGCCCGGCACATGGCCGAGATCGACCTGCCCCCCACGCTGCTGATCGGCCATTCGCTGGGCGGCGCGGCGGTGCTCAAGGCCGCGCAGGACATCGCCTCGGTGCGCGCGGTGGCCACCCTGGGCGCGCCGTTTGATCCCGCCCATATCGGCCACCTGCTGGCCGACGCGGCCCCGGGCGCGGACGGCGTGCGCGAGATAACCCTGGGCGGCACGCCGCTGCGCATCGGCCCGGATTTTCTGGACACCTTGCCCGAGGCAGGTCTGGGCCATGAAATCGCCCATCTGGACCGCGCCTTGCTGGTGATGCACGCCCCGCTGGACCAGGTCGTGGGCATCGAGAACGCCACCGCGATCTTTACCCACGCCAAACACCCCAAGAGTTTTGTCACCCTCGACAGCGCCGATCACCTGCTTTCGCGCCCCGAGGATGCCGATTACGCCGCCGAGGTGATCGCCGCCTGGGCCAGCCGCTATCTGGACCTGACCATGCCCGCACCGCCCCCCGGCGCGCCCGAGGGCGTCGTGCGCGTGGCCGAGGCCGACCCGGCGGGATTCCTGCAAGATATCACCTCGGGCCAGCACCACCTGCTGGCGGACGAGCCGCAGGCCTATGGCGGCACCGGGCGGGGCCTGTCGCCCTATGGGTTCTTGTCCGCCGCCCTGGGGGCCTGCACCACGATGACGATCCGCATGTATGCCCGGCGCAAGAACTGGCCGCTGGATCACGTCCAGGTCGAGGTGACCCATGACAAGGTGCACGCCCAGGATGCGGATGCGCGCAGCGGGCAAAAGGTGGACCGGTTTCACCGGGCGATCCAGCTGACCGGCGATCTGGACCCCGAACAGCGCGCCCGCCTGCGCGAGATCGCCGACAAATGCCCCGTCCACCAGACGCTGGAACGCGCCTCGCATATCGAGACGGAACTGCGCTGAGCAAACCTGATCGGCCCGCGCCTGCGGCGCCGTCTTGGTCCAAAGCCCCGGCCCCCGCCCCCCGCCCGGCGCATAACGCAAAAGGGCGCGGCCGACTGGCCACGCCCCCTTGTAACATGGTGTCTGGCAGGCTCAGCCGCGGGCGCGGCCGACCAGTTTCCACAGACCGGGGATCAGCAGGGCGGCGAGGCCCAGCTTGATCGCGTCACCGATCAGATAGGGCGTCAGGCCCCAGTCCAGCGTCTGCGCCCAGCCGCCGGTGAACTGGTTGAGCCACAGCACCCCCGGCACATAGATCAGCGCATTGCCCACCAGCAGCGCGCCCGCCATCCCCAGCACCGAGCGATCCAGCCCGCGCCGCGCGGCAAAACCCAGCGCCAGCGTGGCCAGCACATAGCCCAGCAGATAGCCGCCGGTGCCGCCGGTCATGTAGGTGATGCCGTTGAGTTGGGCCGAACTGCTGGCAAACACGTCAAATCCCAGCGCCCCGAGGGTCATGTAGCCCAGGATCGTGGCCAGACCCAGCCGCGGACCGTAAGCCGCCGCCAGCGTCAGCACCGCAAAGGTGCCCAGGGTGATCGGCACCGGCGAGGGCCACATCGGCACCCGGATCTTGGCCGCGATCGCCAGCGCGGCGATCCCGGCCAGAACCAGGGCCACCTGTTTCACGCGCAGCGCGGTGCCGCCTTGGGGCAGCAGCTTTTCGGCAAGGACCGTGTCGGTCAGGGCTTGGGCCATCGTCCATCTCTCCCGTGCAAACTGTTGAGGTTTCTTCTGCCCCAGCGCGGCGCGCCGTGCAAGCCCCGAGCAAGGCGGCGGCGTTCAGCGCACGTAATCCGAGCGCATGGTATAATCCTTGCGTGGCCCCGTGACGCGCCAGTGGCTGGACCACGCCGGCCAGCCGGTGAAATCATAGGCGCCCCGATAGAGATCCGGCGCGCAGTCATGCGCCACGGCGGGCCGATCGCCCGGCGCGATGACGTGAAACGGGCGGCCATCGGCATGCAGGACCGCGATCCCCGCCCCATCGGCGCGCCACAGATAGCGCCGGGTGGCCGCCATCGGGGCCTGTCCGGGCAGGTGCAGATGGCCGTCCTCGTGATAAACCAGCCCGGCCTCGTCGGGGGCAAAGCGCGCGCGCCCCTCGAACACTACCTCGTGGCCCGCGCGGGCGTCCGCGATGACCCGGTGCAGATGCCATTCGCCCTCAAACTGCGCCAGATCCGGCACCCTGCCCCCCAATGCTTGCCGCGCGTCCCGCCAAGCGGTATCAGACCGGCCAACCCCTCAGCAAGTTCAGGTGCGCCCATGATCCCCCGTTATTCCCGCCCCGAGATGACCGACATCTGGGAACCCGCCACCAAATTCCGCATCTGGTACGAGATCGAGGCCCATGCCTGCGACGCCCAGGCCGCCCTGGGGGTGATCCCCAAGGAAAACGCCGAGGCCGTGTGGAAGGCCAAGGATGTCGCATTCGACGTGGCCCGCATCGACGAGATCGAGGCGGTGACCAAGCATGACGTGATCGCCTTTCTGACCCACCTGGCCGAACATGTCGGGTCCGACCAGGCGCGGTTCGTGCACCAGGGGATGACCTCTTCGGATGTGCTGGACACCTGCCTGAACGTGCAGCTGGCGCGCGCCACCGACATCCTGATCGCCGATATGGACAAGCTGCTGGCCGCCCTGAAACGCCGCGCGTTCGAGCATAAGGACACCCTGCGCATCGGCCGCAGCCACGGCATTCACGCCGAACCCACCACCATGGGCCTGACCTTTGCCCGGTTCTATGCCGAGATGGACCGTGGCCGCACCCGCCTGATCGCCGCGCGCCAAGAGATCGCCACCGGCGCGATTTCCGGCGCGGTCGGCACCTTTGCCAATATCGACCCGGCGGTCGAGGAACATGTCTGCAAGATGATGGGCCTGACGCCGGAACCGATTTCCACCCAGGTGATCCCGCGCGACCGGCACGCGATGTTCTTTGCCACGCTGGGCGTGATCGCCAGTTCGATGGAAAACATCGCCATCGAGATCCGGCACATGCAGCGCACCGAGGTGCTGGAGGCCGAGGAATTCTTTTCCGCCGGCCAAAAGGGCAGCAGCGCCATGCCGCACAAGCGCAACCCGGTGCTGACCGAGAACCTGACCGGGCTGGCGCGCCTGGTGCGCATGACCGTGGTGCCCGCGATGGAAAACGTCGCGCTCTGGCACGAGCGTGATATTTCCCACTCCTCGGTCGAACGCGGCATTGCGCCCGATGCCACCATCACGCTGGATTTCGCGCTGAACCGCCTGGCCGGCGTCATCGACAAGCTGGTGATCTATCCCGACAACATGCTGGCAAACATGAACAAATTTCGCGGACTGGTGATGTCCCAGCGGGTTTTGCTGGCGCTGACCCAGGCGGGTGTGTCGCGTGAGGATGCCTATCGGCTGGTGCAGCGCAACGCGATGAAGGTCTGGGAGCAGGGCAAGGACTTCAAGACCGAGCTGCTGGGCGACGCGGATGTGACCGCCGCCCTGTCGCCTGCCGAGATCGAGGAAAAATTCGATCTGGGCTATCACACCAAGCATGTCGACACGATCTTTGCCCGCGTTTTCGGCGGCTGACACAGGCTATCGCACGGTCCCGGACCGCCTGTCCGGGGCCATCGGCCCCCGCCTGCGCCATGGCTTTGGAAATACGCGCCGCGTGTGCTACACTTTGTCTCACCTTGAACAGGGAGACGCATCATGAGCATGAAAACACTCCTCACCGCGGCGCTGTTGGCGCTGGCGCCTTCGCTGGCCATGGCAGAATGCGGCTGGGAAAAGATCAACGCCAACCAATGCGCCGAGGGTCAGGTTTTTGACACAACCTCGGGCAGTTGCGTGGACCAGGCGACCAGCTGACCTGCCCGTTGCGGGCCATTGCCTTGCGGCGCGGACCGGGGGTTCGCGCCGTTTTTCTTTGACCAAGGCGGCGGGATGCTAACCCGGTCTTAACGGCCCGCGCGCCATGCTGACCTTCGGCGATTCCCCCGGAGGCCCCCGTTGAACATCCCCAGCCCGATCCCTGCGCGACCGCCAGGCCAGATCCTGCCCGGTGCTGCCCTGACCCGGCGGCGCAAGGCCGCGATCATCGTGCGCCTGCTGCTGGGCGAGGGGGTGACGCTGCCGCTGGGTCAGTTGCCGGCACCGCTTCAGGCCGGGCTGGCCGACGACATCGCCGCCATGCGCTATATCGACGGGGCCACGCTGCACGCCGTGGTGACCGAGTTTCTGGCCGAGTTGAACCAGGTCGGGCTGACCTTTCCCGGCGGGGTGGACGGGGCGATGGCGCTGCTGGGCGATCACCTCAGCCCCGATGCCACCGCGGCGCTGCACGCGCGCCATGCCGCCGACACGCCGCCCGATGCCTGGGCACTGCTGACCGGGCAGGATCCCGCGAAACTGGCCGAAATGCTGCTGGGCGAAAGTCCCGAGGTCGCCGCCGTCGCGCTGGCCAAGCTGCCCAGCCCCGCCGCCGCCGCGGTCCTGGGCCAGATGCCGGGCCCCCAGGCCCGCCGCATCGCCTTTGCCATCTCGCGCACCGGCGCGGTGCCCCCCGCGGCCGTCGCGCGAATCGGCACCGCGTTGGCGGCGCGCCTGGCCGACGCCCCCACGCCGGCATTCGACACCGACCCCGAAAAGCGGATGGGCGCGATCCTGGACGCCGCCCCCGCCGCGATCCGCGAGGACGTGATGGCCGGACTGGCCGAAACCGATGCCGATCTGGCCGAACGGGTGCGCCGGGCGGTCTTTACCTTTGCCGACATCCCCGCGCGGGTGCTGCCGCGCGACGTGCCCGCCCTGACCCGCGCCGTGGACCAGGCCACCCTGGTCACCGCCATGGCCGGGGCCGAGGGGAAATCCGCCCCCACGGTCGAATTCATCCTGGGCAACATGTCCCAGCGCATGGCCGCCCAACTGCGCGACGAGATGACCGAGCGTGCCGCCCCCGACCCCGAAGAGGCCGAGGCCGCCATGGCCCAGATCACCGCCGCCCTGCGCGCCCTGGAAAGCGCGGGCGAAATCCGCCTGGCCACAGCCGCCGAGAGTTAGGCGCCAGCCCTGCCTGCGCTGCGCCGACGCCGCGGGTGTCGTGCAAAACAGCCCCGCGCGAGCGGCGCGGGGGCGGCGAGTACCCGCACTTGGCCCCGATCTGCATCTGGCAAGGCCATGGTGCGCAGATCTGCCGCCAGACGCGATCCGCTCTGCGCGACCGGCGCGCCAGCCAGCCTTTTCGACCCTGCCCTGCCCCACCCCCCCGGCCCGCGCTTGTGATCGGGCCCACCGGGATTTATGTCTGGCGTCGGAAACTGCGCGCGGGACGGGAAAACGGGGTCGATGGGCAAGCAGGCGAAACGTGGGCATACCCCCGCGAACTGGCTGACCGATTTGGCGCTGCGCACGGTGATCGCGCTGGCGCTGGTGCTGCCCTATGCGGTGCGGGTGCGCTTTTTCGGTTGGGCCACGCGCAACCTGATCGCGCCGCTGGCCGGCTATCAGCGCCGCGCCGAGGCCAACCTGGCGTTGGTCTATCCCGACATGCCCCCCGCCCAGCGCCGCCGGATCGCACGCGCTGTGGCCGACAATGCCGGGCGCACCCTGATCGAGAACTACTCGACCCGCGATTTCCTGGAACGCGCCGCCGGGATCACGCCGACCGGCCCCGGCATGGCCGCCTTGCAGGCCGCCCGGGATGCGGGCCGCCCGGTGATCCTGGTCACCGGCCATTTCGGCAATTACGAGGCCGCCCGCGCCGCGCTGGTGTCGCGCGGCTATGACATCGGCGGCCTCTATCGGCCGATGGCCAACCCGTTTTTCAACGCCCATTACGTGCGCACCATGCAGGCCTATGGCGGCCCGATCTTTGCCCAGGGCCGGCGCGGCACCACGGGCTTTGTGCGTCACTTGCGGTCGGGGGGGATTTTGGTGCTGCTGACCGATCAGCACAACCGCCGCGGCACCGACCTGCAATTCATGGGGCATCCGGCGCGCACGGCCTTGTCGGCGGCGGAACTGGCGCTGCGCTATGGTGCCGATTTGATCCCGTTCTACGCCACGCGCCAACCCGACGGGCTGAGCTTTGCCGTCACGCTGGAGGCGCCGGTCCCCCACAGCACACCCACCCAGATGATGCAGACCCTCAACGACAGCCTGGAGGCGCGGGTGCGCGAGCATCCCGAACAGTGGTTCTGGGTGCACCGGCGTTGGAAACAAAGGGTCAGACGGGCCCGATCCGGCGTCGGCGCATCGCCAAAGGCACCCTAGCGCAGACGCGCCGCGGCGATGATCGGCCCGGGGCCGGCGCGCTGAATGATCGCGACGATCGGCTCTTGCCCCTCGGCCTCGACGGTCACGATCAACGGGGCCGATCCATCCCAGCGCGCCACGGCCTTCCAGGCGTCGACGATATTGGTATAGCGCAGCGTGCGACCGGCATTCTCGCCTCGTTTGATCTCCATCACCTGTTCGGGCATGTAACGGACGATCTGCAACACCGCATCCTCGTCGAACACGGTATCGGACTGCGCGGTGATGGTGATCTGATCGCCGTCACGCGTCATGTTCAGGGTGACCGGACTATGGAGCCCGTGATGGGCCTGGATCAGCCGGGCGACATCCATCGGCTGATAGCCCACCACATGATCCTGCCCGCCCACCACGATCTGTGGCGTATAGATCGACCGGCTGCCCGCGGCCCGGGCATAGGCCTTTTGCCGCCGGGTAAAGGCCGGGTCGGCAAAGACATCCTTCCAGCCGATATAGTCCCAGTAATCCACATGCAGCGCCAGCGGGATCACGTCGTCGCGCTTGGCCAGGTCGGCCATCATCTCATCGACCGGGGGACAGGACGAACACCCCTGCGAGGTGAACAGCTCGACCACCACGGGCCCGCCATCGGCGCGCGCCATCCCTGACATCGCCACCCATGCCAGTATCACGACCGTGAGGATCCGCTGCATTTTCCCTACCATTTTGTCCCCGTCTCAGCGCCCTTCCTACCCAACCCCCGCCCCCCCTGCCAATCAAGGCTTCGGGAGCCACCCGTGCGCAATGGCCGCTAGGGGCTGGAATTTCAGTGCACAATGGTATACCTAAATGCCGCACCCCCCTTGATCGCCCGCCGACGATAGGGCAAGACCGGGCGCAAGAAAGCCGTTTAACCCTTGATGGAGAGCGACCGTTCATGCCGATTACCGTTGGACAGGATACCGCCAAGACCCGCAAGACGCTGAGTGCCGGGGGCGCCAGCGTCGCCTATTACTCGATCCCGGCCGCCCAGGCCGCGGGCCTTGGTGATTTCGCCCGCCTGCCCGCCGCGCTCAAGGTGGTGCTGGAAAACCTGCTGCGCTTCGAGGATGGCAAGACGGTCACGGTGGACGACATCCGCGCCTTTGCGGCCTGGGCGGCCGATGGCGGCCAGTCCACCCGCGAGATCGCCTATCGCCCGGCCCGTGTGCTGATGCAGGATTTCACCGGGGTGCCCGCGGTGGTCGACCTGGCCGCGATGCGCGACGGGATCGTGGCCCTGGGGGGGGATGCGGAAAAGATCAACCCGCTCAACCCGGTCGACCTGGTCATCGACCACTCGGTGATGATCGACGAATTCGGCACGCCGCGCGCCTTTCAGATGAACGTGGACCGCGAGTATGAGCGCAATATCGAGCGCTATACCTTCCTCAAATGGGGCCAAAAGGCGTTCAACAATTTCCGCGTGGTGCCGCCGGGCACCGGCATCTGCCACCAGGTGAACCTGGAATACCTGGCCCAGACCGTCTGGACCGATGTCGATCAGGCCGGCGAAACCGTGGCCTATCCCGACACGCTGGTCGGCACCGACAGCCACACCACCATGGTCAACGGCCTGGGCGTGCTGGGTTGGGGTGTCGGCGGTATCGAGGCCGAGGCCGCGATGCTGGGCCAGCCCGTGTCGATGCTGATCCCCGAGGTCGTGGGATTCAAGCTGACCGGCGCGATGACCGAGGGCACCACCGCCACCGACCTGGTGCTGAAGGTGGTCAAGATGCTGCGCGACAAGGGCGTGGTGGGCAAGTTCGTGGAATTCTACGGCCCCGGCCTGGACCACCTGCCGCTGGCCGACCGCGCGACCATCGCCAACATGGCCCCCGAATACGGCGCGACCAGCGGCTTTTTCCCGGTGGATGACGAAACCCTGCGTTACCTGCGCCAGACCGGCCGGGACGAGGACCGCGTCGCCCTGGTCGAGGCCTATGCCAAGGCCAACGGGATGTGGCGCGGGCCCGATTACGACCCGGTCTATACCGACACGCTGGACCTGGACATGGGGCAAGTGGTGCCCGCGATTTCCGGCCCCAAGCGGCCCCAGGACCACACCCCGCTGGACCGTGCCGCCGACAGCTTCTTTCGCGTGGTCGCGGAATACCGCGGCGAGGATGACAGCGCCGCCGCCCATGACATGGGCGCCGAGGGGCCGGTGCCCGATACCTGCGTCGACCCGCGCAAGACGGCCCCCGTCGCGGGGACGGATTACACGATTCGCGACGGCGCGGTGGTGATCGCCTCGATCACGTCCTGCACCAACACCTCGAACCCCTATGTGATGATCGGGGCGGGCCTGGTGGCGCGCAAGGCGCGCGCGCTGGGGTTGACCGCGAAACCCTGGGTGAAAACCTCGCTCGCGCCCGGGTCCCAGGTCGTCAGCGAATACCTCGAGGCCGCCGGCCTGCAAGAGGATCTGGATGCGCTGGGCTTCAACCTGGTGGGCTATGGCTGTGCGACCTGCATCGGCAACTCTGGCCCGCTGGCCGAAGAGATTTCCAAGGCGATCCACGACAACGACCTGATCGCCACCTCGGTGCTGTCGGGCAACCGCAACTTCGAGGGGCGGATTTCCCCCGACGTGCGTGCCAACTACCTGGCCAGCCCACCGCTGGTGGTGGCCTATGCCATCGCGGGTGACATGAACGTCGATTTGACCCGCGATCCGATCGGCACCGGCGCGGATGGCCAGGATGTCTATCTGAAAGACATCTGGCCCACCCAGCACGAAATCGCCGAGATGGTGGAACGCACCGTGACCCGGCAGGCCTTCTTGTCGAAATACGCCGATGTGTTCAAGGGCGACGAGAAATGGCAGGCCGTGGCGACCACCGACAGCCAGACCTATGACTGGCCCGCGGGCTCGACCTATGTGCGCAACCCCCCGTATTTCCAGGGCATGGGGATGCAGCCGGGCGAGATCACCGATATCCAAGATGCCCGCGCCCTGGCGATCCTGGGCGACATGGTGACCACCGACCACATCAGCCCCGCGGGCAGTTTCCGCGACACCACCCCCGCCGGGCGCTATCTGACCGAACACCAGGTGCCCCAGCGCGAGTTCAACTCCTACGGCTCGCGGCGCGGCAACCACGAGGTGATGATGCGCGGCACCTTTGCCAACATCCGCATCCGCAACGAAATGCTGAGCGGTGTCGAGGGCGGCTATACCAAGGGCCCGGATGGCGCCGAGACCTCGATCTTCGATGCGGCGATGGCCTGGCAGGACCAGGGCACCCCGCTGGTGGTGATCGGGGGCGAGCAGTACGGCGCGGGCTCGTCGCGCGACTGGGCGGCCAAGGGCACGGCGCTGCTGGGCGTCAAGGCGGTGATCGCCGAAAGCTTTGAGCGGATCCACCGCTCCAACCTGGTGGGCATGGGGGTGATCCCGTTCGAGTTCACCGGCGGCGACACCCGCAAGACCCTGGCGCTGAGCGGCGACGAGACCTTCTCGATCGCCGGGCTGGCGGGCGATCTGAAACCGGGCGCGCTGGTGCCCTGCACGATCCGGGCCGCCGACGGGACCGAAAAGACCATCACCCTGAAATGCCGGATCGATACCGCCATCGAGAAGGAATATGTCGAACATGGCGGCGTGCTGCACTATGTGCTGCGCGACCTGGCCCGCGCCGGCTAGGCGCGAGCGACGGACCACGAACGCGAACGCCCCGGTGCCTGATGGCCCGGGGCGTTTTCGGTTGCGTTCCCGATATGGCAACGCTGCGTTTCTGCATGCCGCGGCCAAATATGTGTGAAATGAAACAGAAAGAGGTTAACGTAGGGGAATGACATGGACATTCCCCTGCCGCGCGATCCTTTCGATGCCCTGCTTTGAGGCATTGGCCTATATAACGCTGATCGCGCTGATCGCCGGAGCCGCCTGAGCGGTTCCCGAACAGGCGGTCTATTGCCCGCCCGCTGCGGCGATGGCGGGCAGAATCACCCGCTCCAGCACATCCTCGGTAATCGGCCCGGCATGGCGCAGGCGGATCACGCCCTGCCCATCGACGACAAAGGTCTCCGGCGCGCCGTACACGCCCCAGTCGATCTTGGTGCGCCCGGTCGTATCCTCGCCCAGGGCGGTGAACGGGTTGCCTTCGCGCGCCAGATAGGCGGTCGCGCGCTCCGGCGTGTCGTTGTAATTCACGCCGTGGATCGTGATCCCCATCTCATTGGCCATGTGCAGCAGCTGCGGATGCTCGGCCCGGCAGGCCACGCACCAGGTGCCCCAGAAATTGACCAGCTTGACCCCCGGCTCACGCAGCACCGCGTCATCCAGCAGCGCGACATCGGCCAACGGGTCCAGCTGCATCGCCGGCGCCGCGCGCCCGATCATCGTCGAGGGCAGCGCGTTGGGATCGTCGCGGCTGACGCCGATGTAAAACAGCACCGCCAGCGCGGCAAAGATCACCGGCGGCAGGATCATCAGCGGTGATATCCTGGATTTCTGTTCAGCCATGATCGCGCCTCCGGGCCTCGGCCTCGTCCAGTTGGCGGCGCACCCGCGCCCCGCGGGCCATCGACAGCAAGACCAGCGCCGCCATCAATGCCAGCGACACCCCATAGGACGACAAGACGGCGCCCGCGTATTTTCCAAGTTCCGGCATCATCCCATCCGCTCCCGTGCGACCAGCGCCTTGATCCGGCGGGCGCGGATCTCTGTGCGGGTGCGCACCAGCACCAGCGTCACGAACAGCAACACAAAGCCCGCGATGCAGATCACCAGCGGCAGCCAGTAGACATCCGAGATGTTCTCTTCCTTGTCCAACGACAGCGTCGCGCCCTGGTGCAGCCCCTGGTTCCAGAAGTTCACCGCATAGCGCGACAGCAGCGCGAACACCGACCCCACGATACACAGCACCGAGGTCAGGTCAGCGGCCGCATCGGGGTTCTCGATCGCCTCCCACAGGGCGATGTAGCCCAGGTAGAACAGGAACAGGATCAGGAACGAGGTCAGGCGCGGATCCCAGGCCCAATAGGTGCCCCACATCGGCTCGCCCCAGATCGCGCCGGTGATCAACGCGATCACCGTCATCGTCAGCCCGATCGGCGCGGCCGCGCGCGCGGCCAGCGCGCTGACATGGTGGCGCCGGATCAACCAGATCAGCGAGGTCACCAGCATCATCACCCAGGCATTGATCGCCATCATCGCCGAGGGGACGTGGACATAGATGATCTTGACGGTCGAGCCGAAATTCGCAGCCTCGGGCGTCAGGAAAAAGCCCCATACCAGGCCCACCACCAGGCAGACGGCGGTAAGCACCGAAACGAACGGCAGCAGCACCGAAGAGGTCTGCATGAATTTCTGCGGATTTGCATATTCCCAGAGCGACATGAACTTTTCCTAGTGGGCTTTGGCAGGGTTCTCAACTGAATAGCTTGTGAGGTGGTCACCGCAGGTTGATACGGATCGCCGCGGCGGCTGCAAACGGAAGCAGCGCAGATGCCGCAAGCGTGATCGCCCCCAGCATCATCAGCGCCGTGCCGGTGGCCATCCCGTCGGCGCCGCGCTTGACCGTCTCGGCGCCGAAGATCAGCGTCGGGACATAAAGCGGCAGCACCAGCAGCGACAGCAACAGCCCCCCGCGTTTCAGCCCCACGGTCAGCGCCGCCCCAAAGGTGCCGATCATGCTGAGCGCAGGCGTGCCCAGCGCCAGGCTGGCCACCAGCCAGCCATAGCCCGCCCCGTCGAGGTTCAGCAACAACCCCAGCACCGGGGCCGCCAGCGTCAGCGGCAGGCCGGTGGTGAACCAGTGGGCCGCGGCCTTCATCGCGACGACCCCCTCCAGCGGGATCGGCGCGGTGGCCAACAGATCCAGCGATCCATCCTCGAAATCCAGCGCGAAAATCCGGTCCAGCGACAACAGGCACGCCAACAGCGCCCCCACCCACAGGATCCCCGGCGCGATGGTCGACAAGATCGCGCCTTCGGGACCGACGCCGAACGGGACCAGCACCGTGACGATCAGGAAAAACGCCAGCCCCAGGCCAAAACCACCGCCCGCGCGCACCGCCAGGTTCAGGTCGCGAAGCAGCAGCGCGATCATGCAAAGGCCTCGTCGAAATGATCCAGGCCGCGGGGCTGGGCGCGAAACGGCGTGACATCCAGCTGCCCGGCGGGAAAGCCCAGGTCGATATGGGTGGCGATCAGCGCCGCCCCGCCCCCGTCCAGGTGCCGGCGCACCGCCGCCCCGAACAGCGCCACCGACGCCACGTCCAGCGAGACCGTGGGTTCATCCAGCACCCAGATCGGCCGCCCCGTCACCAACAAACGCGCCAGCCCCAGCCGCCGCTTTTGCCCCGCCGACAGGTTTTGCGCCGCGCGCCCGGCGAGATCCGTCAGGTTGAAATCCTCCAGCGCGCGGTCGATCCCGCGCTGGCCAAAGATCCGCGCCCAGAATTGCAGGTTCTCGGTCACCGTCAGCGTGGCCTTCAGCCCGTCGGCATGGGCCGCATAGGCCATGGTTTCAGGCGGCACCGACACCTGCCCGGCCAGCGCCGGTTGCAGCCCCGCGAGGGTGCGCAAAAGCGTGGTCTTGCCGATCCCATTGGGCCCGCGCAACAACAGTGCCTGACCGGCGGCGAGGGTAAAGCTTACCCCCTCCAACACCGGCACGCCGCCGCGCGCACACGCCAAATCCGAAACGATCATTTCCATGGGATACCGCATAGCCCAAAGCCGCCGGGACGAAAAGCGCCAACGGCGCGCTCCCGCCCCCGGATCGACCGGGCTGCGCCCGTCCGCCCGGCGTTGGGCCGGGCGCGCTGCGCGCGGGGATATTTGAGACCAGAAGAAGCGGAAAAGGCCCTCAGCGGGTTAGCGCGGTCACCGGAACCAGGGCCACGGCGACGCGCCGCCCCTCGGCCAGCAGCACGTTATAACTGCGCGCGGCAGAGGGGCTGGACATGATCTCGACCCCCAGGCCGGTCGCCTCCAGCCGGGGTTGCAGCCGGTCGGGCAGCGGCATCAGCGTGTCGCCCGTGCCCACCAGCAGCACGTCGATCCGTCCCGCCAGCGCCATCAGCGGGGCGGCGTCGCCAACCCCGGCCCAGGGCAGAACCGCCCCCCCGGACACCAGCACGGCGCCCTCGTGCAGCGTGCCGCCGACGCGGAAAAACCCCGGCCCGTAGCCATCCACCGGCAGCCCGTCCGGGATCTGCATTTCGCTGAGCTTCATGCCCCCTCCTGTCCATCGAAGAGCGGCAGCCCGCTCAGGATCGCGGCGGCAATGATCGCATAGGCCGCGGCGCGATAAAACCGCTCGTTGCCGGGATGAAACAGACGCTGGCCGATCAACAGCGCGGCCAGGTAGGGCAGCGCCATCATCGCCGCCAGCGCCAGCGCCCGGCCCGTCACCATGTCACGCAGCAGCAGGTTGGCCAGGATACCGATGTCGAGGACCGCCAGGAACAGGATCGTGTTGGCCCGCACCTGAACCGCCTGCCCCGTTCCGGCCAGGTAGAACAGCACGACCGGCGGTCCGGTCAGCCCGGTCAGCCCCCCCAATGCCCCGGACGCGGCCCCGATGCCGCCCAGCCCCAGCGGCCCGACCCGCCCGCCATAGCGCCACCCCGAGACCAGCGCCGCCAGCGTCACGCTGGCCGCGATCGCCACCGTCCAGCGCAGCGGCACCGGGTCGAGCACGGCCAAAAGCGCCACGCCCAGTGGCGCGGCCAGCAGCGCGCCCATCGCCAAAAGGCCCACCTGCGCGCGATCCGCCAGCGCAAAGGCGCGCGGCACGATCGCCCCCCAGGTCAACATGCCCGCCAAGGTGACGATCACCACCGCCTCGGATGCAGGAAGCGCGCGGGTCGCCAGCGGCATCACGATCAAAGCCGTGCCAAACCCGGTGAAGCCGCGCACCAGCCCCCCCGCCAGAAAGGCAACCGCCAGCCAGATCAACCCCGGGACCGCCAGGGCGGCCCCCAGGGCATCAGGCATCGACATTGGCGAATTGAGTGCCCGCGCCGCCGTCCTGATCCTTGGACCAGTCGCGTTTGACCCCCAGCATCAGCAGGATGTTCGAGGCCACGAACACCGACGAATAGGTGCCCACGATGATCCCCCAGATCATCGCAAAGACAAACCCGCGGATCACGTCGCCGCCCAGCACAAACAGCGCGATCAGCGCCAGCAGCGTCGTGAACGAGGTCATGACGGTGCGCGACAGGGTTTCGTTGATCGACAGGTTCAACAGCTCTTTCAGGGCCATCTTCTTGTATTTGCGCAGGTTTTCGCGCACCCGGTCGAACACGACCACGGTATCGTTCAAGCTGTAGCCGACGATGGTCAGCAGCGCCGCGATGATCGCCAGGTCGAACTTGATCTGAAGCGCCGCAAAGATGCCGATGGTCAGCGTCACGTCATGGATCAGCGCGATCACGGCACCCAGGCTGAACTGCCACTCGAAGCGCAGCCAGATATAGACCAGCACCGCCAGGATCGACAGCACCACCGACAGAACCGCGGTCTTGATCAGCTCGCCCGAGACCTTGGGCCCGACGCTCTCGACCGAGGGGAAGGTGATCGCGGGATCGACCGCCTGCAACGCCGCCTCGACCGCCGAGATGGTTTCGGGGGTCACGCTTTCCTGGTCGTCCTGGGCCTGGATGCGCAGCTGGGCCACGTTCTTTTCCGGGCCAAAGCTGGGGTCGAACACCTCGGTGATCGACACGTCGCCGAGATTCAGCGCCGCCATCGCGTCGCGATAGGCGCCCACATCCACCGACTGGGTGCTTTCGGTGCGGATCGTCGTGCCGCCGCGAAAGTCGATGCCAAAGTTCAGCCCCATGGTGAAGAACAGCACCACCGACACGACCATTGCGAGCGCCGAGGCCCCGAAGGTCAGATAGGAGACCGCAAAGAAATTCCAGTTGGTCTCGGAGGGCACAAGTTTCAGGCGCATTTTGGATCCCTCAGACGGTGATGGTTTTCGGGCGGCGGCGTTCCAGCCACATCACGATCATCAGCCGCGTTACGAAGATCGCGGTAAAGACCGAGGTGAGGATGCCCAGGGCCAGCGTCACCGCGAACCCACGCACCGGGCCAGAGCCCAGGATGAACAGGATCGTCGCGGTGATGAAGGTGGTGATGTTGGCGTCCAGGATCGCCGAGAGCGCCTTTTCATAGCCCAGCTCGATCGCGCGGGCCGGGCCGCGCGCCGATTTCAGCTCTTCGCGGATCCGCTCGAAGATCAGCACGTTGGCATCGACCGCCATACCGATGGTCAGCACGATCCCCGCGATACCCGGCAGGGTCAGCGTGGCCCCGATCACCGACAACAGGCCAAAGATCAACCCCACGTTGATGATCAGCGCGGCATTGGCAAAAAAGCCGAACAACCCATAGCTGGCCCACATGAAGAACAGCACCGCCGCAAAGGCCACGAGGCTGGCGATCTTGCCCGCGTCGATGCTGTCCTGGCCCAGCTCCGGTCCGATGGTGCGTTCCTCAAGGAACACCATCTTGGCCGGCAGTGCACCCGCGCGCAGCAGGATGGCCAGTTGGGTCGACTCGTCGAGATTGAAATTGCCGGTGATCTGGCCAGAGCCGCCCAGGATCGCCTCGCGGATCACCGGGGCCGAGATCACCTCGCCGTCCAGCACGATGGCAAAGGGCGACCCGACGTTGTCAGAGGTGTACTGCCCGAACTTGCGCGCCCCGGCCGGGTTGAACCGGAAGGTCACCGAGGGGCGGCCGTTCTGGTCAAACGCAGGCTGGGAATCGGTCAGATCCTCGCCCGAGACGACCGGGGATTTTTCCAGGATGTAATAGGTACCGTCACCCGCGATGTCGGGATAGATGACATTGCCGGGTCCGGGATTTTCCGCCGCGTTGGACGTGCGCCCCACCACCGGGTTGAAGGTCAGCCGCGCGGTGGTGCCGATCAGCGCCTTGAGCTCTTCGGCAGAGCCGATGCCGGGCACCTGGATCAGGATACGGTTGGAGCCTTGGCGCTGGATCGTGGGTTCGCGGGTGCCGACCTCGTCAACCCGGCGGCGCACGATCTCCAGCGACTGCTGGATCGTGCGGTCGTCCGTGGCCAGCTTTTCTGCGTCGGACAGCGAGACGATCAGCGTGTCCCCCTCTGCGCGCACCTCGATGTCGGAGCTGCCCACGCCGGTCAGGGTCACGACGGGACGCGCCAGCGCGCGCACCGCCGTCAGGGCATCCGCCATCCCCTCGGGGCGCGACAGCCGAACCCGAAGTTCGCCCGGCGCACTGGCCTGCCGGCGGATCGTGCCGACCTGGGCGCGCACATCGCGCAGCGCATCGCGCACATCGGGCCACATGCCGTCCATGCGGTCGGCATAGACATCGCTGACCTGGACCTCGGCCAGCAGATGCGCCCCACCGCGCAGATCAAGCCCCAGGTTGACCAGTCCCGAGGGCAGCCAACCGGGCCAGGCATCGCGCTGGGCAACCAGCGCGGGCGTGGCCCCCTGCGTCTCGATCGCGCTCACGGCATCGTTATGCCCCTCGACCCGCGAGTAGAAGGCATTGGGCATCGCCAGGGCCAGCCCGTAAAGGCAAACCAGCACGATCGCGGCCCGTTTCCATAGCGCGATGTTCAGCATCGGTATTTACGCCTTCTCAGCGGGCTCGGTCTTGTTCAGCACCTGGGCGATGGTGTGGCGGATCACGCGCACCTTGACGCCCTCGGCGATCTCGACCTCGATCTCGCCGTCATCCTTGACCTTGGAGACCTTGCCGATCAGCCCGCCCTGGGTGACCACCTGGTCCCCACGCCGCAGCGCATCGACCATCCCCTTGTGTTCTTTCATCTTTTTCTGCTGAGGACGGATCAGCAGGAAATACATGATCGCAAAGATCAGGATCAGCGGAACGAAAGAGGTAAAGGCGCCGGCAGCGCCCCCCCCGGTCGCTTGCGCAAAGGCAGGCGTGGCAAACATCTGAAATTCCCCGTGTTCGGCGGGTGGTCGCACCACCCGGTTCTTGTCGCGCCGCACCCTATCCGTGGGCCTGACCCTTGGCAAGGCGGCGCGATTGGCTGTTCAAATACGCGTTAGACTGGGGCATAGGGGTTGCGCAACGCACACCGATCCCCCTGTCAGGAGGCCCCCATGCACGACATCCGCGCCATCCGCGAAAACCCCCAAGGGTTCGACGCCGCCATCACCCGCCGGGGGCTGGCGCCGATCTCGGCGCAGATCCTGGACATCGACGCCGCGCGCCGCGCCAGCATCGCCGCCGCCGAAGAGGCCCAGGCCGAGCGCAACGCCGCCTCGAAAGAGGTCGGCGCCGCCAAGGCCGCCGGGGACCAGGCCCGGTTCGAGCAATTGCGCGCCCTGGTCGCCGAAAAGAAAGAGCTGATCGCAAGGCTGGAGGACGAGGCCCGCACCGGCGACGCCCGGCTGAACGATCTGTTGATGAGCCTGCCCAACCTGCCGCTGGACGAAGTCCCAGCCGGCGCGGACGAGGCCGACAATGTCGAGATGCACCGCTGGGGCACACCGCGCGATTTCGCCTTTGCCCCGGCCGAGCATTACGCCCTGCCCGCCGTGCAGTCGGGAATGGATTTCGAAACGGCCTCGAAACTGTCCGGCGCGCGGTTTGTCGTGCTCAGGGGGGCTGTGGCGCGGCTGCACCGGGCGCTGGCGCAGTTCATGCTGGACACCCACATCACCGACAATGGCCTGACCGAGGTCAACGCCCCAGTCCTGGTGCGCGAAGAGATGATGTATGGCACCGGCCAGTTGCCGAAATTCGGCGAGGACAGTTATCAGACACGCGACGGCTGGTGGCTGATCCCGACATCCGAGGTGACGCTGACCAACACCGTCGCCGGCACCATGCTGGAGGCCGCCGACCTGCCCCGCCGCATGACCGCCCATTCGCTGTGCTTCCGCTCCGAGGCGGGCAGCGCCGGGCGCGACACCGCCGGGATGCTGCGCCAGCACCAGTTCGAAAAGGTCGAAATGGTCTCGATCACCCATCCCCAGCAGTCCCGCGACGAGTTGGACCGCATGACCCGCTGTGCCGAGGGCATCCTCGAGCGGTTGGACCTGCCCTATCGCACGGTGGTTCTGTGCACCGGCGACATGGGCTTTGGCGCGCAGCGCACCCATGATATCGAGGTCTGGCTGCCCGGCCAGAACAGCTATCGCGAAATCTCGTCGGTTTCGCTGTGCGGCGATTTTCAGGCCCGGCGGATGAACGCCCGCTTTCGCCCCGAGGGGGGCGGCAAGCCCGAGTTCGTACATACCCTGAACGGGTCCGGCCTGGCGGTGGGGCGCTGCCTGATCGCGGTGCTGGAAAACGGTCAGCAAGAGGATGGTTCGGTCGCCCTGCCCCAGGCCCTGGCGCCCTGGCTGGGTGGCAAAAGCGTGTTGAGCGCCCAAGGGGAGTTGATCTGATGGACCCGGTAAAGGCCGTCCTTGTCGCCGTCGCGACGCTGTTTTTCGTTTTGTCGCCGCTGATGTCGGGCGGGTTCGGCGGGTTCGACCCCAGCCAGTTCCCGGTGCCCCAGGATAATCCCCCGGTGCAGCCTGCGGGCTATGCCTTCGCGATCTGGGGAGTGATTTATCTGTGGCTGCTGATCTCGGCCGGGGTGGGGCTGTTCGCGCGGGCCACCGATGCCGCCTGGGACCCCGCGCGGCTGCCCTTGTTCCTGTCGCTGGCACCGGGTGCGGCATGGATCGGGGTGGCGTTCATTTCGCCGCTTTGGGCGTCGGTGCTGCTGTGGTGGATGCTGGTCATGGCGATCTGGGCGCTGGCGCGCACGCCCTTCGTGGATCGTTGGGTCTATCAGGCGCCGCTGGCGGTCTATGCCGGCTGGCTGACTGCGGCGGGCTGGGTTTCGGTGGGCCTATTGGGCGCGGGATACGGAATCGGGCCGGGCGAAACCGGCTGGGCGCTGATCGCGCTGAGCGGGGCCCTGGTCACCGGCGCCGCCGTGCAGGTCAGCCTGGACCGCGCGCCGGAATACGGCATCACCCTGGTCTGGGCGCTGATCGGGGTGATCGTGGCCAATGTCACCGCCGCGCCGCTGGTGGCCTTTGCCGCCATCGCGGGGGCGGTGCTGATCGGCATCCTGGCGCTGCGCGCCGCGACCTGAGAGACGCCAGCCGGGCGGGCACATGGGGGGGCACATGGGCGCGCCCCCATCCCCTGCCCCGCCCGGCAGCCCGCGTGATCCCGGGTCGGCGCGTGCGTGCGGATCGATCCCCGAACCGCCACCCCGCCTTGCCCGAAATGAAAAACCGCACCCCAACGGGGCGCGGTTGATCGGTGGTTCGGGGCGGTGCGCGCGCCTAGTCGCCCAGGGGTTTCTTGCCCAAATGCTTGCGCAGCCGCGACGGGGTGGATTTCGTCCGCCCCTTGTAGGGGTTCTTGTCCCCCTGCCCGCGAAAGGTCAGCCGAATCGGCGTGCCGGGCATGTCGAAATCCTCGCGCAGGCCATTCACCAGATAGCGGCGATAGCTGTCGGGCAGCTTGTCGGGGGCCGAGCACATGACCACGAAGCCCGGCGGGCGGGTCTTGACCTGGGTCGCATAGCGCAGCTTGATCCGACGGCCCGCGGGCGCGGGGGGCGGATGCAGCTCCAGCATACCCGCAAGCCAGCGGTTCAGCCGCGCGGTGGAAATCCGGCGGTTCCATACCTCGTGGGCGCGCAGCACCGCGTCATGCAGCCGGTCCAGGCCCCGCCCGGTGGTGGCCGAAACCGTGACCAGCGGCGCGCCGCGCAACTGCGGCAGCAGCCGGGCGAATTCCTCTTTCAGTTCCTTGAGCTTGGCCTGGCGGTCGGTTTCCAGATCCCACTTGTTGACCGCGATGACCACCGCGCGGCCCTCGCGCTCGGCCAGGTCGGCGATGCGCAGATCCTGGCTTTCGAACGGGATCTGGCCGTCCAACAGAACCACCACGACCTCGGCGAACTTGACCGCGCGCAGCCCGTCGGAGACCGACAGCTTTTCCAGCTTGTCCTGGACCTTGGCCTTTTTGCGCATGCCCGCGGTGTCAAAGATCCGCGTCGGCGTGCCCTGCCAGTCCAGCGTCAGCGAAATCGCGTCGCGGGTGATCCCGGCCTCGGGGCCGGTCAACAGGCGGTCCTCGCCGACGATGGCGTTGATCAGGGTGGATTTGCCCGCGTTGGGACGGCCCACCACGGCCACCTGCAAGGGGCGCGCCTGGGTCGGCGTGTGGGGGGCGGCGCTTTCGCCCTGCTCATCGACATCGACATCGGTGACGGGGGCCTGTTCCTCGATGCTGCGGGCGGCATGGGCATCGGCCAGCGGCATCAGCACGGCGTGCAGCTCGGCCATCCCCTCGCCATGCTCGGCGGACAGGCGGATCGGCTCGCCCAGGCCCAGGGCGTACCCCTCCAGCACACCGGCCTCGGCGGCGTTGCCCTCGGCCTTGTTGGCGGCCAGGATCACGTGGGCCGACTTGCGGCGCAGAATCTCGGCGAACACCTCGTCGGCGGGCAGAACCCCGGCGCGCGCGTCGATCACGAACAGGCACACATCCGCCAGCCCCACCGCGCGTTCGGTCAGCGCACGCATGCGACCCTGGAGGCTTTCGTCAGTGGCCTCTTCCAGACCGGCGGTGTCGATCACGGTGAAATTCAGATCGCCCAGCCGCGCCTGGCCTTCGCGCAGGTCGCGCGTCACGCCGGGCTGGTCATCGACCAGCGCCAGGCGTTTGCCCACAAGGCGGTTGAACAGCGTGGATTTGCCCACGTTGGGCCGGCCCACGATGGCCAGGGTGAAACTCATATTGCGACTCCCGCGCGCATCAAGGCGCTCGGCCTACACTATTCCGCGCTCAGCGGAAAGCGTGCAGTTGCCCGCGCGCCGAGACGACGTAAAGCGTGCCACCGGCGACCACCGGGCGGCTGGCCGCGCCACCGGGCAATTCGACCCGGGTCAGCTCCGCGCCCGTTTCAGGGCTGAACGCCCGCAGCAACCCGTCATTCGAGGCCACCCACAGCCGCCCACCGGCCAGAACCGGACCGTAATGGGCAAAGATCGCCTTGCGCCGCTTGACCTTTTCCTTGGTGAAATAGGGCAGCGCGATCGACCACACGGTTTCGCCGGTGGCCGCATCGAGCCGCACCAGGTGCGCCTCGTCCGAGATCAGAAAGACCGCGCCCGCCACCGGCAAGAGCGCGCCGTAAGCCCCCTCGTCGGCGGTCCAGATCCGCTCGCCCGAGCTGGCCTTGACGGCCACCGCGCGGCCCGACTGGTTGCCGGTAAAGATCACGTCGCCCGCGATCACCGGATCGGCGGTGATGTCGCTGACATTGGCATAGACCCGGCCGCGCCGCTGACCCGCGATCGTGGCCGCCCAGACCCGCACGCCGCTTTGACGCAGGGTCGCCACCAGTTCGGCCGAGGCGAAGGGGAACACCGCCAGGCGGTCCGACACCGCAGGTGCCGCGCCCCCGATCATCCCGGAATTCGAGGGGGTGCCGGGCAATTGCCACTGCACCCGGCCGGTGTCGGCCTTGACCGCCCATGCGCGGTTGTCGCGGCTGACCACATAGACCAGCCCGTCGCGATAGGCCGGCGCGCTGGTGATCGGCGCATCGGTGCGCTGGGTCCACAGCTCGGCCCCGGTCGCGGCATCCAGGGCCACCAGCGTGCCAAAGCCGGTGGTCGCGTAAACCCGCCCCTCGGCAAAGGCCAGCCCGCCGCCAGAGGCATCTGCCGTGCGCTCGCTCGCGGGGGTCAGATCACGGCTCCACAGCGGGGCGCCGCCGGTGGTCACGGCGCTGACGCGGCTTTCGGAATCCATGGCGAACACGGTGCCGCCGGCCACGATGGGCGTGGCGGTGATGCGGTGGCGGCGGCTGTCGCCCGCCCCGATCGAGGCGGTCCAGATCCGCGCGGGCACCGCCGCCAATGCGGCATGTTCGGGCAGGTGGGCGGAATTGCCGCCCAGCTGGGGCATGTCGGCACGGGTCACCGGCGCGGGCAGCGTGATCGCGGTCGACAGCGCGGGGGCGTCATCGCCCTGCTCCAGCGCCAGCGCCTCGCGCACACCGATACGATCCCCTTCGAGGATCAGTTCCTTCTTGGCGCAGCCCGCAAGCAGGGCAATTGCCGTCAGAAGTCCAACTGCATGGCCGAATTTCACTGCGCCTGTCCCCTTAGCTCATGGCCGCCGACCGCACGGGTCCGGGCCGTCATCTGTTATCCCCGGAGGGGCAGGATCAGCCCTCTTGCGGCGTGCCCCCCAGCGCCACAATCAACTGACTGGCCCGCTGACGCAAGCCCGCCGTCGCCTCGGCGTCCTGCACCAAGGTCTGAAGGTGCCCCAACGCCGCGTCGGGGCGGCCCGCGTCGATCTCGGCCAGGGCGATTTGTTCCAGGGCCAGCGGGCGATAGGGCCGCCCCGGCTCTGCCAGGGGCCCCAGCGTGGCAAGGCGCGCCTCGGGATCTGCCGCGCGCCCCTCCAGCATCACCAGCTTGAGGGCGGCGAGCTGGGTATAGGTCACCGGCAGGCTGGCGTCATTGGACATCGCGCGCAACGCCTCGATGGCGGCATCCTTGCGCGGGCCGTCCTGCGTCTCTCCGGCCGAGAGCAGCGTGACCAGGCCACGCGCGTCGCCCGTCGCCTCGACCGCGCCCAGCGCCTGGGCCCGGGCGTCGGCGTCCGGCATTTCCAGGGCCGTCAGGATCGCATCGCCCAGCGCCTGGGCCGCGGCGCGGTCGCGCGCCTGGGTCCATTCGCGCCAACTGGCGGTGCCCACCATCACCAGAACCGCCAGCACCGCGATCCAGCCATAGCGGCGCATCAGCGCGAACAGCCGGTCGCGGCGGACCTCTTCGGTGACTTCCTGGATGAAACTGTCAGGGTTGCTCATGGGCCTCTCGCTGCGCCAGCCGCGGTTTCGCCCCTCTTACCCCAGCCCACGCGCCATTGCCAAGCCCCGCGCGTCCGCGCCATGCCGCGCCCCCTTTATCCCGCGCCGCTCACGCATGCGTGACCGCCCCCATACGGCGCACGGTCCCGTGCGCGGCTTGCACGCGATGCGGCGAGGCCGTAAACTCATTTTATTGTTTTACCAATTTGAAACGGAACGGCCCCATACCAAGGTCCGGAGCCTGCCCCGCAAGGGCGCCGCACTCGCCGGATTGCCCGCGAAACGAGATGAAAGAGGCCCCTTGATGCGATGGATTTCGATGCTCACCGCGGCGCTGGTGACGGGTGTGCTCTACATGCTGGTGATGCAGCGCGAGGCGTTGCTGGCCTTTGCCGGGGTCGAACCTGCCCAGCCCACGCCCGTGCAGGCCCCCGAGCGGCCCGGCGAGCGGCGCGTTTCGGTCGTGGCCCAGCATAGCGCCGCGCAGATCGTGCAAGGCGCGGTTCTGGTCCGGGGAGAGACAGAGGCCACCCGCCAGGTCGAGATGCGCGCCGAAACCAGCGGCCGGGTGATCTCGGAGCCGCTGCGCAAAGGGGCCCGGATCGACCAGGGCACGGTGCTGTGCCAGCTCGACCCCGGCACCAGCCAGGCCACCCTTGCCCAGGCAGAGGCCGCCCTGAGCGAGGCGCGCAGCCGCCTGCCCGAGGCCCGCGCCGCCCTGACCCGCGCCCAGGCCCAACTGGACGAGGCGCGGATCAACGACACCGCAACCCGGCGCTTGGGACAAGAGGGGTTCGCGTCGGAAACCCGCCTGGCCGCGACCACCACCGCCGTCTCGACCGCCCAGGCCGCCGTCGCCACCGCCAAGGCCGGTCTGGAGGGCGCGCAAACCGGCATCCGCAGCGCCGAGGCCGCCGTCGCCACCGCCCACACCGGGATCGAGCGGCTGACCATCACCGCCCCCTTTGCCGGCATCCTGGACAGCGACGCGGCCGAACTGGGCGCGCTGATGCAGCCCGGCGGGCTGTGCGCCACGGTGATCCAGCTCGACCCGATCCGGCTGGTCGGCTATGTGCCCGAAACCCAATTGGAAAAGATCGCCCCCGGCGCGCTGGCCGGCGGGCGGCTGGCCTCGGGGCGCGAGGTGAGCGGGCGGGTGACCTATGTCGGGCGCACCGCCGATCCCGCCACGCGCACCTTTCGCGTCGAGGTCGAGATCGCCAATGGCGACGGCGCGATCCGTGCCGGGCAGACCGTCGACATCCTGATCGCCGCGCCGGGAAAACCAGCCCACCTGCTGCCGCAATCTGCGCTGACACTGGACGATGACGGGCGGCTGGGCGTGCGGCTGGCCGGCGAGGACGGGCGGGCCCATTTCGCCCCGGTGTCGGTGCTGCGAGACACCCAGGCGGGGATCTGGATCACCGGCCTGCCCGACCAGGCCGACGTGATCGTCACCGGCCAGGAATTCGTCACCGACGGCGTGCCGCTGGATGTTACCTATCGCGAGGACGCCAAATGACCGGGATCGTCGACTGGGCCGCCGCCCGGGCGCGCATGGTCGTGGCCTTTGTGGTGCTGTCGATCCTGGCCGGGACACTGGCCTATGTCGAACTGCCCAAAGAGGGCGAGCCGGATATCGAGATCCCCGCGCTGTTCATCTCGGTGCCGTTTCCCGGCATCTCGGCCGAGGACGCCGAAAAGCTGCTGATCAAGACGATGGAGACCGAGCTTTCGGATCTCGACGGGCTCGATTCGATGACCGCCACCGCGCGCGAGGGTTATGCCGGCGTCGCGCTGGAATTCGAATTCGGCTGGGACAAGACCAAGATCATCGCCGACGTGCGCGACCGGATGAATACAGCCGAGGCGAAATTCCCCGACGGGGCCGAGAAATACACCATCTCAGAGATCAACTTTTCCGAATTCCCGATCATCATCGTGAACCTCTCGGGCCCGCTGCCCGAACGCACGCTGCTGCGCGTCGCACGCGAGTTGCAGGACCGCCTGGAGGGGCTGGAACCGGTGCTGGAGGTGGCCCTGGCAGGCAACCGCGACGAGATGGTCGAGGTCGAGATCGACCCGCTGCGGCTGGAATCCTACAACGTCACCGCGGGCGAGCTGATCAACGTGGTGGTGCGCAACAACCAACTGATCGCCGCGGGCGAGGTAGAAACCCCCGGCGGCGCCTTTTCGGTCAAGATCCCCTCGTCGTTCGACGCGCCCTCGGACATCTACGACCTGCCGGTCAAGGTGAACGGCAACCGCGTCGTCACCCTGGGAGAGCTGGCCGATATCCGCCTGGCATTCGAGGATCGCAGCTCGACCGCGCGCTATAATGGCCAAAGCACGGTCGCCTTGCAGGTGGTCAAGCGCAAGGGGTTCAACATCATCGACACGGCGCAACTGGTGCGCACGACCCTGGACGAGGTCCGCGCCGAATGGCCCGAGGATCTGCGCCAGGCCGTTCAGGTCGGCACCTCGCTGGACCAGTCGCACACGGTCGCCTCGATGGTGCGCCAGCTTGAGGGGTCGGTGCTGACGGCGATCGCGCTGGTGATGATCGTGGTGCTGGCCTTTCTGGGCACCCGCTCGGCGCTGTTGGTGGGGTTCGCGATCCCGACCTCGTTCCTGCTGTGTTTCGTGCTGCTGGGGATCATGGATGTGGCGGTGTCCAACATCGTGATGTTCGGGCTGATCCTGGCGGTGGGGATGCTGGTGGACGGGGCCATCGTGGTGGTCGAATACGCCGACCGCCGCATCGCCGAGGGCGTCGGCCCGATGCATGCCTTTACCGAGGCGGCCAAGCGGATGTTCTGGCCGATCGTCAGCTCGACCGCGACGACGCTGTGCGCGTTCCTGCCGATGCTGTTCTGGCCCGGTGTCCCGGGCGAGTTCATGGGCATGCTGCCGGTCACGCTGATTTTCGTGCTGACCGCCAGCCTGATGGTGGCACTGGTCTATCTGCCGGTGGTCGGCGGCGTGTCGGGCCGGTTTTCGCGGGTGCTGTGGCGGGTCACCGCCCTGCTGCGCCCGCGCCCGCTGGCGCTGCGCGTGGTGTTGATGCCGCTGGCGCTGGGTCTGGTGTTCCTGGGCGCGATGCAGATGCTGAACCCGGCCTATCTGATCCCCGCCGTCGGCCTGCCCGGCGCCGCCGCGCTGCTGCCGGGCGTGGCGCTGTTCACGCTGGGCCTGGTGGCCAGTTCGATCGCGGTCAACGCCCTGCGCATCCCGCGCAAGCAGCCGGTGAACGCGGGCTATCGGCGCCGTCCCGTCGGACGGCTGATCCAGTTGATCGCGGGCAACCCGGTGATGCCGGTGGTCACCGTGGTCGCGGTGATCGGCCTGGTCGTGGTGGTGTTCGGCTATTACGGCAAGCATAACAACGGGACCGAGTTTTTCGTCGCGTCCGAGCCGGAACAGGCGATCATCTACGTGCGCGCCCGCGGCAACCTTTCGCTTGAGGAAAAGGATGCCCTGGTCCGCCAGGCAGAGGCCGTCGTGCTGGCCCATCCCGGGGTGGACGGCGCCTTTGCCTTTGCCGGAGAGGGCGGGCTGGACCAGAACACCGGCGGCGCCAGCCCCCCGCTGGACACCGTCGGCCAGATCCAGGTCGAGCTGATCGACTGGGACGACCGCAAGGACAACCCCGCCCTCGACGGCAACCGCGTGATGGAGGAGATCCAGGCCGCGCTGGACCAGATCCCCGGCATCCGCACCGAGATCCTGGAACAAAGCCGCGGGCCGGCCTCGGCCAAGCCCGTGCATCTGCGTCTGAAGGGCGAGGATTGGGATGACCTGGTCGCCGCCACCAACCTGGCGATCACCAGGTTCGAGGACACGCCGGGCCTGACCGATATCGAGGACACCCTGCCCCTGCCCGGCATCGACTGGCGCATTGATGTCGATGTCGAGGCCGCCGGCCGCTATGGCGCCGACGTGGCCACCGTCGGCGCCATGGTGCAGTTGGTGACCCGCGGCATCCTGCTCGACACCATGCGCGTGCCCTCCTCGGACGAGGAGATCGACATCCGCGTGCGCCTGCCCCAGGCTGACCGGGTGCTGGCCACCCTGGACACGCTCAAGGTGCGCACGGCGGTGGGCCTGGTCCCGCTGGCCAATTTCATCACCCGCACCCCGGTGGAAAAGCTGGGCCGCATCAACCGCGTGGACGGCAAGCGGTATTTCGACATCAAGGCCGGCATCGCCCCCGGACTGGTGAATGCCGAGGGCGCGCCGCTGAACGCCAACGAACGTATCGCGGAACTGACCAAATGGCTGGACACCACCCCGCTGCCCGCCGGGGTGGACTGGGAATGGACCGGCGATCAGGCCGACCAGGAGGAATCGGGCGCCTTCCTGGTCAAGGCCTTTGGCGCGGCGCTGGGGTTGATGTTCATCATCCTGCTGGCGCAGTTCAACAGCTTCTACAACGCCACGCTGGTGCTGCTGGCGGTGGTGCTGTCGACCACGGGCGTGCTGATCGGGATGCTGGTCATGGGGCAGCCGTTCTCGATCATCATGACCGGGGTGGGCATCGTCGCGCTGGCCGGGATCGTGGTGAACAACAACATCGTGCTGATCGACACCTATCAGGAATACGAACGCTACATGCCGGGGATCGAGGCGATCATCCGCACCGTCGAGGCCCGTCTGCGCCCGGTTCTGCTGACCACGGTCACCACCATGGCCGGGCTCAGTTCGATGATGATGGGGGTCAGTTTCGATTTCATCAACGGCGGCTACTCGATCGACAGCCCGACCTCGCTGTGGTGGAAACAGCTGGCCACGGCGGTGGTGTTCGGCCTGGGCCTGGCCACCGTTTTGACGTTGATCTTTACCCCGTCGCTGCTGGCGCTGCGGTTGTGGATCCGGGCGGGGGCCTATGGCTCGTTGCGCCGGCTCTCGGCAATGATGCACGGCCCCGACAGCATCGCCGCGCGCGAACTGGCGCTGGACCACGCCGCGCGCGGCCTCGGCTCGCCCGAATTGCTGTGGGATGATCTGTTGCCCCAGGGGCCCGCCCCCACCGATGGGGAAAAGCCCCACCAAACGGACGCGGACACGGACAAATCCCCCGGCGACACATCATCGCCGCTGCGCGCGGCGGAATAGCCGCCCGACGGACCGCGGCGCGGGGGTCAAAGCGGCGGTTCTGCCCCGGCCATCGACGCGGGGACCGTCATCAGCAGACCCGATCGCCCCCCTCCCGGCGCTGACAGGCCCACCCGCAGGGGGATCACGGCGCGCCGGACCCGGCCCGCCCTGGGCGCGTTGCGCGGGCCAAGACCCGTCCGCAGGCCCCGCGCGGCCCCGGCTCAGGCGGCGGCGACATCCTCGTCCTCGCCGGCCTGCTGGCGCTGCCACATCGCGGCATAGCGCCCGGCTCGCGCCATCAGCGCCTCGTGCGAGCCACGCTCGGTCACGCGGCCATCCTCCAGCACCACGATCTCGTCGGCATCGACGATGGTCGACAGCCGGTGCGCGATGGCGATCACCGTGCGCCCCTCGCCCATCATCTTGAGCTGGGCCTGGATCCCCGCCTCGGTCTCGCTGTCCAGCGCCGAGGTGGCCTCGTCCAGCAGCAGCACGGGCGGGTTTTTCAACAGCGTCCGCGCGATCCCCACGCGCTGCTTTTCACCGCCCGACAGTTTCAGCCCCCGCTCGCCCACCGCGGTGTCATAGCCACGCGGCAGAGAGGTGATGAACTCATGGATCTGGGCGGCGCGCGCGGCCTCCTCGATCTCTTGGCGGCTGGCCTCGGGGCGGCCATAGGCGATGTTGTAAAGGATCGAGTCGTTGAACAGCACCGTGTCCTGCGGCACCACCCCGATACGCGCATGCAAGGAGGCCTGGGTCACATCCCGCAGATCCTGACCGTCGATCGTCACCGCCCCTCCGGTCACGTCATAGAACCGGAACAACAGCCGCCCGATGGTGGATTTCCCCGCACCCGAGGGGCCGACGATCGCCACCTTGCGCCCGGCCGGAACCGAGATGCTGACGCCATGCAGGATCGGCCGGTCGGGATCATAGCCAAAGCGCACGTCGCGGAACTCGACCGCGCCGCCGCTGACCCGCAGATCGGGCGCGCCGGGCTTGTCCTGCACCTCGGCGGGTTGTTCCAGCAGATCGAACATCTCGGCCATGTCCACCAGGCTCTGGCGGATCTCGCGATAGACGGTGCCCAGGAAATTCAGCGGCATGGTGATCTGGATCATGTAGGCGTTGACCATGACGAAATCGCCCACTGTCAGCTTGCCATTCTGCACCCCGATGGCGGCCATCACCATCACCGTGATCAGCCCGCCGGTGATCAGGAACGCCTGGCCAAAGTTCAGAAAGGCCAGCGACAAGGAGGTCTTGATCGCCGCCTCTTCATAGCCGGCCATGGCGCGGTCATAGCGCTCTGCCTCGCGCTGCTCGGCGCCGAAATACTTGACGGTTTCAAAGTTCAGCAGGCTGTCGATGGCCTTTTGGTTGGCGTCGGTGTCTTGCTCGTTCATCTCGCGGCGGATCTGCACCCGCCATTCGGTCACCTTGAAGGTGAACTGGACATAAAGCGCGATGGTCACCACCACCGCCGCCAGGTACCACACGTCAAACACGAAAAAGAAGATCGCCGCGACCAGCACCAGTTCGATCACCAGCGGCCCCACGCTGAACAGCATGAAGCGCAAGAGGAACTCGACCCCCTTCACGCCCCGCTCGATGATCCGCGACAGCCCGCCGGTCTTGCGGGTGATGTGATAACGCATCGAGAGGCGGTGAATATGGGTGAACGTCTCCAGCGCCAGGCGGCGCAGGGCGTGCTGGGCGACACGGGCAAAGATCGCGTCGCGCAACTGCTGGAACCCCACGTTCATCAGCCGCGCCATCCCATAGGCCACCGTCACCCCGACAGCCCCCAGCGCCAGCAACATCGCATCGTCGCGCGCCTGCCCGGTCAGCGCGTCCACCGCAGCCTTGTACAAAAACGGGGTCAGCACCGAGATCACCTTGGCCAGCACCAGCGCGATCACCGCCAGCACCACCCGGCGTTTCACCCAGGTCTGCCCCTCGGGCCACAGATAGGGCCCGACCCGGCGCATCGTGCGCCACCCTTTGGCGCGGTCGAGTTTCGACAGGTCGGATGTGGTCGGTCTGGGGGGCATGGATCGGCCTTGGACTAGGGGACGCGGCACAACCTAGTGCCCCGCAGGGCGAAAGGCCAGCGGCGTCATCGCCCCGCGGCCCGCCGCCTATTCGGGCGCGGGCACGTCAAAGACCTGGCCGGGATAGATCAGGTCGGGATCGCGGATCTGGTCGCTGTTGGCGCGAAAGATCTTGATGTATTGATAGCCGCTGCCATAGGCCCGGTCGGCAATGCCCCACAGGGTAAATCCCGGCTGCACGGTGATCAGCCGGGCGGTGGCCGGGGTGGGATCGGGAACCGGCGCGGCCGGGTCAGCGGCGGGCTGATTGGCGGCGGACAGGGCGGCGGCGGCGATATCCTCGGCGGGCTCGCGTTGGAACGGGGTTTCGAACCGCGCCGCGACCCCCCCCCCGGCGGTCAGCAAATCGGCGCGCAAGGTATAAAGTCCCGGCGCAACCGCGGTCAGCCGCACCTGCCATTGACCCAGCGGACCGACCCGCGTTTCGGCCACCTGCGCATTATCGAGATAAAGCCGCAGCGCCGCCCCGGCCCGGCCCTGTCCCGACAACAGCACCGCCCCCTCGGCATCATAGGAAATCGCATCTATCAGCACCCCGGCCTGTTCGGCGGGCGGCACCTCTTGGGGCGATTGCAGCACACGCACCCCCGCCTCGTCGGCCAGCAGCACCGCAGGCGCGGAACTGGCGCGGGCCGTGTCGGGTGGCGGGGTGGCGGCGGTCTCGGCAGGGGCCGGTTCGGCCGGTGCGCCCCCCTCGGCGGCCGGTGCGCGCGCGGGGGCGTCCGGCGCCGGGTCCGGCGTCGCGGCCTCGGCCTCGGCCTCGGCCAGAACCGGGCCGGGCACCGGCGCCAGGATCACGCTGGAGACAGAGGCAACCTTGCGCCCGTCGCCCAACTCCATGCGCAGCGACACGGTGCGCGGCGCGTCGCTGGGGGCCAGATCGAAGAGCGCGGCGAACTTGCCATCCGCGCCGGCCATCGCGCGGCTGACCTCCTGGCCCTCGACCAGGATGGCGACCGCACTGCCGGGCACCGCCTGCCCGGCGACCAGCGCCGCCCCGGCCCCATCAACGCGCACCACGTCGAAGACCGGCGGCGCGGGCAGATCGGCGGCCGGCGCAAGGGGCGCTGGTTCCGCGGGCGTGGCTGGGACTGCGGCGGCATCCGGCGCGGCCTCGGCGGGGACCGCCTGCGGCGTGGCCGGGGTCATCGCAGGCTCGGGCGTGGGCCCGCGCAACCACCACAGCGCCCCCAGCCCTGCCGCCACGACCCCCGCAGCGGCCAACACCGCCAGCCCGATCCGCGTCTTTTCCCCAGTCTGTGCCATCGCCCCATCCCCCTGGCGCCAACCCCCACCTGCGGCGCGCTTGCGGGACCATACCAACCCCGTTATCACGGGTCCACAATCCCAACCCCCGAGGCCCCCATGACCGCGCAAAACCCCTCGATCTGTGTCTTCTGCGGCTCACGCGATGGCAAGAATCCCACCCATGCCGCCGCCGCCGAGGAACTGGGCCGCACCATTGCGGATGCGGGCTGGCGGCTGGTGTATGGCGCGGGCGATGTCGGGCTGATGGGGCGCGTGGCGCGCAGCGCCCAGGCCGCGGGGGGGCAGACCTTCGGGGTGATCCCGGTGCATCTGTTCGACCGCGAGGTGGGCAAGCGCGACCTGACCACCTTTATCGTGACCGAGAACATGCACGAACGCAAAAAGGTCATGTTCATGAACTCGGACGCGATCGTGGTGATGCCCGGCGGCGCGGGGTCGCTGGACGAGTTTTTCGAGGTGCTGACCTGGCGCCAGCTGGGCCTGCATGAAAAACCGATCCTGTTGCTGAACACCGACGGGTTCTGGACGCCGCTGACCGGGCTGATCGACCATTTCATCGCCGAGGGCTTTGCCGATGCCAGCCTGCGCGACTACGTCCGCGTCACCCCCTCGGTCGAGGCCCTGATGGCGGCCCTGCGCGCGGCCCTGTCCTGACGCAGGCTTTCCCCGGAATACAGCGCCAGCGCCGACCAGATCAGCGCAAAGGCAAAGCCGTGCCAGGGCGTGAACGCCTCTCGGAAAACCAGCGTGGCGACAAGGAATTGCAGCGTGGGATTGATGTATTGCACCAGCCCCACCGTGGCATAGCTGACCCGTTTCGCGGCATATGAGAACAAGATCAGCGGCGTCGCCGTCAGCGGCCCGGACAGCATCAACAGCACGGTGTCGGACAGATCATGGCCAAAGGTGCCCAGGTTGCGCCCGGTCAGCCCGGTCCAGCCCTGCACATGCACCCCCCACAGCCACAGCGCCGCCAATGGCGCCAGCACCAGCACCTCGGCGGTGACCGACACCACCGGACCGGCCGCCACGCCACGCTTGAGCAGCCCGTAAATCCCGAAGGTGAACGCCAGGACCAGCGCCGTCCAGGGCGCCACCCCCAACCCCCAGGTCAGCCCCGCCACCGCCAGGCAGGCCAGCGCCACCGCGCCCCATTTCACCACCGAGTGCCGTTCGCCCAGGAACACAAAGCCCAGCGCGACCGCCACCAGCGGAAAGATGTAATAGCCCAGGCTGGCCTGCATCGCATGGCCGACCTGCACCGAGTAGATGAAGAAAAACCAGTTGGTCGAGATCGCCACCGCCGCCAGCACCACGACGGCCATGGCGCGCGGCTGCACGATCAGCGCCCCAAGCTGGCCCAACCGCCCCTGCGCGCTCAGCACCAGGCCGAAAAACACCAAAGACCAAAGCGTGCGGTGGCTCAGCACCTCAAGCGGCGGCACATGGGCCACCAGCTTGTAATACATCGACGACAGGCCCCAGATGCAGCAGGCCGCGACCATCGCCAGGATGCCTTTGCGGGTCTCTTCCACGCGGCTACCGGTTCGCCATGAAGCGTTTGAGCCGCGCCAGCCCCTCGGTGATATCCTCGGTCGAGCGGGCATAGGAAAACCGCAGCGTCGTGGCCCCGCGCCCCGCGTCGAAATCCAGCCCCGGCGTGACCGCGACACCGGCCTTTTCCAGGATCTCGGCGGCCAGCGCCCGGCTGTCATCGGTCAGCCCGGACACGTCGGCATAGACATAGAACGCCCCGTCGGGCGGCGCGATCCGGTCAAAGCCCGCCTCGGGCAGACCCGCCAGCATCAGCGCGCGGTTGCGCCGATACACGGCCATGTTGGCCTCCAGCTCATCGGTGCACTCCATCGCGGCCAGCGCGACCACCTGGCTGGCATGGGGCGGGCAGATAAAGAGGTTCTGGGCCAGACGTTCGATCCGGCGGATGTGATCCTCGGGGACCACCATCCAGCCGACGCGCCAGCCGGTCATCGAGAAATACTTGGAGAACGAGTTGATCACATAGCACTCGTCGGTGATCTGCAACGCGCTGACGGCCTTACGCTCGTATTCCACGCCGTGATAGATCTCGTCCGAGATGAACGCCGCGCCGCGCGCCGCGCAGGCCTCGATCAGCGCGCTCAGCGCCTCGCGGTCCAGCATCGTGCCCGACGGGTTCGCCGGCGAGGCCACCAACAGCCCGTCCAGGTCGGCGGGCAGATCGGCGGGCACCGGTTGCAGGCGGTTTTCCGGCGCGGTCTCGATCATCACCGCCTCAAGGCCCATCGCCTGAAGGATCGCCTTGTAGGACGGATAGCCCGGCATGCCGATTCCCACCCGCGCGCCGGGATCGAACAGCGAACAAAACGCCAGGATGAACCCGCTGGAGGATCCGGTGGTGATCACCACCCGCTCGGGGTTCAGATCGACGCCGTACCACTCGCCATACATCTGCGCGATGCGCGCGCGCAGCGCCGGCAGGCCCAGGCCGACCGTATAGCCCAGCGGGTCCTGCTCCATCGCGCGGGCCAGGGCGGCGCGGGCGGCGGCCGGCGCGGGGGTGCCGGGCTGGCCGACCTCCATGTGGATGATGCGCTGGCCCGCGGCCTCGGCGCGGGACGCGGCGGCCATCACGTCCATCACAATGAAGGGATCGACCCCGCCACGCCTTGAAACCTTCATGCCCGCCTCCTTAGGGTGCCCACCATGTGGGCTTTCTTCCAGCGCGGGGGCGCGGCGTCAATGGCAGCTGAACGACACCCGGCCCGTTCGGTCCGGGCCGGGGCGGTGATGCTGGTCGTGCTGATGGCGCTGGCCCTGGGATCGGGACAGGCGCGCGCGGCCTCGTTGATCCGCGACGCCGAGATCGAATATGCCCTGCGCGAACTGACCCGCCCGGTCGCCACCGCCGCCGGGATCAGCCCCGGCGCGCTGCGGGTGCTGGTGATCAACGACAGCGCGCTCAACGCCTTTGTCGCGGATGGGCAGACGGTGTTGATCCATTCCGGCCTGCTGCTGCGGCTGGACCGCGCCGAAGAGGTGCAGGCCGTCATCGCCCATGAATTGGCCCATATCGCCAACGGCCATCTCACCCGGCGCATGGCCAACCTGCGCGGCGCCCATTCCGCCGCCGCCATGGGTCTGGTGATGTCGATGGCCGTCGCGGCCAGCGGCAACCCAAAGGCCGGCGCGGGACTGGCGATGGGCACCTCGTCAGCGGCGCAGCGCGCGTTCCTGTCCCATACCCGCGCCGCAGAGGCCTCGGCCGACCAGGCGGGCGCGCGCTACATGGCCCGGGCGGGGATCGCCCCACAGGCGATGGTCGATGTGTTGGACCTGTTTCGCGGCCAAGAGGCGCTGAGCGCGGGGCGTCAGGATCCCTATGTGCGTTCGCACCCGCTGACCGCCGATCGGCTGCGCGCGGTCAAGGGCTATGCCACGGCCTATGCCGATCAGGCCCGCGAAAACCCCGATGCCGCGTATTGGTTCGCCCGCGCCAAGGGCAAGCTGGGCGCCTTTTTGCAAAGCCCGCGCTATACCCTGCGCAAGGTGCCGGCGCGCGACACCTCGTCGGTGGCCCTGATGCGGCGCGCGATCGCCTATCACCGCACCCCCGACCCCGACAAGGCGCTGGCCGAGATGCGCAAGCTGGAAGCCGCCCGCCCCAACGACGCCTTTGTGCAAGAGCTCAAGGGGCAGATCCTGCTGGAATCGCGCCGCTTTGGACCCGCCGTCACCGCCTATCGCCGCGCGGTCGATCTGGCCCCGTCAGAGCCGTTGATCCTGGCGGGCTATGGCCGTGCGCTGTTGGCGCTGAATACCCCCGACGGCAACCGCCGCGCCCTGGCCGCATTGGAAAAGGCGCGCGACCGCGACCCGCGCGACCCGCGCATGCTGCGCGATCTGGGGGTGGCCTATGCCCGGGCCGGCCAGAACGGCATGGCCTCGGTCGCGACGGCCGAACGCTATGCGGTGATGGGCCAGATGAAGACCGCCGCCCTGCATGCCGAGCGCGCCTCGGGGATGGTGCCGCGTGGCGCGCCGGGATGGCTGCGCGCCCAGGACGTGCTGGCGGCGGCGCAGATCGCCATGGCCCGCAAATGAGCCGGGCGTCACGGACGGGCGCCGCGCTGATCCTGGCGGGGGTGCTGGGCGGCGCACCCGCGCTGGCCCAGGACTGGCCCGATGCCGACCAGCGCGCGGCCCTGCATGCCGAGCTGCGCGCCTATCTGCTGGCGCATCCCGAAATCATCGCGAAAGCCCTGGCGCAGGCCGAAGCGCGGCGCAACGCCCGCCACATCGCCGACGATCTGGAGCGGCTGGACAGCAACCGTTCGGCGCTCTTTCACAACCCCGCCGATTGGACCGGCGGCAATCCCGCAGGCGACGTGACGCTGGTCAGCTTTATCGACTATGCCACCCCGGCCTCGGCCCGGGCGCTGGCCGCCGCAAGGGATCTGATCGCGCAGGATCCGGGCCTGCGGCTGGTGGTCAAGGAGGCCCCCCTGCCCGGCGATGACGCTGGCGCGCGCGCCGCCCGCTTTGCCCAGGCCGTGCTTCATGTCGCCGGACCCGACACCTATCTGCGGGCCCAGCAGGCGCTGTTCGCCGCGCCCGATTTCAGCCCCGACACGGTGACGCGAATCGCGCGCGATCTGGACCTCGACCCGGACGCGGTGCGCCACCGCATGGACGCGCCCGAAACCGCCTCGGCCATCGCCGCCACCCAGGCTCTGGCCCGCGCGCTGGATCTGGGACCGGCCCCCGCCCATGTGCTGGAGCGCACGCTGGTGCGCGGCGACGTGCCCACGGTGGCGCTGGCGCGCATCGTCGCGGCCATGCGCCGCAAGATCCAGCCCCGGAACTGACGCCGGGCGACACTTGCCCATTGGCCCCGGGCACAGGATATGATGGAACAGGCACACCCGCGCCCACGACCTTGGGCCCGAGAAAAATGGAGAGACACCTTGATGACACGTACCTTTACCGCCGCGCTGCTGGCCTTGGGCCTGGCCACCCCGGCCCTGGCCTTTGACATTTCCGCCATGAGCCCGGCCGAGCGCGACACCTTTCGCGCCGAGGTGCGGGCCTATCTGATGGACAACCCCGAGGTGTTGATGGAGGCCATCGGCGTGCTGGAACAGCGCCAGGCCGCCGCCCAGGCCAGCAACGACGAAACCTTGGTCCAGGTGAATGCCGAGGATCTGTTCCAGGACGACCACTCCTGGGTGGGGGGCAACCCCGAGGGCGATATCACCCTGGTCGAGTTCACCGATTACCGCTGTACCTATTGCCGCAAGGCCCATGACGAGGTGGCAGAACTGGTCAAGAGCGATGGAAATATCCGCTTTATCGTCAAGGAATTCCCGATCCTGGGCGAGCAATCGGTGATCTCCTCGAAATTCGCGATCGCGACGCTGCAAGTGGCTGGCGACGCAGCCTATGCCAAGGTCAGCGACGCGCTGATCACCTTTCGCGGCAACCTGACGCCGGACAGCCTGGGCCGGCTGGCGACATCGCTGGACCTGGACGCCGACGCGATCCTGGCCCGGATGGACGCGCCCGAGGTGGCCGCGGTGATCGAGGCAAACCACGCGCTGGCCCAGCGCATGCAGATCTCGGGCACGCCGACCTTTGTGCTGGATGGGCAGATGCTGCGTGGCTATGTCCCGCTGGATGGCATGCGCCAGATCGTGGCCCAGGTCCGCGCGGACTGAACGTCCCCGCCCCGGGCCCTCGACCCGGCCCGAACGAAAAACGCGCGTCCCAAGGGGCGCGCGTTTCGGTTTGGCGATGTCGTGGATCGGTTACTGCGCGGCCTGGGTCTCGGCGGCCTCGGCGGCGGCGGTGGCGGCCTCGATCTCGGCGGCCTTTTTCTCAACCTCTTCGACGATCCGCTCCAGCATCTCTTCGTTCGAGACACGGTGATCCTGTTTGCCGGCCAGATAGACCATGCCGTTGCCGTTGCCCCCGCCGGTAAACCCGACATCGGTCATCAGCGCCTCGCCCGGCCCGTTCACCACGCAGCCGATGATCGACAGGCTCATCGGGGTCTTGATGTGTTCCAACCGCTTTTCCAGCGCCTCGACGGTCTTGATCACGTCAAAGCCCTGACGCGCGCAGGACGGGCAAGAGATGATGTTGACGCCCCGGTGCCGCAGGCCCAGGGATTTCAGGATCTCATAGCCGACCTTCACCTCTTCGACCGGATCGGCCGAGAGCGAGACGCGAATCGTGTCGCCAATCCCCGACCACAGCAGGTTGCCCAGCCCGACGGCGGATTTGATCGTGCCCGACATCAGCCCCCCGGCCTCGGTGATGCCCAGGTGGATCGGGGCATCGGTGACCTCGGCAATGCCCTGGTAGGCAGCGGCGGCCAGGAACACGTCAGAGGCCTTTACGCTGATCTTGAACTCGTGGAAGTCGTTGTCTTCCAGGATGCGGATATGTTCCAGCGCGCTTTCGACCATCGCCTCGGGGCACGGCTCGCCGTATTTTTCCAGCAGGTGCTTTTCCAGGCTGCCGGCATTCACCCCGATGCGCATCGAGCAGCCGTGATCCCGCGCGGCCTTGATGACCTCGCGCACGCGGGTCGCGTCGCCGATATTGCCGGGGTTGATCCGCAGACAGGCCGCGCCCGCCTCTGCCGCCTCGATCCCGCGTTTATAGTGGAAATGGATGTCGGCCACGATCGGCACCGGGCTTTCGGCGACGATGTGTTTCAGTGCGGCCGACGACTCGGCATCGGGCACCGACACGCGCACGATATCGACGCCGACATCGGCGGCGGCCTGGATCTGGGCCAGGGTGCCCTTGATGTCGGTGGTGACCGTGTTGGTCATGGTCTGCACCGAGATCGGGGCATCGCCCCCGACGGCCACCGGGCCGACCTGGATCTGACGGGATTTGCGGCGGTAGATATTGCGCCAGGGGCGCACAGCATTCAGCGACATGGGGAACCTGCCTGGGGCTGGTGAATTCGCGTTTTGAATAAAGGATTTCTCGGCCCGGTGCAACGCGCACCGACGCCGCGCCCACGCTATTGCGAAGTGTCGGTCCCCTCGGCCAGGGCCAGCGCCACGGCCAGGTCCGGGTCTGCGTCGATATCGGCCAGGTCGAACGCCCCGGTCAGTGCATCGGCCGACAGCACGATGTTCTTGGCCACCTGCGCGCCGGGGGCCGCGGGGCCATAGGTGCGCCCGTTCACCGCGAAATAGACCGATCCCGAATTGCCCGCCCGCAGGGTCGGCGGTTGCTCGGTGCGCGGCAGGACATAGCGTTCCCCCGCATCCAGGATCTTTTCGAAAAGCACCGTTCCATCAGGCGCGGACACCCGCACCCAGGCCGGACGCACCGCCAGCAAGGCCACCTCGGGCATGGTGTTCGCGGCCATCACCTGCACCGGCGCGGCCGGGTCGGATGGGACGGGCTCTGCCGGGCTGGCCTGGGCAAAGGTGCGGGCGGGGCGTTCGGACACCAACACCCCCATCTCGCCGGGATCCAGGGTCGCGATCGGCCCGTCACGGGCAACCATCACCGGACGGTCCAGCGCCTGCGGGCGATACAGGCGATCCAGCGCCTCGGGGCTGGGGGCCGCGGTCGGTGCCTCGGCCATCAGGGTCTGGGTGGCCGCACCCAGCGGATCGACATCGGCCATCAGCCCGGGCTGGTCGTCCAGCGGCGCCAGCTTGACCTGTTGGATTTGTTGCAGCACCGACCAGCCGCCATAGCCCAGCACCCCGATCAGCGCCAGCAACACCAGCGAAGAGCCGACCGCGCCGGGTTCGATCCGGGCCAGGAACGCCTCGCCGCGCGGCACGAAAATGGCATTGGGATCGGACAGCGGATCGCGCCCCTCGACCGGTTTTTTGCGGCGGCTGGGCGCGTTGGGGGCGGCGGCGGCGGCATCCATGCCGTGCACGGTGGCAAACTTGCCCTCGTCGCAGAACCTCCGATACGCCCAGTCGGGATCCAGCCCAAGGTAGCGCGCGTAAGAGCGCACGTAACCGGCGATAAAACCCGGCGTTTCAAAGGCGGTGGGATCGGTATTCTCGATGGCGGCGATATAGGTGGCGCGGATCTTCAATTCTCGCTGAACATCCAGCAGCGACTTGCCCAGGGTGGCCCGTTCACCGCGCATGAGATCACCTAGGCGCAATTCGAACGCGTCAAACCCTTTGGGTGTGTCCTGAGAGCCCTCAGCCGCACCACGCGGCTGCCTGCGCCTGATCATCCAAACCGCCCCGTGCTTGTTGTTGTTTCCCCAGGTAGGGCGGCGTCCCTAGGGAATCGCCGCCCCGCTGGTTTCAAACTATCACAAGCGCGGGAGCCATGCACCCGCAGATGGAAATCAGGCCGTCATCTCGGCACGATTCAGCGCACAGTGCGACCACAGCTCGTCCATGGCGCGGATCAGGGCATCCATCTGGTCCGGGCCATGCACCGGCGAGGGGGTAAAGCGCAGCCGTTCAGTGCCACGCGGCACGGTGGGGAAGTTGATCGGCTGAACGTAGATGCCCCACCCCTCCAGCAGCATGTCCGAGATACGCTTGGTGTGGACCGGATCGCCGACGATGACCGGGACGATGTGGCTGCCGTGGTCGATGATCGGCATGCCCAGCCCCTTGAACCGGGCCTTGAGCACGCGGGCACGGTCCTGCTGTGCATCGCGCAGCGCCTGGTCGGTCTTGAGGTGACGCACCGAGGCCGCGGCACCGGCCGCAACCGCCGGCGGCAGCGACGTGGTAAAGATGAAGCCCGGCGCGTAAGAGCGCACCGCGTCACACATCTTGGCCGAGGCGGCGATGTAACCGCCATAGACGCCGTAAGCCTTGGCCAGGGTGCCGTTGATGATGTCGATGCGGTGCATCAGGTTGTCCCGCTCGGCCACGCCGGCGCCGCGGGGGCCGTACATGCCGACCGCGTGCACCTCGTCGATATAGGTCAGGGCGTTGAACTCGTCGGCCAGGTCGCAGATTTCCTCGATCGGGCCAAAGTCGCCGTCCATCGAGTAAACCGATTCGAAGGCGATCAGGATCGGGCGACCCTTTTCTAGGCCTTCGAGGATCTCCCGCAGGTGGGCCACGTCGTTGTGACGGAAGATGTGCTTTTCACAGCGGCCGCGGCGGATCCCCTGAATCATCGAGGCGTGGTTCAGCTCGTCCGAGACGATGATCAGATCCTTGAACAGAACCGGCAGCGTCGAGAGCGTCGCGTCGTTGGCGTTGTAGGCCGAAGTAAAGATCAGCGCGGCCTCTTTCTGGTGCAGATCGGCGATCTCGGCCTCGAGGCGCTTGTGATAGACCGTGGTGCCCGAGATGTTGCGCGTGCCGCCCGACCCGGCGCCGGTGGCGTCCAGCGCGTCATGCATCGCGGCCAGGACATCGGGGTGTTGCCCCATGCCCAGATAGTCGTTGCCACACCAAACGGCGATGTCCATCTCGGACCCGTCCGGTTTGCTCCAGACTGCCTGGGGATAGGCGCCCTTGCGCCGTTCGATGTCGATAAAGGTGCGATAGCGCCCCTCTTCGTGCAGCCGGTTCAGGGCAGCGTCCAATCCTGCGGTGTAATCCACCAGGTCTCTCCTTCGTTCTCGGGCCTTGCGGCCGTGCTTGCCCCGGTGCGACCCCTGGTTGGTGGGGCTCGACCGGCCGGGGATTCCCCCGATTGCAGGGCTTCCGGGCCCCGATGACACCGTGCCGGATCGTCCCCCGCGGGGACCGCGCCGGCGGCGCCTCTCCACTCCATCGGTTTTTCATATTCGAAAAACGCCCGGCGATTAAGCACGTTGTCACCTGAAAAACCAATTTTCTGCGATCCATCGCCGCAGTCCGGGCCGCTGGCGTTCCGATCGGAAACATATCCGACTGTGGAACGGCGGGGCTTGGGACAGGCGAGAATGGACCGGGAAACCGGATCCTGCGCGCGACTAACGTCAGCATCCTGTAAACCATTCAGCTTTGCGCATCGCCTTGATTTCGGTCAAAGACTGCGTCCCGCAGGGCGTGCAGGCAAAGCCCCGCCTAGTCGTCGGCCACCGCAAGCTGGCAGTCCGTCGCACCCTGCGTCGCGCAGGCCGCCAGCGCCGCCGGACCCGCGTCCGCGCCCTTTTGCACGGCCCATTTTCCGGTCCCTGGCGAGATCGCCAAGGCCTTTTCCCCACGGCCCCGGCCATAGTCCTCTTGCAGGGCCTCGGTGGCCGCCGCGCTCAGGCTCAGCGCACGGGGCTGCCAGCCCTCGGGGCGGATCTCGGCGGCGATCACGCAGGGTGCGCCGCCCTTGCGCGCCGAATCGCATCCCCTTAGCGCGGCGGCGCGCGCCGCGTCCGGGTCGTGAAAATTCTGCGCCGCAAGCGTCGCCTCGGACAGCAACCCCTCGGACGGGGCCATCGCGATGGCGCTGTAATAGGGCTGTTGCGCGGCGGCAAAGCGCAGCGCGGCGATGTCCTGCTCGCTCAGCCCGGGCACCGGGGCTATGACCACCTCGACCGCGTCGGATTTGAACACCAGCTCGCGCGCCGCCTTGCCGCTGACCGGTTCGGCCAGGGCCATGCCCGCCAGCCCCAGCGCGCCGCCCGCGCACATCGCCCGAAGTGTCCAGATCGCTTGCATGATGCCTCTCCTGCCGCTGTTGGTTGCGGGCCAGAGCCTAGCGCGCCCCCCGCCGCCCCGCCACCCCTCTGGACAGCCCCGGCGCGCCTGCTAGGCTCCGCGCCGATCCACCCTGACCGGAGCTTTGCCATGTCCCTCGATCCCGTGCTGTCCCGAATCGATGCCGATCTGCCCCAGGCGCTGGACCGCCTGATGGCACTCTTGCGCATCCCGTCGATTTCCACCGATCCGGCCTATGCGTCCGAGTGCGCGCGCGCCGCCGACTGGCTGGCCGAGGATCTGCGCAGCATCGGGTTCGACGCCGCCCCCTGCCCCACGCCGGGCCATCCGATGGTGATGGGCAAGGCCGGCGAAACCGGTCCCAACCTGCTGTTTTACGGCCATTATGACGTGCAGCCCGTGGATCCGCTGTCGCTGTGGCACCGCGACCCGTTCGACCCCGCGATCGAAGAGACCCCCAAGGGCCGGGTGATCCGCGCGCGCGGCGCGTCCGACGACAAAGGCCAGTTGATGACCTTTGTCGAGGCCTGCCGCGCCTGGAAGGCAGTGCATGGCACCCTGCCCGCGCGCATCACCATGTTCCTTGAGGGCGAAGAGGAATCCGGCTCGCCCTCGCTGGTGCCGTTCCTGCGCGACAACGCCCAGGCGCTGGGGGCCGATATCGCGCTGATCTGCGACACCGGCCTGTTCGATGCGCAAACGCCGGGGATCGTGACCATGCTGCGCGGTCTGCTGGGCGAAGAGCTGACCATCACCGGCCCGTCGCTGGACCTGCATTCGGGGATGTATGGCGGCGCGGCGATGAACCCGATCCGGGTGCTGGCGCGGATCATCGCGGCGCTGCATGACGAGACCGGGCGGGTGACCGTGCCGGGGTTCTATGACGGCGTGCCCGAACTGCCCGAAGAGGTGGCGCGCCAGTGGCAGGGGCTGGGCTTTGACGCCAGCGCCTTTCTGGGCGAGGTGGGCCTGTCCAGCCCGGCCGGCGAACAGGACCGCACCGCGCTGGAGATGATCTGGTCGCGCCCCACCTGCGAGGTGAACGGGATCTCGGGGGGCTACGAGGGGGCCGGGTTCAAGACCGTGCTGCCCTCGAAGGCCAGCGCCAAGATCAGCTTTCGCCTGGTCGGCACCCAGGATCCGCTGAAGATCCGAGAGGCGTTCCGCGCCCAGGTCCGCGCCATGCTGCCGCCCGATTGCACGGTCGAGTTTCACGATCACGGCGCCTCGCCCGCCAGCCAGATGGCGATCGACGACCCGGCCTTTGAAAAGGCCCGCCAGGCGTTGTCGGACGAATGGCCCAAACCGGCGGCCTATGTGGGCTGCGGCGGGTCGATCCCGGTGGCGGGGTATTTCAAGGACATCCTGGGAATGGATTCAATGCTGATCGGCTTTGGCCGGGATGACGACGCGATCCACTCGCCGAACGAGAAATACGACGTGGAAAGCTTTCACAAGGGCATCCGCAGCTGGGCCCGGATCCTGGCCGCGCTGGCCGACTAGGGCCGCGACAGGACGGGCAAAATGGGGCGATCCGTGCGGGTCATGGGTCGCCGGGCTGAACGGGGCGCGCCGCGCGATCCCGGCGGGTGACGGCAGCCGTCCCACCCGGGCGGAACGGTCCGTCAGCCACGCAGCCGCAGGGCCGTCATTCGCCCCAGCTTGGCCAGCAACAACAGCCACGGCGCGCCATGCAGGCACAGATCGAAAATATCCACGCCCCGGCGCAACTCGCCCGCTGCCAGCATCTTGAGCTTTTCCCAGACATGCGGCTCTGGCGTGAACGGCGCCAGCCCGATGCTCAACGCCATGATCAGCACCAGATATAGGGGCAGCTCGTCCAAGAAACGGGTCATCGCGGGTCCAGTGTTCACCAAGGGGGGGAAAGTGGCGCGGTTGACGGGACTCGAACCCGCGACCCCCGGCGTGACAGGCCAGTACTCTAACCAACTGAGCTACAACCGCGCAACGCGCAGGACATGCAAGGAAGGCGGTGGCGCGGTTGACGGGACTCGAACCCGCGACCCCCGGCGTGACAGGCCGGTACTCTAACCAACTGAGCTACAACCGCAGCGCCTTCCGGGGCAGTGCCCGGCGTGAGGTGTCTTTTAGGGCCGGCCATCGGCGGCGTCAAGCGCCCTCGGGCGCGAATATCGGGGCTTCTGTCATTCGCGGATAATCTGGAACCGCGTCACATCCACCAACCCGCAATCGGTGATCTTCAGCGCCGGAATCACCGGCAGCGCAAGAAAGGCCAGTTGCAGGAACGGCTCTTGCAGCGTGACGCCCAGCGACCGGGCGGCGGCGCGCAGGTGATCCAGCCGCGCCTCGACCGCCTCAAAGGGCTCCAGGCTCATCAAACCGGCGACGGGCAGCGGCAATTCGGCCAGCACCGCGCCGTCCTGAACCACCACGAATCCCCCCTCGATCTGGCCCAGCCGCGTGACCGCCAGCGCCATGTCCGCGTCATCGGCCCCAACCACCGCGATGTTGTGATGGTCATGGCACACGGTCGAGGCGATCGCCCCCTTGCCCAGCCCAAAGCCGCGCACGAACCCCACGGCGATATTGCCGTTGATCCCGTGCCGCTCGACCACCGCGATCTTGACCAGGTCGCGGGCAGGATCGGCGCGCTTGCCGCCCGCGCCGACCGGGATATCCTCGATCAGGTGGTCGGTCAGGATCTTGCCGGGCAGGATGCCGATCACATGGGTCTCGGGGTGCTGGTCGGGGGCGCGAAAACTGTCGGCGGTGACCGCCGGGGCGGCGACCGAACCACGCCCGACCGGCGCAATCTCGCTGCGCGCGTCAAAGGCCGCCTCATCGACCACGCGCCCGCCTGCGATCACGATCTCGGCGTTGCACTCGGCCAGGTCGCGCAGCGCCACGATATCGGCCCGCTTGCCCGGCGCGATCTGGCCGCGATCCTTCAGCCCAAAGGCCTCGGCGGCGGACAGGCTGGCGGCGCGATAGGCGGCCAGCACCGGGGTGCCCTGCCCGATCATCCAGCGGATCATATAGTCCAGGTGGCCGTATTCCGCGATATCCAGCGGGTTACGGTCATCGGTGCACAGGCACATGTAGGGCGCCGTGCGCTCGTCCAGCAGCGGGCGCAGCGCGGCCATGTCCTTGCTGACCGACCCTTCGCGGATCAGCACCCGCATTCCCTTTTGCAGCTTTTCGCGGGCCTCCTGGGCGGTGGTCGCCTCGTGCTCGGTGCGGATGCCAGCGGCGATATAGCCGTTCAGATCGCGCCCCGACAGCTGCGGCGCATGCCCGTCGATGGGACGGCCGCGAAACGCCTCCAGCTTGGCCAGAACGGCCCGATCACCGGCCAGAACGCCGGGATAGTTCATCATCTCGGCCAGGCCGATCACCCGCGGATGGTCCATCAGCGCGGCCAGCGCGTCGGCCTCGATCCGTGCACCGGCGGTTTCCATCGCGGTGGAGGGGACGCAGGACGACAGGTTCACCCGGATATCCATCAGCGTGCGCGCCGAGGCGTCCAGGAAATATTCGATCCCCGGCACGCCGATCACATTGGCGATCTCATGCGGATCGCACAGCGCGGTGGTGACGCCGCGCGGACAGACGCAGCGGTCAAACTCGAACGGGGTGACCAGCGAACTTTCGATATGCAGATGGGTGTCGATGAACCCGGGAACCAGGGTCATCCCGGCCACGTCGATCACCTGGCGTCCCTCGTAGCGGGCACCGATCCCCACGATGGTATCGCCGCAGATCGCCACATCGCCCGGCACCATGTCCCCGGTCACCAGGTCGAACACCTGGCCCCCGCGCAACACCAGATCGGCGGGCACCGCGCCACGCCCCTGTGAAATCAGATCGGAAAGCGGCGATTGGGGCATGGACGACTCCTGGCTATCTGTGGCGCATACCCTCGCAAGCGGGGGGGCCACAATCAAGACGGGATGGATGGTGGGTGATGAGAGACTCGAACTCCCGACATCCTCGGTGTAAACGAGGCGCTCTACCAACTGAGCTAATCACCCGGTGCGCCGGGGTTTAGACCGGGGCCGGGGCGCTGTGCAAGCCCTTTGGCAAGGGGGTGGTGGGTGAAACGGACAGAGGGCATGGCGCGCGGGGCGGATCGCGGCGCGACTGCTTCGGGCGGGGTCGGCCGCGCAGGGGTGAACCGTTTGGCGGGCCGATCGGCGTCCCCCACCGGTCCTTGCCGTCACCGCACATCGTTTGGCCGCTCGTCACCGCAGCGCAAAGGAAAAGCGCGCCGCCAGGGCGACGCGCCATCCTTTTGCCTTTCGGTCCTCAGCGTGCCGAGCGGGCATGCCGATAGGCGCGTGGGGCGCCCCAGCCGGGGATCAGTGGGCGATCTGCCCTGCCCCCTCGCCCGCAGCGGTGCGCGCGGCCTGGGCGGCGGCCTCTTCGGCGGCCTCGTCCCATTCGATGGGTTCGGGCACCCGCACCAGCGCCAGGCGCAGCACGTCACGCACATGGGACACCGGGATGATGTTCATCCCCTCTTTGACGTTGGCCGGGATCTCGGTCAGATCCTTTTCGTTCTCGGCCGGGATCAGCACGGTCTTGATCCCCCCGCGCAGCGCCGCCAGCAGCTTTTCCTTGAGCCCGCCGATGGCCAGCACATTGCCGCGCAGTGTCACCTCGCCGGTCATGGCGATATCCTTGCGCACCGGAATACCGGTCAGCACCGACACGATCGAGGTGACCATGGCGATCCCCGCCGAGGGGCCATCCTTGGGCGTGGCGCCCTCGGGGACGTGAACATGGATGTCCATCTTTTCGAAAAGCGGCGGCTTGACCCCGATTTCCGGTGCGATCGAGCGCACGAAACTGGACGCCGCGTCGATCGACTCCTTCATCACCTCGCCCAGCTTGCCGGTGGTTTTCATCCGGCCCTTGCCGGGCAGGCGCAGCGCCTCGATCGACAGCAGATCGCCCCCCACCGAGGTCCAGGCCAGCCCGGTGACCACGCCGACCTGGTCCTCTTGCTCGGCCAGGCCATAGCGGAACTTCTTGACGCCCAGGAACTCCTCTAGGTTCTCGGGCGTGACGGTGACCTTGTCGGCCTGTTTCTTGATCAGGCGCGTCACGGCCTTGCGCGCGATCTTGGCGATCTCGCGCTCCAGGTTCCGCACGCCCGCCTCGCGGGTATAGGTGCGGATGATCTCGGTCAGCGCCGCATCGGTCAGCTCGAATTCGCGCGGGCGCAGCCCGTGGTTCTTCATCTGCTTGTCGATCAGGTGCAGCCGCGCGATCTCGCGCTTTTCATCCTCGGTATAGCCGGCCAGCGGGATGATCTCCATCCGGTCCAGCAGCGGCCCCGGCATGTTGTAGGAGTTCGCCGTGGTCAGGAACATCACGTTCGACAG
>JAFGTV010000055.1 GCA_016938875.1 Paracoccaceae bacterium
GAACAAACGCATCGTCCAGGCAATCAACGACCAGGGCGGCCGCGCGGTCGGCCTGTCGGGTAAGGATGCCGGGCTGATGACCTGCACCCAGACCGACCCTGCCCTGGGTTTTGTGGGCACCCCCGACGAGATGAACCCAGAGGTGCTGCAACAGCTGTTCACCGCCGGGATGATCCCGGTGGTGGCCCCGCTGGGCGCGGGCCGCGACGGGGAAACCTTTAACGTCAACGGCGATACCGCCGCCGGGGCCATTGCCGCCGCGCTCAAGGCCGACCGGCTGTTGCTGCTGACCGATGTCGCGGGCGTCAAGGATGCCAGCGGCGCCGTGGTGACCGAACTGACCCCCGCCCATATCCGGGATCTGACCGAACAGGGCGTGATCGCCGGCGGCATGATTCCCAAAACCGAAACCGCCCTGGCCGCGATCGAGGGCGGGGTGCGCGCGGTGGTGATCCTGGACGGGCGGGCGTCGAATGCCTGCCTGCTGGAACTGTTCACCGACCACGGCGCAGGCTCGTTGATCCGTGCGCCGCGCTGAACGGGGTATCGGCGCGGGCCAAGCCATGGCAGGATGCCCCAGCCCAGCAAACAGCAAGACGGCCTGCCAATGACCCTGCGCCTGATCCTGGTCCGCCACGCCAAATCCGGCTGGGACGATCCGCTGGTCGACGACCATGATCGCACGCTGAACGCGCGCGGACAGGCCGCCGCGCCGGTGATCGCCGAATGGCTGGCCGAACAGGGCCACATCCCCGCCGAGGTCGTCGCCTCTACCGCCCGGCGCACGGTCGAAACCTGGCAGTTGATGGCCCCTGCATTGGGGGAATGCGCGGTGATGCGCCGCGACCCGGCGCTGTATCACGCGCCCGCCGAGCGCATGTTGGAGGTACTGCACAATTGTGCCGCCTCGCCGGTCCTGATGCTGGGCCACAATCCCGGCATTGCCGATTTTGCCGCCCGGCTGTTGCAGGCGCCCCCCGACAACGCCCGCTTTGCCAGCTATCCCACCTGTGCCACCCTGGTCGCCGATTTCGACGCCCCCGACTGGAACGAGGTTGGCTTTGGAACCGGGCGCGCGGTGGAGTTCATCACCCCCAAACAGATCGGGGCCTGAGCCCGCGCGCCGCGATCGCTCAGGCGCCGCCGGGATCGCCGGTAAAGGTGATCGTCACATCCTCGTCGCGGGCGATGAACTGGCACGCCAAACGATAGCGGGGCGGCATGTCGCGCACCTCGGCATCCTCGATCTCTTGCGCGGTGAGCTTTCCCAGTTCCTTGAGGGTCAACTTTTCCTTGTCGGTCAGCATGACCGCCTTTTTATCCGTCGGGTTCGCATAGGTGACCTCGATCAGGCAGGATCCGCAATTGCCATCCCGGCACTCGAACGGAATCGGGATCTTGTTTTCCTCGGCCAGCAAAAGGGCCGTCCGGGTGTCGCCGGCGATCGCATAGACCGCCTTGTCCTTGTGCATCATCGGAGAGGAAAAGGTTACAATTGCCATATCGCATGTTCCTTGGGTTGGGGTCGGACCGGTTGCGCGTCTTTGGCTGTAGAAGCAAGAACCATGCCAGCATTTCGCGCCCGCACAGGCCCGCCCGTCCCCCGTTTCGTGGCAAATCCGACATTCCCGACCCGCCAAAAACGACAAGGGCGCCGCGGTTTCCCGCGACGCCCCCAAGTCGTTTATCCTCGTGGATCAGTGACCCAGGATCTGGCTGAGGAACAGCTTGGTCCGGTCGGACTGCGGGTTGTTGAAGAATTCCTCGGGCTCGTTCTGTTCGACGATCTGGCCCTGGTCCATGAAGATCACCCGGTTGGCCACCTGACGGGCAAAGCCCATCTCGTGGGTGACGCAGATCATCGTCATCCCCTCTTCGGCCAGCTCGATCATGGTATCCAGAACCTCCTTGATCATCTCGGGGTCCAGCGCCGAGGTGGGTTCGTCGAACAGCATGATATTCGGCTTCATGCACAGCGACCGGGCGATGGCCACGCGCTGTTGCTGCCCGCCCGAAAGCTGGCCGGGGAACTTGTGCGCCTGCTCGGGGATCTTGACCTTTTCCAGGAAGTACATGGCGGTTTCCTCCGCCTCTTTCTTGGGAACCTTGCGCACCCAGATCGGGGCGAGGGTGCAGTTTTCCAGGATCGTCAGATGCGGGAAAAGGTTGAAGTGCTGGAACACCATCCCGACCTCTGAGCGGATCTTGTCGATGTTCTTCAGGTCGCTGGTCAGCTCGATCCCGTCCACCACGATCTGGCCCGCCTGGTGTTCCTCAAGGCGGTTGATACAGCGGATCAGCGTCGACTTGCCCGACCCCGAGGGGCCGCACACAACGATCCGTTCGCCGTTGTTGATCGTCAGGTTGATGTCCCGCAGGACATGGAAAGATCCGTACCACTTGTTCATGGCCGTGATCTGGATCGCGATCTCTTCCGAGACCGCCATCTTGGAGCGGTCGATTTCACGCTCGATGGCAAGTTCAGACATAGGCAAGACTCCTTAGCGATGCTCGGTCCGAAGCTTGCGCTCCAGATACATCGAGTAGCGGGACATGGAGAAACAGAAGACAAAGAACATGAAGGCGATGAAGCCATATAGCTCCCACACGACACCGTTCCACGCGGCGTTCGCACGGATCGCGTTGGACAGGCCCAGCGGATCCAGAAGGCCGATGATCGACACCAGCGTGGTGTCCTTGAACACCCCGATGAAGGTCGACACGATCACCGGGATCGAGATCTTCAGCGCCTGGGGCATGATGATCAGGCGCTGCGCCTTCCAGTAGTCCAGGCCCAACGCATCGGCGGCCTCGTACTGGCCCTTGGGCAGGGCGGCCAGGCCACCGCGCACCACCTCGGCCATGTAGGCCGAGGCAAAGATCGTCACCATGATGATGACCCGCAGGATGATGTCGAAATCGGTGCCCGGCGGCAGAAAGTAGTTCAGCAGAACCGAGGCCACGAACAACAGCGTGATCAGCGGCACGCCGCGGATGAACTCGATAAAGCCGACGCAGATGGCGCGCACGATAATCAGGTTCGACTGCCGCCCCAGCGCCAGCATCACCCCGATCGGCAGCGACACGGTGATCGCCACCAGGCCGATCGTGATCGACAACATGAAGCCGCCGAAATTGCGGCTGCTGATGGCCTCGATCCCCAGGGGGATCACGCCGTCCATCACACCGACCCAGGCGGATGCCAGCGTCAGCCACCAAATGACCGCCGCCGCAACCGCCGCGATCAGCCCCAACAGCGACCCCGCCAGGCTGGACACCACGCGAAACGCCACATAGCCCAGCACAAAGCCCAGCGCGGCCGATACGGGGATCCAGAACGATCCGCCCCACAAGAGCCACGGAACCAAGAACGGTGCGGCCAGCGAGCCCTGGAGCATCTTGCGCGGCAGCCCCGTGAACAGCACCGGCGCCAGCGCCAACAGCGCCAGGCCAAAGGCCAGGATCGGCCGCCAATAGAGTTCCGACGGGTAAAAGCCGAAAATCAGCTGCAAATACCGCTCGCGGATCACCGCCCAGCACGCACCGTGGGCATCGGGACCATAGGCCGTCGAGATCTGTTGGCGGCACTCCTGCAACGAATTGGCCGTCCAGCTGGAGTGAAAAACCCAAGGCAGGATCGCCGACAGGACCGAATAGACCAGGTACAGCGCAACAAGGCTGAGGAGCCCGTTCAACCAGCTGGAAAACAGGTTTTCCCGCATCCAGCCGATCACGCCGACCGAGGTCGAGGGCGCCGCCTGTTGCGACAGCATTTCCTTGCGGACATAGGACAGGTCGCTCATGTCACCTCTCCACCAGTTTGACGCGGTTGTTGTACCAGTTCATCACCACCGAAATGATCAGCGAGATGACCAGGTAAACCAGCATCAGCATCAGCACGCATTCCAGCTCGCGGCCGGTCTGGTTCATCGTGATCCCGCCCAGCGTGCCGGTGATGTCCATATAGCCCACGGCGATCGCCAGCGACGAGTTTTTGGTCAGGTTCAGGTATTGAGAGATCAGCGGCGGGATGATGACCCGCAGTGCCTGGGGCAGGATGACCAGAGACATGATCCGGTTGGGCCGAATGCCCAGCGCCGCGGCGGCCTCGGTCTGACCCTTGGAAATCGCCAGGATGCCAGAGCGCACGATCTCGGCGATGAAGGCCGCGGTGTAGAAGCTGAGTGCCAGCCACAGGGCAATCAGCGAGTTGCGCATGTAGATGCCGCCCTGGAAGTTGAACCCCTTGAGGGCGGGATAGCCCAGGTAAAAGCCCAGCGCATAAAGCAGCGCCACAACCGGCAGCACGATCACCCCCAGGCGCAGATACCACGTGGTCGGGCGCACGCCAGTGGCCTCCTGGATGCGGTCCGCGCGTTTGCGGATCAGGCCCGCGGCAAAGAAGCCGCCCACCAGCATCGCCAGCACGGCCAAAAGCTCAAGGCTGACGTTGAACGCGCCAAAGATCGAAATGTCGCCCAGTCCCCGGCTAAACAGCGGCTCCGGGATATAAAACCCGCGATTGGTCAGGGCCACGCTGTCGCCAAACAACATCGAGGCCGCCGGATCCGCGCCGCGAAAGGCGTTGGGCGGCGGCAAGTTTTCGATCAGGATCGCCATGAAAAACACGATCCACAGCAGCACAGGCACGTTGCGGAACGTCTCGACGTAGACCGTCATGATGCGTGCCACCAGCCAGTTCTTGGACAGGCGCAGAACACCGATCGTCACGCCCACCACCGTGGCCAGCGCACAGCCCAACACCGCCACAAGCAGCGTATTCAAAAGCCCCACCACCGAGGCCCGCAAATGGCTGGAATTCGAAGAGTAGTCGATCAGGCGCTGGTTGATGTCGTACCCCGCCCGCTCGGTGAAAAAGCCGAAATCGATGGGCTTGCCCAGCGCGGCAAGGTTTTGCGCGGTGTTGTTGATCAGCCAAGCGGCCATCAGCATGAAAGCGAAAAGCGCGACAACCTGGATGGTCATGGACCGATACCGGGTGTCGTAGATCAGCATGCTGAGCCGGAACGTGGCCTTTGGCGCGTCTGAAACTGTTGTCATCTGGACATTCCCTGTGGTTCCCGGGGCATGTTTTTTTCGTGACGCTGTGCCGCATGCGGCGCGCCTGGCCCGGGTTTCTTTTTCTTGTCCTGCTGGATGGGGAAAGGGCGCAGGTTCCCCCGCGCCCTTTGGTGTTCTGGCTTACCGGAACGGCGGCACGTACATCAGGCCACCATCGGTCCACTGCGCGTTCAGACCGCGCGCAAGACCGATCGGGGTGTTTTCCCCGATATACTTTTCAAACAGCTCGCCGTAGTTGCCGCCGGCCTTGATCGCCTTGACGGCCCAGTCGGCAGGCAGGCCAAGCATTTCGCCCAGGTTGCCCTCGGTGCCCAGCATCCGGTTGATTTCCGGATTGTTGGTGGGATTCGCTGCCAGTTCGTCGACATTGGCAGAGGTGATGCCCAGCTCTTCGGCTGCGATCAGCGCATTCAAGGTCCAACGCACGATGTCTGCCCAGTCGTCGTCGCCGTGACGGACCAGCGGGCCCAGCGGCTCTTTCGAGATGATTTCGGGCAGGACGACATGCGCGGTCGGATCCTCGAAGGTGGCGCGGGTTGCCGCCAGACCCGAGGCGTCGGTGGTGTACACGTCACACGCACCGGCAAGGTACTGCTGCTGTGCCTCGGCGTTGGTTTCGATCGGCACCGGTTCATAGCTGATGTTGTTGACCCGGAAGAAGTCCGCCAGGTTCAGCTCGGTCGTGGTGCCGGCCTGGATGCAGACGGTCGCGCCGTCCAATTCCTTGGCCGAGGTGACACCCAATGCCTTGGGAACCATGAACCCCTGGCCGTCATAGTAGTTCACGCCGACGAAAGTGAACTTGAGGTCCACATCACGCGAGAAGGTCCAGGTGGTGTTGCGGGCCAGAACGTCGATCTCGCCAGAGGCGAGCGCCGTGAACCGCGTTTTGCCCGTGGTGGGCACGAATTCGATGGCCGAAGGGTCACCCAGAACGGCGGCGGCAACCGCACGGCACACGCCGACGTCAAAGCCGAACCATTCGCCGTTCGCATCCGGAGCCGCAAAGCCGACAAGCCCGGTGTTGGTGCCGCAGTTCAGCTTGCCGCGCGCCTTGACGTCATCCAGCGTCGCCGCCGCTGCCGCGCCGGCAACAAGGCTGGCGACAGTCAGCGCGCCAAGAAATACGGATTTTTTCATGTTTACCTCTTCCTGATGTTCCGCCCTTTGGGCAGCTTTTTTCCAGCCCCAGCAACGCCAGGACGAGATGTGAGAGAGGCGAACCCCCTCAACGCCGCAAGTTTGGGCAAATTACCGCCGGAAGGTCAAGGGCGCACTGGCCCTCATGCCGCTGGGGCATGGTCGATCCCGGGGCCATAGCGTTATGCACAAAATTTAGGCGCACCAGCCCGCCCGGCGGGCATCACCCCGATGCGCGGACCAGATCCAGAAAGTCCCGCGCCCGCAGGAAATCGCGCCGCTTGACCGCCGCGGCCTCTGCGGCCTCGTCGTCGGTGCCCCACTGTTCCTCTTGCCAGGTCTCGTCAATACGCGAGATATCCCAAAGCTGCGGGGCGGGCAGAAAATCCTCCATCGCGGCCAACCCGATCACCAGCGACCCCGACAGGCCCACCAGGTCATGCAGCGCCGTCAGTTCGAACGGGTCCAGCGCGCCCACCCGCGCCGACAGGGCCGACAGGCTGGCCGGCGGCTGGGCACGGGGCATTACCCCGACAGTGGGCACCAAGGGCGCGCCCAGCGCCGTGCAGGCCCAGTCCAGCAACGGATCCCAGGCCGCGGCCTGGCGCGCGGCCAGCTCGACCGGGCTTTCGGCGCGGTGGCACAGCAGGTCGCTTTCACCATATCCGGCGATCATCGCGGCGACCTCGGCATGCTGGACGCGCACCTTGTCGATGGCAGCATTGGCGGCACGGGTCACCGGCATGCTGAGCGGCGCGATAACCTCTGGCTGGGCGTCCCATTCCTGCGCCACGGCCTGGGCCATGGCCCGGGTCGGCAGCACCAGCGCCGCCTTGGCCGGGGTCTTTACCGCGCGCCCGTCCAGCAAAACCGTGAACCCGTCCGCAACCGGGGCCACCTCAGACGCCTTCCAGAACCGCTTGGCCATCCATTCCGACATGGTCACATACTCCAGATTTCCAGCAGGGCCGCATCCAGCGCATCGAACGTGTCGATCACGCGATCGGCCCCCGCGGCATGCAGATCGGCCACGGGGTGATAGCCCCAGGCCACGCCGATGGTGCGAAAGCCCGCAGCCCGCCCCATCTGAATGTCGAAACTGGTGTCGCCGATCATCACCGCCTGCCCCGCCGCGACCCCGGTTTCGCCAAGTGCTGCCAACAGCATCGAGGGATGCGGCTTGGACGGGTGGTCATCGGCCGTCTGCGTGGTCTGGAACATACCGTGCAGCCCGTGGCTTTCGACGAAATGCACGACGCCGCGCCGCGCCTTGCCGGTGGCCACGCCCAACAGAACCTCGTCGCGGGCGGCCAGCCGATCCAGCGCCGCGCGGGCGCCGGGATACATCGGCACGACCCCCTCGCCGCCACTTTCGGCCCGCAGGGCAAAGAACGATTCGCGGTAGATCGCGACGCCACCGGCCACCGCATCCGCGTCCAGCGTCGGGGCCAGCCGCGCGATCGCCTCGGGCAGGGACAACCCGACAATCGACAGGATCTCGGCGCGGGGCGGCACCGTCAGGCCCATTTGGCCAAACGCACGCGTCATCGCGGCAACGATGAAATCCTGGCTGTCGATCAGGGTGCCGTCGACATCGAAAACCACCAACCTGAGGTCGCTCATTCCAGATCCTCGAACGGATCGGCGGGCACGTCGCCCTCGGCCCAGCCCAGCATGTCCCACGTCTTGCGCATATGATCGGGCAGCGGCGCGGTGACCGACAGGGTCGCGCCGCTGACCGGATGGGTCAGCCGGATCGAGCGGGCATGCAGGTGCAGCTTGCGGCTGATCTCTCCGCCCAGTTGCGCGCCCCAGCCGTCGCCCAGGTTTTCCTGCCCCGAGCCGCCGTATTTGCCATCCCCCACGATCGGGTGGCCGATCTCTGCCATATGCGCGCGCAGCTGATGGGTGCGCCCGGTCACCGGCACCAGCGCGCACCAGCTGACGCGGCGGCCCAGCGACGACAGCACCGCGTAATCGGTCACTGCGCGCTTGGCGTCGGGGGTGCTGTCGACGGCACCGGGATGCACGCACAGCATCTTTTCGGCCTCGCCCTTGGCGCCATGGCCGGGGGCCTTGACCAACCCGAACCGGATCGTACCCATCGCCGGGCTGGGCGTGCCCGCGACGGCCGCCCAGTAAATCTTGCGCGTCTCGCGCGACCGAAAGGCCGCGGTCAACGCCGCCGCCACCGCCCGCGTGCGCGCCAGCAGCAGCACCCCAGAGGTATCCTTGTCCAGCCGGTGCACCAGCCGCGGCTTTTCGTCGAACCCAAAGCGCAGCGCCTCGGCCAGCCCGTCCACGTGGCGCGTCTGGCCGCTGCCGCCCTGCACCGCCAGGCCCGGCGGTTTATTCAGCGCGATGATGTGATCGTCGCGAAAGATCACGCAGTCGCGGATCATCCGGCCATCGGCATCGGACACGTTCGGCTTGGGCTGCGAGGTCACCTGGCCGGGTTCGGGCAACGGCGGGATGCGGACCTGTTGGCCCTCGTCCAGCCGGGTTGCGGGTTTCACCCGGGCCCCATCGACGCGGATCTCACCCTTGCGGCACATCTTTTCGATACGGCCCTGGGCAACATGGGGAAAGCGGCGGCGCAGCCAGCGGTCCAGCCGCTGATCGCCCTCGCCCGCCTCGACGGTTACGGTTTGAACCGCGCTCATGCCAACACCCCCCGTGCAACCCACAGCCCCGCGCCGATCGCGGCCAGCGACAGGATCACCGAAGCCGCCACATAGCCAAAGGCCAACCCCACCTGCCCGCGTTCATAGATCGTGATCGCGTCCAGCGAAAATGCCGAAAAGGTGGTGAATCCCCCCAACATGCCGGTCATGAACAAGGGGGCCAGATGGGTGCCACCCTTTTTGGCCAGCACCACCACCAGAACCCCCATCAGGAAAGAGCCCAGGATGTTCACCGTGATCGTGCCCCAGGGAAACCCCCGCCCCATCAGGTTCAGCGTCGCCACCCCGGTCAGATAGCGGCCCACGGCCCCTATCGCGCCCCCAAGGGCCACCTGCAATATCGTTGCGCCTGTCATCGGCTCCCCATGTCGCCCCGCCGGGGGCTTGTCAACTGTTGTGCCGTTTGGCGCGCAGCTTGGTGAAGTAATCCAGTCGGCGTTTCAGCTCGCGCTCGAAGCCACGCTCGACGGGGGTGTAATAGACGCCGCGCTTCATCGCCTCGGGGAAATAGTCCTGTCCCGAAAAGCCGGCCTCGGCGTCGTGATCGTATTCATAGCCCGCGCCATAGCCTTGCTCCTTCATCAGCCCGGTGGGCGCGTTCAGGATGTGTTTCGGCGGCGGCTCGGACCCGGTGCGCTTGGCCGCCGCGCGGGCATTCTTATAGGCGGCATACCCTGCGTTCGACTTGGGCGCCAGCGCCAGATAGGTGACGGCCTGGGCCAGCGCCAATTCCCCCTCGGGACTGCCCAGCCGTTCGAAAACCTGCCAGGCATCCAGGCAGATCGTCTGGGCCTGCGGATCGGCCAGGCCGATATCCTCGATCGCCATGCGGGTGATGCGCCGCGCCAGGTAACGCGAATCCTCGCCCCCCTCCAGCATCCGCGCCAGCCAGTACAGCGCAGCATCCGGGTCCGAGCCGCGCACCGATTTGTGCAGCGCCGAAATCAGGTTGTAATGGGCATCCCCCGACTTGTCGTATTGCGCGGCGCGTTTCATCAGGCGCTGGCCCAGATCCTCGGGCGACAGGGTGCCGGGCACCTTCCAGGCCGCCACCTGTTCGATCAGGTTCAACAGCGCCCGGCCGTCGCCATCGGCCATTTCCAACAGGGCCTCGCGCGCGGGGCCGGTCAGCGGCAGCGCGCGGGCCAACTCGTGCTCGGCCCGCTGGGCCAGCAGTTCCAGATGGGCCAGGTCCAACCGTTCCAGCACCAGAACCTGCGCGCGCGACAACAGGGCCGCGTTCAACTCAAAGCTGGGGTTTTCCGTGGTCGCCCCGACCAACAGGATCGTGCCGTCCTCCATATGCGGCAGAAACCCGTCCTGCTGGGCCTTGTTGAAGCGGTGGATCTCATCCACGAAAAGCAGCGTGCCCTGACCGTTGGCGTGGCGCATCCGCGCCGCCTCGAACACCTTTTTCAGATCGGCGACGCCGGTGAAAATCGCGCTGATCTGAACAAAGCTCAGGTCCGTCTCGTCGGCCAGCAGGCGCGCGATCGTGGTCTTTCCCACCCCCGGCGGGCCCCACAGGATCAGCGACGAGAGCGTGCCAGAGGCCAGCATCACCCCCAAGGGCGCCTCGGGGCCCAGGACATGTTCCTGGCCGATCACCTCGGACAGGCGCGTGGGACGCAGCCGGTCGGCCAGCGGGCGTGGGCCGGTGGCGGTGGGCGCGGCGCCGGGAATTTTGTCGAAAAGATCAGCCATCGCGCAAACCTACCCTACCCCGCCTAGACGCGAAAGCGCAGCACGCCGCGCCGTCCGCCGCGCAGGTATTCGATATACCAGCCGCGCCCGCTATCACGCGCAGCCCGCGCCACGTCAGCGGTGATGCCAATGGGCAGGTCGTTGATCTGCAAAAGGATATCGCCCGTGCGCAGCCCGACCCGACCGGCCAGCGGGCCGGGATCGGTCACCAGAACCCCCGCGGCATCGTTCGGCATCCCGTATTCCTGGGCCACGGCGGGGTTTAGGGTGACCACCGACAGGCCGGCCAGAACGCTGCGCCCCTGGACCGTCACCGGATCGCGCGGCGGCGTCTCGGGCGGGGCGATCAGATCGACACGGGCGGTGCGGCTGCGCGCCTCGCCGGGATGTTTATAGGTGACGGCGATCCGCCGATTGACGCCCTCTGCCGACAGCCGGAACATCATCTCCTGGGGGGTATTCACGGGATCTTTGCCCAGCTTCACAACGACATCGCCAGGGCGCAGCCCCGCGGCGCGAAACGGGCTGTCGGGGTGGATTTCGGTCAGCACGACACCCTGGGGCGTTTTCAGCCCCAGCGCCTCGGCCAGGCTGGCATCGACGGGCTGGCCCGACACGCCCGCCCAGGGACGCTGAAACCGGGTGACCCCGGCCTCGGCCTGCTGGATGAAACGCGACACCAGATTGGCAGGAATGGCAAAGCCGATGCCGTTCGATCCGCCGGACCGCGACAGGATCGCGGTGTTGATGCCCACCAGGCGTCCCGACATGTCAACCAGCGCCCCGCCCGAGTTGCCCGGGTTGATCGCCGCATCGGTCTGTATGAAGTACCCCCGCCCGCCACCGATCGACAGGGCCGAGCGCGCCAGCCCGGACACGATGCCGGAACTGACCGTCTGGCCGATCCCGAACGGGTTGCCGATCGCCAGAACCAGGTCGCCCACCTCGACCGTATCGGAATCGCGCAGGGTCAGCGCGGGCAGGTTCCTGGCATCCTTCAGCCGCAGGATCGCCAGGTCGGCCTCTTCGTCGCCCAGCAAGACCTCGGCGTCGAATTCGCGCCGGTCGTTCAGAACCACGCGGATCTCCGTCGCCTGGCCGACCACGTGAAAATTCGACACCACCAGCCCATCGGGCGACACGATCACCCCCGAGCCAAGAGAATTTTGCACCTGCGGCTGAACCCGGCCAAAGTTGCGAAAGAGGTCGGAAAAGAACGGATCATCCGCAAAGGGTCCGGCCTGGCCGGCCACCACGCGGCGGGCATAGATATTGACCACGGCCGGGGTGGTTTCGCGCACCACCGGCGCAAAGCTAAGCCCGATCTGGGCCCGCGATTCGGGCACGGCGATCTCGGCGTGGGCGGGCAGAACAGTCACAAAAAGGCAAAAAATAGCGGCAAGACGGATCATCGGCGACGCTCCCTTTGCTGAAGTATCAAAGGATATGCGTCCAGATGCGCCCAAGTGCAACGCCACCGCGGGAAACCCCCCGCCCCAAAGGGCGGGGGGCCTGCGCACCTAGTGCAAGTTGGGCGCAAAGTTCATGGCCACAACCTGGTTGTTGATCCCGTCAATCTCCATCACCGGGCCCATGGCGGTCATGTCCAGACCGACACGACGCGACCACAGCGGCCAGTTGGCGTTCAACAGCGTCAGGCACTGGGTGGCGCCCAGACTGCGGGCGGCCTTGGCCAGTTCCTGAACCAGATTGAAGTAGATCGGCCGACGCTGTTGCAGCGGCACCTTTTGCGACACGAACAACCGCGAGCTTTCCCAAACCATCTCAGAGACCGGGGCCTCTTCGTAGAGAAGGTGCGAGGGGATCGTGTCCAGAAGTCCCAGTTGCGCATCGCGGATCATGTAGGAATAGATCCCGCAGCGCGCCGTGGTGGGGGTCAGGCGGTTCCCCGCCAGGACCTGCCCCAACTCGTCGTGGACAACCACCCAACGACTGGCAGGCGTGTCATACTGGTCGTATTCCATGCCCAGCGCCTCGGGGAGATCCCACTTGTTGCGCTCGATGAAAAGCTCGCGGCGAGCGCGAAGCATGTTGGCGAACAACTCGCCATGGTTGTGCAGATTTTCGAAGGAAAGAGTCGTAGTTTGCATAAGAGCCTCCAGCAGGGTTGATAGTGGGGTTAAAACCTTGCGGAAGGCGTCTGCCGTTCAGAGCAGTCTGTAGTCCTTTGCGCGCTGAATGGCCTCGGCAGTGGTGCGCGCCATGAGCCGCTGACGTGCAGATGTCAGGCGGGCCTTTAACGCACTTTCCGATATTCCCAGCTTGCAGGCCGCAGCCGCTTGCCGGTCACCGTCCGCAATGCATTTCAGCGCGGCGATCTGCGCCTTGGTCAGCTTTTGCGGTGGCTCGGTCATGTCGTGTAGCCGACGCACGAGGGCCTCGATCTTGTCGATCTCGGCATCCTCGAATTCCCGATCTGCTCTTGCCACGCTCGCAATGGTCCTGGAAGTGATCGGCCCCCAGGAAATCGTCACGCCGTACAGTAACCCGAACCGCGCGGCCTCTTTGAGGATGCCAAACGGATCGGGGATCTCTTCATTCGTCCACCGCGTAGCCCCGGTGGACGAAAAGCCCCACGCCACCATCGGGTCGCGCAGGACGTAGCCATGTTCGGTGTAATGCGTCAGCCACGCCGGATTGTAGGTCTGGAACGTCATCAAGGGCGACGTAAAGCGGATATGGAGGCCAATATTGTAGCCGCTGGGTGCCATCGCATCCAGCATCCGCAACTCTCGGTCAAAGACTGACTTTTCGAACATGACCTTTTAGACAAGTTGCGTCAAATCCAGTCAACCTTAAATTGACAACAGTATAACGCGTGTGACGACAGTATGATGGAGTATCCAGTGCGGGCTATCCACCCAAATCTTTTCGCCAGGCTGATGCAGCTGCCGCCGGGAATCCGGTCGGATGTTCTGGAATTCGTCGGGGCCACCCCGGTTGCCGACGCCCAGTTGGAGCGGATGTTGAACGATATCTGGCGCAGTCTTGAGTTGCAGCCAGCGCCGGCGACCTCTCCGCTTGAGGGTCTGGCCCTGAGCGCCTGATCCGATCTCAGCCAAGTGCCAATGAAAAAGGCCCTGCCAACACTGGCAGGGCCTTTTCGATTCCGTCGTCGGGCGTGTCGTGCCGATCAGTCCTCGGCGGCCTCTTCGGCGGCCACGCGGGCGCGATCGCCGGCACCCTTGGCCGCGGGGTCGCGGTCGACCAGCTCGACGATGGCCATCGGGGCCATGTCGCCATAGCGGAACCCAGCCTTGAGAACGCGCACATAGCCACCCGGACGCTCGGCATAGCGCGGGCCCAGAACGTCAAAAAGCTTGACGACATGGGCATCCTGCTTGAGGCGGGCGTCGGCCTGGCGGCGGGCGTGCAGATCGCCCCGCTTGCCCAGGGTGATCAACTTGTCGACGATGCGCTTGAGCTCTTTGGCCTTGGGCAGCGTGGTCTTGATCTGTTCATGTTCGATGAGCGAGCCGGCCATGTTGGCAAACAGCGCCTTGCGGTGCTCATGGGTGCGGTTCAGGCGGCGGTATCCGCGGGCGTGACGCATTGGTTTTCTCCTAATGTGCCCTCTACGGGCGTTTTTGCTTTGTCTGGCCGGGGATGCGTGTCTCCGGCTCTCCTTGGGGCGATACGCCCGTGTCGTGACGGTGGGTTACCCCCCACCCTACGCCGAACGGGTAGGGCGGGGGACATTCCCGGTTCCTCAGAACTGGTCTTCGAACTTCTTGGCCAGGTCTTCGATGTTTTCCGGCGGCCATTCCTCGACATCCATGCCGAGATGCAGGCCCATGCCCGAAAGCACTTCCTTGATCTCGTTGAGCGACTTGCGGCCGAAGTTCGGCGTGCGCAGCATCTCTGCCTCGGTCTTCTGGATCAGATCGCCGATATAGACGATGTTGTCGTTCTTGAGGCAGTTGGCGGACCGAACCGACAGCTCCAACTCGTCGACTTTCTTGAGCAGGAGCGGGTTGAACTCCAGCCCATCATCCTCGGCCTCGCGGCCGGCGGCCTCGGGCTCGTCGAAGTTGACGAAGATCGACAACTGGTCCTGCAGGATCCGCGCGGCAAAGGCCACCGCATCATCCGGCGAGATCGACCCGTCGGTTTCCAGCTTCAGCGTCAGCTTGTCATAGTCCAGCACCTGGCCCTCGCGGGTGGGCTGCACGTCGTAGGCAACCTTGCGAATCGGCGAATAGATCGCGTCGATCGGCATCAGGCCGATGGGGGCATCCTCGGGGCGGTTCTTGTCGGCGGCGACATAGCCCTTGCCGGTATTCACGGTCAGTTCCATGAACAGATCGGCACCCTCGTCGAGGTGGCAGATCACGTGATCGCGGTTCAGAACCTCGATCCCGGAGGTTTCGGCGATGTCCCCGGCGGTGACGATGCCCGGCCCCTTGGCCGAGATCGACAGCCGCTTGGGCCCCTCGACCTCCATGCGCAGCGCGACACCCTTGAGGTTCAGCACCACATCGGTCACGTCCTCGCGCACACCGGCGATCGAGGAAAACTCGTGCAGCACGTTGTCGATCTGGACGCTGGTGATCGCAGCTCCTTGCAGCGAGCTCATCAGCACACGACGCAGCGCGTTGCCCAGCGTCAGACCAAAGCCACGCTCCAGCGGTTCGGCCACAACGGTGGCCTGCCGCGCAGGATCGTTGCCAGGCTTGATGTCCAGCTGGGTCGGCTTGATGAGTTCTTGCCAATTCTTGTGGATCATGCGTGTCTCCTCAATCCCTGCCCATCGCCCATGTCCTTAGCGGCGGACGCCCGAGGTAAAAAATGACATACTCGGGCCGCGAGGAAATCGCGGCCCGAGCAAAAAATACGGGTCAGACCCGGCGGCGTTTCGGCGGCCGGCAGCCGTTGTGGGCAATCGGCGTCACATCGCGAATCGAGGTGATGTTGAAGCCAACAGCGGCCAGGGCGCGCAGCGCGCTTTCGCGGCCGGAACCGGGGCCCTGCACCTCGACCTCGATGGTCTTGACGCCATGTTCCTGTGCCTTGCGGCCGGCGTCTTCGGCGGCCATCTGCGCGGCATAGGGGGTGGATTTCCGCGACCCCTTGAAGCCCATCGTGCCGGCGGACGACCATGCGATCGCGTTGCCCTGCACATCGGAAATCAGGATCTTGGTGTTGTTGAAGGACGAATTCACATGCGCCACACCAGCGGCGATGTTCTTGCGTTCCTTGCGGCGAATACGGGTCTTGTCACGTGCCATGTCTCGCGCCCTCCCTTATTTCTTCTTGCCGGCGATGGCTTTCGCCGGGCCCTTGCGGGTGCGGGCGTTGGTGTGGGTGCGCTGGCCGCGGACCGGCAGGTTGCGACGGTGGCGCAGGCCACGGTAGCAGCCAAGGTCCATCAGGCGCTTGACGTTCATCTGCACTTCACGGCGCAGATCGCCTTCGACGGTAAAGTTGGCGTCGATATGCTCGCGGATGGCCAGCACCTCGGCGTCGGACAATTCGTTCACACGGCGGGCCAGGTCGATGCCGACAGCCTCGCAGATCGAACCGGCGGCGGCGGGGCCGATGCCGTGGATATAGGTCAGAGCGATGGGGACGCGTTTCCCCGTCGGAATGTTAACGCCAGCAATACGTGCCACGCGTGTCTCCTTACGTTGCGATTCCGTAGCGCCGGAACCTTTTTTCACAACTGAGGCCCGAAAGCATGCTGCCTTCGGGCCGCTAAACTCCGCCACTGCGACACGAAAAAGAGAGTGCCTGCGACGAAACGTCGATTCTCTGTCGAGAGGCCGTGCCTAGGGCGAAATCCGCCTCGCGTCAAGGGCGATCACGCGTTGTCGAGGGCCGCCTTGATGTCGCCGGACACGGCCGGGATTTCGCCCAGGCCGTCGACCACGTGCAGATTGCCCTTGGCGTAATAGTAGCCGATCAGCGGCGAGGTCTTTTTATAGTATTCCATCAGGCGCTGGCGCAGACTCTCTTCGTTGTCGTCGGCCCGCCGCTTGAGGTTACTGGACCCGCAGCTGTCGCACACACCCTCGACCTTGGTCGGGCGGGTCTGATCGTGATAAACCTCGCCACAGTCGCCGCAGGTGAACCGCCCGGTGATCCGCGCGACCAAGGCCGCGTCATCCACCCGCATCTCGATGACGGCATCCAGCTTTTGGCCCATCTCGGCCAACAGCGCGCCCAGGGCGTCGGCCTGGGCCAGAGTGCGCGGGAAGCCATCGAAGATGAAACCGCCGGTCGCGCCTTGGGCCAGTTTTTCCGCGATCAGCCCGATGACGATCTCGTCGGTCACCAATTCGCCCCGGTCCATGACCTGGGCCACGCGTTGGCCCATCTCGGTCCCGGAACTGCGGGCCTCGCGCAGCATGTCGCCGGTAGACAGCTGAACCATGCCACGTTCTTCGACCAATTTGCGGGCTTGGGTGCCCTTGCCTGCGCCCGGGGGGCCAAGAAGGATGATGTTCATCGACGCGCCGTCCCTTTCCGTACGCCCTTGCGTTTGCCCTTGCTCTTGCGACCAAGCTGCGATTTCTCGATCAGGCCCTCATACTGGTGGGCCAGCAGATGCGATTGGATCTGCTGGATCGTGTCCATCGTCACCGACACCACGATCAGCACAGAGGTGCCGCCGAAGTAGAACGGGATCGACAACTGCGAGCGCAGGATCTCGGGCAGCAGACACACGAGTGCCAGGTAGGCGGAGCCCAGAACCAGAACACGGTTCACCACGTAATCGAGGTATTCCTCGGTGCGCTTGCCCGGACGGATACCCGGAACAAAGCCGTTCTGGTTCTTGAGGTTGTCAGCCACGTCGTCGGTCTTGAACGCGACGTTGAAGGTGTAGAAATAGGCAAAGAACACGATCATCGTCGTGAAGAAGGCCAGATAGAGCGGCTGGCCGGGTCCGAAATAGGCCAGGATCGTCGACATCACCGGCCCGGACTGCGCCCCCGAGAACGTCGAGATCGTGGTCGGCAGCAACAGCAGCGACGAGGCAAAGATCGCGGGGATCACGCCGGCCGGGTTGACCTTGATCGGCAGGTGCGACGAGCCGCCGTCGTAAACCTTCATCCCGACCTGGCGGCGCGGGTACTGGATATGGATCTTGCGCAGGGCACGTTCCATGAACACCACGAAGGCGATCACCACCACGACCATCACCAGCACACCGATGATGACGGCAGGCGACACCGCACCCGACCGCCCCTGGCTGAGGAACCGTGCCAATGCGGCGGGCACCTCGGCGACGATGCCCACGAAGATGATCAGCGAAATGCCGTTGCCAACCCCGCGCGCGGTGATCTGTTCACCCACCCACATCAGGAACATCGTGCCACCGACCAGCGTCACGACCGTAGCGGCCCGGAAATACCAGCCCGGATCAGAGGCCAGCCCCCCGGCCTCCAGGCTGACGGCCAGGCCATAGGCCTGGAACGAGGCAAGGAACACCGTGGCATAGCGGGTATACTGGTTGATCTTTTTGCGGCCCTGTTCGCCCTCTTTTTTCAACCCTTCAAGCTGCGGCACCATAGAGGTCAGCAGCTGAACGATGATCGAGGCCGAGATGTAGGGCATGATCCCCAGGGCAAAGATGCCCATCCGCCCCAGCGCACCGCCGGTGAACATCGACAGGATGCCACCCAGCCCCGAGGCCGCCTGGTCCATGAAGTTGCGCAGTGCTGCGCCGTCGATGCCGGGAACCGGGATATAGGTACCCAGGCGATAGACGATCAGAAGGCCGAGGGTGAAGAATATGCGTTGCCGCAGCTCGGTGGCCTTGCCAAAGGCCCCCCAGCTCATGTTCGCGGCCATTTGCTCTGCTGCAGACGCCATGCTGGGCCTCTCTCAGGACAGCGCCGCCGGGACCGTTTTCCGGCTCCGGCGGCGCATGGGAAAACTAGGGTTGATGTAAGCGGCGCGAACGCCGCCCACAACCACTTATTCGGCCGCTTCGGCCACAGCCGCGACCTTGAGCGATCCACCGGCCTTTTCAACGGCCTCGATCGCGGCCTTGGAGGCACCGGTGACCTCAAGGGTCAGCTTGCCCTTGAACTCGCCTTTCGCCAGGACGCGCACGCCGTCACGCTTGCGACGCACCAGGCCCGATTCGACCAGAACGGTCTCGGTGATGGCGTTCTTGGCGTCGATCTTGCCTTCGTCGATGAACTTCTGGATCAGGCCCAGGTTCACGACGGCATATTGCTTGCGGTTGGGCTTGTTGAAGCCACGCTTGGGCAGACGCTGATACAGCGGCATCTGGCCGCCCTCGTAGCCATTGATGGCCACGCCCGAGCGGGATTTCTGACCCTTGATACCACGACCGGCGGTCTTGCCCTTGCCGGAACCGGGGCCACGGCCGATGCGTTTGGCTTTTTTGCTGGCGCCCGCGTTGTCGCGAAGTTCGTGCAGTTTCATTGTCGCTTCTCCTTTGCCGGAACTACCCCCCAGCGACGGATGGGGCAAACACGGCGTTTCTTGTTTTTTGGCTGCGGCGCGAATGGCCACCGAGGGCGTATAGACGCCCGGCCCGCGCGGATCAAGCCCGGATTGGCGCCCGCCGGTGCGTCGGTCCGCAAACGGGGCGCCGATCCGACCGGTCCGGGATCTGTTTTGACGGCCCCGGCGCCGGGCACAAAAGAAAAGGCCCCGGAAACCGGGGCCTTTCTGACATCGATTCGGGGTGGATTACCCGCGCTCTTCGATGATTTCGACCAGATGCGGGATCTTGTTGATCATGCCGCGCACAGAGGGGGTATCCTCCAGCTCGCGCACACGGTGCATCTTGTTCAGGCCCAGACCGACCAGCGTTGCGCGCTGGATGGCAGGGCGGCGGATGGGCGAGCCCACCTGCTTGATCACGATGGTTTTGGCCATTGTCCCGTCTCCTTACGCTTCAGCCGCTTCGGCAGCCGGCGCGTCATCCCGTTTCAGGATTTCGGCAACCTTCTTGCCGCGGCGCTGAGCAACCAGGCGGGGCGAGCTTTCCTTGGTAAGCCCGTCCAGCGTGGCGCGGATCATGTTGTAGGAGTTCTGCGAGCCGATCGACTTGGCCACCACGTCCTGGATGCCCAGCATCTCGAACACGGCGCGCATCGGACCACCGGCGATGATACCGGTACCCTGAGCGGCAGAGCGCATCACGACCCGGCCGGCGCCGTGGCGCCCTTCCATGTCGTGGTGCAGCGTCCGACCCTCGCGCAGCGGCACGCGGACCAGGTTGCGCTTGGCCTGTTCGGTGGCCTTGCGGATCGCCTCGGGCACCTCTTTGGCCTTGCCTTTGCCGAACCCGACGCGGCCTTTCTGATCGCCCACGACCACGAGAGCCGCAAAGCCGAAGCGTTTACCACCCTTCACGGTCTTGGAGACGCGGTTGATCGCCACGAGACGATCGGCGAATTCCGGCGTTTCGTCGCGGTCGCGACGGTCGCGGCGGTTGTCTTCTCTTGCCATATCTCGTCTCCTCAGAACTTCAGGCCGCCTTCACGGGCAGCGTCGGCCAAAGCCTTCACCTTTCCGTGAAAGAGGAACCCACCCCGGTCGAAATAGCACTCTTCGATACCGGCTTTCTTGGCGCGCTCGGCGATTGCCGCGCCCACCTTGGCCGCAGCCTCGACGTTGTTCTTGCCGACCAGGCCCAGATCCTTCTCCAGCGAGGAGGCAGCGGCCAGGGTGACGCCATTCACATCGTCGATCAGCTGCACGCTGATGTTCTTGTTGCTGCGATGCACGCTCAGGCGCGGACGCCCTGCGTTCATCTTGCGAAGTTTGTTCCGAACGCGCAGGCGGCGTTTCTGAAACAGGTCTCTTTTGCTGTTTGCCATCTGTCGCGCCCTTACTTCTTCTTGCCTTCCTTACGGAAGATGAACTCGCCCTTGTAGCGGATGCCTTTGCCCTTATAGGGCTCGGGCGCGCGCCATTCGCGGATATTGGCCGCGACCTGACCGACGAGCTGCTGATCCGAACCTTCGATCACGATCTCGGTCGGTTTCGGTGCGGTCACGGACACGCCGGCCGGCACTTCGAAATTGACCTCGTGGCTGTAGCCCAGGTTCAGTTTCAGCGTATTGCCCTGGATCTGGGCGCGGTAACCGACGCCCTGGATTTCCAGCTCTTTCTTGAAGCCGTTGCTGACGCCCTGCACCAGGTTTGCAACCATGGTGCGCGACATCCCCCACTGCTGGCGCGCCCGCTTGGAGCTGCCCCGCGGGGTGACGGTGACGACGTTATCCTCGACCGTGATGGTGACATCGTCGGTCGCGGTAAAGCTACGGGCGCCCTTGGGGCCCTTTACTTCGACGGTCTGGCCAGAGACGGATGCGGATACACCCGACGGCAGCTCGACCGGTTTCTTACCAATTCGAGACATTTTCCATCCCTCCTTAGAACACGGTGCAGAGCACTTCGCCGCCAACATTGGCGGAACGTGCAGCTGCATCCGACATCACGCCCTTGGACGTGGAGACGATGGAAACACCCAGGCCCTGGCGCACCGAGGGAATCTCGTCGACCCCCATGTAGACGCGACGACCAGGCTTGGAGACCCGCTTGATTTCGCGGATCACGGGCGTGCCCTCGTAGTACTTGAGGGACACTTCGATCTCGGGCAGGCCGGTGGGGCCAGCGACGTTTTCATAGCTGCGGATATAGCCTTCGCTCTGGAGCACATCCAGAACCCAGGCACGCAGTTTCGATGCAGGCGTGCGGACCTTGGATTTGCCACGCATCTGCGCGTTGCGAATCCGGGTGAGCATATCGCCGAGAGGATCGTTTACGGACATCTGTTCCCCTCCTTACCAGCTCGACTTGACCATGCCGGGGATCTGGCCCTTGGAGCCGAGTTCCCGAAGCATGATCCGCGAGACTTTGAGCTTGCGGTAATAGGCGTGCGGACGCCCGGTGAGCTGGCAGCGGTTGTGAAGCCGCGTCGCAGAGGAGTTGCGGGGCAGCTTTGCAAGCTTCAGCCGCGCGGTGAACCGCTCTTCCATCGGAAGATCCTCGTTGTTCGCGATCTCTTTCAGCGCGGCGCGCTTGGCAGCATACTGCTTTACCAGGCGCTGGCGCTTGAGTTCACGTTCGAGCATTGCTTTTTTGGCCATGTTCTCTTTCCTCCCGCGATCAGCTGTTGAAAGGCATGTTGAAATGCTTCAACAGCGCCTTCGCTTCCGCGTCGGTTCTCGCGGTGGTGGCGATGACGATGTCCATCCCCCAGACCTCATCGACCTTGTCGTATTCGATCTCGGGGAAGACGATGTGTTCCTTCAGGCCCATCGCATAGTTGCCGCGCCCGTCAAAGGACTTGCCCGGAACGCCGCGAAAGTCACGGATGCGGGGCATGGCGATGGTGATCAGGCGATCGAGGAATTCGTACATCCGGTCGCCGCGCAGGGTCACCTTGGTGCCCAGCGGCATTTCCTCGCGAACGCGGAAACCGGCGATCGACTTTTTCGCCTTGGTGATCACGGCCTGTTGGCCGGCGATCTGGGTCAGGTCGTTTTGCGCCGACTTGGCCTTCTTGGAATCACGGACTGCCTCGGCACCACAGCCGATGTTCAGAACGATCTTTTCCAGGCGCGGGATCATCATGTCGTTGGAGTAGCCGAATTCCTCTTTGAGGGCCGGCTTGATGGTCTCGCGGAACAGCGCCTTCAGACGCGGGGTGTAGGTGGCAGCATCAAGCATCGATCACTTCCCCCGATTTCTTGGCAAAACGAACCTTCTTGCCGTCTTCCATGCGGAAGCCGACGCGGGTCGGGCCGCCATCCTTGGGATCAACAAGCGCAAGGTTCGACAGATCGATCGGCATCGCCTTGGGCAGGCGGCCACCTTGCGAGGTTTGGGTCTGGCGGGTGTGGCGGATGGCCATGTTCACGCCCTCGACGACGGCTTTGCCGGTCTTGGGGGCAACGGAAACGATCGTGCCTTCACGACCCTTGTCCTTGCCGGCGAGAACGACAACCTTGTCGCCTTTTTTCAGCTTGGCAGCCATCTTACAGCACCTCCGGCGCGAGCGAGATGATCTTCATGAAGTTCTTCGCGCGCAACTCACGAACCACCGGGCCAAAGATACGGGTGCCGATCGGCTCGTTGTTGTTGTTGAGGATGACGGCGGCGTTGCGATCGAAACGGATCGCGGTGCCGTCTTCGCGACGGACTTCCTTGGCGGTGCGCACGACGACGGCTTTGCGCACGTCGCCCTTCTTTACGCGACCGCGCGGGATGGCTTCCTTCACCGAGACGACAATGATGTCGCCGACGGAGGCGTATTTACGCTTGGAACCACCC
>JAFGTV010000056.1 GCA_016938875.1 Paracoccaceae bacterium
ATCGGTGCAATCGGGCAAGTCGCGTCAGGTCGCCAGAAACATCGGGAACGTCACACCCAGCGCCCAGGCCAGGAAAAGCCCCAGCCCGATCCCGGCGCCGGCGGGCCGGGCAGTGGCACGGCCGACCCAGCCGCCCATCATCCCGAACAGCAAAAAGAACAACAGCACCACCGGCAGGATGATCAGCAGGAAAAACAACCGCTCGAAATCCAGGGCCGTGGCGATCCCCAGCGACGCCAGAAAGGCACCCCGCGCGGTCAGGCTGCGCCACAGCGGGGCGCGCCCGCCCTCGACCACCAGCGCATCGGACAGCATGTAGGGCACAGCGCCCAGGGCCATCGCGGCGATGATGACCGCCCGTCCCGCATGCGGAAAAAACGAGGTCACATAGCGGTCCATCGCCAGGCCATAGACGCCGATGCCATAGGCCGCGACCAGGCCGGCCAGGATCGCGATCCGACGCACCTCGGGCCAGCCGGGCCAGCACAGCTCGCCCCACCACGCCAAGAGCGCCAGCACCACCGCGCCATAAAGCGCAAAGTGCAACGCCAGGTAATCGGCCACCAGCACCGGCAGGAACCGGGTGTCGAACGGCGCCAGCGCCAGCGGCACGGCCACCGCCGGCAACAGCGCCACGATCAGGAACCGGCGGCGCGACAGCGGTTCGGGGCGGGTATCGTGCATTTTCTCGCCCAGCCGCGCCAACGGCCAGCCCAGCGCCACGATCCCCGCCAGCAGCAGCGCGATCCAGCCGCCCCGGCGGGCGACATCACCGGTGCTCTGCCGGCCAAAGGTCGCGTCCAGCCAGGCGCGCGCCTCGCGCATGGTGGTGGGGGAAAACAGCACGCCGACATGTTCCACATGGGGCGCCAGCGCGGCACGCCGCCCGGTGCCCTGGGACGGATCGCCAACGGTCTGGCCCATTTCGGCGTTCGGATCGGCCAGGCGCAGGACGCGCAGCGCCTCGGCCCCCAGGAACGATTCCCATGCACCATCGACGATCAACAGGTTGCGCGGCGTGGTTGCCGTCACCGCCTGAGAGAACATCGACACCGCGACGGTCGCCGCGATCCGGTCATCGGCCAGCGCCTCGCGCACCACGATGTCAGAGGCCATCGAATGGCCCAGGATCGCCAACCGCCCATCGGCCCAGGGCTGGGCCAGCGCCGCATCGGTGACGCGCCGGGTTTCGGCCATCAGCAGTTGGGTGGTGCCCTCGATCTTGGTCACGTCCCCGGACATCGGCACCGGGTTGCGCCCGTGCCCCTCGTAATCGAACGCGACGGCGGCATAGCCCGCGCGGGCCGACGTCAGCGAAAAGCTTTGCATCAGCTGCTTTGAGCCGGCAAACCCGTGCGAGATGATGACGACCGGGGCGGGGCCTGCATCGGCCAGCCGATAGACGGTGGTGGGCGTGGTGCCGGTGCCGGGCACCGGTTCGATGATCAACCCGGCGCGGTCCGATTCCAGATGCCAGACCGAAACGGCGATGGCGATCAGCGCCACGATGCCCACGGCCCAGCGGGCGGGTGTCAGGCGCGCGCTCAGCCCCATGTGGGATAGAATTTTCCAGCGGGCGAGAGGGTAAAGATATCATACCCGTCCGCGGTCACACCGATGGAATGTTCGAACTGGGCCGACAGGGATTTGTCGCGCGCCACTGCCGTCCAGTCATCCGACAGCACCTTGGTTTCGGGGCGGCCCAGGTTCACCATCGGCTCGATCGTGAAGAACATCCCCTCTTCCAGCACCGGCCCCAGGCCCGCGCGGCCATAGTGCAGCACGTTGGGCGGCGCGTGGAACACCCGGCCCAGCCCGTGACCGCAGAAGTCGCGCACCACGCTCATGCGGTTGGCCTCGACATAGGTCTGGATGGCCGCGCCGATATCGCCAAAGGTGTTGCCGGGTTTGACCGCCTCGATCCCCTTCATCAGGGCATCGTGGGTCACCTGGATCAGCCGCTCTGCCTTGCGCGACAGTTTTCCGGCCACATACATCCGCGAGGTGTCCCCGAACCAGCCGTCCACGATCACGGTCACGTCGATATTCAGGATATCGCCGTCCTTCAGCACCTTGTCGCCGGGGATGCCGTGGCAGACCACGTGGTTCACCGAGATGCAGCTGGCGTGCTGATAGCCCTTGTAGCCGATGGTGGCAGAGGTCGATCCCTTGGCCTGAACCTTTTCGGTGATCACGCGGTCGATCTCGGCGGTTGTCTGGCCGGGAAAGACCAGCGGCGCGATCTCGTCCAGGATCTCGGCCGCGACACGTCCAGCGGCATGCATCCCGGCGAAATCCGCGGGGGAATAGATACGAATGTTGTCCCTGGTCCGGCGGCCGCCCGATTTCTCGTCCACTGAGCTCTCCTTTGGCTGTTGCCCAAGAGATAAGGTGCCAACCCGCCAAAGGCCAGAGGGGCGGCTAGGGATGCGGCGCAAGGTCCACGGGCAGCGCACCGGCCAGCGTCACGCCCCGCACGTCGATCGCGGTGGCGTGGCAGATCACCTCGACCCCGGCGGCGCGGGCCCGGGCGCTGGCGCGGGCATAGGCCGGGTCCAGATCGGCGGCCAGCCGGAACCGCGCGCAATCGGTGCGCTGCACCAGGTAAAGTAGAACCGCACGGTGCCCGGCGCGCGCCATCCCGGCCAGCTCTGCCATATGCTTGGCGCCGCGCGCGGTGACGCAATCGGGAAACTCGGCCCAATCCTCGGTCCGCCGCAGGTGCACATTCTTGACCTCGACATAGGCATCGGGCAGGCCGGGGCCGCGCAACAGGAAATCGACGCGGCTGTTGGTGCCGTATTTCACCTCTGCCCGGATGTCGCGATAGGCGGCGAGCGGGGGAACCTGCCCGCCCTCCAGCGCCTCGCGCACCACGCGGTTGGGCAGGGTGGCGTCGATCCCGGCCCAGTGCCCGTCGGGCAATTCCGCCAGCCGCCAGGCATGGCCCAGCTTTCGCCTGGGGTCGTCGTTGGGTTCCAGCCAGACGCGCAGGCCCGGTTCGCCAAGCCCAAGCATCGCGCCGGGGTTGGGGCAATGGGCGGTGACCTCGGCCCCGCTGTCCAGCATCACATCGGCCAGGAACCGTTTATAGCGCCGGATCAGGCGACCGGGCACAAGAGGGGTTTGAAAGCGCATGAGAGGGCACCTATACCGGGATGAAACCCCGGACAAGGAGGCCATGCATGACCAACCCCACAGCCGCCATGCTGGTGATCGGCGACGAGATCCTGACCGGCCGCACCCGCGATGCCAACATGCACTTTCTCGCCGGAGAGCTGACCAAGCACGGCATCCGCCTGGCCGAGGTGCGCATCGTGCCCGACATCCAGGATCGTATCGTCGCGGCGCTGAACGCGCTGCGGGCGGGATATGACACGGTGTTTACCTCGGGCGGGATCGGGCCGACCCATGACGACATCACCGCCGACGCGGTGGCCGCGGCCTTTGGCGTGGGGATCGACGTGCGCGACGATGCCTGCGCGATCATGCAGGATTATTGCGACCGGATGGGGCGCGAGTTGAACGAGGCCCGCCTGCGCATGGCCCGCATCCCCGAGGGGGCCCGCCTGATCGACAACCCGGTTTCGGCCGCGCCGGGCTTTACCCTGGGCAACGTGCATGTGATGGCCGGGGTTCCGTCGATCTTTCAGGCGATGGTGGCGGGGGTTCTGCCGACCCTGACGGGGGGCGACCCGCTGTTGTCACAGAACCTGAACCTGCAACGGGCCGAGGGCGATATCGCCGTCGTCCTGGGCGGGCTGGCCGCCGATTTTTCCGACCTGTCCATCGGATCCTACCCCTATCAGCGCGACGGGGTCTACGGCACCAATATCGTGATCCGGGGCACCGATGGCGCGCGCATCGACGCGGCGATGGCGCAGCTTTGCGCCCTGTTCCCCGAGGCCGTCGCGTGACGCCGAGCGATATCTTCGCCGCGCAAGAGGCCACCTGGCCCCCCGCGGCGAAAACCCGTGTCGGCCCGTGGTGCATTCGCGATGGTCAGGGCGGGGGCAAGCGGGTGTCCGCCGCCAGCGCCGAGGCGCCTGTTACCGCCGCCGACATCCCCCTGGCCGAGGCCGCGATGGCTGACCTGGGCCAGCCCGCGCTGTTCATGATCCGCCCGGGCGACGAGGATCTGGACGCGGCCCTGGCCGCACGCGGATACCGGGTCGTGGACCCGGTGACGATCCTGTCCGCGCCACTGGCCACCGTGGCGACCCAGCCGCCGCCGCCGGTCAGCGCCTTTACCGTGTGGGAGCCATTGGCGATCATGCAGGAGCTGTGGGACGAGAACGACATCGGCCCGGCCCGCCGCGCCGTGATGGCCCGTGTGCAGGGGCCCAAGACCGCCATTCTGGGCCGTCAGAACGACCGCGCCGCCGGCGTCGCCTTTGCCGCGGTCGATGGTGAAATCTGCTTTGTGCATGCCGTCGCGGTCAGTGACGCGCATCGTCGGCAAGGAACCGCCATCAACATGATGCGGGCGGCGGCCTTTTGGGCCCAAGATCAGGGGGCAACGTCGCTGGCCGTGCTGGTGGTAGAGGCAAACAGGGGGGCCTGTGCGCTCTATGCTTCCTTGGGATTGGCAAATGTGGGACACTACCACTATCGAACCAATGCGCCGCAACAGGCCTGAGCAGTGACCAAGGACATGACATCCCCGACCGCGCTGGACCTTCCCATGGTCGAGCCGCTGCCCGATGACACCGAGGCCTATTTCGCGCTTTGCGCCGAAAAGCTGGGCCTCGTGCCCAATGTGCTGCGCGCCTATGCCTTTGACATCGCCAAGCTGAACGCCTTTTCGGCGATGTATAACGACCTGATGCTGGGCCCCAGTGGCCTGTCCAAGCTGGAACGCGAGATGATCGCGGTCGTGGTCTCCTCCATCAACCGCTGCTGGTATTGCCAGGTGGCGCACGGCGCGGTGGTGCGCCAGCTCTCGGGCGATCCGGCGCTGGGCGAGGCGATGGTGATGAACTATCGCGCGGCACCGCTGGATCCACGGCAAAAGGCGATGCTGAATTTCGCGGCCAAGCTGACCGAGGAAAGCCACAAGATCGAGGAACCCGACCGCGCCGCGCTGCGCGCGCACGGGTTCACCGATCGTGACATCTGGGACATCGCCGCCGTGACGGGGTTTTTCAACATGTCGAACCGGGTCGCCGCGGCCTCGGGGATGGAACCGAACCCGGAATACCACGGCGCCCACAGATGACGCTGCGCGCGCTGATACCCGGCGCCCTTTTGGCGCTGCTGCCGGTGGCGGCGGGCGCGCTGAGCCTGGAATTCCCCGCCGCCGCCACCTTGGCCGGGCAGACCATCGCGCCGCTGTCCAGCACCCGCATACCGACCGGCCCCTTTGACGGCACCAAGGTTCCGGTGATCGAGGCCGAGGGTCAGGTGACCCAACAGGCCTGGCATCACCCGCGCAAGGGGATGACCACCCTGCAAATCCTGAAACCCCTGCGCGAACAACTGATCGCGGACGGGTTCGAGGTGATCCTCGACTGTGCGGCGGCCACCTGCGGGGGCTTTGATTTCCGCTATGCGACCGACACCCTGCCCGAACCGACAATGCATGTGGACCTGGGCGATTACCGCTTTGTCTCGGCCCGGCGAACGGGGGATGGGGCGCCGGAATATGTCTGCCTGATGGTCAGCCGCTCGGCCACCCGCGCCTATGTCCAGCTTACCCGCGTCGGGCCGGCCGACACCCCCGCGCCCACGGTCTTTTCCTCGTCCAAAAGCCCGGCCCCCAATGCCGAGATCGCCGACGACATGCCGCTGGCCGACCGGCTGGCGCTGGATGGGCGCGCGGTGCTGGGCGACGTGGATTTCGCCACCGGCTCTGCCAGCCTGGAGGAGACCGGCCTGCGCACCCTGGACGCGCTGGCCAACTATCTGATCGAAAACCCGGAAAAGTCCGTCGTCCTGGTTGGACACACCGACACTGAGGGCGCGTTGGAAAGCAACATCGCCCTGTCGCGCAAACGCGCCCAATCCGTGCGCCTTTACCTGGTAGAGGCCCTGGGCGTTCCGGCGCGACAGGTCGCGGCCGAAGGGGTGGGATACCTGGCGCCATTGGCCAGCAACCTGACCGAGGACGGGCGCATGCAGAATCGCCGCGTCGAGGTCATCGTGACCTCGCAGGACTGACGCCGGGGCCGTCTAGGCGACGGGCGTACCGCTCGAGAAATGTTCCGCCAGGAAATCAATGAACGCGCGCACCTTGGGTTGGGTGAACCGCCCCGGGGGGTAGACCGCGTAGATGCCCAGCTTTTCATGGGGCAAATCCGGGATTGCCTCTTCGACCAGACCGTTCTTCAACGCGTCGGCAAAAAGAAAGCCCGGCAGATAGGCAATGCCCAGTCCCGCGATCGCCGCGTTCAGCAACGACTGGCCGTCATTGACCGTCAACCAGCCCGCCGTGCGCACCTGCCGCCGCTCGCCCGAGGGGGCGGTGATTTTCCACAGGTTTCCGTTGGCCTGGTTGGAATAGTGCAACAGCTTGTGCTCGTTCAGGTCGTCGATACGCTGCGGGTGGCCGTATTTCTGAAAGTAAGACGGCGCGCCGATCATCCGCTTGGTCGTCTCGGTCAGCTTGCGCGCGCGCAGGGTGCTGTCCTCCAGCTCTCCGACACGGATCGCCATGTCGAACCCTTCGGAAATCAGTTCCACGTAGCGGTTGTTCAGCACCATGTTCACGGTGATGTCGGGATATCGCAGCAGGAATTCCCCCAGGAGCGGGGACAGGTGGTTGACCCCGAAATCGGTGGCGACCGAGATTCGCAAAAGCCCCGATGGCGCCGACTGCATCGAGGTGACCAGCGCGTCGGCTTCGCCTGCGTCGTTCAACACCCGGCGGGCGCGGTCGTAATAGGCCAGACCGATTTCGGTCGGGCTGACGCGGCGTGTGGTGCGGTTCAACAGGCGCGCACCCAGGCGGGCCTCCAGCGACGAGACGTGCTTGGACACCGCGGACTTGGAAATCCCCATCTTTTTCGCAGCATCGGTAAAGCCGCCCTGATCCACCACTGTGGCGAAGGCTTCCATCTCGGTCAGTCGGTCCATCTGAACACCTTTACTCGCACCCCCCCGGATTGCGCCACCATCCCCTGCAATTCAGGCAGGATTGGGGAAGGCGCCCGACAATAGTTGGGTAAAATGCGGATCGTCACTGTCGCGGAAACACGGGCGTCCGGGCGAGCGTTGGCCCAAGCCCTTGATTTCAGAGGATAGCGGCCAGTCTGGTGCCCTGATCTATGGCGCGCTTGGCGTCCAGCTCGGTGGCGACATCCGCGCCGCCGATCACATGGCAAACGGTCCCCTGCGCGGCCAAATCATCGGCCAGACCCCGCATCGGCACCTGACCCGCGCACAGCACCACCGTATCGGCGCCGATCAGCGCGGGGTCGCGGCGGTCGGGGCCATGGCTGATCTCTATCCCTTCGGGGGTGATGCGTTCGTAGTTGACACCCGACACCATCCGCACCCCCTTCATCTTGAGGGTGGCGCGGTGGATCCAGCCAGTCGTCTTGCCCAGATGCCGGCCCGGTTTTCCCGCCTTGCGTTGCAGCATCGTCACCTGGCGCAGCGGCGGCACGGGCTGCGGCCCGGCCGGGGCCAGCCCACCACGATGGATCGCGGGATCGGCCACGCCCCATTCGGCGCGCCACGCGGCGGCATCCAGGGTGGGGCTGTCGCCGGTCACCAGGAACTCGGCCACATCAAAGCCGATGCCGCCCGCCCCGACGATCGCCACGCGCGGCCCGGTCTGCGCGGTTCCGGCCAGCACCTCCACATAGCTGTGCACATGGGGCAGATCCTGCCCGGCAATGCCCGGATCGCGCGGCGTCACGCCGGTGGCCACCACCACCCCGTCGAAACCGCGCAGATCCTGCGCCCGCGCACGCGTGCCCAGCCGCAGATCGACCCCGCGCCGGGCCAGCATCGTTTCGTACCAGGCAATCAGGCCGCGGAACTCTTCCTTGCCGGGGATGCTGGCCGCCAGGTTCAGTTGGCCACCGATCCGGTCCGCCCCCTCGAAAAGGGTAACGCTATGCCCGCGCTCTGCCGCGCCCAGCGCTGCGGCCAGCCCCGCAGGCCCCGCGCCCACCACCGCGATGCGTTTGCTCACCTCTGCCGGGGTAAGCGACAATTCTGTCTCATGGCAGGCGCGCGGGTTGACCAGGCAGGTCGACACCTTGCCGGAAAACGTGTGGTCCAGGCAGGCCTGGTTGCAGGCGATGCAGGGGGCGATTTCGGCGGCGCGGCCGCTGGCGGCCTTGGCCACGAACGCCGGATCGGCCAGAAAGGGGCGCGCCATCGACACCATGTCGGCGCAGCCTTGGGCCAACAGCCGTTCACCCAGATCCGGGGTGTTGATCCGGTTCGAGGTGATCACCGGGATCGTCACCTGTCCCATCAGCTTTTGCGTGACCCAGGCAAAACCGCCGCGCGGCACCGAGGTGGCGATGGTGGGCACCCGCGCCTCGTGCCAGCCGATGCCGGTGTTCAGGATCGTGGCCCCCGCCTGCTCCACCCGCTGCGCCAGGTTCACCACCTCTTCGAAACTGGATCCGTCGGGCACCAGATCAATCATCGACAGACGATAGATCACGATGAAATCCGCCCCCACGGCGGCGCGCACCCGGCGCACGACCTCTAGCGGCAGGCGCATCCGGTTCTCATACGACCCGCCCCAGCGGTCGGTGCGCCGGTTGGTCTGGGTGACCAGGAACTGGTTCAGGAAATACCCTTCCGAGCCCATGACCTCGACCCCGTCATAGCCCGCATCGCGGGCGCGGGCGGCGGCGGTGGCGATGTCGGCGATCTGTTTCTCGATCCCCGCCTCGTCCAGTTCGCGCGGCGGGAACGGCGAGATTGGCGATTTGATCGCGCTGGGGCCGACGCAATCGGGGCCATAGGCATAGCGACCGGCATGCAGGATCTGCATCGCGATTCGTCCGCCCTCGGCATGGACGCGGTCAGTGACGATGCGGTGATTGGCGATGTCGTCCGCGCTGAACAGCCCCGCCGCGCCGGGGAATACCCCCCCCTCGGGGTTCGGGGCCATGCCGCCGGTGACGATCAGCCCGGCCCCGCCGCGCGCCCGTTCGCCATAGAATGCAGCCACCCGCGCCCAGTCGCCGCGTTCCTCCAGCCCGGTGTGCATTGAGCCCATGAGGACACGGTTTTTCAGCGTGACAAAGCCCAGATCCAACGGGGCCAGCAGGTGCGGATAGTCGGTCATGGTGTCCTCCTGCGGGGCAGAGTGCGGCGCGGGACCGGGCCTGTCACGCGCGACGCGGCGTCACCGCACTGGCAGGGGCCCCGCATCCGGGTGTCCAGGACGGATCGCGGGGTGCCCCTAGGATTGCGTCATTTCCAGGCAATGGCGGCGGAACGCCTTTTTGAGCATGTCCAGTTCCGCGCGCAGCAAATCGACCTCGGCGCGGATGTCCTCTTCCAGCGGCACGCCGGTCAGGATCGCGAAACTGCCCAGTGTTTCATCCCGCTCGACATCGCGGATCAGAAAGGTCTGCACCCCGTCCGACAACAGCACCGACGGGATCGGCACCGACAGGGTAAACCGACCCGGCAATGCGGGATCGGCGGCCAGGCTGACCCCCTCCAGCGGGGTTTCCAGATGCACCACCTCGATGGGCGGGGGTGTCGCGCCCCCCTCCAGGTCCAGGATCCCCTCCCAGACGCCGGCGTGCAGGCGGGTCTTGGTCACGCGCACGGGGCTGTTCATCACGTCTCTCATAGCTCGGCCCTCGGTCGGCGGCTGAGGGTTACATCGCGCAGGATGATCTGGTTCATCTGCGGCCCCTCAAAGATCAGGTCGAGCCACATCTTCTCGACCCGCTTTTCGTTCAGCTTGGTATAGGCCAGGTCGAATTCGACAGCGACCTCGCTGTCGCCCAGTTGCAATTCGCGCACGATCTGTTCGACGTTCGGCCCGTGCTTGACGTTGAGCCGGGCAAAGATTTCCAGCGGCGCCTCGGTTTCGACAATGGTTTCCAGCCGCACCAGGTGCTTGCGCCGCAAACCCTCGATGGCGTCGGGCGGCAGATCAATGACCAGCGACAGAAAGCTGCCGTCAAAGCGAAACACATCCAGACGCATGCCAAAGGGGGCGATGTCCTCGGGCCGGGTGTTGCGGATCTGGCGCAGGGTCAGTTCAGACCGGATACAGTCGTGAAACAACGTCGCCTCGGTCCCGACGGCGGTCTTGCTGGCCACCGCCGCGGCGCCGGGCGGCGAAAGCGGGCCGCGAAAGAGTTCCGGCCGATAGCTCCAGTCCGTGCCCATCGGCTTGCGTATCGCGTTCGATCCGATCAGCGGCAGGGTCAGCCGCCCCTCGGCGGTATGGATCACCCGGTCCAGGCGGCGGCGCAGTTGCCAGGCGCGCCCGCGCAACACCTTCAGCTCGGCCAGGTCCATATCGCCGACCGTTTCCGAAACGCGCCCCCAAGAGGCAAGCGTGCGCCGAAACAGCAAGCGATCCAGGAATGCGTCGGTTCTGCGTGTCATAGGGGCTGTGCCTGCACCTGGTTTTCCAGTTTCCAGTCTATCCCAGACAGGCCGGGGTTTCATCCCGGTAAATCGCTTTGCCTTTGACAAGCGAACCGGCCTCATTTTTCGGGGATCTGGGGCGCTTTGGTGACCATGGCGGCGGGCAAGCGCGCGCTTTCGGTGCGAATACGCGCCGCGAAATCGCGCAGGATGTTCAACCCCGTCGAGGTGCTGAACGGCTGCGCCTCCATCCCCACGACAGAGGCGGTCACGATCCGCCCATTGACCTCGAAGATCGCCCGCCAGAAATCGTCACGCAGGCCCGACGCCAACCCCGCGCTGCGATCGCGGGCATGGATCAAGAACAGCCCGTCACGGTCACGCATCTCGTCGATCGCGATACTGCCGGGCCGGCCATCGCGGGCCAGCGCCGCGCGCCCCTCGTCCGAGGCAAAATAGCGTTTCAGAACCAGCGCACGGTCCTTGGCGCTGCCGCCCGGCCCCGGCTGCGGCGAGACCGAGGCGGTCAGCAACGCCTCTTCCGGGGGAACCGGCGCCTTGCGGTTGCGGGTGATCGCGGCACAACTGGCCATCAGCACAAAGGCCCCGTCGGCGCCATCGCGGCTGGCGCGGCCGTCTATGCAGAACCCCTGTGGCCCGGCGATCGTCACGGTGCCGCCTGCGACCGCCAGTTTTTGCGGCGCCGCGCGCGAGAACGCAAATCCCCCGGTGCCCGATCCGGCCTGTGGCCCGGTCCCGACACAGCCCGACAGCGCCAGCGCCGCAACCAAAACGCCGATCTTGCATGTTGGATCAAAGACCCGTGCGGACATGATCTTTCCAAAGGCCCGTACGGCGCCGCGCCCACGGGGCCGCCCATGACATGACGATCGGTCCCGCACTTGGGGGCCGGGCAGGCAGGAGATGGGCATCGCGTTCAGGGGCATTGCACTCGATCAGGTGACTGGATTTTCGGAATAGACCCCCGCGCAAACCGGCACAAGGGATTGACGCCGCCCGGCAATAGCCCGGAGGAATCCCGCCGGCGAGGCGGCGCATTCGACAGGCCCAACATGCACGACAATCCCCACGGCAGTCCCGGGAACGGGCCACAGCCGTCGGGCCCCCGAGGGTCTGGTTGAAGCGCGCCCCGGGGCAGAGTAGCCTGCGCCGACGCGCAACAGCCACAGCCGGAATATCCCCATGCGTTCAGCCGTTTTCGAGGCCTATATCGACCCCGCCCGCCTCTACCCCGAGATCTGGCGCCTGTGCCTGGGGATCGGCGTGATCGTGCTGTTCTATGCCGGGATCTTTTCGCTGATGCTGGTGGCTGCCTACCCGGTGCTGGGGCCGTTGAACTATTTTGGCTGGCTGATGGGGCTGAGCGCGCCCAACACACCGGCGCAGACGCTCTTTGTGCTGGCCACCTTTCTGGGCATGGGGGTGGGGGTGCTGATCGCCGCCCCGGCGCTGCACTACCGCGAACCCGGCTCGCTCTTTGGTCCACTGCGCGAAACCACCCGGGGGTTTTTTACCGCGCTGCTGGCGATCGTGCCGGTCTATGCGGTGCTGGTGGCGGTCGGCTGGCTGTTGTCCCCGCCCGAGGCGAACATGGAAATCGGCCAGTGGCTGCGCCTGTTGCCCGTCGCGTTGCTGCTGGTGCTGATCCAGACCAGTTCCGAAGAGCTGCTGTTTCGCGGCTATCTGCAACAGCAACTGGCCGCCCGCTTCGCCGCGCGGGTGATCTGGATGGGGTTGCCCGCGCTGATCTTTGCCGGGCTGCACTATAACCGGCTGGCCGGACCCAATGCGTGGTTCATCATGGCCGTGGCGTTGGCCTATGCGCTGGCGGCGGCCGATCTGACCGAACGCTCGGGCAGTCTGGGCATGGCGATGGGTTGGCATTTCGCGAACAATTGCAGCTCGATCCTGCTGGTCTCGCTCAAGGGGACGATCACCGGGCTGGCGCTTTATGTCACGCCGTATGACATGGCGGACATGACCACGGCGCCGCTGGCGGTGGGCCTGGATATATTGGTCGTCTTGGTGATCTGGCGGCTGCTGCGCGCGCTGATCTGACCGCAGCAGGGCCGATTGCATTTCCCCGCGCCGCGGCTTATCTGACCACCAGACCCAGCGGAGAGCGCCCATCCCATGAACTGGATCAACAACTACGTCCGGCCCAAGATCAACTCGCTGTTTTCGCGCCGCGAGATGCCCGAGAACCTGTGGACGAAATGCGACGCGTGCGGAACCATGCTGTTCCACCGCGAGCTTTCGGACAACCTGAACGTCTGCACCTCGTGCGGCCATCACATGGGGATCACCCCGCGTGACCGGTTCCTGACGCTGTTCGACGGCGGCATCTTCACCGAGGTGGCCGTGCCGATGCCGACGCCCGACCCGCTGGGGTTCCGCGATCAAAAGAAATACCCCGACCGCATGAAAGCCGCCCAAAAGGGCACCGGCGAGAAAGAGGCGATGCTGGTCGCCGAGGGTGAGATCGGGCGCACCCCGGTGGTCGCCGCGGCGCAGGATTTCAGCTTTATGGGCGGGTCCATGGGCATGTATGTCGGCAACGCCATCGTCGCCGGGGCCGAACGCGCGGTGGCCCTGCGCCGCCCGCTGATCCTGTTTTCCGCCGCCGGTGGCGCCCGGATGCAGGAGGGGATCCTGTCGCTGATGCAGATGCCCCGCTCGACCGTGGCGATCCAGATGCTCAGAGAGGCCGGCCTGCCCTATATCGTGGTGCTGACCCATCCCACCACGGGCGGTGTGACCGCATCCTATGCGATGCTGGGCGATGTGCATATCGCCGAACCCGGTGCGTTGATCTGCTTTGCCGGGCCGCGGGTTATCGAACAGACGATTCGGGAAAAGCTGCCCGAGGGGTTCCAGCGCGCCGAATACCTGCTGGAACACGGCATGCTGGACCGCGTCACCCCCCGCCCCAAAATGCGCGAAGAGCTGATCACCATCACCCGGATGCTGATGGGCCTGCCGCCAGCCGTGATCGCAGACCTGCCGCCGCCGGCCAGCTTTACCCATGGCCCGCAGGACGATGCTGCGCCCGACACGGAAACCGAAACCACCAGCGCCAAGGCCGCCGCGCGCCCGACCGTGCCCGATGTCGAACCGCCCGAAGGGAAACCCAAGGGGTGAGCGGGGCGTCCAGCGACATCCTCTTGTCCCGGATGATGGCGCTGCATCCCAAGATCATCGACCTGACGCTGGACCGGGTGTGGCGCCTGCTGGCGGCGCTGGACCATCCCGAACGCGCCCTGCCCCCGGTGATCCATATCGCGGGCACCAACGGCAAGGGGTCGACCCTGGCGATGATCCGCGCCGGGCTGGAGGGGGCAGGCCATCGGGTACAGGCCTATACCTCGCCACACCTGGCGCGATTTCACGAACGCATCCGGCTGGCCGACGGGCTGATTTCCGAGACCGCGCTCAGCGCCGTGCTGGACGAATGCGAACGGGCCAATGGTGGCGCGCCGATCACCTATTTCGAGATTACCACCTGCGCCGCCCTGCTGGCCTTTGCCCGCGACCCGGCCGATTTCTGCCTGCTGGAGGTCGGTCTTGGCGGGCGGCTGGATACCACCAACGTCGTGGACCGCCCCGCCCTGACGGTGATCACCCCCGTGTCCATCGACCACCAGCAATTCCTGGGCGAAACCCTGCCCGAAATCGCCGGGGAAAAGGCCGGGATCCTGAAACGTGGCGTGCCCTGCATCGTCGGCCCACAAGAGGACGCCGCCCTGGAGGTGATCGAGGAACGCGCCGCGCGGCTGGGCGCGCCGCTGATCGCCCATGGCCAGCACTGGCATGTCTGGGAAGAACGCGGCCGGCTGATCTTTCAGGACGAACGCGGCCTGTTGGACCTGCCAATGCCGCGCCTGATCGGGGCGCACCAGGTGCAAAATGCCGGCGCCGCCCTGGCCGCGCTGCGCACGCTGGAGCAAGGCGAACAGGCCTGCGAGGCCGCGCTGCGCAACGCCGTGTGGCCCGCGCGGCTGCAACGGCTGCGCACCGGGCCGCTGATCGACGCGGCGGGCCGGGCCGAGCTGTGGTTGGATGGCGGCCACAACCCGGCCGCCGGGATCGCCCTGGCCGAGGCCCTTACCCGCCTGCCCGCCCGGCCGCTGCACCTGGTCTGCGGGATGCTGAACACCAAGGATGTGGCCGGCTATATGCGGCCCCTGGCCGCGCAGGCCGCCAGCCTGAGCGCGGTGTCGATCCCCGGCGAGGCCGCGACGCTGCCCGCCGAGGCCACTGCCGCCGCCGCCCGCGCCGCAGGCATATCCGCCGCCCCCGCCCCAAGCGCGGCCGAAGCGGTGGCCCGTATCGCCGCAGAGGTGCCGAACGCGCGCATCCTGATCTGCGGGTCGCTCTACCTGGCCGGACAGGTTCTGCGCGAAAACGGATAGGGCCGCATGCGGGGTCTGGCGCTGGCCCGGACCGGCTGACGCCGGCGGGCCGTCGGTGCGTTTGGCTCTTTGGACCCAGACGAAGGGGGGGGCGATCAGTCCCGGCCCCAATCGGCGCTTTGCATCTCGCGCAGTCGGCTGGCGGTGCGCTCGAACTCGAAGACACCCGCGCCTTCGAGATAGAGCATTTCGGGGGCGGCGGCGGCGCTGGCGATCAGGCGCACCCTGGCCTCGTAGAGCGCGTCGATCAGGGTCACAAAGCGGCGCGCCTCGTTGTAATTTTCGCTCGACAGCATGGGGATGTCTTCGAGGATCAACACCCGCACGGCGGCGGCGATCGCCAGGTAATCGGCCGGGCCCAGCGGCTTGGCGCACAGATCCCAAAAGCTGGCGCGCGCCACGCCGTTGTGAAAAAGCGGCAGTTCCACCGCGCGGCCCTGCACCTGCAAGATCAGCGGCCCGCCCGCCCCTTCGGTGAACCCGTGCCAGATCGAGGCCATCGCCTCGCGGGCCAGCCGATCGGCGGGGGTGAAATAGACATCCGCGCCCGACAGACGGTTCTGCCGGTAATCGGTGGGCGAGGCCAGGTGCACCACCTCTAGCCGGTCCTTGAGCATCGCGATAAAGGGCACGAAGCGCGCGCGTTGCAGGCCATCCTTGTAAAGGTCATCGGGCACCCGGTTCGAGGTCGTCACCACCGTCACCCCGGCGGCGAACAGCAACTCGAAAAGCCGCCCCACGATCATCGCATCGGTAATATCGGTGATCTGCATCTCGTCGAAACACAGCAGCCGCAGCCCCTGGGCGATTCCGGCCGCCACCGGTTTCAGCGCGTCATCGGCACCCTTTTGGCGCGCCGCGTGCAGCCCCTTTTGGACCTCTTGCATGAAGGCGTGGAAATGCACCCGGCGCTTGGCCCTGATCGCGACGTTTTCAAAAAAGAAATCCATCAGCATGGATTTGCCGCGCCCGACCCCGCCCCACAGGTAGAGGCCGCGCACCGGCTCGGGCGGGGGGGGCTTGCGGAACAGTCCCGCGCGGGGGGCGGGCGGCGGGGATTCCAGCGCGGCGCGGATCCGGTCCAACGCGGGCAACGCGACAATCTGGGCGGGATCGGGCCGCAGGTCTCCTGCGGCCACACGCGCGTCATAGAGGCTGCAAAGCGTCTGGTCCATGGCGCGGGGTTCTAGGATGCTGCGCCGCAGAAGGGAAGGGGCCTGTCAGGGCGGATGCTGCCGGGGCGCCGTTACCTGTCGCGCAAAAAGGTCTGAATGGCCGCATGGATTTCGCGCGTGTGGGTGACGGGCATGACATGGCTGGCGCCGGGGATGGCCTGCTGCATGGCGCGCCGGTCGATCGCGGCCAGCCGACCCGGTGCGGTTGGCGGAATCACCTCGTCCGCATCGGCCCACAGGGCCAGCACGGGGATGTCACCGCGCGCCAGTTTGCGGTGGGCCTGGGTCATGTCACGGGCCAACAGATGGCGCAGGCTGGACAGCACGGCGGGCAGAAATCCGCGAAAGCGCGTCTCGGCGATCTGGGCGGCGATCAAGGCCTGCCCCCCGCCCTGGGGCAGGTCCGGCATGGCGGCAAATGCGCGGGCCATACGCCGAATCTGCCAACCGCCGGTGACCTGCACCAACCAATCGCCCAGAATGGGCAGGTCGATGGCGATACGCGCCAGCGCGGGCGGGGCGGTGCCCAGTCCGGCACTGGCCAGCAGGATCAGCCGGTCGACGCGGTGCGGCGCCTCGGCGGCAAAGGCGGTGGCGATGGCCCCGCCCATGGAATAACCCACCAAGGTCAGATCGCCCTCCAGTCCCTCATGGGTCAGCATCTCGTCCAGTTGGCGCAGAAAGAACGCGCTGTCCTGGGCCCCGGGGGGACGGTCGGAAAAGCCCCGTCCGTAAAGGTCATAGCGCAGCACGCGAAAACCCATCCGCGCCAGGCCCTCGGCCACGCCGTCCAGGATCGGACCACTGACCGTCAGACCGTGCAGGCACACCGCGACCGGCCCGCGCAGCGGTCCGTCCCAACGGTAATGGGTGCGCCCCGAGGGCAGATCGGCGAACCGGCCCGGCGCCGCGCGCCGCGCGGTGTCGTCCATCGGCGCGCGCAGGGCCTCGGACAGGGGAAAGGCCGCGACCAACAGCGCGACCAGCAGCCCCGCCCAGATCATCGCGCCCGCCACGCGTCGAGGATATATCGCCCCGTCATCAGGTCCAGATGCGCGCCACCGCCGTTCTTGAAGAGCGTGATTTCATCGTCCGACCGGCGCGTGAAACCACCCTGGGCCAAGTCATAGTAATCGGCCTGCACCGCATCGGGGGTGATCGCGCCCGATGCCAGGGGGATCTTCATCTCGCCGATATGGGCCAGCGTGGTCTCGCGGCTGTCAACGAAGATACGCGCCCGTTGCAGGGCCCTGTCGTCCGCCTCGCGCATGTCGGGGCGATAGGCGCCGATCAGGTCCAGGTGCTGGCCGGGCTGCAGCCAGTCGCCCCGGATCAGCGGCTGGGTCGCCATGGTGGCGCTGGTGACGATGTCGGCCGCGCGCACGGCGGTTTCCAGATCCTCGGCGATGGCAATGCCGGGGTGATCGGCCGCCAGCCGCATGGCCCCGGCCGGGGATCGGTTCCAGACCGTGAACCGTGCGTCGGGAAAGGCGCTGGAATACGCCTGATAAAGCGAATGCGCCACGGTGCCCGCCCCAACGATCAGGATGTCGCGACTGTCAGCACGGGCCAGTTTCGTCGCCGCCAGCAGGCTGTCACCGGCGGTTTTCCACTTGGTCACCAGGTGGAAATCGACGATCGCCTCCAGGGTGCCGTCGGTGTCGGAATAAAGGTTGAGGCCGCCATTGACGACCGGCTTGCCCTTTGAGGGGTTGCCCGTAAAGATCGTCGCCGATTTCACCGCGATCCCCATGCCGTCGATCCAGGCCGCGCGCGACAGCAGCGTGTCATCGCCGCGATAGAGAAAGGTATCGGCGATCTCGGCCCGTGGCCGGGTGTGGCCGCGTTCCAGCGCATCGCACAGCCCCGACCAGCGCAGGGCCTTTTCGCCCTCTTCGAACCCGATGATTTCAACCATGGCCCAGGGCCTCCTCTTTGCGCAGCAGGGTTTCGGCCACCAGGCGATCGGACCACCCCTGCGGCCCCTCGAACAGGTGGGTTTGCCAGCCGCGCCGGACGGCGGCGGCGATGTTGTCGGCCCGATCATCGGTAAAGAGCAGCCGGTCGGGCGCAATGGCACAGTCCCGCTCGACCAGTTGATAAATGGCCGGGTCGGGTTTCATCATCCTGAGCTGCCCCGAAACATAGTGACGGTCGAAAAGGTCCAGGAACGGATAGGCCGCACGGGCGATCTGAAACGTCGTCACCCCGAAATTCGTCAGGGCAAAGACCGGCACCCCACGCGCCTTGAGCGCCCGCAAAAGATGGACAGAGCCGGGGATTTCGGGACTGGCCATGTCCAGCCAGTGCGTGTGCCAAAGACGGATGTCGGCGGCAAAGTCGGGGTGACGCGACGCCAGGTCCGCAACCGCCTGGTCGAAATCGGCGCCCAGATCCACCGCGTCGTTCATCGTCCAGAAATCGACGCTGGAAAACAATGCCTTGCGCCGGTCAGGGCCCAGGTGGCGGTCGAACATCCGCTCTGGCTGCCAATCAATCAGCACCCGACCTATGTCAAAGATGACCGCCTCGATGGGCATGGCTGCGGTGACCCCCCGTATGGTTTCAGGCGCAGGCTAACGGTTTGCCGGGGCGGGGTGAAAGGGGGAATGCGCCCGCCCGCGTCATTCGGCCCGGGGCGCCAGGCGCAGGGCGCGTTCCAACCCCTCCAGGAACCGGGCGCGGTCAGCCTTGCCAAAGGCGCGCCCGCCGCCCTGGCGAAACGGGTCGGCGGCGCGCAGATCCGCCATCAGGTCGCGGGTGGCCAGCTTTTGCCCCATGTTGGCGGGGGTAAAGGCCTCGCCGTTATGGCCCAGCACCTGGGCGCCGGCGGCCACGCATTTCGCCGCCAGCGGCACATCCCCGGTCACCACCACATCGCCAGGCCCGGCGCGTTCGGCGATCCATTTGTCCGCCTCATCCGGGCCTTGGGCCACGTAGATCATGCGCACCAGCGGGTGATCGACGGGACGCAGCCCGCCATTGGCCACATACAGCAACTCTACCCCGTGGCGTTCGGCGACGCGCAGGGCCTCTGCCTTGACCGGGCAGGCATCGGCATCGACGAAGATCCGGCTCACGCGTAGAGCGCCTCGGCGTGAAAGGCGACGTGATCCTCCATAAAGGTGGAGACGAAGAAGTAGCTGTGGTCATAGCCCTTTTGCAGGCGGATCACGCCTGGGTGGCGGGTTTCGGTGATCGCGGCGGCCAGCGCTTCGGGCATCAGCGCATCGAGGAACTGATCGCCCGTGCCCTGGTCGATCAGCATCGCCCCGGCAAAGCCGTTTGCGCGCAGCGACAGGCAGGCGTCGTGCCGGGTCCAGTCCACGTTCCCCTCGCCCAGGTAGGCGTGGATCGGCTTTTTCGCCCAGTCCGACGCGCTGGGATGGGTGATCGGCGCAAAGGCCGACACAGACGCGAACCGCCCCGGATAGGCCATCGCGATGGTCAGCGCGCCGTGCCCGCCCATGGAATGGCCGGTGATCGCCTGGCGTTCCTCGTCCACCGCGAAATTATTGAGGATCAGGCGCGGCAATTCCTCGGCCACATAGTCCCACATCCGGTAATTCGCGGCCCAGGGATCCTGGGTGGCGTTGACATAGAATCCCGCACCGGTCCCCAGGTTATACATCTCGTGATCGGCCACGCCCTCGCCGCGCGGCGAGGTGTCGGGAAAGACCAGCGCGATGCCCTGCTCGGCGGCCCATTGCTGGGCGCCCGCCTTGACCATCGCGTTTTCATGGGTGCAGGTCAGCCCCGACAGATACCACAGGACCGGCACCGGGCCGTCCTTGGCCTCTTCGGGCAGGAACAGGCCAAAGGTCATGTCGCAGGCGCAGACATCCGACGCGTGGCGATAGACGCCCTGTGTTCCGCCAAAGCACTTGTTTTCCGATACCGTTTCCATGACCTGTCCTCTGTCATTGACCTGCCTTGGGCCTAGCGCGCGGCCGGGCGCGGGGCAAGGCTAGAGCGTGGCAACCCAGGCGATCACCGCCGAAACCGTCACGATCGAGGCCGCCGTCGAGACCAGGATCGCCGCCGATACCCGCTGCGGGGCCACGCCGTAATGCTGGGCCAGGATATAGACATTGCCCGCCACCGGCAGTGCGGCGGCGGCGATCATCACCCCGGCGGCATATGGTTCAACGTTAAACAATACCAGCGCGGCCAGCGCCACAGCCCCCGGATGCAGCACCAGCTTGGCAAAGGACAGCCAGGCGGCGACCTGCACACGCTCGGCCGATTTTGTCGCCAACGAGGCGCCGATGGCAAAGAGTGCACCAGGCGTCGCCGCTGCCCCCAGGGTGGTCAGGAACTCGTTCATTGGCACCGGGATCGGCAGGCGCAGCGCCGACCAGCCCAACCCCAGCACGATCGAGACGATCATCGGGTTCTTGAGCAACCCCAGCCCCACCGTGCGCAAGACCGCCGGCGACATCCGCCCGTCGCGCGCCCCGGTGATCAGGATCACGATCAGGCTGCCGAACACGATCAGATCCACCGACAGCACCAGCATCACCGGCCCGACCGCCGCCGGGCCCAGCAACAGCACCAGCATCGGCACCCCCAGGAACCCCACATTGCCGATCACGGCGCATTGGGCCTCGACGGCGGCCTCTTCGATGCCCTTGTGGCGCAACATGGCCACGGCGGTGGCCAGCAGATACACCGCCCCCGTGCCGCACAAATAGGCCATGACAAAGCGGCCATCGACAATCTCGGCGATCGACAGGGTCGCGGAAAACCGGAACAGCATCGCCGAAAGGGCAAAGTAAAAAACGAACTTGGTCAGGGCCGCGGTGGCCTCGGGCGTGAAAAAGCGGGTGCGCCCGGCCCCGTAGCCGAGGCCGATCAACGCGAAAAACGGCAGGGTTTTCAACAGGACCGCCAGCATGGGGCGGACCTAGCACGCGATGGCGCGCTTGGGAATGTGCGACGTGGCGGCGGGCGCGGGCGGGCCGGTCAGCCCGACCCGATCAAGATCCCCGCCGCCAGCACCAGCGCGCCGCCCAGCACCACCTGGAAGGCCGCGCGGAAGAAGGGCGTTTCCATGTATTTCTTCTGGATCCAGGCAATCGCCCACAGCTCCACGAACACCACGGCCAGCGCGATGATCGTCGCCGTCCAGAAATGCGGGATCAGGTAGGGCAGCGCGTGGCCGAGCCCCCCCAGCGCCGTCATCACCCCCGAGGCGATGCCGCGTTTCAGCGGCGAGCCGCGCCCCGAGATTTCCCCGTCATCCGACGCCGCCTCGGTAAAGCCCATGGAAATCCCCGCCCCGATCGAGGCGGCCAGACCGACCAGGAAGGTCGTCCAGGTGTCCTGGGTGGCGAACGCCGTGGCAAAGATCGGCGCCAGGGTCGACACCGATCCGTCCATCAGCCCGGCCAGCCCGGGCTGCACCCAGGTCAGCACGAATTGCCGGTGCGCGGTGCGCCCCTCTTGTTCGCGCGCGGCGTCGTCCAGATGTTTGCCCATCAGCCGGTCAGCGGCGGCGGAATGGCCGGCCTCTGCGGCGGCCAGGTCGCCCAACAGCTTGCGCGTATCGGCATCGGTGGTGCGCTGCGCGGCCTTGAGATAGAAATGATGCGCGTCACGCTCCATCATCTCGGCCTCTTCGCGGATCCGTTCCAGCCCGAGGTTCTGCACCAGCCAGACCGGGCGGCGGGCGTAATAGCCTGACACATGCTCGCGCCGGATCAGCGGGATCACGTCGCCAAAGCGGTGGCGGAATTTCTCGATCAGACGGCGCCGGTGGCCGTCCTCTTCGGTGGCCATATCCTCGAATATACGGGCCGAATCGGGGTAATCGGCGCGCAATTGCTCGGCGTAGGTGCGGTAAATGCGGGCGTCGTCCTCTTCCGAGGAAATCGCGAGGGCCAGGATTTCCTGTTCGCTCAGGTCCGAAAAGCGGCGGCGTTGGCTGACACCGGGAATCATCGGCAATCTCCAATTTAGAATACTTCTAAGGTAGGCCGGGGATGGCAGGGCTTCAACCCGCAACCTCGCCCGATGGCGGGGCGAGGACCAGAGGGCCATTCGCCGCGTTTGGCGGCCCCGCTTGCCCGCGATGAACCGCGCGGTCTAGACTGGCGCCTCAGTCAGCGGAGCGGCCATGCACGCCACACCCCAAAAGATCAAGAAAGGGCGCAAGTTCGCCCAGGTGCTGGAGGGCGCCCGTGACGTGTTCCTGCGCGACGGGTTCGAGGGGGCCAGCGTGGACGACATCGCCCGCGTGGCGGGCGTGTCCAAGGCAACGCTTTACAGCTATTTCCCCGACAAGCGGCTGTTGTTCATCGAGGTGTTCCGCCTGGAATGCGACCGCCAGACCGTCGCCGCCCTGAACGAGATCGACTTTACCGCGCCGGTGGCCGAGGTGTTGCGCCAGGCGGCGGGGCACATGATCAGTTCATTCCTGTCAGAGTTCAACCAAGCCATGTTCCGCATCTGCGTGGCCGAGGCAGACCGCTTTCCCGACCTTGGCGCGGCTTTCTACGAGTCGGGGCCGGTGCAACTGCGCGAACAGATCGCCGCATTTCTGGAACAGGCCACCGCGCGGGGCGATCTGGCCGTGGACGACATGCATCTGGCCGCCGATCAGTTCATCGAGCTGTGCAAGGCAGACCTCTACATGCGGCGGGTGTTTCGGGTCGATCAGACCTTTGGCCCCGCGCAGATCACGCGGGTGATCGACGGGGCGGTGACGACCTTTCTGGCCCGCTATGGCCGTGCGCCCCGGGCCTAGTCGACCCGGCGGATGTGCAGCTGATTGCCGACCTTCTTGGTCTCGAACCGCTTCAGATCGCGCACCAGGTCCGACAGCTTGCGCTTGCCATAGGTTCGGGTGTCGAAATCGGGGTTGTCGGCGGTCAGGAACTGGCCGATCTGGCCCAGGGTGTACCAGTCGTCCTCTTGGTTGATCTTGTCCATCGCGCGGATGATCAGGTCGGTCGCCTCTTGCGGGGACAGCTTGCCGGCGGGTTCGGCGGTGGGCTTGCCCTTTTGCGCCGGGACCGGTTCATCCATGATGTTTTCGATCAGCACGAAACGGTTGCAGACATTGCGCAGGCTGACCGGGGCCTTGGCCTCGCCGATGCCGATCACGTCCAGGCCATGCTCGCGGATGCGGCTGGCCAGGCGGGTGAAATCGCTGTCGGACGACACCAGCACAAAGCCGTCGAACCGGCCCGAATGCAGGATGTCCATCGCGTCGATCACCAGACCGATATCGCTGGCGTTCTTGCCCTTGGTGTTGGCGGTTTCCTGATGCGCCAGCAGGCCCAGCGACAGAACCTTGTCCGCCCAGGGTTTCAGCCGATCCGACGACCAGTCGCCGTAAACCCGGCGCAACGCCGGTTCCCCGTAAGAGGTGATCTCTTTCAGGATGGGTTCGGCATAGCGGGCGGGGATGTTGTCGGCGTCGATCAGGACGGCCAGAAGCGGCGGTTTGGGGTCAGACATTCAGGTTCTTTTCATTCTTTCGGACGCGCCAGTGTGGCGCGCCCTGTTCCCCTCTACATGGGGGGTATCGCGGGGTTAGTAAACCACCACCGCGCGGATGCTCTCGCCCGCGTGCATCAGATCAAAGCCCTTGTTGATCTCATCCAGGGCCAGGGTGTGGGTGATCATCGGGTCGATCTCGATCTTGCCCTGCATGTACCAGTCCACGATTTTCGGCACGTCGGTGCGCCCGCGCGCCCCGCCAAAGGCCGTGCCTTTCCAGGTGCGCCCGGTCACCAGTTGAAACGGGCGGGTGGAAATTTCAGCGCCAGAGGGAGCGACGCCGATGACGATGCTTTCGCCCCACCCCTTGTGCGCGCATTCCAGCGCCGTGCGCATCACCTGCACATTCCCCGTGGCATCAAAGGTATAGTCGGCCCCGCCCTTGGTCAGATCCACCAGATAGGGCACCAGGTCGCCCTCGACCTCGGACGGGTTGACGAAATCGGTCATGCCGAACCGTTCGGCGATCGCGCGCTTGGCGGGGTTCAGATCCACCCCCACGATCTGATCCGCCCCGATCAGCCGCAGCCCCTGGATCACGTTCAGCCCGATGCCGCCCAGCCCGAACACCACCGCGCGGCAGCCCGGCTCGGCCTTGGCGGTGTTGATGACGGCACCGACCCCGGTGGTCACGCCGCAGCCGATATAGCAGACCTTGTCAAAGGGCGCGTCGGGCCGGATTTTCGCGACCGCGATCTCGGGCAGAACGGTATAGTTCGAAAAGGTCGACGTGCCCATGTAATGCAGGATCGGGTCGCCATCCAGCGTGGTGAACCGCGAGGTGCCATCGGGCATCAGCCCCTGCCCCTGCGTCGTGCGGATCGACTGGCAGAGGTTCGTTTTGGGGTTCAGGCAATAGTCGCATTCCCGGCACTCGGGCGTATAAAGAGGGATCACGTGATCGCCCTTTTTCACGCTGGTCACACCGGGGCCCACATCCACCACGACGCCCGCGCCCTCATGCCCCAGGATCGCGGGGAACAGCCCCTCGGGATCGGCGCCAGAACGGGTGAATTCATCGGTGTGGCAAATGCCGGTCGCCTTGATCTCGACCAACACCTCGCCCGCGCGGGGGCCGGCAAGGTTGACCTCGGTGACCTCTAGCGGCTGGCCGGCCTTCCACGCCACGGCAGCACGGGTTTTCATTGGCATATCCTCCCTGTTCGATTGGCCGCAGGGTGGGCCAAACCCACCCCCTTTGCAAGCGCGCGGGCGGACTCGACTCTGTGCGGCAACGCACGTAGATATCTAGAACATATAGGGAACATTTAGGTTGCTGCCATGCCCCCGCGCCGTATCCTTTCGCTGTGGTTTCCACGGCTTGCCGCCGAACGGGTGCTGCGCCAGGCGCGCGGGCTGCCGCCCAGCCCGCTTGCCATCCTGCACGAGGTGAACGGCGCCCAGGTCATCGCCAGCCTGACCGCCGAGGCCCAGGGCGCGGGGCTGCGCACGGGGCAGCCGCTGCGCGATGCGATGGCGATCTGTCCCCAGCTGCTGACCCGTCCCGCCGATCCCGGCGGCGAGGCGGCGTTCCTGAACGGGCTGCGCCGCTGGGCCGGCAAATTCTCGCCCTGGGTCGCCGAGGAACCGCCCGACGCGCTGGTGCTGGACATCACCGGCTGCGCGCATCTGTTCGGCGGCGAAGAGGCGATGATGGCCGAGGCCCAGGCCGATTGCGCGGCCCTGGGGCTCAGCGTGCGCGCCGGGCTGGCCGATACCCGCGGGGCGGCCTGGGCGCTGGCGCGGTTCGCCGGGCGTGATGCGCGGCCCCACCGCTCGGGCGATGCCATCGCGCAAGAGGCCCGCGCCACCCGGTCGCGCGCGGCACGCCGCCAGGTGTGGCAACGGGTGCCCGCGGGGGGCGATACCCCCCCCGCGCCGCGCATCGCAGCACCAGGTCAGACCCGGGCGGCCCTGGCCCCCCTGCCGCTGGCGGCACTGCGCCTGCCCCAGGACACCGTCGCCGGGTTGGCCCGGTTGGGGTTGCGGCGCGTCGAGGATCTGCTGGGTATGCCACGCGCGCCGCTGGTGCGCCGGTTCGGGCAGGCGGTGGTGCTGCGGCTGGACCAGGCGCTGGGTTCCGCGCCCGAACCGATCTCGCCCGCCCGCGCGGCGCCGCATTTCGCGGTGCGCCTGTCGCTGCCCGATCCGATCGGCCTGGAGGAGGACATCCTGGCCGGGATCGACCGTTTGTTGCCGGCTTTGTGTGCCCGGCTGCGCAGCGCCGGGCGGGGCGCGCGGCGGCTGCGGCTTCAGGCGTTTCGCTGCGACCACGCGGTGCAGCAGATCGAACTGGGCCTGGCCCGACCCGCCGACACGCCCGAGCGGATGCGCCCGCTGATCGTGCTGAAACTGGGGGGGATCGACGCGGGCCCCGGCATCGACCGGCTGCGGATCGAGGCGACGCTCAGCGAACCGCTGCACGCGCGCCAGCATGCCGGCCACCTGGAGGCCGCCCGTGCCGCCCAGGACCGTCAGCGGGCCGATACCGCGCTGGACGATCTGATCGGGCGGCTGGGCACACGTGTCGGGCTGGAGGCGTTGACACGGCTGGCCCCGGCCGAAAGCCACATCCCCGAAAAGGGCTGGCAGGTGCTGGCCGCCGCCTGGTCCGCGCCGGTGACCGATTGGCCCGTCCGCGACCGTCCGCGGCCGCTGTTGCTGTTTCCACCCGAACCCGTCACCGCCCCCGACACCCCCACCCCGCCCGCGCGGTTTCGCTGGCGGCGGCGCGATTTCGTGGCGCTGGCGCATGGCGGACCGGAGCGGATCGCGCCGGAATGGTGGCTGGACGATCCGGCCTGGCGCGCCGGGCCGCGCGATTACTGGCGCGTTGAAACGGATGCCGGGCTGCGGCTGTGGCTCTATTATGCCCATGGCGGCGAGATGTCATCAGGCTGGTTCTGCCATGGGCAGTTCGCCTGAGCCGGGACCGGGGATGATCTGGGGGAAAGCAAAAGTCCCGATGCCGCGGACAGGGTGGGGGCTGTTGCTCCGCGGCACCGGGTAGCGTTTTCGCTATGGAAACAATATCCCTCCCGATCCGGGCCGCTTGACGGTGCATATAGGTCTGAGCGGGGGTATTTTCGTGGCAAAATCCGGGCGCATCTTGATTTGCACGGCGCGCAGCGTCAGGCTGGACGGATGAACGCAGTGCCGCCCACCCCGTTTCCCCGCAGCCCCGTTCCCGAACAGGTGGCCTTTCACCGGACCGAGCTGGGGCCGATCCTGACGCTTTATGGGCGCATGGTCGCCGCGGGAGAGTGGCGCGATTACGGGATATCCTGCCTGCGCGACGTGGCGGTCTTTTCGATCTTTCGCCGCACCGCCGAACACCCGCTGTACCGCATCGAAAAACGCCCCCGGCTGCGCAACCGGCAGGGGATGTATGCGGTGATCGGCATGGACGGGCAGATCCTGAAACGCGGGCACGACCTGAAAACCGTGCTGCGCGTGCTGGAGCAAAAGCTGATCCGCGCCGTCGACTAGGCCGACCCCAGATCCCGGCGGTGCGCGGTGACCGGGCCATCGCCCTGACCCTCGATCCGGGCGATGGCCTCGGGGATCCGCTCATAGGCGACCGACATGGTGTGGGCGTTGGCGTGGATCATCACCTGCGGATCGACCACCAGCGCGACATGCCCCGCCCAGAACAGCAGATCCCCCCGCTCTGGCGTCGTGCCCGGCGGCAACGCGGTGCCCAGGCTGCGCGCCTGTTGATCGCTGTCGCCCGGACAGGCCCGGCCGCTGGCCAGCCAGGCGGCCTGCACCAGCCCCGAACAGTCGATGCCCCAGATCGCGTTACCCCCCCACAGGTAGGGCGCCCCAAAGAAAAGCTGTGCCACCGTCACCGGATCGGCAAAGGGCGCATTGGCCGGGCGCAGATGCGGTTTGGGCACGAACCAGCCCTCGGCCGTCTCGAAAAACGCGCCACTGGCCGACACCACCCGCAGCCGTGTGCCAAAGCTCAGGCCCATCACCTCGGGGCGTTTCAGATCGGGGGCGGAATAGGCATGGCTGGCGGGCACGGCGACGATATGAGTGGGATCCGGCGCACTGTCCGACAGCGCCTGGGCGGGAACATAGCCCACGAACCCATCCCGCGCGGCCCAGCCAAAGGCATGGCCCTCGTGGATCTCAAGCACCTCGAACGCCTCGCCCAGCAGCATCTGCCGTTCGCGCGGCCCACCCGGTGCGCGCAGCAGATCCACCAGCGGACGGGTGACGCGGTACGGCACCGGATCGACGAACCGCGCGGCGGGCACCTGCCCCTCCAGATGGGCGGCGGCCACGCGGGCGTTGGCGGGGGTTTCGCGGCGATCCCCGGTCACAGGCCCAGCACCCCGGGCAAGGCGGCCAAAAGCGCGCGTGCACCCTGACCGACGCCCCCCTTGGGCCGGGCGGGGGCATCGGCGGGCTGCCAGCCGTAGATGTCGAAATGGGCATAGCGCGCGGTGCCGGCAAAGCGGCGCAGAAACAGCGCCGCCGTGATCGACCCCGCGAACCCGCCCTTGGGGGCGTTGTCCAGATCGGCAATGCCGGGCTCCAGCATCGCCTCATAGGGGGTATGAAAGGGCATCCGCCAGACCGGGTCGGCGGCATCCTCGGCCGCGCCGATCACCCGCCCGGCCAGCGCCTCGTCATCGGTATAGAACGGCGCCAGGTCAGGGCCCACCGCGACCCGGGCCGCCCCGGTCAGCGTGGCCATCGAGACCAGGCAATCGCTGTCCTCCTCAGCCGCCAGGGCCAGGGCGTCGGCCAACACCAGCCGCCCCTCGGCATCGGTATTGTTGATCTCGACCGTCAGCCCGTTGCGCGCGGTCAGGATGTCCTGCGGACGGAACGAGGTCGACGAGACGCTGTTTTCCACCGCGGGCACCAGCATCCGCAGCCGCAGCGGCAGGCCCAGCGCCATGATCGTTTCGGCCAGGCCCATCACGGTGGCCGCCCCGCCCATGTCCTTTTTCATCAGCCCCATCGAGGAACCCGGTTTCAGGTTCAGCCCGCCGGTGTCAAAACACACCCCCTTGCCCACCAGCGTCAGGCGCGGCCCGGTCGTGCCCCAGCGCATGTCCAACAGGCGCGGGGCCTGGGGGCCGGCGCGGCCCACCGCGTGGATCAGCGGGAAATTCCCGGCGATCAGATCGTCGCCGCGCACCGCACTGGCCGTGGCCCCATGGCGCGCGGCGAGTTGAAAGAACGCATCCTCCAGCGCCTCGGGGCCCATGTCGCTGGCGGGAGTGTTGATCAGATCGCGGGTCAGGCATTCACCCTTGGCCAGGGCCTCGATCCGGGCGGCGTCAACACCCACCGGTGCCTTGAAGTTGGCGCGCAGGGCGGGCTGTGCGCGGTAGCGGTCGAACCGATAGGCCGCCAGCAACAGGCCCAGCGCCTCGGCGTCCAGAACGGGACCGGCCAGGTCGGTTTCCAGGTGATAGACGCCCTGCGGCAGGCGCGGCGCAGCGGCCGCCAGGTGATGCCGGCCCCGGGCGCGGCTGGCGGGTGTGCCATAGCCCACGACCGCCCCGGCCAGCGTGCCATCTGGACCGGGCAGCGGCTGCCCCTCGCCCAGGGTCGCGGCAAAGCCCGTGGCCCGCAACCAGGCGGCCTGCGGCGCGGGGCGGCTGTCCAGCCAGGCCCCCAACGCATCCTCGGACACGACATAAAGCGGCAACGAGGGCTCGGCGGGTGCGGCGAAACGGGGGGGCATGGGATCTCTCCTGCGGGGCGTGGGTCGGCGCAAAGCCTACCCGCCTGAGCGCCACCCGCAAGCGCGATCAGCCGGAACGGTGGCGCAGTTCCGCCGCAATCCGAAATGACCGCAGCGCCACCCGTTTCAGCCGGGCCATCGTTGCCGACACCGCCACCTGATCGCCCGATTGCACCGCGCGGCCCACGCCACCGGCGGCCTGCGACAGGCTGAGCAGGCCCAGCGCATCGCCCAGCGCGCCGATCTGGCCCGCCAAATCCGTGCAATCGCCGCCGCGCACCTGCGCCGTGGCCAGTTCCAGCCCAGCCAGCAGATCCTCAAGCCGTGCGATCGACAGGGTGATCAGATGCGCGGCGCGCACCTCTCCCAGGTCGACGAACATATCGGCGAGCCGTTCTGAATCCAGCTTCAACGGCTCTTGCTGCCGCAACTCCACCACAAAGGTCACCCGCACCCCTCCGCTTGCTGCCCCCGCAGTCGCCGCAACCCTGCGCCCAGAGGGTCAAGAAAGCGTTGCTGGCGGGCCGTGGAAATCACTCGAATTGCTGACAAATGTCCTGTATGCAGATGCGCCAAAGGAACGAGGGAACGCCACGATGCAAAATGCACGGCCGCTGCCGCACTATCTGGTCCAGCGATATCAAGGCTGGAAAGCCACGACTCATGCCGAGAACAAGGCCTGGTATCGTCGCTTGGCGGACGAGGGCCAGCGTCCGCGTGCAATGATCATTTCGTGCTGCGACTCGCGCATCCATGTCACGTCGATCTTCGGCGCGGACGAGGGAGAGTTCTTTATTCACCGCAATATCGCCGGGCTGGTGCCGCCCTATGCACCGGACGGCGACTATCACGGCACCTCGGCGGCGGTGGAATACGCGGTGACGGTTCTTAAGGTGGCCAACCTGCTGGTGGTGGGCCATTCCAATTGCGGCGGCGTGCGCGGATGCCATGACATGTGCGCCGGAAACGCGCCCCAACTGGAGGAAAAGACCAGCTTTATCGGCCGGTGGATGGATATCCTGCGTCCCAGCTATGAACGCCAGTCCGACATCGCGGACGAGACTGCGCGCCTTCAGGCGATGGAAAAGGACGCGGTCCTGGTGTCGCTGGAAAACCTGATGACCTTCCCCTTCGTGCAAGAGGCCGTCGCATCCGAAGAGTTGACCCTGCACGGGCTGTGGAACGATATCGGCGAGGGCAGCCTGGAATATTACGACCCCGAAAAGGCCCAGTTCGTCCTGGTCTGACCCGCGTTAGCGCAGCACCTTGCCCTCGGGCCAGCTCATGCGATGGGACAGCGCAATGTCGCGGCTGTCGCCCGCCGCCAGATCGAACCGCCATTCCAGCACCCCGCGCAGCCCGTCGATATCGGTGGCGGTGGGTTCGGGACGGGCGGTCCAGGTGATCGCCAGATCCTCTTGTTCGGAATAGGGAACGCGGTCGATCAGGCGGATCGGCCAGGCCGCGTCGGTCAGGTTCTCGACGGTGATGCGCACCTCTTCGGTCCAGTCGTTGGATTTGCGGATCACGCCGCGATCCCCCTCGTTGCGGTCCAGCACGGTGCGGGTCAGCCGCAGCCCCTCGATCGGACCAAAGGACAGCGCGGCGGCGCCCCCCGCCGGGATCAGGTCCAGCGTGCGTTTCCCAACGAAACGGCCATCGAGATAGAACATCGCCTCGTCCGTGGGCAGGATCAATTCTCCGGTGTCGTTGGTCAGATCGGCCATCAGGAACGCCGTATCGTCCCACAGCGGCGCGGCCTGGGCGGTGATCGTGGCATTGGTGGACAGCGCGCCCAGCGCCAGCCGCACACGGTCCGCCCCCGAGGCGATATCGACCGCACCGGGATAGACATAGCTGACCGACAATCCGTCAAAGCTGGCCGTTGCCATCTCGGCCATCGGGGCGGGTTCGGGGGCGTCGGCCATCATGCCGCCCATCACGCCCTCGGCCATCCGCGACCGGACGGATTTCGGCAACATCTCTGCGGGATCCTCGATCCGGTGCAGCAGGGGATCGACGGTGCTGGGCGCGGTCTGTTCACTGGGCCGCAGCGTGGACAGGGTCAACGCCACATCCTGCCAGTTCTCGCCGGTGTCCTGCGCGACAAAGGCGCCGCGCGCGATCGCCAGCATCCCCGCGCCCCGATCCAGCCGCAGATCATAGACCGGCCGCCAGCCCGCCTCATCGACGGTATAGGTTACGCTTAGCGTGCCCTGGGCGGGGGCATCGGCGGATACCGCGACGGCCAGCAGGGCGCGCTCCTGGGCTTCGGGGACCAGGGCGGCCAGGGCCTGGCGGGCCTGGTCCAGCGCCTCGTGCAGATCCTTTAGCGCGCGCTCGGCGGTCCCGGCGCGTTCGTCGGCGTCCAGCGCGGCGCGGGTGGCGGCCAACGTCTCATCCCCGATCATCGCGGCCAGATCGCGCAGGGCGGCCACGTCCATCTGCGCGGCCGGGTCGGGCGCGCCCAGCCTGGCCAGAAAGGCGATACGGGCACGCGCGGCATCGCCCTCGGCGCGGATCGCGCGCACGCGGGCCTCGGCGGTGCGCAGGGCGTCCTCGGCGGCGGTGACGCGGGCCTCGGCGGCGGCAAGGGCGGCGGTCTTGGCCGCGTCGCGGGGTGGGACGAAATCGGCGCGGGTGGTCACGCTGCCCATGGTCGCGCCGGTGACGGCGACGCGCACCCCCGCCAGCGGGGTGTATCGGGGCAGATCGGTAAGGATCAGACGGTGCTGCCCGGCGGGCATCTGGAACGGAACCGTCCGGGTCAGCGTCGCCCCCCGGGGATAAAGCGTGGCGGCGGTCACGGCGCTGGCCAGCGGAATATCATCGGCCCACAGGGCCGTGGGGATCAGGACAAGGCAACAGGCAAGGGCACGCATGGCAATCGCTCCGGTCAACAACACTGGGGCAAGCCTGCGGCAGGGGCGCGCGCGGAGCAACGGAAAACGGCGCGGGGGGGATCCCGCGCCGTTCGTGTCACGGATGTTCTGTCCGCATGGGCCTGGATGGCACGATGGACCGCCCCGCCAGAGGCCCGCCCGGACCGGACCTAACCCTTTTTCAGCACCCGCTGGCCCAGCAATTCGGCGATCTGGACCGCGTTCAGTGCCGCGCCCTTGCGCAGGTTGTCGGACACGCACCAGATGTTCAGGCCGTTGTCGATGGTGGAATCCTGCCGAATGCGGCTGATATAGGTGGCATATTCGCCGACGCATTCGATCGGGGTCATATAGCCGCCATCCTCGCGCTTATCGATGACCATGATGCCGGGCGACTCGCGCAGGATGTCGCGTGCCTCGTCCTCGTCCAGAAAGTCCTCGAACTCGATATTGATGGCCTCGGAATGACCGACAAAGACCGGCACCCGCACACAGGTCGCGGTGACCTTGATCTTGGGATCGACGATCTTTTTCGTCTCGGCGACCATCTTCCACTCTTCCTTGGTGGAGCCGTCGTCGAGGAACACGTCGATATGCGGGATCACGTTAAACGCGATCTGCTTGGGGTAGACCGACGGCTCGACCTCCTGGCCCGGGACATACATGCCCTTGGTCTGGTTCCACAGCTCGTCAATCGCCTCTTTGCCGGACCCAGACACCGACTGATAGGTGGATACGACCACCCGCTTGATCGTCGCGCGGTCGTGCAGCGGTTTCAGCGCCACCACCATCTGTGCGGTGGAACAGTTCGGGTTGGCGATGATGTTCTTCTTGGAATAGCCCATGATCGCGTCGGCGTTCACCTCGGGCACGATCAACGGCACGGCCGGGTCGTAGCGATAGAGCGACGAGTTGTCGATCACCACGCAGCCCGCTTGGGCGGCCTTGGGCGCATAGATCTTGGTCGCGTCCGAACCGATCGCGAAAAGCGCGATGTCCCAGCCGGTGAAATCGAACTGCTCCAGATCCAGGGTCTTGAGGGTCTTTTCGCCAAAGCTGACCTCGGTGCCCATGCTGCGGCGCGAGGCAAGCGCCACGATCTCGTCCACCGGGAACTGGCGCTCGGCCAGGATGTTCAGCATTTCGCGGCCCACGTTCCCCGTGGCGCCGACGACGGCGACCTTATAGCCCATGTCTTGGCTCCTCTAGCGTCTGGGAATACTCGGGGCGGAGCCTTACAGCAAAGCCGAACCGGGCGAAAGAGCCCGTTCAGGCCCGCGCGGCGGCCAGTTTCGCGGCCAGGTGCGCCGGGTCGATCACGATCGTCCCATCGGGGCGCTCGTCGATCCGGGGGTAATAGACCTGGTCGAGATAGCTCATGAAGGCCGCGCGCAGGGCGGGATCAAAGCCCAGCGCGCCGGGATCGGCCAGGACCTCGGCCAAGACCTCGGCGGAATGGGCGGGGGTGACGAGGCCCGGCAGGGCAAAGAAAGCCTGTCCCAGCACGATCACCGGCTTGTCATGAAAAAACGCCTGAAGCCCCATCGACGAATTGATCGTCAGCACCCCTGCGGATGCCGCCAGCTGGGCAAAGCTGTCGGTGGCGTTGTCCACCACCAGCCGCCCGCCGCTGTCGCCCACCGCCCGCGCCAGCGGTTCGGCCAGAGAGGCCCGCGCCGAGGGATGTTCCTTCAGCCGGATATGCCAGCCCGCGGGCAGCGCCCGGGCGGCATCGGCCAGGGCGGCGATCATCCCCTCGACACTGCCGACCCAGCCGGAGAAAAGCGTGATCTGGCTGTCGTTGGGCACCTGAAGCGGGCAGAACAGAAACCGGCCCGCCTGCGACAGCGCGTCGCCGTCCCCCTGCCCCACATCCGCCCGGCGCGAGGCACGCGCGGTCAGATTCGCCCCCAGCGCGCGCCACCCCTCGCCCCGACGGGCCGGATCCTCGGCGGCCCAGTCCAGGTAAAACCGCGGATCGCGCGGCAGGCCGTTCTGCGCGTTCACCCCCACAGGGTCCAGCGTGATGCGCCCCGGAAAGGGGGCCAGTTCGGCATAAAGCCGCCCGGCGCCGGCATCCCGCGCCCCCTCCATGAAGGCGCGGCGTGATCCGGTCAGGCCATTCCAGCACACCGCCAGACGGTCGGGATGTCGGCTGAAATAGCGCCGTGACCAGTTGTATTGCGCACGGATCAGGGCGCGCTTGAAAAACCGGCCCACGGGCCCCTTGGGCTGGCGCTTGGCCACGGCCAGCGCCGCGGCGCTGCGCGCATCGCTTTCGGGAAAGCCCCGGAACGACAGCCCGATAAAGGCCAGCCGCACGCCCCCACCTGCCCCATGGGCGATGGCCGCAAAGATCGCGTCCTTGCGCCGGGTCCATCCCCTGAGCCAGGCGATCATCCCCAACGCTCAGTCCGGCCGGTGGCTTTGATCCGCAAAGCGGGCCACCATATCGCGCTGGGTGACGATGCCCACCAGCGTATCCTCGCGGGTGACCAGCGCGCGGGTCAGGCCCAGACGGGCAAGCTGGCGGATCGCGTATTTGATGTTCATCCCGGCCGAGACCGTGACCACCGGCTTGCGCATGATCTCATAGACCGAAACCCGCTCGAAGCTGCGGTTCTTGGCCACCACTTCGCGCGCGATGTCATAGACGGTGACCAGGCCGAACTCGTCCCCCTCATGGCGCCGTTCGATAATCAGCGAGCCGACGCGGGCGCGGTTCATCTGGTCGATGGCCTGGCGCACGCTGGCCAGCCCGTTGATGGTTTGCAATTCGTGGCTCATGACCTCGGCCACGGTGGTAAAGTTGCGCCCGCTCACAGGTCTTCCTCCTCGATCTCGCTGCGGATCGAGGCGATCTGGGTGCCCAGCCCGATCACGTCCTCGATGTCGATCTGCATGGCCACGCCGTTGCCCGGCTCGGTCTCGAACCCGGCGGCGGCGGACACCTCTTCCAAGATGTGGCGGCAGACATGTTCCTCGACCAGCAACAGCACGATATCGCGCTGGCCCTCTACGGTCAGGCCCATGAAACTCTTTTTGGGTTTCAGCCCCTCGCCGCGCGCATTGGTGATGACGGTGCAGCCCGTGGCGCCACTGGCGCGGGCGGTTTCCGTCACAAGGTCGGTCTTTTCGTCCTTGGTGATGACCAGGATCATCTTGAACTTCATTGCGGTCCTCCTTGCGGTTGGGGCGTTTTCCCGCCGTCCCCGCGTCCTGCGCGCCAGGCGCTGATCTGGGCATAGCCCATCACGGTAATCATCGGAAAGAGGCTGGCCAGCGCGATCAGCCCGAACCCGTCCATCAACGCGCTGCGCCCCGGCACGGTCGAGGCCAGCCCCAGCCCCAGGGCCGCCACCAGCGGCACGGTCACGGTCGATGTCGTCACCCCGCCCGAATCGTAGGCCAGCGGCACGATCATGCGCGGCGCGAACATGGTCTGGACGATGACGATGGCATAGCCCGCGATCATGTAAAGATAGAGCGGCGTGCCGGTCACGATACGAAACGTCCCCACCGACAGGCTGAGGGCGACGCCGATGGCCACCGCGATCCTGAGGCCCCAAGCCGTGATGCCCCCCGCCGACACCTCGCGCGCCTTGATCGCCACGGCGATCAGCGAGGGTTCCGCGATCGTGGTGGCAAAGCCTATGGCAAAGGCGAAAATGTAGGTCCAGTAATAGTCGGTCCAGGTGATCGCCCCGATCGGCTTGCCAGCGGCCACAAAGGCCGGGTCGGTCAGGCTTTGGGCCATCATTTCGCCGATGGGGAACAGGGCCTCTTGCAGCCCGAACAGGAACAGCGCCAGCCCCAGAACGACGTAGAACGATCCGATCAGCACCTTTTTGAGATGCGGCACCTTGCGGCGCAGCACTCCGACCTGAAAGCCGACAAGCACCAGCGCGATCGGCGCTACATCCCGCAGCGTCCCCACAAAGGTATCGACCAGTTGCAGCACAAAACCGTTCATGCCTGCACCACCACGCCAAAGATCAGCACAAAGACAATCGGCAGCAGGCTGGCAAAGGCGATGAGGCCAAAGCCGTCCACCATCGGGTTGCGCCCCTTGATCGCCGAGGCCAGCCCGACACCCAGCGCGGTCACCAGCGGCACCGTGATGGTAGAGGTCGTCACACCCCCGGAATCATAGGCAATTCCGACAATCTCGGGCGGGGCCACGGCGGTCAGCGCCACCACCAGCCCATAGCCCGCGATGATGAACCAGTGGATCGGCCAGCCCTTCAGGATGCGCCACACCCCGATCACCAGTGACGTGCCCACCGACACCGCCACCGTATAGCGCAGCGCCAGCGCGTGGCTGGCCACGGCCGCGTCGCCCGCCGGGATCACGCCGCCCTCTGCCATGATCGACGCGGCCTCGGCGGCGATGGCGATCAGCGCGGGTTCGGCCACCGTGGTCCCGAACCCCAGGCCAAAGGCAAAGACCAACAGCCAGAACAGCGATCCTTTTTGCGCAAATGCATTGGCAAGGGATTCGCCCAGCGGAAACAGGGCCATTTCCAGACCCTGGATAAAGATCGCCAGCCCCACCATGACGAACACCAGGCCCAGGGCGATCTCGGCCAGGCCATCAATGGGCTGGTGCAGCACGACGATCTGGAAAAACCCGACGACCAGGACGATGGGCAAGAGGTCGCGGATCGTTCCCGCCACCTGCATCGTCATGCCGCGCATCACTTCGAACATCGCGCCTGCCTGTTGACGTTGCCCCCTGCCCCGCTTCTAGGCAGAGGCGCGCCGCTTCTCAACCCCCAGGCGGCCACGCGCACCGGATCCCGAAGGCCCCGGGATCGGACCGGGACGGCGGGCGCCGGATCGCCCCGACCGATCGCGGGACCGGGGCCGCTGTCACGTCCCGTCGCCCGCGCGAACCCGCGCGATCAGGTCCAAAACCTTGGGCCCCATCGCCTCTACGATCAGCGCGACGCCTTTGGCGGTGGGGTGGATGCCGTCGCCCTGCATATAGTCGCGCAGCGCGGCCCCGCGATCGGGCAGGTCGGTCAACCCCTTGAGAAAACTCGGGTAATAGAGGGCGCCATAGCTTTGCGCCAGGTCGGGATAAATGGCATCGAACGCGGTCTTGTAGTCGGGGCCGTAATTGCCAGGCGCACTCAGCCCGACCAGCAACACCTCGACCCCGGCGGCCTGGGCTGTCTGCATGATGGCATCAAGGTTGGCGCGCGTATTGGCCGGGTCGATGCCGCGCAGCAGATCGTTGCCCCCCAGCGCAACGATCAGCCCGCCCACCTCGGGCGTCAGGGTCCAGGCGACACGCGACAATCCGCCCGCCGTGGTATCGCCCGAAACACCGGCATTGATCAGATTCACCTGCTCGCCCTGCGCGCGCAGCCAGCGTTCCAGTTGCGGGACGAACCCGTCCTCTTGCGGCAGGCCATACCCTTGGGTCAGGCTGTCGCCCAGGGCCGCGATGGTGATCTGCTTGGCTCCTGCGGTGCCTGCGCACAGGCTGACCGCAATTGCCGCCGCGAGGTTGAGCATGGCCGCGCGCACCCCATATCCAGACCCAGGCAACCGCTGCAAAAGGCCCCCCATGGCAGATCTGATCCTTTCGCTTACCGATGTGACGCTGACGCTGGACGGCAATGCCGGGCCGGTCGAGATCCTGCACGGCATCTCGCTGGATGTGCACCGGGGCGAAACCTTGGGGCTGGTCGGTCCTTCGGGGTCGGGCAAATCCTCTCTCCTCATGTTGATGGGCGGGCTGGAGCGGGCCAGTTCAGGACAGGTTCTGGCCCTGGACCAGGACCTGACGCGGATGAACGAGGACGCTCTCGCCCGTTTCCGCAGGGCATATATGGGCGTGGTATTCCAGTCTTTCCACCTGATCCCGACGATGACCGCGCTGGAAAATGTGGCAACCCCGCTGGAACTGGCCGGGCACCGCGACGCCTTTGAGCGCGCCGCGGAGGAATTGCACGCCGTCGGGCTGGACGCACGCAAGGACCACTATCCCAGCCAGATGTCAGGTGGCGAGCAACAGCGCGTCGCCCTGGCGCGCGCCGCGGCCCCGCGCCCGCAGATCCTGCTGGCGGACGAGCCGACCGGGAACCTGGACGGGGCCAATGGCGCGGCGATCATGGATCTGCTGTTCGGGTTGCGCGACCGGCATGGCGCGACGCTGGTCCTGGTGACCCACGCGGCCGAACTGGCGGCGCGCTGCGACCGCGTGGTACGGCTGGCCGATGGGCGCATCGCCGGCGAAGATGCCCGGAGGGCGGCTGAATGAACCTGCCTGTCGCCGCCCGGATCGCCCGGCGCGAATTGCGCGGCGGCTTGCGCGGCTTTTACGTCTTTCTGGCCTGCCTGGCGCTGGGCGTGGCCGCGATCGCCGCCGTCGGCACGGTCCGCCAAAGCATCGAGGGCGGGCTGAAGCGCGAGGGTGCGGTGCTGCTGGGCGGCGACGCCGAGATGTCGTTCACCTATCGATATGCCGACGCGGATGAGCGGGGCTGGATGCGGCGCAATGCGACCCGGGTGTCCGAAATCGTCGATTTCAGGTCGATGGTCGTGGTCACCCGCGACGGACAGACCGAACGGGGGCTGACCCAGGTCAAGGGCGTGGACGCGGCCTATCCGATCTACGGCGCGGTCGAGTTGGACCCGCCGATGCCGCTGGATCAGGCGCTGGCCGGAAACGGCGCGGTGATGGAGCGGGTTCTGGCCGACCGGCTGGGCCTGGCGCCCGGCGACAGGTTCCGGCTGGGCACGGGCGACTATACCCTCTCGGCGGTGCTGATGCGCGAACCGGACGGGGCGGGCGACGGCTTTGGCCTGGGGCCGCGGCTGATCCTGCGCACAGACGCGCTGGAGGGGGCCGGCCTGTTGGCCCCCGGCACGCTATTCGAGACGAAATATCGCCTGGCGCTGACGCCCGGCGCGGATATGGCCGCGCTGGAACAACGCGCCGAGACGCGGTTTGCCGACAATGGAATGCGCTGGCGCGATGCGCGCAACGGGGCACCGGGCATGACCCGTTTCGTGGACCGGCTGGGATCGTTCCTGGTGCTGGTGGGCCTGGCCGGCCTGGCGGTGGGCGGCGTGGGCGTTTCGGCGGCGGTGCGCGCCTACCTGGACGGCAAGACCGAGGTCATCGCCACCCTCAAGACCCTGGGCGCCGAGGGGCGCACGATCCTGTGGGCCTATCTGATCCAGATCGGGGTGCTGGCGGGGCTGGGGATCGTTCTGGGTCTGGTGCTGGGGGCGTTGACGCCGTTGGCGCTGAGCCCGCTGATCCAGGCGCGCCTGCCGGTCCCGGTCGAGGTGGGCCTGCACCCCCGATCGCTGGGCGAGGCTGCCCTCTACGGGGTGCTGACCGCGCTGTTGTTCACGCTCTGGCCGCTGGCGCGGACCGAGCAGGTGCGCGCGGCGGCGCTCTTTCGCGATGCGGCGGGGCCGATCCGGGTCTGGCCGCGCCTGCGCTATATCGCGATAACGGGCCTGCTGGCGGCGGCGTTGATCGGGGTGGCCGCGTGGTTCTCTGGCGTGCCGAAACTGGCGCTTTGGACGGCCTTTGGCATCGTGGCGGCGCTGGGTCTGCTGGTGCTGGCGGCGGCGGGGCTGAAACGGCTGGCACGGCGCGCGGCACGGGCCCGAATGGTGCGCGGGCGCACGGCGCTGCGCCTGGCGCTGGGCGCGGTGGGCGGGCCCGGCGGAGAAACCGCGGCGGTCGTGCTGTCGCTGGGTCTGGGGCTGTCGATCCTGGCCGCGGTGGGCCAGATCGACGCCAACCTGCGCGACGCCATCGCCCAGGAACTGCCCGAGCGCGCACCGTCCTATTTCGTGGTCGACATCCAGGGCGATCAACTGGACGGTGTGCTGACACGGCTGAACGGCGATCCCGGCGTCAGCCGGATCGAGACCGCGCCGATGCTGCGCGGCATCATCACCCGGATCAACGGGCGCCCCGCCAAAGAGGTCGCGGGCGATCACTGGGTGATCCGGGGCGACCGAGGCGTGACCTATTCCGCCACCCCGCCGCCGGGCACCATCGTCAATGGCGGGCAATGGTGGCCCGCGGATTACGACGGCCCCCCGGTCATGAGCTTTTCCGACGAAGAGGCCGAAGAGATCGGGCTGAAGCTGGGCGATGCGGTGACGGTCAACATCCTGGGCCGTGACATCACCGCGACCGTCACCAGCTTTCGCGACGTGGATTTCTCGACCGCCGGGATCGGGTTCGTGATGGCGCTGAACCCCGGCGCGTTGCAGGGCGCGCCGCATACCCATATCGCCACGATCTATGCCGAACCACAGGCCGAGGCCGCGATCCTGCGCGACCTGGCCACGGCCTATCCCAATATCACCGCGATCCGGGTCCGCGACGCGATCGACCGGGTGGCCGAGGTGCTGTCCTCGATCGCGGCGGCGATCACCTATGGGGCGTCGGCCGCGTTGATCACCGGGGGGGTCGTGTTGATCGGCGCGGCGGCGGCTGGCCAGCGCGCGCGGATCTATGAGGCCGCAGTGCTGAAAACCGTGGGTGCGGTGCGCGGGCAGGTGCTGGCTTATTTCGCGCTGCGCTCGGCGCTGTTGGGGGCGGCGGCGGGGGTGGTCGCGATTTTCACCGGGGCCGTGGCGGGCTGGGCGGTGATGGAATTCGTGATGACCGGCGGCTATGCGTTCGAACCGGTCTCGGCCATCGCGATCGTTCTGGGCGGCGCATTGGCGACGCTGTTGGCCGGGCTGGCCTTTGCCTGGCGGCCACTGGCGGCGCGGCCCGCACGGGTGTTGCGCGCGCGCGAGTAGGGCGCGCGTCACGCGGGGCGGGGGTATTCACGCCAAGAAGACGGGTTAACGCCGCGCCATCACACCCCGGGTGCGCGCCACCGCGACGGGCAGGATCACCGTCAGGACCAGCAGGCGGAACACGTGGTGAGCGGCCACAAAGGCCGGGTCGGCATCCAGCAGCAGCGACATCGCCATCATCGTTTCCAGCCCGCCCGGGGCAAAGGCGATCAGCGCCGAAAGCATCGGCACCCCCAGCAGATACGCGACCAGCGCGGCCGCCCCCAACGAGACCAGCGCGGCAAAGCCTGTCAGCAGGCTGGCCGCGCCCAGGGATTGCAGGACCATGCGCGGCGTGACGCCGGAAAACCGGGTGCCGATCAGCATACCCATGACCACAAAGGCCGGCAGCGACAGCTCGACGGGCACCGCGCCCGAGATCGCCCCCGTGCCATGGCCCAGCGCCGACAGCCCCATCCCCCCCAGCAACAAGGCCGCGGGCACCTTCAGCCGCATCAGGCCCAGCCCCACCAGCAGCGACAGCCCCAGCAACGCCAGCAGGGTCGCGGGGTGCATGGTCGGGCCCGTGGGCGCCAGGGTGGGCAGATCGCCCGATCCCAGCAGCGGGGCCAGCAGCGGCACGATCAGTGTCAGCGCCAGGACGCGCAGGGTCTGGATCATTGTCACCCGTGGCAGGTCGGCCTTTACATCCGTCGACAGGCTGAGAACAAAGCTCAGGTGGCCCGGGGTTGCGGTCAACAGCGCGCTCATCCGGTCAAAGCCGAAGAGGCGTTGCAGCAGGACCGCACCCAGCCAGAGAATCCCGATCAGCGCGAGGGTCAGGATGGCCAGGCTCAGCGGCCATTTGATCGCGGTCGCAACGGCCTCGGGGGTGACGCCAGCGCCGATATTGACCCCGATCAGCACGAAACACGCATCGCGCAGCCGATTGGGCAGCGCCACTTGCCATCCGGCCAGTGCGACCAGGGTCAGGGTCAGCGCGGGGCCGGTCAGAAACGGGGCCGGCACATGCAGCAGGGCGGCCAGCGCCGCCCCTGTGGTGCCGGCTGCAAGGGTCAAAAGGGCAGGGCCCATGGGCGATCCGGGTTGTGTCATGCCTGGGCGGTCCAAGGTGGCCCGCGCCGCCAGCATCCCCGCCCAGGACGGAAAGTCAATTCGTCCCGATCAGGCCCGCCACAGCGGGTTCGACCAGCCCCGCCGGCCGGCGCGGTCGATCACCGTCACCCGCAGCCAGGGCGAGTTGGCGAACCGGCCCAGATCCATCCGGGCGGTGGTCATCGACTGGCCGTGGATCGCCTGCGCGGCCGAGCCATGCCCCTGCACGATCACCGATGCGACCGGCGAGCAGTCGACCTCGATCTGGCCCTCGCCCAGGCGGATGTCGCGCAGCTCTGGCCCTTGGGTGGAATAGAACCGACCGGCCTTCAGGGCGTCGAGCAGCGCCTCGGGGGTGTTTTCCAGCGCCTTGACCATGACCCAGCCGCCGAAATGGTCGGGTTCGGTGAAATGGGCGTCGTCGGTGGCGACAAGGGTCAGGTGGCGCCCCTCGGACAGCAGCAGATCGAGGGTGTGGAACCCGTCGGCCCGGTCACACCCCGTGGCGCAACCGTGGTTGTAGGTTTCGACCGCGTGGGCGGCGGTGATGCCGCGCGCGTCCTCCATGGTCAGGCCGGACCACTGGGGGTGGGCGATGGCCACGAAGGCCCCTGCCTGAACACAGCGTTGGGCGATCTCGGCGCCGGTTTCCTGATCCGCGACCGGACGAAAGCCGGGCGCGTTGGGCGGCGCGAAATCGGCGGGCAGGCCGACCGCCAGGATATGCCACAGCTCGCCATTGGCCATGGCGCCGGAATGCATCTCGGCGCCCAGGATCGTGGTGAACCCGGCATCGCGAAACCCGGTCGTGTCGGTGATCGGATAGTCGTAAAGGCCGATGAAATGATCGGTCAGCGCAATGAAGTCATACCCCTCGGCGCGGTAACGGCGGCAGACCTCTTGCGGGGGCAGCGCACCGTCGGAGCGGTCGGAATGGGTATGCAGGTTCCCGCGATAGAACCGGCCCGGCGCGGTAAAGAAATCGGTCTGCATGGGGGTGTCCTTAGCTGCCCTGGCGCATCTCGCGCCGCCGCAACAGGGTGTGAACCAGAGTTGCGGCAACCGTAAGGGCGATGATGACCGTTCCCACCGCGTTGATCACCGGGGGATGGCCGTTGGGGTTGCGCGCCATGGCGCCGATTTCGGTGGCAAAGGTGCAGGCCCCGCCCTTGGCGAACATGGTGGTGTTGTAATTCTCCATCGAGGCCAGGAACGCGATCACCGCGGCCGAGGCCAGCGCCGGGAACAGAAACGGCAGGGTGATCCGCCGAAACACCCGCAGCGGCGTGGCGCCCAGATCCAACGCGGCCTCTTCCAGCTCGACCGGCTGGCGTTGCAGACGCGCCATCAGGATCAGCATCGGATAGCCGGCGACAAAGGTGGTCTGCGCCATGATGATGGTGAAAAGGCCTGCGTTGACCCCCAGCCGGCCCCAGAACACCAGCGCCGACAGGCCCAGCACGATCCCCGGCGCCAGCATCGGCGACAGCAGCACCCACCACAGCAGGCCATTGGCACGTGCCTGCCAGCGGGTCAGAAACACCGCCCCCGCCAGCCCCAGCAACAGCGACAGCGGCACCACCGCCCCCGCCACCTTCAGCGAATTGCCGAAACAGGCGGTGAACCGTTCGCGGTCCAGCGCGCGCAGCACCGGATCGGCCCTTAGCTGTTCCTGGTCCATCCAGAAGAACGCATACCACTTGCCCGTCAGCCCGTGCCATTCCGTCACCGAGGGCGGCGAGATGTCGTTGAACGAGCTGATGATCATCAGCACCAGCGGCGTGAACATAAAGGCCAGAAAGGCCGCGGTATAAAGATTGAGCAGCCGCTGAGAACTCATTGCACCCTCGCAAAATCTTTCAGCCGGGTTCGCATGCCCCACATGAACAGCCCCACCAACCCGAAACAGACCAGCGTATAGGCGAACGAATAGGCCGCCCCGATGTTGGAATTCGCGGATTCGAAAAACTTGTTATAGATCGACTGGCTGAACCATTCGGCCTGAAGTCCGCGACTGATGATGCGCGGCACCGAGAACGCCCCCGCGGCCAGCATGAAGGTTGCGATGCAGCCCACCGCGATGCCGGGTTTCGAATGGGGGATGACGATGCGCCAATGCACCCGCCAGTTGCGCGCGCCCAGGTCGCGTGCGGCCTCGATCTGGTTGCGGTCCAGCGTCGACATCACGTTGAAGATCGGAAACACCATGAACAGCACATAGGTATAGACGATCACCAGAAAGACCGTGCCGGGCATCCGCTTGAACTGGATCGCCTCGCCTGCGTCCAGGTCGATCACCCCGATCAGGTCGAGCATAACGTTCAGCAGGCCCCGCGTGTCGATGATCGCGGTCCAGGCATAGATCCGCATCAACTCGACGATGGCATAGGGGATCACCAGCCCCAGGAACAGCCAGGCCGCGCGCCGGGGCGGGGTGGCCAGCGCCACCTTGTAGGCGATGGGATAGCACAGAACCAAGGCCAGCGCCGTGGCCAGCACCGCAAAGAACAGCGTGCGCGTCAGGGTGATCAGCGCCAGCCGCTTGTAGGTCTCGCCGTCCTTTTGGAATTGCAGCCCCAACAGGGTTTGCACCCGGCCGCGCAGGGTGGCGGCCTCGGTCGCCTGTTGCGCGGCGGCCATGGGGATGCGGGTGGCCCCCATCAGCGCCTGGAAATTCGCGGTGGTCAGGCCCAAGCCGCGGGATTCCTCGTCCAGCAGGCGGGTGTAGAGGGTCTGGGCGATCCCGGCGATTTCCTCGGCGTCCGTAATCTGGGTGGCGATCGGGTCCGTGGGATCGATGGATCGCGCGGGCAGGTCGAACAACTCGTCCAGCCAGACCTGTTCGCCGTTGCCGCGCACCATGGTCTGGTGGGTGTTTGCCCGGTCGCATTGCAGGATATAGGGTCGGGACGCCCCGCCCGTGGCCGCCCCCCCACCCATCGAGGGCACCGCCATTCCCCCCGCCGAGGGGATCGCCAGCCCGCCGTTCGACGCGGGGGCATCGAGCGTTTGATAGGTTTTCAAAACGCCGACGCAGGTCTGCGCGTCACGCACCAACGCCCCAGCGATCGAGCTGTCCAACTGCCGGTTTGGCGCGGTTACGGCGCGTTCCAGCATGGTCAGCTGCGGCAACAGGATCAGCACAAAGGCCCATACCAGGATCGCCACGGTAAAAAGCGCGACCAGCCCCCGGCCATATCCGCGGATCAGCCCGTTCATGCCCCCACCAGCTCCTGTCCCGTGGCGGCCAGCGGCCCCTCGGGCAGCACCAGCGCATCGGCGGGTTCAAAGCCCAGCGCGACACTCTCGCCCAGATCATGGGGCAGCGCGCCGGTATTGGTCATGTGCACGGCGATCTCTTCGCCGCCCGCGTCGAAGAAGAGGTTGACGAACGGCCCCTCCAGATCGCGGCGCGTCAAATGCCCGTCGATCCGGTTGCCCCCCGCGCCCAGGCGCACCGCCTCGGGGCGCACGAACAGATAGGCAGGCGCGCCGACGGCCATGCCCTGGGGGTTGCGGGCGGCAAAGGTGCCCCGCGCGGTCTCGATCCGGGCCTCGGTGCCGTCAACGGCGTCGATCCGGCCCTTCAGGATGTTGCTTTCGCCGACGAAAGAGGCGGCAAAGGCGGTGGCGGGGTTGGAATAGACCTCGTCCCCGGTGCCCACCTGTTCGATCCGGCCCGCGTTCATCACCGCGATCCGGTCGGACATGGTCAGCGCCTCGCCCTGGTCGTGGGTGATGTAGATAAAGGTCACGCCGGTCTTTTTCTGGATCGCGCGCAACTCGGCGCGCATGTGGCTGCGCAGTTTCAGGTCCAGCGCCGACAGCGGCTCGTCCAGCAGCAAGACCGCCGGCTCAACCGCCAGCGCGCGGGCAATGGCCACCCGCTGGCGCTGTCCGCCGGACAGTTCGGGCGGTGTCTTGTCGGCCTGGTCCTGCAACGCCACCAGCGCCAGCAGCTCGGCCGCGCGGGCGCGCCGTTCGCGTTTGGGCATGCCGCGGGCCTCTAGCCCGAAGGCCACGTTGTCCAGGACGCTCATCAATGGAAAGAGTGCCAGGTTCTGAAAGATCAGCGCGGTGGGGCGTGCGTTGGGATTGCGCCCGGCCTGATCCTCGCCGCCGATCAAAACCCGCCCGGCACTGGGCGCCACAAAGCCCGACACCGTGCGCAAAAGCGTGGTCTTGCCACAGCCCGACGGCCCGAGGATCGAAAAGAATTCACCCGCCGCGATCTGCAAATCGGTGGGCTGAACCGCCATGAACCCGTTGGGATAGGTGATGGAGACGCCCTCTAGCGTCACGTCCTTGCCGCGCATGCGATGTCTCTTTCTCTGGTCCTGCTCGGTGGGGCGCCGGTGGCGCGCCCCTTCGTGTTCTGCATTGGGCGTCAGATCCCCGCCGGGGGCAACCGCCCGTCCAGTCGGGCGGATGGCCGCGGCAGGGGCGCCCCCGATATTCCGGGGGCGCCCATCAACGCACGTCAGGCGTTGGTGATGATTTCCACATACTCGTTGCGGATCGGGTCGAAGAACGGGGTAGAGGCCTGCCACCACCACATGTTGCCCAGCACCGCGTCGGTATAGACCTCGTTGAACTGGCGCTTGAACTCGTCATTGGCAAAGTTCGCAGCCTCCGCCACGGCCGAGTTGTAGCCGGTGTTGTTCGAGAACATGCCGCCCACTTCGGGCTGGAGCATGAAGTTCATGAACGCGACCGCCTGTTCGGGGTTCGGCGCGCCGCGCAGCATGCCCATCGAGTCCATCCAGGTGATGATGCCCTCTTTCGGCGCGCGGTAGACGAAGTCGGGGTTTTCGCGGTTCAACAGCAGCCCGGTGGTATCCCAGGTCTGGCCGATGACACAGCCGGCATCCTTGAACGCCGCGGTCGCCTCGGTGGCGTTGTTCCAGAAGGCGCCGAAATTGTCCTTGTGGGCCAGGATCCACTGGGTGACGGCGCCCCAGACGCGGCGGGCGTCCTCTTCGGATTTGTAGACATCCAGCATACGGTTCGAGGGCACCTCGCCGGTGGCATCCAGATAGAGACCGGCCCCCATGATGACCGATTTCTGGCGGAACGCGGCGGCGCCCTTGGCGGCCTCTTGCAGGAACATGTCGCCATAGGACAGATCGGCATCCGCGATCGGCAGCTTGGCGCGGTTCAGGGTCATCCCCTCGGTGCCCCAGTCAAAGGGCAGCAGGATCTGGTTGCCGGCATGCATGCCGCCCAGGCCGACGCTGTCACGCAGAAAGCTGGGAATGATCGCGCCGGTATTCACGCTGTCGGGGATCGGGGCGAAATAGCTCTCGCCGTTTTCGTCCAGATAGTTCACGGCGGTGTCGATCGACGGGAAAACGATATCGAAATCCGACGCGTTCGAGGCGCGCACGGTCGACTGGGCCTCATCGTTCGAGCCATAGGTCGTCAGCTCCAGCTTGATGCCGGTTTCGGCCTCGAACTTTTCGGCGATGTTGGGCTGGATGTAGTCCTGCCAGGCATAGACCTTGACCGTGCCCGAAGAGGCCAGCGCGTCGCTGGCCCGCAAAAGCGCGGGGGCAGCGACGGCGGCGCCGGTCAGCTGCAGGGCGGTGCGGCGAGAGAACTTCATGTGTTAGTCCCTTCTTTCTGTTTCCCGGAAGCCACGCGTCTGCGTGGTGCAAGCGGCGGCTAACGCGCAATCGTAACATTGCGTTGATGGAAAAGTAACAGGTTTACAACGCCATCTGTTCCGTGCGGCCCCGGCCCCACCCGGGACCGGTGCGCGCTGTTGACTTGCGCTGCGAGTTGACGCATCGCCTAATGGGTCGGTCGGGTCCACGGAGGGGTGACATGAAGATTGCGATGGTCGGAACAGGCTATGTTGGCCTGGTGTCTGGTGTGTGTTTTTCCGATTTCGGGCATGAAGTTGTCTGCGTCGACAAGGATCCCCGCAAGATCGAGATGCTGGAACGCGGCGAGGTTCCGATCTATGAGCCGGGCCTGGACGAGGTGATGGCGCGCAACGTCGCCGCCGGGCGGCTGTCGTTCACCGGCGATCTGGCCCGTGCCGTGGATGGTGCCGATGCGGTGTTCATCGCGGTGGGCACACCGACGCGGCGCGGCGACGGACATGCGGATCTGACCTACGTGATGGCCGCCGCCGAGGAAATTGGCCGCTCGATGACCAGCTATACCGTGGTGGTCACCAAATCCACGGTGCCCGTCGGAACCAATCGCCAGGTCCAAAAAGTGATCAGCGCGGCCAATCCCAAGGCCGAATTCGACGTGGCCTCGAACCCTGAATTCCTGCGCGAAGGCGCCGCGATCGACGATTTCATGCGCCCCGACCGGGTCGTCGTGGGCGTCCAGACCGAGCGCGCCCAAGAGGTGATGGCCGACATCTATCGCCCCTTGTTCCTGCGCGATTTTCCCATCGTCTATACCGATCTGGAATCGGCCGAGATGATCAAATACGCCGCCAACGCCTTTCTGGCGACCAAGATCACCTTTATCAACGAAATGGCGATCCTGTGCGAAAAGGTCGGTGCCGACATCAAGGCGGTATCGCGCGGCATGGGCCTGGACGGGCGCATCGGCAACAAGTTCCTGCATGCCGGGCCCGGCTATGGCGGGTCGTGTTTCCCCAAGGATACCACCGCATTGGCCCGGATCGGGCAGAGCCATGCCGCGCCGTGCCACATCACCGAGACGGTCATCAAGGTCAACGAAGAGGTCAAGCGCCGGATGATCGACAAGGTGGTCGATCTGTGCGGCGGGTCGGTGAACGGCAAGACGATCGCGGTGCTGGGTGTCACCTTCAAACCCAATACCGACGACATGCGCGATGCGCCCGCGCTGACCATCGTGCCCGCCCTGGTGGGCAGCGGCGCCAAGGTGCGCGTGGTCGACCCCCAGGGGCGGCGCGAAGGCGAGGCCTTGTTGCCCGGCGTGCAATGGGTGGACGATGCCTATAAGGCCGCGCAAAAGGCCGATGCGCTGGTCCTGTTGACCGAGTGGAACGAGTTTCGCGGCCTGGACCTGAAACGCCTGGCCAAGAAGATGGCCGCGCCCCGGATGGCCGACCTGCGCAACATCTACGCGCCCCAGGATGCCCAACGCGCCGGGTTCGAGGCCTATGTCGGCGTCGGCCGCGTGGGGTTCGATACAACCGGCTGAAACGGGTTTGGCGTGGTGACCCTCGTCCTCTAAAATTCCACCCGCGTCGGCCGCCTTGCGATCCTGCCCCCGTGGCGGGACCATCACCGGGACAACGGGCGGCCCGATACCCCCTTTCGGTTCGCCCGCCCACATCCTAATAAGGCCAGATGCCGCTGATCCTCTCCTCGCTCACCGAGCTTTCCGCACTGGCCTTCGATGACATCATCGACGTGCGCTCTCCTGCCGAATACGCCGAGGATCACATCCCCGGCGCGATCTCGCTGCCTGCGCTGGACAATGACCAGCGCGCGCAGATCGGCACGATCTATACCCAGGAAAGCCCGTTTCGCGCGCGCCGCCTGGGGGCTGCACTGGTGGCGCGCAACGTGGCGCATTACCTGGAAACCACGCTGGCCGACCGGCCCAAGGGCTGGCGCCCGCTGGTCTATTGCTGGCGCGGCGGGCAACGCTCTGGCAGCGTGGCGATGATCCTGCGCCAGATCGGCTGGCAGGCCGAAACCATCGACGGCGGCTGGCGCAGCTATCGCCGCCTGGTCAAAACCACGCTTTACGAGGATCTTTGGCCCACCCCGGTCGTGGTGCTGGATGGCGATACCGGCACCGCCAAGACCGACCTGCTGGCCCTGTTGGCGGAGGCCGGGGTGCAGGTGCTGGACCTGGAGGGGATGGCGAATCACCGTGGCTCGCTTTTCGGGGCGATGCCGGGCGGGCAGCCTGCGCAAAAGGGGTTCGAGACCGAGCTGGCCTTTGCCCGCATGGGGCTGGACCCCGCCCGCGTGGTGGTGGTCGAGGCCGAGTCCAGCAAGATCGGCCATATCAACCTGCCGCCCGGCCTATGGCGGGCGATGAAATCGGCCCCCCGACTGGTCCTGGCGGCCCCGCTGGCGGCGCGTGCGGAATACCTGGCGCGGCGCTATGCCGACGTGACCAGCGACCCCGCCCGTCTGCTCGCCACGATCGAGGGGCTGGCCCCCCAACATCCGCGCGCCCAGATCGACGCCTGGCGCGAAATGGCCCAGGCGCGCGCCTATGAGGAACTGGCCGCGACGCTGATGGCCGATCACTATGACCCGCGCTATGGCCGTCAGCGCGACCGGTTCGACGATCGCCCCTGTGCGCAGCTCGATCTGACGGCGCTGGACCCGGCGACATTGCAGGCCGCGGTGCCGGGGATCGTCGCGGCGATCGGCAAGCTCAGCGCAGGGTGATCCGGGGCGGGCCGGCGGTGATCGTACCGATCCGCGCCGCCCCCTCGCCCAGATCCGTCAGCAGGGCGTCGGCCGCGGTCCCCGGCACGGCGGCCAGCAGCCCGCCCGCCGTCTGCGGATCGAACAGCAACGCGGTGCCCGCATCGGCGATATCCACGCCCTCCATCTGCTTGGCAACAGCGGCGTTCTGGGCAAAGAGCGTCGAGCGGATGCCACCCTGGGCCAGCCGCAGCGCCCCGGCCATCAACGGCAGGTCAGCCACCCTGAGATCGGCCCCCACGCCCGAGGCGCGCAGCATCGACATCAGGTGCCCGGCCAGCCCATAGCCCGTCACGTCGGTCATCGCATGGGCCAGCGGCGTCAGCAGGCGGGCGGCATCGCCCTGGGGCCGCTGCATCCACCCAAGGGCGGCCAGAACCTCGGGGCCGGTGGCCTTTTTCTGCATCTCGGCGGCCAGGATCGTGCCGGTGCCCAGCGGTTTGGTCAGGATCAACGCATCGCCCGGCTGCGCCCCCTCCAGCCCCAGGATGCGATCCCTGGCCAGCCCCGTTACCGTGAACCCGATGGTCAGTTCGGCCCCGGTAGAGCTGTGCCCGCCAGCCAGATCGGCCCCTGCGGCGTGCAGCACCTCTTGGGCGCCGATCAGGATTTCGCGCAAGGTCGCGGCCTGCATCCGGTCGCTCATGCGCGGCAAAATGACGGTGGACAGGGCCACCTGCGGGTCCGCGCCCATCGCCCAGATATCGCCCAGCGCGTGGGTCGCGGCGATCCGCGCCATCACATAGGGATCCTCGGTCACCGCGCGCAGATGATCGGTGCTGAGCACCTGCATTCCCGCCCCACAGGCCAGCACCCCCGCGTCATCGCCCGCCCCGCGCAACACGTCCGCGCGGCTGGGGGATGCCAGGGTGTCCAGCGCACCGGCCAGCGTCGCCGCACCGGGTTTTGCCGCGCAGCCGCCGCAGGGCGGTTGGCTGCCGCCCGCGACCTGAGCCATGTCCAGGGCCGCGCCACGGGGTATTTTCGGGGCAAGGTCCATGTCGGGCAGGTGATGGAACCGATCCATGAACTTGCGGTCGATCCGGTTTTTCCAGCGCCAGACCCAAGCCCCCTCGATCCGCCGTTCCAGCCGGTCGGCGGCGGCGCGTTTGCCGCCCATCGAGATCAGTTTCAGATAGTCCTTTTGCGGGTGATAAGGCTTTTGCCGCCCGCCGGTCAGCGCAGCCGCCAGGTTGTGCAGCAACACCGGCGCCTCGCGCACCGCATAGACGCCGGCCTTGGGGCGGGGATCGTGGCTGAGATGGGCGCAATCCCCGACCGCGTAGATCAGCGGATCGGTGGGCGAGCGCAGGGTTTCATCCACCGTTACAAAGCCATTGGTCAGATCCAGGCCGGTTTCAGCCAGCCAGTCCTGGGGCCGCGCACCCGCCGCACCGATCACGATCCCGGCGGGGATCGCCTCGCCCCCGCTCAGAACGGTGCCCTCGGCGGTGATGCGGTCGATCGTGACGCCGGTGCGCAGGGTGACGCCCTGTGCCGCGATCTGGTCCATCAGGGCCGCGCGCGCGCCAGAGCGCACGTCGCGCAGCACCTCGGGGGCGGCGTCCAGCAGCGTGACCTCTGGCTGCAGCCCGGCCTGGGTCAGCCGATGCCGCGCGGCCAGGGCCAGTTCGACGCCGGCCACACCCGCACCGATGACGGTGACGCGGGGGGCGACCGCCCCGGCGCGGGCGCGTTCGACATAGTCCTGCCAGGCCTCGGCAAAGGCGCCCAGCGGCTTGGCCGGCACCGCGTGATCGGCAAAGCCCGGCAGCGCGGGCAGGTCGGAGGTGATGCCGATGTCGATCGAGGCCAGGTCGTAATAGACATCCGGCCGCCCCGGCACCGTGATCCGCCGCGCCGCGCGATCAATCCCGGTCGCCCGGCCCAGGATCAGCCGCGCCCCGGCATGGCGGGCCAGCGGCACCAGGTCCATTTCCAACTGGTCGCGGGTGTAGTGGCCAGCGATCAGCCCCGGCAACATGCCCGAATAGGGCGCGGTGGGGCCGGGGTTGATCAGGGTCAGCCGCACCCCTGGAACCGGCTTCATCCCCCAGGACCGCAACACCAGCGCGTGGGTGTGACCCCCACCGATCAGAACCAGGTCACGGGTCAGGGGAAGGGGGGATTGCATCGGCGTCTCCGGCTGGGGTGTTCCGATGATATAGGGCGCCGCGGGGCGGGGCGACAGGGGTCAGGGCGCGCGCCACGCCCCCTGCCAGCCGTCAGCGGCACGAAATACCGCCCGGCGGTGGCGCGGCAAGCCCAGTTGCAGGGTCTCGACCTCGACCACGGTGCCGCGCAGCACGCAATAGGCGCCGTCCTTGGCCCCGGCGACGTGATCCTGGGGTTGCGCAATCGGGGTGCCGGGGGCGGGGGTGCCGCCATAAAGGGTGCGTGCGGGGTCCGGCATGGCCTGCCAATAGGGAACCACCGCGTCCCCCTCCAGCACCTCGAACCGCACGCGCAGGCGGATTTGCAGCTTGGCGCGCGGTTCCCACACCACCAGGCTGGCCTGGGGATTGGCGCGCAGTTCATCCACCTTGGCGGCGCGCAGATCCGAATGTACCTCGATGCGGTTCTTGGACCGTTTCGCCTGGCGCAGCACGACGATGCGGGCCTCGGCCCCCTCGGCCCCGACGGTGGCCATCACCGGGTGGCGCGCCGGGGCGCGTTTCTCGACCACGCCGCGGGAAAGCCTGCGCCAGACCTCGTCCAGGGTACCGGACAGGGTTTCGAAAGGGTCACTCATAGCCAGTCATCTCCAGGTAGCCGCGCCCGGCATGGCTGCCGCTGACGCGCACGGGCCCCTCCCAATAGGGGATGAGGGTGTCCATCCAAGCGGCCTCTTGCAGGGCGGTGACGGTGATGTCCAGCCCCTGCCGGGGTAGAGTCAGCCGCCAGACGGTGGGAATTTCCCGCCCGGCCACCCGTGACAGGCGCGTGGGCGTCATGCCCAATACGCCGGGCGCCAGCGGCGTGGCGGTGCCATCGGGCGCGATCCACGTGCCCACCGCATAGTCCCCACCGCCCCCACGCAGCCGATAGCCCATCAGCTTGGCCCCGCTATCGAGATGCAGCGAAACCCAGTCCCAGCCGTCCTGATCGCTGGCCAGCGGCTGGCTGGACCATTCGCGATCCAGCCAGGCCTGACCGGTGACCTGCACCGGCCCGTCGGGCAGGGTCAGGGTGCCGGTGACGCGATAAAAAGGTTGCGAATAATAGTTGCTGGCCTGGCCGCTTGCGGATTTCACCGAAAACCCTGCGTCACCATGCAGCACCAGCGGCCCCTCGGCCGTCAGGGTCAGCGCATAGGCGAAATCGGTCCCGCTGGCGGTCAGGTCCAGAACCGAGAGGGGGTCGTCGCCGGCCGCGGCACGGCTGTGCATCTGCCAGTCGTCGATCCACGCGGCAAAGGGCGTGGTGGTGACCCCGGCCTGCCCGATCCCGCCGCGTCCCAGCCGCATCGCGGAATAGTGGGCCCGGGGTGTGGTCAGCCCCGCATTGCCCATCCAGGCGGTGGCGGCGGCCCAGCCGGTGCCCGGATCGCCCGGCGCCAACGCATTGCGAAACAGCGTCCACTGCACGCCATAGTCCTGACCGTCAGGGCCAGTCAGATTGGCGGTCAGATACCACCATTCGATGCGGAACGCAGGATGCGCGCCGTGATCGCGGGGAAACTCCAGCGCCTGGCCTCGCTCTGGCAGGGCATAGCCATCGGCGGTCTGTCCCAGCCCGGCAAACCCCTGCGCCAGCGCGGGCAGCGGCAGCAGCAGTCCCAGGATCAACGTGCAAAGGGCCCTAGCGTTCATCGGCAAATACCTTCAGCAACTCGGTGGGCTGGATCCGTGCCAGCCGCCAGGCGGGCCAGGCCGCCGCCAGCCCCGCCGCCGCCAGGGCGAGCGCCCCCAGCCACAGCCAGTCGCCCGGAAACACATGCATCGGCAGCCGCCAGCCAAAGGCCGCCACGTTCACCACCGCGAGCAGCACCCAGGCCAGCAACAGCCCCACCGGGATCGCCAGCACCATCGTCAGCGCCGCCAGCATCATTGCCCGCCCCAGTTCCAGCCGGGCCAGCCGTCCCCGCGTCAGACCCAGCGCCCAGACCGGTGCCAGTTGCGGCAGCCGCATGGTCGAGAGCGTCAGCAAACTGGTGAACATCGCCAGCCCCGCCACCCCCATGGTCAGCACGTTCAGCGCGGCGGTCACCGCAAAGGTACGCTCGAACACCATCAAAGAGATCTGCTTGACCGTGACCTGGTCGATCATGCTGTCCTGGGGCAGACCGAAATCCGCGACCAGCGCGGCGCGCAGCTCTGGCACCTTGGCCGGGTCGGTGCGGATCGCAAAGCGGCGCCGGTCGAGGTCTGGAAACTGCGCGACCAGATCGGCCAGCCCGACGATCACCTGCCCACGCGGGTTGCCATAGTCGGAATAGACCCCCACCAAGGGCCGTTCGACCCCCCCGGGCAAGGGCACCGGATCGCCCAGCGACAACCTTTCGCGACGCCAAAGCTGTTCGTTGACGATCGCGCCCTCGCCGCGGGCCAGCGTTTGCCAGACATCGGGTTCGGCGCGCAGCATCGGCCAATTGTCGGCATAGGTGCGGTGATCGGCGACGCCGTAAATCTCGGCCGGTTGGCCCAGCACGGGGCCCTCGACCTTCCAGATCGGCAGGATGGCGTCGCTGCGCGGGGTCAGCCAGTCGCGCAGGCGGGCGGCCTCCTCCTCGGTGCGGGCGGTGACATACAGCTCTGACGGCAGGCGCTGGTCCAGCCACTCGGTAAAGGTCATGCGAAAGCTCGACACCATCGTGCCCACGCCGATATTGGCCGACAGCGCCAAGAGCAGCGCCATCAGCGCCAAGGACAAACCCGGCAATTGCTGGCGTGTGTCGGCCCAGAACCATTGCGCCAGAACGCCCCGGCTGATCCGTTCCGCCCCGGCCAGCACCACCGCCAACGCACCGGGCAGCGCCAGCGCCGCAGAGATCAGCATCGCCCCCAACAGGACGAACCCCGCCACGATGCCCTGCCCGAAAACACCGGCCAACACAGCAACCCCGGCCAGCACGGCGGCCAGCCCCCCCTGCCGCAGCAATCCCCGCGCCGAAGCCCGCGCCCAGGCCCGTGGCTGCGCCGGGGCCAAGAGCGGCAGCCGCCACAGGCGCCACAGGCTTTGCGCGGCGGCGACCCCGGCCCCGGCCAATGCGATGGCCAGCCCGCCCAACCACCACGAGGGGCGCAGCGACAGCCCGCCCGACAAGGTCGCGCCATAAAGCCCGCGCAGGGTCGCGGCCACGTCGGGCAACAGCGCCGCTGCGATGACATAGCCCAAGGCGATCCCGACCAGCCCGGCGATCAACGCCAGGATCATCACCTCGGCGGCCAGCAGCCCCACCAGCGTGCGCAGTGGCAGGCCCAAGGCGCGCAGGGTGCGAAACATCGGGCGGCGCTGCTCGAACGCCAGGCCGATGGCGGAATGCACGATGAACAGACCCACCGCAAAGGACAGAAAGCCAAAGGCCGTCAGGTTCAGGTGAAAACTGCCGGTCAGCTGGGCGACATCGGCCTGTTCCTGGGGCGCGCGCGGTTCCAGCCCCGGGGCGATCTGTGCCAGCGGGGGGCGGTTCGCGGGCTGCCCCTGGGCCAGCAGCAGGCGCGAGATGCGGCCCGGCGCGCGCAACAGATCCTGCGCGATGCCGATATCGGTGAACAGGATGCCCGGCACCATCCCCTCGGCGGCGATCAGCGGCGGCAGGCCCTCTTGGCCGGCCAGATCCGCGACGGTCTGCGGCGCGGCATAGGCCTGTCCCGGCGGGGTGATGAAATCGACGATCCCGCCACCCGCCTGCACCGCGCCGGGCAGCGTGCCCTGCGGCGCGGTGAACGGGTCGATACCATAGACCTGAACCGAATGGCCGGCGCGAAACCAACGCCCCTCGACCACGGGCGAGACGATCCAACCGGCACGGCGCAGGGTGACATAGACATCCTGGGAAAACCGCTGGCCATCGCTGGGCACCAACTGTTCCAGCCGGTCCTGCCCCAGAACCTGCGCGGCGCGGTCATAGCTGGCGCGGGCCTCGGCGTTGATGGCCTGCACGCCGGACCACAGCGCGGTCGCCAGCGCCAGACCCAACAGCAGGCTGACCAGTTGCAGCGGATGCCGCCGCCAGTGGGACAACAGGGCGGACAGGGCGGTGCGGCGCATCAGGCGGCCAACCTTCCGCCCGACAGGTGCACCCGGCGCGACAACCGCGCCGCCAGCCGGGGCGAATGGGTGACCATCAACAGCCCGGCGCCGGCCTCGGCCACCAACTCCATCATCAGGTCCAGCACGGCGTCGCCGGTGGCCTCGTCCAGGTTTCCGGTGGGTTCATCCGCCAGGATCAGCGCGGGCCGCGCGGCCAATGTGCGGCCGATGGCGACGCGCTGTTGCTGCCCGCCCGACAGCTGCTCGGGATAGCGCCCCAAGAGATCCGACAGGCCCAGCCGGTCGGCCAGCGCCTTGATCCAGGCGTCATCCTCGTGCCCGGCCAGGCGCGCCTGAAACGCCAGGTTCGCCGCCACGTTCAACGAGGGGATCAGGTTGAACTGTTGAAACACCAGCCCCACGGCGGTCCGCCGCAAGGCGGCCAGGGCCGCGTCATTGGCGGCCGTCAGGTCATGCCCGGCCACCTCGATATGTCCGCGATCCGCCCGGTCCAGCCCGGCGCACAGATGCAAGAGCGTGCTCTTGCCCGACCCGGACTCGCCGGTCAGCGCCACGGTTTCGCCGCGCCCCAGGCACAGGTCCACCCCGCGCAGCACCTCGACCGGCATGCCCGCGCTGACATAGGTCTTGCCGACCTGCTCAAGAGATAAAAGCATTCCGCCCCTTTCGTCACTCGTCCCTATCTAGCGCGCAGAATGACGCGGAACACCCGGACAAGGCGCGGCATCGCGTCCGCGTGCCGTGCGCGGGCCCCATCCCGGACCACCGGGCCAAGCATCAGGCTGACCGTGCGATCTGCATTTATGCGAAATGGGCGGAAATCGCGCATGAGTAGAGCGGAATTTCGCAAAACCTGTCCTTTTAGGTTAGTGAAAGTTGATTTTTAGGAGAGTTCCGAATATTTTTGCAATCAAAGGGCGAGCTTTCATGCAGGAAAAGACGGCGCCCGATCAGCCGATAGCGACCCTGGAAAGGTGTGGGTGCCATGTTCGATAGTCTTGCGATGGCGGAACTTGACCCCATCCCCTACGTGGAACGTACACGGGGCATCGGGGGAACAGCCCTGTTCTGGGCGTCCAAGCGTATCTTTGATCTCGGGATGTCGATCCTGCTGTTGCCGGTGCTGGCGATTTGCGCGCTGGTGCTGCTGATCCTCAACCCGTTCGGCAATCCCGGCCCGCTTTTCTTTGTCCAGATCCGCATGGGGCGGGACTGCCGTGCGTTTCGGGCGATCAAGTTTCGCTCGATGGTGCCGATGGAACGCATGCGACGGGGCCATGACGATCCGATCGAACACGACCGCATCACGCCGCTGGGCCGGGTTCTGCGCAGGTCGCGGATCGACGAGTTGTCGCAAATTCTCAACGTCCTGCGGGGCGAGATGAGCCTGATCGGCCCCCGCCCCGACTATTTCGCGCACGCCAAGGTGTTCATGCGCGCAATCCCCGAATACCGCCACCGCCACGTGGTGCGCCCCGGCATCAGCGGCCTGGCCCAGGTGGACCTGGGCTATATAGAGGGGATAGAGGCCACCCGCGCCAAGGCCTATGCCGACCTGGCCTATATTCGAAACGCGGGCTTTGCGCTGGACGGCAAACTGGTGTGGCGCACAATCCAGACCGTTGTGCGCCACCAAGGGGCCTGAGCTAAGGCAGGCACTGTTCTTACCTTACTCAAAGGCGTTGCCAGACCGAATTCCCAGCTTCTTGAAAATGATCGCCGCCGGGCAGAATCCGGTGATCGAGCTTTGCATCAGGTTCACACCGACAAAAGCGGTGAAAAGATACCACCAGCCCGACACCCAGGTGCCAAGCGCCAGCGACAAAAGGATCATGAAGCCAGCGAACATCATCACTGCGCGATCAAGGGTCATCGAAGATCTCCTACTTTGTAACGCCATGGAATCGCGACCGTTGCGCCCACGGAATGATCCTAGCCCGAGCCGTGGATGAATTCAATTCCTTGAATATCAGCGGCACGACGTCGCGCATCATTGCCCTACCAGAGCGCGGGATCGTCGAAGGCAGCGACGCAGCGCGCCGGTCCGCAAAGGGGCGTAAGCGGCGCCTGCGCCAGGGATTGGGCGATCCAGCCCCGTGGCAGCTGGAGCGGTTGCGGCGCGGGCAGGTCGGCCGGCGAGACCGGCTTGAACCCAACGCGGCCGTAAAAGGCCGGATCGCGGTAGGTTACGGCGATCTCCACGCCCTCTTGCCGGAGCGCGTCGAGGCCATGGGCGATCAGCCGCTGGCCAATGACCTTGCCCTGATGCACCGTGGCAACCGCCACGGGTGCCATCATGAAGACCGTGCGCGGATCGCCCGCGTAGGTGAGGCGCGTGAAGAAGATGCCGCCGAGGAGCACACCATCCGCCCAGGCGGTGAACACGCGCAGGTCCTGGGCGGGTGTCTCTGCGATCAGCCGGCGCACGAGATCACCGATCAGCGCGCCTCCCTCTGCGCCCTCCGAGGCGGTGAAGGTCGCCCTGAACAGCTCTGTGATCGCGTCGGCCTGCGCCCTGTAGTCTGTTGAAACGTCCATGGTCATGTCTCCAACGGCGTGCTGAGCCTGCCCTGCTGGGATTTGCACACGGACTCGGGCCGTCCGTCAGGTCTTTTTCGACACGACCATCTCGAAGGCCACGATCCCGTCACGGGCGGGCCAGGCGCGCAGTTCCGCGCGCAGAATATCCAGACCGCGCGTGCATGTCCTGGACTCAGCCGCCTATATTGGTCACGGCGTGGCCCGATGCGCTCTGGTCACTGGATTTCGTCCAGGACCCGTTCGTCAACGGCCAGCTCGTCCGAGTTCTCAACGTGGTCGACGATGTCACCCGTGAATTTCTTGCGGCGATCCAAGACACTTGAGTATCAGGGCGCGTCGCCATGGTTGCTCGACCCAATGGCGCTCCTACGGCGACCGCGCGTGAACTGACGGCCCTTACGCCCGAACCCTGACCACCGCAATCACCCGCCCCGCTGTGCGACATGAAAGCTGCGCGCGTCGGGCGATTGGTCACCCTGCGCCGATCGGCGTAAACACCAACCACGCTCCGGTCGCGGCTGGATGAAAGACCCGTGGGAGGTCAACCTGGAATGCACGCACGCAAAAAGCCCCGCGTGATGCGGGGCCTAAGGCTGTGGTATTGTTCGCTAAAGTTGGTTGCGGGGGTAGGATTTGAACCTAC
>JAFGTV010000012.1 GCA_016938875.1 Paracoccaceae bacterium
AGAGGAGTTCCGCGCGATCCACGCCGACGCCCCTGATTTCGCCGAGCAGGCCACCGAGGCCGAAATCCTTGTCACCGGCATCAAGGTGATCGACCTGCTCGCACCCTACTCCAAGGGCGGCAAGATCGGCCTCTTCGGCGGCGCCGGCGTGGGCAAGACGGTTCTGATCCAGGAACTGATCAACAACATCGCCAAGGTGCACTCGGGCCTGTCCGTGTTCGCCGGTGTGGGCGAGCGGACCCGCGAGGGCAACGACCTCTACCACGAGATGATCGAATCGGGCGTTCTGACCCCCGACAACCTGCCGGACTCGAAAATCGCGCTGGTCTACGGCCAGATGAACGAGCCGCCGGGTGCTCGTGCCCGGATCGCGCTGACCGGCCTGACGCTGGCCGAGCAGTTCCGCGACGCCACCGGGGCCGACGTGCTGTTCTTCGTCGACAACATCTTCCGCTTTACCCAGGCGGGTTCCGAGATGTCGGCGCTGCTGGGTCGCATCCCCTCGGCCGTGGGCTATCAGCCGACGCTGGCCACCGACATGGGCGCGATGCAGGAACGCATCACCTCGACCAAGAACGGGTCGATCACCTCGATCCAGGCCGTGTATGTGCCCGCGGACGACCTTACCGACCCGGCGCCTGCGACGACCTTTGCGCACCTTGACGCGACCACGGTTCTTAACCGCGCGATCTCCGAGCTGGGCATCTACCCGGCCGTGGACCCGCTCGACTCGACCTCGCGTCTGATGGATCCGCTGATCATCGGCGAAGAGCATTACCAGGTTGCCCGCGACGTGCAGGGCATCCTGCAACGCTACAAGTCGCTGCAGGACATCATCGCCATTCTGGGCATGGACGAACTGTCCGAAGAGGACAAACTGACCGTGTCGCGTGCCCGGAAAATCCAGCGCTTCCTGTCGCAGCCCTTTGACGTGGCCAAGGTGTTCACCGGCGCCGACGGCAAGCAGGTGCCGATCGAGGACACGATTTCGTCCTTCAAGGCGGTTGTGGCCGGCGAGTACGATCACCTGCCCGAGGGCGCGTTCTACATGGTCGGCGGCATCGAAGAGGTGATCGCCAAGGCCGAGAAGATGGCGGCCGACGCCGCCTGATAGGGCTCATGGGGCCGGGCGGGGACATCCCCGTCTGGCGCCCGTTTTCGAGGAGGCAACATGGCCGACACGATGCAATTCGACCTGGTCGCGCCCGAGCGCCGCGTCGCCTCGGAACAGGCGATGCAGGTGGTTATCCCGGGTAACGAGGGCGACCTGACCGCGATGCCTGACCACGCGCCGCTGATCACCACCCTGCGCCCCGGCGTGCTGGAGGTGTTCACGGCCAAGGGGTCGCAGAAATACGTCGTCACCGGCGGTTTCGCGGAAATCACTGCCGAAGGGGTGACGGTCCTGGCCGAACGCTCCCACCCAGTAGAGGAAGTGACCCAGGAGATGATCAACGAAATGGTGGCCGCCGCGCGCGCCGCCCATAAAGAGGCGCATGCGGATCTGGTCGATGCCTCGGCCAAGATGCTGGCCGATATGGTCGCCATGGGCACCCATGTCGGGTTCGAGCCGAAAGACTGATCCGACCTGTGCCCTTGATTACATACAAGGCCCCGCCTCGGCGGGGCCTTTTGTCGTAACGCCCATCCGGCGCAGATTGACAGCCGGTTTTGCATGGGCAAGGGTTTGAAACGATGAAGAAATTTGAAAGCAGATTATTGGGCGTGGATCAGGGCAGCACGGTGCTGTTCTCTGATTTCGAGACCGACGGGGTGATGTGGACCGGCACCGGGCCGCGCACCTGCCGGCACCGTGTGAGTTTTGCCGAACCCTTTGCCGCGCCGCCCGCCGTGACGGTCGGGATCAGCATGTGGGATCTCGACCAGAAAACCAACCAGCGGGCCGATATCTCGGCCGAAAAAATCACCCCAGAGGGGTTCGAGGTCGTCTTTCGGACCTGGGCCGACACCCGTGTCGCGCGTATCCGCGCCGACTGGATGGCGATCGGCTTGGTGACGGACCCCGAGGATTGGGCGCTCTACTAGCCCGCTCAGCTGCGGGTGTAGAGCCCCTCGTAGATCGGCGCGAGGGTTTCGTGCTCGAACAGCGACGAAACCGAGGTGCCCTGCCAGATGTTCATGATGGCCTGGGCAAACATCGGGGCGCTGGGAACGCGGCGGATTTTCTGGGCTGCCTGAACCTGGGGCGTGGGTTGGATCGAATCCGTCACCACGACGGATTTCATCCGCGAATTGGTAATGCGCTGGACGGCCGGGCCGGAAAAGACGCCGTGGCTGATATAGGCGTGCACCTCGCGCGCGCCCGCCTCGATCAGCTTGTCGGCGGCCTTGCACAGGGTGCCGGCGGTGTCGCACAAATCGTCCACGATGATGCAGATCTGGTCCTCGACCTCGCCCATGACGGTCATCTCTGCGACCTCGCCGGGACGGACCCGGCGTTTGTCGACGATGGCCAGCCCTGCACCGATCCGCTGGGCCAGTTCGCGCGCCCGGGCCACGCCGCCCACGTCGGGGGACACCACGGTGATCTGTGCGCCGGCGCTGTTGAAATGGTGGTCGATATCCAGCGCGAAGATCGGCGAGGCATAGAGGTTGTCCACCGGAATGTCGAAAAAGCCCTGGATCTGCGCGGCGTGCAGATCCATCGTCAGAACCCGCTCGATCCCGGATTCGGTCAGCAGGTTCGCCACCAGCTTGGCCGAAATGGGGGTACGCGCCTTGGTCCGGCGATCTTGCCGGGCATAGCCGAAATAGGGGATCACGGCGGTGATACGCGCGGCCGACGACCGGCGCAGAGCGTCGGCCATGATCATCAGTTCCATCAGGTTGTCATTGGCCGGGTTCGAGGTCGGCTGGATCACGAACATGTCCTCGCCGCGGACATTCTCATAGACCTCGACAAAGATTTCCTGGTCGTTGAAGCGTTCGACGCGGGCGTCGACCAACCCGGATTCGACCCCGCGCAGCAGCGACATCCGCTGGGCAATATCGAGGGCAAGCGGACGGTTCGCATTGCCCGAAATCAGTTTTGGTTCATGGATGTTGTGCATTGAAGGGGTCCCCGGCGGCAGCGGATTCGTGACGGAATCGTAAAGTTGACACCGCTTACCACCCGGCTAGGGTCTTGCAAACCTCATGCCGGGAAAGGCACGTCGCGATGGCTCATATAGACTACTTTTTCACGGTAATTTCGCCGTTCTCCTATCTGGCCGGCACCCGGCTGGAGGAGGTCGCGGCCCGCCACGGCGCGACGATCACCTATAAGCCGGTTGATATCGTGGGCCTTTTTTCGCGCACCGGTGGTGTTCCGCCGATGCAGCGGCCCGAATGCCGCCAGGCCTATAGGTTGCAAGAGATCCGCCGCCAGGCCGCCAAGGCCGGGTTGCCGGTAACGCTGAAGCCTGCGCATTTCCCCACCAATGCCGCGCCCGCCGCCTATGCGATCATTGCCGCGCAGCGCGCGGGCGGGGGCGATCTGGGCGGGCTGGTGCATGGCCTGATGCGCGCCTGCTGGGCCGAGGATCGCGACGTGGCCGACGACGCGGTGATCCGCGCGTGCCTGGGGGATGCGGGGTTCGATCCCGCACTTGCCGACAGCGGTCTGCTGGCCGGGGCCGAGACCTATGGCGCCAACCTGGAAGAGGCCAGCGCGCGGGGCGTGTTCGGCGCGCCGTTCTATATCACCGACGGGGATGAGCGGTTCTGGGGTCAGGACCGGCTGGACGATCTGGACGCGCATTTGGCCGGGCAGCTTTAGCCCGGTGGCCTAGTCCGCGAGCAGCGACAGGAAATAGTCGATCTCGTCGTCGGTGGTGCACCACGAACAGACCAGCCGGGCCGACAGCGCCGCGTCGCCGGGCCCCTCCAGGGATTGATCCATCGGCCAGAAATAATACTGCGCCCCCGCCGCCTGGGCGCGGACATGCCCGGCGCGGGGCCAGGCGGCAAAGACCGCGTTGGCCTGGGTCGGGTGCAGCAGCCTGGCCCCCTCCAGCGCGGCGATGCCGGTGGACAGGCGCGCGGCGGCGTCATTGGCGCGCGCGGCCAGTTTCAGCCACAGATCGTCGCGCAGATAGGCCGCCATCTGGGCCGACAGGTAGCGATGCTTGGAAAACAGGTGCCCGCCGCGCTTGCGCCGCAACTCGAACTCCCACGCGCGGGCAGGATCGAACAGCACGACGGCCTCGACCCCCATCAAGCCGTTCTTGGTTCCGCCAAAGGACAGCACGTCAACCCCGGCCTTCCAGGTCATTTCGGCCGGGGTGCAGCCTGCACTGACCAGCGCGTTGGCAAACCGCGCGCCGTCCATGTGCACGGGCAGCCCATGCGCCCGCGCGATGGCCGCCAGGGCCGCGACATCGGCGGGGGCATAAACCGCGCCGGCCTCTGTCGCGTTGGTGATCGACAGCGCACCTTTCTGCACGTTGTGCACGCCCGCGCGCGCGGTGAATGCCAGGGCACGTTCCAGCGCGGCGGGGTCCATGCGGGCATCGTCGCCGCCCACCAGCGTCAGCTTGGCGCCGCCGGTATAGAACTCGGGCGCGGCGCATTCGTCCTCTTCGATATGGGCCTGGGGGTGACAATAGACCGTCGCCCAGGGCGGGCACAGGCAGGCCAGCGCAAGCGCATTGGCCGCGGTGCCGGTGGCGACCAGGTACACCGCTGCCTCGGGGGCCTCGAACGCCTTGCGGATCGCATCGCGCACATCGGTCATGGTGGGATCGGCGCCATAGGGCATGGCATAGCCGTGGTTGACCTCGATCAGCGCCTCCAGCACCTGGGGTGGGACGGGCGACGTGTTGTCGGATGCAAAATGCACGATCACAGCTCCTCTTCGATCACGTAGTCTTCCCAGTCCTCGACCGGAACGTCAAACTCTGCCACCGTCCAGCCCCGCACCGAGATGCCGGCGGCATGCACGCTGTCGGGGTCACCCGAGATCAGCGGGTGCCAGTCAAAAAGCGGTTTGCCCTGCGCCAGCAGGCGATAGGCACAGGTGGCGGGCATCCAATAGGCGATTTCGTCCAGGTTGCCGGGGCTGAGCATCACACATTCGGGGACGATGGATTTGCGCGTCTCGTAATGCGCACAGCGGCAGGTTTCGTCATCCAGCAGCCGACAGGCCACGCGGGTGAACACCACCTCGCCGGTATCGGCATCCTCCAGCTTGTTCAAACAGCACTTGCCGCAGCCGTCGCACAGTGCCTCCCATTCCTGGGGGTTCAGGTTTTTCAGCGGCACCCGCTCCCAAAAACGTGGGCGCAGGCCGGGGCGGTCGGCCGGGCCCGTCATGTGTGCCGTCCTGCGAGCGTGCGGCGGGGCGGGGACATGCGCTCAGGCATCGGCCAGGATCTCGCGTGCGCGGGTGCAGTCCTTTTCCATCTGCGCGACCAACGCATTCAGGCTGTCGAATTTCGCCTCGTCGCGCAGGAACTCGACCAGCGCGACCGACAGGTGCGTGCCGTAAAGATCGCCCTTGAAATCGAACAGGAAGCTTTCGCAATTGGGCACGTTTTCCCCGAACATCGGGCGCACCCCCAACGAGGCCGCGCCGTCATAGCTGCCCGCATGCGGTCCCGACAGAACGTCCACCTTGACCGCATAAACGCCAAAGCGGGGGCGGTGCAGCCCGTGGATCGACATGTTCGCCGTGGGATAGCCCAGCGCCCGACCGCGCGCGTCGCCATGCAGAACCTCGCCCTCGATCCGGTGCCAGTGGCCCAGCATCGCGGCGGCGTCGCGCGGGCGCCCATCGGTCAGCGCATCGCGGATCGAGGTCGACGAGACCGCCCCGCCATTGGTCGACAACAGGTCCACCGCGCTGACGCCAAAGCCCATCTGCGCGCCAAAGCGTTTCAGATCCTCGGCCGTGCCCGCGCGCCCCTTGCCAAAGCAGAAATCGGCGCCCACCACCACATGCGACAGGCCCAGCCCCTCGGCGATCACCTGGCGGGCGAACTCCTCGGGGGTGAGGCTGGCCAGGCGGGCGTCAAAGGGCAGTTGATAAAGGTGCTCTATGCCCAGCTTGGCCAGGCGGTTCGATTTGGCCTCGGCGTTCATCAGCCGGAACGGCGCGGCGCCGGGGCTGAAAAACTCGCGCGGGTGCGGCTCGAATGTCAGGATGCCCAGCGGGGCGTTGCGGCGTCGCGCCTCGGCGCGCGTGACCTCGATCACCTGGCGGTGGCCCAGGTGAACCCCGTCGAAATTGCCTATCGCGGCGGCGGCGCCCCGCGCCCCCGGCGCGGGCCCTGTCCATTTGGTAAAGGTCTGCATCGGCCCCCGGTCGCGCCGGAGGCCCGGCGCCGTCAATCGAACTTGCGGCTGGGCGCCATCACCAGCGCCTCGCCCTTGAGCACCACCGTATCGCCCACGGCGCAGTGACAATCAAGGGTCACCCGGCGGCGGCCATGGTCGATGCTGGTCACCTCGACCTGGGCAAAGACCACGTCGCCGGGGCGCACGGGGGCGAGGAATTTCAGGGTCTGGCCCAGATAGACCGTGCCATGGCCCGGCAGTTGTTCCCCGATCACCGCCGAAATCAGCCCGGCGGTCAGCATCCCATGGGCGATGCGCCCCTCAAAGATGGTGTCATGGGCATAGTCGTCATCCAGGTGCACCGGATTGCGATCGGTCGAGACCTCGGCAAAAAGTTCGATGTCGCGGTCGGTCACCTGTTTGCGCAGGTGGCGGCGCATGCCGATCTCGATGTCTTCGATGCAAATCGTTCCGCGTGGCATGTTGTCGAGCATTCCCCGGCCCCCGGCGTTTCATGTTGCACCGCAGCATAGCGAAGCCATTGGCCGCCTGCAATGACGAAGGGTAATATTTCGTCACGCGGGGCGCGATTGTCGCAACTTTGTTGCGCGGGGTTTTTAGCGCAGGAACCCGATCGCGTAGGTGGGGCTGGCCATTTCGCCTGCCAGGAACGCCTCCAGGGCGGGGGCGTCGGGTTGGCGGTCGGTGCCGGTTTCCGTGGCGGCCAGGCCGCCGGTGATGAACAGCGAATCGAGATCCTCGCCCAGTGCGCCGCGGATGTCGGTGGCGATCCCGTCGCCGATGCACAGAATCTCCTGGTCGGGGATATCGGCGATTTGCGTCAGCCGCCGCCGTGCCAGGTCATAGATCGGCGGGTGCGGGTTGCCGAAATAGAGGCTCTCACCGCCCATTTCAGTATAAAGCGCGGCCACCGCACCGGCGCACCATTCCCGGGTCTCGCCGCGGTCCACCACGATATCGGGATTCGCGCAGAGCAGTTTCAGCCCCTTTTGCTTGGCATAGAGCAGTTGGGGGCGCAGCACGGCGGGATCGGCATGGGGGTCGAACGGGCCGGTGCACACGATCCCCTCGGCCTGTTCCAGGGGCACGCGGGTGATCGTCACCGGATCCTCGACGATGCGGATCGGGTCGAAAAAGGTCATGTCGAACGCTTCGCCCATGAAAAAGATGTTTTCCCCCACCGCGCCGCGATACATCGCGGCGCGCGCGGAATCCCCCGAGGTGGCGATCGTGTCCCAGCAATCGGTCGGCACGCCCATCTTGTCCAACTGGCCGGCCACGCTCTTGCGGTGGCGCGGGGCGTTGGTCAGCATCACCACGATGCCGCCCTGCGCGCGATAGCGTTGTAGGGCCGCGACGGCCTCGGGGAAGGCGGCGTGGCCGTTATGCACACAGCCCCACAGATCCACGAAGAGGGCGCGATAGCGGTCGGATACCTGGTCGAGGCTTTCGATGATGCGGGTCATGGCGCGATCCTGAAACGGGCAGGGGGCGCCGCGCGGGCGCCCCCCCTGGTGTCGATTTTGCGGTGCTCAGAGCTGAAGGTTGGGGATGATCTGCTTTTTGCGGCTGACGATGCCGGGCAGGATCACCGTGTCGCCCTGGGGGTTCACCGCAAAGCTCTTCTCGGCCACGGTTTTCACCAGATCGTTGGGCACCAGCAGGGTGGATTGCGCGTTCAGGATGTCGACAACGAACAGCAGCACCTGATCGACGCCATCCTCGGCGGCGACGGTGGGCATGGTTTGCATCAGGCTGTCCTTGCGGTCCAGAACCGTGGCGGGCGAGGTTGTTTCCAGCACCGAAACGCGAAAGGTCTTGCCCGCGACCTCGTACTGCTTGGAATCCATCCGCAGCAGTTCGGCATCCGAAAACGCGGACACATCCGATTTGGCCGCGAACATCTCGGCGGCATAGTCGGGGATCGCGATGCCCAGGTCAGCGGCCAGCGCCTCGGCCAGGGCCTTGTCGACGGGCGTGGTGGTGGGCGAGCGGAATTCCAGCGTGTCCGACAGGATGCACGACAGCATCAGGCCCTTGATGTTGTCCGGCATCTTGGCGGCATCGGGGCCCATCAGGTCGTGCATGATGGTGGCGGTGCAGGCCAGCGGGCGCACGGTGATCTCGATCGGGCTGCGGGTTTTCAGCCCCCCTTGCAGCAGGTGGTGGTCGATCAGGCCGATCACGTTGGCCTCGTTGATATGGGCCGGCAGTTCGGCGACGTTGTTGGTGTCGACGATCACCACATCCTGGCCCGGGGCGACATCGGCGATGACCTGGGGCTGTTCAAAGCCCCAGCGCGTCAGCATGAACTTGGCCTCGGTGTTGGGCTCGCCCAACAGCTTGGCCTCGGCCGGGGTGCCTTTGATCTGGGACAGATACCAGGCCCAGATAAGCGCAGAGCCGGTGGAATCGGTGTCGGGGGCCTTGTGGCCGAATACGTTGATGGTCATGGGAATATCGTCCGCTTGATGAATGTCGGTCGGGCGCCGTTATAGGCACGCGCGCGTGGCTTGTCACGGGGCGGCGTTGCAAAGGGTACGCGCGGGGTCTGCCCGGTGGCGCGGGGACAAAATTTTCCGTCACAGGCTTGTTGACAGCCCTGCGCCATGTGCCTATCTCCGGGCTGTTAGCACTCACAGGGTGCGAGTGATAAAACTCCATACCCCTCACGAAGGAGCGTTCGAAGATGGCATTCAAACCGTTGCATGACCGGGTTCTGGTCCGCCGCGTGGAAAGCGATGACAAGACCAAGGGTGGTCTGATCATCCCCGATAGCGCGAAAGAGAAGCCGGCCGAAGGCGAAGTCATCGCCTGTGGCGAAGGCGCCCGCAAGGATTCGGGCGAACTGATCCCGATGGCCGTCAAGGAGGGTGACCGCATCCTCTTCGGCAAATGGTCGGGCACCGAAGTGACGGTCGACGGCGAAGAGCTGTTGATCATGAAGGAAAGCGACATCCTCGGCCTGCTGGCCTGAGCCTCGCCCCACTGAAATTCCAGAATACCAGGAGCAAGCAATATGGCTGCTAAGGACGTCAAGTTCGACACCGATGCCCGCAATCGCATGCTGCGCGGCGTGAACATCCTCGCCGACGCCGTGAAAGTCACCCTGGGCCCCAAGGGCCGCAACGTGGTGATCGATAAATCCTTTGGTGCCCCGCGCATCACCAAGGACGGCGTGACCGTCGCCAAGGAAATCGAACTGGAAGACAAGTTCGAGAACATGGGCGCCCAGATGGTGAAAGAGGTTGCCTCTCGCACCAATGACGAGGCCGGCGATGGCACCACCACCGCCACCGTTCTGGCCCAGGCCATCGTGCGCGAAGGCATGAAATCGGTCGCCGCCGGCATGAACCCGATGGACCTCAAGCGCGGCATCGACCTGGCCACCGCCAAGGTCGTCGAGGCGATCCGCGCCGCTGCCCGCGAAGTCAAGGACAGCGACGAAGTTGCCCAGGTCGGCACCATCTCGGCCAACGGCGAGCACGCCATCGGCCGCCAGATCGCCGACGCGATGCAAAAGGTCGGCAATGACGGCGTGATCACCGTCGAAGAGAACAAGGGCCTGGAAACCGAGACCGACGTGGTCGAGGGGATGCAGTTCGACCGCGGCTATCTCTCGCCCTACTTCGTGACCAACCCCGACAAGATGATCGCCGATCTGGAAGACGCCGTCATCCTGCTGCACGAGAAGAAACTCTCGTCGCTGCAGCCGATGGTGCCGCTGCTGGAATCGGTCATCCAGTCGCAAAAGCCCCTGCTGATCATCGCCGAGGATGTCGAGGGCGAAGCCCTGGCCACCCTGGTGGTCAACAAGCTGCGCGGCGGCCTGAAGATCGCCGCCGTCAAGGCGCCGGGCTTTGGCGATCGCCGCAAGGCCATGCTCCAGGACATCGCGATCCTGACCGGCGGCCAGGTCATCTCCGAAGATCTGGGGATGAAGCTGGAAAACGTCACGATGGACATGCTGGGGTCGGCCAAGAAGGTCACGATCACCAAGGATGAGACCACCATCGTCGATGGCGCTGGCGAAAAGGCCGAGATCGAGGCGCGCGTCGCCCAGGTCCGCACCCAGATCGAGGAAACCTCCAGCGACTACGACCGCGAAAAGCTGCAAGAGCGCGTCGCGAAACTGGCCGGTGGTGTTGCCGTGATCCGCGTGGGCGGCATGACGGAAATCGAGGTGAAAGAGCGCAAGGACCGCGTCGATGACGCCCTGAACGCGACCCGTGCGGCGGTGCAGGAAGGCGTGATCGTCGGCGGCGGTGTCGCCCTGGTTCAGGCCGGCAAGGTGCTTGAAGGTCTGACCGGCGCCAATGCCGACCAGAACGCCGGCATCGTGATCGTGCGCAAGGCGCTCGAGGCGCCGCTGCGCCAGATCGCCGAAAACGCCGGTGTCGATGGCGCCGTGGTTGCGGGCAAGGTGCGCGAAAGCACCGACCTGACCTTTGGCTTCAACGCGCAGACCGAAGAATATGGCGACATGTTCAAGTTCGGCGTGATCGACCCGGCCAAGGTGACCCGTACCGCGCTGGAAGATGCGGCCTCGATCGCCGGTCTGCTGATCACCACCGAGGCGATGATCGCCGACAAGCCCGAGCCCAAAGGCGCTGCCGGTGGCGGCATGCCCGACATGGGCGGCATGGGCGGCATGGGCGGCATGATGTAATCTGCCCTGCGGCAATGTGAACATTGAAAGGGGCCCGACAGGGCCCCTTTCTTTTTGCTAGTCTGGCACCATGACGATCCGACCCGCCACCGCCTCTGACTATGGTCCGATTTCACGGCTGCTTGAGGCTGCCTTTGGCCAGCCCGACGAGGCGCGCCTGGTCAAGGCGCTGCGCGCCGATGGCGCGATGGCGCGCGAGTTGGTGATCGCCAGCGATGACGAAACGATCCGCGCCTATCTCGCCCTTGTGCATATGCAAGAACCCCGCGGCTGGCTGGCACTGGCCCCGGTCGCGGTCGCGCCGGGATCCCAGGGGCTGGGGCTGGGCGGTCGGCTGATCCATGCGGCGCTGGAGGTGGCCGAGGCCCCGGTCGTCGTTCTGGGCGAGCCGCGCTATTACACGCGCTTTGGCTTTTCCGTGGGGCGGGCCTGTGGGTTGGTGTCGCCCTATCCGCTGGAATACACGGCGCTTTTCGAACCCGATCCCCAGGGCGAACCGCCCGTTGCCCGGCTGGTTTACGCGCGGGCCTTTGGCGCCTGAGCATTGCCGCCGGGACGTGTCCCTAGCGTATCAACAGCTCCAGCGGATCATAGATCACGTCGGTGCCCCAGGCCGCCCGCGGCAGGCTGTCGGGCTTGAACCGGATCTGCCCCATCTCGTCGCGGCTGAAAAAGCGCCGCGCGCTGACCACCCCGGCCGGGTCGTGCCAGTCATCGGTCAGGGTGCCATCGGTGATGGTGCAGCGGAAATAGATGTCGACCTGGTGGAACGGGCGGTCGGGATCGTGAAATTCGTTGACCAGGCAGGGCGTGCCCACCGCGACCTGCAGACCGGTCTCCTCATGCACCTCGCGCATCAGGTTTTCGGGGAGCGATTGCCCCCGCTCGACCCCGCCACCCGGCGCGCACCACAGATCGCTGACCCCCGCAGGCCAGGCATTGACCAGCAACAGGCGGTTTTGGTGGAGGATCAGGGCGCGAACGGCCAGGCGGGGCAGGGCGGTGGACATGGCGCGCAGAGTGCCGCCGTCCCCCGCCCTGCGCAAGCGCCTCTCGCAATTGTGGGTGCCGACACTTACCTGTGTGGGATGCGGCGCGTTTTCCTGATCCTTTTGCTGTGTCTGGCCGCCCCGGCCTGGGCCGATTGCGTGGTTTTGCTGCATGGGTTGGGGCGTGGCACGGGATCCTTTGCGGTGATGCAAGAGGTGCTGAGCCATCACGGCTATCGGGTGGTGAATGCCGACTATCCCTCGACCGAGGCGCCGATCGAGGATCTGACCGGCGTCTTGCCGCGCGCCTTTGGGGCCTGCGGACCGGCGGCGCGAGTGCATGTGGTCACCCACTCGATGGGCGGTATCCTGGTGCGGTTTTGGCTGGCCGGGCGCCACCCCGACAACCTGGGCCGCGTGGTCATGCTGGCGCCGCCCAATTCTGGGTCCGAACTGGTCGATGCGCTGGGTGATCTCAAGGCGTTCGAATGGGTGAATGGCCCGGCCGGGCTGCAACTGGGCACCGGGCCCGACAGCGTGCCGAACCAGTTGGGACCGGTTGATTTTCCGCTGGGGGTGATCGCGGGCAACCGCAGCCTGAACCCGATCTATTCCGCGATGATCCCCGGCCCGGATGATGGCAAGGTCGCGGTGGCCTCGACCCGGGTGCAGGGGATGGCGGCGCATCTGACCCTGCCGGTGACACACACGTTCATGGCCAACAACCCGCGCGTCATCGCCCAGACCGAGGCGTTTCTGCGCACCGGCCATTTCCTGCCCGAGCTGGGCTATACCGACGCGCTGGAGCGGTTGCTACGCTGAGCCCGGCCCGATGCGGCGGTTGATATGGCCCATCTTGCGGCCCGGCTTGACCTCGGCCTTGCCGTAGAGATGGATCGCCACGTCGGGGGCGGCGGCGAACTCTGGCAGCCTGTCCATGTCGTCGCCGATCAGGTTCTCCATCACGATGTCGCTGTGGCGCGCCCCGTCGCCCAGCGGCCATCCCGCAACGGCGCGGATGTGTTGCTCGAACTGGTCGATGACACAGCCGGTCTGGGTCCAGTGGCCGGAATTATGCACTCGCGGCGCGATCTCGTTCACCACCAGCCCGGCGGGGGTCACGAACAGTTCCACCCCCATCACGCCGACATAATCCAGCGCGTTCAGGATACGGCCCGCCAGGATCACCGCATCGGTGCGCTGTGCGCCATTCAGCGGGGCCGGCACCGTGGTGGTGCGCAGGATGCCGTCCCGGTGAACATTGGCGCCTGGGTCGTAACAGGCGACCTGCCCCGACAGGCTGCGCGCCGCAATCACCGAGATTTCCGAGCTGAATTCGACGAACCCTTCCAGGATCGCGGGCGCACCGGCCATGTCCACCAGCGCGGCGGGGGCGTCGCCTGGGGTCATGATCCGGGCCTGTCCCTTGCCGTCATAGCCAAAGCGGCGGGTTTTCAGGATGGCGGGCGCACCGATTTCGGCCAGGGCCTCTTGCAGGTCGGTCGCATCGTCCACGGCGGCAAAGGGCGCCGTTTTCAATCCCAGGTCGGACAGGAACGCCTTTTCCACCAGCCGGTCCTGGCTGATCGCCAATGCACGGCGGCCCGGGCGGATCGGCACGACGGTCTCGATCGCGTCCAGGGCCGCTGTGGGCACGTTCTCGAATTCATAGCTGACCACATCGACCGAGGCGGCAAAGGCGGCCAATGCGTCGATATCCTCATAGGGGGCGGTGGTTACGCGGTCGGCGACATGGCCCGCGGGCGGTTCTGCGCCCGGTTCATAGATGTGGGTTTTCAGGCCCAGGCGGGCGGCTGCGACCGACAGCATCCGGCCCAGCTGGCCGCCGCCCAGAATGCCGATGGTCGCACCGGGGGCCAGCGGATCAGTCATCGCTGGGCTCCTGCGGGATCGAGGCCGAGAGATCCGCGCGCCAGCGGTCCAGCCGCTCGGCCAGGGCAGGATCGTTCAGCGCCAGGATGCCCGCGGCCATCAGCCCGGCATTCGCCGCGCCCGCCGCGCCGATCGCCATGGTGGCGACGGGAAACCCCTTGGGCATCTGCACGATGGAATACAGGCTGTCGACGCCCGACAGCGCCCGGGTCTGCACCGGCACGCCGATCACCGGGACGCGCGTTTTCGACGCCATCATGCCGGGCAGATGCGCCGCCCCGCCAGCCCCCGCGATGATGACATGCAGGCCGCGCGCCACGGCGCCCCTGCCATAGTCCCACAGCCGGTCGGGTGTGCGGTGGGCCGAGACGATGCGCGCCTCATAGGGCACCCCCAGCGCGTCCAGGATATCGGCTGCCTCTTTCATCGTGGGCCAGTCCGACTGGCTGCCCATGATGATGCCCACTTTCACGTCCGCCATTCCAGGCCCTCTCGGTTTTGCGAGCGGGCACTATAACGGCGCGCGGCGCTTACGCAATGATATCGGGGGTCAGCTGATCCTCGAGCAAGGCGATGCGATCCTTGAGCGCGAGTTTTTGCTTTTTCAACCGCTTGAGGGTGAACGGATCGCTGGTGCCACGGTCCTGAAGCGCGTGGATCGCGTTGTCCAGGTCGCGATGCTCGCGGCGCAGCACCTCTAGCTTGACGCGCTGCACATCTTCGAAATTCATCTCGCTGGCGATGTTCATCGGCCTCCGGGGGATTGAGTCGCGGCTCTGGCACAGATGCTTAACATACCGTTTTTGCCCTCTTGCGGGAAGCGGCTCTTGCGAGGCAAAGCAGCACCCCCCATATTTGGGACAGGTCGCCGCGTATGTGGGGCCGCTGAGTATTCAGGTCGCTTGTTCAAGGACTTGCCCATATGACGAAACTGACCCTTGGCACGCATCCCTACCTTTTGGGGTTCGAGCAGTTGGAACGCCTCGTGGAACGGACTGCCAAGTCCGGGAACGAGGGGTATCCCCCTTTCAACATCGAGCAGACCTCCGAGACGGGCTATCGTATCACGCTTGCCGTGGCGGGCTTTCGCGAGGGGGACATGGCGATCACCGTCGAGGACCGCCAGTTGGTGATCCGCGGCCGCCAATGCGATGAGGCCGAAGAGCGCGTGTTCCTGCACCGTGGTATCGCGGCGCGTCAGTTCCAGCGCAGTTTCGTGCTGGCCGACGGGGTCGAGGTGACCGGGGCGACGATGGAAAACGGGCTTTTGCATGTCGATCTGAACCGGGCCGTGCCCGAAAGCGTGGTCCAGACCATCCGCATTTCAAAAGCATAACCAGGGAAGGGAGCAGCCATGGACACCAAATACGATTTTCTGCCCGACGGGGGGGCGTGCATCGTCTATGTGCGCCCGGTCAAGGTCGCCGACCTGCCCGAAGAGGTGCAGCGCGAGGCCGAGGGCCTGGAACAGCTTTATGCCGTGCACAACGCCGATGGCGAACGCCTGGCGGTGGTGCGCGACCGCAGGATGGCCTTTGCGCTGGCGCGCCAGAACGATTGCGCGCCGGTCAACGTGCACTGATACGCCGCCCACGCGGCGCGGGGATATGAAAACGGGCCGCGTGGGATAACGCGGCCCGTTGTCGTGAAACGCTGCGGCCCGTGCGACCGCGCCGCGCCAGGCGGTCAGTTGCCGGCGATCAGGCCCATCTGTTCGAGTTTCAGGATCACCTGATGGGCGCAGTTGTCGACATCGATGCCGGTCGTGTCGACGCTGAGTTCGGGCTGTTCGGGGGCCTCATAGGGGTCCGAAATGCCGGTGAATTCCTTGATCTTGCCCTCGCGCGCCAGGCGGTACAGCCCCTTGCGATCGCGTTTTTCGCATTCCTCCAGCGGGGTGGCGACATGCACCTCGCAGAATGCGCCATAGGCCTCGATCATCTCGCGCACGGCGCGTCGGGTGCTGGTATAGGGCGCGATCGGCGCACAGATCGCGATGCCGCCATTCTTGGTGATTTCAGAGGCGACATAGCCGATCCGCTTGATGTTGATGTCGCGGTGCTCTTTCGAAAATCCCAGTTCCGAGGACAGGTGTTTGCGCACCACGTCGCCATCCAGCAGCGTGACGGGACGCCCGCCCATCTCCATCAGCTTGACCATCAGGGCGTTGGCGATGGTGGATTTTCCCGACCCCGACAGCCCGGTGAAGAACACGGTAAAGCCCTGGTTGGCCCGCGGCGGGCGGGTCTTGCGCAGCTCGGTCACCACCTCGGGAAACGAGAACCACTCGGGGATTTCCAGGCCTTCGGCCAGGCGGCGGCGCAGTTCGGTGCCGGAAATGTCCAGGACGGTGTCGCCCTCGGGCACCTCGTTGGCGGGGTAATACTGGGCCTTTTCCTGAACATAGACCATGTGTTTGAAGTCGACCATCTCGACCCCGATCTCGGACTGATACTGGGTAAACAGCTCTTGGGCGTCATAGGGGCCATAGAAATCCTGGCCCGCGCTGTTCTTGCCGGGGCCGGCATGGTCGCGTCCGACGATGAAATGGGTGCAGCCGTGATTGGCGCGGATCAGGCCGTGCCAGACCGCCTCGCGCGGGCCGGCCATGCGCATCGCCAGGTTCAGCAGGCTCATCGAGGTGGTGGACTGGGGGTATTTGTCCAGCACCGCCTCATAGCAGCGCACGCGGGTGAAGTGGTCGACATCGCCCGGCTTGGTCATGCCCACGACAGGGTGGATCAGCAGGTTGGCCTGCGCCTCGCGCGCGGCGCGAAAGGTCAGTTCCTGGTGCGCGCGGTGCAGCGGGTTGCGGGTCTGGAACGCGACGATGCGGCGCCAGCCCAGCTTGCGGAAATAGGCGCGCAGCTCGTTGGGGGTGTCGCGGCGACCGCGGAAATCGTAATGCACCGGCTGCTGGATGCCGGTGATCGCCCCGCCCAGATAGACCGGACCGGCGACGTTGTGCAGATAGTTCACCGCCGGGTGGGCCAGATCGTCGGCGCCAAACACCTTTTCGGCCTCATGTGCCTTGTTGGGGGTCCAGCGGTCGGTGACCGACAGGGTCGCCAGGATCACCCCTTCCTGGTCGCGCAGGGCGATGTCCTGACCCAGTTCCAGCTTGGCGGCGAACTCTTCGGTCACGTCCAGGGTGATCGGCATCGGCCACAGCGTGCCGTCGGCCAGCCGCATGGTGTCCACGACGCTGTTGTAATCGTCCTCGCCCAGGAACCCCTTGAGCGGGTTGAACCCGCCGTTCATCAACAGTTCCAGATCGCAGATCTGACGCGAGGTCAGATCCCAGCTGGGCAGATCGGCGGCCTCGACCTTCAGCTTTTGCGCGCTTTCGTACGAGACATAGAGTTCGGGGATCGGGGCGAGATTGGAAAGGGACATGGACATGTGCTGACACTCGGGCTTTTTGAAAATGGACGGGATCGGCGCGGGCCGCGTTTGCGGGTGCCCTAACGCCGGAGCATGACGGTTTTCAAGCGCCGTCTGGGTTCTTTTCGTCACTGCGGCGAAAAGAACGCATATCTCGGCAAGGCCGTGCCGATCGGCGCGCGATCACGGCGATGGCCACGGGAGGGGCGGACCCGCAGGGGCGACCAGCGCGGCAGATGTTTGGAAAAGGACGAGATGTGTCAGCTCGGGTCGGCTGCGCGAGGGATACATCATTCCCTGCGCGCCTGCGGCCCGGGCAGCGTCCGACAGCGCCCAGGTCGGGGCGGGCTGACCCGCCGCGCGCAAATCCTGCCACACCACCGAGGCCCGCGTCGGATCGGGCAGGGCGCGCAGGTCGCGCAGGCGCGTGGCGTTGATGCGCAGCGGCACGATCACCCGGGACGGATCGCCGGGCTGGACATAGCGGCGGATGGCGACCCCCGCCCCTTCGGCGGTGAACGAGGCGTAAAGGGCCACTTGCCCGGAATGGTGAAACCGCCCCTCGGGGGCGCGGGCGGGCGCACAGGGGGCGCCTGCGCGATCCGCGTCGAGGATGCGCCAAACCATCCCGCGAAACGCGATCATCCTATCGGTCCCCCGGGGTGCGGGCCGCCTGCTGGGTTTAGCCGTCTTGCTCGGCCAGGAACCGCTCGGCCTCCAGCGCGGCCATGCAGCCCATCCCGGCCGAGGTGACGGCCTGGCGATACTTGTGATCGGTCAGATCGCCCGCAGCAAAGACGCCGGGGATCGAGGTGGCGGTGCTGTCGGGTTTCGTGACGACATAGCCGCCCATGTGGGTTTCCAACTGATCGGCCACCAGTTCAGAGGCCGGCGCATGACCGATGGCGACGAAAAACCCGGTGCAGGGGACGACTTGGGTTTCGCCGGTCTGGACGTGTTTGACGCGCACGCCCTCGACACCCAGCGGGTCGCTGCTGCCCAGGATCTCGTCTACGCCGTGATCCCAAAGGATTTCGACCTTTGGGTTCTTGAACAGGCGCTGTTGCAGCACCTTTTCGGCGCGCAGGCTGTCGCGGCGGTGGATCAGTGTCACCTTGGATGCAAAGTTGGTCAGGAACAGCGCCTCTTCGACGGCCGCATTGCCGCCGCCGACCACCACGACCTCTTGGCCGCGATAAAAGAACCCGTCGCAGGTGGCGCAGGCCGAAACGCCGAAGCCTTTGAATTTCTCTTCGGAGGGCAGGCCCAGCCATTTTGCCTGGGCGCCCGTCGCCAGGATCAGCGCGTCACAGCTATAGGTGGTGCCGCTGTCGGCGGTGGCGGTGAACGGGCGCGCGGACAGGTCCAGCGCGCTGATGTAGTCCGCCACGATTTCGGCCCCCATGGCCTTGGCGTGGGCCTCCATCTTCAGCATCAGATCGGGGCCCTGGATCTCGGTCTCGCCGGGCCAGTTTTCGACCTCGGTGGTGATGGTCAGCTGGCCGCCGGGCTGAATGCCCTGGATCAGAACGGGTTCCAGCATCGCGCGAGAGGCATAGACGGCGGCGGTATAGCCCGCCGGACCCGAGCCGATG
>JAFGTV010000057.1 GCA_016938875.1 Paracoccaceae bacterium
AAAGAAATACACCTATTTCCGGCCCAAGTTCATCTATTACGCCACCTACCTGTCGGAAAAGATCGGCTATGCGCGCTACATCACGATTTTCCGCTATCTCGAAGAGCACCCCGAGCAGCGGTTCCACCCGATCTTCAAGTGGTTCGAGGAGTGGTGCAATGACGAGTTTCGCCATGGCGAGGCCTTTGCCCTGCTGATGAAGACCGACCCCAAACTGACCTCTGGCGTCAACGTCTGGTGGATCAAGTTCTTTCTGACGGCGGTGTTTGCCACGATGCATGTGCGCGACCATCAGCGCCCGGCCTTTCACCAGGCGCTGGGCGTCGATACCGACTGGTATGGCCAAGAGGTGTTCCGCAAGACATCGGAGTTGTCCAAACAGATATTTCCGATCACGCTGGACATTGACCACCCGCGCTGGATGAAGGGGCTGCATATGCTGCAACGCGCCAGCACGGACATGGACGCCGCGAAACGGCGCGGCGGGATCGCGGGCAAGGTGGCCCAAGGGGCCGCCAGCGCGCGCGCGGCAATGGCCTTTGCGATGCTCTATACGATCCCGGCCAAGCGTCACCAGGTACCCACCTCGACCCGATTGGAGCCTGTGTATTGATAAGTTCGGCGTGGTTTGCGGCGCTTGGGGCGCTTTTCCTTTGGTGGTTTTCCACCGGGGCGATCCTGATCGTCGTGCGTCGCGCCGAGCATCGTGGCCGGTTTGCCCATTTACAGGCGACCGTGATGGCGCTGCCGCTATTGGGCGCGGGCGTCTGGGGGTTCGAATTGAGCCGCCATGTCGAAAGCGTCGGCACCGCCTATGCTGCCTTTGTGTCTGCCCTGGCGATCTGGGGCTGGGTCGAGTTGGCCTTTCTGACCGGGATCATTACCGGGCCAAACACCACCCATTGCCACGATGGCGCCCGCGGGTGGGAACGGTTCATGCGCGCCTATGGCACCATCGCCTATCACGAGACGCTGTTGGTGGTGATCCTGTTCGTGATGCTGATGACCAGCCACCATGCGCCCAACACCGTTGGTGTGTGGACCTTTATCGTGCTGTTTTTTGCGCGGATCTCGGCCAAGCTGAATTTGTTTTTGGGGGTTCCCAAGATCAATATCGAATTCCTGCCCACGCCGCTGGCGCATCTGCCCAGCCATTTCCGCATCGCCAAGCTGAACTGGATGTTCCCGTTCTCGGTCTCGGCGCTGACCTTTGCCGTGGCGTGCTGGCTGGAACGGCTGTTTTCCGTGGCCAGCCCGGCGGAAACGGTTGGCTTTGCACTCTTGGCCGCGCTGACTGCGCTGGCGCTGCTGGAGCATTGGCTGATGGTGCTGCCGTTGCCAGATGAGCGGCTGTGGCGTTGGATGCTGCCAGTGTCCAAGCGCGAACACGAAAAGGCCGAGATGCCCCAAGAGGATTTGCACGGCGCCTGAGCCGGCCGCCGCCATACGGCGGGCTGTGATCCCGCTGTCCGCGCCGAAGCCTCTCGCAAGTGTGACCTTAAACGTTTGACGTTGGTCGAACAGCACTCCATGGTATGCCCGGTTAAATCGAGTCAGGGAGAGACTGATGAAAACGAAATTTGCTCTGGTTGCGGCCGCCGCCCTCGTCGCGGGCCCCGTGTTCGCCCAGGAAGCCACGGGCGACGCCGCCGCTGGCGAAAAGGCGTTCCGCCAGTGCACCACTTGCCATGTTGTTGTCAACGATGCGGGCGAAACCCTGGCCGGTAACAAAGCCAAGGTCGGTCCGAACCTCTACAAGGCTCCCGGCCGGCACGCGGGCCGTGTCGAGGATTTCAAATACTCCAAGTCGATGTCCGAAGCTGGCGAAAATGGCCTGATCTGGACCGAGGAAGAATTCGTGAAATACGTGCAGGATCCGACCGCCTATCTGCGGGCCTATCTTGACGATGACAAGGCGCGCGGCGCGATGACCCACAAGGTCCGCAAAGAGCAAGAGGCGATCGACGTCTACGCCTACCTTGCCAGCCTGGGCGTGACCGAGCCGGAATAAACCCACGCGATCTAACACGATCCCAAGGCCGCCGGCATTCGCCCGGCGGCCTTTTGCCTTGCGGGTGGGGTTACAGGTGGTCCGCCAAGAACGCCTCGATCCGGGCGGTCACCTCGACGGGGGCCTCTTCATGGGCCAGGTGGCCCAGGCCGGGAAAATGCGCAACCTCTGCACGGGGCATCCGCGCCGCCGCCTTGACCGAGGTTTCCGGCGCCACCGCGCGATCCGCATCGCCGACGATCAGCAGCGTCGGAATGTCGATCCCGGGCAGGTCATGCGACAACCCCTCCAGCGTCCATTGCGAAACCATCGCCAGGGTCGCGTCGGTATGGTGCCGGTCCGCGACCAGCCGATGATAGAGCGCCAGCCCCTCGGGTGTCAGACGACTGCCGATCATGCCGATCAACTGGCTGACATTGGGCGCGGTGCCCAGCCAGCGGGACACCTCGGATGCCGAAAGTGGGTTCAGCGCCATCATCTTGGCCATCATCGGGAACAGAAACCCGGCCATACCCTTGAAGTTTTCCAGTGCGGCGTTGATCCCGACGATCGCCTTGGGCGGACGCGCCAGATCCCGCACCAGCCGCAGCGCAAGCGCCGCCCCCGCCGAATGGCCGATAATGGCGTCAGGCAGCAGGTTTTCGCCCGCCAGCAGCGCGGCGATGTCCTGGCTCATCCCGTCCAGGCCGCAGCGTTGCCGCGCCCCCATCTTGGAAAACCCCTGACCCGGCAGATCCAGTGCTACGACCGTGTAATGCCGCGCCAGCAAGGGAAACACGTCGCGCCAGCTATGGCTGGCCCCGCCGGTGCCGTGCAACAGCAGCACCACGGGGCCTTGGCCGGCCTGCTGGATATGCCACAGATGCGGACGGTGCCGCACGAACCGCGAATGGTCCCGGTTCGGCCAATCGGCGCCGTCGCGTTCCCAGTCCATCGGCCCTAGGCGTCCAGCGCCGCCGACACGGCCGAGGACAGCCGGTTCGCGTCCGCGCGCAGCAGCGGGATATAGGGCGCGCCCAGCAGGTCGGCCAATACCTTGAGCGAGCGTTCGGGCCTTTGGCCCATGTCGATCACCATCGCTGGAAACCCATAGCCGCGAATCGCCCGCGCCATGTTGCTGGCATCCTCGCCGGCCATGACGCGGTTTGCGGTGCCGTCCAGCGCGATATTGGCCCGCCCGTCGGTCAACAGGGCGACAGTGGGCGTCATGCCCCGCCCCTTGGCCTGAATCGCAACCTCCAGGGCGGTGCGCAGCCCCGCGGCCAGGGGGGTGCCGCCGCCGCCGGGCAGGGCCGCCAGACGCCGCTTGGTCTGCACCAACGAGCGGGTGGGCGGCAGCAACAGCTCTGCCCCCTCGCCGCGGAACGAGACCAGCGCGACGTGGTCGCGGCGGGCATAGGCCTCGGCCAGCAACAATTCGACCGCGCCCTTGGCCTCGGCCAGGCGGGTCATCGCGGCAGAGCCAGACGCATCGACGACAAAGATCAACAGCCGGTCGCTCTTTTCCTCAAAGCGGCGGATGCGGATGTCGTCGGTGCGGATGTGCAGCGAGCGTTCAAAGCGGCTTTCGCGTTTGCGGATCGTCTGCCAGGGCGCGGCGGCGCGCAGGGTGGAAATCACGTCGATCCGCGTGGTCCCGTCGATCCGCCCCTGACGAGAGGGGATCGGGCGACCGCGCCGGTTGCCCTTGCGCTTGGCGCCCGCACCGGCGGTGCCGCCGGCGCTGCGTTGGCTTTTCTTGGCGGCCAGCTTGGCCAACAGATCGGCGGGCAGGGCGGCCTGTGCGGCCTCCAGCAGGATATCTTGCAACGGCAGATCGTCCAGCGACTGACCCTCGCCTGGGTCGTTTTCGGGCTCGTTCTGCTCGGGTTCCGGCTCGGGGGGGGGCTGATCCTCGGGGGGGCGTTCGTCCTCTTCCGGCTCTTGCGGGAATTGGGTGGCGCGCGGGGCCAGCACCAGTTCGACCGCGGCGGTCAGATCATCGACCGACACCTCGTCATTGCCCGCGATCGCGGCCAGTGCCTTGGCGGTGCGCAGGGCCAGCATCGGCGCGCGCAAACTGTCTATGCCCAGCCGCACCGCCAGCAGGGTCATGTCCTGCAGGATCGAATCGCTGGCGCGCACCTGGGGCAGGCGGGCACGGGCCGCGGCCAGGGCCTCGGTGTCCATGTCCAGCGGGTCGGTTTCGCCATAGGGCAGGGCGTCCAGATCGACATGCAGCGCCAGGCGATCGGTCAGCGCCTCGGGCAGGGTTTCCTCGGGCTCGGCGCCCTCGTCCAGCGCGATCAGGCAATGGCCGGTGCCGTGGTCCATGGCCCCCGCCAGCCGCGCGGCCAGGCCGGGCTGGATGCGTTCGGCCATCGGCAGGACCAGCACGGCGGGTTCGGCCAGGATGCCCTTGCGCGCGACCATCTTGCCAGCGGCCAGGGTGGCGCTGAGGTCAATGCCGCCGAACAGCTGCTCGTCGCCGATCGAGGGGTGCAGCCGTTTTTGCGGCAGCGGCAGCGCGCCCAGCGCGGCAACCACCCGGTCGCGGACCGGACCCGAGCGCGCGCGCAGCCACATCCCGCCCAAACCGGCGGGATCCACGGCCAGCGCGTTCAGGCCGACCTCGACTCGTGTCCAGACGGACGCTGGAAGGCTCACCCCAGCACCTCCTCCAGAACGCGGCTGACGCGGCTGGTCGATCCGGCCTCGTCCAGCGGATCGCGGCGCAGGCGGTGACGCAGCGCCGAGGGGGCGACCTTGCGCACATGCTCGCGCGTCAGCTCGTCCGCACCCTCGAATGCGGCCAGCGCGCGCGAGGTTTTCAGCAAGGTCAGTTCGCCGCGCAACCCGTCAGAGCCCAGCGCAAGGCACAGCTCGGCACAGTCGCGCAGAACCGAATCGGGCGTGACCATCGTGGGCAGATGCGCCCGCGCGGCCAGGATCCGTTCGCGCAGTTCATCATCGGCCTGACGCCAGTGGCCCATGAACCCTTCGTAATCCATTTCATAGGCGTCGCGGCGGCGGATCACCTCGATCCGGGTCTCGACATCCGAGGGCGAACTGACCTCGACCGACATGCCAAAGCGGTCCAGCAACTGCGGGCGCAGTTCCCCCTCTTCGGGGTTGCCCGACCCGACCAGGACGAAACGGGCGGGGTGCCGGATCGACAGGCCTTCGCGCTCGACCACGTTCTCGCCCGACTGGGCCACGTCCAGCAGCAGGTCGACGATGTGATCCTCCAGCAGGTTGACCTCGTCGATATACAGATAGCCGCGGTTGGCGCGCGCCAGCAGGCCCGGCTCGAACGCCTTTTCGCCGCTGCTCAGCGCCTTTTCGATATCCAGCGCGCCGACGACACGATCCTCGGTCACGCCCAGCGGCAGGTCGACCACCGGGGTTGGGCGGCTGATGATCTCGGTCGAGGTCAGGTGCGCCCATTCGGGGCACTTGTCGACCGAGGCAGAGTTGACCGGGCAGCTTGCCACCGCCCTGATGGGCGGCAGCAGGGCTGCGAGGGCGCGGACCGCAGTCGATTTCCCGGTCCCGCGATCCCCGAACACCAGCACGCCGCCAATGCCCGGGTCGATCGCAGTCAGGATCATCGCCTGCTTCATTTCCTCCTGGCCAACGATGGCGGAGAAGGGAAAGGGTTGGTTCATGCAGGTTCTTCCGTTTTCTTGCGCGCCTTTTTCTTTGGCGCCGTCGTGGGTTCGTCGAAGGTCCGGCCGGTTTTCAGCAGACTCATCGGGCTTCCGCCTTCCCAAGTACCCTCTTCTTCCAGAATGTTGAAGCGGGCATACATCTCTTCCTTGAACCAGTCGCCTTCGCGGACGTGTTTCACCGCGTTGCCGTGCGGGCAGTTGCCATAGGCAAAGCCGCCCATTTCCTTCTTGTTGTTCCACAGCGAGAAGGTCACCTGCTGCACCCACGGCACCTCGGCCATGCCGATATGGAAGGCGCAGTTGGGGTGCTTGGCGACGCGTTCCTGGACCTCGGGCACCTCGGCCCAGAATTTCAGCGCGACGGGCAGCTTGACGGTGGCGCGCGTCAGCACGGCGATGGTGCCGCTGTCGTCGGGCTTTTCAGTGACTTTCAGCGGCTCGACCCCGGACCACAGGCCGCGTGCCGAGGTGGGCGTCAGGTAGATCGTGTAAGTCTCGCAGGCGTGGTCCCGCAGGGTCCGGTGGGTGATGCTGTCGGCAAGCCCGGCCTTGGCGGTCGCCATGTCCGGCCAGACGCACAGGATCGCGTTGACGTTCACGTTGGGGCGCGGGTTGAATCCGGCATCGGACCCGGTGCCCAGCATCTTGAAAAATTCCAGGCCGGGCACGTTTTTCAGCGCGAACCGGCCACGGGCCATCTGGCTGAAGGCCTCGATCCGAGAGGCCCAGTTGTCATAGCGAAAGAAGCTGATGGTCGTGACTTGCATGTGCGATTCTCCTACGCGGCGTTTGCGTCGTGTGTGTCACTTCGGGGTGCGACGGAAAGGAACCTGCCGCCCCGTGCGCGCATCCGGTAGAAGCATTGTAAACTAAACTAGACAGGTTTAACCTAGCGACATGATGACACGAGTCGATCCCGTTCTTGCGGAAGAGGCGGTGCGGGCCAAGGGTCCGCACGCCGTTGTAATCGGTGCTGGGTTGGGCGGTTTGGCCGCCGCCATGCGCCTGGGCGCCAAGGGTTACCGGGTGACGGTGATCGACAATCTGGACGTGCCCGGCGGGCGTGGTTCGGCGATCTGGAAGGATGGCCACCGCTTTGACCTTGGCCCCACGATCGTCACCGTCCCGCAGATCTTTCAGGATCTCTGGGCCGCCTGTGGGCGCGAGTTCGACAAGGACGTGAACCTGGTCCCGATGGACCCGTTTTATGAAATCGTCTTTCCCGACGGCGAACGGTTCAAGGCCCAGCAAGATACCGACAAGATGCGCGCCGAGGTTGCCCGGCTGTCGCCCTCGGACCTGCCGGGCTATGACAAGTTCCTGAAAGATAGCGAGAAACGCTATTGGTTCGGGTTTGAACAGCTTGGCCGCAAGCCGATGCACAAGTGGTGGGACCTGGTCAAGGTCTTGCACATTTTCGGCCTGCTGCGCGCGGACAAATCCGTCTATGCCCATGCCGCCAGCCGGGTTAAGGACGAGCGCCTGCGCATGGCGTTGTCGTTCCACCCGCTGTTCATCGGGGGCGATCCGTTCAACGTGACCTCGATGTATATTCTGGTCAGCTATCTCGAAAAGGAATTCGGGGTGCATTACGCCATGGGCGGCGTGGCCGCGATCGCCAAGGCCATGGCCGATGTCATCGAATGGCAGGGTGGCACCATGCGGATGGCGACCGAGGTCGACGAGATCATGGTCAAGAACCACAAGGTTTGCGGCGTAAAACTGATGGGGGGCGAAGAGGTTGCCGCCGATCTGGTCGTGTCCAATGCCGACGCGGGCTTTACCTATAATACGCTGCTGCGCAATCACCGCCGCTGGCGCTGGACCGATGAAAAGGTTGCCAAGGCGCGGTGGTCGATGGGCCTGTTCGTCTGGTATTTCGGCACCAAGGGCACCCGTGACATGTGGCAGGATGTGGGCCACCACACCGTGCTGAACGGCCCCCGCTACAAGGGGCTGGTGCGCGAGATCTTCTTTGACCAGGAAAACCTGGCCGACGACATGAGCCTTTATATCCACCGTCCCAGCGTGACCGATCCCTCGGCCGCGCCGGCGGGCGATGACACGTTCTATGCGCTGTCGCCGGTGCCGAACCTGCAATCGGACAATCCGATCGACTGGCAGGCCCAGGGCGAACGCTATCGCCAGATGGTGCAGGACTTCATGGAGGAAAAGCTGCTGCCGGGGCTGGGCAAACATGTCACCGCCAGCATGGTCCTGACGCCCGAGGATTTCCGCACCCGCTATCGCTCGCCCTTCGGCGCGGGCTTTTCGCTGGAGCCGCGGATTTTCCAAAGCGCCAACTTCCGCCCGCACAACATCAGCGAAGAGGTCGAGGGGCTGTATATGGTCGGGGCCGGCACGCATCCGGGCGCTGGTTTGCCCAGCGTGATCACCTCGGCCGAGGTGCTGTCAAAGATCGTGCCCGATGCGGCCAGCGTCACGGCGGGCTAGCATGATCGCCCCGGCGGATCTGCAACACTGCGAGGATGCGATCCGCACCGGGTCGTATTCGTTCCACGCGGCCTCGCGCCTGTTGCCCGGTCGGGTGCGCGATCCTGCGCTGGCGCTGTATGCGTTCTGCCGGCTTGCCGATGACTCGGTCGATCTGACCACCGAAAAGACCGCCGCCGTTCTGAACCTGGGCGAGCGGCTGGAGATGGTCTATCGCGGCACGCCGCGCAACGCGCCGGCCGATCGCGCCTTTGCCGCCATTGTCGAAGAGTTCGACATGCCCCGCACCCTGCCAGAGGCCCTGCTGGAGGGGATGGCCTGGGACGCGATGGAACGCCGCCACGCCACGCTGTCGGATGTCTATGCCTATTCGGCGCGGGTCGCCGCGGCGGTGGGGGTGATGATGTGCGTGCTGATGCGGGTGCGCGACCCGCACGCGCTGGCGCGGGCCTGTGACCTGGGCGTGGCGATGCAACTGTCCAACATCGCCCGCGACGTGGGCGAGGATGCCGCCGCGGGCCGCATTTACCTGCCGACCGAGTGGTTCGACCAGTTCGGAATCGACATCGACGCCTTTTTCGCCGACCCGCAGCCCACGCGCCCGATCCGGCGCATGGTCAAGCGCCTGGTGGCGGATTCGAACCGGCTCTACTTCCGGTCTGAACCGGGGGTGGCGGAACTGCCGCTGTCGTGCCGGTCGGGGATATTTGCCGCGCGTTACATCTATGCCGGGATCGGACGCGAGGTCGCGTGCGCGGGCTATGACAGCATCACCCGCCGCGCCCATACCACCATGGGACAAAAGATGGGCTGGCTGGTCTGGGCCTCGGCACAGGCGGCGATTGCCTCGGTCATGCCACGCTCGGCCGTGCTGTATGCCGCACCGTTGCCCGAGGTCGCCTACCTGGTCGACGCCGCCGCCGATCACCGTCCCTCGGAAAACCCCTGGGGCGAGGGGCGCGCGGGCGAGATCATCGCGGTGCTGGCCCGCCTGGAGGCGCATCAGAGGGCGCTTCGTGGTGACGCATTGGCCGCGGGGCAGGGGCGCACTATCTAACGGGGGAACCCTTGCGATATCGTGCGCCCAAAGGACGCCTCCTGACATGAGCATCGACTGGCCGCTCTTCGCCCTTTTCCTGTTGACCGCCTTCGCGGCAGGCTCGACCGGGGCGTTCTTTTCGCCCGGCAGCTGGTACCAACGCCTGTCCAAACCCGTCTGGACGCCGCCCAACTGGCTGTTCCCGCTGGCCTGGCTGGTGCTCTATGTTTCGATGGCCTACGCGGCCACGCGGGTGGCGATGTCGGGCCATCCGGCGGTGGTCTACGCGCTGGCGATCTGGGGGTTGCAGATCGTGTTCAACACGCTGTGGTCGCCCGTGTTTTTTGGCCTGCACAAACTGGGCCCGGCACTGGTGGTGCTGTTCGGGATGTGGGCTTCGGTGTTGACGATGGTGATCGCGTTCTGGCGGATCGATCTGTATGCCGGGCTGTTGGTCGCGCCCTATCTGGTCTGGACCAGCTATGCGTTCGCGCTGAACTTTTCGATCTGGCGGCGCAACCCCTTTGCCGCCGAGATGGCCGGGGCCTGAGGCCCCGGCCGACCGGGCGCCCCCGCGTTTTGCGCAGGGTCGCCCGAGACGTTTTCCTAGTCCTTGAACGTCCAACCGGCCCGGCGCGGCACCTTGACCGCGAGCATCGGCTTAAGCAGCGGGCTGGCAAAACGGTTCAGGTCCAGCGCCTCGTGCACGCCGACGATTTCCTCGCCGCCGACCTGGGTGCGCACCGCGGCGCGGCAATAGAACGGCGCGTCCAGCATGTCGTGCACCTGGTGGGGCGTATAGCCGGGATCGGCGCGGGTTTCGCGCCGCACCAGCCATTTTGACCGCTTCATCCGCGTGCGCGGCGGCGCGTCGATCACCCGGGCCGTCCCGTCGGCATCGAAATGCAGCCCCACCGCCAGGTCTGACCCGTCGCGCAGCGTCGCGTCGTAGAAACACAGCGCCCCGTTGTCATGGGCGGGAAACCGGCCCCAGGTCCAATAGCTAAAGTCATCCTCCAGCGCGGCAGTGCCGAAATTCGCGTCGAAATAGCCGTGTCCGGTCCATTGCCAGCCGGGCTGATCCAGATCGACCTCGATCTCGGAGGAGGGGCCGAAGGGGCGCCAGATATGGCTGCCGTCAGCCTTGAGCGGCAGTTCGACATCCGTCACCGCCGAGGGGGTGACCGTCACCCGCCCCTTGAGGCGGTGCATATGCGGCCAGGCCAGTTCGTCGATGTCGATGATCAGCTTGCCGCCGACCCAGGTCAGTTTCGACGGCCCCACCTGGAACGTGTCGGGCGTCTGGCGCAGGGCCGCCTGACCGCGGTCGGTCATCGTCCAGCGCCCGCCCTTGCCATAGGTGGCGACGTTGATGCAGCAGTGGTTTTCCGGGTTCTTGCGGCCCGACCAGCGATACCAGGGCGAAAACACCGATCCGATGAACGAGATGATCGAGATCGAGCGTTCGCCATCATGGCTTATGCCGTCGATATACCACCACGCGTAGCCGTTGGGTGGGACATCGAGGTTGAAGCAAGGTCCGTCAATATCGCCTCGGCCGCGTGCCTGCCGGAGAGGGTTGCCATGGGGATGCCCGCCCCCGGATGCGCCCCGCCCCCCGCCAGGTAGACCCCCGGCAGGCCCAGCCGCGCCGTGGGTCTCTTCAACGAGGCTGTCAGGCCGTGCGGGCTCCGCCCGTAGAGGGAACCTTCGGACGCTGGAAACAGCCGGGCGAAGTGGCGCGGCGTCGTCAGCCACTGAACCCCCGGTCGGGGATCGAAGGTCAGCCCGAACCGGGCCAGCGTCTGGAAGGTGCGTGTCCGGCACGTTTCTTTCTCCTCGTCTGTGGCCTCGGCCCCGTCGGCGACGGGCGGGCCATTCATGATGATTTCGAACCGCTCTTCGCCCTGGGGGGTGCGGCCGGCGCCGCGGTCCTGCGCACAGATATAGAGCGTGGGATCCTCGGGCATATGCCCGGCGGCGATGGGGTCGAATTCCTTGCGCGGATCGGCGCAGAAGAACACGTTGTGATGCACCATCTCGGGGCCGTGCGGCTGGGCGGCAAAGCTCCAGACATAGGCCGAAATGCTGCGTGGATGGGTCGCGTCGCGCGGCAGCGTCTCGCGCAGCGCCTCGCCCATCAGACCGGCCCCCAGCGCCGCGGGATCGCCGTTGAACACCACACGGTCGGCGGGCAGGCGGGTGCCATCCTCAAGGTGCACCGCCGCGGCGGCGCCGTTCTGGATCTCGATCCGGGTGGCGCGGGTGCCAAAGCTGAATGTAACGCCCTTGTCGCGGGCCAGTTTTTCCAACGCGCGGGCCAGTTGGTGCATGCCCCCCTCGACCCGCCAGACGCCCTGGGCCTCGGCATGCCAGATCAGGCCCAAAAGCGCGGGCGACTGAAACGGCGAGCCGCCGACATAGGTCGCATAGCGCCCGAACAGCTGCGCCAGCCGCGGATCCGAGAACTGCGCGCCCAGACTGCCCGCCAGCGTGCGATGCGGGGCCATGTCAAAGATCAGCCAGGGGTGGGTCATCACATGCCGGGTCAGCGCGGATTGCGAGGGCGTGACCGCCCGCATCATCGGGGCATCGAACGCCTCGAACAGCCGCTTGGCGCGGCGGCGGAACGCCTCGAATTCCTTGCGGGCCTTTGGGCCGGCAAAGGCGCCTACGGCATCGGCGCTGGCCTGGGGATCTGCGAACAGGTCCAGCGAGCTGCCATCGGGCCACCAGTGCCGGGCCAGCACCTCTTCGCGGTGCAGCGTGACATAGTCGCCCAGCCGGGCGCCGACGCTGTCGAAAAGTTCCTCGAATACCGGGCGCAGGGTCATCACCGTGGGGCCCGCATCGACCGGGCCCGCGGTGCTGTCCATGGTGCGCATCTTGCCGCCGGGCACTGGGGCGCGGTCCACGACGCGCACGTCCAGACCCGCGTGGGCCAGCCGGATCGCGGCGGAAAGCCCGCCCATTCCGGCCCCGATTACGACGACTTTTTCAGGCGATGCGGCCATTGCGCCCCCTCGAGAAATATTGACTTGGGAGGATAGAGTGTCCATTCTGATTTACAATCTCAAATGTCCTGTAAACCTGACACATGACGTGTCACGACGCGGGACAGAACAGCACATGGGAGCGGTCGATGGACATCTCGGCGCGAATCGAATCGGCCATCCAGCAGGCAATCGCAGAAGGGCAGGCCGGGTCCGCCCCGCCAAGGCTGGCCCAGGCGCTTGACTATGCTGTGACGCCGGGCGGCGCGCGCATCCGTCCGACCATCTGCCTGCACGTGGCGCTGGCCTGTGGCGATGACCAGCCCGCGCTGGCCGATGCCGCCGCCACGGCGGTCGAGCTGATCCATTGCGCCAGCCTGGTGCATGACGACATGCCCTGTTTCGACAATGCCGACATTCGCCGCGGCAAACCTACCGTCCACAAGGCCTATGGCGAGCCGCTGGCGCTGTTGACCGGCGACAGCCTGATCGTCGCGGGGTTCGAGGTGTTGGCCCGCGCGGCCCAACACGACCCTGCCCGGGCGATCGAACTGATCAAGATCATCGGAACGCGCACCGGCATGCCTTATGGCATCTGCGCCGGTCAGGGCTGGGAAAGCGAAGATCAGGTGGACCTGTCGGCGTATCACCAGGCCAAGACCGGCGCGCTGTTCATCGCCGCCACCCAGATGGGCGCCGTCGCCGCCGGTCAGGCCGCCGAACCCTGGCAAGAGTTGGGCGCGCGCATCGGCGAGGCGTTCCAGGTGGCCGACGACCTGAAGGACGCGCTGTGTGACGCCGAAACGATCGGCAAGCCCGCCGGTCAGGACGAGGTCAACCACCGCCCCAGCGCCGTGACCGAACTGGGCGTCGAGGGGGCGATCCAGCGGCTCAAGGACGTGCTGTCCGGGGCGATCGAGTCGATCCCGCCCTGCCCGGGCGAGGCGGCGTTGGCCCAGATGGTGCGCAAGACGGCCGAGCGTCTGATGCCGGCCTCTGCCTCGGTGCATGCCGCAGAATGACACATACATCCTCCGAAAGCGGCCTCGCCCGCGCGCCGCGTGGTTTCAGCTGGCGGCGCTGGCGTAACCGCAAGATCGCCTCGCCCGCGTTTCAAAGCTGGGCCAGCCGCTTTGCCCTGACCCGCCGCCATTCCAAGCGCGAGGGCGAAAAGCTGTTCGATCTGGTGTCGGGCTTTGTCTACAGCCAGGTGCTGTGGGCGGTGGTCGATCTGGACCTGCTGACCGCCACATGCGACGCACCGCAATCGGTATCCGCGCTGGCCAGCCGCTGCCGCATCCCCGAGGATCGGATGCAGGCGCTGTGCCAGGCCGCCACCGCGCTGGAGCTGTTCGAGAGGGTCAAGGGCGGCTATCAGCTGGCGCCGCTGGGGGCCGCGCTGATCGGCGTGCCCGGCGTGATCGGCATGATCCAGCATCACGACGTGTTCTATCGCGACCTTGAGGATCCCATCGCCCTGCTGCGCGGCGAGAAAGAGACCGAACTGGCCCGCTTTTGGCCCTATGTGTTCGGGGCCGGGTCGGCCGAAAATCCCGAGGTGGCCGATCGCTATTCCCGCCTGATGGCCGACAGCCAAAGCCTGGTCGCCGAGGAAACCCTGCGCACGATCTCGTTCGACGGGATTCGCCGTCTGCTGGATGTGGGCGGCGGGACCGGGGCGTTCCTGGCGGCCGTCGGTGCGCGCTATCCCGATCTCAAGATGACGCTGTTCGACCTGCCCGCCGTGGCGCCCGCCGCCGAGGCGCGGTTCCTGGACCGCGGCCTGTCGGATCGGACCCGCATCGTGTCCGGCAGTTTTCGGGACGATCCGCTGCCCGAGGGGGCGGATGCGATCTCGTTGATCCGTGTTCTGTATGACCACGCCGACGAAACCGTGCGCGCGCTGCTGGCCAGCGTCCATGCCGCGCTGCCCGCTGGTGGGCGGTTGATCGTGTCCGAGCCGATGTCGGGCGGGGATCAGCCGCAACGCGCGGGGGATGCCTATTTTGCCTTTTACTGCATGGCGATGCAGACCGGTCGCGCCAGGTCCGCCGCGCGTATTGCCGAGCTGGCCCAAGAGGCCGGGTTCGTCGAGATCGAGATCCCCGCGACGCGCCGCCCCTTCATCACTTCGGTGGTAACGGCGCGTAAACCCGGGGTCGCATAAAGGCGCCGCCAACCTGTCTAAAAAAGTTGACACTTGAGCGTGTCAGGTTAAACTGACAAACAAGTGATAACCGTGAGTGAGTCCCGACACAATTCGGGCGCTCGACAGGGAGGGGAGGCGCAGAATGGAAACGACAGCCGTCATCCTTCGGGGCCCTCGTGAGCTTGGGCTGGGCCGTCTGTCGCTGACCGCGCCGGGGCCCACGGACCTGGTGATTCAGATCTCTCACTCGGGCATCTCTACCGGCACGGAAAAGCTGTTCTACACCGGCAACATGCCCCCCTTTCCCGGCATGGGCTATCCGCTGGTCCCCGGCTATGAGGCCGCTGGCGAAGTGGTCGAGGCCGGGTCCGACACGAATTTCAAGGTTGGCGAGCGGGTCTTTGTGCCCGGCGCGAACTGTTACGAGGGGGCGTTCGGCCTGTTTGGCGGCTCTGCCCGCCTGCTGGTGTCCGATGCCGGCCGCGTGACCCGCATCGACCCCGCCCTGGGTGCCGAGGGTGCCTTGCTGGCGCTGGCGGCGACCGCGCGCCATTCTCTGGCCGGTGTCGACAAGAAGATGCCCGAACTGATCGTCGGTCACGGCGTTCTGGGGCGGCTCTTGGCGCGGCTGACCATCGCCGCCGGTGCGCCCGCCCCCACCGTGTGGGAAATCAACCCCGACCGCGCCGCCGGCGCCGAAGGGTATGAGGTGATCCACCCCGACAACGATCCGCGCCGTGATTATCGCACGATCTACGATGCCTCGGGCGTCGGTTCGCTGCTGAACGACCTGATCACCCGCATCGCCAAGGGCGGCGAGGTGGTGCTGGCCGGGTTCTACACCGATCCGCTGTCCTTTGCCTTTCCGCCCGCCTTCATGAAGGAGGCGCGGCTGCGCATCGCGGCAGAGTGGGATCGCGAAGACCTGATCGCCACGCGCACGCTGGTGGAATGCGGGGCGCTGTCGCTGAGCGGTCTGATCACCCATTCGGTGTCCGCCGACGATGCCGCCACGGCTTACGAGACCGCGTTCAACGACCCGGCCTGCCTGAAAATGATCCTGAACTGGGGAGCTTCTCATGACGCTTGATGCGCCGAACCTCAAAGATTTCGACCAGCGTCTGAGGGACGAAGCCAACGAGCCGTTGGAAGAAATCCCGGTGACCGAGGCGACCAAGAAAACACAGATCATCGCGATCTATGGCAAGGGTGGCATCGGCAAGTCCTTTACGCTGGCCAACCTCAGCCACATGATGGCCGAGCAAGGCAAGCGCGTGCTGCTGATCGGGTGCGACCCCAAATCCGACACGACCTCGTTGCTTTTCGGCGGCAAGGCCTGCCCGACGATCATCGAAACCTCGACCAAGAAAAAGCTCGCTGGCGAAGAAGTGAAGATCGGCGATGTGTGCTTCAAGCGCGGCGGTGTCTTCGCGATGGAACTGGGCGGCCCCGAGGTTGGGCGCGGTTGCGGCGGGCGCGGCATCATCCATGGCTTTGAGCTGCTGGAAAAGCTGGGCTTTCACGACTGGGATTTCGACTACGTCCTGCTCGACTTCCTGGGCGACGTGGTCTGTGGCGGCTTTGGCCTGCCGATCGCGCGCGACATGGCGCAAAAGGTGATCCTGGTCGGATCGAACGACCTGCAATCGCTGTATGTGGCCAACAACGTCTGCTCGGCGGTGGAATACTTCCGCAAGCTGGGCGGCAATGTCGGCGTCGCGGGCCTGGTGATCAACAAGGATGACGGCACTGGCGAGGCGCAGGCCTTTGCCGAGGCGGTCAAGATCCCGGTGCTGGCCTCGATCCCGCAGGACGAGGATCTGCGCCGCAAATCGGCCAACTACCAGATCGTCGGCACCTCCAAGGGGCCGTGGGGCGAGCTTTTCGCCGGTTTGGCCGAGGCCGTGGGCATCGCCCCGCCGATCCGCCCTGCGCCGCTGGATCAAGATGGCCTGCTGGCCCTGTTCAGTGCCGAGCAGACCGGCGCCGATTTCGTGCTGGAACCGGCCACCGATACGGACATGCGCGGCAAGAACGCCGCGAACAAGAAATCGCTCGAAGTGGTGTATGACGATGTTTGATCTCGACGAACTTTCCCGCTGGGACGAGGTGCTGTCGAACCTGACGGCGCGCGACCATCATACCGACCCCGACCAAGACACCGCCGCCCCCGCGGCCCCTGCCAAGGCCCAAAGCCCGGTGCGGGAACTGGAGGACGCATGACCGAAGAGGTCAAATATGACGACGCCCACACCGCCGAGGTGATCGAAGGCAGCCAGCGTGAGCCCGAAGCGGCCGCCTGCACCGGTGCCGATCCCGCGATGGGGGATGGCATGGGGTGCCATGCCGGGGCGAGCGAGATGGAAAAGGCCGCCCGGATGGCGGGCAAGTCCGACATCCTGGACCAATACGCCAAGGACTATCCCCAAGGCCCGCACGACAAACCCCAAAGCATGTGCCCGGCCTTTGGCAGCCTGCGCGTGGGTCTGCGGATGCGCCGCGTTGCAACCGTTTTGTCGGGCTCTGCGTGCTGCGTTTACGGGCTGACCTTTGTGTCGCATTTCTACGGGGCGCGCCGGTCCGTCGGCTATGTGCCGTTCAACTCTGAAACGCTGGTCACGGGCAAGCTGTTCGAGGATATCCGCGATAGCGTGCACGAACTGGCCGATCCCGAAAAATATGATGCCATCGTGGTGACGAACCTGTGTGTTCCCACCGCCTCGGGCGTGCCGCTGCGGCTGTTGCCGGATGAGATCAACGGCGTGCGAATCGTCGGGATCGACGTGCCCGGTTTCGGCATTCCCACCCACGCCGAGGCCAAGGATGTGCTGGCCGGCGCGATGCTGAACTATGCCCGCAAAGAGATCGAGGCCGGTCCTGTCGCGGCCCCCGAGGGCGGCGTTTCGGACCGCCCGACCGTGACCCTGCTGGGCGAGATGTTCCCGGCCGATCCGATCGTGATCGGCCAGATGCTGGACCCGCTGGGCCTGGCCTGTGGCCCGGTCGTTCCCGCCCGCGAATGGCGCGAGCTTTACGCTGCGCTGGACTGCGGCGCGGTCGCGGCGATCCACCCGTTCTACACGGCTGCGATGCGTGAATTCGACGCGGCGGGCCGCCCGATCGTCGGCTCTGCCCCGGTCGGACATGACGGTACCGCGACCTGGCTGGCCAATATCGGTACGGCCTTTGGCCTGCCCGCCGATAAGGTGGCCGAGGCACAGAATCGGTTCCTGCCGGCGATCAAGGGCGCGCTGGCCGCGGCCCCCATAGACGCCACGATCACCCTGTCGGGGTATGAGGGGTCGGAGTTGCTGGTGGCCCGTCTCTTGATCGAAAGCGGGGCGAAAGTTCCTTATGTTGGAACGGCTTGCCCGAAAACGCCGCAATCCGAGGCCGACCGCGACTGGCTGGAGGCGCATGGCGCCAAGGTGGTTTACCGCGCCTCGCTCGAGGATGACACCGCCGCGATGGAGGCGATTCGCCCCGACCTGGCGATCGGCACCACGCCCGTCGTGCAAAAGGCCAAGGAGCTGGGGATTCCCGCGCTCTACTTCACCAACCTGATTTCCGCCCGTCCGCTGATGGGCGTCGCGGGCGCTGGCAGCCTTGCGCAAGTGGTAAATGCAGCAATTGCGAACAAGGGCCGCATGGCAAACATGCGCGAATTCTTCGAAGGTGTTGGTCACGGTGACACCGCCGGTGTCTGGGAGGGCGATCCGAATCTCCACCCGGAATTCCGCGCCGCGCACCAGAAGAAACTCGATAAGAAACGTCGCGCCGAACAGGCGCAGGAGATGATCTGATGTTGGTTCTCGATCACGACAGGGCAGGGGGGTACTGGGGCGCAGTCTATGCGTTCTGTGCCGTCAAGGGCCTTCAGGTCGTCATCGACGGCCCCGTGGGGTGTGAAAACCTGCCGGTCACCTCTGTTCTGCATTACACCGACGCGCTGCCCCCGCATGAGTTGCCGATCGTCGTGACCGGCCTCGGCGAGGAAGAGTTGGGCCGCGACGGCACCGAGGGTGCGATGAAACGCGCCTGGAAAACGCTCGATCCCGCACTGCCTGCGGTGGTCGTCACCGGATCCATCGCCGAGATGATCGGCGGCGGCGTGACGCCCATGGGCACCAACATCCAGCGCTTTCTGCCGCGCACCATCGACGAGGATCAGTGGGAAGCCGCCGACCGCGCGATGACCTGGATCTTTACCGAGTTCGGCATGACCAAGGGGCGCATGCCCCCCGAGAAAAAGCGCGAAGAGGGCGCCAAGCCGCGGGTCAACATCCTGGGCCCGATGTATGGCGTGTTCAACATGCCTTCCGATCTGGCCGAGATTCGCCGCCTGGTCGAGGGGATCGGCGCCGAGGTCAACATGGTGATGCCGCTGGGCGCCCATCTGGCCGAGATGCGCAACCTGGTCAACGCCGACGCCAATATCGTGATGTATCGCGAATTCGGCCGCGGCCTGGCCGAGGTTCTGGGCAAGCCCTATCTGCAAGCGCCGATCGGCATCGATTCGACGACGAAATTCCTGCGCAAGCTGGGCGAGATGCTGGGCCTTGACCCGGAGCCGTTCATCCAGCGCGAAAAGCACTCGACGATCAAGCCGGTGTGGGATCTGTGGCGCTCGGTGACGCAGGATTTCTTTGCCACCGCCAGCTTTGCGATCGTGGCCAATGAAACCTACGCCCGCGGCATCCGGCACTTCCTCGAGGATGACCTGGGTCTGCCCTGTGCCTTTGCGGTGGCCCGCATCGCCGGCGCCAAGACCGACAACGCCAATGTGCGCGCGATGATGGGTCAAAAACGGCCGCTCGTCGTGTTCGGTTCGATCAACGAAAAGATGTACCTGGCAGAGCTGGGCGCAGGCCACGGGCCCAAGCCCGCGTTCATCCCCGCGGGCTTCCCGGGCGCGGCAATCCGGCGCGCCACCGGAACCCCATTCATGGGTTATGCTGGCGCGACCTACCTAGTACAAGAAGTGTGTAACTCGTTGTTTGACGCGCTCTTTCATATTCTGCCGCTTGGCACCGAGATGGACTCGGCCGCGGCAACACCGACCCGCCTTCGCCGCGATTTTCCCTGGGATGAGGACGCTCAGGCGCTCTTGGACCGCATCGTGGCAGAGCATCCGATTCTGACCCGCATTTCCGCCGCCAAATCCTTGCGCGATGCCGCTGAAAAGGCCGCGCTGGAACAGGGCGCCGAACGTGTGGTGCGCGAAACCGTCGAGGCGCTTGCGCCCGCCGGACTAGCCAATTCTTCAAAAGGAGAACGGACATGACCGATCAGACTTCCGACGTGCACGGCATTCGCGCGCACCGGCCGCCCAAGGCGGAGTTCACGGTCTATTTCGCGATCATCTTCCTGGCGGCCCTGCCGCTGGCGGCCACTGCCTGGCTGCTGGCCATGGTGCGGCAAGGAACACTGAACACCAAAGGGCCGATCGCCCGCGCCTGGAGCCAGGCCCGGATCATCACGCCCATGATTTTCTCTGCCTGAGGGTCTCAGGTGGAACACGAAATTCGCCCCTCCCCCCGGTTGGGCGAATGCCGGCAGAGCATGAAGCTTTGTCGGGACCCGGCCGCCGGGGTGCGCGGCATCAGTCTGACGATCCGGAGGAGAGTTTATGGCTGAATCTGAAATGTCGTTCACGGGTCTCACCGATGAGCAGGCGCAGGAAATCCACGCTGTCTACATGAGCGGGCTCTGGCTGTTCTCGGCCGTCGCCGCTGTTGCTCACCTGGCAGTGTACATCTGGCGTCCGTGGCTCTGAGGAGAACCGAGAAATGGCAAAATTCTACAAGATCTGGATGATCTTCGATCCGCGCCGTGTGCTGGTTGCCCAAGGCGTGTTTCTGTTCCTGCTGGCTGTGATGATTCACCTCGTCCTGCTTAGCACGGATTACTTCAACTGGCTGACCATCGCCGCCGAGAAGGCCGCCGGCGCGTAAGCGTCCCAGGTCTTCTGGCAGTGACCAGCCGGAAGTAACAACACATGCCACGGGCGGAAGCCCCGATCTTCCGCCCGTGGCAATCTCAAGAACAAGGACGGCTGAGGCCCGGACGGACACGGCCGCCATTTGCGGAGACAGACGATGGCACTGCTCAGTTTTGAGAGAAAGTATCGCGTCCGTGGAGGGACGCTCATCGGTGGCGATCTGTTCGACTTTTGGGTGGGGCCTTTCTACGTGGGCTTCTTCGGAGTAACGACAGTCTTTTTCGCTGCCCTCGGAACCATCCTCATCCTGTGGGGGGCGGCCCTTCAAGGCACCTTCAACCCCTTCACGATCCATATTGCGCCGCCTGACATCAGCTATGGGCTGAGCCTGGCGCCGCTTGCGGAAGGTGGGCTTTGGCAATTCATTACCGTGTGCGCCATTGGCGCATTCGTCAGCTGGGCGCTGCGCGAAGTCGAAATTGCCCGCAAGTTGGGTATCGGCTACCACGTGCCGTTCGCGTTCGGCTTCGCGATTCTGGCCTATGTCACGCTCGTCGTGTTCCGCCCGCTGCTGATGGGCGCCTGGGGCCACGCGTTTCCCTACGGCATCTTCAGCCACCTCGATTGGGTGTCGAACACGGGCTACCACTATCTGCACTTCCACTATAACCCTGCTCACATGCTTGCGGTGTCGCTGTTCTTCGCCACGACGCTGGCGCTGGCACTGCATGGCGGCCTGATCCTGAGTGCCTGTAATCCCGAGAAGGGTGAAGAGGCCAAGACCCCTGATCACGAAGATACGTTCTTTCGTGATCTGATCGGGTATTCGGTCGGTACGCTGGGTATTCACCGGGCCGGTTTCCTGCTGGCCATCAACGCAGTCTTCTTCTCTGCCGTTTGTATCATCATCTCGGGCCCGCTTTGGACCGAAGGGTGGCCTGAGTGGTGGACCTGGTGGACCAACCTGCCGATCTGGCCGGCGGTCGAAGGGGGAATGTAATCATGGCTGAGTATCAGAACATCTTTACACAGGTACAAGTCCAGGGCCCGGGCGACTGGGGCATGGACAACGAGAACAACATGATGGAGGAGCGGGTCGCCGGCGTCGGTCACTTCTCGATCCTCGGCTGGCTGGGTAACGCACAGCTGGGCCCGATCTATCTGGGCTACAGCGGTCTTGTTGCGCTCTTCTCGGGCTTCATGGCGTTCTTCATCATCGGTCTGAACATGCTGGCCCAGGTCGACTGGTCGATCGTGGAGTTCCTGCGCCAAGGCTTCTGGCTTGCGCTGGAACCGCCCAGCCCGGAATACGGGCTGCGCATGCCGCCCCTGCAGGACGGCGGCTGGTACATGATCGCCAGCTTCTTCCTGCTGATCTCGGTCTGGGGCTGGTGGGTTCGCACTTACATGCTGGCCGTCGAGCACAAGATGGGCAAGCATATCGCCTGGGCGTTCCTGGCGGCCATCTGGCTCTTCATGGTTCTGGGTTTCTTCCGTCCGCTGCTGATGGGCAGCTGGTCCGAGATGGTGCCCTACGGGATCTTCCCGCACCTTGACTGGACCACGGCGTTCTCGATCCGCTACGGCAACCTCTACTACAACCCCTTCCACGCGCTCTCGATCGCGTTCCTCTATGGCTCGACCATGCTGTTCGCCATGCACGGCGCGACCATTCTGGCGGTCACCCGCTTTGGCGGCGACCGCGAGCTGGAGCAGATCTACGATCGCGGTACTGCGGCCGAACGTGCGGCGCTCTTCTGGCGCTGGACCATGGGCTTCAACGCCACGATGGAAGGGATCCACCGCTGGGCTTGGTGGTTTGCGGTTCTCACCCCGATCACGGGTGGTATCGGCATCCTGCTGACCGGCACCGTTGTCGATAACTGGTTCATCTGGGCCCAGGAGCACAACTTCGCGCCTGAATATCTTCAGCCCTACGGCTACGAAGCCTATACCGGGCAAGGAGGCTGACATGCTGAAATTCCCGAAATGGTTCTTCAAGTGGAGTGAGGATAACCCCACTGACCTGATGGGTCCGGGTATCCTGGCTGGCACGGTGGCCTCGGCGGTTGCGGTTGCGGCGGTGATCGTCGCCTACGGCAACCCCAACAAGACGATCGACCAGCAGACCGGCCCCCGCGGGATCGGCATGGCGGTGTCCAAGTTCGTCAAGGACAACCCGCAAAACGATCCCTATGCCGAGACCTATGTCGCATTCGACCGGGTCGAGGCGCCGGAAGGCACCCCGCTGGCCAAAGATGTCTATGAGGGCGTTGTTGCCTTTGGCGACATGGACCAGGCGAACTTCGACCGCCTGCAAGAAGCCATGAGCGCCTGGGTCGGCACCGATGTTGTGCTCTACAACAACGGCGAGGTCAGCGAGACCGCGTTGGCCATCACCAAGAACTGCGTGGAGATGACGCAATACCTCAACGACGACTGGGATACGCACAACCTGGCGTCCGAGGGCAAAGGCGTTAACTGTTACACCTGCCACCGGGGCGAACCGACGCCTCCGGGCTCCTGGAAGAAAGCCGGCGCGGTCAATTCCGCCGCGGCGGGCTGGGCGGCAGTGCAGAACCGCGTGATGGTTGGCAACACCTACACCCAGAGCCAGTACACCTCGCTGCCGGTTGACGCGGTCGAGAAATACCTGCTCGACGGCGAAAGCATCAAGGTGCACAGCCTTGAGGCGCGGGTGGACCAACAGCCTGGCGATCCGACCTGGCAAAACGCCGAGCGGACCTTCTCGCTGATGAACCACCAGTCGAACGCGCTGAACGTGGGCTGCGTCTACTGCCACAACACCCGGGCCTTCTACGATCCGACCCAGGTGACGCCGCAGTGGTCGATCACCACCCTCGCGCAGCAGATGTCGATCGACGTCAACCAGACCTTCTTTGAGCCCCGCTCGGAGATCCTGGGCTACGAATCCGCCAAGATGAACTGCATGACCTGCCACATGGGTGTCATCAGTCCCCTCAACGGCGCGAACATGGTTGCGGAATGGCCCGAGCTGGCCGCCGCCGCAGCCGAGTGATCTGAACACGGGCGGACGGCGCCACGGCGCCGTCCCCCACCCAGATCGGATCCTTTCCCGGGGTCCGGTATTCGGGGCCTCCACACCCCGGTTCCCTTCCTGTCACATACAGGACACTGGCGCCGTGTGGAGACCTTTCCACACGGCGCTTTTTTCCTGCGGGAGATGACCATGACCAAGCCCCTGACCCCCACGCTCGACCGCGTCGCCGGCCCCGCCGATCTGCGCAAGATGAGCCAGGCCGATCTGGTCGCCCTGTCCCGCGACCTGCGCCAAGAGGTGATTTCGGTCGTCTCGCAAACCGGCGGGCACCTGGGATCCTCGCTGGGCGTGGTAGAGTTGACGGTGGCGCTGCATGCGGTGTTCAACACACCGTTTGACAAGCTGGTCTGGGACGTCAGCCACCAGTGCTATCCGCACAAGATTTTGACAGGCCGCCGCGACCGGATGCATACGCTGCGTCAGGGCGGTGGGCTGACCGGGTTCTGCAAAAGAACCGAAAGCGACTATGACGCCTTCGGGGCGGGCCACAGCTCGACCTCGATCTCGGCGGCCCTGGGCTTTGCCGTGGGCCGCGACATGGGCCAGCCCACGGGCGACGCGATCGCGGTGATCGGCGACGGCTCGATCAGTGCCGGCATGGCCTATGAGGCGCTTAATAACGCTGGCCATGAAAAACGCCGCCTCTTCGTGATCCTCAACGACAACGAGATGTCCATCGCCCCGCCCGTCGGTGCGATGTCGAAATATCTCTCGGGCCTTTATTCCGGCACGCCGTTGGGCAAGCTGAAGGACATCGCCGAAGATTTCGAATCCGCCCTGCCCGGCCCGATCCGCGAGGGCGCCCGGCGCGCCCGCCAACTGGTGACCGGGTTCCCCGGCGGCGGCACCTTGTTCGAGGAACTGGGGTTCGATTACATCGGCCCGATCGACGGTCATGACATGGGCCAACTGCTCAACGTGCTGCGTGCGGCGCGGGCGCGGGCCTCGGGTCCGGTGCTGATCCATGTTTGCACGGTCAAGGGCAAGGGCTATCGCCCGGCCGAAACCGCCGCCGACAAATATCACGGCGTGTCGAAATTCGACGTGGTCTCGGGCGCACAAAAGAAAAGCACGCCCAACGCCCCTGCCTATACGACCGTATTCGGCAAGACCCTGACCGAAGAGGCGGCGCGCGATCCGCGTATCGTTGCGGTCACTGCGGCCATGCCCTCGGGCACCGGGCTGAACATCATGCAGGACCGTTTCCCGGCGCGGGTGTTCGACGTCGGCATCGCCGAACAGCACGCGGTGACGTTCTCGGGCGGGATGGCGGCGGCGGGGTTGAAGCCGTTTTGCACCATCTACTCGACCTTCCTGCAACGCGGGTATGACCAG
>JAFGTV010000058.1 GCA_016938875.1 Paracoccaceae bacterium
CCGGGCAGGCAGGGGCTGGCCTCGTCATGGGCGCGAAGCGTGCCAGAGGCATGCAGGATCTCGGGGTTGGCCATGCGCACGGCCTGGCCGCGTTCCTCGGAACAATCGACCACGGCCAGGCGTTGCAGAACGCCGATCTGGTTTGCCGCCAACCCGACGCCCTGGCCCGGCATCGCGTTCATCGTGTCGATCATGTCGTCCCAGATCGCGCGGATCTCATCGGTGATTTCGGCGACCGGCGCGGCGGGGGTTTTCAGCCGGGGATCGGGCCATTGCAGGATGTCGCGGATCATGGGCGATACTGCGCCTCCAGGGCTGCGCGGTCGGCGGGCGACACGCGGTCCAGCGTCACCAGACCGTCGAGGTGGTCGATCTCGTGCTGGGCGCAGATGGCGGAAAACCCGCTCAGCGTCTCGCGCCGGGCGGTGCCGTCCAGATCGCGCCACGACAGGGTGATCCCGACCGCGCGGGCAACCTGGGCCTGAATGCCGGGGATCGACAGGCATCCCTCGGGGCCGAACGCGGTTTCGTCGGTGCGCGCCTCGATCACCGGATCGACAAAGACGCGGGGACAGCGTGGGCCCGCCTTGCCGTTCACATCCATCACGAACAGGCGTTTGAGAACGCCCACCTGCGGCGCGGCCAGTCCGCGCCCGGGCGCGTCATACATCGTGTCCAGCATGTCGGCGGCCAGTTCGGCAACCCCGTCCATGTCCGCGCCAAACGCGGCACAGGGCTGCGACAGCCGCGCGTCGGGCCAGCGCAGGATCGGCAGAACGCTCACCCGCGGGCCCGCTCGCGTTTCAGCTTTTGCATCTTGCGGGTGATCATCTGGCGCTTCAGCGGCTTGAGATAGTCGATGAAGAGCTTGCCCTCCAGGTGGTCGATCTCATGCTGCACACAGGTCGCCGAGAGGCCCGCGAACCGGTCCTCCTTCAGCTCGCCTGAGGGGTCGATCCAGCGCACGACGACCTCGGCCGGGCGGGTGACCTCGGCAAAGGTTTCAGGGATCGACAGGCAGCCTTCCTCGTGGATGTTCTTGTCGTCCGATTGCCAGACGACCTCGGGGTTGAACATGGCATAGGGATTGGGGCGCGCGCCCTCGTCCTTGGCGCAGTCCATGACGATCAGGCGTGTGGACAGCCCGATTTGCGGCGCGGCCAGGCCGATGCCGGGCGCCTCATACATGGTTGCCAACATGTCCTCGGCCAGCTTTTGCAGCTCGTCGTCGATGTCCGACACGGGGTCGGCCACCTTTTTCAGGCGCGGATCGGGGTGGATCAGGATCGGTCGAATGCTCATGGGGCATGGATTTAGGCGAATCGAAGCGCCAGTGCAATGCGACGAAGGCTTGCGCCCGGTATGCCAATCGTTAGCTTGGCGCGGCAATGACAGGAGTCCCCATGAATTTCGACGAGATCATCGAACGCCGCGGCACCCATTCCATGAAATGGGACATGATGGAGCCTAACTTTGGCGTTCCCGCCTCGGATGGTATCCCGATGTGGGTGGCGGATATGGATTTCCGCCCGCCCCAGGGGGTCAGCGATGCCATTACGGCGATGGTCGATAACGGGATCTACGGCTATTTCGGGGACGATAGGGCCTACAAGGACGCAATCGGCTGGTGGATGCGCACCCGCCATGACTGGCAGGTGGACCCGGCCTGGATCTTTACCACCCACGGGCTGGTGAACGGCACCGCATTGTGCGTCAGCACCTACACCGCGCCGGGCGACGGGGTGGTCCTGTTCACCCCGGTCTATCACGCCTTTGCCCGCATCATCCGCGCGTCTGGGCGGCAGGTGGTCGAATGCCCGCTGATCAACCGCGACGGCCATTACGAGATGGATTTCGACGCCTATGACGCGCAGATGACCGGCACCGAAAAGATGGTTATCCTGTGCTCTCCCCACAATCCCGGCGGCCGGGTCTGGACCCGCGCGGAATTGCAGGGCGTGGCCGATTTCGCCAAACGCCATGACCTGGTGCTGGTCTCGGACGAGATCCACCATGACCTGGTCTATCCGGGGCAAAAGCACATCGTGATGGACCTGGTCGATGACAGCATCCGCGACCGCCTGGTGATGATGAGCTCTGCGACCAAGAGCTTTAACATTGCGGGGTGTCATATCGGCAATGTCATCATCCCCGACGAAACCCTGCGCCAGAAATTCGCCGCCACGCAAAATGCGCTGGGCATCTCGCCCAATGCGTTCGGGATGGTGATGGCCACGGCGGCCTATTCGCCCGAGGGGGCGGAATGGATCGACGCGCTGATGGACTATCTGGATGCCAACCGCAGGCTTTTTGACGAGGGGGTGAACGCGATCCCCGGCCTGGCCTCGATGCCGCTGGAATCGACCTATCTGGCCTGGGTGGATTTCGCCGGCACCGGCATGAGCAAGGAAGAATTCACCGCACGGGTAGAGCAGGACGCCCATATCGCGATAAACCACGGCCCAGCCTTTGGCACCGGCGGCGAGAGCTTTCTGCGCTTCAACCTGGCGACCCCGCGCGCCCGCGTCCAAGAGGCGGTTGAACGGCTGCAACGGGCCTTTGGCGATCTGCAATAGTGCGCTGATGCAGAGGTGATGCGCGCCCTGTGCGGATTTGCAGGGGCGCGAACCTGCCTATCTTAACTCTCGAACAAGGGAGGATAAGATGGGTCAGCTGGTAAACGGCGTCTGGGACAACAGTTGGTATGACACCGACAAGAGCGGCGGACGCTTCGTGCGTTCGACCGCCGGGTTTCGCAACTGGATCACGCCCGACGGGGCGGCGGGCCCAACCGGCCAGGGCGGGTTCCCGGCGGAAAGCGGGCGCTATCACCTTTATGTTTCGCTGGCCTGTCCGTGGGCGCATCGCACGTTGATCTTTCGCGCGCTCAAGGGGTTGGCGGGGCATATCCCGGTCTGGGTCGTGCATCCCGACATGCTGTCCGATGGCTGGACCTTCGATGCCGATTTCCCCGGTGCAACGGGCGATGGCCAGTATGGCCTGCCGTTTCTGCGCGACCTTTACACCCGGGCCCAGCCGGACGTGTCGGGCCGTGTGACCGTGCCGGTGCTGTGGGACAGCCAGCGTCAAACCATCGTGTCCAACGAATCCGCCGAGATCATCCGCATGTTCAACGGCGCCTTTGACGCCCTGACCGGCAATCGCGACGACTATTGGCCCGCTGCGCTGCGCGACGGGATCGAGCGGATCAACGCGCGCATCTATGACACCGTCAACAACGGCGTCTACAAGGCCGGGTTCGCCACCACACAGTCCGCCTATGACGAGGCCGTCGGCGCCCTGTTCGACAGCCTGGATTGGCTGGAGGATCACCTGTCGCGCAACCGCTATCTGATGGGCGACCGCGTGACCGAGGCCGACTGGCGGCTCTTTACCACGCTGGTGCGGTTTGATCCGGTCTATCACCTGCATTTCAAATGCAACCGCAACCGGCTGGTCGATTTCGACAACCTGTGGGCCTATACGCGCGAGCTGTACCAATGGCCCGGCGTGGCGCAGACGGTGAATTTCGACCATATCGTGCGCCACTATCACTATAGCCACGACATGATAAATCCGCACCGGATCGTGCCGATCAACCCGCGCATCGACTGGCACGCGGCCCACGGGCGCGGACGGCTGCGCGCCGCGTGACCGGTTGCCAGACGCACGGGCGCTGATAAGGTTCCCACACCTGTTGTTGTGGAGAGTTCATATGCGTCTTTTGCCGATCCTGGCGGCCACCCTGGCCCTGAGCCTGCCCGCGATGCCCGCCCTGGCCAAGGCGCCCTGCGGAGGCAGTTTTTCCGCCTTTGTCGCGGGGCTGAAGGACGAGGCGACGCGCCGGGGCCATGATCGCGCCGCCGTAGACCGGTTTTTCGCGGGGGTCACGCTGGATCCGGCCGTGATCCGCGCCGATCGGGCCCAGGGCTTTTTCCAGCGGGATTTCATCGACTTTTCGCGCCGGTTGATCAGTCAGAACCGGCTGGACAATGGCCGACGCAACGCGGCCCGATACGACGCCGTTTTCGACGCGATCCAGCGGCAATACGGCGTCTCGCGCGGGGTGCTGTTGGCGTTCTGGGCGCTGGAGACCGATTTCGGCGCGGTGCAGGGGGATTTCAACACGCTCAACGCGCTGGTGACGCTGTCGCATGATTGCCGTCGCCCTGATCTCTTTCGTCCGCAGATCTTTGCCGCGCTGGAGCTGTTCGAACGGGGCGATTTCGACCCGGCGCGCACCACCGGCGCCTGGGCGGGCGAGATTGGCATGGTGCAGATGCTGCCCGGCGATATCCTGGAAAACGGGGTGGATGGGGACGGCGATGGGCATGTCCGGCTGAAAACCTCGGCCCCCGATGCGCTGATGTCGGCGGCAAAGATGCTGCGCGCGCTGGGCTGGCGGGCGAACGAGCCCTGGCTGCAAGAGGTCACGATCCCGGCCGAAATGGACTGGGCCAAGACCGGGCTGGACCACAGCCAGCCGGTGTCGGACTGGGCGGCCCAGGGGGTGCGGGCGAAAAGCGGTGCGCTGGGTCCGGGTGGGCTACGCGCCTCTGTCTTGTTGCCGATGGGGCGGGGTGGGCCGGCGTTTTTGGCCTATCCGAATTTCAAAGTCTATTTCGAGTGGAACCAAAGCCTGGTCTACGTCACCACCGCCGCCTACCTGGCCACCCGGCTGGAGGGCGCGCCGGTCTTTGATCCGCGCAGCCCCGCACCGGGGCTGTCGGGCCCCGAGATGAAGACCCTGCAACAAAAGCTGAAGGCCCGTGGCCATGACGTGGGCGGGGTCGACGGCATCCTGGGTGCCAAGACCCGCGCCGCCGTTCAGGCCGAACAACAGCGCCTGGGCCTGCCCGCCGATTCCTGGCCCACGCGGGATCTGCTGAACCGGCTGTGATCCTAGAACGCCAGCCGCGGTCCGGGCAAAATCGTCCCGGCCAGCGGCGCGGCAGAGGCGGTCTTGGGCGGCAGGCCGGGCGCAATCGCCAAGGCCGCCATGAAAAGGGCGAGGGCCAGGAATTCGTGCATGACGCGGTCCTTTCGCTGGAGAACTGGCCCCAGCGATAGCACCGGCAGGTTAACCGGCCCTCACCGAGACCTTACCAGTCGATGAACTCCTCGAATTCCTCGATCGACAGGCGCCAGATATCCAGCGTGTCGTTGAAATTCTGGTCCCCCGATCCGTCGAAATCCAGGTTCACGTCCATTTCCAACGCCGGGTCGCCCTCGTCATCGACGGTGGCCTTGCTGAACAGCTTGTTGCGGTTCCATTCGTTCATCTTCAACGCGCTGACCGTGCCGTTCACGTCGTAGCCCACATAGAACTGCACCGAGGCACAGTCGGCATTGTCGGTGCAGCCATAAAAGAACACGACAAAGTTCGACTTGGACACCTTGGCCGAGATTTTGGGATCGCCGGTGTTGTCCGTGCTCATCGTCGCGGCATACCCATAGTCCTGCAACGCCTTGAGCACCCCCATCGGGTTCGCGGCGACGACCTCGGCCTGGGCGGTCCCGGCGGCAAGCGCGGACAGCGTGGCAAATGCAAGGGCCACGCGGCGAATGGGACGAAGGTGCATGTTCTATCCTTTCGTTGAGAAGTGCCTGCATCTGACCCGGCGGCCGTTCACGCTGTCAAGGCATGGGCGGGGCTAGGCGACCAGCGCCTCGGCCTTTTTCAGGTCGACAGAGACCAGTTGGCTGACGCCCTGTTCGCCCATGGTCACCCCGAAAAGGCGGTCCATACGGCTCATGGTGACGGCGTGGTGGGTGATGATCAGGAACCGGGTTTCGGCGCGGCGCGTCATTTCGTCCAGCAGATCGCAGAACCGGGTGACGTTGGCATCGTCCAGCGGCGCGTCGACCTCGTCCAGCACGCAGATCGGCGCGGGATTGGCCAGGAACACCGCGAAGATCAGCGCCATCGCGGTCAGCGTCTGCTCGCCCCCCGACAACAGCGACAGCGTCGACAGTTTCTTGCCCGGTGGTTGGCACATGATTTCCAGGCCGGCCTCTAGCGGGTCATCGGATTCCACCAGCACCAGCTTGGCCTCGCCACCGCCGAAAAGGTGGGTAAAGAGCAGGGCAAAGTTGGAATTCACCTGCTCAAAGGCTGTCAGCAGCCGCTCGCGCCCCTCGCGGTTCAGGCTGGCAATGCCGCCGCGCAGCGCCTTGATCGCGGACTCCAGGTCCAGCTTTTCGGCGGCCAGCGTGTCGTGTTCCTCTTGCACCGCGCGGGCGTCCTCTTCGGCGCGCAGGTTGACCGCGCCCAACGCGTCGCGCTGGCGTTTCAGGCGGTTCACGTCATGCTCGATCGTCTCGGCGGGGGGGATCCGGTCGGGGTCGGCGGCCAGCGTGTCCAGCAAGGCGTCGGGGGTGGTTTCCATGTCCTCGGTGATGCGGGCGGCGGCCTGGGCGACGGTGTCGCGGGCGGCCTCGGCGCGGGCCTGGGCGGCGGCGCGGGCCTCGCGGGCCTCGCCGGCGGCGCGTTCGGCATCGCGCGCGGCATGATCGGCGTTGCGCAGGGCGCCCTCGGCCCCGGCCAGGGTATCGGCGGCGGCGGTGCGGCGGGCCTGGGCGTCGTCCAGGGCGCGGGCCAGTTCGTCGCGGCGCGCGGCGATCTCTTCGGGGGCGGCGGTGGCGCGGGTCAGTTCGACCTCGGACGCCTGCTTGCGCTCGGCCAGTTCGGCGATCCGGGTCTCGGCGGTTTGCAGGCGGTGGCGCCAACCGCTGGCCTCTTTGGTGATCTCTTGCAGGCGCCGGATGCGGGCCTCGCCCTCGCGCTTGACCTCGTCATGGGCGGCGCGACGGGTCATCATCGTCATCCGCGCGGCCTCGACAGTGGTCTTGATATCCTCGACGCGGGCGCGCGCGGCGCCCAGATCGCCCAGACCGGCCAGCGCGCCTTCGGCCTCTTTCAGGCGGGCGCGGGCGGCGGTGGCCTCGTCCTCGTGGCGGGCGACGGCCATTTTCATCGAATCCAGCTTGCTGGCGGCGATATCGCGGGCGCCCTCGGCGCGCGACATGGCCCGCCCGGCCTCGGCCAGGTCGCGGTCGGCGGCGCGGCGGGCGTCGCGCGCGGCGCGGTCGGCCTCTGTCGTCTCGCTCAGCAGTCGCGCCAACAGCGCGTGGGCCTGCGCGGCACCGGCGGCGCGCGCGTTGGCCTCTTCGAGATCGCGCTTCAACTCCACCAGGCGGTTGAGCTGTTGCAACCGCAGCGCCGCGGCGCTGGGGGCATCCTCGGCGCCTGCCCGAAACCCGTCCCAGCGCCACAGATCGCCCGCCAGGCTGACCAGCCGCTGACCGGGTTTCAGCGCCGACTGTAGCCGCGCGCCGGTGGCGGCATCGGGCACCAGGCCGATCTGGGCGATCCGACGCAGCAAAACCGGCGGCACCGCGACATGCCCGGCCAGCGCCGAGGCGCCCTCGGGCAGCGGTTGCGCGCTGTCATAGGGGGGCAGCGCGACCCAGCCCGACGCCGCATCCGCGCCCGCCTGCGGCGCGCGAAGATCGTCGGCGAGCGCCGCGCCCAATGCCTTTTCAAAGCCCTTGTCGACCCCCAGCAAGTCCAGGATCTGTCCCCCTTCGGCGGTATCGCGGTCCACCAGGCGGCCCAGGGCGGCGACCTCGGCGCGCAGGGCGCCGGCCTCGCCCTCGGCCTCGGACTTGGCGGCGCGGGCCTCGGCCTCGCGCGACTGGGCGGCGCTGCGGGCCTCGTCCGCGGCCAGCAGGGCGGCCTCGGCGGCCTCGGCGGCCTGGGCGGCGGCGGTTTGCTGGGCGGTCGCGGTGTCCAGATCCGTGCGCGCCGCCGCCAGGGCGGCCTGGGCCTCGGCCACGGCGGTGCGGGCGCGGGTGGCCTCGCCCTCGTTGCGGGCCAGGGTCTTGGCGGCGTCCTCGTGCAGGCGCTGGGCGGATTGGTGCCGGGCGGACAGACGGGCCATGTCCTCGGTCATCTGGCCTAGGGCATCCTCGCGGTCGCTGAGCACGGCGGCGGCCTCTTTGGCGGCGGCGGCGGCGATTTCCAGCGTGCTCGCATGCCCCTCGTGGGCCTTGTCCAACTGGCTGCGTTCCCAGTCCAGCCGCGCGATGGTTTCGCCCGCGTCGCGGTTCAACCCGGTCTCGCGCTCGATGTCGCGGGCCAGCTGTTCGATCCGCCCGGTGAGGGTTTCGATGGTGTCGCGGGCGCGGCTTTCTTCCTCGGCCAGGGTGTCGCGCTGAACGGTCAGCCGTTGCAGGATGGCCGCCGCGATGGCCTCTTCCTCGCGCAGGGGGGGCAGGGCGGCCTCGGCGGTTTCGCGGGCTTTGCCGGCCTCGCGCGCCTCGGTCTCGGCGCGGGCGGCGGCGCGGGTGCGCTCGGTCAACTGGGCCTCGGTGGTGGCGCGGGCGCTGTCGGCCTCTTGCCAGCGACGATAAAGCAACAGCCCTTCGGCGCGGCGCAGTTCGGTGCCGATCTCGCGATAGCGCGCGGCCTGGCGGGCCTGGCGGGCCAGTTGCGTCAACTGTTGGGTCAGTTGTTCCAGCACGTCATCGACGCGCGCCAGGTTCTGCTCGGCGCCGCTCAGCTTCAGCTCGGCCTCGTGGCGGCGTTGATACAGGCCCGAGATCCCGGCGGCCTCTTCCAGGATGCGGCGGCGGGCGCGGGGTTTTGCGTTGATCAACTCGGATATCTGGCCCTGCCGCACCAGCGCGGGCGAATGCGCCCCGGTCGAGGCATCGGCGAACAGCATCTGCACGTCGCG
>JAFGTV010000059.1 GCA_016938875.1 Paracoccaceae bacterium
CCCCCCCCCTGCCGCGCGGGGTGGCCGGGGCCGCCGGGGCCCAGGACTGGGACCAGGTCGCCGCCCTGCAAAGCCACGCACCCAGCCTTTACGACCATGTGACCGGGCAGATCGCGCTGGCCTTTGACAAGCCCGGTCAACTGCGCGTGGCGCTGGCCTTTGCCGAGGCGCTGGAGCCCACGGGCTGGCTGGGCAGCCCGGTCGAGGCCGTGGCCGCCACCTGCCGCGTGCCCGTGGCCATGGCACAGGCGGTTCTGACCCGCCTGCAACAGTTCGAGCCTGCGGGAATTTTCGCCCGCTCGCTGGCCGAGTGCCTGAAGATCCAGGCCGAGGACCAGGGCCTGTTGACCTGGGAATTGTCGGTGATCCTGGACAATCTGCCGATGCTGGCCGAGGGCCGTATCGCGGACCTGGCCGATCTGTGCGATGGCACCCCTGACGATGTGCGCGCCGCGCTGGCCGCGATCCGTGGGCTGGACCCCAAGCCGGGCCTGGCCTTTGCAGCGCCCGATCCCCCAATCCTGCCGCCCGATCTGCGGGTGCGCCGCCATGGCACCGGGTGGGAGGTCGAACTGAACAAATCCACCCTGCCCAGCCTGCGACTGAACGCGGCGCCCGACGATAACGGCGATGCCGCCGCGCGGGCCTATCTGGCGCGGGCGCGGTCCTCGGCCCGGTGGCTGATGCGCGCGGTAGAGCGACGCCAAACCACGCTCTTGGGGGCCGCGGTTTGCCTGGTGCGCCGACAGGGGGGCTATCTGGACCACGGTCCGCGCGAATTGCGCCCCCTGACCATCGATGACGTGGCCGAGGAAATGGGCGTTCACCCCAGCACGGTCAGTCGCGCGGTTTCGGGCCGCTTGATCGAAACGCCGCGCGGCACGGTCCCGCTGCGGGCGTTTTTCAGCCGCGCCATCGCACCGGGCACCGGTGATGCGGGCCCCTCGCAGGATGCAGCGCTGGCGTTCCTGGGGGACCTGGTCGCCGCCGAAAACCCTGCCCGTCCGCTCAGCGATGCGGCGATCGTGGAACAGGCGCGCGCCGCGGGCGTGTGCCTGGCGCGCAGAACGGTTGCGAAATACCGCGACATGCTGGGGATTCCGTCCTCGTATGAACGCCGCCGCCGCGCGGTCGAGCCCGCCTGAGCAGCGCCCTCGGCCGGTCGCCACGGCAAGGCGCACCAGGATTGGCGTGGTTCGTGGCGGCCGGACCCCGGGGTGTCCCCGGCCGCGCGTGCACGGGCCCCATGCGACCTTGGGCTGCGGTCTTGGCTGTGGACAAAGCGTGGGGCGCTACCCATAACGGCGGCAACTTGAGAAAAGGCAAAGATCATGACCGGAAAATGTGTGCTGTGTGGGGCCGAGGGCGACGTGACCGAGATCGCCCTGGCCCCGAAATCCGAGGGGGTCGCGCTGTGCGCGACCTGCGCCCCCGCACTGGCCGGTCCGGTCGAGGACGCCCCCCACTGGCAGTGCCTGAACGAAGCGATCTGGAGCGAGACCCCCGCCGTGCAGGTCGCCGCCTATCGGGCGCTGGTGAACCTGGCGGCGGCGCCCTGGGCGCGCGATCTGCTGGACATCGCCTATCTGGAACCCGAACTGCTGGAATGGGCCCGCGACGTGCCCGAGGCGGGCCTGGTGCACAAGGACACCAACGGCGCGGTGCTCAGCGCCGGGGACACGGTCGTGCTGATCAAGGATCTGAACGTCAAGGGCGCGGGCTTTACCGCCAAGCGTGGCACGGCGGTGCGCAATATTTCCCTGGTGGCCGATAATGCAGGCCATATCGAGGGCCGGGTCGAGGGCCAGCGCATCGTCATCCTGACCGAATTCGTCAAGCGTCAGGGCTAAGCGCCGCCCCCCCGCCCCGCCGCCATCGTGGCCCGCCTAGCGGATCACGACACGCGGGGCCTGGCCGGCCGGGCCGGTTTCGCCGATCACCGCCGCGTGCGCGAACCCGTGCGCGGCGAACACGCCCAGCACCTGATCCAGCGCCGAGGGCGCACAGCTGACCAGCAGCCCGCCACTGGTTTGCGGATCGGTCAACAGCGAGCGTTCGGTTCCGGCGAAGCCCTCGGGCAGAGCGACCGCTGCGCCATAGCTGGCCCAGTTGTTGCCCGAGGCCCCGGTGACGATACCCTGCGCCAACAGATCGCGCACCTCGGCCATCACCGGCACCCGGTCCCAGTCGATGCGCACCTCGCAGTCCGCGCCGCGCGCCATTTCCAGCGCGTGACCGGCCAGCCCGAACCCCGTCACATCGGTCAGCGCATGCACCCCCGTCAGGGCCGCCAGGTCCGGTCCGGCGGTGTTCAACTGGGTGGTCGTGGCGATCATCTCGGCATAGGCGGCGGGGCTGAGTTGCTCTTTCTTCAGCGCGCCGGACATCACCCCGGTGCCCAGCGGCTTGCCCAACACCAGCACGTCGCCGGGATGCGCCCCGGCGTTCTTGCGCACCCGGTCGGGATGCACCAGCCCCAGCGCCACCAGGCCATAGATCGGTTCCACGGAATCGATGGTGTGGCCCCCCGCGATGGGAATGCCGGCCGCCGCACAGGCCGCCGCCCCCCCCTCCAGGATGCGGCCGATGGTGTCGTGCGACAGCACCGACATCGGCATGCCGACCAACGCCAGCGCCAGGATCGGCTGGCCGCCCATCGCATAGACATCGCTGATCGCGTTGGTCGCGGCGATGCGGCCGAAATCATAGGGATCATCCACGATCGGCATGAAGAAATCCGTGGTCGCCACCAGCGCCTGTTTGTCGTTCAGCAGGTAGACGGCGGCATCGTCTGCGGTGGCGATCCCCACCAGCAACTCTTCGGGCAAGGGCATGGCGACGGTGTTTCGCAGCAGGTCCGACAGGATGCCCGGCGCGATCTTGCAGCCGCATCCGCCGCCATGGGACAGGGTGGTCAGGCGCGGTTCTGCGGACAGGGGGGGAAGGGTCATCTCTGGGCTCCGATCTGGGGCCCGGATGGGCCTTTGCGCCACCGATAGGGGCGGTGCGGGATGCTGTCAACGCGACGCGCGGGCCGCATGGGGGCGGCTTGCAACGGGTTGGGGGATGCGCGAATACTGGCACCATGACCGATGCCCCGCCAGACCCTGACACCGCGCCCCGGCTGCGTCTGCGGATCGTCTTTGGCGACCTGGCGACGCTGGGTCCGGGCAAGGCCGATCTGCTGGAACGGATCCGCGAGACCGGCTCGATCGCCGGGGCAGGGCGGGCGATGGAGATGAGCTATAAGCGCGCCTGGAACCTGGTCGAAGAGATGAACTCCGCCTTTCGCCACGCCCTGGTCGAGAGCAGCAGGGGCGGCAGTCGCGGCGGCGGCGCATGTCTGACCGAAACTGGCGCAACCGTGCTGGCCCATTACCGCGCGTTGGAGCAGATCACCGCCACCGCCGGGGCAGAGCGGATCGCGGCGTTGACTGCGCTGTTGGCCGATAAGCCCGGTGAAAACTAACCCTTGCCATGCGGGGGGTGGCTGGCGATATGTTTTGCCGAACATATCAAGGTGACGAAAGAGGACATCCCAGATGACCGCGAACCGCCCGCGCCGAAACCCGATGGGTCTGGTCCTGGCACTAATGCTGGGGGCCTTGGGCCTGGGGGCGACCCCGGCGCGGGCGGGCGACATCACGGTGTTCGCCGCCGCCAGCCTGAAGACCGCGATGGACGACATCGCCGCCAGCTATGCCGCGCAGACCGGGCATGGGGTCGATGTGTCGTTCGCGGGGTCTTCGGCGCTGGCGCGTCAGATCCAGCAGGGCGCCCCGGCGGATATTTTCATCTCGGCCAATCCCGGCTGGATGGACATCCTGGACCAAGGCGGTCTGATCGTGCCCGAGACCCGGTTCGATCTGGTGGGCAATACGCTCGTGCTGATCGCCGATGATCCCCTGGCCGCCCCGGTTGCGATCACGGCGGATCTGGACCTGGCCGGGATGCTGGGCGGGGGTCACCTCGCCATGGCCATGGTCGAGGCCGTGCCCGCGGGCATCTACGGCAAGGCGGCGCTGGTGTCGCTGGGGCTGTGGGACGGGGTGGCGTCCCGGGTCGCGCAGGCCGACAACGTGCGCGCGGCGCTGGCGCTGGTTTCGCTGGGCGAGGCACCGTTGGGCATCGTCTATGCCACCGATGCCGCCGCCGACCCCAAGGTCGGCGTGATCGGCACCTTTCCCGCCGGCAGCCACCCGCCGATCGTCTATCCCGCCGCCGCAGTGGCGGCCAGCGGCACCCCGTTGAACGCCGATTTCCTGAGCTTCCTGCGCGGCCCCGAGGCGCGGGCGGCGTTTGAGAAACAGGGTTTCACGGTGATTGCCCGATGAGTGCGCCATGACCGATTGGCTGAGCCCCCAGGAATGGGCCGCGGTCGCGCTCTCGCTGCGGGTGGCGTTCTGGGCCACGCTGATCGCCCTGCCGCTGGGCATTTTCGTGGCCTATGCGCTGGCGCGCTGGCGCTTTCCAGGCAGGCAGATCCTGAACGGGCTGGTGCATCTGCCGCTGATCCTGCCGCCGGTGGTGACGGGCTATCTGTTGTTGCTGACCTTTGGCACCCAGGGGCCGATCGGCGGGGTGTTGCAGCAGGCGGGCATCGTGCTGGCATTTCGCTGGACGGGGGCGGCGCTGGCGGCGGGGGTGATGGCCTTTCCGCTGATGGTGCGGGCCATCCGCCTGTCGATCGAGGCCGTGGATCCCCGCCTGGAAGAGGCCGCCGCCACCCTCGGCGCGCCGCGCGCTTGGGTCTTTGCCACGGTGACGCTGCCGCTGATCCTGCCGGGGATCCTGGCCGGTGCGATCCTGGCCTTTGCCAAGGCGATGGGCGAATTCGGCGCGACCATCACCTTTGTCTCCAACATTCCCGGCCAGACCCAGACGCTGCCCTCGGCGATCTACGCGTTCCTTCAGGTGCCGGGGGGCGAGGGGTCCGCCCTGCGGTTGGTGGCGATTTCGGTCGGGGTGGCGATGGCGGCGCTGGTGCTGTCGGAACTGGCGGCCCGGCGCATCGCCAAACGGGTGGCCGGCGCATGAGCCTGTCGGTCGCCCTGAGCCACGATCTGCCCGGTTTCACGCTGGATGTGGCGTTCGAGGCCCCGCGGGGGGTGACGGTGCTGTTCGGGCAATCGGGGTCGGGCAAGACGACGATCATCAACGCGGTGGCCGGGCTGGTCCGGCCCCGGTCGGGCCGGGTGGCGGTCGATGGGCAGGTGCTGTTGGACACCGCGCGCGGCGTCTGGCTGCCGCCGCATCGGCGCCGCATCGGCTATGTCTTTCAAGAGGCGCGGCTTTTCCCCCATCTCAGCGTGCGCCAGAACCTGGCCTATGGCCGGTGGTTCGCCCGCGCCCGCCCAGGCGGCGAAAGCCTGGAAAAGGTGGTCGAGATGCTGGGCATCGGCCATTTGCTGGCGCGCCGTCCGGCGGGCCTGTCGGGGGGTGAAAAGCAGCGTGTCGCCATTGGCCGCGCCCTGTTGGCCCGTCCCGCTTTGATCCTGGCGGATGAACCGCTGGCCGCATTGGACGAGGCGCGCAAGGCGGAAATCATGCCCTATTTCGAAAGGTTGCGCGACGAGGTGTCGGTTCCGATCCTTTACGTCAGCCACTCTGCCGCCGAGGTGGCGCGGCTGGCCACCACCGTGGTGGCGCTGCGCGACGGCCGGGTGATCGGGCAGGGTCCAGCGGCACGGGTTCTGGGCGATCCGCAGGTCACGCCGCTGGGCGCGCACCAGGCGGGGGCGGTTTTGCAGGCGCGCGTCGTTGCCCACCATATCGACGGGCTGAGCGAGCTGGAGGCCGGCGGGCAGCGCCTGTTGGTGCCCGGTGTGGCGGGCGCGCCGGGCACCGCGCTGCGGGTGCATGTCGAGGCCGGGGACGTGATGCTGGCCACCCGGCGGCCCGAGGGGATCTCGGCCTTGAACGTGCTGCCGGCCACGGTGCGCGAATTGCGTCTCGGGACGGGGCCGGGGGCCTTGGTGCAGCTGGCGGTCGGGGACAGCGTGATCCTGTCGCGCATTACCCGCCGTTCGGCCCAGGCGCTGGGCCTGGCACCCGGCCAACAGGTGTTCGCGGTGCTCAAGGCGATCTCGGTGTCGCGTGAGAATATCGCCGGCGACTAGCCCCTGGCCGGTTGGGCGGCCGATGGGGACGTTTACGACGAATTATCTCATTCGAATATTCACGCGGCTTGAAAAATCCGCCGTAGATCGTGGCGCGCATGAGGTTGTCTATATAAAATACTGAAATAAATTAAAAAAATACAAAAACACAGGCAGGTTCCTACAATCCCAGATTGTCTGATGCCAACATTCGATTGAAATTCGGATCGGAAATGGGGCGGGGCCGGGCGCAAGCGTTGCTTTTTGGTCTCGTTTGGCCTGGCGTCAACGTGCCCCCCCTCTTTTCGACCTCAACATGTAGTGTTAACGTGGCATCAATGAATAAAAACGTGAGGCAGGCACAGACATGAAGGCGGGCTTTCGCGGCGCGTTCATCATTTCCTGGGCGCAGACGGAACTGGACGGGACACGGGCCTCGGCGCCCGAAACGCTGGCCGTCGGCGCAAGCTGGCGCTGGACCGGCGATGCGGTGCGGGTGGACGGGCCCAAGGGCGTTCTGGTTCTGGACGGTGCGCAAGGGGAAAGCGATCTGCGCAAACGCGCGGCGCAGTCGGTTCACCGCTTGGTGGGCGCGGCGGTCGGGACATCACACCAAGGGGTTGGGACCGCGAACGAGCCGTTGCTCGACCGCGGGTTCGTCGTGACCGATGGCCTGACCAGTTTCACCGTGACCGAGATAAACCCCGGGGGTGGCCGTCCGCCGCTGTTGATGTTCCTCAACGAGATGCCGCCGGTCGATACCGACCTGTGGGTGGTCCGGCTGATCGCCGAACACACGCCGCCCAACCGCATCGGCGACATGGCTCGCGGCGTGATCTGTTTTGCCGAAGGCACCCGGATCGACACCCCCACCGGCCCTGTCCCGGTCGAGGCCCTGACCGAGGGCGACCGCATTCAGACCAAGGACGACGGCGCCCAGGAGATCCTGTGGATCGGGCGGCGGCGGATGACCGGTGCACGGCTCTATGCGATGCCGCATCTGCGGCCGGTGCGAATCCGCGCCGGTGCGCTGTACGATGACCGCCCCGAGGGCGATTTGCTGGTCTCGCCGCAGCACCGGGTCTTGTTGCGCGGGCGCGCGGCAGAGTTGCTGTTCCACACCCCCGAGGTCCTGGTCGCCGCCGAGGATCTGGTGAACGATCGCACCATCACCTATGACCACAGCCTGCGCGAGGTGACCTACATCCACCTCATGCTGGAGCGCCACCAGGTGGTCTGGGCCAATGGCGTGCAAACCGAGAGTTTTCACCCCGCCAACACCTCGCTGGACACGGTGCATCACGATCAACGCGCCCGGCTGGTGGACGTGTTCCCGATGCTTCAGCACGATCCGTTCAGCTATGGCGACTTTGCGCGGCGCAACCTGACCGCCTCAGAGGCCGCCATTCTGCGCCACGAGGGCGGCCTGCGCCATTGACAGCGCGCCGCGCATCTATATAAGCCGCCCAGTCCCGGCCCCTGTGGCCGGGTCTTTCATTGGTGTTGGTGGCCCCCGCAAGGGGTTCCCTGTCAGGCTTCGGCCAGAGGACAACGCCCTTCATAGCCGCCCCCGGGCGGCGCCCTGTTGAAGGAGATCAGCCGTGACCAAACGCACGTCTGCCAAGTACAAACTCGATCGCCGGATGGGCGAAAACATCTGGGGTCGTCCGAAATCCCCCGTCAACCGTCGCGAATACGGCCCCGGCCAGCACGGCCAGCGCCGCAAGGGCAAGCTCAGCGACTTTGGTATCCAGCTGCGCGCCAAGCAAAAGCTGAAGGGGTACTACGGCGACCTGACCGAAAAACAATTCCGCCGCATCTTTGCCGAGGCCGAGCGTCTGCGCGGCGACACCGGCGAACAGCTGATCGGCCTGCTGGAGCGTCGCCTGGACGCGCTGGTGTACCGCGCCAAGTTCGTGCCGACCATCTTTGCCGCCCGCCAGTTCGTGAACCACGGCCACGTGACCGTGAACGGCCAGCGCGTGAACGTCCCCTCCTACCGTGTGAAAGAGGGCGACGTGGTCGAGGTGCGTGAGAAGTCCAAGCAGATGGCCGCCGTGCTGGAGGCCGTTCAACTGGCCGAGCGCGACGTTCCCGACTATATCGAGGTCGACCATTCCAAGATGACGGCGAAATTCGTCCGCACCCCGGGCCTGGGCGATGTGCCCTATCCGGTGCAGATGGAACCGAACCTGGTCATCGAATTCTACGCGCAGAACTAAGCCTCTGCGCCACCGCGAAAACCCGGCCCGTCCTGCAGCGCAGGGCGGGCCGGTGTCGTTTCAGGCCCGGCCGTGTCCGACACCGCGCCGCTTGCCAGCGCGGGGGTGGGGCAGTAAACGCGACCGTGTCAGTAGCCCGCAGGAGCGTATCATGCCCCAGAAACCGGCCCTCGAGCGGAAATTCGAGCAGACCCTTTTTGCCTCGCGCTGGTTGATGGCGCCGATGTACCTGGGGCTGGTGGTGTCGCTGGCCCTGCTCAGCGTCGTGTTCTTGCGCGAGCTGGCCTATTACGCCCCGCAGGTGATGACGCTGTCCAGCGACAAGGCGATCCTGGTGATCCTGACGCTGATCGACCTGACGCTGGCGGCCAACCTGCTGTTGATCGTGCTGTTCTCGGGCTATGAGAATTTCGTCTCAAAGCTGGATATCGACGATGGCGGGGACCGGCCCGACTGGATGGGCACGGTGGATTTCTCGGGCCTCAAGATGAAGCTGATCGCGTCGATCGTCGCGATCTCGGCCATTCATCTGCTCAAACGGTTCATGGAAATCGGCCAGCAAAAGGCCGACGCCATCTATGGCAACACCGAGCTGTTCTGGCTGGTGGTGATCCATATGGTCTTTGTGCTGTCGGGGGTCTTGATGGCGGCGATGGACTGGATGTCGGCCCGCGCCAAGAAGGGCTAGGCGGCGCATCCGCCCCGTCAGTCGGTTATTTCCGCAACACCCCCGCCGCGATGCGCTCCGCGCAGCCCGGCCCCTTGCGTTTCGCACTGGCCTTGGCCCGGAGGCGCGGCTAGGTATTCTCGCGCGAAGGAGATACGGACGATGACCAAGATCACCCCCCAGCCCGGCATCCTGGACATTGCCCCCTATCAGGGTGGGCAATCCCATGTCGCGGGCGTGGCAGATGTCGTCAAACTGTCCTCGAACGAGAACCCCTTTGGCCCGTCCGACAAGGCGCGCGCGGCTTTTGCCCGCACGGTGCACACGCTGCATCGCTATCCCTCGACCGATCACGCCGCCCTGCGCGCCGCCATCGGCGAGGTGCACGGCCTGGACCCCGCGCGGGTGATCTGCGGCGTCGGCTCGGACGAGATCATCACCTTTCTGTGCCAGGCCTATGCCGGTCCCGGCGACGAGGTGATTCATACCCAGCACGGCTTTGCGATGTATCGCATCTCGGCGCTGGCCGCCGGGGCGACCCCGGTCGAGGTGCCGGAACGCGACCGCGTGGTGGATGTCGATGCGATCCTGGCCGCCACGACCCCGCGCACCCGGCTGGTCTTTATCGCCAATCCGGCCAATCCCACCGGGACGATGATCCCCGCCGCCGATGCCGCCCGCCTGGCCGAGGGGCTGCCGCCCCAGGCGCTGCTGGTGCTGGACGGCGCCTATGCCGAATATGTCGAGGGATTCGATGGCGGCGCCGGGCTGGTCGAGGCGCGCCAGAATGTCGTGATGACCCGCACCTTTTCCAAGCTTTACGGGCTGGGCGGGCTGCGCATTGGCTGGGGCTATGGTCCGGCGGCGGTGATTGACGTGCTCAACCGGGTGCGGGGGCCGTTCAACCTCAGCCAGACCCAGCTGGAGACCGCCGAGGCGGCCGTGCGCGATCTGGATCACGCTGAACGCTGCCGGTCCGAGAATGCCCGGCTGCGCACCTGGCTGGCCGATGCGCTGAACGATCTGGGGGTTGCCACCGATACGCCCTGGGCCAACTTCGTGCTGGCCCGTTTTGCCGATCCGGCCGAGGCCGATGCCTGCGACGCGTTCCTCAAATCCCAGGGCCTGATCGTGCGCAAGGTGGCGGGGTACCAGTTGCCCGACGCGCTGCGCATCACCGTCGGGGACGAGTCATCGTGCCGCCGCGTGGCCCATGCCATCGGCCGCTTTCGCGAGGCCGCGGAACAGCGGAAGGCCGCCGCAGACGGAGAGCCGACGGGATGAGCGTGCTTTACCCCCGCGTGGCGCTGATCGGTCTGGGGCTGATCGCCGGGTCGATGGCCCTGGCGATGCGCCGGGCCGGGCTGGCGGGGGAAATCGTCGGCACCGCGCGCTCTGCCGAGACCCGCGCCACCGCGCGCGAGATCGGGTTGGTCGACCGGGTTGTGGACACCGCGGCCGAGGCCGTGGCGGACGCCGACCTGGTGGTTCTGGCCGTGCCCGTGGGCGTGATGGGCGACATCGCCCAAGAGATCGGCCCGCACCTGAAACCGGGCGCGACGGTTACCGATGTCGGCTCGGTCAAGGGGGCGGTGATCGCGGCGGTCGCCCCGCATATCCCCGAGGGCGTGCATTTCATCCCCGGCCATCCGCTGGCCGGCACCGAACATTCCGGCCCCCGCGCGGGCTTTGCCGATCTGTTCCAGAACCGCTGGTGTCTGCTGGTCCCGGTTCCCGACAGCGACCCGCAGGCCATCGCCCGGCTGCGCGCGCTGTGGGAAGGTATCGGCGCCAATGTCGAAGAGATGGACCCCGACCACCACGATCTGGTGTTGGCGGTGACCAGCCATGCGCCGCACCTGATTGCCTATACGATGGTGGGTGTGGCCGACGACCTGCGCCGCGTCACCGACAGCGAGGTGATCAAGTATTCTGCCGCCGGGTTTCGCGACTTTACCCGGATCGCGGCATCCGACCCGACCATGTGGCGCGACGTGTTCCTGACCAACAAGGAGGCGACCCTGGAAATCCTGGGCCGCTTCACCGAGGAACTCTTTGCCCTGCAACGCGCCATTCGCACCGGCGACGGGCAGATGCTGCATGACTATTTCACCCGCACCCGCGCGATCCGTCGCGGCATCATCGAGGCCGGGCAGGACACGGACGCGCCCGATTTCGGCCGCTCCAAGGCGCATTGATGCGCCGGATGCTGGCACTGGTGCTGGCCGCTGGGCTGGGATGTGGGCTGGGCGGGGGTCCGGCGGCGGCGCGTCTGCCCGACAGCTCGCCCCGTCCGATGCCGCGCCCGGCCGTTTTGGCGCAGGACTTCATCCCCCGCACCCCGCTGGTGCCGGTGCGCTATGACGCCACGATCCGGCCCCGCCCGCGCCCCGGTCCCGCGCCCACCCAAATGACCCGGCGGCCGATCGTGCTGGTTCCGGTTCACTATGCGGCCACGATCCGCCCGCGTCCCCGCCCGATCCGCGCCCTTGCCGCGACGCCCGTCCAGGTGATCGAGGTGGCCAGCGGCACGGTCATGCTGCGCTCTGCCCGGCCAGAACCGCGCCCGCGCACGCCCTATCAACAGGCCTCGCTGTCCGCGGCGGGGGTGCGCAGCCAGCCCGCCGCCGTGATGACCGGCAAGGGGGGCAAGATCTGTGGCGATCCCGCGATCCGGGGCGAGGTGCTGGCCCCGATCCCGGGCCGGGTCAAGGGCTGTGGCGTGGCGCGCCCGGTGCGCGTCAGCTCGGTGGATGGGGTGCCGCTGAGCCGTCCGGCGACGATGGATTGCGACACCGCCCGCGCGCTGAAGGCCTGGGTGGCCACGGGGGTCAAGCCCACGGTGGGGCGGCTGGGTGGCGGGGTCGCCTCGGTCAAGGTGATCGCCGACTACGCCTGTCGGCCGCGCAACAACCAGCCCGGCGCCAAGATTTCCGAACACGGGCGGGGGCGTGCACTGGATGTGGCCGCGATCAACCTCAACAACGGCGTGTCGCTGAGCGTGCTCAAGGGATGGCGCGATCCGGTGCAGGGCAAGTTGTTGAAACAGATGCACAAGGCCGCCTGTGGGCCGTTCGGCACCGTCCTGGGGCCCAATGCCAACCGGTATCACCAGGACCATTTCCACCTGGATACGGCGCGTTACAGCGGTGGCCCCTATTGCCGTTAGCGGATCGTGAAATCCGGGGCAGGGCCCAGTGGCACCGGTCCTAACCAAGTCTGCCCCCCGGCAAGGCGCAGGGTCACATCCAGCGTATCGGCCCGCCCCGACAGACCGGCCACCACGCCCAACGCGCCCTCGATCCGGTCCGCCACCCGCGGTGACATCCGCCCCGAGGCCCGCGCGATGGCCACCATTTCGCGCCAGTTGGTGGCGCGGATCGCGATCTCTCCGCTGGGGCGCCCGTTGCCGTCCACGCTCAGGTCTCCGGCCGCCTGAAGCGCCAGCCGCCCCCACGTTGCGTCCAGCAAAGCCAGTTCGATCCGGGTGATCTGCGGGCGGCGATCCTCGACCGCGTGCCGGTCCCACGGCGCGTCAAAGTCCAGCGTTGCGTCGATCCCGATCCGCTCGAACAGGTCGGGCAGGATCTGCGCCTTGTCCAGCATCGCCACCAGCCGCGCGGGTGGGCGCATCTGGGTTGCGCTGAACACGATGTGGTGGGCGTTGGGGCGATCTGCCACCGCATCGCTGGCCAGATCCGCCTGTGCCATCTCTGCGCGCCAGCCCGCATCGGATATCAGCGCGACGCCCGCCAGCGCATAGCGCGCCTGGACCAGTTCCAGCGCGGGGCCGGGGCGAAACGCCAGCGCGCCCTGCATGGTGGTGCTGTCGAGGGTGATCGTTTCGCGCGGCGTGGCGATCTGCTGGGCCGGGGGCCAGGTGGCGGTGACATGCTGGGGCTGATAGCTGGGCGCGGCGAACCGGAAGACCGGCGCGGCCCAGGCCAGCCCGGTGTCGGGATCGGCCAGCGCCAGCCCGGTCAGGGTGGTCTCGAACCGCGTGGGAAAGCCGGCCACGGCAAGGGTGTCATACTCGGCCACCCAGCCCTCGGCCCGGCGGGCCGCGAACCAGGCCGCCAACCCCTGGTCCAGTGTGCGTGCGGCCAGTGCCCAGTATCCCGACCACACCAGCGTCAGCACCACTACACCGCCCAACAGTCGACGCATGGGCCTGCCCCCTTTCGCATTGCCTTGGGATAAGGTTTACAGGGGCAGGGCAACAAGGGCCAGAAACATGCACGATGCGCTTTGGGTGTTTGGCTATGGATCGCTGTTGTGGAACCCCGGTTTCGCGGTGGCCGAGCAGCGGCTGGCCCGGCTGGAGGGGTGGCACCGCAGCTTTTGCATGCGCTCGATCCATCACCGCGGCACCGAGGATGCGCCGGGGCTGGTGCTGGCGCTGGATGCGCGGCCCGGGGCGGTTTGCCATGGCCTGGCCCTGCGCGCCGAACCGGGCACCGAGGCGCAGACGATCGCCTATCTGCGCGCGCGCGAGTTGGTCTCGTCGGCCTATCTGGAAACCCGGCTGGCGGTCACCGATGCGACGGGGGCTGCGTTGGACGTGCTGGCCTATGTCATCGACCCCGACCACGTGCAATATTGCGGCGGGCTGAGCCTGGAGCAACAGGCCCGCATCATCGCCCGCGCCCGGGGCGGGATGGGGCCGAACGATGAATATCTGCACAACACCGCCGCGCATCTGGCCGAGCTTGGGATCGCGGATGCGGACCTGGAATGGCTGGCGGCCCGGGTGCGGGGGCTGTGAGGGGATTGGATGTTGTCCGGCTGCGCGCCATCGCCTAGGCTCTGGCCAGCAAATAAACGGGTTGGACCCTTGTGATGGACATGACCGACCGCGAGGCAGAGCCGCAGTTTTCCCGCCCGCTGCGTCAGGTTTTCCTGATGCTCGTGTCGATCGGGCTGTTCGCTATCGGTGCCTACCTGGCCTATCCCAAGGTCGCGCCGGTGTTCCTGGCCAACCCCTATCTGAACGGCGTGATCCTCTTTGTTTTTGTGATCGGGGTGTTGGCCTGTTTCCTTCAGGTGGTGCAACTGATCGTCTCGGTTCAGTGGATCGAGGGGTTCGCGGCGCAGCGCCCGGGCCACGAGATCACCAAGGCCCCGCGCCTGTTGGCACCGCTGGCCGCCTTGTTGCGCAAGCGGGGCAAGCGGATGCAGATCGGCGCCGCGTCGTCCCGATCCATTCTGGAATCCGTCGGCACCCGCATCGAAGAGGCGCGCGATATCACGCGATATATCGTCAACCTTTTGATTTTTCTGGGTCTTTTGGGGACGTTCTACGGGCTGGCCACGACCGTTCCGGCGGTGGTCGAAACCATCCGATCCCTGGCCCCGCAAGAGGGCGAGGGCGGGGTCGAGGTGTTTTCGCGCCTGATGACCGGGCTGGAGGCGCAATTGGGCGGGATGGGCACGGCCTTTGCCTCGTCCCTGCTGGGTCTGGCCGGATCGCTGGTGGTGGGCCTGCTGGAGCTTTTTGCCGGGCATGGCCAGAACCGGTTTTACCAAGAGCTTGAGGAATGGCTGTCGACGATCACCCGGCTGGGATTTTCCAGCGGCGAAGGCGAGGGCGAGACCGAGGCCACCGCAGAGGCCGGGTTCCTGGGGGCCACCCTGGACCAGTTGGCCGAGCAGATGGAGGCGCTGCACGCGCTTTTCGCCCGTTCGGACGAATCCCGCGCCGCGCTGGAGGGGCGCGTCGGCGCGTTGGCCGACGCGGTGCAGACCCTCGGCACCGCGATGGAGTCACAACTGGGCGACAGTCAGGCCCTGACCGCCGCGCTGGACCGCGTGGCCCAGGGGCAGGCGCGCGCCACCGCCGCGATCGAGGCGCGCATGGGCGAAGAGGGCAGCATGGCCGACGCCGAGGCCCGCATGCGCCTGCGCTCGATCGACGTGCAGCTGTTGCGCATCCTCGAAGAGATGTCCGCCGGGCGGCAGGAAACCGTGACGGACCTGCGCGGCGACCTGGCGGAATTGGTCCGGGTTCTGTCGCGGTTGGCCCCCGGCGATGAGCGGTGGGGTTAAGCGATGGCGCTGAGCCGTCGCAGCGGGAACCGGTTTCAGGCCTCGATCTGGCCCGGCTTTGTCGATGCGATGACGGCGCTGTTGCTGGTGCTGATGTTCATCCTGTCGATCTTCATGGTGCTGCAAAACATGCTGCGCCAGACGATTACCGGGCAGGAATCCGAGCTGAGCGCGCTGAACTCCGAACTCTCGGCGCTGGCAGATGCGCTGGGTATGGAACGCCGCCGCAGCGCCGAATTGCTCGAAGAGGTCGGAACCCTGGGCAGCGCGCTGACCCAGGCAGAGGCCCAGGCCCAAGAGCGCGGGGCGCTGGTCGCCACCCTGCGCGGGCAGGTTGCGGCGCAAGAGGCCGACCTGCAAGCCGCCCGTGGACGGATCACCGATTTCGAGGCCCAGGTCGCGGCGCTGTTGTCCCGGCAGGCGCAGTTGCAGGGCACCCTGGCCACGGTCCGGGACGAACGGGACGCCAGCGCCGAGGCCGCCCGCCTGGCCACCGCCCGGCGCGAGGCGCTGGATGCCCTGATCGCCGATCTGCGCGCGCGCAATGCCCAGGGAGAGGCGGCGCGCGCGGCCCTTGCCGGTCAGGTTGATACGCTGCAGGCCGATCTGTCCCAGGCAGAGGCCACCCGCCTGGCCGAGGCCGCCGCCGCCCAGGCCTTGCGCGAAAAGCTGAAGGGGGCCGATGACGAGTTGACCGCGATGACCCTGGCGCTGGAGGAACAACGCCGCCGCGCCGAGGAAACCCTGACCCTGCTGGCCGCCGCCGAGGCCGCCCGCGATACCGCCACCGCCCGCGCCGAACAGACCCTGTCCGAGGCCGACCGGCGCGCCGCGTTGTTGGCCCAGGCCAACAAGGCGCTGTCCCAGACCGAGGCGCAATCGGCAGAAAGCCAGCGCAAGGTGGCGCTGTTGAACCAGCAGCTTGCCGCCCTGCGCGCCCAGTTGGGCAACCTGCAGGCCGTGATCGACGATGCCGAGGACCGCGATGCCGCCGCCCAGGTCCAGATCAACGCGCTGGGCAACCGGCTGAACGCTGCCTTGGCCCGGGTCGCCAGCGAACAGCGCGCCCGCGCCACGCTGGAAGAGGCCGAACGCAAGCGGTTGGAGGCCGAGGCAAAGCGGCTGAGCGCCGAAACCAAGCGGCTGGAGACGTATCGGTCAGAGTTTTTCGGCGAATTGCGCCGCCTGCTGGCCGGGCGCGAGGGTGTGCGCATCGTCGGCGATCGCTTTGTGTTTTCGTCCGAGGTGCTGTTCGAACCGGCCAAGGCCACGCTGTCGCCCGCCGGTCAGGCGCAGATTGCGCGGGTCGTGGCGATCCTGCGCGATGTCGCCGACCAGATCCCCCCCGAGATCGACTGGATCCTGCGGGTTGACGGTCATACCGACGACGTGCCGCTGGCCGAGGGCGCGGAATATGCCGACAACTGGGAACTCAGCCAGGCGCGCGCGCTGTCGGTGGTGCGCTACATGGTCGATGAGCTGGGCTTTGCCCCTGATCGGCTGGCCGCCGCCGGGTTTGGCGAGTTTCAGCCCGTGGCGACCGGCGACACCCCCGAAGCGCGCGCCCAGAACCGCCGGATCGAGTTGAAGCTGACCGAACGCTAGGCAGGCGCTGCAGTCCTGCGCCCGCGGGCGCGGTCACTGACGCGTTGTCCTGCGTGATCCAATGGGCCCGCCGCCATCGCCGCGCGCGGGGGCAGGGCCTGGCGCATATGATCCGATCGGCTGCCGGTCTCTGGATAGGACGGGCGGGGCGCGGGATAACCCAGCCAAGACACAAAAAGAAAATCCCCCGCGGCCGGGTTGGGCCGCGAGGGACTGGATCAGCGCCGCAGGGCTGACGCTTACTCTGCCGTCAGCAGCGGCGGCTTTTTGGTGCCGAGCCGGCGTTTTTCCGGCTCTTCGATTTCCAGGTCGATCTGGCCGTCCTTGACGCCGACCTTGACCAGCCCGCCCTTGGCCAACTTGCCGAACAGCAATTCCTCGGCCAGCGGTTTCTTGATGTGTTCCTGGATCACGCGACCCAGCGGGCGCGCGCCCATCTTGTCGTCATAGCCCTTGTCGGCCAGCCATGCCGCAGCAGCCTCGCTCAGTTCGATCGAGACGTTGCGATCCATCAGCTGCGCCTCAAGCTGCAGGACGAACTTCTCGACCACCTGCATGATGACCTCTTTGGGCAGCGGCGCGAACGAGATCACCGCGTCCAGACGGTTGCGGAACTCGGGCGTGAAGGTCCGCTCGATCGCGGCGGTATCCTCGCCCTCGCGCCGGTCGCGACCGAACCCGATGGCCGCCTTGGCCTGTTCGGCGGCCCCGGCGTTCGAGGTCATGATCAGGATCACGTTGCGGAAATCCACCTGCCGACCGTTGTGGTCGGTCAGTTTGCCGTGGTCCATCACCTGCAACAGGATGTTGAACACATCCGGGTGCGCCTTTTCGATCTCGTCCAGCAGCAGCACGCAATGGGGATTTTGATCCACCCCGTCGGTCAGCATGCCGCCCTGGTCGAACCCGACATAGCCCGGCGGTGCGCCGATCAGGCGGGAAACGGCGTGTTTCTCCATGTATTCGGACATGTCGAAGCGCAGCAGTTCCACCCCCAACGACGAGGCCAGTTGTTTGGCCACCTCGGTTTTGCCGACGCCCGTGGGCCCGGCGAACAGGTAGTTGCCGATCGGTTTTTCGGGCTCGCGCAGGCCCGCGCGGGCCAGTTTGATCGCCGAGGCCAGCGCCTCGATCGCCTTGTCCTGGCCAAAGACCACCCGTTTCAGGGTCGTCTCCAGATCCTTGAGCACCGCCGCATCGTCCTTGGAGACGTTCTTGGGCGGGATGCGGGCGATCTTGGCCACCACGGCCTCGATCTCCTTGGCGCCGATGGTCTTGCGCCGCTTGCTTTCGGCGACCAGGTGCTGGGCCGCGCCCGCCTCGTCGATCACGTCGATGGCCTTGTCGGGCAGTTTGCGGTCATGGATATAGCGCGCCGACAGTTCCACGGCGGACCTGATCGCATCGGCGGTGTACTTGATGTCGTGATGGTCCTCGAAATAGGGCTTGATGCCCTTGAGGATCTTGATCGTATCCTCGACCGAGGGTTCGTTCACGTCGATCTTCTGGAACCGGCGCGACAGGGCGCGGTCCTTTTCGAAATGCTGGCGGAACTCCTTGTAGGTGGTGGAGCCCATGCAGCGCAGCTTGCCGCCCTGAAGCGCGGGTTTGAGCAGGTTCGAGGCATCCATCGCCCCGCCCGAGGTGGCGCCGGCGCCGATCACCGTGTGGATCTCGTCGATGAAGAGGATCGCGTCGGGATGATCCTCAAGCTCGGTCACCACGGCCTTCAGCCGTTCCTCGAAATCGCCGCGATAGCGCGTGCCGGCCAGCAGCGCGCCCATGTCCAGCGAGTAGATGGTCGAGTTGGCCAGCACCTCGGGCGTCTCTCCCGAGACGATCTTGCGCGCCAGCCCCTCGGCGATGGCGGTTTTGCCAACGCCGGGATCGCCGACCAGCAGCGGGTTGTTCTTGCGCCGACGGCACAGCACCTGGATGCAGCGTTCAACCTCGTGCTCGCGCCCGATCAGCGGGTCCACGTCGCCCTTGCGCGACTTTGCGTTCAGATCGACGCAATACTTGGCCAGCGCGGATTCGCGCGCCTCGCCACCCTCACCCTGGGGACCAGGGCCGCCCTGGGCCTCTTCGTCGAACTCGCTGGCGCCGGTGATCGGGCGGTTTTCCCCGAACGAGGGATCCTTGGCCACGCCATGGGCGATGAAATTCACCGCGTCATAGCGGGTCATGTCCTGTTCTTGCAGGAAATAGGCGGCGTTGGATTCCCGCTCTGCAAAGATGGCGACCAGGACGTTGGCGCCTGTCACCTCTGTGCGGCCAGAGCTTTGGACATGGATCGCGGCGCGCTGGATCACGCGCTGAAAGGCCGCCGTGGGAACGGCCTCGGACCCTTCGATATCGGTGACGAGGGTGGACAACTCCTCCTCGATGAAATCGCTCAGGGTCTTGCGCAACTCATCCAGATCGACCGAGCAGGCCTGCATCACCTTGGCGGCGTCAGGCTCGTCGATCAGCGCCAGCAGCAGATGCTCCAGCGTTGCCAGTTCGTGGCGGCGGGCGTTGGCCAGCGCCAGGGCGGCGTGGATGGCCTGTTCGAGTGTGGTCGAAAACGAAGGCACTGACGTGCTCCTTTCCTCATGTGGCCGAGGGGACGAAGGCCCGTCCCTGACGTTGGCCGCTTGGGATTAAGTTTTGGTGTTTGTGGGCAAGCTTCAAGTTTTTTCTGACAAATTTTCAGCGCACGCCCCGAAACGCCCTGTTTTTCGGCAGGAGTTTTTTTCCGGCCTTATGTATCAAGCGCACCAACCCGGCACCTTCTAGCTACGGCCCCGCAAGTGTACACTCACACCCATGCAGGACAAGACCATAGACAACGTGCTTCGCCACCTTCACCGGGAGTGCATGAACGGACGCCACGACGGGAAGGAGCACGTTCTGGCCCTCATGCGGCTGCGCGGGATCAAGCCGTCCTTCAAGCGGAAGTCAGCGCCTATAGGGTCGCGCTTCGAGCAGCGGATGGCGCGGCTGATATCTGACACAAGAATCATCCGGCACCGTTGATGCGATGGCCGCCGCGAATCGTCGTGTGGCGGACTGAAAAAGCGGCAAAACGCCACCCAGCGGCTCGGATTCACCATATTTTTATGGATTTCTTGCCATACTACGTCAGTATAAGTTGCGTGGTGGCTTGCCGAGTGGATATTCTCACGCTAAGTCCACGCCCAAGCTGGACACCGTCTGGGAGACCGACATGAAAATTGATGACTCACAGGGCCATATCACGTTTGATCGCCTTGTTCGTGCCGACCGAAGCCTTGGCTCGGACGAGGCCATCACCATGCCCAAACCTGCCGAGAAAGCAATCGCGCCCAACGCTAAGGGCGTGTTCAAAGGTCGAACTCTGATTGAAATCAACAAGGCGGCTCGCGAGGCTGCCGAGGGCCTTAGGCAGGCGCTTATTGCGCCTTGATCTTTTTTGGAATATTCGGTTAGGCCACCCGTTCTGGGTGGCCTTTTTTTTAGGCACTTTCGGAGCGACTCATGCTGTACGAAACAGACGGAACTCAAGACCTCTTGAATGTTTTGGCCGCAATTGATGGATTTGCCGAGGGCCTCGGGCTGTCTGATCTTTCCGTCGATGTAGATCAGGTTGAGGCAATTCTTCGAGGAATGCGTCAGGACTTCCCCGCCCAGGGTGGAAGCAGCGCAGCTAGTCCATTTAAGAAGGCCGCCAACTTCTTGTGCTATTTTGTGGCACAAAGACCGGTAAAAAATCCATTTCCGGCAGAAGTTGTCGGATCTGAAATTGCAAGGATTCAGAACCACCAAAATGTGATGGTTGGGCTCCATATCGCCGTAGACGCGCTTCATAACGCTACTATTCATAGATGCGATGGGCCAATCGTCCTGTCTGAGCGCGTCAGAATGTCAAAGCATTCCTATGTTGACACTATTCAAGCTTGCTCAAGCATATCGCCTTCTTCGCATTTCCATCTTGTTTCAGTTTTCCTGGAGCAACTTTGCTACCGGTTCAACCCGACAGCATCCTATGAGTTGGTGGTATGAACTTATTTCGCCACCCTCTGCCAATATCCAGCCCACGTCCGGCTAGCCGGCGCGCTCATCGCATTCGCAACTAGCGCCTTGGCCAGCCCGCCATTGCTGGTGCGGCGGTTGTCTTCCAGCCATGCGGCGTGGTTCGCGTATTGGTGCAGGTAGCGCGGGCTGACGTGGTGGTGCTGGCCGACGACCATACGGCGCAGGCGGGAGAAGTAGCTTTCCACCATGTTCGTGTGCTTGCCGTGGTCGCTGTAGCAGACGGAATGATTGACGCGCTCGACCTGCCAAGCCTCGTGCAGTTCATCCCAATGGGTCGCTTCGTCGGCTGAGATCGTCGCCATGCGGTCCACGTTCTCAATCGCCAGCGCAACGCCTTCGGCTTCGGTGCGGCCAATGAAGGGCAGCGTCCGGCCCGCGCGCTCGCGGAACGCCACGACAACGCGGCGGCGATCCGAACGGTTCTCTTTCAGGCGGCGGTCTTTCCGATCTTCCTTGCGGTTCTCGGGGCGGATGTGACCGCCGAAATAGGCGCCGTCGATCTCGACATGCCCGCCTAGAACCTCGCCCGTGTGGACCTCTTGAGCCATCGCCTCGCGCAGCTTGTGGGCCAGCACGAAGGCGGTCTTGTACTGGCAGTCCAGATCACGGGACAGTTGGATCATGGAAACACCCTTGGACGCGTTGACGATGATGCAGATCGCCGCCAGCAGGTCCACGAAGGCCATCTTGCGCGAGGCGAAGATCGTGCCGGACGTAACCGAAAACTGGTGATAGCAGCCCTTGCACTTGAACTTGCGGCGGGTGGTGATGCTGTAGGTTTCGCAGCACCCACAACGCGGGCAAACCGCCTCGCCATCCGTCTCGGGCCAGCGCATCTGGCAGAACGTCTCGTAAGCCGCATCTTCCCCGGCCTTGTAGATCTTGCGAAGGCTGAGGGTGCGGGACGCTGCGGAGAGAAGGAAGTGTTGGGCCATTGTACTGTACCCGATGCTGTATGCATCATATATAGTACGTTGACGTATCCATTACAAGGGCATACATATCGAATATGATACTTTTAGCCTGAAAGGTGATGCATGGCAGAGCAATCGGAATGGGAAGCCAAGGCGGCGAACCTGCTCAAGGCAGAATTGAAGCGCCAAGGGGTGACATACGCCCAGCTAGCCGAGAAGATCGGAGACAAGGAGGCCAACATCAGGAACAAGCTGTCGCGCGGGAAGTTCAGCGCGGCTTTTCTACTGCAATCGCTTGCAGCGATTAATGTTGGCGACATTCGCTTTTAGTCGTCGTCCGGAAGGTCGATCACCTGGTGAACGTGAGTAACCGAATAAGCCACAGGCCGCGGCCCGGTGAAGACTAAGTTCAAATCTACAATAAACCCGCACTTGTAGATGTTTTCGTCAGAGTTGCGAATCACATCTTTGATGCGTTCTTCTGCGAAGTCAGAACCATACACCAATGGCAGCGGCTTATCTGAAAGATCGTCCACGATCACCCGCTCGCCCGATCTTTTCCCGACCTGCGCACTTCCAACATCAGACCGCGTAAAGCGCATAAGAATGCGCGAGTGGTCTGCGGTCGTGATTTTATCTAGATCACGCCGCTGGCCCTCTATGGTGTTGAGCGCCGCACGAGCCTCCCTAGCGGTGAAAGTCGCTTCAAAATCAGTCGAGAACAAGCCGTCATGCCACCGGAACCCCTTGATGGTCATGGTGCCGCTCTTGTCCTCGGCAATAGCCCTAAGGGTTTTCGTAAGATCGTTAAGTTGTGGCTTCCCTGCTTCGTCAAGCCTCTTGCCCTGAACAAGGTCACGCAGCCGACGATTGAACAAAGCTCCAAACGCCAAGACGATCAGAGCGGAGTCCATTATCCCGATCATGTCCGGAATATCTGCGAACAGGGCCGCAATGACAGAGCCCTTGCGTACTTCCTTGACATACATTCTGGCTGATCCAGAAAGCTCGGGGCGCTCTCGGTTCAGGTAGCGCTCAAACTCTGAGCCAAAGCCAGCGAACAAAGCCGCGAAGTCTGCAATCTCGACGGGCTCATCTAGGTCAAGAGCGATTTCAATATAGGCATCGGACGAACGCATAATCTCGGAATAGGTCACAAGATCATCCTCATGTCACCATATTCCACCGTCGCACCCTCCGGCTAGCTCGCCGCCTGTGGGCGAGCCGCCGCAAACTTGGTGCGCTTGATACATAAGGCCGTTTTTTTCAGAACCGATCCTTGCGCGCACGGATTTCGGCAAACACCTCGACATCCGATGCCTGCTCCATGCCCAGGGCGGACTTCACCTCGGGCAGGCCCGCGCGCAGAAACGGATTGGTGGCCAGTTCGTCGGCCAATTGCGAGGGCACGGTTGGCAGCCCCTCGGCCCGGGACGCGTCCACGTCGGCCGCGCGGGCCTGAAGGGCGGGGTTGTCAGGCTCGATCGTCAGGGCAAAGCGGGCGTTGGCGGCGGTGTATTCATGGCCCGAAAAGACCCAGGTTTCGCGGGGCAGGGCGGCCAGCCTGGACAGGCTGGCCCACATTGTCGCCGCGTCCCCCTCGAAAAGCCGCCCACACCCCAGCGCCATCAGGCTGTCGGCGGTAAAGACCGCGGCACTGTCGGCAAAATAATAGGCGATATGGCCCAGGGTGTGGCCCGACACGTCGATCACCCGGCCCAGTTCCGCGCCGACCTGCACGCTGTCGCCCTCGGCCAGGGCCAGGTCCAGCGGCGGCAGGCGGTGGGCATCGGCTGCGGCCCCCGCCACCCGCGCGCCATGGGCCGCGCGCAGGGTCTCGACCGCGTCGATATGGTCCCCGTGGTGGTGGGTGATCAGGATCATGTCCAGCCGCCAGCCGCGGGCGGACAACGCCGCCTCGATGGGGGCGGCCGCGGGGGCGTCGACCAGCGCGGTGGTGCCGGTGGCCGGGTCATGCAGAAGATAGGCGTAGTTGTCGCTCAGGCAGGGGACGGTGACGATTTCAAGGGGCATGGTAATCTGGCTCCGCTCCACTATCATTGGGTTAACCGACCCTCGCCCAAGGCAGCGCACGCCGCAATGCATCTCGACGTACTCGACATCAGGAATTTCTATTACCGCACCAATCTGGGGCGCGCGGCGCAACGGGCAATCCGCGATCAGGTCGTCGATATCTGGCCCGAGGCCAAGGATCAGACCGTTGCGGGGTTCGGCTTTGCCGTGCCGCTGTTGCGCCCGTTCCTGTCCGACGCCCGCCGGGTGATCGGTCTGATGCCGGGCCAGCAGGGGGTCATGCCCTGGCCCGCCGGACAGGCCAACGTCTCTGTGCTGTGCGAGGAGACCGCCTGGCCGCTGAGCGATGGGTTGGTCGACAAGCTGGTGCTGATGCACGGGCTTGAGACCAGTGAAAACCCCGCCGCGGTGCTGGACGAATCCGCCCGCGTGCTGGGCCCCGGGGGGCGGGCACTGTTCATCGTGCCGAACCGTTCGGGTCTTTGGGCGCGGCGCGACGGCACGCCGTTCGGGTTTGGCCGTCCCTACAGCTCCAGCCAGCTCGAGGCGCAGCTGCGCCGCCACGGGTTCGAGCCCGAACGCCACCGCGCCGCGCTGTTCGCGCCGCCCACCGCCAGGCGATTCTGGCTAAAGACCGCCCCCATGTGGGAGAACGCCGGGCGTCGCATGTCCGCCTATTATGCAGGCGGTGTGCTGATGGTCGAGGCAACCAAGCGTGTCTATCGCCCCTCTGGCGTCGTGGTGAAAGACACACTGCCGCGCCCCCTTCGCGTGCTGGAAGGGCTGCCCAGCCCCGGTGCCGAACCCGCCTGAGCCCAAGCAGGCAGGGGCTTTGGCGATCGGCGGGCGGTCTGGGCGCGGCTTCGATCTGACGCAGGATTTCCCCTTGCCATTGCGCGTCGGCAGGCAGAGCGTAAATTCACGTGACAATAGCTTCGCTAGGCGGTTGCGAGGTTTCGCAGCCTCTGCTACACCCACGCCGATTTCACAGCGTGCCCGCCCGGGTGCGCCGCTCGATCTGCCCCGTCCGTTTACTGCGGCACTTGGGGGCCACTGACATCGGAAGGGTTGACGTGTCCGAACCAGCTTCGATTTCGTCCGGCATTGCCGCGCGCTATGCTACCGCTCTGTTTGCCATTGCCAAGGACGCCAACGCCCTTGCCGCACTCGAGTCCGACGTAAACACGCTTGATGCGGTCTATGCCGAGAGCGCGGATTTCCGCAGCCTCGCGGCATCGCCGATCTATAGCCGCGAGGCGCAGGATCACGCGGTGGCGGCATTGGCACCCAAGATGGGCATTGGCGCGATGACCGCCAACACCCTGCGCCTCATGGCGTCCAAGCGTCGCCTTTACGCGCTGCCGCAGCTGATCGCCCAACTGCGTGCGCTGATCGCCGAGGCCAAGGGCGAAATCAGCGCCGAGGTCGTGTCGGCCCAGCCGCTGAGCGACGCGCAGAAACAGCAGCTTGCCGAGGTGCTGAAGGTCAGCGCGGGCAAGGATGTCAAGATCAACACCGCCGTCGATGAAAGTCTCATCGGTGGCCTTATCGTCAAACTGGGCTCGAAGATGATCGACACGTCGGTCAAGGCGCGGCTCAACGCACTTCAGAACACCATGAAAGAGGTCGGATAAATGGGTATCCAAGCAGCTGAGATCTCTGCGATCCTCAAGGAGCAGATCAAGAACTTCGGGCAAGAGGCCGAGGTCGCAGAGGTTGGCCGCGTGCTGTCCGTCGGCGACGGCATCGCGCGGGTGCATGGCCTCGACAACGTCCAGGCCGGCGAGATGGTCGAGTTTCCGGGCGGTATTCGCGGCATGGCGCTGAACCTCGAGGTCGACAATGTCGGCGTCGTGATTTTCGGCTCTGACCGGGACATCAAGGAAGGCGATACCGTCAAGCGCACCAACTCGATCGTGGACGTGCCCGCGGGCGACGCGCTGCTGGGTCGGGTCGTGGACGGTCTGGGCAACCCGATCGACGGCAAGGGCCCGATCGCGGCCACCGAACGCCGCATCGCCGACGTCAAGGCGCCGGGCATCATTCCCCGTAAATCGGTGCATGAACCCATGGCGACCGGCCTGAAATCGGTCGACGCGATGATCCCGATCGGCCGTGGCCAGCGGGAACTGATCATCGGCGACCGTCAGACCGGCAAGACCGCCGTGGCGCTGGACGCGATCCTGAACCAGAAATCCTACAACACCGCCGCCGGCGACGATGAGGGCAAGAAGCTTTACTGCATCTACGTCGCCATCGGGCAGAAACGCTCGACCGTGGCCCAGCTGGTGAAAAAGCTCGAAGAGACCGGCGCCATCGACTATTCGATCGTCGTGGCCGCGACCGCGTCCGACCCCGCGCCGATGCAGTTCCTGGCGCCCTATGCCGCGACCGCGATGGCGGAATATTTCCGCGACAACGGCCGTCACGCGCTGATCATCTACGATGACCTTTCCAAACAGGCCGTCGCGTATCGCCAGATGTCGCTGCTGCTGCGTCGCCCGCCGGGGCGCGAAGCCTACCCGGGCGACGTTTTCTACCTGCACTCCCGCCTGCTGGAGCGTTCGGCCAAGCTGAACGAGGAGCACGGCTCCGGGTCGCTGACCGCGCTGCCGATCATCGAAACCCAGGGCGGCGACGTGTCGGCGTTTATTCCGACCAACGTGATCTCGATCACCGACGGCCAGATCTTCCTGGAAACCGACCTGTTCTACCAGGGCATCCGCCCGGCCGTGAACACCGGCCTGTCGGTGTCGCGGGTTGGCTCTTCGGCCCAGACCAAGGCGATGTCCTCGGTTGCGGGTCCGGTGAAACTGTCGCTGGCCCAGTATCGCGAGATGGCGGCCTTTGCGCAGTTCGGTTCCGACCTCGACGCCTCGACGCAGAAACTGCTCAGCCGTGGTGCGCGCCTGACCGAGTTGATGAAACAGCCCCAGTACGCGCCCCTGACCAACGCCGAGATCGTTTGTGTGATCTTCGCCGGCACCCAGGGTTACCTGGACGCGGTTGCGGTCAAGGACGTGGGGCGGTTCGAGACTGACATGCTGACCTTCTTGCGCAGCAAGCATCAGGATCTGCTGAACGACATCACCGTCAATGACCGCAAGGTGAAGGGCGAGCTGCAGGACAAGATCAAGGCTGTGCTCGACGAATTCGCCAAGAACTTCGCCTGAGCGGCGGGTTAGGATCGGATAGATGCCAAGCCTCAAGGATCTCAAGACACGGATCGGAAGCGTCAAGTCGACGCGGAAGATCACGAAGGCCATGCAGATGGTCGCGGCGGCCAAGCTCCGCCGTGCCCAGGACGCCGCCGAAAGCGCCCGGCCCTATGCCGAGCGTATGAATGCCGTGATGTCGGGGCTTGCTGCCTCGGCCACGGGGTCGGCGAACGCACCGCGGCTGTTGATCGGCACCGGGTCGGACAAGGTTCATCTCGTGGTCGTCATGACCGCCGAGCGGGGCCTGTGCGGCGGCTTCAACTCGACCATCGTGCGCCTGGCCAAACTGCGCATTCAGGCGCTGACCGCGGCGGGCAAGACCGTCAAGATCCTGACCGTGGGCCGCAAGGGTCGCGATCAGATGCGGCGTGAATTCGGCCAGATGTTCGTTGGCCACGTGGACCTGAGCGATGTCAAACGCCTGTGCTACGCCAATGCCCAGGACATCGCGCGGGATATCCTGTCGCGCTTTGATGCGGGCGAATTCGACGTGGCGACGATCTTTTACAACCGCTTCCAGACGGTGATGAGCCAGGTGCCGACCGCGCATCAGATCATCCCTGCGGTTTTTGACGAGCCGGGTACCGACGCGACCTCGACGCTTTATGAATACGAGCCGACCGAGGGCGAGATCCTGACAGAGCTGCTGCCGCGTGGCGTGGCGACCCAGATCTTTACCGCGCTTTTGGAAAACGCCGCCTCGGAGCAGGGCGCGCGGATGTCCGCGATGGACAGCGCCACCCGCAACGCCGACGATATGATCGACAAGCTGACCATCGAGTACAACCGCTCACGTCAGGCCGCGATCACCAAAGAGCTTATCGAAATCATTTCGGGCGCCGAGGCGCTCTAGAGGAATCGGAGAAACGACATGGCAAAAGCAGTAGGCAAAATCACTCAGGTGATCGGTGCCGTCGTGGACGTTCAGTTCGAGGATGAGCTTCCCGCGATCCTGAACGCCCTGGAGACCGAAAACAACGGCAAGCGCCTGGTCCTGGAGGTTGCGCAGCACCTCGGGGAAAGCACTGTGCGCACCATCGCGATGGACGCCACCGAAGGTCTGGTGCGCGGTCAGGCGGTGACCGACACCGGCAACCCCATCATGGTGCCCGTGGGGACCGCCACGCTCGGCCGCATCCTGAACGTCATCGGCGAGCCGGTGGACGAA
>JAFGTV010000060.1 GCA_016938875.1 Paracoccaceae bacterium
GGCGTCGGCTCCTGGGCGGAAGTATCATCATTACTGCTCATCGCATCGACTGTCCCGCCCGCTCTTGTCGCCGCGTTCCTTCTCATTGAACACGACCGTCTCGATCGCGAAACGGTCCTTTCCCTCTTGGCGGCCTCGGCGAGCTGGTACTGGAAGGTTGTGTCAGAGCTGGCGCTTTGCATCGCCGCCGTAGCGCTCTTCGTTTGGCTTACCACGACCGCCTGGCTGGCCTGGGCGGAACCGGGCGCCATGGCGCTCTGGACGGAACCTTCTATTTTGGAGGTATTGGGGTATACCACCGCGGACCATAACGAAATCTCCTTCGTGTGGGTTCAGGTTGCCGTCATCTCGGTTTGCTACGGCACAGCGATCGCTTTGCTCAAATCAGTTCTTTTCGGTCCCCGGCCGCCGCATTCATGGACGGCGGCGATGAACCGATTGCGCGCGGAGGGGACATCATGATCCGCGCGATTTTCCAACACCCCTGCCGGGCGACCTGGTATAAGGACCTGTCGATCGGGATTATGGGGATATACATCGCCTCCGGGCTCATCGTTTATTCGGTCACGCTTCGGGTTTTATCGGGCCTTGAGGCGGCGGCTTTGACCGGCCTCGCCATGCCGGTCCTGGGGGTCATGGGCGCGGCGTTCGGCATTGAGACCGTCCGGCGCCGCTACCGCCTGGACCGCCCGCCCCGCTTCCTCGCATCGTTGGCGGTCTGGCAGGCCCATGCGTGGCTGGACATGGCGGTCAACGCGCTTGTTTTGGCCGTTCCCGGCGCGATCGCCCTGACCGTCTGCCTGGCCTGGACGGCACCGGACGGCTGGCCGGACGCGCTCGGCGCCCTGTTCGCGCTGCGCGGGGAGGAGCGCATCCTGTGGGCCGAAATCGCCTGCACCGGCTTGTTCTACGGCGCGGCCATCACCATTCTCAAAACGGCGATCCTTGCCCAACCCCGACCGCCCCAACGTCTCGCGCCGCTTATTCGACTGGAAAAAACCGGAGACAAGCCGTGAAATGGAAACTCGTCCCGCTGATCGCGCTGTTCATCGCCCTGCCCGTCCTTGCCGGCAACGCCGCCGATCCCCCGCCGGTGGAGCGCATCGTCTGGCACAAAGCGCCCATCGCTATCACCTTGCCGGTGGGCGTGGAACGGCTCGTGACCTTTCCGGGCGAGGCGCGGGTCGGCGTGCCGGGGACCCTTCAACCGCTGCTGCGCACCCAGAGCGTCGCCGGCACGGTGTACTGGCTCGCGCACGAAGCCTTCGACGCCCACCGGATTCAGGTGCAAAACCTGGACAGCGGCGAGATTTACCTCATCGACCTGAAGGCCGTCGAGGACAAAGACAGCGCCGCCCCGCCCGTCGAAATCGTCTCGAAGAACGGCGCGGGCCGGACGAGCGAGCCTTTGCCGGCTGACGGCGAAAACGAGCCGCCCGTGCCCTTGGATTATGTGGCCCTGACCCGCTTCGCGGCGCAGCAATTGTACGCCCCGAGCCGGCTCTTGCGCACGCCGCCCGGCGTCTA
>JAFGTV010000013.1 GCA_016938875.1 Paracoccaceae bacterium
GCCCTCCGAAGGCAGAGGCCACAGGTTCGAATCCTGTCGGGTGCGCCAATAAAATCAGATTTTATGTGGCGTTTTCGGTGGGCGATCCGGAGCAATCCAACGATTGCAGCAATGTTATTCCCGATCGAGCGGCGACTCTTTGGGGCCGATATCGCGCCCTGGACCTATAGTCTTTCTGGCTGAGCCATCGAGGCCTGCGACATGGGGGCCGACCCCGGCCTGGCGGGATTTGAAACCCCGGCGCTCCTCTGCTTGCTAGCGTCTACATTTGGTCGCGCGCGGCGGGCCTCGAATGGATCTCGCGCGCGGCGGTGCCCTATCGCGTGGTCCTGCTGAGCGTGCGGATTGCGATCGCTTACAGTCCCTTGTTCTGGTCAAGCTGGGGCAGGCCAGCGCGCGGGATCGGTATCGCGGGCCAGTGTGAAAATTCCAGAAAACGACATTAATTGTCGCAAATGGGCACCTGCGGTTGGAATTCCGGGTGCGCTGACATACCCTCGGGCTCGAATCATGGTTCCACAGGGGGTTTCGCTGCATGCGGCCCCCAGCGCGCGCGCCGGATGCTGCATGTGGTCTACATGCGGCGCTTGCGGTTGCGACAGTTGAAAAAACTTCCGTGGTCATCCCCCGACGCGTCCGGTGTCGCGGGTCAAAAATCGAAACCCTTTCCGCGCCGCGGCGAAACGGATGTTTCCGCCGGCTGGTGCGTGTTGTCCATGTCTCTGGAGAGGAGAACACTATGAAACATATGACCATTCTTGGCGCCGTCGCCGGCGTGTTGGCCCTGCCAGCTATCGCGCAGGCTGCGTGCGACGAAGTCTCTATCGCCGAAATGAACTGGGCTTCGGCCTCTGTCGTGACCGCGGTCGAAAAGTTCCTGCTGGAACAGGGCTATGGCTGCACGGTCAAGACCGTGCCCTCCGACACGGTTCCCGCCGTTACCTCGATCGCCGAGAACAACGAGCCGGACACCGTGTCCGAGATGTGGGTGAACTCGACCGGCGAGGTCTATGCCAAGCTGAAAGAGCAGGGCAAGATCGCGGAACTGGGCAAGGTGCTGAACCCCGGCGGGATCGAGGGCTGGTGGATCCCCGCCTACCTGGCCGAGGAACATCCCGAACTGACCACGATCGAGGGCATCCTGGCCAATCCCGAACTGGTGGGCGGCACCTTCAACAACTGCCCCGATGGCTGGGGCTGCCGGATCGTCAACGACAACCTGATCCCGGCCTTTGGCCTGGAAGAGGCGGGCGTCGAGATCTTCAACCACGGCTCGGGCGAAACTCTGGCCACCTCGATGGCCTCGGCCTATGAGAACGAGGAACCGTGGTTCGGCTATTACTGGGCGCCGACCGCGCTGCTGGGCAAGTACGACATGGTGTCGGTCGACCTGGGCGAATACGACGCCGAGGCCCATGCCGCCAACCAGAACCCCGACACCGCCAATCCCAAACCGTCGGCCTTTCCGGCTGCGCCGGTTCTGACCGTCGTCACCACCGACTTTGCCGAGCGTGAACCGGACGTGGCCGCGTTCCTGGGCAAGGTCAGCTTCGACGTGGATACCATGAACGGGGTCGTGGCCTGGATGGATGAAAACGGCGCCTCGCCCGAAGAGGGCGCCGTCTACTTCCTGACCTCCTACCCGGAAACCTGGTCGGGCTGGTTGAACGAGGACGCGCGCGAAAAGCTGACCGCGTTGCTGGACCAGTAAGCGCGACCGCAGTCGCGGGACGGGCCTGCCCTTGCGGGCCCGTCTTTCTTTTCAAGGGCACTCCAGCCCGAAAACGGAGAACCGAACCATGGCGACTTACGATTTCCTGTTCGACAGGCTGGGCCTGCGCGACTGGTGCGAAGCGGGCAGCAGCGATGGCCCGATGTCGATGGCCGACCTGATCGGCAAGTCCCAGGGGGGCAATGCCCCCGCGCCCTCGATCTGGGATCTGCCGTTTCCCTCGATGGATGCGCTGAACGATGCCTGTCCGAACTTCCCACAGGCGCGCGAACTGACCAAGGGTCTGGAAAACGGCTTTCTGTCCATCAAGGACGGGCTGAGCCTTTTTCTCGACCCGATCACCCAACCGCTGAGCTGGTCGCTTGAGGCCGCGCTGTGGCTCTTTCAGACCGCGCCCTGGTGGATCATGATCCCGCTGTTGCTGCTGGTGGTGCAACTGGTCGCCCGCTCGGTGAAACTGGTGGGCTTCGTGGCGCTCAGCATCGGGTTTCTCGCCTTTATCGACCATTACGACTATGCGATGCAGACGCTGGCGATCATCTTCGTGTGTGCGGCGATCTGCGTGCTGATCGGGGTGCCCATCGGCATCGCCATGTCGCGCAGCGACACGGTCCAGAAAATCACGATCCCCATTCTGGACATGCTTCAGACGCTGCCGCCCTTTGTCTACCTGATCCCGCTGATCTTCCTGTTCTCGGTAACCGAGCCCAAGCTCTACGGCATCGCGATCATCCTTTACGCCATCGTGCCGGTGATCCGTCTGACCAATCTGGGGATCCGGCTGGTGGACGAGGAGGTGATCGAAGCCGCCGACGCCTTCGGCATGACCTCGTGGCAGAAGCTGACCGGCGTGCAGGTTCCGCTGGCGCTGCCCAACATCATGGCCGGCGTCAACCAGACCATCATGATGAGCCTCGCCATGGTCGTGATCGCCTCGCTTGTGTCCGCCCCCGGCCTGGGTGTGCTGGTGCTGCGCGGTATCCGCAACCTGGAACTGGGCGTGGGCCTGGTGGCGGGCCTGGGGATCGTGCTGCTGGCCGTGGTCCTGGATCGCGTGACCAAGGCGGCGCTGGCGCGCGTGAACGCCGCGCAGAAACATTGAGGATGCAGCGATGAGCGACGATATCAAGATTTCGATCCGCAACCTCTACAAGGTGTTCGGCGCCGATCCCCAGGCGGCGATGGAACATGTCCGCGCCGGCATGGACAAGGCGGACCTGCTGGAACAGCACGGCCACGTCCTGGGCCTGAAGGACATCAACGTGGATATGCGTGCCGGCAAGATCACGGTCATCATGGGCCTGTCCGGGTCGGGCAAGTCCACGCTGATCCGCCACCTCAACCGTTTGATCGAACCCACCGCGGGCGAGGTCATCGTGAACGGCGAGGATGTGCTGGCCTATAACGAGGAACAGCTGCGCCGCCTGCGGCGCGAGAACATGTCGATGGTGTTCCAGAAATTCGCGCTGCTGCCGCACCGCACGGTTCTGGAGAACGCCGGCACGCCGCTGGAGGTGCGCGGCGTGGAGCGCCACGAATGGGAGGACGAGGCGCAAAAATGGCTCAACCGCGTCGGGCTGGAGGGGCAGGACAACCAGTATCCCCACCAGTTGTCGGGCGGCATGCAACAGCGGGTGGGCATCGCCCGCGCGCTGACCTCGAATGCCGACATCATGCTGATGGACGAGGCCTTCTCGGCGCTCGATCCGCTGATCCGCACCGACATGCAGGATCTGCTGCTGGAATTGCAGGAAGAGTTGCACAAGACCGTCGTCTTCATCACCCATGACCTGGACGAGGCGCTGAAACTGGCCGATCACCTGGTCATCCTCAAGGATGGCGAGGTCGTACAACAGGGCGAGCCGCAGCATATCCTGCTGCATCCGAACGACCCCTATATCCTGGACTTCATTTCGGACATCAACCGCGCCCGGGTGCTGCGCGTGCGCTCGGTGATGGAGCGGACCGGGGAGCCGCGCGCAAATATCGCCGGGGATGTCGATGCCGATGACACGCTGGAATCGGTGATCGCGCTGTCCGAGGGGGAAACCGGTCTCAGCTACCGGGTGCTGCGCAATGGAAAGCAGGTCGGAATCCTGTCGGTCAAGAACCTCGTGCGTGCCCTGGTCCCGACCGATGCCTCCGACGAGGGCATTCGCGCCCGGGCAAGTTGACCTGCTTGCCCGCGCTCGAAAACGGCGCGGGCAAGCTCAGGCTCCGGGGCGTCGTCATGCAACGCCCCGGGCGCGATGCGCCAAAAGGTTGATTCAATCGGACGGTTGAGAAGGCCAGGACCGATCAACACATTCCCTTTGAGTGCGAAGGGTGCAGCTAGCCCATTTATGTATCGTGGCGTCCCATGCAGGTGCAGCGTCCAGAACCGCCCGAGACGGCTTGATGCCTACTATTTGCCTCCTGGTGCCAAACTCCCCTGGGGCACCTCGCTGAGGTGTCTCGTAAATCTCTGATCTACTTGGGGATTTTGGCTCCGGCGGTAGGGATCGAACCTACGACCAATTGATTAACAGTCAACTGCTCTACCGCTGAGCTACGCCGGAACACGGGGTGCCGTATAGCAACTGGATTTGGTGCCGTCCAGAGGGTTTTGAGGGAAAATCTTCCGGGTCTCTCAGGCCAGCCGCCAGTGGGCCTCAATGGCGATGCTGCCGTCGGGGGTGGCGATGGTTTGGTCCGCCATATCAATAAGATGGGCCAGCACGTTGCGGGTGGCGGCGGGGATCAGATCGGGCGGAATGTCGGTGTAGATCGCCCGTGTCAGCGTCGCGGCGGTGGCCGGGCCGGACGCCAGGGCCGCACGGATCTGGGCGGCGCGGGCCTGGCGGTGGGCGATCAGCGCGGCGATGCGTTCCGGGCCATCGGGCACCGGCGCGCCGTGGCCGGGGTAAAGCGCGCAGGCCCCGCGCGTCGCCAGCCGATCCAGCGACGCCATGAAGGCCCCCAGATCGCCATCGGGCGGCGACACCATGGAGCTGGCCCAGCCCATCACGTGATCGCCGGTGAACAGCGCGCCCGCCCATTCAAAGCACATGTGATTGCCCATATGCCCGGGTGTATGCAGCGCGGTGATCTGCCAGCCGTCGCCGGACACGGGGTCGCCGTCGGCCAGGCGGATGTCGGGGGCGAAGTCGGGATCCACGCCCTCGCCGCCGCCCAGCCCGGTCAGGGCGGCCAGATCCGCCCTGCGCCCCGCCGCGCTATCGCCAAAGGCCAGCACCGGCGCGCCGGTGGCCTCGGCCAGCGGGCGGGCCAGGGGCGAATGGTCCAGATGCGAGTGGGTGACCAGGATGTGGCTGACCGTTTCGCCGGGTCCAAGGGCCCGAAGCAGCGCGCCCAGGTGCGACGGGATCGCGGGGCCGGGGTCGATCACCGCGACGCGCCCCTGGCCCAGGATATAGCTGTTGGTGCCGGGCCCGGTCATCGCCGAGGGGTTGGGCGCCAGCACCAGGCGCAGCCCGGGCGCCAGCGTCAGCGGCTGGCCGGGGACCGGATCGAAGGGGGGCGGCTGGGTCATCTTGCGCTTTCTTCAGGGGCGCGGGGCAGATATGGGTTTAGCATGAGTGGGCAATGGATCAAACGGATGCTGCCGCGTGGGCTTTATGGCCGGGCCGCGCTGATCCTGCTGGTGCCGATCGTGACGATCCAGCTGGTGGTCTCGATCGTGTTTATCCAACGCCATTTCGAGGATGTCACCCGGCAGATGTCGCGCAACCTGGTGCTGGAACTGGCCTTCCTGCGCGACACGGTCGAGAATGCCCCCGATCTGGTCACCGCGCGCGCCGCCGCCGCGCGCCTGGCCGGTCCGCTGGCGATGCAGGTCGTGCTGCCCGGCCAGACCCAGCCCCATGAGGCACGACATGCGGTTGATCTGTCCGGGCGGGTCGTGGTCACCACCCTGCGCGATGGGCTGGCCGGGGTCAGCGGCATCGACCTGATCAGTCACAACCGCGAGGTGCGGCTGAGCATCGAGACCGGCAAGGGGGTGCTGGAGGTGGCGTTCGACCGGCGCCGGGTGTCGGCCTCGAATCCGCATCAGCTGTTGGTGCTGATGGTGGTCACGGGCATCCTGATGACGCTGATCGCCTACCTGTTCTTGCGCAACCAGCTGCGGCCGATCACCCGGATGGCCGATGCCGCCGAGGCCTTTGGCAAGGGCCGCACGCTGCCCTACAAGCCCGCGGGCGCGACCGAGGTGCGCGCGGCCGGGCGCGCGTTTCTGGACATGCGTGCCCGGATCGAGCGCCAGATAGAGCAACGCACGATGATGCTGTCGGGGGTCAGCCACGATCTGCGCACGCCGCTGACCCGGCTGAAGCTGGAACTGTCGATGGCCGATGACAGCCCCGAAACCCGCGCCATGCTGCGCGACCTGGACGATATGGAGCGGATGATCGACACCTTCCTCGATTTCGCCCGCTCCGAGGCGCTGGATGATCCCGAACGCTGCGACCCTGCCCAGATCGTGGCGCGCGTGGCCGCGCGCACGCGAGAGCAGGGCGGCGATGTGCGCCTGGACCCGCTGCCCCAGGGCACGCGCGCGATGCTGCGTCCGCAGGCGGTCGAGCGGGCCTTGCAAAACCTCGTCAACAACGCGCTGCGCCATGGCACGATGGCCGTGCTGGGCCTGGAGGTGAGCGAGCGCCGGGTTGTCTTTCGCGTCGAGGATGACGGCCCCGGCATCCCCGAGGCCCGGCGCGACGAGGCGATGCAACCGTTTCAGCGGCTGGATGCCGCGCGCAACCAGGACAAGGGCACCGGCGTCGGGTTGGGGTTGGCGATTGCCTCGGACATCGCGCGCGGGCACGGGGGCGCGCTGAGGCTGGGGCAAAGCGCGGCCCATGGCGGGCTGCTGGCCGAACTGTCGCTGGCGCGCTGAACCGCCGGGTCGCCGCCGCGCACAGGCGATGGGCTTGGGCCCGGCCGATCCTCGCACGCAGGGTGTTTTAGCCGCCAGAGACCGTGTTATACGGCGGGGGCCCACAGCGTTCTGGCATGCCGCCCGCGCCCCAAGGAAGAAGCCAGTCGATGACCCGTACAGCCCCGCAAATCAGCATCGTCATTCCCGCCCGCGACGAGGTGATCGCGATCGGTCCCCTTGTGACCGAAATCGGCCAGGTGATGGCGGGCGAGTCGTTCGAGGTCATCGTGATCGACGATGGGTCAACGGATGGCACCGGGGCGGCCTTGGCTGACCTGGCCGCGCAATTCGACTGGCTGCGCGGTCTGCGCAATGACCGCGCGGTCGGGCAATCGGCCTCGATCCGGGCGGGGGTGCGTGCGGCGCAGGGGGCGTTGATCGTCACGCTGGACGGCGACGGGCAGAACCCGCCCGACCAGATCCCCGCGTTGTTGGCGCCGCTGCGCGCACCGGGCAGTGCGGCGCTGGGCCTGGTGCAGGGCCAGCGGGTGGGGCGGCGCGACACCCTGGCCCGGCGCTGGGCCTCGCAGGCGGCCAATGCGATCCGTGGTGCGCTGTTGCATGACGGGGTGCGGGATTCGGGCTGTGGGCTCAAGGCGTTTCGCCGCGCGGCCTATTTCGACCTGCCCTGGTTCGACCACATCCACCGCTTCATGCCGGCGATGATGCTGCGCGAGGGGTGGGGCGTGGCGACGGTCCCGGTCACCCACCGCGCGCGCAGCGGCGGCGCGTCGAAATACAGCAACCTGCGGCGCGCGCTGGTGGGCATTCCCGATCTGTTGGGCGCGGCCTGGCTGATCCGCCGCGCGGCCCGCGTGCCCAGCCCCTCGGTCATGCCTGAGGCTGCCGAGGCGCCGCACACCCCACAAAAGGGCGCATAGCCGGGCAAAAGGCGCGGCATGCGGCGTCACGAGGATGGCGGGATTGGTAGGCCCGGAGGGACTCGAACCCCCAACCAAAGCGTTATGAGCGCTCTGCTCTAACCAATTGAGCTACAGGCCCGACCTGGCATTTCCCTAGGCAGTGCGGCGCGCGACGTCAAGCGCGGGCGTGGACAGCGCGCGGGCGATGGGCTAACGCTGCGCCAAAGTGCTGGAGAGGTGATGATGAGCGAGCGCAGGAACGGTCTGACCTATTCGCAGGCGGGTGTGGATATCGACGCGGGCAATGCCCTGGTCGAGCGGATCAAGCCCGCCGCCAAACGGACCAACCGTCCCGGCGTGATGGCCGGGCTGGGCGGCTTTGGCGCGCTCTTCGATCTCAAGGCGGCGGGCTATGACGACCCGGTGCTGGTGGCCGCGACCGACGGGGTGGGCACCAAGCTACGCATCGCCATCGACACTGGCGTTTTGGACGGGGTCGGCATCGACCTGGTCGCGATGTGCGTCAACGACCTGGTCTGCCAGGGGGCCGAGCCGCTGTTTTTCCTGGATTATTTCGCTACCGGCAAGCTGGCAGTGGATGAGGCCGCCACGGTGGTCGAGGGCATCGCCGAGGGCTGTGCCCGGGCGGGCTGTGCGTTGATCGGGGGCGAAACCGCCGAGATGCCGGGGATGTACGGGCCGGGCGATTTCGACCTGGCGGGCTTTGCCGTCGGCGCGATGCAGCGCGGCACCGAACTGCCCGCCGGTGTGGCCGAGGGCGACGTGTTGCTGGGGCTGGCCTCGGACGGGGTGCATTCCAACGGCTATTCGCTGGTGCGCAAGGTGGTGGAGCTGGCCGGGCTGGGCTGGGACGCGCCGTCGCCCTTTGGCCCCGGGGCGCTGGGGGCGGCGCTGCTGACGCCGACGCGGCTTTATGTCAAATCGGCGCTGGCGGCGATCCGGGCGGGGGGCGTGCATGCGCTGGCCCATATCACTGGCGGCGGGCTGACCGAGAACCTGCCGCGTGTCCTGCCCGAGGGGCTGGGCGCCGAGATCGACCTGTCGTCGTGGGAGCTGCCGCCGGTGTTCCGCTGGCTGGGCGAAACCGCGGACATGCAAGAGGGCGAGGTGCTCAAGACCTTCAACGCCGGTCTGGGGATGGTGCTGGCCGTGGCGCCCGCGCGGGCCGAGGCGCTGAGCGCGCTGTTGGCAGAGGCGGGCGAGACCGTGCATCGCATCGGCCATGTCGTGCCGGGGCAGGGGGTCAGCTACTCGGGCCGGCTCTTGTGAAACGTGTCGCGATCCTGATTTCGGGGGGCGGCTCGAACATGGTGGCGCTGGTCCAGAGCATGGCGGGCGATCACCCCGCGCGGCCGGTGCTGGTGCTGTCCAACGATCCCGCCGCCGGTGGTCTGGTGCGTGCGCGGGCATTGGGCATCGCCACCGCCGCGGTCGATCACAAACCCTTTGGCAAGGACCGCGCCGCGTTCGAGGCCGCGCTTCAGGCGGAACTGGACAAGGCCGCGCCGGATATTCTGTGCCTGGCGGGGTTCATGCGGGTGCTGACGCCGGGATTCGTGACCGCCTGGGCCGGGCGGATGCTGAACATCCACCCCTCGCTCTTGCCCAAGTACAAAGGGCTCAACACCCATGCCCGCGCCATCGAGGCCGGCGATGCCGAGGCCGGGTGCAGCGTGCACGAGGTCACGGCGGAACTGGATGGCGGGCCGATCCTGGGCCAGGCGCGGGTGCCGATCCTGCCCGGCGACACCGCCGACACCCTGGCCGCTCGGGTTCTGCCGCTGGAACATCGCCTTTATCCGGCGGTGCTGCGCCGCTATGCGGCCGGGGACAGAACACCCATCATGCTGTCGGGCGCCAACAGCTGACCCTCCCACCCGCGCAGGCAGGTGCGCGCGGTCTGTGAGGCCGGGGCGTCATGGGCGGCCAGCTCGGGAAACACGGCGCAAATCTCGTCGCGCGCGGCACGGTCCATCGACGACAGGGCCATCGCGCCCAGGTGCAGGCTTTCGGTGGGGATGCCCTCGGCAAAGACGACCTGGTGGCTGTCAAAGGCGAAATGCACATAGCTGACCCGGGCCACCGGGGTCTGGCGGATCGTGGTGCCGTTGACCAGATGCTTGGCCGCGACCAGCACCTGCGAGCGCCCGAAATAGACCTGCGCGCGCCAGTCCCCGACCAGAATGCGGTGCTGCGGCGAGACACGCAGCCGACGGTGATTGCCCAGGGCCCCCGCCGCCACGGTGATCGGCGCCATGCTCCCGCGCCCGGCCACGCTGCGCTGGCCGATCCAGCGGATGGGCTGTTCCCCGTGATCCAGCGTCATCACCGGGTCGCCGACCCGCAGACACTCGACCGGCAGCGGCCCTGTCGGGGTCTCGATCAGCGTGCCCTTGGTGAAACAGGGGATCGAGGGCGGATCGCTGGGCAGGCTGGTATAGGAAAAATTTTCGCCCAGCGGCGTTGTGTTGCCCGGCCCGAACCGGGTGCTGCCCGGCTCTACGCCGTTCAGGTCGATCACCAGCCCGCCGCCCGATCCATCCAGCACCACCTGGTGGTCGTTGGAGGAAATGCGCCCGTTGATCTCATCGGGATCGGGGATCACCCCGCTATAGATCGGCGGGCTGGGCGGGGAGGTGTCGGGATAGGCATAGACCTCGATGATCTCGCCACCGTTCAGCGCCGGGTCTGTATCGTCCACATTGGAAAGGACGATGCGATAGGTGTCGTTGATCGTGCCAAGGGGCTGCACCCCGTCAAGGGTCAGCTTGGTCCCGTTGCTTTGACCGGAGACGCGGAAATCGGAAAACGTGCCGATTTCGTCGCCGGTGACGTAGACCTCGATGGTTGCCACGTCTGACTGCCCCTTGCATTCAATCCCCCCAGGATTTCCTGCAATGCCCCGATTCTAGAGAATTTTTGGCGACCCGGCAACGAGGTGCGATGTGCTCTTCCCAATGCGGTGCGGTTTCTTTATCACAGGTGCGTGGCGGGACAGGCGCGGATACAACGGGCAAGATACGGGCACAGATGAAGACACTCACCACAACCCAGGCGCTTGCCGCCTTTTGCAAGGCGGCCGAAACGGTCCCTTATGTCACGATTGACACCGAATTCCTGCGCGAGCGGACCTATTACGCCAAGCTTTGCCTTGTGCAACTGGCGCTGCCCGGTGATGACGGCGAGGCGGTGTTGGTCGATCCGCTGGCCGAGGGGCTGTCGCTGGAACCGCTCTACGAGCTCTTTCGAAACGAGAACGTGGTCAAGGTGTTCCACGCCGCGCGGCAGGATCTGGAAATCTTCTTTGTCGAGGGCAATGTGTTCCCCGAGCCGCTGTTCGACACCCAGGTCGCGGCGATGGTGTGCGGCTTTGGCGAACAGGTCGGGTACGAGACGCTGGTGCGCAAGATCGCCAAGGCCAACCTGGACAAGACCTCGCGCTTTACCGACTGGTCGCGCCGGCCGCTGACCGAGGCGCAGAAAACCTATGCCCTGGCCGATGTCACCCACCTGCGGGTGATCTACGAATTCCTGGCCGCCGAACTGGACCGGACCGGTCGTGCCGCCTGGCTGCGCGAGGAACTGGGCGTGCTGACCGCCCCCGAAACCTATACCGTGCATCCCTCTGAGGCGTGGAAGCGTCTGAAAACGCGCACAAATTCGGGCAAGTTCCTGGCCGTCGCGCGTGAACTGGCCCGCTTTCGCGAGGGGTATGCCCAGGCCCGAAACATCCCGCGCAACCGCGTGTTCAAGGATGAGGCGCTGTTGGAACTGGCCTCGACCCGGCCACAAAACATCGAGGATTTGTCGCGCTCTCGTCTGTTGCTGCGCGAGGCGCGGCGTGGCGAGATCGCCGAAGGGGTGATCGCCGCGGTCCAGGCCGCCCAGGCCATGGACCCCGAGGACTATCCCAAGCCCCCGAAATCCAACGACAAGCTGCAAGTGAACCCGGCCCTGGCCGATCTGTTGCGGGTGTTGCTCAAGGCCAAGTGCGAAGAGACCGGCGTCGCGCAGAAACTGATCGCAAGCTCTGGCGATCTGGACGCGATCGCGGCGGGACGGCGCGACGTGGCGGCCCTGCGTGGTTGGCGCAAGGAGGTGTTCGGCGACGACGCGCTGCGGCTGTGCGCCGGTGAAATCGCCCTGGCGGCGCGCGGCAATACCGTCGAGGTTGTCACGCTGTGAGAACGGGCCGGGGCCCCTGGCCGCGGTGGGATTTTGACGTTTTCACTTGGAAGAGCGGCCCGCGCGTGGCCTGCCATGGCGCGTTTATCCCGCAGTCCTCGCAAACGAACCCATGGCCGAACAGACGGCCAGTGGTTCAGCGGCCCGTAGGGGCCTAGCGCCGGGCGCTGCGCTGGTTGCGTGCGCCGCGCACAAGGATGGTCCGCACCTGCGCCAGATCCTGGGTCGTCAGGAACAGCCCTGCCGTCACCTCGCGCGAGGGTTCGGTTCCAGATCGGGTGGTGCCGGTCGGGGGTGCGACGCGGAAGGTGAAGGCCAGCGTGCCATCTTCTGTCGGCCCGTCGGTTTCAGCGACCAGTTCCGCCATCCAGAAGCCCTGGCGCGGGGGCAGGCCGGTGGCGCGCACGATGGCGCCGCCCGGCAACTTTTCAACCGCCATCTCGGTGACCTGCTCGACCAGCGGGCGGGCATCGACCACCTGGGCCTCATCGGGGGCAAGCGCCACGCGCTCTTCGGTCGAGCCGCCGAACCAGTTGAACGGGTTGATCCGCGATTCGCGCACCGTCGAGCAGGCGCCCAGCAACAGCGCGGCGGTCAGCATGGCCAGAAACGGAGCTCTCATGGATGTTCCCCCAGGATGTCTGTCTTTCGGGTTAGCCCAAACCGGCCCGCTTGAAAAGCCGCGACCTTGGCACGCTGGACCTTTGTTCCGCATCGTCCTAATTGAAAAGGGCAATCGCAAGGAGGCCGTCCGGTGGCAACAGCTGCGTTCGAGGAGATCGTCGAGACATTCGAGTTCCTGGAGGACTGGGAGGATCGCTATCGCCATGTGATCGAGTTGGGCCGCGCGATGGACCCGCTGGAGGATGCCTTCAAGGTGCCCGCGACCAAGGTCGATGGCTGCGCCAGTCAGGTCTGGCTGGTGCCCGCGATCGAGGGGTCCGGGCCGCAGGCGGTCTATCGGTTTCGGGGCGACAGCGACGCGATGATCGTGCGCGGCTTGATCGCGGTTCTGCATGCGCTGTTTGACGGGTGCACGGCCCAAGAGGTTCTGGGCGTCGATGCCGGGGCGGAATTGGCGCGGCTGGGGTTGGACGAGCATCTGTCGGCGCAGCGGTCCAACGGGCTGCGCGCCATGCTGGAAAGGATCCGCAGCCAGGCGGCGGACGTGGCCGCGGCGGGCTGAACCGGCCCGAACCGGGGATCAGTCCCCGGGCGCCAGAAACCCCGCAAGATCGCCATAGCCCGTCAGCCGACGCTCATAACGCAGCCCCAGGCGGGTCGCGCATGTCCGGGCCTGCGCGTCGAGGGCGGGATCGTCGGTCTGGGCCAGGTAGACCAGTTTTTCGTAATTGCCGAAATAGGCCTCGATCAGGTCTGGGTGGCGGTCCAGGCCCAGCGGGCGCCAGACAAAGGCATCGAACTGGCGGGCCAGGAAATCGGTCAGGTAGAACGCCGTCACCTCGTCCTCGGCGCGGTCCGCGAACCCGGCCAGCCCGTCGTAGAACGCATAGCAATGGGGCCCGGCGATCATCGTGACCCCCAACGCGTCACAGGCGCGCGCCAGGGTGCCGCCGGTGCCGCAATCGGCATAGGCGACGAGGATCGTGTCATAGGCGGCGCGGTGCTTTTGCACCAGGTCGCGCACGCCGGGGGTGATTCGTTCGGGGTGGTTGTGCCAGATCGCGGGCAGGCAGGTCAGATCCAGGTGGTCCCAGCGGTGACGGCGTTTCAGCGCCAGGATTTCATGGGCCAGCGCGCCGCATCCGATCACCAGCACCCGGCCGGTTCCGCACGGGGCCAGCCCGGTTTCGGTCAGCGACAGGTCATCGGGCGCGCTCATCCGCGCGGGCGCCACAGCCGCAGCGCCAGAACCGCGGCCAAGGCCAGCGGGATCAGGACCGCCGGGGCCGGGACGGGCAGGGCGCTGGCCAGTGCCACGGTGACGCCCGCCGCCAGGATCGCGGCGGCCAGGATCAGGAAATAACGGCGCGTCGGCATGATGCTCCCCCTTGATGCAGGGCATTTGGGGTCGATCCGCGCGCCGGGCAAGGGCCGGGGCCGGGGATCAGCCCGCGGCCACCTGATTGTGTTTGCGCGCGACGAAATCCTTGGCGGTCTCGACCGCCACGGCCGCGTCGCGGCAATAGGCATCGGCCCCGATGGCGCGGCCGAATTCCTCGTTCAGGGGGGCGCCACCGACCAGCACGATGTAATCGTCGCGCAGGCCCTTTTCGGTCAGCGTGTCGATCACGATCTTCATGTAGGGCATGGTGGTCGTCAGCAGGGCCGACATGCCCAGGATGTCGGGCTGTTCGGTTTCCAGCGCGGCCAGATAGGCCTCGACCGCGGTGTTGATGCCCAGGTCGACCACCTCGAAGCCGGCGCCCTCCATCATCATTGCCACCAGGTTCTTGCCGATGTCGTGGATGTCGCCCTTGACGGTGCCGATCACCATCTTGCCCATGCGCGGCGCGCCGGTTTCCACCAGCAGCGGCTTGAGCAGGCCCATGCCGGATTTCATCGCGTTGGCGGCCAGCAGAACCTCGGGGACGAACAGGATGCCGTCGCGGAAATCGTTGCCGACCACGGTCATGCCCGCGACCAGCGCCTCGGTCAGCACCCGGTAGGGGGTCCATCCACGCGACAGCAGGATTTCGACCCCTTCGACGACCTCTTCCTTGAGCCCGTCGTAAAGGTCGTCATGCATTTGCGGGACCAGCTCGTCATCGGGCAGGTCAGAGAGGATCAGATCGTCGTCTTCCTCGGCCATGGTGTGGTGCTCCGGTTCCCTTGGGCGCATTGAATGGGCCCTGATTATAGCAGTCTGTATCCGTTTCGATCCCGGCCACTAGGCCGGTTGCGACATGGGCCGCGCCATCCCCGACCTTTGGGTCAGCCCCGGCGCCGGCGGCGGGGGCGGTCGGGGGGCGTGTCGCCCTCGCCGGTGCCGTCCGAGGCCGAAGAGAAGCCGCCCAGCCGTTCGGCGATCTCGTCCAGGCTGGGACGCGCGCCGCGCGGGCGGGTTTCCAGCGCGGCCCGCATCGCGACCAGGTGTTCGGGGGTGGTGCCGCAGCAGCCGCCGATGATCGTGGCGCCGCAATCGCGCGCCAGCACGGCGTAATCCGCCATCAACTCGGGCGTGCCATCGTAATGGATATGGCCATCGACATATTTGGGAATGCCCGCATTGCCCTTGGCGATGATCGGCCGTTCGGTCCCGGCCGCGGCAAAGCCCAGCACGGTGCGCAGCAGGTCCGAGGCGCCGACGCCGCAATTGGCGCCAAAGGCCAGCGGCTTGTGCGGCAGCTTTTCGACCAGCTCGACCAGGCTGGTGGCGGTGACGCCCATCATGGTGCGCCCGGCGGTGTCAAAGCTCATGGTGCCGACCCAGGGCATGCCGGCCAGGGATGCGGCCTCGGCGGCGGCCTTGAATTCATCGGGCGCACTGATGGTTTCGACCCACAGCACGTCGGCGCCGCCCTCTTTCAGCCCCTCGGCCTGTTCGTGAAAGATCTCGACCGCCGCGGCATAGGACAGCACGCCCATCGGCTCCATGATCTCGCCGGTCGGCCCGATGGATCCGGCCACCACCAGATCGCGCCCGGCGGCATCGGCCAGTTCGCGGCCCAGTTCGGCGGCGACGCGGTTCAACTCTCGCACGCGGCCCTGGGCATCGTGCAGTTTCAGCCGCGAGGCGTTGCCGCCAAAGCTGTTGGTCAGAAAGATGTCCGACCCCGCGTCGATCGCCCCGCGATAGAGCGCGCGGATCTTGTCGGGCTGGTCCACGTTCCACAGCTCTGGCGCCTCGCCCGAGGACAGCCCCATGTTGAACAGGTTGGTCCCGGTGGCGCCATCGGCCATCAGCCAGTCGCGGGTCGCCAGCATGCGGGAAAGCGCGTCGGTCATCGCTCACGTCCTTTCGGAATCGCTGCGGCGGCCCCATGGCCGCCGGTGCGCTGAGGGGTGCCATGGCGCGGCGCCCCTCGCAAATTCATTCTGTTCATGATGATCTTGAGGCAGGCCGGGGGCGGGCAGGTGGTCCGCCCCGGCGGCGCGGCTCAGGATTCGGTCATGATCTGCTCTTTGGCGACCGACATCAGTTCGATCATCTTGCTGCGGATCGTCGTCTCGTCGGCCTTGTCGCCCAGATCCGCGGCCAGCTTGCGATAGACATCCTCGTCGCCGGCCTCTTCGAAGTCGGCCTTGACGACCTCCTTGGCATAGTCCAGCGCGGCCTCCTCGCTCAGCCCCAGCAACCCTGCGGCCCACAGACCCAACAGCTTGTTGCGCCGTGCCTCGGCGCGAAACTGCATTTCCGAGTCATGGGCGAACTTGTTTTCAAACGCGTTCTCGCGATCATCGAAGGTGGTCATCGGCCTGTGGCCCTCCTGCGTTCCGGTTTCCCGTGCCATTTAAGGGAAGATGCGCCCGATGCCTAGTGCCTGCATGGCGCGGGGGCGCATTTGACCGCGTGCGCGCGACCCGTCAGGGCAAAGCCCGTGCCCGATCCAGCCGCCTTGCGGGACGGCCTGCCTTGCACTAAAAGCGCAGCACATCGCGCGGGGGCGGCCCCCGTGCGTCCCGCGGATCGGAGTTTCCATGGCACGTCGCAAGAAGATTTACGAGGGCAAGGCGAAGATTCTCTACGAAGGCCCCGAGCCCGGCACGTTTGTGCAGTATTTCAAGGACGACGCCACCGCCTTCAACGCCGAAAAGCATGACGTGATCGAGGGCAAGGGCGTTCTGAACAACCGCCTGTCGGAATTCTTCATGGTGGGGCTGACCGCGATCGGCGTGCCGACCCATTTCATCAAGCGTCTGAACATGCGCGAACAGTTGATCCGCCAGGTCGAGATCATCCCGCTGGAAGTCGTGGTGCGCAATGTCGCCGCCGGCTCGATCTCCAAGCGGTTGGGCATCGAGGAAGGCACCCCGATGCCGCGCCCCATCGTCGAATTCTACTACAAGGACGACGCGCTGGGTGATCCGTTGGTCAGCGAGGAACATATCATCGCCTTTGGCTGGGCCACCCAGCAGGATCTGGACGACATGGTGGCGCTGGCGCTGCGGGTCAACGATTTCATGTCCGGCGTGATGCTGGCCGTCGACATCAAGCTGGTGGATTTCAAGATCGAGATCGGCCGCATCTGGGAGGGCGATTTCATGCGCCTTGTCGTGGCGGACGAGATTTCCCCCGACAGCTGCCGCCTGTGGGACATGAAAACCGGCCAAAAGCTGGACAAGGACGTGTTCCGCCGCGACCTGGGCAGTCTGACCGACGCCTATACCGAGGTGGCCAGGCGGCTGGGCGTGCTGCCCACCAATGTCACCCACGCCACCAAGCCCACGCTGATCAACTGAAAGGTTCGCCGATGAAAGCCCGCGTTCATGTCATGCTCAAGGACGGCGTTCTGGATCCGCAAGGCGCGGCCGTGGCCCATGCGCTGGGCGCGCTGGGCTTTGCCGGGGTCGACAACGTGCGCCAGGGCAAGGTGATCGACCTGGAGCTGGAGGACACCGACGCCGCCAGCGCCGAGGCCCGCGTGCGCGAGATGTGCGACAAGCTGTTGGCCAATACCGTGATCGAGCGCTACGACATCGAGATCGGCTGAGATGCGCGCCGCACTTTTGACCGGCTGGCGGAAACCGCTGGAATTGGCGCTGGTGGACGACCCGGTCTGCCCGCCCGGCGGGGTGGTCCTCAAACTGCTGGCCTGCGGCATTTGCCGGTCCGACTGGCACGCCTGGACCGGGGCAGACCCGGACGTGGCGCTGCCGCATATTCCGGGCCATGAATATTGCGGCGTCGTCGAAGAGGTCGGCCCCGGCGTCACCCGCTGGCAGGTCGGCGACCGGGTCATCGCGCCGTTCATCCTGGCCTGCGGGGCCTGCCCCGATTGCGCCGCGGGTCATCAGACGATCTGTGCCAACCAGGCGCTGCCCGGCTTTACCATGGCGGGATCCTTCGCCGAGTTGATCGCGGTTCCCTTTGCCGACACCAACCTCACGCGGTTGCCCGACAGCATGGACCCGGCCCTGGCCGCGGCCCTGGGGTGTCGGGTGACGACGGCCTGGCAGGCGCTGACCGGCCGCGCGGCGCTGCGGCCGGGCGAGTGGCTGGCGGTGTTCGGCGGGGGCGGGGTCGGCATTTCGGCGCTGCTTCTGGGCCGGGCGCTGGGCGCGCGGGTGGTCGTGGTGGATGTGGTGCCCGAAAAGCTGGCCTATGCCCGCGACCTGGGTGCCGATGCGGTGGTGGACGCGCGCGCCGGCGATGCCGCCGAGAGCGTGCGCGAGATCACCAGCGGCGGCGCCGATGTCGCGATCGAGGCGCTGGGCATTCCCGAAACCACCATCGGCGCGCTGAAATCCCTGCGAAAGCTGGGCCGAATGGTGCAGATCGGCATGCCGGCCGGCCCCCATACCACCATGGAAATTCCCATGGATACCGTCTATTCCGGCCAGTTGGCGGTGTTCGGCACCCGTGGCATGCCCGCCTGGCGCTATCCCAGCTTGCTGTCGCTGATCGACGGTGGCCATGTCGATCTGACCCCGCTGATCGCGCGCCGCGTGGCGCTGTCGGATGCCAGCGCGGAACTTGCCGCATTTGACGCCCCCGCGCCGCCGGGCGTGGCCGTCATCACCGATTTCTCCGCCTGAAAGGAGCCCCGATGAAAGCCGCCGTTCTCGTCTTCCCCGGATCCAACTGCGACCGGGATCTTGCCGTGGCCTTTGAGCGGGCCGGGGCAGAGGTCACCATGGTCTGGCACAAGGACAGCGCGCTGCCCGCAGGCGTCGATGTGGTGGGCATTCCCGGCGGGTTTTCCTTTGGCGATTACCTGCGCTGCGGGGCGATTGCCGCGCGTTCGCCGATCACCCGCGCGGTGATCGAGCATACCCATCGCGGCGGATATGCGCTGGGGATTTGCAACGGGTTCCAGGTGCTGACCGAAACCGGCATCCTGCCCGGTGCGCTGATGCGCAACGCGGGGCTGAAGTTCATCTGCAAACCCGTTGATCTGACGGTGGAAACCACCGATACGTCCTTTACCGCCGCCTATGAAAAGGGCGCGCGGATCACCATTCCGGTGGCCCATCACGATGGCAATTACGTCGCTGATCCCGAACTGGTCGCCCGGCTGCGCGACGAGGACCGGATCGCGTTTCGCTATTGTGACAATCCCAACGGCTCGACCGCGGATATCGCGGGGATCGTCTCGCAGAACCGTCGGGTGCTGGGCTTGATGCCGCATCCCGAACGCGCCGCCGAGCCGGCCCATGGCGGCACCGACGGGGCGGCGCTTTTCCGCTCGCTCATCGGCGTGCTTGCGCCCGTCTGAGCGCAGGGCGCTTGAGCAGGGCGGCGGCAACGCTTACCCTGCATCCATGGTACGCGCAGCGACCCGAAGACCGGCCCGGATCGCCCCCACCTCTGGCGGCGGATGGCGTGTGCGATTCGCACTGCTGCTGCTGATTGCGATCGCGGTGGTCACGATCTTCGTGACCAATAGCTGGCTGACCCAACGCTTTACCGAAACCACCCGCAACCGCGCCCAGGTGCGGCTGGCGCTCTATTCCGGCAACGTGGTCAGCGAGTTGCAGCGTGCCTCGGTGGTGCCGCTGCTGCTGTCGCGCGATCCGTTGCTGATCGGGGCGCTGAATTCTGGCGATTTCTCGCAAAGCTCGCAGCGGCTTTTGTCGTATATAGAAGAGATCGGCGCGGCCTCGTTGCAGCTGCTGGACAATTCGGGCCGCGTGGTGGCCGCCACCGACCGCGCCAGCATCGGCACCAACCTGCGCAGCGCGCCCTTTTTCGTCGAGGCGCAACGCTCCAACGACACTGTTTTCATTACCTCGCGGACCGAGTCGGGCGGGTTCTCCTTTACCTATTCACGCACCATCAGTTCCGATCGCCAAAAGGTCGGCGCGATCGTGGTGGGCGTCGATCTGGCCAAGTTCGAGCAAAGCTGGGCCGGGATCGCCGATGCGATCGTCATCACCGACAGCGAGGGGCGGATCATCCTGTCGACCGAACCGCGCTGGCGCGGGCGCACGGTTGACGAGGCGCTGGTCGCCCGGTCCGCCCCGTCGGCGATTTCGCGCGCGATCCAGGCCACCACCGACTGGGGCGCGCTGCCGCCCGATGCCTATCTGATGGGCGAGGCGGTGATGCGCAACGAGGCGCGGATTCCGTTTCGCGGATGGCGGCTGATTTCGTTCACCTCTTACGTGTCGATCCGCGACAAGGTCAACGCGGTGCTGGCGCTGGAGATCATGGGCTTTGCGATCCTGCTGGCGCTGACCTTTTATCTGTTGTCGCGCCGCGCGCAGCTGCGCTCGGTGGTGTTCCAGCGCGAGACCGCCGAGTTGCGCGAACTGAACGCGCGCCTGCAACGCGAGATCACCGAACGCGAGCGCGCCGAAAAGAACCTGGAGGTTGCCGAGCAGACCCTCGCTCAAAGCTCGAAACTGGCCGCCCTGGGCGAAATGTCGGCCTCGGTCAGTCACGAGTTGAACCAGCCGCTGGCCGCGATGAAGACCTATCTGGCCGGTGCGCGCCTGTTGTTGCAGCGCAAGCGGCCCGACGAGGCGCTGTCGTCGTTTCAGCGCATCGACGACCTGATCGACCGGATGGGCGCGATCACCCGCCAGTTGAAAAGCTATGCCCGCAAGGGCGGCGATGCGTTCGAGCCGTTGGATATGCGGTCGTGCGTGTCCGGCGCGATCTCGATGATGGAACCGCAGTTGAAACGCCGCACCGTCACCATCACCCGCAGCCTGCCGCGCGGGCCGGTCATGGTGATGGCCGACCGCATCCGGCTGGAACAGGTGATCATCAACCTGCTGCGCAACGCGCTGGACGCGACCCGCGGAATCCCCGATCCGCAGGTCGACGTGATCCTGTCGGCGGGCGAAACCGCCACGCTGACCGTGCGTGACAACGGCCATGGGATCGAGGATATCAACGCGCTGTTCGAGCCGTTCTACACCACCAAGCAACCCGGCGACGGCGTCGGTCTGGGCCTTGCGATTTCCTCAGGGATCGTGGGCGACCTTGGCGGCCGGTTGACCGCGCGCAACGGGCGCGACGGCGGCGCGGTTTTCGAGGTGCAGTTGCCCATTCTGGGCCGGGACATCGAAGCCGCCGAATAGCCGCACGGAAATTTACAAGTGACACAAGGAAGTTCCAGCCCATGAAAATCGCGATCGTCGACGACGAACAGGACATGCGCCAGTCGATCAGCCAGTGGTTGGCGCTCAGCGGGTTCGACACCATCACCTATGCCCGCGCCGAGGATGCGCTAAAGGAAATCGGTGCCGATTTCCCCGGGGTCGTGGTGACCGATATCAAGATGCCCGGCATGGACGGCATGGCCTTTCTGAAAAAGCTGATGAGCCTGGACAGCACCCTGCCGGTGATCATGATCACCGGCCATGGCGACGTGCCCATGGCGGTCGAGGCGATGCGCATCGGCGCCTATGATTTCATGGAAAAGCCGTTCAACCCCGACCGCATGACCGAATTGGCCAAGCGCGCCAGCCAGACCCGGCGGCTGACGCTGGACAACCGCGCGCTGCGCCGCGAATTGGGCGATGGCACGGTGCTGGTCAAGAAGCTGATCGGCTCGTCGCCGGTGATGGAACGGCTGCGCGAGGACATCCTGGACCTGGGCCAGGCCGACGGCCATGTGCTGATCGACGGGGAAACCGGCACAGGAAAGACGCTGGTGGCGCATGCGCTGCACGCGGTGGGGCCGCGCGCGGGCAAGAAGTTCGTTCAGATTGCCTGTGCCGCCTTTGCACCCGAGGCGCTGTCGGCGCGCCTGTTCGGCCCGATCGAGGATGGCTCGACGCTTCCCGCTGTCGAAGAGGCCCGTGGCGGGACGCTCTGCCTTGAGGATATCGAGGCGCTGTCGCCCGCGCTTCAGGCCCGTTTGCTGACCTTTATCAACGAGCAGGGCAGCCCGGCCGAAACCCGCATTATCGCCGTGTCGAACCTGCAAGAACAGGACAAGACCTGCGAGGACATGCTGCGTCCCGACCTGTTCTACCGGCTGGCGGCGATGAAGATCACCCTGCCGCCGCTCCGGGCGCGGGGCGAGGATATCCTGACGCTGTTCACCCGCCTGTCCGAACAGTTCGCCGAGGAATACGGATGCACCGCCCCCGATGTCACCGCCCAGGAGGCCGCCCAGTTGATGCAGGCCCCCTGGCCGGGCAATGTGCGCCAGCTGATCAATGTCGCCGAGCGTGCGGTGCTGCAAAACCGCCGTGGCTCGGGCACCATCGCCAGCCTGCTGATGGCCGATAACGAGGCCAGCCAGCCGGTGATGACCACCGAGGGCAAGCCGCTCAAGGAATATGTCGAGGCGTTCGAACGGATGCTGATCGACAACACCATGCGTCGGCACAAGGGGTCCATTTCGGCGGTGATGGAGGAGCTGTGCCTGCCGCGCCGGACCCTCAATGAAAAGATGGCCAAATACGGGCTCAGCCGCGCCGACTACCTGTGACCGGCGGGGGACGGGAAAAAGGGCATTGTCTTTGCCCGGCCACTGCCGCTAATGTCGCATGGCGGAAAGTCGCGTAATATCTGCGCGGCACCGACGATTCCAGTTTCGCTGTTTTATGCGCGTCCCGGGGCGAACTAGACCGGGTCAGCGCGAAACAGACCGATCGGGCCCATAGGGCCCACAGCATGCCCAGGGCCAAACCGCCCGTGGGATACACAAATGGATGCCGCCTGCGCGGCATCGGAGAAGAACCGCGATGAACCGCGCAGCATATGATGGGCACATCCAGGGCAGGCCGCTAGGCGCCGCCCGTGCCGCCCGCATGCGCGTTCACGCCCCAACAAGACACCCACCATTGCGCCGCGCCCCCCCGGGGGCAGGTGCCGTGCCGTGGTGCAAAGAGTTAAAATGGCAAAGAAAATGCTCATCGACGCCACCCACGCGGAAGAGACCCGCGTGGTGGTGGTGGACGGAAACAAGGTTGACGAGTTCGACTTTGAAAGCGTCAACAAACGGCAACTGGCCGGCAACATCTATCTAGCCAAAGTTACCCGGGTCGAACCGTCGCTCCAGGCCGCGTTTGTCGATTACGGCGGAAACCGGCACGGCTTTCTGGCGTTTTCGGAAATCCATCCCGACTATTACCAGATCCCGGTTGCCGACCGCGAGGCGCTGCTGGCCGAGGAACGCGCCTATGCCGCGTCCCTGGACGAAGATGACACCGCCGAAAAGGAAAAGCCCAAGCGGCGCACCCGGTCCCGGCGCAAGCCCAAGGCCGACAGCCGCCCCGAGACGGGCGCCGAGACCTCTGAGGCAGGTGCTGACGAGGCGCCCGTTCAGGACGTGGATGCAACCGCCGAACCGGTTGCGCAGGCCGCCGCCACCGCGGTGAGCGCACCCGAGGCCGAGCAGTCCCCCGACGCCGGCGACGACACGCCCCCGACCACCATGGCGGCCTCTGCGCGCAACGACGATCCCGTCGAGACGCGGGACATTCCCGGCATGGACGTGGTCGACCTGGACGACGAGGCAGAGGCCGAGACCCGGGACGAACCCGACGAGCCGGTGAAATTCTCGCGTCGGTCGCGCCGGTCCGCCCCGCGCCCCGATCCGGAGGCCGAAGAGGGCACCGACGAGGCCGTTTCCGATCCCGCCGCGCGCGACGATCAGATCGAATCCATCGCCGACGAGGATGTGAGCGAGGAAATCCGCCCGCGCAAACCCCGTGCGCGCCGCTACAAGATCCAGGAGGTCGTCAAGGTCCGCCAGATCATGCTGGTGCAGGTCGTCAAGGAAGAGCGCGGCAACAAGGGCGCGGCGCTGACCACCTATCTGTCGCTGGCCGGGCGTTATTGCGTGCTGATGCCCAACACCGCCCGTGGCGGTGGCATTTCGCGCAAGATCACCGTCGCCGCCGACCGCAAGAAGCTCAAGGAAATCGCCAGCGAGTTCGACGTGCCCGAGGGTGCGGGCCTGATCATCCGCACCGCCGGTGCCAACCGCACCAAGTCCGAGATCAAGCGTGACTATGAATATCTGCAACGGCTGTGGGAACAGATCCGCGAACTGACGCTGAAATCCATCGCGCCCGCGCCGATCTACGAAGAGGGCAACCTGATCAAACGCTCGATCCGCGACCTTTATAACCGCGAGATCGACGAGGTGCTGGTCGAGGGCGACGAAGGCTATCGCGTGGCCAAGGACTTCATGAAAATGATCATGCCGTCCCACGCCAAGAACGTGAAACATTACCACGACCCGATGCCGCTGTTCGCGCGCTTCCAGGTGGAAAGCTATCTCAGCTCGATGTTCAACCCCACGGTGCAGCTGCGCTCTGGCGGGTATATCGTGATCGGCGTGACCGAGGCGCTGGTGGCGATCGACGTGAACTCTGGCCGGGCCACCAAGGAAGGCTCGATCGAGGAAACCGCGACCAAGACCAACCTGGAGGCCGCCGAAGAGGTGGCGCGCCAGTTGCGCCTGCGCGACCTGGCCGGGCTGATCGTCATCGACTTCATCGACATGGAAGAGCGCAAGAACAACGCCGCCGTCGAGAAGCGCCTGAAAGACAAGCTGAAAACCGACCGTGCGCGGATCCAGATCGGCCGCATCTCGGGCTTTGGCCTGTTGGAGATGTCGCGTCAACGTCTGCGCCCGGGCATGATCGAGGCCACCACCCAGCCCTGTCCGCATTGCCACGGCACCGGTCTGATCCGCTCGGATGACAGCCTGGCGCTGTCGATCCTGCGCCAGATCGAGGAAGAGGGCGTGCGCGGCCGCTCGCGCGAGGTGCTGGTCAAGGCACCGGTGGGCATCGTCAACTATCTGATGAACCACAAGCGCGAACATGTCGCCCAGATCGAGGCGCGCTATGGAATTTCCGTGCGCATCGAGGCCGATCCGTTCCTGATCTCGCCCGATTTCTCGATGGAGCGGTTCAAGACCGCGATCCGCACGGTCCCCGAGGTCAACGCCCCGGTGATCAAGCTGGACATGTCCGACATGCCCGATGCCGTGGAAGAGCCCGAAGAGGCCGTCGTCATTGCCGAAACCGCCCCGGTCGAACCGGTCGAGGGCGAGGACAAGCCCACGAAAAAGCGGCGTCGTCGCCGTCGCAGCAAGAAAAAGCCGGGCATCAACGGTGAAAACGGCGCAGAGGGCACCGAGGCCGAGGGATCCGAGGACGAGGCCGCGCCGGCCGAGGCCGCACAGACGCCCGAACCCGTGGCCGAGGACGGCGAAGAGAAACCGGCCAAGAGCCGGTCGCGCAGCGGTCGGTCGCGCAGCAACCGCTCGCGCAGCCGCAAGTCGGATCGCCCCGAAGAGGGAACCGAGGCCGAGGTCGCGCAACCGGTCGAGACGGCCCCCGTGGAGGCGCCCGCCGCCCCCGCGCAAGCCACGCCCGAACCGGTGCCAGAGCCCGCGCCCGAACCCGCAGCGGCAATATCCGCGCCCGAACCGGTCGCCGTGGTCGCGGCGCCCGAACCCGTGGCCCCCGCACCGGCAGCCCAGCCCGAACCCGCCCCCAAAGCGGAGAAGGACACGTCGTCGGAGCCCAAGAAACGGGGTTGGTGGTCGCTGGGCCGCTGATCCTCGCCCGGTCCCTGCGGGGGCCGGGCCTATTTCCGCCGGATCAGGTAAAGCTGCGCGCCGTCGTGTTCTTGCACGTCGATCAGGCTGTGACCGGACTCGGTGCAGAAATGCGGAATGTCGATCACCGCGATCGGGTCATCGGCCCACAGGGTCAACATCCCCCCCGACGGCAGTCCCGCCAGCGCCTTGCGCGCCTTGAGAACCGGCAGCGGGCAGCGCAGCCCGCGCGTGTCGATCTGGCATGTGTCACTCATCGGCGCGGACCTAGGCCGGATGCGGCCCCGTGTCCACGGTTTTGTGAGGGGCAACAGCGTGACGAACCGCGCGCGCTCGGCTATCCCCGTTTCAAAGAGGAGAGGCCATGTTCGGAATCGAACTGATCGACGCGGGGCTTTTGCCCGCCATGTTCGTCGCATTGTTGGCGGGGTTGCTCAGCTTCTTGTCGCCCTGCGTGCTGCCCATCGTGCCGCCCTATCTGGCCTATATGGGCGGGATCACCATGGGCGAGCTGACGGCGGGCGGGGCGGCGCGCCGGCGCGCCACGCTCTCGGCGGTGTTCTTTGTGCTGGGGCTGTCGACGGTGTTCTTGCTGCTTGGCTTTACCGCCTCGGCGTTCGGGGCGTTTTTCCTGCAAAACCAACAGCTTTTCGCACGTATCTCGGGGGCTGTGGTGATCGTGTTCGGGCTGCATTTCCTGGGCGTGTTCCGCATTCCGCTGTTGGATCGCGAGGCGCGGCTGGACGCCGGTGATCGCGGCGGCTCGGCGTTGGGGGCCTATCTGCTGGGGTTGGCCTTTGCCTTTGGCTGGACGCCCTGCATCGGCCCGCAACTGGGCGCGATCCTGTCTCTGGCCGCCTCCGAGGCCAGCGTGACGCGCGGCACGGTTCTGTTGGGGGTTTATGCTGCGGGCCTGGGGATCCCGTTCCTGTTGGCGGCGATCTTTATCCAGCGGGCGGTCGGGGTGATGAACCGTCTCAAACGCCACATGGGGCTGATCGAAAAGGTCATGGGCGCGCTCTTGATCGCGGTTGGCCTGGCGCTGTTGACCGGTGCGTCCAGTGCGCTGAGCTATTGGTTGCTTGAGACATTTCCGACACTGGCCACCCTGGGCTGAGGCGCATAGTCTCGCCCCGCCGAAGAACGGATTGGGGCGGGACGCATGGGCGAGACGGGACAGGTGCACAGGCGGCGGGTGTTCTACATCCCCGGCTATGACCCGTTTCATCCCCGCCGCTACCGCGAGCTTTACCGCAAAGAGGCCGCCGCCCAGGCCGCGATTTCGGGCTATGCGATGGATCTCAGCCCGAAACGGGGCGCGGGTCCATACGGCTGGCACGTCGCTGCCCGGATCGAGGGGGCCGAGGTCGAGACCGAGGTCGAGGTGCTGGTGTGGTCCGACCTGGTGCGCAGCTCGATAGGGCAGTCGATCGCGGCCACCTACCTGCAACTGATCCGCACCGCCTGGGCCTATATCGGCTCGGGCGCGCTGTTTCGGCTGGCGCGGCTGCGCAAGGGGCCGACGATTGCAGCACTTTATCCCATCGCGTTCCTGCTGGGGCAGTTGGCGATTGCCCTGGCGGTTGCGCGGGGGCTGGGGGCCGTGCTGGCGCTGTCGGGGCTGCCATATGTGGGCTGGCTGGGGCTGGCGGCGGTCTGGCCTGTGCTGGCGTGGTTTCGTGCCCATGACAACAAGGTCTTCGCCTATTACCTGATGCATGATTACGCCCATTCGGCGCGGTTGAACGGCGCCTATCCCCCCGAGTTGGAGGACCGGCTGAGCCAGTTCGCCACCCGCATCGCCGCGGCGTTGCACGAGGATCTGGACGAGGTTCTGGTGGTCGGGCATTCCTCTGGCGCGCATCTGGGGGTGTCGATCCTGGCGGACCTGATGCGCTCTGGCCGGGTGCCCCGGGGGGGCGTTGCGCTGTCGCTGCTCAGCCTGGGGCAGGTGGTGCCGATGCTCAGCTTTCTGCCGCGCGCGGGGCGGCTGCGGGCCGATCTGGCGCTGATGGCGGGGCAGGGGCGTATTCCCTGGGTGGATGTGACCGCGCCGGGGGATGGCTGTGCCTTTGCGCTGTGCGATCCGGTGGCGGTCAGCGGGGTGGCGCCCACGGGCGCGCGCTGGCCGCTGGTGATCTCGGCGGCCTTTACCCAGACGCTCAGCCCGGCGCGGTGGCGCGCCTTGCGCTGGCGGTTTTTCCGGCTGCATTTTCAGTATCTGTGCGCCTTCGACCGGCCCGGCGATTACGATTATTTCCGCGTCACGGCAGGCCCGCTGACGCTGGGCGCACGCTTTGCCGGGCGGGCCCCTTCGGCCAGTCGCATCACCCGCCCGCTGAACCGTTTTACCTCGACGGAGATCCGATGACCCTGCCGCCCAAACCCGCCGCCCGGCCCGAGCGTGTCTCGCTCTTGGGGTATCTGCGCCGGTTTCGCGCCGATATCCTGTCGGCGCAACCGGCCAAGCTGTACCGCGCGCGGATGGCCGAGTTTCGCACGCCGTTCTTTCGGTCCTACCTGGTCAACCAGCCCGATCTGATCCGCACCGTGTTGCACGATCGCCCGGCCGAGTTTCCCAAATCCGACCGGGTGGGGGCGGGGCTGCGCCCGCTCTTGGGCAATTCGGTGTTTCTGACCAACGGCGCGACCTGGGCGCGGCAACGGCGCATCATCGACCCCGCGTTCGAGGGGGGGCGGCTGCGCGACACGTTCCCGGCAATGCTGGCGGCGGGGAACGCGGCGGTGGCGCGCCTGTCCGAGGGCATCCACGAGATCGAGGCCGAGACCAGCCATGCCGCCGCCGACGTGATCTTTCGCACGCTGTTCTCGATCCCGATCGAGGATGACGCGGCCAGCGCGGTGTTCCACCAGTTTCGCGACTATCAGCGCAGCCAGCCGCTGCTGAACCTGGCCGCGTTCGTGCGCGGCCCGGCCTGGATGCCCCGGTTTCACAGGGCCAGCACCCGCGCCACCGCGCGTGCGATCCGTGGGCTGATCGCCGGGCTGACCGAGGCGCGGCGCGATGCGATTGCCAAAGGAACGGCACCCGACGATCTGGCGACCAAGATCATGACGACCCGCGACCCCGAAACCGGCGCGACCTTTGATGCCGCCGAGATGGTGGATCAGGTGGCGATCTTTTTCCTGGCCGGGCATGAAACCTCGGCTTCGGCGCTGGCCTGGGCGCTCTATCTGCTGGCGCTTTATCCGCAGGTGCAAGAGCGCGTCGCCGTCGAGGTCGCGGATTTTCCCGACACGCCCAGCTTTTCCGACATGAAGCGTTTGCCGCTGACCCGCGACGTGTTCCGCGAGGCGCTGCGGCTTTACCCGCCGGTGCCGATGATGGTGCGCGAGACGGTCAAACCCGAACGCTTTCGCGACCGCGACATCGCCAAGGGATCGCAGATCGTGCTCAGCCCCTGGCATTTGCACCGGCACGAACGGCTGTGGGACCGGCCCGACGCGTTCGATCCCGACCGTTATGACACCGAGAATGGCAAGACCGGTCTGCGCGAGGCATTCATCCCGTTTTCCGCCGGGCCACGGGTCTGCACCGGGGCGGGGTTTGCCATGGTCGAGGGGCCGCTGTTCCTGGCGATGCTGGTCAAGGCGTTCCGTTTTGACCGGGTCGAGGGATGCGATCCGGTGCCGGTTGCGCATCTGACGGTGCGCGCACGCGATGGGATCTGGCTGAACCTGACCCGGCGCCAGGGGGCGGGGGCGACGCAGGCCTAGCCGCGATAATGGCGCAGCACATAGACCCGGATCGCCGAGGCCAGGCCGACCTCCATCCCGCGATCCGCATCAATTTCAGCCGCCAAGGCGTTGATTGGCATCCCCTTTTCGGCTGCGATGTCGCGAAAGGCCTGCCAGAACGCATCCTCCAGCGACACGCTGGTGCGGTGCCCCTTGAGCGTGAGCGAGCGTTTGACCGGCCGCCCGTTCATTCCCCCTCGCGCTTGTGGGCGTCCAGCGTGGCGCGGGCGCGGGCGGCCTGGGCCTCTTCGCGGTCCTTTTGACCCTTGGTGCGGCCGAATTTGGCGGCGTTCTCATCCCCCTTGGCGCGCTTTTCGTCCCGTGTCCGGGCCTTGCGCGCGGCGCGCAGGTTGATCACGCCTCCGGGCATCAGTCGCTGGGTCCGATCATCTGCTCGGGGCGCACCACGCGCTCGAACGTCTCGGCATCGACAAAGCCCAGCGCGATCGCCTCTTGTTTCAGGGTCGTGCCGTTCTTGTGCGCGGTCTTGGCGACCTTGGTGGCGTTGTCATACCCGATCTCGGGGGCCAGCGCCGTCACCAGCATCAGGCTTTCTTTCATCAGCTTGTCGATGCGCGGCGCGTTGGCCTCGATCCCCAGCAGCATCCGCTGGGTGAAACTATCGGCCACGTCCCCCAAAAGTTGAATGGATTGCAACAGGTTATAGGCCATCATGGGGTTGTAGACGTTCAACTCGAAGTGGCCCTGGCTGCCGGCGAACTTGATCGCAGCGTCGTTGCCCATGACATGGGCGGCGACCTGGGTCATCGCCTCGGCCTGGGTGGGGTTGACCTTGCCGGGCATGATCGAGCTGCCCGGCTCGTTCTCGGGCAGGATCAATTCGCCCAGACCCGAGCGCGGGCCGGAGCCCAGGAACCGGATGTCGTTGGCGATCTTGTAGCACGACCCCGCCACCGTGGCCAAAGCCCCCGACATGAACACCATCGCGTCATGGGCGGCCAGGGCCTCGAACTTGTTGGGGGCAGTGACAAAGGGCAGGCCGGTGATGCGCGCCATGTTGGCCGCGACGGTTTCGCCCCAGCCCTTTCGGGTGTTCAGCCCGGTGCCGACTGCCGTGCCGCCCTGGGCCAGTTCATAAATGCCGGGCAGCGTCGCGTGGATGCGGGCGATCCCCTGGCGGATCTGGTGGGCATAGCCCGAAAACTCCTGCCCCAGGGTCATCGGCGTGGCATCCTGGGTATGGGTGCGGCCGATCTTGATGATGTCGCGGAATTCCTCGGATTTCTGCTCCAGCCCGGCCAGCAGCTTTTCCAGGCCCGGCAACAGCACGTCGCGCACCGACATGGCCGTGGCGATATGCATGGCCGTGGGGAAGGTGTCGTTCGAGGACTGCCCCATGTTGACGTGGTCGTTGGGGTGCACCGGATCCTTGGACCCGATCACGCCGCCCAGGATCTCGATCGCGCGGTTGGCGATCACCTCGTTGGCGTTCATGTTGGACTGGGTGCCGGACCCGGTCTGCCACACGACCAGCGGGAAATTGTCGTCAAAGCGGCCCGCGATGACCTCTCCGGCGGCCTGCACGATGGCGTCCCCGCGCCGCGCGTCCAGTTTGCCCGAGGCCATGTTTGCCTCGGCGCAGGCCTGCTTGATCACACCCAGGGCGCGCACGATGGCGATGGGCTGTTTTTCCCAGCCGATGGGAAAGTTCAGCACGCTGCGCTGGGTCTGGGCGCCCCAATACTTGTCGGCGGGCACCTCCAGCGGGCCAAAGCTGTCGGTCTCGGTGCGGGTCTGGGTCATCGGGGGATCTCCTGCGTCTGTCGTCGCCGCCAGCCTATAGGGCGCAGGGGCCGGGCTGGCAATGCAGGGGCGGGTCTACTTGCGGAACTTGTCCAGGCTGACGACCTCGGCATCGCCGGTGGGCTTGGCGGTGGTGGTGGCGTCGGGGGCAAAATCCGGGTCGTCCTCTTCGTCGTCCTCTTCGTCGTCCTCGTCGACGTCCTGGGTCTCGAAGCGCAGGCCAAACTCGACCGAGGGATCGACGAAAGTGCGGATCGCGTCATACGGGATATAAAGCGGCTCGGGGCTGTCCCCGAAATTCAGCGTCACCGCGAACCCATCCTCGCCCACGTCGAGATTATCGAACCAGTGCTGGATGACGACCGTCATCTCCTCGGGATAGCGGTCGCGCAGCCAGTCGGCCAGCGCCGCGTCGGGATGGCGGGTGTCGAAGGTGATGAAAAAATGATGCTCGCCCGGCAGTCCACCGGCCGCCACATCCGACAATACCCTGCGGATCAGGCCGCGCATGGCGGCATGCATCAGGTTGCCATAGTCAATCCGATCCGACATCGCGGCGCGCCCCAGAAATAACGATTGCCAACAGCATAGGGGATTCGAAAGACAGTGGAAGGGGGGGAGGGAAATTTGCCTGCGCCGACCGACCATTTGCCCGTCGGCCCGCATCGCCCCAAGGGGAGCGCTGGGTCCGGGGCCGCGCGCACCGGCGTCAGGCGAGTTTCTGACCGCTCATCCCGATTTCGAGGGCGTGTTCGGGCAACAGGCCCATCTGTTGAAAGAAAGAGAGGAAATCGAAACTGTTATACGCCTCGGCGATGCAGTCGCCCTGGAACCGGGCCATCAACTGGCCGGTGACGCGGATCGGGTCGCCGGTGTCGATGCGCACCGCCGTGGTTTCGATCAGCGCGGCCAGCCAATCCTCGGTCTCGACCGCGTGAACGATACGGAAATTGGGCGCCTCGACCATGTACATCAACGCCATGACAAAGACGCGGATATCCTCGGGTCCGACCTGCATGTCCTTGATCAGCCCCTCGGCGCGGGTCCGGTCGGTAAACAACGTCTCGACCGCGTCCAGGTCCCCCTCAAGGTAGACCCGGCGATACCAGTCTTCCAATCGCTTTGCCTTGGTCATCCGCGGCCCTCCGGTGTGGTGCGGTCCGTTCTCGCGCAAAAGGGTTGCCAAAGGCTGAATGCCACGGCGCCCAGACAAAAAAACGTCGCCGCGTCATCGCAAGAGAAGAGGGGGAAAGTGCAGGCTTCTGTTGCCAGGTGCCTGCGAACCCCGCCTTACGTTGCTAGACGCAAGGGCTTAGATTTGGTTTTGCGAACTGCTTACGCAGCCAGCGCCACCGGAGCACGGTTGTCATTGGCAACTATCATGCTTGCACCGATAACGGTGGTAGCTCACCGAGCAAAAGCAAACCCCTTTGAACGTCCGTCGATCCTGTTTCGGCCCCAAGATCCCGCCAATGTGGGAGTTTTGGTGGAGCCGCCGGGTACCGCCCCCGGGTCCGAGCCGTCTATTACGGGCGCGTTTATCGCCATAGTCCCTTGCGGAACACCCATCAGATAGGCGCGCGCGCCGGCAGATTCAACCGCCATTGGGCAAGCAGGACACAGGCCCCCGCGCATTTGTGCAAATTCTGGACCGGATTGGACCGCGATGCTAAGCTGATCGCAACCGCGCCCGTAAAGAGGCGCATCGAGCAGGACGGCCATGGGCTATAACATCAGCGAAGTATCCGGCGCGACCGGCGGCGTGAGCGATTGGGAATTCACGCTGGACCTGTCGGCGGGAACCACCACGATCAGCGGCGATTTCGACGTCGTGCCGCTGCTTGGTGGCGGGGGTGCCAGCGAGGCCACCGATGGCTATGTCTTTTCCGCGCTCGACCGGCCCGATCTCGGGACGCTCAGCTGGAACGGCACCACGGGCCAGTTCACCTTTACCGTCAACACCGCCGCAGTTGCCGCAACGGGCAGCGATCAGCAGGTCAGTTTTGGCGTCGTGGGCACCAGTGGCGCAAATTCCGACGACGATACCGTCACCATCAATATTCTGATCTGCGTGGCGCGCGGCACCTTGATCGAAGGGGCCTGCGGCCCCGTCGCGGTCGAGGCGCTGAGCGTGGGTGATCTTGTGCAGACCCTGGATGGACCGCCGGTGCCGATCCGCTGGATCGGGCGGCGGCGGCTGGGGCCAGAGACCTTGCACAGCACCCCGTCGCTGCGCCCGATCCGTATTTGTCGTGGCGCGCTGGGGGGCGGTTTGCCCTGGCGCGATCTTCGTGTCTCTCCTCAGCATCGGGTGTTGCTGCGCGACTGGCGGGCGGAGCTGCTCTTTGGCGAGGCCGAGGTTCTGGTGCCCGCCAAGTGCCTGGTCAACGACAAAACCATCGTGGTCGAGCCCGCGGTCGAGCAGGTGGAGTATTTTCATCTGCTGTTCGACCAGCATGAGTTGATCTTTACCGAAGGGGCCCCGACAGAGAGTTTTCACCCCGGCCCCTTTGCCCTGCGCGAACTGGACGAACCGGCGCGTGCCGAACTGGTCACGTTGTTCCCCGAACTGGACCGGGGGGTGACCCTGTGGCCCGCCGCACGGCCCGCGCTGAAACCCTGGGAGGGAAAGATGCTGGAACACGCGTTCGCCCCGCAGGAAACGGCGAGGGCCTCGTGAGCGTGGCACGTGACAGTACCGGCCGCGTCCTGCCCCCGGTCGAGAGCCCCGCGCCAGAGGTGTTGCGCGCCTATGGCGACCTGCTGTTTCTCGCCTTTCGCAGTCCACGCCACAGCCAGATGTCGGTGGCCGAACTGCGGGCCTATCTCGAACCGCCGATGGAGTTGGGCCAGTTCCGCATCTTTCGTTTCGATGATGTGCCGCGGGGGATGTACACATGGGCGTGGATGACGCCCGAGGCCGAAGAGCGGCTGATAACCGGCGCGCCGCTGCGGCCCGAGGACTGGTCCGGCGGCGAGCGGCTGTGGATCGTGGACCTCATGGCGCCTTATCGCGGCCTGACCTCCAGCATCGTGCGCTGGTTGATGGTGCCCGGCCATTTCACCGACAGGTCGTTCCTGTTCCGCCGGGTCGGGGATCGCAACCAGACCCGGCGGATCGTTCACATCGATTTCCGTCGGGCCCGGTTGTCCAAGGTGATGACCGAGGCGCAGTTTGCCGCCGCGGCCGACAGCCTGCCCAGCGGGCGCCCGCGCAACGGGGCGCCCGCCTGAGGTTCGTCAGAACCCGGCCTTGATCTTTTCGAACTCGGCCGACTGCTTTTCGCGCAGCTCGCCCGACATCGGCAATTGCGCCAGAACCGGGGCGTCGATCGTGCCCAGGCCCACGGCGGTCAGGGCCTCGTCGTCATAGGCGGCCATGGCGGCGGCGTTGGAATGGCCATAGCCCGCCTCCAGCAGGGCCTCGGTCGAGGACGGGTCCAGCATGGCGTTCAGGAAATCATAGGCCTTGTCCTCGGAGCCTTCGCCATCCTTGAGGTTGACGTAGCCGCACAGCCACAGCGACGACCCTTCCTTGGCCTCGCGCTGAAAGCCGATGGGGAACCCTTCGTCGACCATGGTCGGCAGCGTCTCGTTCCAGGCCCAGCTGACCAGAACCTCGCCCGTGGCCAGAAGCTGTGACAGCTCTGCGGGGTCGGTCCAGTAGGTGCGCAGGTTGGGATGCACCGCGCGCAGCCAGTCAGAGGCGGCCTGGAACTGCGCGTCGGTCGCGTTGGTCCAGTTGGTGGTGCCGGTGGCCAGATAGGCCAGCGCATAGGCATCGTCCACGTTGTCGGGCAGGGTGACGCGACCGGCATATTTGGGATCGGTGAACACCGCCAGCGAGGCGACATCCTCGGCCGGAACCTGCTCGGTGTTATAGGCGATCGCGGTCGACCCGAAATCGGTGGGCACGAAATAGACATCGGCGGCCGCGGCGGCCACGTCGGTGCCGGTCAGATCGGCGTTCAGGTCGCCATAGGCGGGAATGCGCGCGGTATCCCAAGGTTCCAGGATGCCCGATTCCACCCATTTGGTGACCGAGCCCGCGCAGACATGGCTGACATCGGCCTTGAAGCCCGAGCGCAGCTTTTGCAGCGCCTCTTCCTCGTCGCCAAAGAAGGTGAACGCGGGGCTGTCGCCGTGCTGTTCGATGTATTTGCTGTGGAAAGCCGGGTCTTCGAACCCCGAATAGTCGAACACCAGCAGTTCGGAGTCCGCAGCCCAGGCGGCGGTGCCGATCATCAGGGCCGTCGATCCGGCGAGAATCATGCGCATCTTCATTCGGTTTCCCTTTGTTTGGGTTGATTCGGGGCAACGCTAGCGATGCGCCGGGGTCCGCTCAAGAGGATTGAGGGGGGGCTGGCCTCGGGCGCGCGGGTCTGCCAAAAGGAAAGGCACAAGGAGGACGCCGATGGGGCAGACGCACAACCTGGTTTCGCCTGAGTGGTGCCTGGTCATGGCGCGCTATAACCGCTGGCAGAACCGCGCGATGATCGCCGCCGCCGGCACCCTGGACGACGCGGCCCGACGCGCCCCGCGCGGGGCCTTTTGGGGGTCGATCCAGGGGACGTTTTCCCATCTTTTGTGGGCCGATCACGTCTGGATGTCCCGCCTGGACGGCTGGGAGGCGCCGCACGCGGATCTGCCCGGCAGCGCCGGCTTTGTCGCCGACTGGGCCGATTTGCGTTCGAAACGCCAGATCACCGATGCCCGGATCAGCCGGTGGGCCCAGGGGCTGCGCGCGGACGCGCTGGGGGGCGATCTGTGCTGGATGTCGGGCGCGGCGGGGCGCGAGGTGACGCTGCCACGCGCGGTCTGCGTGATGCAGATGGTCAACCACCAGACCCATCACCGGGGCCAGATCCACGCGATGCTGACCGGCGCGGGGGTTGATCCCGGGCCCACCGATCTGTTTTTGATGCCTGAATTGCTGGGCTGAACCGACACAAGGGAGAGAGATCATGTTCAAGGCGCTGGTCGTCGAAAAGGACGAGGACGGCAAGACCCACGCCGCGGTGCAGGAGTTGGGCGACGATCGCCTACCCCGGGCCGAGGTGACGGTTGCGGTCGAGTATTCGACGCTGAACTACAAGGACGGGCTGTGCATCGGCCCGGGCGCGGGGCTGGTGCGGAATTATCCGCATGTACCCGGCATCGACTTTGCCGGCACCGTCGAGACCAGCACGGATGGCCGCTATGCCCCCGGCGACAAGGTGGTGCTGACCGGCTGGCGCGTGGGCGAGGCCCATTGGGGCGGCTACGGGCAAAAGGCCAGCGTGAACGCCGATTGGCTGGTGCCGCTGCCCGAGGGGCTCAGCCCGCGCCAGGCGATGGCGGTGGGCACCGCGGGCCTGACCGCGATGCTGGCGGTGATCGCGCTGGAGGATCACGGGCTGAAACCGGGCCACGGCCCGGTGCTGGTGACCGGGGCGGCGGGCGGCGTGGGCTCGGTCGCCACGGCGATCCTGGCGCATCTGGGCCACGAGGTCGCCGCCGTGACCGGCCGCCCCGAGACCGAAGGTTACCTGCGTGATCTGGGCGCCACGCAGATCGTGCCGCGCGCCGACCTGACCGAGGTGACGCGCAAACCGCTGGAAAGCGAGCAATGGGCCGGCTGCGTCGACGCGGTGGCGGGCGCGATGCTGGGGCGGGTGCTCAAGCAGATGAAATACGGCAGTTCGGTTGCCGCGGTTGGCCTGGCGGGCGGCGCGGCGATCGACGGTGCGCTGATCACGCCGTTCATCCTGCGCGGGGTGAACCTGCTGGGCATCGACAGCGTGATGCGCCCCTACGGCGACCGGGTGCGCGCCTGGTCGCGGATCGCCGCCGACCTGCCGATGGACAAGCTGGAGGGGATGATCCAGCCCGCCACCCTGTCCGATCTGCCCGCCCTGGGGGCGGATATCCTGAAAGGCCAGGTCAAGGGCCGCGTCGTGGTCGATGTGAACGCCTGATCCCGCCGGCACGGGCCGGGCAGGGGGCCGCGTGGTCGGTCCCCTGTCTCCGTGGCGGGGGCGGCCGATTGTCTGTCTTATCAGCGCGTTGCCGGGATGCGCCCGGGGTCTGTGGCGGGTGAATTCCACCGGGGAAACACAGGCGCACCGATTCTGCGTCGCTACGCGGGATTGCATTTCATTTCAAGTCGTTGCAACGTCGCACGCCGCCGTCTAGACAGAGTCCAAGTTGACCTTCCTGACCAGACCGGAGCCATGATGGTTGCGCTTGATCCCGACTTTGTTCGCAATCAATTCCCGGCCTTTCGACAGATTGGCCTGCGCGACAAGGTGTTTTGCGAAAACGCGGGCGGCTCGTATCCGTGCCGGTACACGGTGTGGCGGCTGCACAGGTTCTATAACGAACGCAAGGTTCAGCCCTATGGCCCCTATCCCGTTTCGGCCCTGGCCGGCGAGGAGATGGACGAGGCCCGGTTTCGTCTGGCCGGGCATCTGGGGGTGGGGCGGGACGAGTTGCATTTCGGCCCCTCGACCACGGCCAATACCTATGTGCTGTCCCAGGCGTTTCGCCAGTTCTTGCCGCGCCGTTCGGTGATCGTCGTCACAAACCAGGACCACGAGGCCAATTCTGGCCCCTGGCGCCGTCTGGCCGAGGATGGCGGGCTGGAAATCCGCGAATGGCAGGTCGATCCGCAGACCGGCACGCTTGACCCCGCCGCGCTGGGCCGTTTGTTGGATGACCGGGTGCGGCTGGTGTGTTTTCCCCATGCCTCGAACATCCTGGGGCAGGTCAACGATGTGCCCGCGATCTGCGCGATGGTGCGTGCCGCGGGGGCGCTGAGTTGTGTGGACGGGGTCAGTTTCGCGCCGCACGGCCTGCCCAACCTGCGCGACCTTGGGGCCGATATCTACCTGTTCTCGGCCTACAAGACCTTTGGGCCGCACCAGGGCATCATGGCGATGACCCGCGATCTGGCGCATCGGCTGCCCAACCAGGGCCACGGGTTCAACGCGGCAGATACGCTCAAGCGGTTCAACCCCGCCGGGCCGGATCACGCCCAGGTGGCGGCCTGCGCGGGGATGTCGGACTATATCGACGCGATTTACGATCATCACTACCGCGGCGGGCGCGACGCCACGAACCGCGCGGTCAAGGTGGCCGAGATGATCCGCGCCCGCGAAACCCTGCTGTTGGAGCCGTTGATGGACTATCTCGCCGGGCGGCCCGATCTGCGGGTGTTGGGTCCGAGGGGCGCCGGGCCTGCGCGCCTGCCCACGGTCTCCATCGCCCTGCCGGAACCGGCGCTGCGTGCGGCCTCTCGTCTGGCGCGGCTGGGGATCATGGCGGGGGGCGGCGATTTCTATGCCGGGCGGCTGTTGGCGGCGCTGGAGGTGGATCCCGCCCATGGCGTGCTGCGGCTGAGCCTGGCCCATTACACCCTGCCCGAAGAGGTTGACCGGCTGATTGTGGCGCTAGATACGGAACTTTGATGCCCCGCCCACAGGCGGCCTGCGGAACATGCGAAGAATGACACAGATGTCCCCGATCCTCTGGTGGGTCCGGCGCGAGATGCGCCTGTCCGACAACCCCGCGCTGGCGGCGGCCTGCGCCACGGGCCGCCCGGTGATCCCGGTGGTGATCCATGACGCGGCGCTGACCGATCTGGGCGCGGCGGCGAAATGGCGGATGGGCGAGGGGCTTAAGGTCTTTGCCGGTGCGCTGGCAGATGTGGGGTCGCGGCTGATCCTGCGGCGTGGCCCGGCGCTGGCGGTGCTGCGCGATCTGCTGGCCGAAACCGGGGCGGGTGGCGTGATCTGGACCCGCGCCTATGATCCCGACAGCGTGGCGCGCGACACCGAGATCAAGGCCGCGCTGAAACAGGCCGGGGTCGAGGCGCAGTCGCTGGCCGGTCATCTGCTTTACGAACCATGGACGGTGCAGACCGGCACCGGCGGATTTTACCGCGTCTACACCCCGTTCTGGAAGGCTGTGCGCGACCGCGAGATCGCGGACCCCTTGGCCGCGCCCGCGCGCATCCCCGCGCCCGACACCTGGCCCGCGTCGGATCATCTGGACGATTGGAACTTGGGGGCCGCGATGCGGCGTGGCGCCGGGGTGTTGGCCGCCCATGCCCGCGTGGGCGAACGCGCGGCGCAGGACCGGCTGGCGCAGTTCGCCGCCGGGCCGATCGCGGACTATGCCCAGGCGCGCGATCTGCCCGCCCGCGACGCCACCTCGCGCATGTCCGAGCACCTGACCCTGGGCGAGATTTCCCCGCGCGCCTGTTGGCATGCGGGGCAGGGGGCGTTGGCGCGCGGTCTGCCGGGGGCCGAAACCTTTCTCAAGGAGTTGGTCTGGCGCGAATTTGCCTGGCACCTGATGTGGCACACCCCGCATATCGCCACCGCCAGCTGGCGGCCCGAATGGGAGGATTTCCCCTGGTCCACCGACGCGCACAGCCCGCAGGTTACCGCCTGGAAACAGGGCCGCACCGGGATCGAGTTCGTCGATGCCGCGATGCGCGAGATGTATGTCACCGGCACCATGCATAATCGCGGCCGCATGATCGTGGCCTCTTACCTGACCAAGCACCTGATGAGCCATTGGCGCATCGGCCAGCAGTGGTTCGCGGATCATCTGACCGACTGGGATCCGGCCTCCAACGCGATGGGGTGGCAGTGGGCGGCAGGCTCCGGTCCCGATGCGGCGCCCTATTTCCGGGTGTTCAACCCGGTCAGCCAACTGGTGAAATTCGACCCCACCCGCGCCTATGCCGACGCTTGGATCGCCGAGGGGCGGCGCCGCCCCGCCGCCACCGCGCTGGCCTATTTCGACGCGGTGCCGCGCGCCTGGGGGCTGTCGCCGGACATGGCCTATCCCGATCCGGTGGTCACCGCCGAGGACGGGCGCAAACGCGCCTTGGCCGCCTACCAGTCCCACCGCGAACAAGCGTAATACCGATATCAACCAGCCGTGGGCCATTGCCCCACACCGCGCTGATCTGCAAAAAAGACTGCATAACAACAAGGGAGCCGGGATGACCATCCTGACAACGACCAAAGGGCAGGGCAACCTGCCGCGCTATTTCCCCCAGGTGTTCGACGTGACCTGCCAGATGGCCCATGGGCGGCTGGACTTCGTGCTGCCCGATGGGCGCCGGTTTCGCGCCGAAGGCAAGGGGCCGGGCCCGGTGGCAGAGCTGGACATCCACGATCCCGACATCTTTGCCCGTCTGATCCGCGAGGGCGACCTGGGCTTTTGCGAGGCCTACTTGGACGAGGGCTGGTCGACGCCGGACCTGATGGCCTTTATGGACCTGATCCATGCCGACAACGATGCGATCTATGACGGCTTTCCCGGCCAGTCGCTGGTGCGCGCCTATGAACGGTTGCGCTTCTGGCTGAAACGCAACACCAAGCAGCAGGCGAAAAAGAACATCGCGGCCCATTACGACCTGGGCAACGAATTCTACGGGCTGTGGCTGGACGACACCATGACCTATTCCTCGGCGCTCTATCGCACCGGACAGGAAAGCCTGGAACTGGCGCAAGAGCAGAAATACGCCTCGATGGTCGATGAGATGGGGGTCGAGCCGGGCGATCATGTGCTCGAGATCGGCTGCGGATGGGGCGGGTTTGCCGAATATGCCGCCGGTCAGCGGGGCCTGCGCGTCACCGGCCTGACGATCAGCCGCGAACAGCACGATTATGCCGTCGCGCGCATCGCGCGGGCCGGGCTGTCGGACCGCGTGACGATCAAGATGCAGGATTACCGCGACGAAAAGGGGCGTTACGACGGCATCGCCTCGATCGAGATGTTCGAGGCGGTGGGCGAGAAATACTGGCCGGTCTATTTCCAGACCCTGAAACGGTGCCTGAACCCCGGCCGCCACGCCACCTTGCAGATCATCACGGTGCAGGAACGCCGCTATGAGATCTACCGCAAGGGCGTCGATTTCATTCAGAAATACATCTTTCCCGGCGGGATGCTGCCCAGTGCAACGGTGCTGCGTGACCAGGCCCGCGCGGCCGGGCTGGAGGTGGCGCGCTCGATCGAATTCGGGGAAAGCTATTCGCAGACCCTGCGCCGGTGGCATGACACGTTCAATGGCAAATGGGACCAGGTCGAGGCGTTGGGATTCGATGCGCGCTTTCGGCGTATGTGGAATTTTTATCTGACCTCTTGCGCGGCGACGTTTCACAGCGGAAACTGCGACGTGACCCAGTTCACAGTCACGAGGCCGGCCTGACCCATGCCCACCGCCGCCAAGCTGTTCGCCGCCATCGCCTTTGCCGTGATGGCATGGTTTGCCTCGCAGGCGGTTGTGCCGTTGTTTCCCGAAGGCACCGACCTGGGCAAGTTCGCCTATGTCAACGCCACGATCGGCGCCTTGTCGGGGTGGCTTGTGATGGGACGGCTGGCGGGGGCGGGATACGGTGCTGCGGTCACCTCGGGGCTGCGCACCACGGCGGTTTTCCTGTTCTACGCGCTGCTGGTTCATTCGATCGTCAAGATGCTCGATCAGGCCGTGCGCATGCGATATTCCGACACGATGGAGGCGCTGGCGGGCGTTTTCGAACTGGTGGGCATCTACGGGATGATGGTGTTCACCGCGCCCCAGGTCATGGGGATCTTGCTGATCGGTGGCGTGCTGGCGGCCTGGACCTCGGAATTTGCCGCGCAGCGCTGGAACTAGGGTAGGAAACACCGGTGCACACGTTGTTTTTCTATGGCACGTTGTGCCACCTGCCGTTGCTTGCCCAGGTTCTGAACCGCCCTGCCCACAGCCTTGATCCGCGCGCCGCGTGGCTGCCGGGCTATGCCAGTTACCTGGTCGCGGGCGAAAGCTTTCCGATGATCTGCCCGGACCCTGACCCGGACGCGCGGGCCGAGGGGCTGGTTCTGGACGGTCTGGACGACGGCGCATTGGCGCGGCTGGATTATTACGAGGGCGGCTATGGCTACGGTCTGGACGCGGTGACGGTGCAGACCGCCGGCGGCCCGGTGCGCGCGCGCATGTTCGGCGCCCCGGCCCAGGGGCTGACGCGCGGCGCGCCCTGGCGGCTGGGCGCGTGGCAAAGCGATTGGGCCGAGCTGACCTGCCTGGCCGCCGAGGAGGTCATGCAGGGATTTCCCGACCGCCCGCCCGCGCAGAATGCCCGCCGCTACCCGATGATCCTGGCCCGCGCCGCCGCGCGCCAACGGGCCCACGCGCCCGGCCCGGCCAGCCTGCGCCGCGCCACCACCCCCGGCGACATCGAGGAAACCGGGCGCACCCAGCCCTATGCCAACTTCTTTGCGGTCGAGGAATACGATTTTCGCCACCGCCGCTTTGACGGGTCGATGAGCGCGCCGATGAACCGCACCGCCTTTCTGTCGGGCGATGCGGCCACCGTGCTGCCCTATGATCCGCGGCGCGATCATGTGCTGTTGATCGAGCAGTTTCGCGTCGGACCCTATGCGCGCGGCGACAGCGAATGCTGGTCGCTCGAGGTGATCGCGGGCCTGGTCGATCCCGGGGAACGCCCCCAAGAGACCGCTCGCCGCGAGGCGCTGGAGGAGGCCGGGCTCACGATCGAGGCGCTTTACCCGATCCATGGCTACTATCCCTCGCCGGGGGCCAAGGCAGAGTTCATCTATTCCTATCTTGGTCTTGCGGACCTGCCCGATAGCGCCGCAGGCTTGGGCGGTCTGGCCGCCGAGGGCGAGGATATCCGCGCCCACGTGGTGACCTTTGACCGCGCGATGGCACTGCTGGATAGTGGCGAGATCCAGAATGCCCCGGTCATCCTGTCGCTGATGTGGCTTGCACGGCACCGTGAGCGGTTGCGCGCGGCGGGTTGAGTTCCCGGCCCCCGCCCGATAGCACTGGGGCAATGGCGCGCAGAGGCAAAATTGACATGCACGACGATCTGGCCGGACTGATCGGAAACACTCCGCTGGTGCGGCTCAAGGGTCCGTCCCAGGCCACCGGCTGTGAGATCCTGGGCAAGGCAGAGTTCCTCAACCCCGGCCAATCGGTCAAGGATCGCCCGGCGCTGTGGATCATCCGCGACGCGGTCGCGCGCGGCACCCTGCGCCCCGGCGGCACCATCGTCGAGGGCACCGCCGGAAACACCGGCATCGGCCTGGCGCTGGTGGGCGCGTCGATGGGGTTTCGCACCGTCATCGTGATCCCCGAGACGCAGAGCCAGGAGAAAAAGGATATGCTGCGTCTGGCCGGGGCCGAGCTGGTCGAGGTGCCCGCCGCCCCCTATGCCAACCCCAACAATTTCGTGCGCTATTCCGAACGGCTGGCGCAGCGGCTGGCCCAGTCCGAACCCAATGGCGCGATCTGGGCCAACCAGTTCGACAACGTGGCCAACCGGCAGGCCCATATCGACACCACCGGCCCGGAAATCTGGGCGCAGACCGGGGGCAGGGTGGACGGGTTCATCTGCGCGGTCGGGTCGGGCGGCACGCTGGCGGGGGTGGCCATGGCGCTGCAACCCAAGGGCGTGCGGATCGGGCTGGCCGACCCCGAGGGGGCCGCGCTTTACAGCTATTACACCACCGGCACGCTGGCCTCCGAGGGATCCTCGATCGCCGAGGGGATCGGACAGGGCCGGATCACCGCCAACCTGGAGGGGCTGACCCCCGATTTCTGCTGCCGCATCCCCGACGCCGAGGCGCTGCCGGTCGTCTTTGAGCTATTGTCCGACGAGGGGCTGTGCCTGGGCGGCTCGTCCGGGCTGAATGTCGCCGGCGCGATGCGCATGGCGCGCGACATGGGGCCGGGCCATACCATCGTGACGATCCTGTGCGATTACGGCACGCGCTATCAATCGCGCCTGTTCAACCCCGATTTCCTGGCCGCAAAGGGGCTGCCGGTGCCCAACTGGCTGGCCGCCAGCCCCCGCGCGCTGCCCGAGGTATTTGAGACATGAGAATGACCATTCGGTTTCTGGCCGTTTTCCTGATCGCCGCCGCGGGGCTGTGCGGTCCCGCCGCCGGGCCTTTGCTGGCCCAGCAGCAGACCCCGTCCGAGGCCCAGGCGGCCCCCGACTACAGGGAATGGGAAACCGTTGCGACCCGCGCCGAGGATGTGCTGCAGACCGACCGCGCCGCGAACGCGGCGCTGGAACAGTTGCGCGGCCAGCTGGCCGATTGGCGGTCGCGGTTCCTGTCCGCCCAGGACATCAACGCGGCGCGGATCAAGACCCTGCGCGATCAGATTTCCGCCCTGGGCGCCCCGCCCGCCGAGGGTGAGAGCGAACCCGACGAAATCGCCCGCCGCCGGTCCGAGCTGAACCAACAACTGGCCGAACTGCAAGCCCCCGGGCTGAAAGCCGTCGAGGCCTACAGCCGCGCCGACGGCCTGATCCGTGAAATCGACAGCATCATCCGCGAGCGTCAGGCCAACCAGCTCTTGCAACTGGGCCCGTCGCCGATCAACCCGGCCAACTGGGATGACGGATTGGCGGCGCTGCGCACCACCGCGCTGGAGCTGGGCCGCGAGGTGTCCGACAACTGGCGCACCCCCTCGGCCCGCGCCAAGATGCGCGAAGATCTGCCCGCCACGCTGCTCTTCCTGGCGCTGGCCGGGATCTTGCTGGCGCGTGGCCGGCGCTGGATGGAACAGCTGACCATGCGCATGGTGCGCGGCGGTCCGGCCAGGGGGCGGGCGGCCTTTTCCGGCATCGCCTCCTTGGGGCAGATCATCCTGCCGTTGATGGGGGTGTTCCTGCTGGCCAAGGCGCTGCAATCCTCGGCGATGCTGGGGATCAGGGCTGATCGGATCGTGCAGTTGCTGCCGATGCTGGGGCTGACGGTGCTGGCCGCGCGCTGGCTGGGCGGACGTGTCTTTGCCGAAGACAGCGTGACGCGCCGGATCTTTACGCTGACGCCCGAACGTCAGGCCGAGGGGCGGATCAGTTCGGGCCTGATGGGCCTTGTTCTGGCGTTGGCGATCCTCGTCGGCTCGGTGGCCAATTTCGAGTCTGCCAGCCCCGAGGCCCTGGCGGTGATCACCTTCCCGGTGCTGCTGGTTGCCGGGCTGATGCTGTCGCGGATGGGGCAGCTCTTGCTGGCCCATGCCCGCGCCGATTCCATGGCCCATGAGGACCGCCCCTATCGCAACCGGGTGATGCTGTTGTTGGGCCGGGCGGCGATCACGGTGGGCCTGGTGGGGCCGGCGTTGGCCGCGATCGGCTATACCGATGCTGCGGATTTCTTTGTCTACCCCTCGATCCTGACGCTGGCGCTGCTGGGGCTATTGCTGGTGCTGCAACGGTTCGTAACCGATGTCTACAACGCGCTGATCCAGAATCCCGCCGATCCGTCCGAGGATGCCTCCGATGCGCTGATCCCGGTTTTGATCGGGTTGGTGCTGGGTCTGCTGGCGCTGCCGGTCCTGGCGCTGATCTGGGGCGCGCGGGTGGCCGATCTGACCGAGATCTGGTCGCGCTTCACCTCTGGGTTCGCGATTGGCGATACGCGGATATCCCCGACCGACTTCCTGACCTTCGCGGTGGTGTTCGGGTTTGGCTATATGCTGACGCGCCTGGTCCAGGGCACGTTGCGATCGACCGTCCTGCCCAAGACCAAGATCGACCCGGGCGGGCAAACCGCGCTGGTATCGGGGGTGGGCTATGTCGGGATTTTCCTGGCCGGGATCATCTCGGTCACGTCGGCGGGGATTGATCTGAGTTCCCTGGCCATCGTGGCCGGGGCGCTGTCGGTCGGCATCGGCTTTGGCCTGCAAAACATCGTGTCGAACTTTGTCTCGGGGATCATCCTGCTGATCGAACGGCCGGTCAGCCAGGGCGACTGGATCGAGGTCGGCGGCGTGATGGGCACGGTGCAGGATATCTCGGTGCGCTCGACACGGATCCAGACCTTTGACCGAACCGACGTTGTGGTGCCCAACTCGGACCTGATCACCGGGATGGTGACCAACTGGACCCGCAGCAACCTGACCGGGCGGGTGATCCTGGCCGTGGGCGTGGCCTATGGCACCGATACCCGCAAGGTCGAACGGATCCTGCGCGAAATCGGCGAGGCGCATCCGTTGGTGATGACCAACCCGCCGCCGACGGTGGTGTTCCAGGGCTTTGGTGCGGATGCGCTGGACTTTGAGTTGCGGGTGATCCTGCGCGACATCAACTTTGGCCTGGGCGTGCGCACCGAGTTGAACCACGAAATCGCCCGCCGCTTTGCCGAAGAGGGGATCGAGATCCCCTTTGCCCAGCGCGATATCTGGTTGCGCAACCCCGAGGCGCTGCGCGCCGCCGCCGCCGCCCCGCTGCCGTCGCCGCAACCTGCCGCGGCAGGGCCCGCACAGCCGACCGTGCGCGAAATCGACAACGACGCCGACGCAGGAGATGGCCGATGACTGAGCCGCTGTTTCGCACCGATCCCTATCTGCGCGAGGCCCCCGCGCGCGTCATCGCCCTGACCGACGAGCGCGGCGTGGTGCTGGACCGCGCGCTCTTTTACCCGCAGGGCGGCGGGCAGCCGGGCGATAGCGGCCACCTGCGCTGGCCCGGGGGCGAGATGGCCGTGACCAACGCGATCAAGGGGCAGGGCGACGCGATCGTGCTGCTCGCGCCCGAGGGGGCCGTTCGCCCCGACATCGGCGCCGAGGTGGTACAAGTATTGGACTGGGAACGGCGCCACGCCCATATGCGGGTGCACACCGCGCTGCACCTGTTGTCTGTGGTGATCCCGTTGCCGGTGACCGGCGGATCGATCGGGGCGGACAAGGGGCGGCTCGATTTCGACATGCCCGACGCGCCCGAGGACAAGGCCGCGCTGGAGGACGCGCTGAACGCGCTGATCGCCCGCGACCTGCCCGTGACCGAGGAATGGATCACCGACGATCAGCTGGCCGCCAATCCCGGCCTGGTCAAGACCATGTCGGTCAAACCGCCCATGGGCAGCGGCCACGTGCGGCTAATCCGGATCGGCCGGGACGAAACCCAGGTCGATCTGCAACCCTGTGGCGGCACCCATGTCGCACGAACCGCCGAGATCGGGCCGGTGCGCCTGGGCAAGGTCGAAAAGAAGGGCAAACAGAACCGCCGGGTCACCGTGCATTTGCCCGGCTGAGACCCCTTGCACTCTCCCCATCTTGCAGGGTAGAGAAACGCCCACGGAGAGGTGGCCGAGTGGTCGAAGGCGCACGCCTGGAAAGTGTGTAGGCGGGAGACCGTCTCCAGGGTTCGAATCCCTGTCTCTCCGCCA
>JAFGTV010000061.1 GCA_016938875.1 Paracoccaceae bacterium
CCCGCCACCGAGACCCCCGGACGCCAAAATCAAAGGCAAAATAAGAACAACGCCAAATACCCCAATCACCTTATCCACAGACTCACCGGGGTATCCGTGTGGCCTGCGGGCGAGTCTTTTCTTCCGGCAAGGGCCCGTGGCCGGACGGCCGCAGCGGCGGCGCCGAGGTTACAGGCGGGTCCGGTGGCAGGAATGGGCCTGGTCGGCCAGGCCCATGGCAGCGTGCCTCGGGCCGATGGGTATCCCGGCGCATCCGGGGGCGCATCCGGGCCGGCGATTGATCGGCCTCCCGGCACGGGCTATGCACAGGACCGAACATCGGCAGAGAAGCATCGCATTGGGAAACGTCATCCTCGTCACCGGCGGCGCCCGGTCCGGCAAGAGCCGTCACGCCGAGACACGCGTCACGGCAATGACCGGCGCGCCGGTCTATATCGCCACGGCCCAGGCCCATGACGACGAGATGCGGGCGCGTATTGCCCATCACGTGATCCAGCGTGGCGAGGGATGGACCACCATCGAAGAGCCCCTCGATCTGCCGGGCGCATTGAAGCGGACGGACGGACAGGGGCCGCGGCTGGTCGATTGCCTGACCTTTTGGCTGGCCAACCTGATGATGGCCGATCGCCAATGGCAGATCGAGGCAGACGCGCTGATCGCGGTTCTGGCGCAACAGGTCAGCCCCGTGGTTCTGGTCTCGAACGAGGTTGGCATGGGCATCGTGCCTGAGAACGCCCTCGCCCGGGCCTTTCGCGACGCGCAGGGCTGGCTGAACCAACGCGTTGCCAGTGCCGCCGACGAGGTGGAGTTCGTCGTCGCGGGCCTGCCGTTACGGGTGAAGTGAACGCCATCCTGCGCACAGCCATGGCCGATGGCCTGATGGGCAGCCCGGTCTTTCGCACGGCATGGCCCCGGGGCGCCCAGCAGATCCCGACACCCGCACCCCCGCGACTGGGGCGCCCCCATCCGCCGACGACCCGCGAGGTTTGCGAATGCACGGGTGGCGGTTGCCATCCAAAGACCGCGCGTTCTGCGCACAGACTTGCAAGGCGGGGGCCGTTCAGCGATCTTTTTGCCTTAGGTCCCCGGATCTTGCAGTGTTTCCGGGGATCGCCCGGTGCGACGCGAACGGCGCGTCTAGGCGGGCGCAGTTACACCGCGACCGGGACGATCCGGCGAAAGGTCCGAACCCATGCCCCATGATCATACACACGGCACGATTACGTCTGGCGACCTTGGACCGGCCTTTCGTTGGGCGGTGGGCCTGAACACGGCCTATGTGATCGTAGAGGCGGCGGCCGGGTTTCTCACCGGCTCGCTCGCGCTGCTGGCGGACGCGGCCCACAATCTGACCGACGTCGCCGGCCTGCTGATCGCATGGGGGGCTGCGGTGCTGGGCAAACGTGCGGCGACGCGCACCCATAGTTGGGGTCTGGGCAGAGCGACGATCATGGCGGCCATGTTGAACGCGACCGCGATCCTGATCGGCGTCGTTTGGGTCATCTGGCAGGCGGTACACCGCTTTCAGACCCCGGTCGAGGTTCCCGGCCTTGCCATCCTGGTCGTGGCGCTGCTGGGCATTGGGGTGAATACCGGCTCGGCCCTCTTGTTCATGCGGTTGCGTAAAAACGACCTGAACGCCAGGGGGGCGTTCCTGCATATGGCCGCCGATGCGGCTGTTTCCGGCGCGGTGGTGCTGGCTGCGGCGGGTATCCTTGTGACCGGATGGTCGTGGCTCGATCCGACTGTCGCCATCGCGGTCAGCCTGCTGATCGCGGTCACGGCTGCGGGGCTCTTGCGCGAGGCGCTGCATCTCAGTCTCGACGGCGTTCCTCAGATGATCGATCCCGGCGCGGTGGACGACTGGCTGCGCCGACATGAGGGTGTGCGCGATGTGCACGATCTGCACATATGGCCGCTTTCAACGACCAAAACGGCCCTTGCCGTGCACGTGGTATGCGATCACGACGACACCGACGCGCTGCTGCACCGGCTGACCGTGGGCCTCAGGCATGACTTTGCAATCGCGCACAGCACGATTCAGATAGAACGAACGGCGTGCGGCGTGAATTTTGAGTAGGCGTCCACCCATCGCGTTCCGGCACGCCAGGACGCCGCGCGGCGGCTGTTCCGGGGTCCGCGTAGGTCAGCAATAGGTTCGTTGGTCGAGGTCGATATGCGCGATCGCGCGCTCGCACTCTGACAGAAAGGCGGCCTCTGCATCCGACATGCGGCGGTTGGGGTTGGTCAGGAGGTAGATGTTCACAAGCGGCAGGTTGTCATAGGGCGGAAGCTGACGGAGCCGGTTGAGGTCCACATCGCGACGGGCAACATGAAGCGGCAGCGCACCGATCCCGATATTCGCCACGATCATGCGCCGCAATTCGTGCAGGTTCGACGACACGCCGCGCCACCCTGTCGTGATCTTTGCCCGGGCCCGCAACCGGGCGACAGGCTCCAGCGGGCCGCCTTCGGTCTCGGTCTGGAACGAAACCGAGGGTTCCCCCTCGAGATCGGCCAGATCAATCTCGTCGCGGGAAAACAACTCGTGGCGCGGCCCGCAGAACAGGCCAAAATACTCGCGGTAGAGCACAGAGGCTTTCAAACCTGTCGGAATTTTGTGCAAAAGACAGATTCCAAGGCCCGTGCGGTTCTGGCTGACGCGGCTGACAATTTCTTCGCTCTCGGCCACTGTGAACGCAAATGTCACCTTTGGGTGCTTTGTCGCAAAGCCATGCAGCATGTCGTCGAAATGCTCTGAGATGACGTGTGACGCCACCGCAATCGAGATGTGGCCACGCAAATCCTCGCCGCCGATTTCCAGAAGGGACGGCAGTTGCGAGATAGACCCGAAGATTGACGAGCATTGCGAATAAAGCACCTGTCCTGCGCGGGTGACTTTGAATTCATTGGGTTTTCGGATGATAAGCCGCTGACCCGTGACCTGTTCCAGCCGCTTTAGCGCCGAAGAGATCGTCGGCTGCTTCAACCCCAGGAAATCGGCCGCGCGAGAGATCCCGCGTTGTTCGACAACCACCATGAAGGTGCGCAGGAGATTCCAATCGAGCTGCCAGGGGAACCGTTGTTCATAAGGCCTCATCATAAATCTCATCTATGTTAAGAATTCACATTATTTATTTGCGCGATGATTCCGGCCGTGCAAGCGTTTTTGTCAAGGCGGCCCGGTGTACCCGACCGTTTGCCCGGCCCGGAGCTGAAACAAGCCGCCAATGCACCAACAGGAGAATGACATGACCAAGCGCAGAACCTTTATCAAAACCGCCGTCGCCGCGGGCTCCTTCGGCCTGGCCGGCCTTGCGACCACCCTGCCCGCCTCGGCCGACGAACTGGCCAAGCTTGAGGACGCCGGCGTGATGCGGATCGCCATGTCGGGCGCGTATCCGCCGTTCAACTTCGTCAATGACCAGAACGAAGTTGTCGGCTTTGATCCGGCGATCGGCACCGAAATCGCCAAGCGGATGGGCCTTGAGGTCGAGATCATCACCACGGCGTGGGACGGTATCATCGGCGGGCTGCTGGCCAATAAATACGACGCCATCGTAGGGTCGATGTCGATCACCGACGAGCGCAAGAAAGTCGTCGATTTCGTCGGCCCCTACTACCGGATGAGCCGCGGCATCTTCGTGGCCGACGGCAGCGATGTGAAAAGCCTGGACGATCTCGCCGACGCGACCATCGGCGTGACGCTGGGCGAAACCCATGAAGAGTGGGCCAAGGACCAGGGTTACAAGGTGCGCACCTACAAGGGTCTGCCCGAACTTTTGCTGGAGCTTGAGAACGGGCGCATCGACGCCATCGTGACCGATGACATCCCGGTCCTGCTCGCGATCCGCGAAAACGGCAAGGCAATCGTTCAACTCGACACATCCGGCCTAGAGGGCGTGGCGGATCAGGCCGGCATCGCCGTGCGCAAAGGCAACCCCGAACTTGTCGCGGCAATGCAGGCGGCACTGGACGCGATGCAGGCGGACGGCACCTATCTTGCGATCGCCAAAGAGTGGGTCGGCGGCGACATCCGCTAAGCCAGCCCGGCCGGCCCGCGCCCATCCGGGCCCGAGGCCGGCCGTTTCCCCCCGTAACCGTAAGGGCCGATCCAAATGGACTGGGAGCTCATTCTCAAGGTCTACCCGTATTTCCTTGAGGCCGCGTGGGTCACGATCCAGCTGTCGGTATTGACCGTCGCGCTGGGTCTGGTTTGCGGGGCGTTGGGGGCGGCGGCACGGCTCTCGCGTTTTGCGCTGCTACGGTTCCTGGGGGCGGCCTATGTCAGCGTCATTCGCGGCACACCGGCGCTGATCCAGCTCTTCCTGCTTTACTTTGGCGGGCCCCAGATCGGGATCCAGCTGGACGCGTTCGAGGCCGGCGTCATCGGCCTTGGGATCAACATCGGCGCCTACATGACCGAGACCATGCGCGGCGCCATCATTTCCGTCGATCGCGGTCAGGGCGAGGCTGCGCGCACACTCGGCCTGTCGCAGTTCCAGGCCTTTCGCAAAGTGGTGCTGCCGCAGGCGCTTCGTCTGATGATCCGTCCGCTGGGCGTGAACATCAACGCACAGATCAAGGGGACCGCCCTGGTCGCCGCGATCTCTGTGGTCGAACTGACCTATACCGCCCAGCGTTATATCGGCTCGACCTACAAGCCGTTCGAAATGTTCATGCTCTCGGGCCTGCTCTACATGGCCATCATTTATGCAACCGGGAAAGGGATCACCTATCTCGACAGCCGGGTGCGCCTGCAATGATCCGCCAATGCCTGAAAGGAGCCTGCCATGGGGCTTGATTTCTCCGTCGTCCCCGGCTGGCTGGACACGATCTTGCTCGGTGGGCTCTGGACCATTGCCATCACCCTGAGCGCCGCAGTGCTGAGTTTTGTGGGCGGCATCCTCTTTGCGGTGATCGCGCTTTATGCACCTTGGATCGTGCGCCAGCCGTTTCGACTGTTTGCCTGGCTGTTCATGGGCACACCGCTGCTGCTGCAATTGTTCCTGATCTATTTCGGCCTGATCCAGATCGGCATCAACCTGCCCGCTTTCGTTGCCGGCGTGATTGGCCTGGGCCTGCATTTTGCTGTCTACAACTCGGAACTGATCCAGACGGCCATCGTCGCCGTCGACAAGGGCCAGATGGAGGCCGCGCGCACCCTCGGCCTGTCGCGCAGCCAGGCCTTGCGCAAGGTCGTGGTCCCGCAGGCCGTGCGCGACGTGATCCCGCCGATCGGCAACAACATGATCGCGCTTTTGAAAGACTCCGCGCTGGTCTCGGTGATCGGGGTCGGAGAGCTGACGCTGTCGGCCCAGCTTGCCATTGGCCGCACCTACCGGCCGTTTGAATTCTACCTGGTGGCCGCTGTTTGCTACTACATCATCAACCTCGGGATGGAGGCTGTGTTGCGCCGGATCGAACGCCGCACCGCGCTCTCCCGCTGAGCCCGCGAGGAACAGCCATGACCGACCCCCAGCATTTCGTCGAAATTCGCCACGCCCAGAAATCCTATGGCAAGTTCGAGGTTCTCAAGGATATCAGCCTGACCGTCGAACGCGGACAGATCGTGGCGATCATCGGCCCCTCCGGCTCGGGCAAGTCCACGCTTTTGCGCGCGATCAACGATCTGGACCCGCTGACAGGCGGCGAGATCTGGCTAGACGGCGTGCAGGTGAACAAGAAGCTGCCGCACCGCCAATACGAAAAGCACATCAACGCGATGCGCCAGCACGTCGGGATGGTGTTTCAGCACTTCAACCTGTTCCCCCACCTCACCGTGCGCGAGAACGTGACGATGGCGCCCAAGCTGCTGAAGGGGATTTCCGAGGATGAGGCGAACAAACTCGCTGAGGAACAGCTCAACCATGTCGGGATGATCGAACGGATCGACTACTATCCGTCGCAACTCTCGGGCGGGCAGAAACAGCGCGTTGCCATCGCCCGGGCACTGGCCATGCGGCCCAAGTTGATGCTTTTCGACGAGGCGACGTCGGCGCTCGACCCCGAACTGGTCGAAGAGGTGAACCAGGTCATGAAAACCCTCGCCGAGGAGCACATGACCATGATCATCGTCACCCACGAAATGGACTTTGCCGCCTCGGTCTGCGACCGGGTGCTGTTCATGGATCAGGGCGTCGTGGTCGAGGAAGGGCCGCCCGAAAAGGTCTTTCGCAATCCCGACCAGGAAAGAACCCGCGAGTTTCTGCGAAAACACCTGGAAGGTGCCAAGTGATCGACCAACCCTCTCACCTGTTTTACCAGTCCCGCAATCCCCGCCCCTTTCTCGACCGTGGCGAAGGCATCTATCTCTTCGACCAGTCGGGCAAGCGTTTCATCGACGGCTCGTCGGGGGCGATGGTGTCGAATATCGGCCATTCCGATCCGCGTGTGCTGGCGGCCATGAGGGCACAGATGGACCGCGCCACGTTTGGCTATCGCCTGCATTTCCGCACCGAAGCGTCGGAACAACTGGCGACGAAAACGGCGGCCATGATGCCCGATGGGCTTGACCGGGTATTTTTCGTCTCGGGCGGGTCCGAAGCGGTGGAAAGCGCGGTCAAACTGGCCCGCCAATACGCCCTGACCCAAGGCCAGGCGAACCGCTGGAAAGTGATCTCGCGCTTTCCCTCTTATCATGGCTGCACCTTGGGGGCGCTGGCGCTGACCGGGTACGATCCGCTGGCGCGTCCGTTCGATCCGATGATGAACGACATGCCCAAGATACCGGCGCCCACCACCTATCTGGACCGCGACAACCTGACAGAGCACGATCGCGGACTGAAATACGCCGAGATGCTGCGCGACCGTATCCTGGCCGAAGGGCCCGAAACGGTGCTGGCCTTTATCATGGAGCCGATCGGCGGTGCATCGACGGGGGCCCTGGTCGCGCCCGACAGCTATTACGGCCGCGTCCGCGAAATCTGCGACGAGTTCGGCGTGCTGCTGATCTACGACGAGGTGATGACCGGCGCCGGGCGCACCGGCAAATTCCTCGCAGCCGAACATTGGGGCATCACCCCCGACATCGTTGCCCTGTCCAAGGGGTTTGGCGCGGGCTATGTGCCGCTGGGGGCCACGGTGGCGGGCCCCGGGATCGTCGAGCCGATCCTGGACGCCGGCGGTTTCCTGCACGGCTTTACCTATGCCGGCAATCCGCTTGCCTGCGCCGCCGGGCTTGCCGTCCTGGGCGTGCTCGAAACCGACGGGCTGATCGACAACGCCGCCCGCATGGGCGACATCCTCAAGGCGCGGCTCACCGGGCTGATGGATCGTTACCCCTTTATCGGCGATGTGCGCGGCAAGGGGCTGTTGCTGGCGTTCGAGCTGGTCTCGGACCGCGAAACCATGACACCCCTGCCCAAAGGGCTGAACGCGTTTCACGAGTTGGTCGAACTGGCCTACGAGCGCGGCCTGATCATCTATGCGCGCCGCACGCGGGGCGGTGTCGAAGGGGATCATTTCCTGGTCTGTCCCCCGCTTATCGTGACCGAAGCGCAGATCGACGAAATCATGGCCATCCTGACCGACGGCCTGGACGCGCTGGCAACAAAACTGGGGCTTGCGATCATGGAGGGCGCGGCATGATGGGCGCGCAGACCGTGCAAGGCCAGCCAGAAAACGCCCCCCCACGCATCCGGGTTGATCTGCTATTCGGGCCGCCTCGGACGCTTGCCCCGCACGAGGCGGCGGCATGAGGCTGGCCGACAAATCCACGACGATGCAAGAGGCCCTTAGCGGACTGGGGGACGGCGCGACCGTAATGGTCGGCGGGTTCGGCGTGCCGGGCACCCCGTTTACCCTGATCCGCGACCTGGTGCGGTTGGGCCTGCGGAACCTGACGGTGATCAAGAACGACGCCAATGAGACCGGAATGGGCATCGACCACCTGCTTGCCTCGGGGCAGGTCACCCGCCTGATCACCACCCATATCGGCCTGAACCCGCGCGCCATCGAGATGATGAATTCCGGCGCGATCGAGGTCGAGTTCAACGCCCAAGGCATCCTTGCCGAGCGGATCCGCGCGGGTGGCGCGGGGCTTGGTGGCATCCTGACCGATATCGGTGAAGAGACGGAACTGACCGCGGGCAAACCGCGCATCGAGATCGCCGGAAAGCGCCTTGTCGTCGAAACCGCCCTGCGAGCCGACGTGGCGCTGATCCATGCCGAGCGGGCCGATCCGTTCGGCAACCTGCGCTACGTTGCGACCGCGCGCAATTTCAATCCGTTGATGGCCATGGCCGCCGACCGCGTGATCGCCGAGGCAGAGCGTATCGTGCCGCTTGGCGATCTGGCGGGCGATGATGTCCACACCCCCGGCCCTTTTGTCGACCATGTGGTCGCGTTGGGCCCCCTCAGCGAGGAATACGCCGTTGTCCGACGCTAGGAACAGGATGGTCGCCCGCGCCGCCCGCGAAATCGCGCCGGGCATGGTGGTGAACCTGGGGATCGGGTTGCCGACCAAGGTGGTCGACCACCTCGACCCGGATCTTTCGGTGTGTCTGCATACCGAGAACGGGTTATCGGGGATTGGCCCGACGCTGCCGCCCGAATGCGCCAACAGCAATCTGATCGACGCGGGCGGCGCCTATGTCTCGACCGTGCCGGGATCTGCCTTTTTCGACAGTGCGGTCAGCTTTGCGCTGGTGCGCTCGGGGCGGCTTGATCTCACCATGTTGGGCGCCTTCGAGGTTTCGCAATCGGGGGATCTGGCCAACTGGAAAATCCCCGGCAGGTTCTCTCCGGGCGCGGGCGGCGGCATTGAACTGGCCCAAAAGGCGCGCCGCGTCGTGGTGCTGACCACCCACACCGATCGCGCCGGCAACCCAAAGCTAAAGGATACCTGCACCCTGCCGATCACCGCGCGGGGCTGTGTGGCGCGTATTTTCACCGACATGGCCGTGATCGACGTCACGCCCGCGGGATTTGCGCTGATCGAACTGGCCCACGGGGTAAGCGCGGCCGAGGTATGCGCGGCGACCGGCGCGGCGCTGGCCCTGCCCCGTGGCGACATCCCAACCTTTTGAGAAAGCTGATGGATCAAACCCTGCAAACCCGTCTTATCAATGCCGTTGACGCCGCTTTCGACGATCAGATCGCGTTTCTGTGCGAACTCACCGCGCATCCCTCGACGCGCGGCAACGAGCAGAGCGCGCAGGACTTCATGGCCGACGCACTGGCGGGCCGGGGCTATGAGGTCGACCGCTGGCGGATCGACGTGGACGAAATCCGCCATATGCCGGGATTCTCGCCGGTTCTTACCCCCTATGATGACGCCGTGAACGTGGTCGGCATCCACCGCAGCCGCACAGGGACGGGCCGCTCGCTGATCCTCAACGGTCATGTCGATGTCGTGCCCGAGGGGCCGCTGGATATGTGGGACAGCCCCCCCTTTGCGCCCCATGTGGCCGACGGCTGGGTCTATGGGCGCGGCGCGGGGGATATGAAGGCCGGGCTTGCCTCCAACCTCTTTGCGCTGGATGCCTTGCGGCGCGTTGGCCTGGCCCCTGCGGCGGACGTGTTCTTTCAGTCGGTGGTCGAGGAGGAATGCACCGGCAATGGCGCGCTGGCCTGTCTTGCACGCGGCTATAGGGCCGACGCGGCGCTGATCCCCGAACCCTTTGCCGAAACCCTGGTGACCGCCCAGCTGGGTGTGCTGTGGTTCCAGGTGCACCTGAAGGGGCTGCCGACGCATGTGGCCTATGCCGGCAGCGGCGCCAACGCGATCGAGGCCGCGGTCCCGCTCATCTCGGCGCTGCACGAGATGGAGGCACGCTGGAACGCCCCCGAAAACCGCAGCCCCGGCTACGCGCATATGGACCACGCGCTGAACCTCAATATCGGCAAGATCGAAGGCGGCGATTGGGCCAGCTCGGTGCCTGCATGGTGTGTCTTTGATGTGCGCATGGCGATCTTTCCGGGTCAGAGCATCGAGGCGGCCAAGGCCGAAATCGAGGCGGTGCTGATGGCGGCGGCCCGGGACAACACATTTTTGAAGAATGCGCTTCCGCAGATCGTCTATCACGGCTTTCAGGCCGAGGGGTACGCGCTGTCCGATGACCGGGGCGACACCGCCGCCGCCGCCATCGGCGCCCTTGAGGCGGCCCATGGCACCGTCACCGGTGGCGTGCTGGACCGTGCCGCGATTACCGCCACCACCGATGCGCGCTTCTTTGGCCTTTATGCCGATACGCCCGCGTTGGTCTACGGCCTGCGCGCCGAGGCGATCCACGGCTTCAACGAGCGGGTCGAGATCGAAAGCATGCGGCGTGTGACGCAGACCACCGCGCTGTTCATCGCCGACTGGTGCGGCACCGAAGACATCTGAGCAGGACACCCCCAATGCGCCAAGCCGTCATCGTCTCTACCGCCCGCACGCCGATCGGCAAGGCCTATCGCGGGGCGTTCAATAACCTCGAAGGGCCCAGCCTGGCCGCCCATGCAGTTCGCGCCGCCGTCGCGCGGGCAGGGCTAGAGGGGGGCGAGATCGAGGATGCCGTATTTGGGGCGGCGCTTACCCAGGGCTCTACCGGTGTCAACGTCGCGCGCCACATCGCCCAGGCCTCGGGCCTGCCCGATGGCGTTGCGGGCGTGACCGTGGATCGGCAATGCGCCTCAGGGCTGAACGCGCTGGCCATCGCCGGGCATATGGTTGCGCATGAAGGGGCGGCCGTGGCGCTGGCCGGCGGGCTTGAGAGCATCTCGCTCGTGCAGGAAAGCCACTGGAACGACTACCGATACCGCGACCCCAGCGTTCGCGACGGGTATTACTTGTCGATGCTGGAAACCGCCGAGGTCGTGGCCGAACGCCATGGTGTCAGCCGCCAGGCGCAAGACGCCTATGCGCTGGAAAGCCAGGCGCGCACCGCGCGGGCACAGGCGGACGGCCTGTTCGCCGACGAGATCATCCCCGTAGAGGCGGTCAAACTGGTAAAGGACAAGGCCACTGGCCAGATCCACGAGCAAGCGACACGGCTTGAGGCCGATGAATGCAATCGCCCCGGCACCACCGCCGAGGGGTTGGCCAGCCTCGTCCCGGTTTTGGGCCAGGGCAAGACCGTCACCGCAGGCAATGCCAGCCAGCTTTCGGACGGCGCGGCGGCGCTTGTGGTCATGGAGGCCGGCGAGGCGTCACGGCGCGGGCTGCAACCGTTGGGGGCCCTGCGCAGCTTTGTCGTTGCCGGTGTCGCCCCCGAGGAAATGGGGATCGGACCGGTGGTGGCCATCCCGCGCCTTCTGGGGCGCGCGGGGCTCAGGATCAGCGACATAGACCTGTGGGAGATCAACGAGGCCTTCGCCGCCCAACTGGTCTATTGCCGCGACCAGCTGGAGATCATGCCCGATCGGTTGAACGTCAACGGCGGGGCCATCTCGATCGGCCATCCCTATGGCATGTCGGGGGCGCGCATGGCAGGCCATATCTTGCGCGAGGGGCATCGGCGCGGCGCACGCTGGGGGGTCGTTTCGATGTGCGTCGGCGGGGGCCAGGGTGCGGCAGGATTGTTCGAAATATTCTGACGGGCGCACCGTTTTCCACAGCGACGGGGTGCGAATGCGCCATCGGTCCGACCCGTCACCCCGGACCCGCTGAACCGATCCGCTTGCGCCCCCCGCCGCGCAGACGATCGGTCGCAAAGCGGGCGACATGCCGACGCTCACGGCACACCGCCTGCCACGTCCCGCGATCCCCTGACCGATGCACAAGGGCGCCACCAGCACGCCGCCTTTCACCCCCTGTGGCGACAAAACTTTCGGCACGGCTGTGGCCGCCGCAGTCAGGGCATGGGCGCGATATCCGCCCGATGGGGCTATGGATGCGACGCGTGGCCTTGCCGTGATGGCTTTCGCACGGGCCGGATCAAATCAAATTCAATGAATAACCGGTATCGGTCCCGTCCCCCAAGGGGACAGCACCGAAGATGTCGGCCCGATACCCTTGATTTTACTGGTCGGAGTGAGAGGATTCGAACCTCCGGCCCCTGCCTCCCGAAGACAGTGCTCTACCAGGCTGAGCTACACTCCGACCGAGTGGGTGCGGATTACAGCGCGGCGCGGGGTTTGGCAAGGGGTCAATCCTGCGCCTCTTCAGCCCGCAGAAGCGCGGGGTCGGGCGCCATGCCGGGCCGGTCGGTGGCGTGCAGCGCGGGCTGGGTTTGCGAGACATGCGCCCGCCCCTCGCGCAGGAACACCGCCAGCCCGCTGGCCGCGATCACGCATGACCCCAACAGCGTCGCGCCATCGGGCGTTTCGCCGAAGAAAACCAGGCCCAGCGCCACCGCCCAGAGCATCTGGGAATACTGCATCGGGGCGACCACCACCGCCTCGGCCGCGCGATACGCCGCGATCAACAGCGTCATCGCCAACAGCGCGCCCCCCGCCACCAGCGCCATGCCGCCCAGGTGCGGCAGCGACATCGGACGATAGACCAGCGGCAAAAGGGCCCCCATCACCAGCGTGTTGGCCAGCATCGGGTACAGCAACAGCACGACCGTGCGTTCCTGGTTGCCGATCTTGCGCATGATGACCGCGACCAACGCGCCACTGACCGCCGCCACCAGCGCGGCGAGATGACCCAGGCTCAGGTCCACGCCGCCCCCCGGGCGCAGCACGATCAGCACCCCCACCATGCCCAGTGCCACCGCCGCCCAGCGGCGCGGCCCCACCCGTTCGCCCAGGATCGGCACCGACAGCGCGGTGATGATCAGCGGCGTGGCAAAGATGATCGCATAGGTCTGCGCCAGCGGGATCGTGGAAAAGGCATAGAATGCGCTCAGCATGGTGGACATCACCGCGACGGTGCGCAGCGCACTCCAGCCCGGGCAACGGGGCCAAAGGCTGCCGCCGGCGCGGTCACGGATCAGGATCAGCGTGACCCAGGGAAACCCCAGCACCACTGTGAAAAACACGATCTGGATGGCGTCGTAATGGGCGCCCAGCGCCTTGACCACGGCATCATGCCAGGAAAAGACGGCAAAGCCCGCCAGGGCAAACCCGGCGCCCCGTAGATTGGCAGAAATCATCGGACCGTCCCCCGGATGATGGACGCGCCCAACCTTTCGCGAATGCGGCGCGCTGGCAAGTCCCGGCGCGCCGCGTTCGTCATGGGATCAAAGGCTCGCGTCCAGCGCGGCCAGGATCGCGTCGCCCATTTCGGCCGTGCTGGCGGGGGTGTCGCCCTCGGCCTGCATCAGGTCGGCGGTGCGCACGCCGTCGGCCAGCACCTGTTCCACGGCCTTTTCCAGCCGCGTCGCCTCGTCCCCCTGATCAAAGGAATAGCGCAGCGCCATCGCAAAGCTGAGGATACAGGCAATCGGGTTGGCCTTGCCCTGCCCGGCGATATCGGGCGCGGAGCCGTGCACCGGTTCATACAGCGCCTTGGGCCGGCCATTGGCCATCGGCGCGCCCAGGCTGGCCGAGGGCAACATCCCCAGGCTGCCGGTCAGCATCGCCGCCACGTCCGACAGCAGGTCGCCGAACAGGTTGTCGGTCACGATCACGTCGAACTGCTTGGGCCAGCGGCACAGCTGCATGCCGCCCGCATCGGCATACATGTGGGTCAGCTCGACATCCGCGTATTCCTCGTCATGCACCTTTTGCACGACTTCGCGCCACAGGATGCCCGACTCCATCACGTTGGCCTTCTCCATCGAGCAGACCTTGTTGCCGCGCCGCCGGGCCAATTCAAAGGCCGACCGCGCTACCCGCTCGATTTCCGATTCGGTATAGCGCTGGGTGTTGATGCCGACCCGCTCGTTGCCCTCTTCGAAGATGCCGCGCGGTTCGCCGAAATAGATGCCGCTGGTCAGTTCGCGCACGATCATGATGTCCAGCCCCGCCACCACGTCGCGTTTCAGCGAACTGAAATCGGCGAGCGCGTCGAAACACTGCGCCGGGCGCAGGTTGGCATAAAGGTCCATCTCCTTGCGCAGGCGCAGCAAGCCGCGCTCGGGCTTTACGCTGAAATCGAGGCTGTCGTATTTCGGACCGCCCACAGCCCCCAGCAGGACCGCGTCGACCTCTTGGGCCTTGGCCATGGTGGCATCGGACAGCGGTACGCCGTGCACGTCATAGGCGGCACCGCCCACCAGATCCTCGGTCACGTCGAATTTCAGACCGCGCTTGGCCCCGAACCAGTCGATGATGCGGGTGACCTGGGCCATGACCTCGGGGCCGATGCCATCGCCGGGCAGGATCAGAAGAGAGGGGTTCGTCATGGGCGTATTTTCCTTGTGCAAAAGGGGTGGCAAGGGCCTAGCCGCTCGCCCCCTCTGGGTCAAGGCAGGGCGATATCCAGCCACACCAACCGGTGTCGCGAGGCAGTTGCGACCAGATCGGCGAGCGCGCCGTCCTCGGGCCAGACAACCCCTGACCCGAGCACCGCCAGGTCGGCAGAGGGCAGCACGTAGTCCACCCGCAGATTGCCCGGCCCGGCATCGTCCCAATCGGCGGTGTCCAGCGCCGGATCGCCCCGCTGCACCGTATTCGCGCCGCCCTGGATCTGCGCCGCCGCAACGCCGCCACCGCTGCGCGGGGTCGGATCGACCAGGCGCAGATCGGCCAGCAGATCCACCATCGCCGCGCTGCGCCCGTCGCCGTCGGCGGGATCCAGGTTGGCATCACCCAGCACGACAAACCCTGCCTGTGGCGGCGGCGCCCCGCCCAGCGCGCCATCCAGGTAGAGCGACCACAGGCGCAGCTCGTCCCGGTTGCGCAGGCCGTTGCGATCCTCGGGGCCATCGAAAACCGGCGGGCTGGCGTGAAAGGCCAAGAGATGCAGCACCGTGTCACCCACCCGCACCGGCACGTCCCAATGCCCGGTATCCGACAGCCGCTGCACCGCCTGCGCCTGGGCCGAGGGGAACGGACGGCCGTCGATGCGCGGCAGGGTGGCGCCGGGCAGATCGACCCATAACAGGCCCGAGAAATCCCGCGCCGCGCTGTCCTCTATCGGATAGCGCGACAGGATCGCCATGCCGTCCTGCCCCGTGAAATAGCCAAAGCCCTGGGCATCGCCCGGCCCGCCCGTGCGCCCGTCGCCGTCCAGGTCCAGCCCGGTGCGCAGCCCGGTATTGGGGGGCAGTGCAAAAAGGTAAGGATAGTCCAGATCGCGCCGCCGCAGCAGGTCCGCCAGCGCGGCCAGGGCCAGCCCGTCCATGTCGTAATCGATGCCCTGCAACAGCACGATGTCGGGCCGCGCCGCGACGATCACCGCGACAATGGCCTGCACCTGGGGATCTTTGCCACCCGATATATCGCGCAGCAGCAGGCCCGGCCCCTTGCGGGAAAGTTCGGTGTTGTAAGTGGCCAGACGCAGCACATCCGCGCTGGCCATCCCGGCGGCCAGCGCCAGGATGACGGCGATCAGGCTGGCGCGAATGCCGGACCCTCGGAAGGGGCGGCGCGGCGGCGCTGTTCGCGGATCATATCGGCAATGCGACCGATCGCGATGCCACGCATGAACAGGCTGGCAGGAAGCAGGGCCCATGCAGAGATCGTCCAGATCAGGGTTTGCGGATTGGTCAACGAGAACGGGTCGAAGAGCGCCGTTGACGACTTTATGACCACCGGGATCACGAAGGGCAGAACGAAACCCAACGCCACGTTGAACCGCGCATCGCGCGACAGCCGCTCGACCACGTCGCCCCCCGCGGTGGGATCGAAGGTCGGCAGATTGACCCAGACATTGAACGCCCCGTTGCGCGACGGCCAGCCATTCACCCGCGCGGCAATCACGAAAAGCGCCAGCGACAAGAGCGAGATCAGATACGCCATCCCGGCCGAAATGCTGACCAGTTGCACCAGCGCAGGCGGTGCATCCGCCGGAAGCAGGAGCGAGAAAAGCCGCACGGGGCTGTAGGGAAAGTCGATGGCCTGGGCGATCAGCACGCCGATGGCCCGCGCGAATTCGGAACTCGGGGTCGGGTCGAACTCTCCACGGCAGATCAACGTCAGGACCAGAACGGTCAGGAACATCGACAGAAAGCGGATGCGGTTGAACGGCGGCGCATCCCGAAACTCGACCAGGCCGGGATAGGTCGCGGAATATTCGAACCCCGTCAGCAGGGCCGCAAAGATACACAGCAAGACGACGATCTGGGTCACGTCCCGAGAGACATCGGGCAACAGCAGGGACGGCGTCGCGATCAGCAACACCACCAACATTGCGCGCACGATGGCGCCGGTCATTCGTGTCACCACGTCCCTTGCCCCTTGATTCGACCCCGCGCGCTTCATGTCAGCGCCGCCGTGTCGGATGATTTCCGCTTATGGTTGCGGGTTGCCATACCTGTGCCCCGTTTTTGCCCAGATTCACGTCGTCCATCAATATCTGGTTAAGGTTAACGATTCCTTTAGGGCATTTTCGTGGAAGAACTGTCGCCACATTGCATCAATACCGAAGCGAAAACGGGCCGCCCGATCGGGCGGCCCAACATCTTGTGATTGTGCCACTTGTGGGCACAATTCGCGGGAAAATCCCGAATCAGACCCAGGGGCGGGACTGCTCCATCTGCGACTCGAACCCGTCGATGGCGGCGGCCTTCTCCAGCGTCAGGCCGATATCGTCCAACCCTTCCAGCAGGCAATGCTTGCGGAACGGGTCCACGTCGAACGCGATCTCTTCGCCATCCGAGGTGAGGATGACCTGGTTTTCCAGATCCACCGTCATCCGCGCATTGGCGCCCTTTTCGGCATCTTTCATCAGCACATCCACCTGCTCCTGCGGCAGGGCGATGGGCAGGATGCCGTTCTTGAAGCAGTTGTTGAAGAAGATGTCGGCAAAGCTGGGCGCGATGACACAGCGGATGCCGAAATCCTTGATCGCCCAGGGCGCATGTTCGCGCGACGAGCCACAGCCGAAATTGTCGCCCGCGACCAGGATTTCTGCCGCGCGCCAGGCCGGCTGGTTCAGAACGAAATCGGGGTTCTCCGCGCCGGTGTCGTCATAGCGCATCTCGTCGAACAGGTTGACGCCCAGGCCGGTGCGCTTGATCGTTTTCAGGAACTGCTTGGGGATGATCATATCGGTGTCGATATTGACCAGCGGCAGGGGCGCCGCGATCCCGGTGATCTTGGTGAATTTGTCCATTCCGGTATCTCCTCAGACCGTTTCGGCCATGAATTCGCGAATGTCGGTCAGGTGTCCGGTGACCCCCGCCGCCGCGGCCATCACCGGGCTCATCAGGTGGGTGCGCCCGCCGCGGCCCATGCGCCCCTCGAAGTTGCGGTTGCTGGTCGCCGCACAGCGTTCGCCGGGGGCCAGTTGATCGGGGTTCATGCCCAGGCACATCGAACAGCCCGCAAGGCGCCATTCAAAACCCGCATCGGTAAAGATCTGGTCCAGGCCCTCTTGCTCGGCCTGGGCACGCACCAGGCCAGAGCCGGGGACGACCATGCCGCGCACACCGGGGGCCAGCTTGCGTCCCTTGAGAACGCCAGCGGCGGCGCGCAGATCCTCGATCCGGCCATTGGTGCACGACCCGATAAAGACCGCGTCGACCTTGATCTCGGTCAGCGGCGTTCCGGGGGTCAGCCCCATGTAGTCCAGCGACCGCTGCGCGGCCTCGGCCTTGCCACCGGAAAAATCGGCGGCGGCGGGCACGGTGCCGGTGATCGGCAGCACATCCTCGGGCGAGGTGCCCCAGGTCACGACCGGCGCGATATCCTCGCCGCGGATGGTCACGACCTTGTCCCAATGGGCATCATCGTCGGAATAAAGCGTTTTCCACCAGGACAGCGCGGCTTCCCACTGGGCGCCCTTGGGCGCGTGGGGGCGGCCCATCACATAGTCGAACGTGGTCTGGTCCGGCGCGATCAAGCCCGCGCGTGCGCCGCCCTCGATCGCCATGTTGCAGACGGTCATGCGGCCCTCCATCGACAGTGACCGGATCGCCTCGCCGCAATATTCGATGACATAGCCGGTGCCGCCGGCGGTGCCGGTCTGCCCGATCACCGACAGGGTGATGTCCTTGGCGGTCACGCCGGGGGCCAGTTTCCCGGTGATCTCGACCTTCATGTTCTTGGACTTTTTCTGGATCAGGGTCTGGGTGGCCAGCACATGTTCCACCTCGGACGTGCCGATGCCGTGCGCCAGCGCCCCGAATGCGCCATGGGTCGCGGTGTGGCTGTCGCCGCACACGACCGTCATGCCCGGCAGGGTCCAGCCCTGTTCGGGGCCGACGATATGCACGATGCCCTGGCGCACGTCGGAAACCGGATAGTAGTTGATCCCGAAATCACGCGCGTTCTTGTCCAGCGCCTCGACCTGGATACGGCTTTCCTCGGTCATGTTGGCCACGACCTCGCGGCCGGGCGTGGTGGGCACGTTGTGATCGGGCACGGCGATGGTCTTATCGGGGGCACGCACGGTGCGTCCGGTCATGCGCAGCCCCTCAAAGGCCTGCGGGCTGGTGACCTCGTGCACGAGGTGGCGGTCGATATACAGCAGGCAGGTACCGTCCTGGGCCTGATCGACCAGGTGGGCATCCCAAATCTTGTCATAAAGCGTCTTGCCGGTCATGGAACTCTCCGCGGCTGATGTTCGGTATATGTCGAAACGTCGGAAGCGGCCGCCTCATAGGCGGGCCAGCACCGAATGCGCCGCGCCGAAAAAACGCCAGGGCAGGCGCGCGCGGTCGTCCATGTCGAAGATGCGTTTCATGTCCGCCCAGATACTCCCTGCTGCGGCACCGATCAAGGGCGCGCTTGTCCGCCCGCGCAAAGCCATGCAAAGCTGCGCGAAAGGAGTGCGGATGGATACCGACACGATCCCGATCCTCGAACAGCTGATCGCGCTGGCCGACCAGGCCCGCAGCTTTGGCGACAGCCTGACCCATCCGGGCTGGCGACTGTATCAGATCGGCATCGTGCTGGGGCTGCTGGCGCTGGCGCAGGTCGTCGCCTGGACCCTGCATGAGCGGCTGCGCGACTGGCTGCGGGACCGCACGGGCTGGCCCAAGGGGCGGTTGCGCGCCGGGCTGGTCTTGTTGAAACGACTGCGGCTGATCGCCTTTATCGCGCTGGCCTGGACCCTGGTCTGGGTCATGCGAGAGATAACCTGGCCCTCGCGCAGCTATCTGATCGCCCTGGCGGCGACGCTGGCCACGGCCTGGCTGTTGGTGGGGCTGGCCGCGCGGCTGGTGCACAACCCGTTTCTCAGACGCATGGTCACCTGGGGGCTGTGGATCTATGTCACGCTCTACTACCTGGGGATAACCGCCGAGGCTGCCGGTTTCCTGGATGGCATCGCCATGCAGTTCGGCGAATTTCACCTGTCGCTGCTGACCCTGATCAAGGCGGCGGTGGTGACCGGGGCGCTGTTCACCGGGGCGCGGCTGATCGCCCAGACCTCTGCCGCGCAGATCCGCACGAACGAGGACATATCGCCCTCGATGCGGGTGTTGATCGTCAAGGTCTTGCAGGTCGCACTGTATGGAACGGCGCTTTTCGCCGGGCTAAAGGCGGTGGGGTTCGACCTGACCGGGCTGGCGGTGCTGTCGGGCGCGATCGGCGTCGGCCTTGGGTTCGGGCTGCAAAAGGTGGTCTCGAACCTGGTCTCGGGCGTCATCATCCTGCTGGACAAGTCGATCAAGCCGGGCGACGTGATTTCCCTTGGCGATACGTTCGGATGGATCAACGCGCTGGGCGCGCGCTATGTCTCGGTCGTCACCCGCGACGGCAAGGAATACCTGATCCCGAACGAGGATCTGATCACCAGCCAGGTGGTCAACTGGTCCCATTCCAATGAATTCGTCCGGCTGGACCTGTTCTTTGGCACCTCGTATGGCGACGACCCGCACCAGGTGCGCAAGATCGCGGTGGCCGCCGCCAACGGCGTGGCGCGCGTGCTCTCCTCGCGTCCGCCGGTCTGCCATATCGTCGGCTTCGGCGACAGCTCGGTCGACTACATCCTGCGATTCTGGATCACCGACCCGACCGAGGGGCTGACCAATGTGCGCGGCGCGGTCTACCTGGCGCTGTGGGACGCGTTCCGGGAAAACGGTATCTCGATCCCCTTCCCCCAGCGCGAGATCAAGCTGTTGCAAGGCAGCCAGGTGCGCACCACGGACCTGGCGGACTAGTCTTGCAGCACGCCCCGGCGACCCCCACCTTTGGGGTATCTTGTCGAAAGGCCACGCAGATGCGTCCCGTCCCGCTTCTCTTTGCCGTTGTCCTGGCCGCGCTGCCCGCCAGCGCCGAAACCTATCGCGGCTATGACCAGGCCCCCTATACCGTCACCCGCCAGACCGGCGCCGTCGAGTTGCGCCAATACGCGCCCCGCACCGTGGCCGAGGTCATCGTCAGGGGCAGCCGCACCGCCGCGGTTCAGCGCGGGTTCAGCGAACTGGCGAGCTATATCTTTGGCAAGAACGCCACCAAGGAGAAAATCGCCATGACCGTCCCGGTGGGCCAGCGCGAAACACCGCGCGGCTGGATCATCCGCTTTACCATGCCCCCCGGCACCACCGCCGCCAGCCTGCCCCGGCCCGAAAATTCCGCCATCGTGGTCAAACGCCTGCCCGCCGAACGCCTGCTGGTGATCCGCTTTGACGGTCGCGCCACCCAGGCCCGGCTGGACGAGATGGACGCGGCCCTGCGCGCCCAGGCAGACCGCCAGGGGATCACGCTGACCGGGGCGCCGCAGCTGATGTTTTACGACGATCCCTTCACCATGCCGTGGAACCGGCGCAACGAGATTGCCTATAGCGTGGCCCCTTGACGCCGCGCCGCCCGTCGCTGCATTGAGATTTCACCGCCCCGATGTTACATTGAAGACAAGCCCAGCGCCGGGGCCCAGGCGGCGCGCATCCTAGGAGGACGATGTCCTGTCTCACCACGCAGAGGCGGCCCATGACGGGGCCGCACCGACCGCAGCCATGACCGGGCTTCCGATGGCACTGTCCAGCGAAGAGTTGCTGGAGTATATCCTGACATCGCTCAACGACGACAAGGCCGAGGACGTGATCGCCATCGACCTGCGCGGGCGTTCCAGCATGGCCGATTACATGGTGATCTGCTCGGGCCGCTCGACCCGCCAGGTCTCGGCGATCTCGGAAAAGCTCAAGGATCGGCTGAAAGACGATCTCGGTCGCGCGGCCAAGCTTGAGGGCAAGGGCCAAGGCGACTGGGTGCTGGTCGATGTGGGCGACGTGATCGTGCATGTCTTCCGCCCCGAGGTGCGCGAGTTCTACCAGCTCGAAAAGATGTGGCTGCCCGCGGGCGCGGCGACCGCCCAGACCTGAATGCGGCTGCATATCTGCGCGGTCGGCCGGTTGCGCGCCGGCCCCGAACAGGCCCTGATCCAGGACTATACCACCCGTTTCGACCGCACCGGCCGGGCGCTGGCCCTGGGGCCGCTGTCGCTGATCGAGGTCGAGGACCGCAAGGGCGGCGGCAAGGCCGCCGAGGCCCGGCTGTTGGAACGGGCCCTGCCCGCAGGGGCACTGGTCTGCGCGCTGGACGAACGCGGCAAAACGCTCAGCTCGCCGGATTTTGCGGCCATGCTGGCGCGCTGGCGCGATGCGGGGCGCAGCGATGCGGCCTTTGTCATCGGCGGGGCGGACGGGCTGGACCCCACGCTCAGGGATCGGGCCGATGCCACGCTGTCATTCGGCAAGATGGTCTGGCCGCACATGCTGGTGCGCGTAATGCTCAGCGAACAGCTCTACCGCGCGGCCTCGATCCTGGCGGGTGGCCCGTATCACCGCGCCTGATCGTCCCCTTGGTCCAAACACCCAAACCCGCGCCCCGCACCGGGCGCGCCTGAATCGGCCTGGCCCGCGGGACCGCACCCCGGTTGGCCGTGGTTGTCCTCGCGCCCGCACAGGCCTAAAACGGACGCAATCGTGAAAGGGCCTTTGATGACCACACCCAAACCCGTTGTCCTTTGCATCCTCGACGGCTGGGGCATCGGCCCCACGCCCGAGGGTAACGCGCCAGTCCTGGCAGATACGCCGAATTTCGACCGGCTGATGGCAACCTGCCCGAATGCACGGCTGACGACCCACGGCCCCGATGTTGGCCTGCCCAAGGGGCAGATGGGTAATTCCGAGGTCGGGCACACCAATATCGGCGCAGGCCGCGTGGTGGCGATGGACCTGGGCCAGATCGACCTGGCGATCGAGGATGGCAGCTTTTTCAAGAATCCAGCCCTGCTCGACTTCATCGCGCGGCTTCAGGCCAGCGGTGGAACGGCGCATCTGATGGGGCTGGTCTCGGATGGTGGGGTGCATGGGCTGACCACGCACATGCTGGCCGCCGCGGGGGCGATCACCCGGGCCGGGGTGCCGGTGGCGATCCACGCCATTACCGATGGCCGCGACGTGCCGCCGAAATCCGCCGATGGCTATATCGCGGCACTTCAGGCCGACCTGCCCGAGGGCGCCCATATCGCCAGCGTGATCGGGCGCTATTACGCGATGGACCGCGACAACCGCTGGGCGCGGGTGCAACTGGCCTATCACGCCATGGCCAATGGCCTGGGCGAAGAGGCCGACACCGCGACCCAGGCCGTTGCCGATGCCTATGCGCGCGGCGAAACCGACGAGTTCATCGAACCCACGGCGATCGCCGATGCGCCGGGGATGCGCGACGGGGACGGGCTGTTCTGCCTCAACTTTCGCTCGGACCGGGCGCGCGAGATCCTGCGCGCCTTTGCCCAGCCCGATTTCGACGATTTCGAGACCGGCAAGCGCCCACAGCTGGCCGCAATCCTGGGGATGGTCGAATATTCCGACGCCCATAACCAGTGGATGACCACGGTCTTTCCCAAGCGCAACATCGTCAACACCCTGGGGGCCTGGGTGGCCAAGCACGGGCTGCACCAGTTTCGCCTGGCCGAGACCGAGAAATACCCCCATGTCACCTTCTTTCTGAACGGCGGCAAGGAAGAGCCCGAGGTCGGCGAGGATCGGTTCATGCCGCCCTCGCCCAAGGTGGCCACCTATGACCTGCAACCCGAGATGAGCGCGCCCCAGGTCGCCGAGAAACTGGTCTGGGCGATCGGTCAGGGATACGACCTGATCGTGGTGAACTTCGCCAATCCCGACATGGTCGGCCATACCGGCGTGATCCCCGCCGCGATCAAGGCCTGCGAGGCGGTGGATACCGCCCTGGGTCAGGCGCTGGCCGCGCTGGAGCAGGCCGGCGGGGCGATGATCGTCACCGCCGATCACGGCAATTGCGAAACCATGATCGACCCGGTGACCGGCGGGCCGCACACCGCGCATACCCTGAACCCGGTCCCGGTGATCCTGGTCGGCGGGCCGGCGGGGGCGCGGCTGCATGACGGGCGGCTGTCGGACCTGGCGCCGACGCTGCTGGCGCTGATGAACCTGCCCCAGCCGCCCGAGATGACCGGCCACAGCCTGATCGACGGATGAGGCGGGCACGCGGCCCCCTTCTGGCGCTGATGCTGGCGGGGCTGGCCCTGCCCGCGCCCGGCCAGACGAACGTGGCCCCGACCGATCAGGCCCAGGCCGACCCCGCCACAACCGCCCGCGCCGCGGCCGAGGCGTTGCGCGCCGCCGGGCTGACCCTGCAAGAGGCAAAGCGCGCCAGCGACCGCGTGGCCGCGATGACCGAAACCATCCGCGCCTACGAAGACGGGCTGGCCGCCCTGCGCGAGGGGCTGCGCCGGGTCACGATCCGCGAACAGGCCATCGCGATGGACCTGGATGCCCGCCGCGAAGAACTGTCGCGCCTGCTGGGGGTTTTGCTGGGCATGCAGCGCACACCCGAGGCGTTGCTGCTGCTGCACCCGTCGGGGCCGGTGGGCACCGCACGCGCGGGCATGTTGTTGGGCGAGATCACCCCCGCCCTGCAAGCCCGCGCCGAGGCCCTGCGCACCCAACTGGAAGAGGTCGCCCTGATGCGTGCCTTGCAACAATCGGCCGCCGATTCCCTGGCCGAGGGTCTGACCGGCGTGCAGCGCGCGCGCACCCAGCTGTCGCAGGCCATGTCCGAACGGCGCGACCTGCCGCGCCGCTTCGCGTCTGATCCCGACCGGCTGCGCGAGTTGCTGCAAAGCAGTGACACGCTGGATGGGTTTGCCGGGGCGCTGCTGGGTGTCGATGGCACCGCCCCCCCGTCCAGCACGCCGCCCGACTTTGCCGCCCGGATGGGTCAACTGCCCCTGCCGGTCGAGGCGACCGTGCTGCGCGGCTATGATCAGCCCGACGCCGCGGGTATCCGCCGCCCCGGCCTGGTCCTGGCCACGCGCCCGCTGGCGCTGGTCACAACGCCGGTTCCGGCCACGATCCGGTATCGCGGCCCGCTGCTGGACTACGGAAATGTGATGATCCTGGAACCCGCCGAAGGCTATCTTCTGGTGCTGGCGGGTCTGTCGCAGGTTTATGGTGACGAAGGAGAGGTTCTGCCCGCCGGCAGCCCGATAGGGTTGATGGGTGGGGCGGACCCAAAAACAAGTGCGTTTGCGGACGCTGCGTCAGAAGGCAGTGGCGCAGCCCGGTCGGAAACGCTTTATATGGAACTCAGACAGGGCGGCAGCCCAGTGGACCCGGCCCCGTGGTTCGCGAGAGACAAGGATTGAGGACGCCATGAAGAGATTTGCGATGGCCGCGCTTGGCGGCACCATTGCCGGGACGATCCTGGCCACCCAGGTGGCAGGCCCCCTGCTTGCGCAGGAAACGAACCGCAAAAGCTCTGTCTATGAGCAGTTGGACCTTTTCGGTGACGTGTTCGAGCGGATCCGTGCGCAATATGTCGAAGAGGTGGACGAGCGTGACCTGATCGAGGCCGCGATCAACGGCATGCTGACCTCGCTGGACCCGCATTCCAGCTATTTGCCGCCCAAGGATTTCGACAACATGCAGGTGCAGACCCGCGGCGAGTTCGGGGGCCTCGGCATCGAGGTCACCCAGGAAGAGGGCTTCGTCAAGGTTGTCTCGCCGATCGACGGCACCCCCGCCGACGAGGCCGGGATCGAGGCGGGCGATTTCATCACCCATGTAGACGGCGAAAGCGTGCTGGGCCTGACGCTGGATCAGGCGGTGGAACTGATGCGCGGCCCGGTGGGCAGCGAAATCGTCATCACCGTGGTGCGCGAAGGGGCCGACGAGCCCTTTGACGTGACCATCATCCGCGACACGATCAAACTGACCGCGGTGCGTTCGCGCATCGAGGGGGACACCGTGGTGCTGCGGGTGACGACCTTTAACGACCAGACCTATGTCAACCTCGAGGCCGAGTGGGAAAAGTCGGTCGAGGAACTGGGCGGCATCGAGAACGTCAACGGCGTGGTGCTGGATCTGCGCAACAACCCCGGCGGTCTGTTGCCCCAGGCGATCAAGGTCTCGGATGCGTTTCTGGATGCCGGCGAGATCGTCTCGACCCGTGGCCGCGATCCCCAGGACAGCGACCGCTATAACGCCACCCCCGGCGATCTGACGGGGGGCGAACCGATGGTGGTGCTGATCAACAACGGCTCTGCCTCGGCCTCTGAAATCGTCGCGGGTGCGCTCAAGGATCACCGCCGTGCGATCGTCGTGGGCACCCGCAGCTTTGGCAAAGGTTCGGTTCAGACCGTCATGCCGCTCAAGGGCGACGGGGCGATGCGGCTGACCACGGCGCGCTATTACACGCCGTCGGGCCGTTCGATCCAGGCACTGGGCGTGTCCCCCGACATCGTGGTGGCCCAGCCGCCGCGCAACCCTGCCGCAAATGCCGAGGACGAGACCGGGACCACGGCGCGCCGTACCCGGTCAGAGGCGGATCTGCGCGGTGCGCTGATCAATGACAGCATGACCGAGGACGAGCGCAAGCAAGCCGAGGAAGAGCTGAAAAAGGCCGAGGATGCCGCCAAGCTGCGCGAAGAGGATTATCAGCTGGCCTATGCCATCGACATCCTCAAGGGCTTCTCCGCGCTCGAAACCGAGAACTGATCCAGGAGGGGCCGGCGCCCGCCGCCGGCCCGCACGCCCATGACCCCTGACGAAATCGAACAACTGCCCTATCGCCCCTGTGTGGGCGTGATGCTGATGAATGGCGCGGGCCACGTCTTTGTCGGCCAACGCATCGACACCGAGATCGCCGCCTGGCAAATGCCCCAGGGCGGTATCGAGCCCGGCGAAGAACCCCAGGCCGCCGCCCTGCGCGAGCTGTGGGAAGAAACCGGCATCCCCGCCGACCTGGTCGAGGTCGTGGGCCGCACCGGCGACTGGATCAATTACGATCTGCCGCACGAACTGGTGCCCAAGATCTGGAAGGGGCGCTATCGCGGGCAAAAGCAGCTTTGGTTCCTGATGCGGTTTCTGGGGACCGACGCGCAGATCGACATCGCCACCGATCATCCCGAGTTTTCGGAATGGGCCTGGCTGGCGCCCGATCACCTGGTCCAAAGCATCGTTCCGTTCAAGCGCGAGGTCTATGCCCAGGTCGTCGAAAGCTTTGCCGACCACTTGGGCTGACCCGCCCGGCGCACCGCCCCTGCCGCAGGCCGCGAATCGGCCATCGCACGCGTCCGCATCAATGGACGGTCCCTGCAAGATGCAGCTTAACAAAAGAACAAAAGGTGAATATCATGCCGAGTCACCATGTTCGCAGAATTATCCGCCACCTCTAATTTCAGCTTCCTGATCGGGGCCTCGCACCCCGAGGAATACATGCGCCGCGCGGCCCTGCTGGGGTTGGGGGCGCTGGCGATCGCCGATGAGAATTCGGTCGCCGGCGTGGTGCGCGCCCATGCCGCCGCGCGCGAGATCGCCCGCCAGGTCGATCTGCGGCGCCAGGCCGACAAGGACCCCATCGGCCCCCCGCGCCCGGCCCATATCCCCGCCCCGCCCAGCGCGCCGATCTATACCATCCCGCGCCTGATCCCTGCCGCCCGGCTGGTGCTGACCGACGGCTTCGCCGCCACCGCCCTGCCGCGCGACCGCGCCGCCTGGGGGCGACTTTGCCGGATGCTGTCGGCCGGGCGGCTCAGGGCGGCCAAGGGCGCCTGCACGCTGGGCCTGGATGATCTGCTGGAATGGGGCACGGGGATCGAGTTCCTGCTGCATCCGCCACAAGACCCGGCCCAGACGCGCGGCGCGGGCGAATGGCGGACACAGGCGGAACGGCTGACGCGCCGCTTGCCCGGGCAGGTCGCACTGGTGATGGCGCCGACCTATGACGGGCAGGATGCCGCCCGCTTCGCCCAGCTCGCCACACTGGCCGATACGCTGGCCATCCCCGCTGTCGCCTCCGGCGCGCCGATGATGCACCACGGGCACCGCCGCCGCCTGGCCGACGTGCTGAGTGCGATCCGAACCGGCACCCGTGTCGATCAACTGGGCCGTGCCGCACTGGCCAATGCCGAACAGCGCCTGCGCTCAGGGCCCGAGATGCTGCGCCTTTTCGCCGAGCATCAAGCCGCCGTTCACCACAGCGCCACCATCGCCACGCGCTGCACCTTTTCGCTGGATCAGTTGCGCTATGACTATCCTTCCGAACTGCAGAACGGCGAAACCGCCGCCCAGCGGCTGGCCCGGCTGGCCTGGGCGGGACTGGACGACCGCTATCCCGATGGCGCGCCGGATCGGGTGCGCAAGATGCTGACCCATGAACTCAGCCTGATCGCGAAACTGCGCTATGAACCCTATTTCCTGACCGTGAACGACATCGTTGCCTTTGCCCGCTCCCGCGGCATCCTGTGCCAGGGCCGCGGATCGGCGGCCAATTCGGTGGTCTGCTATTGCCTGGGCGTCACCTCGGTCAGCCCCGAGATCGGCACCATGGTGTTCGAACGCTTCGTGTCCGAGGCCCGCGACGAACCCCCAGACATCGACGTGGATTTCGAGCATGAGCGGCGCGAAGAGGTGATCCAGCACATCTATGACCGTTATGGCCGCCACCGCGCGGGCCTGTGCGCCACCGTCATCCACTATCGCGGCAAACGCGCGGTGCGCGAGGTCGGCCGCGCCATGGGCCTGTCCGAGGACACGCTGGCCGCCATGTCCAGCCAGATCTGGGGCTGGGGCGCGGGCGGCGCGATCCAGGACCACCGCCTGCGCGAAATCGGCCTGGACCCCGGCGATGCGCGCCTGAAACGCACGCTGGACCTGATCGAGGAGATCCAGGGCTTCCCCCGCCACCTGTCGCAACATGTCGGCGGCTTTGTCATCACCGAGGGGCGGCTGGACGAACTGGTCCCCATCGAAAACGCCACGATGCAGGGGCGCACCGTCATCTGCTGGGACAAGGACGATATCGACAGCTTAGGCATCCTCAAGGTCGACGTGCTGGCCCTGGGGATGCTCACCTGCATCCGCAAGGCCTTCGAGATGATCGAACGGCATCATGGCACCCGCCTCGACCTCGCCAGCCTGCCCCCCGAGGATCCGCGCGTCTACGACATGCTCTGCGCGGCCGACAGCCTGGGCGTTTTCCAGGTGGAAAGCCGCGCGCAGATGAACTTCCTGCCCCGGATGCGCCCGCGCTCGTTCTATGACCTGGTGATCCAGGTCGCGATCATCCGCCCCGGGCCCATCCAGGGCGACATGGTCCACCCCTACCTGCGGCGGCGCGGCGGCGAGGAACAGGTGCGCTTTCCCTCTGACGCGCTGGGCGCTGTGCTGGGCAAAACGCTGGGCGTACCACTGTTTCAGGAACAGGCGATGCAGATCGCGATCATCGGCGCGGGGTTCACCCCGGACGAGGCCGACCGACTGCGCCGCGCCCTGGCCACCTTCAAGAAACACGGGTCGGTCGGCGACTTTCGCACCCGCTTTCTGCGCGGGATGGCGCAAAACGGCTATGCGCGCGAGTTTGCCGAGCGATGCTTTTCCCAGATCGAGGGGTTCGGTGCCTACGGCTTTCCCGAAAGCCACGCCGCCAGCTTTGCGCTGCTGGTCTATGCCTCGGCCTGGATCAAGAACCACCACCCGGCGATCTTCGCCTGCGCGCTGCTCAATTCCCAACCCATGGGCTTTTACGCCCCCGCCCAGATCGTGCGCGATGCCCGCGCGCACGGGGTCACGGTGCGCCCCGTATGCATCAACGCCAGCCACTGGGACAACATCGTGGAACCCGATGGCCAGGGCGGCCTGGCGCTGCGGCTGGGGTTCCGCCAGATCAAGGCCCTCCCCGAGCAAGAGGCCACCTGGATCACCGCCGCCCGCGGCAACGGCTATCAAAGCGTCGAGGATGTCTGGCGCCGCGCCGGCCTGCCCCCCGCGCTGATCCAGACCCTGGCCGAGGCCGACACCTTTGCCGCGCTGGGCCTGTCCCGCCGCGCCGCCCTGTGGGCCGCCCGCGCCCTGACCGCGCCCGGGACGCTGCCACTCTTCGCGGGCGATCTCGACGGCGAAGGGATCACCGAACCCCACATCCCCCTGCCCGCGATGCACGAGGGCGAAGAGGTGGTCGAGGATTACCTCGCCCTGCACCTGACCCTGCGCCGCCATCCCGTGGCACTGATCCGGCGGCGCCTGACGCCGGGCTTGGTCCCCACCGCCCCGGCGCCCAGGCTCACGCCCCAGGCACTTGCCGCGCATTAAGAACTTTCATGCCTCCGGCGGGGATATTTTCAACCAGAAGAAGCAACGGACCATTAACCTTGATGCGCCATGCTTTTCCTGCGGTACAGGCGGGGACGCCGATGACCGCACCAGGAGAAGGCCCCCTGTCCCCCCTTGTCACAAGGCCCGGACGGGGGCTGAGCTGCCCCTTCTTCTGGTCTGAAATATCCTCGCCGAAGGCAGCCGACGCAGTCGGCTAACCGAGCGGGATCACTCACCTCAGGCGCTTGAGGATTTCCAAGCTCGCATACCCGTCCGGGATCATCCCGACGGACCGCTGGAACGCGCGCACCGCCAAGATCGTGTTCGGTCCGATCTTGCCGTCGATCCCGCGGGTGTCGAACCCGGCGCGGGTCAGGCGCTCTTGCAGCTCCTTGCGTTCGGCGAATTTCAGGGCGCGGTCATCGCGCGGCCACTGGGCACGGATGGCGGGGCCGCCCTTGATCCGGTCCGACAGGTGCCCGACGCCGATCACGTAGGCATCGGCGGTGTTGTAGCGCTCGATCACCGCGAAGTTGTCGAAGATCATGAAGGCCGCCCCCCGCGCGCCAGCCGGCAGCAGGATCGAGGCGCGCCCGTGGTTCGGCACCGCGCGGCCATCCATGTCACGCACCCCCAGCGCCGCCCAATCGGCGGGGCGTTTCATCACCCCACGATCGGCCAGCCGGTGGTCAAAATCGCGCGGCAGCTTTACCTCGACCCCCCAGGGCTGTCCCTTGGTCCAGCCAAAGCGTGCCAGGTAGGCCGCGGTCGAGGCCAGCGCGTCGGCGGGATCGTCGCTCCAGATGTCGCGCTTGCCGTCGCCGGTGAAATCCACCGCATAGGCCAGGTAAGAGGTCGGGATGAACTGGGTATGCCCCATCGCGCCGGCCCAGCTGCCGGTCATGTGGCGCGCATCGGTATCGCCGGCCTGGATGATCTTGAGCGCGGCGATCAATTGCTGTTCGAAAAACGCGCCGCGACGCCCATCATAGGCCAGGGTTGCCAGCGCCTCGATGATCGGGGTGGAGCCGCGATAGGCGCCATAGGCGCTTTCCAGGCCCCAGATCGCAACGACGACCTCTTTGTCGACGCCATAGCGGGCCTCGATCCGATCCAGCAGGCGGGCATGTTCGCGTAGCGCCGCGCGCCCGTTCTGGATGCGGGTCTCGGAGGCGGCGCTATCGAGGTAATCCCAGATCGTCTTGGTGAATTCGGACTGGTTGCGGTCCCGTTCAATCACGTCGGTGTTATAGCGTGCGCCTGCAAAGGCCGCATCGAACGTCGCCCCAGAGATACCGCGCGCCGCGGCCCGGCTGCGAAACCCCTCGATCCAGCGTTGAAAGCCGCGATTCGCGGTCGAGACCTGAACCTGCATCAGGGGCACCTCGGTTGCGGCGACGGGGCGGGGTTGGGGACGGGGACTGGTCAGGGCGGCCAGGTGGTCCGTCAGCGGGCGGGGATTGGGGCGCAGGGACCGGTCCAGACCCGCGGCCCCAGCGCTGGCGGCATCCAGTGCAAGCCCCGCGAGGATCAGGGCGGCCATGGCTTTGGTGGGGAACATCTGCTCATACCTTTCCGGCTTTGGGCAGAGTGTAGCGCTGCGTGAAAGGAACGCAAAGTGGGCAATGGAAAAACGCGCCGGGGCCTGCCGGATTTCGCCTAGCGCCGGGTGCGCGATACCTTGCGCTTGGTCCTGGCGGCCTTGGCCTTGGCGTGGGCAGCCTTGCGGCGGGGCGGGCGCCCCTTGCCGCTGGATGGGCCGCGCGCGCCGATGGCCTTGTCCTCCAGCGACAACAGCTCCAGCGTCAACCCGCCGGTGACCGGCACCGCCGCCGACAGGCGCACGGTCACGCGCTGACCGATGCCGATTTCCAGCCCGGTATCGGCGCCCATCAGGGTCTGGGCCTCGCGGTCGTAGTGGAAATATTCGCGCCCCAATTCACGGATCGGGATCAACCCGTCGGCGCCGGTTTCGTCCAGTTTGACGAAGACGCCGAACCGCGCGATGCCGGAAATCCGCCCGGTAAATTCGCTGCCCACCCGTTCCGACAGATAGGCGGCCAGATAGCGGTCGGTGGTGTCGCGTTCGGCCACCATCGAGCGGCGCTCGGTGTCCGAGATGTGCTGGGCGGTGGCCTCCAGCTCGTCGATGTCCTCGGGGCTCAGCCCGTCCTTGCCCCAGCCGTGGGCGGTGATCAGCGCGCGGTGCACGATCAGGTCGGCATAGCGGCGAATGGGCGAGGTGAAATGCGCATAGGACCGCAGCGCCAGGCCGAAATGGCCGAAATTCTCGGGCGTGTAATAGGCCTGGGTCATCGAGCGCAGGGTCGAGATGTTGATCAGTTCCGAGAAATCGGTGCCCATCGCCTGATCCAGAAGGTCGTTGAGGTGGCGGGTTTGCAGCACCTGCCCCTTGGCCAGCGTGAACCCCGAGGCGGCGGCGACATCGCGCAGCGCATCCAGTTTCTCGGGGCTGGGTTCCTCGTGGACGCGGAACAACAGCGGGCGGCGCATCCGGGTCAGCTCCTCGGCCGCGGCGACGTTGGCCAGGACCATGAATTCCTCGATCAGCCGGTGCGCATCCAGCCGCTCGCGGAAGTTCACTGATTTGACGTGGCCATCCTCGGACAGCTCGATCCGCCGTTCCGGCAGATCCAGATCCAGCGGCTGACGGGTTTTGCGCGCGCGGGTCAGCGCGTGATAGGCCCCGTAAAGCGGCACGATCACGTCATCGAGCAGCGGCGCGGTCTTGTTCGACGGCGCGCCATCGCGGGCCTCTTGCACCTCGGCATAGCTCAGCGCGGCGGCCGATTGCATCAGCCCGCGGGTAAAGCGATGCGAGAGCTTTTGCCCCTGGGCGTCGATCTTGATGCGCACGGCGACACAGGCGCGCGGCACCCCCTCGTGCAGGCTGCACAGATCGCCCGACAGACGGTCGGGCAGCATCGGCACCACCCGGTCGGGGAAGTAGCTGGAATTGCCGCGCTTGCGCGCCTCGCGGTCCAGCGCGGAACCGGGGCGCACGTAATGGGCCACGTCGGCGATGGCGACCCAGATCACGAACCCGCCCTCGTTTTTCGGGTCGTCGTCGGGGGATGCCAGCACCGCGTCGTCGCGGTCGCGCGCGTCGGGTGGGTCGATCGTGACCAGCGGCAGGGCGCGCAGATCCTCGCGGTTTCCCAGCCCGGCGGGCTTGGCGCGGTCGGCCTCGGCGATCACGTCGTCGGGGAAGGCGTCGGGAATGCCATGCTGGTGGATCGCGATCAGGCTGACGGCCTTGGGCGCGGTGGGATCCCCCAGCCGGTCCACGATGCGCGCCCGCGGCAGGCCCATGCGGCCCCGCGGCCCGGCCAGTTCGGCCTCGACCAGTTCGCCGTCCTTGGCGCCATGGGTGGCGTCGCCGGGCACCATCCATTCCTTGTCCGCCCCCTTGTCGATGGGCACGATGCGCCCGCCCTCGGTCCCCTTGCGGAACACCCCCAGGATGCGTTGCGGGTTCGAGCCGATCTTGCGGATCAGCCGGGCCTCATAGTGATGTTCTTCGCCGCTGACCTCTTGCAGGCGGGCAAGGATGCGATCCCCCGCGCCCAGCGCCGGGTCGCTGTCGCGCGCGATGAACAGAATGCGCGGCTCTGCCCCCTCGCCATGCCATTCCAGCGGCTTGGCGAACAGATCGCCCTCGGCATTGGGGGGCAGCACCTGCAACACGCTGACCGGCGGCAAACGCTCGGGGTCGCGATAGCTCTTGCGGCGTTTCTCCAGGTGCCCCTCGTCGGCCAGTTCCTTGAGCACGCGCTTCAGCTCGATCCGGGCGGCGCCCTTGATCCCGAACGCCCGCGCGATATCGCGCTTGGCGGTCTGGGTGGGGTGGGTGGCGATCCAGTCAAGGATCTCGGGCTTGGAGGGGATGCGTGTCATGGACCTGAGGTAGCACGCACGCCCCGCCCCGTCAGCCGGAAACCGGGGCCGCTCAGGCGAAATAGTCGCGCAGGATGCGCGCATAGATGCGTTTCAGCGCCTCGATCTGGGCGATTTCAACCCGCTCATCGACCTGGTGCATGGTCTTGCCCACCAGCCCGAATTCCACCACCGGGCAGTGATCCTTGACGAACCGCGCATCCGATGTCCCCCCCGAGGTCGAGGGCTCGGGCGCCTGGCCGGTTTCGGCCTCGACCGCCTGGGCCACCAGCGCCGACAGCGCACCCGGCGGCGTGACAAAGCTCTCGCCCGAGACCTGAACCTCCATCTCGATGCGGATGCCGGTTTCATCGGTGACCTTGGCCGCCTCGGCCTGCAACCAATCGGTCAGGCTGTCCGAGGTATGCGCCTCGTTGAACCGGATGTTGACCGTGGCGCGGCACAGGCCCGGAATGACGTTGTTGGCCGGGTTGCCGGTGTCAAAGGTGGTGACCGCCAGCGTCGAGGGATCGAAATGGCGCGTACCCTCGTCCAGGCTATGGGCCGCCAGGCGTTCGACCAGCCGGGCCAGGGCCGGAATCGGATTCTGCGCGCGATGCGGATAGGCGGAATGGCCCTGCACCCCGTGGGCAGTGAAATAGGCGGTCATGGACCCGCGGCGGCCGATCTTCATCATGTCGCCCAGGGTTTCGCGGCTGGTCGGTTCGCCCACCAGGCAGACGGTCATATGCTCGCCCTCATCGGCCATCCAGTCCAGGATCGCGGTCGTGCCGTCGACCGCGTCGCCCTCTTCGTCGCCGGTGATGGTGATCACGATCGCGCCGTCGGGGGGCGTGTCGGTGACCATGTCGATTGCCGCCGCGACAAAGGCCGCAACCCCCGACTTCATGTCGGTCGCACCGCGCCCCCACAGCCAGCCATCGCGGATCTCGGCGCCAAAGGGGTCGGCGGTCCAGGCGGCGGTATCGCCCGCGGGCACCACATCGGTATGCCCGTTAAAGCCAAAGCTCTGGCCATGTCCCCTGGCCCCCCAACGGGCAAAGAGGTTGGCCACGCCGCCCCGGTCCACCCGATGACAGGTGAACCCCGCCGCCGTCAGACGGGTTTCCAGCAGGCCGAGTGCCCCCCCCTCGCTGGGTGTGACCGAGGGGCAGCGGATCAGATCGGCGGTCAGGGCAACGGGGTCGGTGGGCTGGGTCACGGGCGCGGTCCTTTGATATGTCTGCGCACCAGCGATAGCCCGCGGGCCGGGACGCTGCAATGTTGCACAGGCGTGACAAATGCCGGGCACGGCGCGATCGCCGCTTACCATGGCCGCGCGATTGCGCCATGATCGCTCAAAGATAACAGCCCCAGGCAGGCTGAGGGATCACGCCCACGGCCCGCGGCCCGATCGAGCGGTCAGATCGAAGAGGACAGGCGCAGATCGCCACGCCGCGCTGGCCCGGGCCGCGAATGGAACAGGCATGACGGCAGCACGCGGCAGCACGACCCGGTCCGCAACGCCCCGAAGCGGGGGCGCGACATGAGTTGGATCGCCGTGGCCGAACCCAACGCCGCCACGCCCGCAAACCCTACCGCACCGCCCACCGATACGTCCTGCGCAACAGGCACCGACACCTTCCTGATGCGCGGCAGCCTGCACCTGGAGGCCGACCTGGGCCGCGCCCATCTGAAAGAGGGCACCTTGGTGCTGATGCACTGCCCCGGTGAAACACCCCGCCACCTGTCGATCCAGATCACGCCCGGCGGCCATGTGGTTCTGGCCCACAGGATGGGACGGCACCGCTATCAGGTGACGCTGGACCGGGGCGCGATGCATCTGTCAGGACGTATCCGGCTGACGCTGTCATGGAACGTGCCCGCCCATTGGGGCCTGATCTCACTGGCCGAGGCCGCGAACGGGGCGTTGATCCAAAAGGAATTCACCGACCCCCTACCGCTGAGCAGGGGGGATGCCGACCACCTGGCGCAGGGGGGCGCCGGGGTGCATTTCCATCCCGGCGTGGATTGTCTTGCGATCTCGGATCGGCTGATGCCGGTGGGGGTCAGCCCAAGCTTTGCCGCGGGCACACCGCTGCGCACCCCGGGTGGACATACCGCCGTCGAGCAGTTGCGCCCCGGCGATCTGGTCGAAACCCGCGACAACGGCGCCCAGCCGATCCGCTGGATCGGCGCGCACGAGGTGCCCGCCTGTGGTCAGGCCGCGCCGGTGCAATTGTTCGCGCCCTATCTGGGTCTGCTGCGCGATGTGATCGTCGCCCCCGATCAACGGCTGCTGATGGCCGGTGCCGAGGTCGAGTATCTCTTTGGCGAAGAGGAGGTGCTGATCGAGGCCCAGGGCCTGTGCCAAAGCCCGTTTGCCGCGCCGCGACGGGGGCAAAAGGTGATGCGCTATTTCCAGGTGCTGCTGGACCGGCACGAAATCCTGGAGGCCGCCGGTTGCCCGATGGAGAGCCTTTTTATCGGCCGCCTGCGCGAGATGCCCGAGGTTCAGGCCACCACCATCCTCAGCGGGATCAAGGCCGTGAACCTGCCCTGCCACACCGGGCTGGCCCGCCGCGCCCTGCGCGACTTTGAGGCCGCAACCCTGCGCGCGGCCCTGATGAGCCGCTAGTCGGCGTCGAAAAACGGCTCCATCTGCGCGACGATCACCGCGTTCTCGGCCAGGGCGCGGGCCATCAGGGCCTCTTCCTCTGGCGGGATCTCGTGGCCCATGGCGCGGCGCTCCTCGGCGGTGCCATGTCCGGTGACATCCAGCGGCGCCAGGCCGGCCTGTTTCAGAACGGCAACGGTTTCGCGCACCGCCTCGCCCTCGTCCACGCCGGTGGCATAACAGATCAACCCCGCCCCCGAGGCCCCCTTGGGCAGCCCGTCATCGGCCTTGCGCCCGACCTCGATCAGCAGGGTGTAAACCTGTTGGGGGCGTTTGGGTTTGTCGCTCATGTCATGCCTTTCGCGGATCGGGTCAGGGGCAGCGGATCAGCGCGCTGGCATATCCGTCGCGGATCACCACGATGCCATTCGCGCTGCGCATCAGCATGATGCGTTCGCTGTAAGTAACACCCTCACCCGCGCATTGCCCATCATAGAGCGTCGCCGCCATGCCGCGTACCGGCACCGGGTTGGTCAGGGCACACTTGTTTTCCACCCCGTAAAACGTCCCGTTCATCACCGCCAGCGCGCCGCCATCCATCCCCACAGACCGGCAATCCCAACCCTGCGCCCAGGGCGCATCAGGGCGGTAAAGGCCATCATAGGCATCGGCGGCGGCCGCCCCCGGTCCCAGCACCAAGACAGCACAGACCGCAACCAGACGCATCGGCCTAGTCACGCAACAGCTCGTTGATGCCGGTCTTGGACCGGGTCTGGGCGTCCACCCGTTTCACGATCACCGCGCAGTAGAGGTTCACGCCGTTCTTGGACGGCATCGAGCCGGCAACCACCACCGAATAGGGCGGCACCTCGCCATACATCACCTCGCCGGTGTCGCGGTCGACGATCTTGGTCGATTTGCCGATGAACACGCCCATGCCCAGCACAGACCCCTCGCGCACGATGCAGCCCTCGACCACCTCGGAGCGGGCACCGATAAAGCAGTTGTCCTCGATGATCGTGGGCCCGGCCTGCATCGGTTCCAGAACACCGCCGATGCCCACGCCCCCCGACAGGTGCACGTTCTTGCCGATCTGCGCACACGAACCTACGGTCGCCCAGGTGTCGACCATGGTGCCGCTGTCCACATAGGCCCCAAGGTTCACAAAGGACGGCATCAGCACAACGCCCGGCGCGATAAAGGCCGATTTGCGCACGATACAATGGGGCACCGCGCGAAAGCCCGCCGCCTTCCACTCGTTATCGCCCCAGCCCTTGAACTTGCTGTCGACCTTGTCCCACCAATGACCGCCTTGGGGGCCACCGTCCTGTTGTTCCATATCCTTCAGCCGGAACCCCAGCAGAACCGCCTTTTTCGCCCACTGGTTGACGCGCCAATCACCATTTTCCTGCCGCTCGGCCACGCGCAGGGTGCCCGCATCCAGCGCGTTCAGGGTATCCTCGATCGCCTCGCGGGTTTCGCCGCCAGTGCTGGGGGTAATCGTGTCGCGCGCCTCCCAGGCGGCTTCGATGGCGGCTTCGAGTTGGGCGTTGGACATCGGTCTCTCCTCGGAAAACGTGACTGGCCTCGTTGGGCGTCAGGCTATAGACGCAAGAGGCCCCCGGCGCAATCCAAGCGAGTAGAGGCCCATGAGCAACGACACCCCCCGCCCGTTCCGCGATGCCTATGCCGACATTGAAACCGTCCGCGAAATCCCCGACACCCCCCAGACCCGTGCGCCCGCCTATCGCCTGGCCTTTGCCGATCCCGAGTTCCTGTGCCGCGACGAGCTGCGCCCCGTGCGCCTGCAACTGGAACTGCTGAAACCCGAACTGGTGATGAGCGAATACGGCATCGAAAGCACCATCGTGCTGTTCGGCAGCGCGCGCATCCCGGAACCGGCCAAGCGTGACACCGCACGGACGAAAACCCTGGCCGACTTTACCCGCTACTACGACGAGGCGCGCGAATTCGCCCGGCTGATGACCGCGAAAAGCCAGGCCAACGGAAAAAGCAACGTCATCGTAACCGGCGGCGGACCGGGCATCATGGAGGCCGGAAACCGCGGCGCAGCCGAGGCAGGCGGCGTGTCGATCGGGCTGAATATCGTGCTGCCCCATGAACAGGCGCCCAACGAATGGGTCACGCCCGATCTGTGCTTCAACTTTCACTATTTCGGCATCCGAAAGATGCACTTTTTGCTGCGCGCCTCGGCGATCGTGATCTTTCCCGGCGGCTTTGGCACGCTGGACGAGATGTTCGAGGCGCTGACCCTGATCCAGACCGGACGCATGGCGCCGGTGCCCTTTTTGCTGTTCGGCCGGTCATTCTGGGAAACCGTCATCAACTGGGACGCCCTGGCCGAGGCCGGCACGATCACCCGCGCGGATCTGAGCCTGTTCAGCTTTGTCGAAACGGCGCAAGAGGCCGTCGCGGTCATCGAAAACTGGACCCCGCCCGCCCGATAACCCGGCAAGGCGCGCCCCGCCCGCGCCGCGCGCCCAGCCGACCGGGTGGGTTTTTTGGATATTTAGAACCAGAAGAAGCCCGCATCCCCTTCTTCTGGTTTTAAATATCCATTCGACGCGGGTCAGGGGCACGCCGGACACATGACGTGAGACCCCGGCCAAACGGCCTAGTGCACGTCGGGGGCGTCGGGGCGGCGGACGATGCGTTCGGGTTGCGGCAGCCCCGCCTCGGCAGCAATCTCAAAGCGGTTCTTGCGCGAGCGTTCGGTGGCCGATTTCAACTGCCCACAGGCGGCCATGATATCCTCGCCACGCGGGGTGCGGATCGGGCTGGCATAACCGGCCTTGTACAGGATGTCGGCAAAGGCCTGAATCCGCGCCCAGTCCGAGCGTTCATAGGGCGCGCCGGGCCATTCGTTGAACGGGATCAGGTTGATCTTGGCCGGGATGCCCTGGATCAGTTTCACCAGGCGGCGGGCGTCCGCATCGCTGTCGTTGACGTCCTTGAGCATCACGTATTCAAAGGTGATGCGTTCGGAATTCGACAGTTTGGGATAGGCGCGCAGGGCCGCGAAAAGTTGATCCAGCGGGTATTTGCGGTTGATCGGGACCAGCTTGTTGCGCATCTCGTCGGTCGTGGCGTGCAGCGATACCGCCAGCAGACAGCCGATTTCCGTCGCGGTGCGCCCGATTTCCGGCACGACGCCGCTGGTCGACAGGGTGATCCGGCGGCGCGACAGCGAGATCCCCTCGCCGTCCATGGTGATCTGCATCGCGTCGCGCACCGCCTCGAAGTTATAGAGCGGCTCGCCCATGCCCATCAGCACGACGTTGGAAATCAGCCGGGTTTCGTCCTTGGGCGCGCGGCCGGGTTCGGGCCATTCGCCCAGATCGTCGCGCGCCAGCATGATCTGGCCGACGATTTCGCCCGCCGTCAGGTTGCGCACCAGCCGCTGGGTGCCGGTGTGGCAGAAGGTGCAGGTCAGCGTACACCCCACCTGGGAAGAGATGCACAGCGTGCCGCGCCCCTCTTCGGGGATATAAACGACCTCGACTTCGTGGCCACCGGCGATGCGCACCAGGTATTTGCGGGTGCCGTCGGCCGAGACGTGGCGGCTGACCACCTCGGGCAGATCAATGGTGAAATGCTCTGCCAGCAGGGCGCGATAATCCTTGGCAAGGTTGGTCATCGCGCCAAAGTCGCGCACGCCCTTGTGATAGATCCACTGCCACACCTGGTTCACCCGCATGCGGGCCTGTTTCTCGGGGGTGCCGGCGGCGATCAGCGCGTCGTGCATCTGCGGGCGGGTCAGGCCCACCAGGTTCTTGTGATCCGCCTGGGGCAGCTTGCGCGGGATCGGCATCGCCTCGGGGGTGATCGGGGGGGTCGCGGTCATCTTGCGCGTCTCCATCGGGTAAGACGACCCGGATATAGGATTCGTGGCGGGAAATAAACATCCCGCGCAGGGACGAACCTTGCGCGGGCCAAGTCGTGTCGCGGGTCAGTGGGCGTCAGTTGCCGCCGCAGCGGCGTTCGGCCTCTTCCATGGCGGCGGTGAAACCCAGCAGCGAGAAGGTATCCTGGGTCTGCGTGCCACGCCCGGAGCGTCCGGTCAGCACCGCCTCGGCGCCACGCTTCATCGAGGCGATGATCTTGGCATCGTCGGCCTTGGATGCGGGCCAGGCCCATTCGCCATCCGTGAACAGGTCATAGCTGTCATCGCCGACCTGCATCTTGACCGTCGAGTCCTTGGCAAAGGGATAGCCGCCGGTAAACGATACCTCGCCGGCCACACCCGCGCCGGGGCGGAAGGTGATGAACAGCAAGATCTCGCCGCGGCGCACGGATACCACGCGCCCTTCCTTGGTGTTGACCGTCTGTTTGGGCGGCGACACGCCCCAGCATTCTGTCGGGTCATCCTCGACAAACACGTTCCAGTCGGTCTTGACCGCGACGTTGTTGGTCGATTCCTCTTGCGCCTGGGCGGACACTGCCATCAGCGCCATCATTCCACCCGCAAGGGCCATTCGCATCCAGGATGTCATGTTCAACACAGCCTCCAGCCGTCCTTGCCTCTGATCCCGCCCGATCGTCCGACTTTCCGGAGCGTTTCCAGTAGCCCGGCGGGTTGCAACTCGATAATCGCAACCTAACGTAGTCGCGCCGAATTGTGAAAGCCCCCTTGGCATAAAATTGCGCATTCGTGACGAAAGGAAACGACATGTCCGAGGCCGTGGAAATGGTGGAAATCTGGCGCGGTGGCATGGCCGAGTCGCGCCATCGCGGCCATGCGGTGATCTGCGATGTCCAGGGCCAGGTGGTTCAGGCCTGGGGCGATCCCGACATGCTGATCCTGCCGCGGTCCTCGTGCAAGATGATCCAGGCCCTGCCGCTGATCGAAAGCGGGGCGGCGGACGCCGCTGGCCTGGGGGTCGAGGAACTGGCGCTGTCGTGCGCCTCGCATCAGGGCGCGCCGCTGCATGTGGATCGCGTGACGCGCTGGCTGGACGGGATCGGCATGGCCGAGGCTGATCTGCGCTGCGGCGCGCAGCCCACCCGCGACCCGGCAGAGCGTGACAGGATGATCCGCGCGGGCGAGTTGGCAAACCAGGTCCACAACAATTGCTCGGGCAAGCATGCGGGGTTTCTGACCTTGGGACAGCGGCTGGGTGCGGGGCCTGAATATGTCGACCCCGCCCACCCCGTGCAGCAGGCCGTGCGCGCCGCGTTCGAGGATGTGACCGGGATGGACAGCCCCCGGTTCGGCATCGACGGCTGTTCCGCCCCCAATTTCGCCACCAGCGTGCATGGGCTGGCCCGTGCCATGGCATTTTTCGCAGCCGCCCGCCCCGATGCGGGCGATGCACGCGCCCGCGCCGCCGGGCGGCTGGTACAGGCGATGATGGCCCATCCCGACCTGGTCGCCGGCGAGGGGCGGGCCTGCACCGAACTGATGCGCGCCATGGGTGGCAAGGCCGCCGTCAAGACCGGTGCCGAGGCGGTGTTCGTCGCGATCCTGCCCGAACTGGGCCTGGGCGTCGCGCTGAAGATCGAGGATGGCACGACCCGCGCCGCCGAGGCGGCGATCACCGGCATCCTGTCCCAACTGGGCGTTCTGGATCCCAACCATCCCGCCGCGCGCAAACGGCTGGGCGCGCCGATCACCAACTGGCGCGGGATCGAGACCGGCGAGATCAGGTTGGCAGAGGGGTTTGCCTGACACACGGGCTTGCCATGGGGGGGGATTGCGGCCCACAGTGGGGTGGCCGCTGGGAACAGGACCGCCATGACCCACCCGCTGATGCAGCGTCGCGCCCGGCTGATGGGGCCGAACGTGCCCACCTTTTACGCCGATCCGGTGCATATCGTGCGCGGCGATGGGGTCTGGCTGTGGGATGCCGACGGGCGGCGCTATCTCGACGGCTATAACAACGTCCCCCATGTCGGCCATTGCCATCCCCGCGTGGTCGAGGCCATTGCCCGCCAGGCCGCCACGCTGAACACCCACACCCGCTATCTGCATGACACCGTCCTGGATTACATCGAGCGTCTGACCGCCACGATGGGCCACGGGCTGAGCCAGGCGATCATGGTCTGCACCGGGTCCGAGGCCAACGATGTCGCCCTGCGCATGGCCCAGGCCGTGACCGGCGCCACTGGCATCATCGCCACCGACAACACCTACCACGGCAATACCACCGCGGTCAGCGCGCTTTCGACCCGCCGCCCGCCGATCGGCGGCTATCCCGGCCATGTCCGGCTGGTGCCCGCCCCCGACAGCCTGTCCCCGCTGGGTGGCAGCGCCGAGGGCCAGGCGCGCGCCTTTGCCGATCACATCGCCCGCGCCATCGTCGAGCTGGACGAGGCCGGGCATGGGCTGGCCGGGGTCATGCTGTGCCCGTTCTTCGCCAACGAGGGGTTCCCCACCCTGCCCAAGGGCTTTCTGGACCCCGCCGCCCAGGTGATCCGCGATGCCGGCGGGCTGATCCTGGCCGACGAGGTGCAGCCCGGATTTGGCCGGCTGGGCAGCGCATTTTGGGGGCATGAGGTGCTGGGCTTTGCCCCGGACGTGGTCACCCTGGGCAAACCGATGGCCAATGGCCACCCGGTCGGCGCGGTGGTGACGCGGCCCGACATCATGGCCGCGTTTCGGGGCGCGTTCGGCTATTTCAACACCTTCGGCGGCAACCCGGTTTCGGCCGCCGCCGCCCTGGCCACCCTTGATGTGATCCAGGACGAAGGCTTGCAGGAAAACGCCCGCGTGGTCGGCGCCTATGCGCTGGAGCGGATGGGCGCGCTGACCCATCCGCTGCTGGCCCAGGTGCGCGGACAGGGGCTGTTCTTCGGCGCGGAATTCGTGATGGACGACGGCACACCCGCCAGCGATTTCGTCGCAACCCTGGCCGAAGGGATGCGCGCCCGTGGGGTTCTGGTGAACCGGATCGGACGGGCGATGAATACCCTCAAGATCCGCCCGCCGATGCCGTTTTCACGCGAGAACGCCGATCTCATGATGGATACGCTGGCCCTGGTGCTGGCCGAAACAAAGGTGCCCCGATGACCCAGGACGACACCCTGCCCCTGGCCCAAGAGGCCGCTAAGCACTGGCGCGGCTGCACCGACCCCCACCTGATCTCGCACCGCGAAAACGCGGTCTACGCCGTCACCCTGCCCGCGGCCGAGAAAGGCGTGCTGCGCCTGCACCGCCGCGGCTATCAAAGCGAAGAGGCGATCCGGTCCGAGCTGTGGTGGTTGGACGCGCTGGCCAGTGCCGGCCTGTCGGTCCCCCGCCCCCAGCATACCGTCGACGGCGCCCTGCTGACGCAACTGGCCGATGGGCACGTGGCCTCGGTGCTGGCCTGGATGCCGGGGGCCGCATTGGGCACGGGCGGCACCCCGCTGCCCGGATCGCCCGATGAACAGATGCGCCTTTATGCCAGTGCCGGACGCGCCATCGCCAACCTGCACGTCACCACCGATCGGCTGACGCTGCCGCCGAACTTTGCCCGCCCGCATTGGGATATCGACGGGCTGCTGGGCAGCGCACCGTTCTGGGGCCGATTCTGGGACCACCCCGCCGCCACCGAGGGTGAGTCCATCGTGATGTCAGAGGCGCGCCGATTTGCCCGCGAAAAGCTGACCGACTTCGCCGCCCGAGGCGGCGACCAAGGGCTGATCCACGCGGACCTGCTGCGCGAAAACATCCTGTTCGACGGGCCCCACGCGCATCTGATCGACTTCGACGATTGTGGTTTTGGGTTTCGACTCTACGACCTGGGCACGGCCCTGACGCCCAACCTGGAGGAACCCGCCCTGGACCGGATCGCAACGGGGCTGATCGAGGGGTACGCGACCCTGCGCCCGCTTTCGGACGGGGACCTGGCGATGCTGCCCGTGTTCGTAATGCTCAGGACGCTGGCCTCTGTCGGCTGGACGATGCCGCGCCTGGCGCCTGGCGATCCGCGCATCCGCGCCTATCTGAACCGCGCGGTGCGCACGTCCCACGCCGTGCTGGAGGGGCAGCCGCTTTTCCACCTGGGCTGAGACCGCCCGCCTGGCCAGGCGCCGGGGCGGGATCTAGACGACCACTTCCATCGCGGTCTGCTTGCCCACGCCGAACACCCGTTTATAGCGCGCGATTTCATCGGCGGGACCCATCGCCTTGTTGGGGTTGTCCGACAGTTTCACCGTGGGCCGGCCATTGGCGCTGACCGCCTTGCAGACCAGCGAAAACGGCGCAAGCGCGTCGTCGGGCACCAGCCCGCGGAAATCATTGGTCAGCAGGGTGCCCCAGCCAAAGCTGACCTTGGCGCGACCGTCGAAACGGTCCTGCAACTCGATGATCTTGTCGACATCCAGCCCGTCCGAAAAGATGATCAGCTTCTGCCGGGGATCCTCGCCGCGGCTCTTCCACCAGGCGATGGCGGTTTCCGCGCCTGCTGACGGGTCGCCAGAATCGATGCGAATCCCGGTCCAGCCTGCCAGCCAGTCCGGCGCATTCCGCAAAAAGCCCTCGGTGCCATAGGTGTCGGGCAGGATGATGCGCAGGTTGCCTTCGTGTTCCTCTTGCCAGTCGGCCAGAACGCGATAGGGGGCCTGGCGCAGCTCTTCGTCGGTTTCGGCCAGGGCGGCATAGACCATGGGCAGTTCATGGGCGTTGGTGCCGATCGCCTCGATATCGCGGTGCCGGGCGATCAGGCAGTTCGACGTGCCCACAAAGCGGTGGCCCAGCCCCTCGCTCATGGCCTGCACGCACCAGTCCTGCCACAGAAAGGAATGCCGCCGCCGGGTGCCGAAATCAGCCACGCGCAGGTGGTCATAGGCGCGCAGGCGCTCCACCTTTTCCCACAGCTTGGTCATCGCGCGGGCATAGAGCACCTCCAGCTCGAACTTGCCCAGATGAGCCAGCACCGCGCGGCTGCGCAGTTCCATCAGAACGGCCAGCGCGGGGATTTCCCACATCATCACCTCGTGCCATTTGCCCTCGAATGTCAGCTCATACTGACCGTCGCGCCGTTCCAGGGTGTAGGGCGGCAATTGCAGCCCCTCGAACCACTCCATGAAATCAGAACGGAACATCTGCCGCTTGCCGTAAAACGTGTTGCCGCGCAGCCAGGTGCTTTCGCCGCGGGTCAGGCGCAGGGTGCGGATATGATCCAGTTGTTCGCGCAGCTCGCCCTCGTCGATCAGATCGGCCAGGCGGATATCGGTCGACCGGTTGATCAGCGAAAAACTGACATGGGTGTCGCGCCGGTTGCGAAAGACCGACTGGCACATCAACAGCTTGTAGAAATCCGTGTCGATCAGGGACCGGACGATCGGGTCGATCTTCCACTTGTGATTATAGACGCGGGTGGCGATATCCACCATCTCAGGGCTCCAACACGATACGGGCGTCCAGCATCGTCGTGCGCGCATCCTCAAGCGAGCCGTTGAGGTCGATGCCCCGGCAGGCCCCCTCCAGCACGGTCACGGCATAGCCCAGCCGCACCGCGTCCAGCGCCGAGTAAAGCACGCAGAAATCAGTGGCGAGGCCAACCAGCGTAACGTGGTCGATCCCCCTGGCGGACAGGTAATCGTCAAGCCCGGTGGGGGTTTCATGGTCATTCTCGAAAAACGCGGAATAGCTGTCGATTTCCGGGCGGAACCCCTTGCGCACGATGTGATCGGCCTTGGCCACGTCCAGATCGGGGTGGAATTCGGCGCCGGGGGTATCCTGCACGCAATGCACGGGCCACAGGATCTGGGCACCATACGGCATCTCGATCACCTGATACGGGGCCATGCCGGGATGGTTCGCAGCGAAAGAGCTGTGATCGGCGGGGTGCCAGTCCTGGGTCAGGACACGGGTCTGAAACTCGTCCAGCAGGGCGTTGACGCGCGGCACGATCTCGTCGCCGCCGGGAACGGCAAGCGCGCCGCCGGGGCAGAAATCGTTTTGCACGTCAATCACGATCAGGGCTTCGTTGGCGGGTCGCATGGGCCTTCCTCCGGTCGCTGTCGCCTTGGGGTTACGCAGGTGACCCGCTCAGGTCAATGGTCCGGTCTTGCCGCACCCATGGGTCAGGGCCTATCAGTTCAACCCATGTACATCATCGCCGCGCTCTATCATTTCACCCGGTTCGACGATCCCGCCGCCCTGCGCGACCCGCTGTTGGCGGTCTGCAAGGGGGGCGGGGTTTGCGGATCATTGTTGCTGGCCCGCGAGGGAATCAACGGCACTATAGCAGGTCCGCGCGACGGCGTGGACGCGGTTCTGGCCCATATCCGCGCGCTGCCCGGCTGCGCCGCGCTGGAGTGGAAGCAGAGCACCGCCCAGACCCGCCCCTTTGGCCGGATGAAGGTCCGGCTGAAACGCGAGATCGTCACCATGGGCCTGCCCGATGTCGATCCACGCGCGGCGGTCGGCCATTACGTCGCGCCCGGGAACTGGAATGCCTTGCTGCGCGCCGATGACGTGGCGGTGATCGACACGCGCAACGCCTATGAGGTGGCAATCGGCACGTTCGAGGGCGCAATCGACCCCGGCACGCGGTCGTTTCGCGACTTTCCCGCCTGGTGGCAGGCCAACCGCCACCGCTTTCACAACAAGCGGGTGGCGATGTTCTGCACCGGCGGTATCCGGTGCGAGAAATCCACCAACTACCTGTTGTCCCAAGGGGTCGAGGAGGTGTTCCACCTCAAGGGCGGGATCCTGAAATACCTCGAAGAGGTGCCGCAAGAGGACAGCCTGTGGCAGGGCGCCTGCTTTGTGTTCGACGGGCGGGTGTCGGTCGAACACGGGCTGCGCGAGGGGCCGCATGTGCTGTGCCATGCCTGCCGCCGCCCGCTGGCGCCGCAGGATCTGAGCCATCCCGACTATGAGCAGGGCGTGTGCTGTCACCACTGTGTCGACGAATATTCCCCCGCCCAGCGCGCCCGGTTCCGCGAACGCCATCGCCAGGTCGCCCTGGCCCGGGCGCGGGGCGAGGCCCACCTCGGGCCACATCAGCCAGAGCCGACTCGACGTCGCGCAAACGAGCCCTAGTTTTTCTCAACCACAGTTCGCAAAGGCCCCGCGCATGCTGCATGTCGTTACCCCTACGACCGTCTCGAACCGCTCGATCCTGAAGATCCGCAAGGTGCCGCGCGCACTGATCGGGCATGGGATGTCGGTGCTGCCGTCGGGGTCGATGGGGCGGTCGATCTTTTGGCGAATGGCGATGGAAATCTCGTTCCTGCGCTATTGCGCGGCGCTGACGCCGTTTCCGGTGCTGATGCTGATCTTTCCCGACAGCGCGCTGCCGATCGGGCAGTTTCCGGCGGTGATGTTCCTGGCGGTCTTCCTGGTCGAATCGCGGCTGTTGTCGGTGGACAATCCCGAACGACGCCGCCGCCTGATGCCCGAGGAAGAGGCCGAGCGCGGCGCCGATATCGCCAAGGTGCGCGGCCGCGAGATCCTGACCCGCATCGCCGCCGGGCGCGGGATGAAGGCCGGCGCGCTGCACCTGGTGATCGAGCAATCCGCGCTGGCGCGGATTCCGCCGATCACCATCGTTTCGGTGCAGACCGACCAGCCCGAGCCGCAGGTGATGGACCTGGACGAGGCCGAGCGCGCGCTGATCCGCGATACCCTGTTCGACCGCGAATTCACCGAGCAGCGCATGCACATCACCAGCCTGGCGCTGGGCCGGTTCCTGCATGACGTGACGCTGGAGGCGCAATCGGTGTCGGCCCATGCCAGGCTGGAGGCGCTGGCCTCGGCATAAGGCCAAGACCGGGGGCGGGCCATCGGTTTCACCTTGCTGCGCAAGACGATCAGCTGGGGGCGCTGCCCCCAGACCCCCGGGATATTTTCGACCAGAAGAAGGGGGCGCCAGGGGCCGCGAACCGTTCAGCGGTTCAGGCTGAGCACCCGGCCAAAAGGGGCGCCGCCGGGCGGCGGATCGCCGGGCACCGCCCAGACCACCGGCAGCCCCTTGGGCGGGGGCGGGCCAAAGGGCCCCTGAAGGTCGGTCAGGATCACGATGGCCGATGGCGAGAGGGCAAGCGCCTCTTCCATCACCTGGATGAACGAGGTGCCGCCATCGCGGCTGAAGAGCACATCGGTGATCCGTTTTTCCCAGACCCCTCCGCCCATCACGTGGCGGCTGCGCACGGCCTGATCGAAGACCAGCACATGGGTCTCGGCCCCGGTCCGTTTGGCGATTCCGGCCAGTTGTGCGGCGAACATCGCCAGCAGCGAACTCTCGACCGATCCGGAGCTGTCGATACCCACCACCACCTTTGGGATTTCTCGTTCGCGCAGCCAGCCGGATTCGTAGGCCGGTTCCGGCCCGCCGTTTTCGCGCGCGTCGCTGTCGCGCGCCAGCCAGCGGCGGGCGGGACGGGTGCCCAAGGGCTGGGGGTTTTGCATCACCGCGCGCGCGACCAGTCCGCGCAAGACCACCTCCCACGGGGTGTGGACCTGGGGCAGATCCGCAAGGCGGTGGCCCAGTGCGCCGATGCCGTGCCCGGCCAGCCGTCCGGCCTGCATCGCGCGGGCGACGCGCTGGCGCCATTCGGCGTCATCCTCGGTGCCAGCGCCGTTGTCGGTGTCCGTGCCGTCGGACTGAAGGTCGGGGGCAAACCCCTGGGCGTCGGCATAGGCGCGGGCGGCCTCGGCCACCGCGCCGCCGGGGCGGGGACGCGGGCCGCCCTCGGATCCGTGACCGTGACCCGCGCCCTGTCCGCCGCCGCCGGACCGTTCCCCCCGATCGCCAGGGCGGGTGGAATTCGGGGCATCGCCGTCCTGCATCAGGCGGATATAGAGCCGCTCTGCGTCATAGGTGGTGATCGCCTCTTGGGCGTGCAGATCCTCGCGGGTGGCGGCCTTGAGCAGCCCGGTCAGCCGCACGCTGGGCCGGGGCAGGATATGACCGGCCAGCATCAGCGTTTCGTTGACGATGGCATCGGTCGCCAGGTTGAACAGATCGGCATCGAACCGGTCGCCAAACCGGATGAACATCGCGCGCGAGCGTGGCGCGTGGCGAAACGCGATATGCAGGATGTGGTGGGCGGCCAGGCCCACCTGTTCGGGCAGGCTGAGCCCCTCGAACGCGGGGCCATAGCGGATCACCTGGCCATCGGTCCAGGCGGGTCCGGCCTGGGCATCGCTGTCGGCATGGGTGCACCACAGTGCCAGCGCGGCAAAGGCGGGGTCCTGCTCGGCCAGCTTTTGCAGCGCGCGGGTGGCGCGGGTGGAATGGCGCAACGCCATGGGTCAGACCAGCCCCGCCTCTTTGCGATCCTGGGCATAGGCGCGATAGGCGTCATGGGCCAGAAAGCGCGGGCCCAGGTCCAGCTCCAGCCCCTTGCGGATCAGCCCCTCAAAGCCATAGGTGCACAGCTCTCCGAGTGGCATGCGGGTGAACTCGGGCTCTTCGCGCAGGCGGGCAAGGTTGCGAATGTCGGCCATGATGTCGATCACGCCGGTCACGTTGCGCGCATCCAGGATCCCGATCAGCCCGTAGATCAGCGCGTTCAGCCCGTGCATCGACACAGGGTAAAGCGCGATGCGGGCCTTTGGGTCGGCCTCAAGCATATCCTGCACCTGGACGGTGGCGGCGATGTCATCGGCGATCAGGGCGAATTCGGCAGCGACGGCATCGCCCACGGTGCCCGCGATCAGCACGTTGCGCATGCGTCGGTCGGGCACGGCCCCCATGATCTGGCTGACCCGTTCCCAGCTGCGCGGCGTGGTGGCGATCAGGTGGCCCTGTTCCAGCGCCTGTTCGGTGGTGTCCAACAGATCGGCGCGGGTCTTGATGAACGCCACCACCGTGGGATGCAGCCCCGTAGGCACCGCGTAATTGTCCAGCCAGTCGCCCGCGGCGGCCTGGACATGCAGGTGGATCAACCGATCCGACAGGGCGGTGTTCATCTGATAGGCGATCGCGCCATCCTCGACCGTGTTTCCGGCCGCGACGATAAAGACGTTGTCGGGCAATCGGTGCCGCCCCACCCGCCGTTCCTGCAACAGGCCATAGACCGTGGGTTGCAGCATCGGCGAGGCGGCGGTCAACTCATCCAGAAACAGCACCGAAGGGTGGTTCAGATCATCGGGCAGATCCTCGGGGCGGTACCATTTCGTCTTTTGCGTGGTGTGGTCGTAATAGGGCAGGCCGCGCAGATCCTGCGGCTCGATCGTGGTCAGGCGCAGATCGAACAGCCGCGCGCCGATCTCTTTGGCCAATTGTTCGACCACCTGGGTTTTGCCCACGCCGGGGCGGCCGTGCATCATGTAAGAGGCCAGGATCTGGCCCGATTGTTGTGCCTGCCAGGCGGCGCGCAGCACGTCCAGTGCCTCGCCCGCCGATACCTTCATCGCGTTTACGCTCATCCCGCCTCCGGTTTATCCGATCCGGTTGGAACCTAGCGCGGCAGCCGCGCCGATCACCCCCCAAGCCGCACATAGGCAGGCCGTCGCAACCCGGCCCGCAATTTCAGCAGGCGAGATGGGGCGTCGGATCCTGCTTGGTCCGGGGCAGATGAACAGACCCGGCGCGGCAAAGGCAAATGGGAAATCGTCATGGACCGGATTGAGAGTCGGGTCGGGGATCAGGTTGCGGATCGGGCGCAGGCGCGCGGTCGGCCAGCAAAAGGGTGGTCTTGGCGATACGCCGCACCGTCTTGAAGATATCCTCAAGCGCCTCTGTCATCTCGACCTCGCGGGCATAGGTCCGCGCGCGTTCCGGCGCGTCGGCATGCAACCGCATCAACTGGTGGCGCGAGATGTCGTCGACGATCCCGGTAATCCGCCCTTTGGTGGCGCGCACGGCAAGGGCCTGATCGGCATCCTCGGCCTCCAGCGCGTCCAGCGCAGCGTGCAGCGCCGCCAGAACCCCCTCATGCAGGCGGGCGATCGACTGGGCCGTGGCCGGAGAGATACGGATCTGTTCATCCAGCCGCTTGCGCGCCGAGGTGATCATGCCGGTGGCGATCTGATCGCCGATATGTTCCAGGTCGTTGGCAATGCGCACCAGCGCCATCAACCGCCCCGACTGGGCCTCGGACAGATCGCGCAGGCTGATCTGGCGCAGGTATTCGACAATCGCCCGGTGCAACAGATCGACCGGCCGATCCATCACGTAGACCCTGTCCAGATGCAGCCTGCTGCCCGACACCAGGCCGGGCCAGGCCGCACCCAGCATGTCCTGCACCAACCGGCCCAGGCGCAGAACCTCCAGCCGGGTGGCATCCAGCGCGATCGCCGGCACGTCCAAAACCTGCGGGTCCAGGTGGCGCGGCGCGTGGCTGGTTTCGGGCGCGCGGTCGGCCTCGGGGATCAGCCATTCGGCCAGGCGCGATATCCACGGCGTGATCCAGATGAACAAAAGTGCGTTGCCCAGGTTAAAGATCGTATGGACATTGGCGATCTGGCGCGGCGCCTCGGCCATGGCGCGAAAGGTCGGATCCATCATCGGATAGCCCGGGGTAATCGCGCGGGCCAGATCGGCCAGCGGTCCAATGAACCCGATCCACAGCATCACCCCCGCGACGTTGATCATGGTATGGATCAGCGCACAGCGCACCGCCGCGCGCGGCTTGCCGATACTGGCCAGGAACGCGGTCACACAGGTTCCGATATTGGCCCCCATGGCCAGCGCGATCGCGGGTTCCAACGTGATCAACCCCTGCCCCGCCATCACGATCAACAGCCCCGTCGTCGCCGAGGACGACTGCACCACCGCCGTGAACGCCGCCCCCGCCAGCACCGCCAAAAGCGGATTGTCGAGCGAGGGCACCAACGCCACAAAGGGCGGATAGCTGCGCAACGGGGCCATGGCATCGGCCATCAGGCCCATCCCGAAAAAGATCAGCCCCAGCCCCAGAACCACCCGCCCGTATTCCCGCAGATCATCGCGCCGCGCGATAAACGAGGTGAAAAACCCAACCGTGAGAATCGGCATCGCCCAGGCCGCCACGTCAAAGGCCAAGAGCTGCGCGGTGACGGTGGTGCCGACATTGGCCCCCAGGATCACCGCCACGCTTTGTCCCGTGGTCATCAGCCCCGCCGAGATGAACCCGACCATCAACACCGTGGTCACCGACGAGGATTGGATCGCGGCCGTGGTCAGCGTGCCCGCCAACAGACCGCGCAACCGGTTGCGCGTCATCGCCGCCAGCAGGGTGCGCAGGTATTCCCCCGCAACCTGGCGCAGCGCGCGGGTCATGATGTCCATTCCGAACAGGAACAGCGCCAGGCCACCGGCCAGACCCATTCCCAGAACCCAAATCCCGCCGTCGCCGGTCATCGGCACGCCCGGCGCGGGGCGACCGCGCGCGGCGGATCAGGGTCAAGGGGGGGCAAGAGCCGGGTCATCCCGCGATGATGGGAAATCCCCGCCTGCCGCACAAGCCCGCGCAGCCGATCCGCGATTTGCAGGCGCCTGCGACAATCGGGGCATTGTCCGGTGCGGCTCACCACCTATGTAACACTATAACATTTTCCCCGCCCCACGGCCCAACGAACGAGTTTTCCATGTCCGATACCAAATACGACCCCCGCCCCCTTGCCGTTCCCAGCGGCCGCCTGTCCCGGCTGGCCCGGTTCGGCGGCATGGCCTCGGGCATTGCGGGCAACATGGCGCTGAACGGCGCGCGCGAATTCGCGTCGGGCAAACGACCCCGCGTCAGCGACCTGCTGTTGACCCCGGCCAATGCGCGCAAGGTGGCCGATCAGCTGGCCCACATGCGTGGCGCGGCGATGAAGGTGGGGCAGCTCATTTCGATGGATGCCGGCGACATGCTGCCGCCAGAGCTGTCGGATATCATGGCCCGGCTGCGGGCGGATGCCCATTACATGCCCGGCGGGCAGCTGAAACAGGTGCTGAACGAAAACTGGGGCGAGGGCTGGCTGAAGCAGTTTCAAAAGTTCAACGCCCGCCCCATCGCCGCCGCCTCGATCGGGCAGGTGCACCGGGCCCAGACCCGTGACGGGCGCGACCTGGCAATCAAGGTGCAGTATCCCGGCGTGCGCAAAAGCATCGACAGCGACGTGAACAACGTCGCCGGGCTGATGCGGATCTCTGGCCTGATGCCCAAGGAATTGGACATCGCCCCGATGCTGGAAGAGGCCAAGCGCCAGCTGCACGAAGAGGCCGATTACGAGCGCGAGGGTCACTATCTGGGCCGGTTCGCAGAGTTGCTGGCCGATGCCCCCGATTTCGTGGTGCCCCAGCTGCACCAGGATCTGACGACCAAGAACGTGCTGGCGATGGATTTCGTCCAGGGCGTGGCGATCGAAACACTACAGGACGCGCCGCAGGCCGAACGCGACCGGGTGATGCTGCTGCTGATCGGGCTGCTGTTTCGCGAGTTGTTCGAGTTCCGCATGATGCAGACTGACCCGAATTTCGCCAACTACAGGTACGAGCCGGAGACCGGGCGATTGATCCTGCTGGATTTCGGTGCGTCGCGCGAATTCTCGCCAGAGATGGCCGAGAATTTCCGCAGCCTGATGCGCGCGGGACTGAGCGATGATCGCGAAGGGGTGCGTCAGGCGATCATGGATATCGGCTTTTTCGCGCCTGACACACCGGCCAAGCATCAAGAGACCATGCTGTCGATGTTCGAGATGTCGATGGAACCGATCCGCCGCCCCGGCGCCTTTGACTTTGCCGACAATGACGTGGCGATGCGGATGCGCGACGCCGGGATGGAACTGGGCGCGGATCGCGATTTCTGGCACATCCCGCCGATGGACACGCTGTTCATGCAGCGCAAATTCGGCGGGGTCTACCTGCTGGCCAGCCGGATGAAGGCGCGCGTCGATCTGCGCGCGGTGATCGAGCAATACCTCTGATATCCCGAACGAAAAGACCCGCCCGCGAGCCTATCGCGGACGGGTCCAAATACGGTGTCGGGATCCGCGTCAGGCGCGAATGGTGCCGAACTGCGCCGGGGTGATCCCCAACGCCTGCATCGCGGTATCGGCAATGTCGCGGGCTGTCAGGCCAGCCTGGGCATACATCGCCTCGGGGCTGTCCTGCTCGATAAACCGATCGGGCAGGGTCATGGTGCGGATCGCCAGACCCCGATCCAGCCGCCCGGTGCGCGCCAGCCAATGCAGCACCAGCGCGCCAAAGCCCCCCTCGGCGCCATGCTCGATGGTGATCAGGGCCGCGTGGTCCTTGACCAGGCGGGCAATCAGGTCGGTATCCAGTGGCTTGGCAAAGCGGGCGTCGGCGACGGTGACGGAAATGCCCTTGGCCTCCAACTCTTCGGCGGCGGTCAGGCAATCGGCCAGGGCCGGGCCCAGCGACAACAGCGCCAGCTTGGTGCCCTCTTTCACGATGCGGCCCTTGCCAATCTCCAGCATCCGGCCGCGTTCGGGCATCTCTGCGCCGACACCCTCGCCCCGGGGATAGCGGAACGCGATCGGCCCCTCGTCATAGGCCGCAGAGGTCGCGACCATGTCCACCAGTTCCGCCTCGTCAGCGGCGGCCATCACGGTCA
>JAFGTV010000062.1 GCA_016938875.1 Paracoccaceae bacterium
CGTCGGGAAGGCCCCAGCGCCAGCCGAGCGGATCGGCCGGCGAGTAGAAATACGGCATCAACGGGATGGCCTGCGAGGGGCAGTAGAATTGCCCGGCCAGCGGATGCCCGAGCGCGTGGGCGTCCTTGTAGATCAGGTTGTTGTGGTTGCGGTTGCGCATGTCGGGCCGCCTCGGGGCCTCCACCCGGTTGACGCCTTGGGGGTTGACGAGTTCCACCACGGCGTCCGGGTTGAAGTGGCCGAACTTGATTGAGGTGTCGATATCGCACCCGAACGGCGTGCAGGTGATCCACACGCACAGGCCCACCGGCATGAACCGGAAGCACGAAAGCGGCATGTTGAGGGAGAGTGGCGCCGACCAGCCCGGTGTATCGGCCGCGGGCGCGGGGATCGGCGCCGACAGCAGCAGCATCAAGAGGGCGGCGTAGCGGCTCACGGCGCCCTCCTTTGCCGGTACAGAGCCAGCGCCTCGCGCAGGTCCCGCACGCCGTACACGACGCTTTCGCCTGCGTCGAACACCACGGCCGGGTAGCGGTCGAGGCCGTATTCGACCGCCTTGACGTGGCCCCGGTAGGCGGCCGCGAAGCGCTCTTGCAAGGCGTCGCGGCCCATGGCTTCGATGCGTTTCAGGGCGATCGCCTTGGCCTGCTCCAAATCCGCCGGCAACCCCCGGCTCAGTTCTTTTTCCAGCGCGTCCGGGGCGTTCAGATCGTACAACGCGATCGGCACGTCCGGCAGTTCCCGCCGGACCGCCTCGACGGCCAGGGGCGCCGTCGCGGCATCGTAAAAGACCTCGATCCGGGCCGGCGGGGGATCGGCGGTGTGGGCGACTGGACAGACCGCCAGCAGGAGCGCAAGCAAACGGCGCGCGTTCAGCATGTTGTCCTCCTTTTTTCGGCGATTTGCCCGGCCATCCTGAGCGCCGCGTCCAGCTCGCTGCAGCCGTGTTTTCGCATCAGGGCGCGGCGGGCGGCCTTTTCCTCCTTTTCCGTCATCGCCAGGGCCAGCGCCAGGGCCGGCGGCACGACCCGGAACAGGGCGGCCATCTCGTCGGTCAGCGCCACG
>JAFGTV010000063.1 GCA_016938875.1 Paracoccaceae bacterium
CGGAAAAAATCGCTTAGTGGCACTACATTCGTGAAATTTTGTGAAACCGGACGGTTCAGACACTCATTTTCTGTATCCCTCCCGGGCTGGGATCGCTGCCCAGCGCCTGGATGATCGCCAACTGCGCCGGCTCGGCGCGGGTCGCCTTGCGCACATGCAGGGTGCGCCCGTCCGCCCGGCGGAAGGTGGCGGTCACCCGGCACTGGCCGGCGAGGAGATCGCGCAGGGTCGACCAGCGGTCGCGGATGCCGTGCGCGCGCAAGCGGCGACGGATCAGTTGCACGAATTGATAGGCCAGCACCGAGATGAACAGGTGGCCGTCGACCCGCGCCTCGGTGCGGTGGTAGATCGGGCGCAAACCCAATTCGGATTTCAGGGACCGGAACACGGCTTCCAAATCGGTGAGCATGGTATAGGTCCGCCACAGGCGCTCGGCGTCCCAGGTCAATTCATTGGTGCGCAGGCAGTAGACCCCGGGGTGGGTCAGCATGGTCCCGGCGACCGGCTGGCGTTCCCAGCGGATCGCCGTAGCGAGCTGACCCGTGGCATCCGCATCGATCTCAATGCGGTAGTGCTGTCCGACCCCGTGACTCTTGGCTTTCAGGCGCCCGATCCGTTCCCAGAGCTTGTCAATCTGCTTGGTGGTCCGTGGCCGCGCCAAGCCCTCATGCAGGGCTTGCAAGGCGGTTTCGAAGCGCTGGGCGAAGCGCTCGGCGATCCCCTTCTCCTTGCCGGCCCGGCATTCGGAGAAACAGAACAGCCGCACCTCTTCGCCCTCGGCGTCGACCACCCGTTGGATGGCCAGTGCCTCACCACTGGCCGTCGTCAGCGACGTGGCCGCAGTGGCATCGAATTGGCGCTGGCGCTCGCGGCTGACCACCAGGTAGCGGTAACCCTGGGTGCGCAGCCAGAGGATGTTCTCTGCGGTCGCGATCCCGGCGTCCATCACCACCAAGGCGCCTCGCGGCGCCCCCAAGCCCCGCAGCATCCCGTCCAGGGTCGTGCCCTCGCTCACCGCGCCATCGAAGGTTTGGGAGCGGCGCACAAAGCCGCTGCCATCCAGCACCAGCCCCAGGGTCACCAGCGGGCAGTCACTGCGCTTTTCCTTGGAGTGTCCGCGCTGGGCCTTGGGGTTGCCAAGCGCCGCCCCCTCAAAGAAGGTGTTGGTCAGATCATAGAGGGTGACCGTCCAGTCCAGCCCGAACAGGTCACTGACGCGCGTAAAGAGCGTCTGCTCGATCACCGCCCGGTGCCGCATCAGCAGGTCCGCCGCCCGGTAGAACGGTGCCAGGGGGAGGGTCGCGAAATCGACCTCCAGCAATTCCCCCAAGGCACTGCGCTCACCCAGCCAGCGGTGGGTCGCCCGTTCCGAGCCCGGCGCGGCCATGCGCCCCACCACCGCCCCGACGATCAGCGCCCGTTGCGGGCCGCTCAACCCCACGTCCTGGAGCAGTTCAACAAACCGCACCTCCGCCATCGCCCACAGCGCCACCGACTCCACGCCGACGCTGCGCGGGCGGCTCAGTTCCAGCGTGTCGACGTCGACCGCCTGCACATCGCCGCCCGCGGGGCCGCCGGTCGGCGGGGCCTCGCCCTGGCGCGCCAACAACCGGGCCAACAGCCGCTGCGCCTCCCGCTCGACCGGCCCGGTGCCGGCCAGCAAGGCCCCCTGGCCGCGGCGTAACTCATCCAGCCGCGCACAGAGTGCCGGCCATTCCTCCTGGGGCAGCGTGAACTGGCGGCCCAGGTTCAGCAGGGTGACCTGGCGCACCCGACCGCCCACGCGCTCGGACTGCACCAGGCGATGGGTGGCGTAGCGCTCCCCGGTGGCGCTGTTCGTGGTATGGGTGCGACGGATGTACATCCCGGTACTGTACGACACCCGGCACCCGCCTTACTCTGCTCCTATTGAATAACTTGGCACTACATTGCGA
>JAFGTV010000064.1 GCA_016938875.1 Paracoccaceae bacterium
CCAGCTCGCCTCGATTCCCGTCTGCTCGATGTAGGTCTTGAACAGGGCGGGGCTGACCAACAGCACCCCCTCGGATACGACATGGACCAGCGCCTCCGGCGTGTTCACGGGCAGCGCGCCGTTGTGGACATTCTCCCGCACCCAGGCCAGAAAGCGCGCGCCTAAATCGTCGGTGTCGGAAGGGGTTCGGGTGTCCGGCTGCCGGCACGGCGCTTTTCCCTCCGCGGCGTCGCCCTCGGTCGGATCGGAACCGGCCAGCGCTTCGCCGAGGGCGCCGGGCAAAAGATCCTCCATGGAGAGAGCCCCGTCCGGCGCAGGGTGGGCTGTCATCGGATTCAGCGTCTCGTCGCTTGTGTCCACGCCTTGCCAGGCCGCCTCCCGCCCCGGTTCTTCCTGGACAGGGCGAGCGACGGCCTCTTGGGGAATCACCGCCCCGGCGAAACGTGCCGGCCGCCTGTCGGGATCGCGCCAAATCCTCGAAGCCGGCAGCCGGTTTCGGGGTTCGGCACCGAGACTGCGCGAGACCGACTCGCCATCGGCCCGGCCGACGATTTCCCCGAAGGGACCTGCGTTATCCGTATCGCCCGCGACGCAAGCCAGCCAGGCGGCGAAGGCGCCCACCTCGCCGCTCAGCCAGGCCAGGCCTTCGGGCGGCACGATCCGGTTGACCAGAAGCAATGCGGCCTTTTCGTGCAGCCCGTATACCCGCCCGCGCCGGAACTCGTTGCCGTACCACTTGGCCGGCGCCGCCATGTGCCCTGTCCAGGGCGACCAGGGCCAAGCGTTGCCCTGATCGTCGTACAGGGTGACGGCTTGATCGGCGGCGGGCTTCCCCAGGTCGTGGCAGAGCGCCGCCGTGAACACGGCGTAGGTCCAAAGGTCCTGCTGTTGATCGATGGTCTCCGCCGAGGCCCCCGGCGGCAGGAGATGGCCGCGGCGGATTTTCAAGGCGGCGGCCGCCACTGCCAATCCATGGGCGAGGAGGCCGCCGGGACCGGCGTGGTGATGCGCCTCGGAGGCGGGCAGTTGCTGAACAAAGCGGGCGTACTGCTGGAGCGCGGCTTGGTAATAACGCTGATAATAACTTCTCGGCACCCCGGCCAGCTCCTCGATCCGGTTCAATATCGGGCCGTGGGGCTCAAGAAGCGCATCCGCCGGCAGGATGGGAAACAGGCCGGGGCGGGGTGGCTGAACGGCCCGTCGGCGGGGATTGGGGCGGAAGAGTTGCTTCAGCATTCGGAGGGTTCGGCGGCGTTAGTGTTTCCCGACACAAGGCATGGCTAGTCGATCAGTCTATCTCTGCTCAGTAGCGTCTATTCAGGGAAAAGCCGTTGCCCAGAAGTTCGAATAATGGGCTCATTCTGGTCTTTCCACACCAGCGGCAGATTCAAATTATTCGGTTCGCCATCAATAAATATTGTCGAGCCGCCCAATCGCTCGCATATCATGCCGTTCAGAACGGCGCCCTGCGAATAGGCTTTATCTTCG
>JAFGTV010000065.1 GCA_016938875.1 Paracoccaceae bacterium
GGAGACCTCAAGGCAGGGGTTCTCGACCGCCTGTTCGGCAATGTAGGCGTTCAGATCGAGGCTGCTCATCTGAAGAATACGCAGCGCCGCCTGCATCCGGGGCGTCATGGCCAGACCCTGGGTCTGGTTCTGGGCGGCGATCATCTCCATGGCGACAACCTAGCATGGAGTCGCGCCATGCGGGAAACACGTTTATGCCCGCTCAGCCGACCCATCGGGCCGCTCCGGCTGGGGGCGCCGGGACAAAGGGATGGACGGCGGGGCGCGGGGCGGGTCCGCCAACCGTGCCCGAAATGCAGCCCGCGCGCAGGCTGAGCACCCGGTCCGCCAGGCGGCGGATCTCTTCGGCGGCATGCGAGATATAGATCATCGGCGCAGCGGTTTGCGCGCGCAGATCCTCCAGCAGGGTCATCACCTCGTCGCGCCGCCCCGCGTCCAGCCCCGACAGAGGTTCATCCAGCAGCATCAGGTCGGGACGCGCCATCAGGGCGCGGGCGATGGCGACGCGCTGCCGCTCGCCGCCCGACAACACGCCGGGGCGACGGTTCAACAGGGGGGCCAGGGCCAGCACCTCGACCAAACGGGCCTCGTGCGCGGGATCGAGCGCGCGCGCGCCATAGCGCAGGTTGCCCCGCACCGACATGTGCGGAAACAACAGCCCGTCCTGGAAAATCACCCCGATGCCGCGCCGCGCGGGCGGCAGGTTGATCCCTGCCGCACTGTCGAACAGCACCCGGCCGTTCAGCGCGATGCGCCCCGCGTCGGGGCGGGTGTGCCCGGCCAGGCAGGAAAACAGCGTGGATTTCCCCGCCCCCGACGGACCGACCAGCCCCAGCACCCCCTCGGCGGGCACGGCAAAGGCAACCTCAAGGGCGAAATCGCCCTGTTGGCGGCGGATCTCTACGTCGATCATGCGCGCACCTCCTGCCAGTTCAACCGCCGCGCGATCCATTCCGAGGCCAGCAATGCCCCCCCCGCCAGCGCCAGCGACAACAGGCACAGCCGCGCGGCCTGCGCCTCGCCGCCCGGGGTCTGGGTGACGGTGAACAGCGCCAGCGGCAGGGTCTGGGTCTGGCCGGGGATGTTGGCCGCAAAGGTGATGGTCGCGCCGAACTCGCCCACCGCGCGGGCAAAGGCCAGGGTCATCCCCGCCAGGATGCCCGGCGTCATCAGCGGCAGGGTCACGGTCACGAACACCCGGATCTCGGATGCACCAAGCGAGCGCGCCGCGGCCTCCAGCCGGGGATCGGCGGCCTCGGCCGATTGCCGGATCGCGCGCACCAGCAGCGGAAACGCCACCACCGCACAGGCCAGCACGACCCCGGCCTGCGAAAACGCCAGCCGCACCCCGAAAAGATCTGCCAGCGGCCCGCCCAGCGGCCCGTTGCGCCCGAACAGCACAAGCAACAGGTAGCCCACCACCACCGGCGGCAGCACCAGCGGCAGGTGCACCGCCGCGTTCAGCAATGCCCGGCCCGGAAAGTCGCGCCGCGCCAACAGCCAGCCCAGCGCGATGCCCGGCACCAGCGACCACAGTACCGCCGCCACCGAGGCGCGCAGCGACAGGCCCAGCGCCTGCGCCTCGAACGGGCTGAGGCCCCGGAGATCGGCCAGACCGGTCATTTCGCGCCCGGCACCGTGAACCCATGCGCGGCAAAGATCGCGGCGGCCTCCTGGCCTTGCAGAAAGCTCAGGAAAGCGGCGGCGGCCTCGGTCTCGGCCCCCTGCCCGGTCGGGGCGATCAGGTAAAGGATGTCGGGCTGGGCCGTGTCGGGGATGTCCAGCACGACCTCGACCCCCTCGACCCCCAGCGCGTCAGAGGCATAGACCAACCCAAGGGCGGCCTCGCCGCTGGCCACGGCGGCCACGGTCGCCACGGTGTTGCGGGTGGGGATCAGCGCGCCCTCGATCCCGGCCCACAGGCCCAGGGTTTCCAGCGCGCCCTGGCCATAGCGCCCCACCGGCGCGGCAGCCGGATCGGCCATGGCGAACCGCGCGTCGCCCAGTGCCCCGGGCACCCCTGCCACGTCCAGCGGCCCGGCCCCGGCGGGCGCGATCAGCACCAGGCGGTTGGACAACAGCGCGACCGGTGCCCCCTCGGCCACCAGGCCGGCCCCGACCAGGTGGGTCATCCATTTGGGGTTGGCCGACAGGAACAGGTCCGCCGGTGCCCCCTGTTCGATCTGACGCGCCAGGGTGCCCGAAGCGGCGTAAGAGGTCGTCACCCCGCCGCCATAGGCCGCGATCGCCGCATCCAGCGCGCGCCCGGTCGACGCGGCCGCAAAGAGCAGCGGATCGGCCTGCGCCACCAGCGGCATCGACAGGGCAAAAACGGTCAGAACAGTCTTGATCGAACGCATGGCTTTCTCCTTGGTCGGGCTTGGTGGATGAGGATCGGCGGCACGTTTCGGCCCCTGATCGTGTTGCTTTTCGCGGCATCCGCGACCGCCGCACCGGCACAGCCCGGGGCGGTCCGTTTTCCGCCTATCGTGCCAGCGGTCGCAGCCCCGCCAGCGGGACCATGTTGCCGCGCGATTGGGTGTAGATCTTCAGCGCCTTTTGCGCGCGCGGGGTGGAGTCGGTGAAATCGGCATGGGCCTGTTTCAGCGCCTTGCGCGCGGCCAGGAAAATGCCGTCCTCGTCCAGCGCATCCAGATCGACCGCTGCCAGGTAATCCCCCATCCGTTTCATGACGTGCAGCCGGGCACGGTTCAGCACGGCGGCGTCATAGGGCAGCAGCAGAAAGGCAAAGATATCCTCGGCCGAGGACAGCGCACGCATCTGGTCGAGAACGCTTTGGGGGGCTTGGCAGGTCATGGCAGGCTCCGTTCTTGGGGGGCGGGGGGGACAGGCTGGCGCGACAGCGCCTCGGCCCGGGCGATCAGAAGGACCAGGTCGGCAGGGGTCGCGGCCCGCTTTTCACGGCTGGCCCAATCGCGCAGCAGCGGCAGAACCGCGCGCGCGGTGCCGGGATCCGCCGGCAGGCCCGCAGCGGTCAGTGCGCCGGTCAGCGCGGCCAGGCCCGAATGCTTGCCCAGCACGATTTCACGGGCGCGACCGAACCGCGCCGGGCTGAGGGCCGGGGCCTCATACGTGTCGGGATCTTTCATCAACCCGTCGACATGGATGCCGCTTTCGTGGCTGAACGCATGGGTGCCGACGATCGGCCGCGTGGGGGAAAGCGGGCGGTTCGCGGCGCGCGCCACCAGGTCCGACAAGGCGCACAGCGCCTCTAGCGCGACGGCGCTGGGGCGGCCCTGCACGGCCAAGGCGGCGACCACCTGTTCCAGCGCGGCATTGCCTGCCCGTTCGCCCAGCCCGTTGACGGTCACCGACAGATGCGTGGCCCCGGCGCGCGCGGCGGCCAGGGTGTTGGCGGTGGCCATCCCCAGATCGTCATGGGCGTGAAACTCCAGCGGCAGCGGCCCCTGCCCGACCAGCGCAACCAGCCGGTGCGCGTCGAACGGGTCCATCAGGCCCAGCGTGTCGGCCAACCGCAGCCGGATCGCCCCGGCCCCGGCCGCAACACGGCCGAGCTGCATCAAAAACCCCGGATCGGCGCGCGAGGCATCCTCGGCCCCGACGGACACGGCGAACCCGGCGTCGCTGGCCAGATCGACCAGGCGGGCGACCTCGGCCAGCGCCCAATCGCGGTTGCGGCCCAACTTGCCCGCCAGTTGCCGGTCCGAGGCGGGCACGGTCAGATGCACCCGCGTCAGTCCGGTCAACGCGGCCAGTTCCAGGTCGCCCTCGCGCAGGCGGCACCAGGCAACGCCCTGCGCGCGGGTCAACGCCGCGCCCGCCTCGCGGATCGCGGCGACCTCGGGCATGCCCATGGCGGGCACGCCCAGCTCGATCTCGGCCACGCCGGCGGCGTCCAGCGCCCGGGCGATCGCAACCTTTTCACCGGTCGAGAACGCAACGCCCGCCGCCTGCTCGCCGTCGCGCAGCGTGGTGTCGCAGATCAGCGCCGCGGCCGGGCCGGGGCGAAAGTCATGGGGGGCAAAGGGCGCGGTCATGGCGGATATCCTCAGCGCGCGGGGGCGGGGACGACGAAAACCGTGCGGCCCAGCGCCTCGGCCAGGCGCTTTTGCAGCCCGCCCAGGGTCAGCCCGGCCAGTTGGCAGCCCGAACACGCCCCCTTGAGGTGGACCCGCACCCGCGGGCCCGCGATGTCGTGCAACTCGACATCCCCGCCATCGGCGCGAAAGACCGGGCGCATATCCTCCAGCACCGCCTCGACGGCGACGGTTTCGGCCTCTGGCGACAGGCGGGTGGCGCGGGTGCGGACGGGGGTTGTCGGTTTCAGCGGCGCGATGGCCAGCGGCTGGGCGCTGCGCGTGCCCTGGGCCGCGCGAAAGGCGGGGGGTTGGGCATAATCGGCCAGAGCCGCCCCCAGCGCCTGGGCGGCAACGCGCGCGGCAGAGCGATCCGCGTCGGGCAGACCGCCCAGAACGGTTTCGATCGCGTCCGCCGTGATCGTGCGGGCCTCGGCCAGGGGCTTGCCGATGACCATCTCGGTCAGCGCAGAGCCCGCCGCGACCTCGGGGCCGCCACCGGTCGTGTCGAACCCGGCCGCGGCGATAACCCCGCGTTCGATCCGCAGCATCAGACGCAGCGCGTCGCCGGTGCGCAGCGATCCGCCCTCGCCCAGGGCATTGGCATCGGCCAGGGTGCCGCGATTGCGCGGGTTCACGAAGTGATCAGTCAGCGTGGGGGAATAATCCAGCATCACCACCCCCTAGCAAAAGGATTTGCCGCAGCCGCACCCGGCATTGGCATTGGGGTTGTCAAAGACAAAGCCCGAGCTTTCGAGCCCGGCGACAAAGTCGATCGTGGTGCCCGCGAGATAGCCCTGGCTTTCGGGGTCGATCAGCACGGTAACGCCGCCCTCGGCCTCGACCACGGCATCGTCCGCCTCACGGGTGAGTTCCAGCGCCATGGTGTATTGCAGCCCGGCGCAGCCCCCCGACTGGACCATCACGCGAAGGCCCGCGATAGGTTGTCCGGCGCCCTGGATTGCGGTGGCCATGGCATCTCTGGCGGCTTGGGTTATCTGGATCATCGGTCATCTCCTGGCGAAGCTGGTCCCATGCCAGAAGGTTAAGCACGAAGCGTGCCAAGTTTGGTGCGCACGGTTTTTCAATGGGTTACGCAGCGCCCGCCGCAGACATGCAGGGCCGTGTCGCATTTGTCGGGGCGCGACTTGGCGGGTTTGCGACAGCGCGCCACGGGGATCGTCCGTCCCCGGCCCACACGGGCGGGGCCCGCCGGGCCGACCTTGGGCCGGGCGCGCGCCGGGTATTTCGACCAGGGAAAAGGGCTTGGGGTGCTTGCCGGGGCTCAGCCGCGCTCGATCGTTTCGTGGGTCTGGCACCCCGAGGGGCAGACGCGCGCGCAGGCACCGCAGCCGATGCAGTTGTCAGCATCTGCGATGACCATGATCTTGCGCTCGATCTCGTCCTCGAATTCCTCATCGTCCAGCTCGACGATGTCGTCATCCTCGGTGATCCCCTTGAGGGTCATGACGCCACGCGCGCAGACCTTGTAGCAGCGCCCGCAGCCGATGCATTTTCCCGCATCGATCGCGGTCAGAAATTCGGGCGTGTATTCGGTGCCGCCGCGGGTGAGGGCTGTGATCGGCATGGTTCAGACCTCCGCCTGGGAATTTTTCGCGGCCTTCAACTCTTGGCGCGCGGCGCTGAGCTCCTGGAACAGCGCATGGGTTTCGGCGGCAACCTGGGGGATTTTTTCCCAATCCACGGGCAGTTCTTCGGCCAAATCGTGCAGGTTCATCTTGGCGTTGGTGGCGCGCATCGACAGTTTCCTGACGCGCGTTTCAAGCTCTTCCAGGCTCATCACGGAATCCTCGGTTCGGGGTCTGCGGGGTCGGGCGGATACGGGGGCGGCTCAGGCTTGGGCGGCGTCGGGAAAGCGGGCCACCATTTCGGCGGCATCCGCGGTCATTTTCTCGCCGGCCTCGGCCAGCTTTTCGAATGTTTCAAAGCCAAAGCGGTGGATGTCGCGGACATGTTTGGACACCACCACCAACCGCCCCGACAGCAGCACGATCCGGCCAAAGCCCTCGTGGCTGATCTTGGACATCTGCGCGGCCATGGCGCCGGTGCGCCGTTCCAACAGCAGCGCGATCGCGTCATAGAATTTCTCGACCCGCCACAGGGTGTCGGGGTCGGGATCGCAGATGATCGGGATCTCGCGGCGTTCCTCGGGGGTGACGATGAAGTCGGCCAGCAGATCGGCGTCGGGTTTGTCGTCCCAACTGCCATGGGTATCCTCGGCGCGGATCACGGCGACCAGCTGTTTCAGGAAATCGCTGGCGGGCAGCGCGCCGCCGCGGGGCAAGGTGTCGGGCTGGGCGGTCATTCGGACATGTCCTCGGCGTAGTCGATGGCGAAATCGGGGGCCGAACGGCCCAGCACCTTGCGCAGGAAGGGGGGCGGCGTGCCGCCCAGCATGTCCCGGACCTGGGTCAGCACATCGGCGATGGGTTCGCGTTCCTTGCGCTTGATCGGGTGGATGCCCGCGCGCACGACCTTGGCCGCCGAGGGTCCGCCGATGGCCAGCACAAAGAGCAACGCGCAGCCGGTCAGCGCCTCGACCTTGGGGGTGATACGGTCGTCGATGCTGTCATGTTCGCCTTGCTGGGCGGTCACGTCGTCGAATTCCAGCACCTCGACCAGGCGGGCGGTCGTGGTCGTCACCTCGTAGAGCGCGAATTTCCGGGCAGAGCCGAAATGCGCATCGAGATTTTCCATGTCATTGGTAGCAATGGCAATTTTCAGCGGTTTTTCGTTGTCGGTCATGGGTTCCTCCGGCTCAATGAGGCGCAGTCTGCGGGCGGTCATGCTCGAACTCCTGCTCGATGGGGGCGGCGCCGAAATCCTGCGGCTGGGCGTGGTGCGGGTGGGCGAGGACGGCATTCGCGACCTCGAACAGGTACGCGCGGGTGCCGCGATAGCCCACGCGGCAGATATCCTGCGCGCCCAGGCGATCATTGATCGGAAAGCCTGCGCGGATCAGCGGCAGCTGCAACGCCGCAGCGGCGTGGCGGCCATGGGCATGGCTGATCAGCAGCGTTGCGCCGCCAATGCGCGCGCCCTCCTCCAGATCGCCCAGGTCGCCCAGGATCGCGGTCTGGCACGGGATCTGCGCGACGATCGGATTGGCGGGCGAGGTCGTGACGCAGGACACCGCCCGCGCCCCCATCCCCGCCAGGGCAGAACTCAGCGCATAGGCCAGGTCGGGGTCGGCGGCGATGGCGTATTTCAACCCGCCGGTCTGAAAATGGGCGTCCAGCATCGCGTCTTGCAGGCGCGCGCGATCGCGTTTGATCGCGGGGGGGGCATCGGCGGTGCCCGCCACGTTCATCAGCGCGCTGACAAACCCATCGACCGCCGTCAGCCCGGTAAGCGCGGGAAAGACCTGAACCGGCATATGCCCACGCCGGCCCAACAGCTCGGCCGCGCCGCGCATGCTTTCGCCGATGGCAAAGGTCACGGCCGATTGCGCCATGGCCGGGAGCGCGTCAAGCGGGGTGCCGCCCAGGGATTTGCCGGACCAATCCTCGGCCAGGTGCCCGTCAAGCGAGCCCGACAGATCCGGCAGCACGATCGGTTTCAGCCCGAACGAGCGGATCAGCCGGGTGATCTCCTCGATATCGGCGGGGGTCAGGTTGGCCGAGGGCAGCACGTTGACCTGACGCAGGTCGGCGTCGCGCCACATCGGGTCAATGTCGGGCACCAGCGCGTCGATGATCGCGGTGACGGCCTTGGCCCAGCCATCCTCCAGCGCGCCGTCGAAATCGGGGGTCGAGGCATAGACCACCTTCAGGTCCGCGAAATCCGGGCGGCGGGCCATGATCCCGGCCACCTCGCCGGCCACATCCTCGCCGCGGGTTTCGGTCAGCGCGGTCGAGGCGATGCCGATGAACCGGGGATCGGCGCGTTTTTTCAGGTTGGCGATGGCCTCTTCGATCTGCTCGGCGCCGCCCAGGATGGTCGAGACCTCGTTCATCGCGGTGGTTTGCAGCGGGATCGCCTCGCGGAAATGGCGCACCATGTGGACCATGGCAAAGGCGGTGCAGCCCTGCGCGCCGTGAAACAACGGCACCGCGCCCTCGATGCCCAGATAGGCCATGGCAGCCCCCAGGGGCGCGCTGGATTTAAGCGGGTTGGTGGACAGCGCGCGGCGCGGACGGGTCAGGCGGGCCATGGGATCAATCCTCGAAATCGTTGGGGTCGTTGGCGATGCCGGATACCGGGCAGCGGTCCTTGAGGCGCGGGCGGTGGCCGGCAAAGGGGCGGGCGACCTGCCACGGGGCGGGCGCGCGCACGTCGGCCCACATCGGGTTGTTCAACGACCGGTCGATGGCACGCACCAGGTCGACCATGCCCATGTAACCGGCATAGGGTTCGTGCTTTTCCTGGTTCACGTCGATCCAGGGCACGCGCGCCTTGAGCGCCACGAACTGGCTGCGCGCCCCCGACATCAGCACATCCGCCCCCGAGGCACGCAGCGTGGCGTACATCTCTTTCGGGGCCATGTTTTCGAACATGTGGGTGTCGGTCCCCATGATCTCGATCACGCGCGCCTTGTCCTCTTCGGTGGCCTTGCGCACGCTCGTGCCCACGACCTCCATCCCCAGTTCCTGAAGCGCCGAAACCACAGACCAGCTTTTGTGCCCGCCGGTATAAAGCAGCACGCGCTTGCCCTGGACGCGGGGGCGATAGGGTTCCAGGGCGGCGCGGGCCTTGGCCTCTTGTTCGGCGATCAGGGCCTCGCAGCGGTCGATCAGATCGGGGGCCGCGCCACGCTCCACCAGCATTGCACACATGGTGCGCAGCGCCTGGGACGTGTCGGAAATGCCGTAGAACGACCCCTCGAAGAACGGGATGCCATAGTTTTCCTCAAGCTTGCGCGCCAAGCCCAGCAGCGCGTGCGAGCAGATCAGCATGGTCAGCCGGGCCCGGTGCATCTGAGCCACCTGTTTGTAACGCGCGTCCGCCGAGAGAGAGCCGAGGATACGGATGCCCAGGCTGTCCAACAGCGGTTTGATCTGCCACAGCTCGCCCGACAGATTGTAATCGCCGATGATGTTGATGTCGGTATCGGTGGTGGTTTCGGGTTCCATCGTGCCGATGACATGGCGGAACATCATCTCGCCGCCCAGTTTGCACCCCAGGTTCTTGGACCCGGCAAAGCCGGGGACATCGACAGGGATCGCGGGGGTGCCAAAGGCCTCGGTCGCGGCCTTGCACACGGCGGCGATGTCGTCGCCGATCATCGAGGTCACGCAGGTCGAATAGACGAAAACGGCGGGCGGGGCGTGCTTTTCCACGATCTCGCGGATCGCGCGGTAAAGCTTCTTCTCGCCGTGGCCCATGACGATGTCGAGTTCGGTCAGGTCGGTGGTGAACCCGGTCTTGTAGATCATCGGCCCCGAAGAGGCAGAGCCGCGATTGTCCCAGGCGTTGCCCTCGCAGGCCAGGGGCGCATGGACCAGGTGGGCCACGTCGACGATGGGTTGCAACGTGATCTTGGCCCCGTCAAACGCACAGCCCCCCGCCGCGGCGCCGGGGGTCAGCGGCTTGGCGCAGCCCTTCTTGCGGTCGGCGGCGGACTTGGCGCGGTTGGTGGCGCAGGCGGGCTCGTGAAAGGCATCCTGAACGGTTTGTTTGAGGGCGTCGGACATTTGGGTTTGCTCCGCGTTGCTATTGAATACGAAGCAAAGAGCGTGCCAAGCCAGATGCCAGGCCGAGCAAGGTATTTTATATCAATGGGTTGCGGTGGTGGATGTGCGCCGGGAAAATACGCGAAAACGGCCCGAATGACCGGTTTGTCGGGTGTGCGACATCGGGTTTGGCCAAGGATGCAGGGCCCGCCCCCCACAAGAAACGGCCGACGCTTTCGCACCGGCCGTTCCAGATTGCATCACCATGCGGGACGCGGACAGACGCCCCCGCCCCCTAGCGGGTCAGGTCGAACGACATGTCGGTTTCGCCCAGGGTGCCGGTGTCGCTGTCGAGCTTGTCAAAGATCGTATCCAGCAGCTTGACCAGAACCGTCAGCCCGCCCTGATAGCCCCAGGTGGGGAAGCGGTGGTGGTGGTGGCGATCAAAGATCGGGAAGGTCAGCCGGATCAGCGGGATGCCCAGGTCGCGTTCCAGGTATTTGCCGTAGCTGTTGCCGATCAGCATATCCGTCGGTTCGGTCGCCAGGATCGAACGCAGGTGCCACAGATCCTTGCCGGCCCAGACCTGGCAGTTCGCGCCAAAGGGCGAGCTGTCCAACAGCGCCTGCATCTTCTTGGCCCAGGCCTTGGTGCCGTTGGTGGCCAGGCAGTGGGTCGGCTCGCCGCCGGTTTCCATCACGAAGCGGGCCATCGCATAAACGAAGTCCGGGTCGCCATAGATCGCGTAGGTCTTGCCGTGCAGATGCGACTGGCTGTCGGCCATCGCGTCGACCAGGCGGCCACGCTCCAGCGTCAGGCTGTCGGGGATCGGCTTGCCGGTCAGCTCGCTGATCTTCATCAACAGCTCGTCGGTGCCCTGGATACCCATCGGATAGTGGAAGGCGGCCGTTTCCTGACCCACCTCGGCACACAGCGCCAGCGTCTTCTTGGTGCAGTATTCCTGCATCGAGATCGTCGCCTTGGCGTTGACCGCCTTTTTGGCATCCTCCAGCTTGGTGCCGCCGTCATACATGCGGAACTCGCCATCCGAGGGGGTGTCATAGACATCGGACACATCCGACAGGATGGTGGCCTTGACGCCCATCTCGCCCAGCATCCGGTTCAACTCGCGGATGTTGCCGACCGCGAAACCGTCAAAGCCGGGGATGATGTTGATCGAGGTATTTTCCTTTCGCTTGGCGTCCTTCCAGAAATGGCCGAGGATCCCCTTTTGCATGTTGTCATAGCCATCCACATGGCTGCCGACAAAGGCCGGGGTGTGCGCAAAGGGCACGTCGAAATCGGCGGGAACGCTTTCCTTTTCCTTGGCTTGCAGGATGAAGGAGTTGAGGTCGTCGCCGATCACCTCGGCCATGCAGGTGGTCGAGACCGCGATCATCTTGGGGGAATAAAGCGCATAGGTGTTGGCCAGGCCGTCCACCATGTTCACCAGCCCGCCGAACACCGCCGCATCCTCGGTCATCGACGAGGACACCGCCGAGGCCGGTTCCTTGAAGTGGCGCGACAGGTGCGAGCGGTAATAGGCCACGCAGCCCTGCGAGCCGTGCACAAAGCTCATCGTGCCCTCGTAGCCGGCGGCGGCGAACACCGCGCCCAGCGGCTGACAGGCCTTGGCGGGGTTGATGGTCAGCGCGGTGCGGGCCAGGTTCTTTTCGCGGTAGTCCCAGGACTTGGTCCAGTCCAGGATTTCCGTCACCTGCGGCGCGGGCGCGGCGTTTTCGTACTTGGCCCGCTTGTTGTCGAGCATTTCCTTGTATTCGGGTTCGTGGAACAGCTTGGCGTGGTCCAGCACCTTGTCTGCCGATTGGGGCATGTCTCAAATCCTTCTACGGGCCGTCCGCATTCCGGGACGCGGCCGAAAGGTTGATGGGAAGCGGGGGCCAGCGCCCCCGCCCGAGGGGCCGTCAGGCCGATTTCTTCCAGGGCGCGTCGAACATGCCCCAAACCGGGTTGTTGATCGCGAGATCCATATCGCGGGCAAAGATCGCAAAGCCATCATAGCCGTGATAGGGGCCCGAATAGTCCCAGCTGTGCATCTGGCGGAACGGGATACCCATTTTCTGCGTCGGGTATTTCTCCTTGATGCCAGAGCCGACCAGGTCGGGGCGCATGGTCTCGATGAATTTTTCCAGCTCATAACCGGTCACGTCATCATAGATCAGCGTGCCTTCCTTGATGTGCTCGCCGGTGCGCTTGTAATCGTCGCCATGGGCGAACTCGTAGCCCGTGCCGACAATTTCCATGCCCAGGTCGTGATAGGCGGTGGCGACGTGGCGCGGACGCAGGCCGCCCACATACAGCATCACCGATTTACCCTCGAGGCGCGGCTTGTATTTCGCCAGGATCTCGTCGACCAGCGGCTGATACTTGGCGATCACCGCCTCGGCATTGGCCTGGATGGTCTCGTCGAACTTGGCGGCGATGGCGCGCAGGGACGCGGCGATCTGGCTGGGCCCGAAGAAGTTGTATTCCATCCACGGCACGCCGTGCTTTTCCTCCATGTGCCGGCAGATATAGTTCATCGACCGGTAGCAGTGGATCAGGTTCAGCTTGGCCTTGGGGGCGTTTTCCATCTCGGCCAGCGTCGCGTCGCCGGACCACGACCCGACCACGTTCAGGCCGATCTCTTCCAACAGGATGCGCGACGACCAGGCGTCGCCACCGATGTTGTAGTCGCCGATGATGTTCACATCATAAGGGCTGACCTCGTAGTCAGAGCCTTCGCCCTCCAGCACCCAGTCACGGATCGCATCGTTGGCGATGTGGTGACCCAGGCTTTGCGAAACGCCGCGGAACCCCTCGCACCGCACCGGCACGATGGTCTTGCCGATCTCGGTCTTTTTCTTGCGGGCCACGGCCTCGATATCGTCACCGATCAGGCCGATGGGGCATTCCGACTGGACCGAAACCGCCTTGGCCAGCGGGAACAGCTCGTTGATTTCGTCGATCGTCTTTTCCAGCTTCTTGTCGCCGCCGAAAACGATGTCCTTTTCCTGGAAATCAGTGGTGAACTGCATCGTCACAAAGCTGTCCACGCCGGTGGTGCCGGTGTAGTAATTCCGGCGCTGGGACCAGGAATAGTGGCCGCATCCGACCGGGCCGTGGCTGATATGGACCATGTCCTTGACCGGGCCCCAGACCACGCCTTTGGAACCGGCATAGGCGCAGCCGCGGATCGTCATGACGCCGGGCACGGATTTCACGTTGGATTTCACCGTGTCGCATTTCGACACGATTTCGGTGTCTCCTTCGGCCGCGGGTTGTGCCACACCCAGATGACGGGCGCGTTTCTTTGCAGCTTTGGCGGGATAGGCGGAGAGGACCTCTTCGATCAGCTTTTCGGGCGCGATCGGATCGGGAATGTCTTTTGCCATCTGTCTGGCTCCTTCGGGCGGGGTGGATGCGGGCGCAAGGGGCGGGCCGGCGGATCGCCGGCCCGTCAGGGGTCAGGCGCCGGCAGCTTCGATCGCTGCCAGGCGGTCCTCTTCGGATTGCATGATGCCGAAATCCATCAGCATCTCTTCCAGCTCTTCCATGGTGATCGGGGTCGGGATCACACCCTTGCCCGAGTTGTCATGGATCTTCTGGGCGAGCTGGCGGTATTCCTCGGCCTGCTTGCTCTCGGGGGCGTACTGGATCACCGTTTCGCGGCGCAGTTCCGCGTGCTGCACGATATTGTCGCGCGGCACGAAGTGGATCATCTTGCAGCCCAGCTTGGCGGCCAGCGCCTCGGCCAGCTCCAGCTCGCGGTCGGTCTGACGTTCGTTGCAGATCAGACCGCCCAGACGCACACCGCCCGAGTTGGCGTATTTCAGGATGCCCTTGGCGATGTTGTTGGCTGCATAAAGCGCCATCATCTCGCCCGACATGACGATATAGATTTCCTGGGCCTTGTTTTCGCGGATCGGCATGGCAAAGCCGCCGCAGACCACGTCGCCCAGCACGTCATACGAGACGTAGTCGACATCCTCATAGGCACCGTTTTCTTCAAGGAAGTTGATCGCGGTGATCACGCCGCGGCCAGCACAGCCAACCCCCGGCTCGGGGCCGCCGGCCTCGGTGCACTTGATGCCCTTGTACCCGACCTTCATCACGTCTTCGAGTTCGAGGTCCTCGACCGACCCGGCCTCGGCGGCCAGGTGCAGAACGGTGTCCTGCAACTTGGTGTTCAGGATCAGGCGGGTCGAGTCGGCCTTGGGGTCGCAGCCGACGATCAGGATTTTCTGGCCCATCTCGACCAGGGCGGCCAGCGTGTTTTGCGAGGTGGTGGATTTGCCGATCCCACCCTTGCCGTAAAAGGCGATCTGTCTCAGCGCGGTCATGGGTTTGGTCCTTTGCAGCTATGTGTCACTTCGTGTCGCGAGAAGGCGTCGCGGCCGCTCTCCCCCGTTGGATAAGCAGGAAGTGTGCCAAGCCTGATTTTGTTTTTTGTTTTTTGTTTTCAGCGCTTTACGGATCTTCCCCGGATCGCCCCCCTGTGTGTCGAACCCGACAATTGCGCGACAATCGCCCTATCGAGCCCGCATCCCCGGCGGCGCCCGCTGGTCCCGGGGAGTTTTTGCCAGGAAGAAGGCAAACGGTGGGTCGTCTTATTGGTCCCGATACCCAAAAAACATGCGGCCCCCGAAGGGGCCGCAACACATGGGCTTGCGCGCGTCACTGCGCGCATTCGGGGGCGGCTCAGGCGCTTGGGATCGACAGCAGATCGTTCACCGCGGCCAGGGGCAGGTCCAGCCGCTCGATCCCCAGCTCATCGAGAAAGCGCAGCTCCATCCGGGTCAGCGGGCCCTCGATCACCGCGACATGGCCAGCGGCCGAGCGTTTGGCGATCTGGCGCGCGAACAGGCGCAGCATCTGGTCGTCGAACCGGCAGCCCAGGAACAGGAACGGGCGGCCCGTGCGGCGCACCTGGACCTCGGCGGGGATCGGCGACTGGATGTCGATCTCTGTCAGCACCTCGACATAGTCGCTGTCGGAAATCAGGAACGCCTTGTCCTGGCGGATCACCCCGTGGGGTTTGTAGATCAGCATCTGCCAGTCGGGATCGGGCTGTTCGCCGACCAGCATTTCCCGGGCGTCGTAGGCGCGGGTCCAGATCTCGGACCACTCGCCGGTGCGGCTGACGCCCTGCACCCAGCCCCAGTTGCCCTGTCCCTGGGCCATGGCGGCCTCGAGGATGCCACTGTCGTACCAGGCATCGACCACCATCGGCGGGCGCACCCGGGCCAGCCAGCGGTGCAGCGGCGCAGGGTCCGGGTGTTCGGCAAAGACCTCGTGCAGGATCGCATCCAGGGTTCTGCGAAAGCGGCGGCTTTCGACGAATTGCGCCACCGACCACAGGTTGCCGCTGACCCGTTTGGGCACCCGGACACGGGCCTCGATCGCGGCGCACAGCTCAGGGGGCGAGGCAGGCTGCGACCCACCGCCCAGCGCCGCCACCCCTGCGCCCAGATAGGGCACGCGGGTTCCGGTGGCGACCTCGTCCAGCAGGTCGGCCAGGCGGGTTTCAGCGCCCATTGTCCTATTCCACCGAGAGGCGGCGCGCCTCGACCGTGATCGGCAGTTTCGGCGCCTCGTCAAAGGCCGGCATCTCGAAGGTCCAGCCGTTGGACAGTTTCGCCCAGCCGCCCCAGAGGCCGGGTTTCTCGGATTCGACGACGATCTCTTCGAGGTCTTTCTTGGGGACATAGACCTCCATGCCCTTGGGGGTTTCGCGCACCATGATCTTCATGTCGTCATCTCCTTGTCCAGGCTGTCGAGTTCGTCCTTGCGCATGCCGATGATGGACTGGCTGTCCACGAATTCGACCGCGTAGATGTAAAATTGGTTCAGGAAGGTGCCGATGTCGCGGACATAGCCGACCTCGCCCTTTTTCACGACGAACTCACCAACCTCGGAGCCGGGCACGGTGCCGTCGTTGCGGATATGTTTGCGCGCGCGGACCTTTTCGCCGGGGTCAAAGGCGGGGGGGCCGTAAATCTCGATCTCGCGGTCATCGGTCGACATCGCTGTCCCTTTCGGTTGCAAGTTCGGCTAGCCGCTCGGTGGCGGCCTGGCGCACGGGGGCGTCGGGATCGGTCAGCATCCGCGCGGCCAGGGCGGCATCAGCGCGTTCGGCCACGGCGTGGCGCACGCGGATATCGGGATCCTCGGCCAGGCGGACCAGGGCATCGGGGGCCAGACGCGTGGCGACGGTGCGGCGCACCTGGGGTTCGGGGTCCGCAATCAGGTGGTCCAGCCAGCGCGGCGGAACCCGGCCCGCGACCACCGCGCGGATCTCGGGGTCGGCATCAAGCGCAAGCAGCGGCAACAGCCCCGGATCGGCGCGGCGCGCGGCGATCAGCCGGACATAGGGGTCGTCATCGCCCAAGAGCGGCGCCATCTCTGCCGGCGGCAGACGCCAGGCCACGGCGGCGCGCACCTGCCGGTCGGGATCGCGCAGGCACAGCCGCGCATGGCCCACCGGCAGACGCAGGGCCGCGATTGCGCGCACCGCCGGGTCGGGATCGGACAGCAAACGCGGCAGACGGAACAGCGTGGCCACCCGCGCCGCCGCAGCGCGGGTTTCGAAATAGGGATCATTCAGGCAGCGATCCGCATCCGCCGGGTTGATCAGGAAGAACCGGCCGATCCGGGGGGCATATCGGTCAAAGGCGCAGGCCCAGCCCGGGCCGCATTGCCCCTGGGCAAGGTAGGTCGTGAACCGGCAGGTGGCGCAGTCGATCGCGCGTCCCTGCCAGTCCACCGGATCCGGGCCTTCGGGCATGATCCGGTCAGACCGGAACGCAGGTATCGGGCACCGGGCAGACGGCGACGCATTGCGGCGTTTCGAACTGCCCCTCGCATTCGGTGCATTTGTCCGGGTCGATGATATAGGTGTCGCCCTTGAACGTGATCGCGGCATTGGGGCATTCGAATTCACAGGCGCCGCAGACGGTGCATTGGCTGGTGATGATCTTGAGGGCCATGGCGTCCTCCTTTGGGATGGGGCGCGCTCAGGCGCTTTCGGCGCTGCGGCCCAGACACGCGTTGCGCGAGGCGAGCACGGCGGCGACGGCGGTTTCGATGTAATCCTGGGCCAAGCTGTCGATGGCCTCGATCCCGGCGGCGGCAAGGCGGGCGCGCGGCCCCTCGCCGATCTTGGCGCACAGGATATAAGGCACCCCCTCCAGCACCCGGATAACCTCGTCCATCCGCTCGCTGTCGCCATGGCCGCCCAGGCAATAGTTGTCCGCCCGGCGGTGCCCGACAAAGCGAATGCCATCGGCCCCGGCCTCATAGATCTGGAACTCGGTCGCCTTGCCGAAATGCAGGTTGATCCGGCCCGACCCACGGGTGCAGACGGCAAAGAGCGTGGGTGTCTCGACCGGCTCGGTGGCGGCCTCGGCAAACTGGGCGGCGGTGGCGCGGTCGCGGCGTTCCTCGGCCACCCACTCGCGATAGGCGGCGCGGGCCTCTGGGGTGTCCTCGATCGTCTCGGGCAGCTTGTCGAGGGTGAAGTCCTGGCCCCGATCCTCGCCCAACAGGCCCACCGCATCGGCGCGGCATTGGCGGCAATGGCGCATCAGGTTGGCGCCGCCCGCGCAGGCGTCCTGGACCTTTCTCAGCTCGGCCGCGGTGGGACCGCGCTGGCCGGTCAGGCCGAAATGGGTGCCATGGGCGGGGTCGGAAATCAGCGGCATTATGTTGTGCAGGAAGGCGCCGCGCGCCTTGACCGCCTTGTTCACCTCGATCAGGTGGTCGTCGTTGATCCCCGGGATCAGGACCGAGTTGACCTTTACCAGAACGCCGCGCTCATGCAGCATTTCCAGCGATTTCAACTGGCGGTCGCGCAGGATCGTCGCGGCCTCGATCCCGGTGCGGCGTTTGCCGTCATAGAAGATCCAGGGATAGATCTGCTGGCCGATCTCGGGGTCGATGGCGTTGATCGTGATCGTCACGTGGTCGATGTTCATCGCCACGATCTCGTCGATATGATCGGGCAGCGCGAGACCGTTCGAGGACAGGCACAGCTTGATGTCGGGCAGCCGTGAGGAGACCAGATCAAAGGTTTCGCGCGTGCGGCGCCAGTCATAGGCCGCATCCCCCGGCCCCGCGATCCCGAGCACCGACAGCTGCGGCACCTGCGCGGCGACGGCCAGCACCTTGCGCGCGGCCTGTTCGGGGGTCAGCCGTTCGGACACCACGCCCGGACGGCTTTCGTTGGCGCAGTCGTATTTGCGGTTACAATAGTTGCACTGGATGTTGCAGGCCGGGGCAACGGCCACGTGCATCCGGGCGAAATAGTGGTGCGCCTCCTCGGAGTAGCAGGGGTGGTCCTTGACCTTGGCCCAGGTCGCGGGGTCCATGTCGGCGGGTCCGGCGGACGATCCGCAGGACGAGGCAGAACAGCCGACCTTTTCCGCAGCTTGGCCCATCTGTGCGCGATCGGAGAGGGCGAGGCCGGAAATCGGGATCAGGGGGGCGGACATGGGGCTCTCTCCTTTTCGGTGTCTCCCTGTGGGTGTAGCAATGACCATGCCAAGCCAGTGGGGCCCTGTTTGTGCGGCTTTGCGGGGCTGTGATGGGGGGGCGACTGTCAGGGGCGCGACAGCGCGTCGCAAAACCGACAATGGGTCCGGCGGTGGCGGGTCGGGGTGTGTCTGCACATCGGAGGGGGATGGGCGTCACGTGAACGGCGGCGGGCGCGCGATCAGAACTTGCGCACCTCGATATCGTGCTTTTTCAGCGCATAGCCAATCTGGCGCGGGGTCAGACCCAGAATGCGCGCGGCCTTGGCCTGCACCCAGCCGGACCGTTCCATCGCGTCGATCAGGCGGGCGCGTTCGTCCTGTGGGCCATCCGCGGGCGCGGGGGCCACGGGGGCCGCGTTTGCCTGCGGCGACGACGCCGGGGCGGCGGGGCGGATATCGGCCATGGGCAGCGGCGGGCGCACTGTGGCCAGCCCGCCGATCGGCGAATGTTCACCGCTTTGCATGCGCCACAGTTCCGCCGACAGGCAGGTGCCCTGCTGACAGGCCAGTTCATCGGCGGTGATCTCGCTGCCCGAGGACAGGGAGGCGACGCGGTGGATGCAGTTTTCCAACTCGCGCACGTTTCCGGGGAACTGACAACGCGCCAGCGCGCGCATCGCCTCGGGGGTCAGGTGCTTTTCCATGCCGTTCTGGGCGTTGAACCGCTTGAGGAAGGTTTCGGCCAAGGGCGGCACGTCCTCCAGCCGGTCGCGCAACGCAGGCAGTACGATGGGCACCACGCAGATGCGGAAATAGAGATCGGCGCGGAAATCGCCGCGCGCGACGGCGGCCTCAAGGTCGCGGTTGGTGGCCGTTACCAGGCGCACGTCGACCTTCATCGTCTTGGCGCCGCCGACGCGCTCGAACTCTCCCTCTTGCAGGATGCGCAACAGCTTGGCCTGGAACTCTGGCCCGATCTCGCCGATCTCGTCCAGGAACAGCGTGCCCTTGTCGGCCAGTTCGAACCGGCCCTTCTTTTGCGCGATGGCGCCGGTAAAGGCACCCTTTTCGTGGCCGAACAGCTCTGACTCCAGCAGCGATTGGCTGAGTGCGGCACAGTTGACCTTGACGAAGGCCCTGTCGCGGCGCGGGCTCAGCGCGTGCACGGCGCGGGCGAACAACTCTTTGCCGGTGCCACTTTCTCCGCGCAGCAGGACGGGCGAGTGGGTCGCGGCGACCTTGTGGATCTGGGCCGTCACGGCCCTGATGGCCGGGCTGTCGCCGATGACGCCCTTGATCGGTTCGGCCGGGGCGCTGGACGCCGCACTGGCCGTTTCATTGGCGGCGCGCAGGGCCAGGCGGGCCTCTTCCATCAAGCGTTCGCGGTCGCGGGCGACCAGGCGGCGAAACTTGACCGACTGCTCCAGGATCGAGGCGATCATGGTCATCACCCGCTGATCCTCGTCCAGGGTGAAATACCCGTCCTCCTCGACATCGCGCCAGGCGCCCAGCACGCCGATGACATAGGGCGAATGCACCTGTTCACGGATCGGCACCGCGATAAAGGCATAGCGGTTGTGCGGCGCACAGGGCGGCAGCGCGTCGGGGCCCAGTTCCTGTGCCGCGTCACGCGACACCAGGGTGACGCCGGTGCGAAACACCGTGCGGGTCGCGGCCAGCGGCAAGGCGCCCGAACCGGCGGGCTGACAGGCCGATCCGCGCGTGGTCGCGGCGATGACAAAGGGATTGATTTCCCCGTCCTGACCCGTGCGCCCCTTGTCGTCCAGCAGCGCCAGCGCCCCCATCTGAAGACCCAGGAACGACGACATCACGTTCAGCACGGACGGCATCGCCCCGACCGGATCGCTTGCGCCGGTCAGGATCTTGGCCGCTTCGCAGACGGTGTCCAGCGGGAACCGTTCGACACCGAGGGGCGGCTGGGGCGGACCCCGGTGGCCGGTTGTGGCAGTCGTCATCCTGTCCTCGATTCTCTTTCAAGCATCGATAGCCGCCAAGGCGTTGTCCATATCTGGAAGGGGGGATGCACCTTTTTGGCGTATCGACAGGCAAGGACTCGCCACTGTCCGGTCAGATTTCAGACAGTCTTTGCTGCGGTGCCGCATAATTCAGCAAAGAGCGTTCGCCTTCGGAGCGGGTTGAACCCAAAGCATAGAAAGGGTGGACGCCTTGGGCATGGGCATCGCCAGCCCAACGCCGGGGACGGCCGCCCTGACTTTGACGGGGCCACGGGGCGATGTTGCGGTCGGCCCCGCCAGGTCACGGGCACGCGCCCCCTGCCCCGGCCCGCGGGCCGAACCGAGCGCCCTGGCGCGCTCAGAAGACCGCGTGTTCGCCGCGCTCGACATGGGCCTCGCCACGCACCAGGCGGTCGTAGAAATCGAACAGCGTTTCCTGCCCGGCCGAAGGCGTGGCATCAGCGTCATAGCGCCCCGTCGCCGGATCGAGGACCAGCATGGATTCAGTGGCGTAATAGCGCCCGATCCGGGCCAGTTCGGCCTTGTCCCGCAGTCCGGGCGATACCCGGCCCAACGTGGCCAGAACCGCGATGATGATATCCAGCATCGCCACGGGCACCTGGCGGAATTTCGGCTCTTGTCCCAGGATGTGGAACAGGTAGTCGCCCTGCTGTCGCGGGGTAATCGCGTCGCCCGGCCCGCCGATGGGCAGGATCCGGTTGCGGCGGCTGTCGTCGTCCAGGCACTCAGCGATATAGGCGCCCAGATCCGCGTCGCTGATCGGCTTGCACGCGGTCAGCGTTCCATCCCCGAACAGCAGAAACGGTTTGCCCTGGCGCAGCCGGTCCAACTGACCCGAGAGCGATTTGAAAAACGCCGTGGGCCGGACGATGGAATAGTCCACGCCAGAATCGATCAGCGTCTTTTCAAAGGCCAGCTTGGCCTGCTGGAATCCCAACAGCGGCTTTTGCACGCAAATCGCGGACAACAGGACCATTTGCGTGACCCCGGCGGCCTGCGCCGCGGCCAGGGCATCGACATGGGCCTGGTGGTCGATCGCCCAGGCATCGCGCGGCACACCGGTGCGCGAGGCCAGGCACGACACCAGCGCATCGAACCGCTCGCCCCGAAAACCGTCCCGCGCCAGCGAGGCCGGGTCGGTCACATCGCCCAGCCGGACATCGACCCCGGCGGGCAGGCCACGGGTCGGATCGCCCCCCGCGCGCGGACGCACGAAACAGATCACCTCGTGCCCGCGCTGCACCAACGCATCGACGGTCGCCTTGCCGATGGTTCCGGTGCCCCCCAGGACAAAAACGCGCCGTGGGTTGGCAGAGCGTGGGGCGGTGTGGGGATCTGGCTGGCGCATCTCATGGTCCTTGGCCTGGGGCGGCGGGGGTGGCGGCACCTTACGCAAGCACGCCACGATCCTGAAGGGGCAACAGCACCGCCCCCGACGCAAAACGGCCCGCCATTTCTGGCGGGCCATCGGTTTTCGGTTACGCCGGGATCATTCCGGCAGGATCCGCACCGCCCCCTTGTCGGCCGAGGCCGCGAATTGGGCATAAACCTTCAGCGCCTGAGAGACCTTGCGCGTGCGCGGCGCGGCCGGGGTCCAGCCCTTGGCCTGCTGCTCGGCCCGGCGGGTGGCCAGTTCGGCGTCGGGGACAGCCAAGGTGATGGTGCGGCTGGGAATGTCGATCTCGATCCTGTCGCCATCGCGCACCAGGCCGATCGTACCCCCCGATGCCGCCTCGGGCGAGACGTGGCCGATCGACAGCCCCGAGGTGCCCCCCGAGAACCGCCCATCGGTGATCAGCGCACAGGCTTTGCCCAGCCCCTTGGATTTCAGATAGGACGTGGGATAGAGCATTTCCTGCATGCCCGGCCCGCCCTTGGGCCCCTCATAGCGGATCACCACCACGTCGCCCTCGGCCACCTTGCCGGTCAGGATGCCGGACACTGCGGCGTCCTGGCTTTCATAGACCTTGGCGGTGCCGGTAAACACCAGGATCGAGTCGTCCACCCCGGCGGTTTTCACGATGCAGCCATCAGGGGCCAGGTTGCCCTTGAGCACGGCCAGACCGCCATCATGGGAAAACGGCGTCTCGGCCGAGCGGATCACGCCATTCGTGCGGTCGGTGTCCAGCGACGGCCATTTGGAGGACTGGCTGAACGCGGTTTGCGACGGCACCCCTCCGGGGGCGGCCAGGAACAGCTCACGCGCCTGGGGGTTTTCGGATCTGGCGATGTCCCACTGGTCGATGGCAGCGCCGATCGTGGGGGCATGCACCGTGCCGCAGTCGCGGTGGATCAGGCCGGCGCGGTCCAACTCTCCGAGGATGGCCATGATGCCGCCGGCGCGGTGCACATCCTCGACATGGACATCGGCCTTGTTCGGCGCGACCTTGCACAGGCACGGCACCTTGCGCGACAGCGCGTCGATGTCGTCCATGGTGAAATCCACCCCACCCTCCTGGGCGGCTGCCAGGATGTGCAGCACCGTGTTGGTCGACCCCCCCATCGCGATGTCCAACGCCATGGCGTTTTCGAACGCCGCCTTGGTGGCCAATGACCGGGGCAGAACGCTGGTATCGTCCTGGTCGTAATAGCGCCGGCACAGATCGACCGCGCGACGCCCGGCCTCCAGGAACAGATCCTTGCGATAGGCGTGGGTCGCCAGGGTCGAGCCATTGCCCGGCAGCGACAGCCCCAACGCCTCGGTCAAACAGTTCATCGAGTTGGCGGTGAACATGCCCGAACACGACCCGCAGGTCGGACAGGCCGCCTGTTCGATGGCCTGCAGGTCGCTATCGCTGACCTTGTCATCGGCGGCGGCCACCATGGCGTCCACCAGGTCGATCGAGATGGTGCGCCCGTCATCCAGCGTGGCCTTGCCAGCCTCCATCGGGCCGCCCGACACGAAGACTGCCGGAATGTTCAGCCGCATCGCCGCCATAAGCATGCCGGGCGTGATCTTGTCGCAATTCGAGATGCAGACCATCGCATCGGCGCAGTGGGCGTTGACCATGTATTCAACGCTATCGGCGATCAACTCGCGCGAGGGCAGCGAATAGAGCATGCCGTCATGGCCCATGGCGATACCGTCATCCACCGCGATGGTGTTGAACTCCTTGGCGATGCCGCCCGCCGCCTCGACCTCGCGGGCGACCATCTGGCCGAGATCCTTGAGGTGGACGTGACCCGGCACGAATTGTGTGAACGAGTTGACGATGGCGATGATCGGCTTGCCAAAGTCGTTGTCCTTCACCCCGGTCGCGCGCCACAGGCCGCGTGCGCCTGCCATGTTGCGGCCATGGGTGCTGGTGCGGGAACGGTATGCGGGCATGTCTGGGCTCTCCGGGATGGGATTTGTCGGCTGTGACGATTGCCCGTCCGCCATGCAGAAATCAACCTCTCATTGCCCGATCGGGTGACGACGCCCCAACCCGGCGGGGGGGCCTGTCGCGCCCTGACCCCGCAGCGTGGATGACCCGATCCCGCACGGGGCCATGCCCCATCCCGGCGAAAGACCGGCAAAAGGTCCCCACGGCCGGACAAACCACGCATGGGCGCAAAAACCGAACCGCGCCGACGGATCCGGCCATTTTTGCAGTTTTCGCACGTTCCCCTTGTAGTGGCGGGGAACACAGCCTATCTGTTGCAAGCTGACGTTTTCTTTTTCGAACCTCTGTCTCCGCTACAACGGCTCTCAGTTGATCGATCCAGACTGACAATGCCGAGCTGCCGCGCCCTGTGGGCAGCACCCTAGACAGGAGACCACGGATATGGCCAATGGCACCGTGAAATGGTTCAACTCTACCAAAGGCTTCGGCTTTATCGCACCCGAGTCCGGCGGCAAGGACGTGTTCGTCCATATTTCCGCGCTGGAGCGGTCGGGCCTGACCAGCCTCAACGATGATCAGAAGGTGACCTTCGACATCGAATCCGGACGTGACGGCCGCGAATCCGCGGTCAACCTCGCGCTCGTGTAAAGAATTCGTGCAGGGCTGGTTCGCCCGCCCTGCACATCCCGCGACCTGCGACACCGTGCCTGGTCCGGCTGTCAAATCGCACGCCCCCCTGATGTTTCCCTGAAACCGGCTGGGCATGTGCCGTTTCGCATCCTTGGAATCGTGGCAGGTGGCATCATCCAGATGCCGATCCGATCTCGACGAACGTCATATCGGGATGAACAGACGTTTCCCCGTCAACGACTTCGGCGACATCGCCCCCTTGCCATATCGGAGGTCCGTATTTTGCTGACCAGAGACACCCTGTTCCGCCCAGTCAAACCCCAAACCAAGGCTGACACCACCACCGAAATCGCCCGGGGCATTATCCAGGCGGATGCTGACGCCCGAGAGGCCAAGACCCACAGGCTGCGCACCGCCCGGCTTGAACGCGAGGCTTTCGGACACACGCAACAACCGGCCAGCCCGGACAAGAAGCCCCGGAAAAAACCCGCCGTGAACGCGAAAACCAACGGCTGACCCGGGACGCCGCGCCCCATCCGCCCCATGAACCCGAGTGGCAGGCGGACGCGGGCAAAACCCGCGCGGCGCGCGGGCGTGGCCCATGCGCGGTGCGGGCCGCGAAACGGGACGGTCAGTGGATCGAGACGCCCGCCCCACCGCCCGGCACCGCACCGGATAATCGCCCCCGGGGATGGCCGCCCCGTGCCGCCACATCAAAAAGGGGCGCGCCCACCGGCACGCCCCCTGATTTCAGCCCTGTCGGTCTGACGGTTACTTGCTGGCGGCCTCCAGCGCGGCCAGGCGAACCTTCAGCGCCTCATTTTCTTCGCGGGCCTTCTGGGCCATCGCGCGCACCGCGTCGAACTCTTCGCGGGTGACGAAATCGCGATCCGCCAACCAGCGATCGACCATGCTGCGCATCGCGGTATCGGCCTCGTCCTTGGCGCCTTGGGCCACGCCCATCGCATTGGTCATCAGTTGCGACATGTCGTCGAGAAATTTGTTCCGGGTCTGCATGGGCGGCCTCTGGCATTTACGTTCAACTCTTATATGGCCCGCAAGCGCGGTAAGGACAAGGTTGACTTCACCACATCGCAGCGGACAAGAGGGGGGGACATGCAGGCCGTTCTGACCTTTCCCGACCTCAGCCCCGAGATCTTTTCGATCTCGCTCTTTGGCATGCAGTTCGCGCTGCGCTGGTATGCGCTGGCCTATATCGCGGGGATCGTGATCGGCTGGCGGTTGGTGGTGGCGCTGATGCGGCGCCCGGCGCTGTGGCCACATGATCGCCCACCGATGACCCCCGAGCAGGTCGAGGAGTTGCTGACCTGGATCATCCTGGGCGTGATCCTGGGCGGACGGCTGGGGTTCGTGCTGTTTTACCAGCCGGGTTACTACCTGTCCCACCCGGCAGAAATCCTGATGGTCTGGCAGGGGGGCATGTCGTTTCACGGCGGGTTCCTGGGGGTCGTGGTGGCGCTGACGGTGTTTGCCCGAAAACACGGCGTCGCGCTGATGTCCGCCGCCGACGCGCTGGCGGTGGCCACGCCGCCGGGGCTGATGCTGGGCAGGATCGCCAATTTCATCAACGCAGAGCTTTGGGGCCGTCCCTCGGACCTGCCCTGGGCCGTGGTCTTTCCCACCGAGATGGCGCAGTTCTGTCCCGGCTGGGCCAGCGTGCCCTGCGCGCGCCACCCCTCGCAACTCTACGAGGCGGGGCTGGAGGGGCTGGTGCTGGGCGCCGTGCTGTTGATCCTGGTGCTGGGGCGCGGCGCGGGACGCCATCCGGGGCGGCTGACCGGGGTGTTCTTTCTGGGCTACGGGCTGGCGCGGTTCACGGTCGAGCTGTTCCGCCAGGCCGATTACCAGTTCATCACGCCGGACAACCCGATGGGCCATGTGCTGCATTGGCACGGGATGGGTCTGTCGATGGGCCAGCTTTTGTCACTGCCGATGATGGCGGTGGGGCTGGGCCTGCTGTGGCACGCGCGGCGGCGGGCATGACGCCACTGGCCCGCCTCTTGGTCCAGCGCATCGCGGCCAACGGTCCGATCAGCCTGGCCGACTATATGGCCGAATGCCTGATGCACCCCACCCATGGATATTACAGCACCCGCGACCCGTTCGGCGCAGGCGGCGATTTCATCACCGCGCCCGAGATCAGCCAGATGTTCGGCGAATTGCTGGGGCTGTGGCTGGCCCAGGTCTGGATCGACCAGGGGGCGCCAACGCCCTTTACCCTGGCCGAGATGGGCCCGGGGCGCGGCACCTGCATGGCCGACGCGCTGCGCGCGACCCGCAGGGTGCCGGGGTTCCACGCCGCCATGCGGGTGCATCTGGTCGAGACCTCGCCAACCCTGCGCGAGGTCCAGCGCCAGACCCTGGCCGGCACCGCCGTCACCTGGATCGAGGATGTGAACGCCCTGCCCCAGGCGCCGCTTTTCCTGATCGCGAACGAGTTTTTCGACGCCCTGCCGATCCGCCAGTTTCAGCGCGACCCCGCCGGGTGGTGCGAACGACAGGTCGGGGTGATCGACGGGCAGCTTGCCTTTGGGCTGTCGGCCCCCGCGCCGCTGGCCACGCTGGAGCATCGCCTGGCCGACACCGCCCCCGGCGAGATCGTGGAAACCTGCCCCGCTGCCGGCGCCATCGCCGGGCATCTGGGGGCTGTCATCGCCCGGCATGGCGGTGGCGCGCTGATCGTGGATTACGGCGGCTGGCACGCGCGCGGCGACACGTTTCAGGCCCTGCGCGCCCACACCCCCGAATCCCCGCTGGCCAGCCCCGGCGCGGCCGACCTGACCGCCCATGTGGATTTCGAGGCCCTGGCCCAGGCCGCCCGGTCCCAGGGCGCCCGGGTCAGCGCGATGACCCCCCAGGGTGTGTTCCTGGAACGCCTGGGCATCACCGCGCGGGCGCAAACGCTGGCGCGCGGGCTGACCGGCGCGGCGCTGGAAAGTCACGTTGCCGCACATCGACGCTTGACCCACCCGCAGGAAATGGGAACGCTCTGCCAGACAATCGCGCTGACACCCCGGGGCGTGCCCGCCCCGCCAGGACTGGACCCATGACGCTGGAGATTCTTACCTCGGACGCCCTGTCCCCGCTGCGCCATGGGTTTTTCACCCGGCGCGGCGGGGCCTCGTCGGGGGTCTTTGCCGGGCTGAACTGCGGCGAGGGATCGTCGGATCAATGCGAGGTGGTGGCGATCAACCGCGGCCGCGTGGCGGGCGCCATGGGTGTCCCGGGCGACCACCTGATCACCGTCAACCAGGTCCATTCCACCGATGTCGCCGTGATCGCCACGCCCCCCGATATCCGCCCGCGCGCCGATGCCGTGGTCACCGATCAGCCGGGACTGGCGCTGGCCGTGCTGACGGCCGACTGCCAGCCGGTCCTGTTCGCCGACATCCAGGCGGGCGTGATCGGCGCCGCCCATGCCGGTTGGCGCGGTGCCTTGAACGGCATCCTCGAGGCAACGCTGGCGGCAATGGAGGGGCTGGGCGCGGACCGCAGCAACACCGCCGCGGTGATCGGCCCCACGATCAGCCAGCGCGCCTATGAGGTGGGACCGGAGTTCATGGACAGCTTTCTGGCCGAGGATGCTGGCAATGCGCGGTTTTTCGCCCAGGGCACGGGCGACCGGGTGCAGTTCGATCTGCCCGGATTCAGCCTGGCGCGGATGCGCGCGGCTGGGATTGGCCATGCGCTGTGGACGCGTCATTGCACTTATTCCGACCCACAACGCTTCTTTTCCTATCGCCGCAGCGTCCATGAGGGGGCCGCCGATTATGGGCGACTGATCTCGGCGATCCGGCTCTAGGCCGGGGTGAACATCGTCAAAATCCGCACCCCGCGCTGCCTCATCCTTGCCCCATTGCCCCCGCAAGTTGGTTAACAAAGGCCCCCGCCGAATCGTGATCGGGGCGCCGCTACCCGACTTTAAGGAGCGCCAAGATGAAACCGACACGCCGCTGGATGATCTGGATCCTGGAAGAAACGGCCAAGCCGATGGCCCCGCTGTCCTGGGATCGCGCCGCCCGTGCCGACCGCCGGCGCCGCCGGATGACCGCCAACGGCTGACCCCCGTTCGACCCACGGCAAAGCCCCTTGCCAAAGGCTGGGGCTTTTCGCATGTCCGGGATATGCGCTGCGATCTGCACGGGCCGTTCCACAGATCGGGCCGGCGGCGCACGCGTCCATCCGCAGGAGCGACAGATGCCCAGGCCCGATCCGTTCCAGCCCGCCGATGAAACGGCCCGCACCCTGGCACGGACCCTGATGGCCGAGGCCCGGTTCGGCGCGCTGGCGGTGCTGCGCGACGGCGCCCCCTTCGTAACCCGGATCGCGCTGGCCCCCGATCCCACCGGGGGTATCCTGGCGCTGGTCTCGGATCTTGCGCCGCACACGGGCGCGTTGCGCGCCGATCCCCTTTGCGCGCTGCTGGTCGGAGAGCCGGGGCCAAAGGGTGATCCGCTGACCCATCCACGGCTGAGCATTCAGGCGCGCGCCCATTTCATATCGCGCGATGCCCCCAACCATGCCACCCTGCGCGCCGCCTATCTGGCCCATCAGCCCAAGGCGCAGCTTTATATCGACTTTGCCGATTTTCACCTGGTGCACCTCGCCCCGCTGGACGGGCACCTGAACGGTGGCTTTGGACGGGCCTTTCGGCTGACGGCGGACGATCTGACCCGGCCATGAAAAGGGCCGCGCCCCCAAGGGGAACGCGACCCAAACGCCCTGCGCACAGATGACGACCAGGCTAGAGCGGGTTATCCATCCGCGCCGTCACATTGACCCGCCCCGAACAGGGCTGCGGCCAGGTCAGGGTAACCTGGTTCTTGTCGATCCCCTGCTCGACCTCGGCAAAGGGCATCGCGGACACCCGCCCGCCACCGGCATCCAGGATCGGCCCCTCGAAACTGGTCGCCACGACGTTGCGCGCCCAACCGCCAAAGGGCAGATAGGGGCCCACGTCCAACGTCCAGGTTGCGGCGGGACTGTTGATATCGGCCTGCAACATCACCGGGTTGACCGTGATCTGGTCGATCCCGTTATAGGCGTTGGCCTCGACCGTGACATTACGCGCGCGGTTCATCGCCAGCGTGGCATAGCTCGTGTCGATATGGTCCATCCGCTCGATATTGCCGTTGATGGTCTTGAACACATTGCCCGAGATGTTCAGCCCGTGGATGAAATGGTCCTGGCCATGAGGCTTGATCACGAACCAGCGGAACCACGGGGCCACGTCGCTGACGGTAAAGATGTTGCCACTCACCGTCAGCCCCCCAAAGGAATACTCGGCGGTGAAATCGGGCGTCGCGTCATGCTCGTTCGTCCACTCGATAAAGCTGTTGTCGATATAGTTGGCGGTGATCGTCGATTTGACGTTGGTCTGGGTCAGCACCAGACCCGCCTGCCGGGTTCCCTCGATCTCGGTGTCGCCCTGGAACCAGTGGTTGTGCACGACCATGTGGCCAGTCCCGTGCAACACCAGGAAATGGGCAAAGCGCACGGCGCGGTTGTCGCGGATCTTGGTGTCATTGGCGTTGATGTTGATCGCGATGCTGGTGCGATCCTGCGAGCGCAGCGCCTGTTCGTTCGACAGGAACTGGCACCGGTCGATCAGCATCCCCGCGCATCCCTCGCCGATCGAGGTGATGCCACGATCCTTGGGCCTGGTGATGAAACAATCGCGCAGGTGAAAGATCAGCCCGTCCGTGGGCAGCATGATCGCACTGGCCTGCCCGTCGCACTGAAACTCGATATCCGACAGAACGAACTTGTCCAGCAGGGCGAACCCGCTGAAGTCCAGAACGTATTTGAACCGGGTAAAGGTATAGACTTGGGTGCCCTCGGCGTCGAATAGCGGCTGGCTGAGCGTCAGCGTGCCCGCCCCGACATTCACGTCGCGCACATAAACCTCGCGGCCCACGCCCAGCCCCTGCACCAGCGATCCGACCGGGATGTTGGCGATATTGGCGACGGCGGTCATCTGCAACGGCGAATTGGGCGAATAGCTGGCCTGAGAGGTGACCTGCACATCGTCCCACGCCGCCGAGGGCAGCACGTTGAACTGCCCGTTGCGGATCACCCGGCGGATCGAATAGGTGTTCTTGTTGGCAATCGCCGCCTGCACGTCGATCGGGGCATCCACATCGACCCGGCGCCCGCCCATGTCCAGGCTGTCATGGTCGGAGTAGTTGAACAGGACCGCGACCGCGCGCTTGAACGCCTCCAACTCGTTGCCGAAGGCGTCGATATAGCTGGGCAGGTCGAAATTCTTGGTCAGGGTCAGCCGCTTGTCGGCGGGCATGACCACCGTGCCCTGGAACCGCACCGGGCTTTCAAAGGTGACATGACCGGCCAGCCAGAACGTACCCTCGGACACCAGCACCTCGCGCCCGGCGGCGGCGGCATCAGCGGCCTCGAACGCCGCGCTGTCATCGGTGACGCCATCGCCCAGCGCGCCAAAGTCCCGCACATCGACCCAATCCATCATCTCGCGCAGGAACACATCGGTCACGTCCTCGATCACCAGATCGTCGATGCGCACCACGCCGCCATCCGGCCCGGTCAGGTCCAGGCCGACATGGGCATAGACCGGAACAGTGCCCCAGGGCATATCGACGCCGGTGCGGGTGCCGGTGCCGATGATCGCGCTGACCGTCTCGACCCGGCCATAGGCGCTCAACGCAACCGACGGCCCGACCTCGACCAGGTTGGCGACATGGGCCTCGTTGCCGTCCCCGGCCCAAGCGGCGATACGCACCTCGGGCAGGTTGCCCGACATCGCCTTGACCCGCGCCGTCACCCGCAGGTAGCACCCCGCCAGGATCGGCGTCTGGCCCATATAGCGCAGCTTTTGCACGGTTTCGGTCTTTTGCAGCTCAAGGCAGCCGGTGAAATCCTGATCCGCAGGCACCAGCGCCGCGTCGGCCGCACCCTCATAGGTGAGGCTGCCGGATGCACCGTCCTCGCGCGACCAGACATTCAGCCCGCTGGCAAAAGCCGGCGGCATCAGCACCAGACCCTCGGTAATCGCCTTGTTCATCGAAACCCCTTTCCATCTGCGCATGCCGCGCCCCGGCGCACTCGGCAAAGGGCACGAAAAGGCCCCCGGCTGCCGAAGCTCCGCTCGATTTTCAGTCATCCATGTGTGGAAATCCGGGGGCGCAGGCCCCCGCAACAAAGGCGTTCCTAGCAGAAAACCCCTAAGAGCCGATTAACCAAGGCCCGATTTCAGCTCAGCCCAGGCGGCATGGGCAGGAACCGCACACCGTCGATGCGCCAGCCCTCGGGCGTCTCGATCATGCTGTATTCCAGCCGGTGGGTTTGCCCCTCGCCATCCGTGATCTCGATGATCTGGCGACGTGCATCCCCCTGCCCCTCCAGCCCCAGATAGCGCACGGCACCCGGCCGCCAGACCATCGGATAGCCCTGCCGCACCATCGCACCGAACCGTTCGGAACTGCCGAAAAAACGCCGCAACCCGGGCGAGGCATAGCCAAAGGCGCGCGCCTCATCCCCGGCCTCGAACGCGCTCATCTGCGCGCCGATCACGGCCTGCACCGCCTCTGCGGCACTCTGCGCCCAGGCCGGCATGGCCAGCCAAAGGCCCAAGATCAGCGCGCCCAACCGCTCCGCCATAGGGGGCCTCCTCTTGTCGACACGGGGATGTCATACTGGGGGAATACGCGCGCCGCGCTGGCCCGGTTCAAAATTTGCCGCCCGCACCCCGGAGAGAGCCATGAGCTATCGCCTGAAACGCACCGACAAAACCCTGCAAGCCGCGTTGCGCCGCATCGCGACCCAAGAGATCGACACCGCCTTGGCCGAGATCGACGCGCCGGCCCTGACCATGCACGACAAGGTGCACCAACTGCGCAAGCGCGCCAAGCGGCTGCGCGGTCTGATCCGCCTGCTGCGCCCCGTCTTTCCCGGATTCCAAGCCGAAAATGCCGCGATCCGCGAGGCCGCCGCGCACCTGTCGCCCCTGCGCGACGCCGAGGGCATGGTGGAAACCTGTGACAAACTGATCGCCGCCACCGGCGCCACGCGCTTTGCCCCGGTCCGCGCCGAACTGGCCGCCCGGCGCGATGCCCGCGCGGCCCAGGACGACGTCGCCAGCGATCTGGCCGCGTTTCGCGCCGAGATGATCGCGCTGCGCGCCCGGGCCAGCCAGTGGCGGCTAACCGGCGATGGCTATGGCGCGCTGCGCCCGGGGTTGGAAAAGGCCGCAACAGCCGCGCGCAAGGGGCAACGCGCCGCCAAAGCCCCCGCCGGCCCCGCCGCGATCCATGCCTGGCGCAAACGGGTCAAGGATCACTGGTATCACACCCGCCTGCTGGCCCCGATCCGGCCGCGCCCACTGAACCGGCGCGCCAAACGTCTGCGCGCATTGTCCGAACTCTTGGGCGATCACCACGATCTGTCTGTGCTGGACGATTTCATCGCCAGCACACACGACCTGCCCGGCGATGCCACCCTGCGGGCGGATCTGCGCGCCTGCATCCACGCGCGTCAACGCGCCCTGGCCAAGGCGGCACAGGCGCTTGGCAAACGACTGTTCAAGTGCCCGCCGCGCAAGATGGGCAAACGCTGGCGGCGCTGGTGGACGGTCTGGCGCGCCGGTTAGCCCCGCGCCAGCGCCCCCTCGATCAGCGACACCGTTTCCGCAACACCGTAAAGCGCGATGAACCCGCCAAAGCGCGGCCCCTGGCTGGCGCCCAGCAATACCTCGTAAAGCGCCTTGAACCAGTCGCGCAGCGGCTCGAACCCATGTTCCTTGCCGACCGCGAACACCAGGCTTTGCAGCTCTTCGCCGTCCAGCCCGCCGTCCCAGGCCGACAGCCGCGCCGCCAGATCCTGCATCGCGGCGCGTTCCTTTTCGTCCGGCGCGCGAAAGGTCCGCGTCGGCGCCACGAAATCACGGAAATAGCGCACGGCGAACGCGGCCGCCTGATCCAGATCGGGATGGGTTTCGGGCGTGGCGTCAGGCGCATAGCGACGAATAAAGCCCCACAGCCCCGCCTTGTCCTCGGCCCCGGTCACCGAGGCCAGGTTCAACAGCATCGCGAACGGCACCACCATGTGGCTGGCGGGCGGATTGCCGCCATGGATATGCCAGACCGGGTTGGCCAGTTGCGCGGCCAGATCCTGATCGGGGAAGGCGCGCAATTGCTGGTGATACTCGTCCACCGCCTTGGGGATCACGTCCCACCACATCCGCTTGGCGGTCTTGGGTTTCTGGAACATGAAATACGACAGGCTCTCGGTCGAGGCATAGGTCAGCCACTCGTCGATCGTCAGGCCATTGCCCTTCGACTTGGAAATCTTTTCGCCGTTCTCGTCGAGGAACAGCTCATAGGTGAAATGTTCCGGTTTGCGCCCGCCCAAGATCTCGCATATCCGGTCATAGATCGGCGTGTTGGTGGAATGATCCTTGCCGTACATCTCGAAATCGACATCAAGGGCGGCCCAGCGCGCGCCGAAATCGGGCTTCCACTGCAATTTGACGTTGCCGCCGGTGACCGGCAGCGTCCATTCGCGCCCGTCCTCGTCGTCAAAGGTGACGGTGTGGTTGACCGCATCCACATGCTTCATCGGGACATACAGCACCCGGCCGGTTTCGGGATGGATCGGCAGAAAGATCGAATAGGTCTGCTGGCGTTCCTCGCGCAGGGATTTCAGCATCACCGCCATCAGGTCGTCATAGCGTTCGGTGGCGCGTTTCAGCACCTCGTCGAACTGGCCCGATTTATAGAACTCGGTGGCCGAATAGAATTCATACGCGAACCCGAACGTGTCCAGGAACCGGCGCAGCATGGCGTTGTTGTGATCGCCGAAACTGTCGTATTCGCCGAACGGGTCGGGCACGGATGTCAGCGGGCGTTGCAGGTTTTCCCGCAGCATCGCTTGGTTCGGCACGTTTTCGGGCACCTTGCGCATGCCGTCCATGTCGTCGGAGAAACAGATCAGCCGCGTGGGGATGTCCGAGATCACCTCGAATGCGGTGCGGATCATCGTGGTGCGCGCCACCTCGCCGAAGGTGCCGATATGGGGCAGGCCGGACGGGCCATAGCCCGTCTCGAACAGCACATGGCCCTTTTCGGGCGGTGCCTTTTCATAGCGTTTGAGCAGGCGGCGCGCCTCTTCAAAGGGCCAGGCCTTGGAATTCATCGCGGCATCGCGCAGATCGGTCATCTCAAACACTCTCTTGGCAGGCCGGACCCCTCGCCCGGCAAGGCCCCTTGTCCTATTGCCCGCCCGCGCCCACGTCAATATTCTGCACTGCAACACCACGCGCCCCGCAAGGAGATCGGCTTGACCCGCATTAACACCCCCCTGACCGCCCAGGACGCGCTTGTCGCGATCATGGTGGCGGTTTCCGCCTCGGACGAGCATATCCGCACCTCCGAACTGGTCACGATCGAGCGGATGGTGAACCACCTGCCGGTCTTTGCCGATTTCGACGCCGACCGCATCGGCCTCGTCGCCCGCACCGTGCTGGAGCTGTTCGAGGAATATGAGGGGCTGGACGCGTTGTTCGGTCTGATCCGCGAGGCATTGCCGGAAAAGCTGTTCGAGACCGCCTATGTGATGGCCTGCGACGTGGCCGCCGCCGATGGCAAGCTGGGCGAGGAAGAACTGCGCCTGCTCGAAGAGATCCGCTATGAGTTGAATATCGACCGGCTGGCCGGGGCTGCGATCGAACGTGCAGCGCGCGCGCGGCACATGGTGCTATAGCTGCCCCGACCCGAGGCGCCCGCGCGATGGCGGGCCGGGCGTTCGGGGATTTCAACCCACGCGACCAGGCAGGGCCGCGCCGGGTTCAGCCGTAGATTTCCGCCCAGCGCGCGACCAGGTCCTGTTGCAGGCGGCGGGCATGGGCGACCCAGGTGCGCCCCCCCGGCGGGCGTTCCAGGTCCTGCGGGGCGACGGCGTCCCGGCGCGCCTGGTCGGCGGAAAAGATCGCAAAGGCCAGTTCGCGCCCCGACCCGGTGGTGATATAGCCCGCCAACCCCGAGACGAAGTTCAACGTGCCGGTCTTGGCGCGCACCTGCACCGGGTGGCCGGGGACCGGGCGGCCCTGGGCATCGCGCATCGGGATCGACTTGAGCAGTGGTTTCAGCGGCCCGTCCGGCCCCACCGCGACCAGCACGCGCACCATTTCGCGCGCCGACACCCGAGAGGCCGGGCCAAGCCCCGAGTGATCGACCAGATGCGCCCTGGGCACGCCCATCCGGGTGGCCAGCCAGTCGGTCATCGCGCGCGCCGATGCGGGCAGGCCGGCCGGCGTCTGACCGCGCGCGATCGTGGCGCTGAGGCCCACGGCCTCGGCGGTCATGTTGGTGGAATACTTCAGCATCTCGCGCAGGATCTCGGCCAACGGTTCGCTTTGATGCTGGGCCAGCACGACGCCCTGCGGCGGGGCCGATGCGGGCAAGGGGGCGGGCAGCACGATACCATGGGCGCGGATCAGGGTCTGGAACACCTCGGCGCAATAAAGCGCGGGCCGGCGCACCGGCAGCCAGCGCGCCCCCTCTTTGCCCAGCGCGCCCTCGGCCACGGTCCATTCATCGACCCCGCCCTTTGAGGAATAGGTATAGACCGGCGCGGCACGGTCCACGACCTGCATCTGTGCCACGCTGACCCGAGGGCTGAACCGGGCCGCGCGCGCATCCATCGTCACGTCATAGCCGCCCGCCGCGCGGTGCCATTCGAAATGCACCCGGTTGAAGTTCAGGTTCAGCCCCGAAATCGCCGGGTTATAGCCGACGTGATCGGGCTGGTCGGGATCGATCGCGGGCAGGTCCGGCAGCGCCCCCGCATGATAAAGGAACCGCCCTGTCACCTCATGCAGGCCGGCGGCCTTGAGCTGACCGGCCAGTTCGCCCAGCATATCGGTATCGAGCGTCGGATCGCCCCCGCCCACCAGGACCAGATCGCCCTCAAGCCGACCATTGCGCAGCGGCCCCGTCGCGATCACACGGGTGACAAAGCGATGCCCGGCCCCCAGCGTTTCCAGCGCATAGACCGCTGTCACCGCCTTGGCGACCGAGGCAGGCGGCAGACCCAGCAGGGGATTGTGCACCTCCAACGCCTGGCCGGTCCGCGCGTCGGCGACGACATAGCCCAGCTTGCCCCCCAGACCGGCGCGGGCGATCAGTTGATCGGCCTCGGCGGCGCGGAACCTGTCCTCGGGGCGTGGGGCGGGACGCAGCGAGCGTGTCAGCGGCTGCGCCAGCGCGCCGGGGGCGGCACTGGCCAGCAGGGCGCCCAGAAACCAGCGCCGCGACAGGGTCTGAAAGGGTTTCGTCATAGCCCGAAGTGAAGCAAATCGCCCCGCCCCCGGCAAGGGCGGAAAACCCCCGCCGCTATCCGTCCCGGTGCCAATCACCCCGCGCCCGGATTTCAGAGGACGAGATGTCGATCATCGGCACGTTGACAAAGCACCACGCCGGGGCTCGCCGCGACGCCAGGCATGGCGAATATCGCCCGCGCAACTGATAGGGCGCATAGGCGACCGCCGCCTTGGACCGGCGCGCCGCCACCCCCTGGCCGGGCCGGGCAAGCACGCCCACCGGAACGGTGCCCAGGATCGACCGCCAACGGTCCCAGCGATGGAACGTCGCCAGGTTATCCGCCCCCATCAGCCATAGGAACGACACGCCGGGATAAAGCGCGCCCAGCCTTGCCAGCGTTTCGGCGGTGTAGTGGGTGCCGATCCGGGCCTCTATATCGGTGACAATGACGCGGGGATGATCCATCACCGCCCTGGCCGCGGCGATCCGGCGGGCCATCGGCGCGGGGCCTTCGGGCTTGAGCGGATTTCCGGGGCTGACCAGCCACCACACCCGGTCCAGGCGAAACCGCTTCAGCGCCTGTCGGGTGATATGGGCATGCCCCTCGTGGGCGGGATCGAACGATCCGCCCAACAGGCCGATCCGCATACCGGCGGTCGCTTTGGGAAATCCGGTCCGCACACCTGCCCCCACCCGTTGACGCGTGTTGTGAAATCAGGCGGCACCCTAACCCGGTCCACATTGCCCTTGTCCAGCGGAATCGCTATGTGCTGGGGCAACTCTCATACCTAACCCACAGGCGGTTCCCGATGGCTTCGTATCAATATGTCTACCACATGGATGGCGTGTCCAAGACCTATCCGGGTGGCAAGAAATGTTTTGAAAACATTAAGTTGAACTTTCTGCCGGGGGTCAAGATCGGCGTCGTGGGCGTCAATGGCGCGGGTAAATCCACCCTGCTGCGCATCATGGCCGGCTGGGACAAGGACTTTTCCGGCGAGGCCTGGGCGGCCAAGGGCGCGCGCGTCGGCTATCTGCCGCAGGAACCGCAGTTGGACGAAACCCTGTCGATGCGCGAAAACGTGATGTTGGGCGTGGCTGGGAAAAAGGCCAAGATCGACCGCTTCAACGAGATCGCGATGGAGGTGGCAGAAAATTATTCCGACGAGTTGATGGAGGAGATGACCACCCTTCAGGATCAGATCGACGCGGAAAACCTGTGGGATCTCGACAGCCAGATCGACGTCGCGATGGAGGCCCTGCGCTGCCCCCCTGACGATGCCCCCGTCGACACCCTTTCGGGGGGCGAGCGGCGCCGGGTCGCGCTGTGCAAGCTGCTGCTTGAGGCGCCCGAGATGCTGCTGTTGGACGAGCCGACCAACCACCTGGACGCCGAGACCATCGCCTGGCTGCAAAAGCACCTGATCGAGTATAACGGCACCATCCTGATCGTCACCCACGACCGCTATTTCCTGGATGACATCACCGGCTGGATCCTGGAATTGGACCGCGGGCGCGGCATTCCCTATGAGGGCAACTATTCCGCCTGGCTGGAGCAAAAGGCCAAGCGCCTGTCGCAAGAGGCGCGCGAGGACAAGGCCAAGCAAAAGACCCTGGAGCGCGAATTGGAATGGATCCGCGCGGGTCAGAAGGCCCGCCAGGCGAAATCCAAGGCCCGGATCCAGGCCTATGAGGAACTGGCCGGCCAGTCCGAGCGCGAGAAACTCTCGCGCGCGCAGATCATCATCCCCAACGGCCCGCGCCTGGGCGGCAAGGTGATCGAGGTCACGAACCTGAAAAAGGGCTATGGCGACCGGCTGTTGATCGAGGATCTGTCCTTTGCCCTGCCGCCGGGCGGCATCGTCGGCGTGATCGGCCCCAACGGCGCGGGCAAATCCACCCTGTTTCGCATGCTGACGGGCCAGGAACAGCCCGACGCCGGCACGATCGAATTCGGCGACACCGTGAAACTGTCCTATGTCGATCAGTCCCGCGACGCGCTGGATGCCAGCAAGACCGTGTGGGAAGAGATTTCCGACGGGCTGGACATCGTGACCCTTGGCGATGCCGAGGTGAACAGCCGCGCCTATGTGTCGTCCTTCAACTTCAAGAGCGGCGATCAGCAGAAAAAGGTGGGCCTTCTGTCGGGGGGCGAGCGGAACCGCGTCCACATGGCCAAGTTGTTGAAATCCGGCGGTAACGTGCTGCTGCTCGACGAACCGACGAACGATCTGGATGTCGAGACGCTGCAAGCGCTGGAAACCGCGCTGGAGGATTTCGCAGGCTGCGCCGTGATCATCAGCCACGACCGCTTCTTCCTCGACCGCCTCTGCACCCATATCCTGGCCTTCGAGGGCGAGGCCCACGCGGAATGGTTCGAGGGCAACTTCGAGGCCTACGAGGAAGACAAGATCCGCCGCCTCGGCCCGGATTCGGTGGAGCCGAAGCGGGTGAAGTACAAGAAGTTCGCGCGGTAAAGACTGGCCCCGGCTTTGGCGCCGGGGCTACTCATCGCGGGACCGCAGGATGGGCGCCACCCCACCGCCCACCAACACGCCCCCGCACACCGGCTTGCCGCGTGTCCCCTGCGATCACCTTGGCCACCCTGGGCTGTGCACAGACCGTTGGAATGCCCCCGGATTGGCCTCGCCTTGGCGCGCCGTTCAGGCCGTGCGATGGATGTTTCATGGCGATCCCAAGGGACTCGCATGCGGCTCTGTGCGGTCCGATCCGCCCCGGCAAAAGGCGATTTTTCTTGCACCGAATCGGCAAAACCCGCATCTAGATCCCTGCGACGTTACTCTATCGACCACTGTCTCCCTAATACGGCGTTCAGTTCCTCGATCGACCACTGACTGCGCCGGGCCGTTGCACTAAAGCGAACGGCATACATTGTAGGAGACAATCGGATGGCCACTGGCACCGTGAAATGGTTCAACGACACCAAAGGTTATGGCTTCATCGCGCCCGATGGCAGCAGCAAGGACGTGTTCGTGCACATCACCGCACTTGAGCGCGCCGGTCTGCGGACCCTGGCCGACAACCAGAAAGTGACCTTCGACATCGAGGCCGGCCGTGACGGCCGCGAGAGCGCGACCAACATCGCCCTGGCCTGATCGTCAAGTCGCTGAGTTGACTGGAAAGGGCGCCCTTCGGGGCGCCCTTTTCGCATTCCGGCCCCTTGCGGCGGGGCCATCCCGGGACCGCCCCGCCCGGCGACTGCCGGGCGCGGGCACAACCACGGTGGCGTGTTCATTCCACCTGGATCGAGGCGATGTACTCGATCAGCGCCAGGATGCGCCCCCGGACGAACCCGCCCATCTCGGCTTCGCTATGCTCCATCCCCAGAACGCGGTTCGCATCATAGCTATAGCGCTGTCCCCAGGCCGGCATTTCGCGCGTGCCATGGGCGCCGACCGTCGCGCCCCCCTCGATCACCCGATAGATATAGCTGACCGGGAACACCCCACCGTTCGCAGCCTGAAGCCCGGTCAGATCCGGAAGCGGGGTGTTCAGATACCCCGCCAGCACACCGTCGCCCGTGCCCGAGAGACCGTGGCATTGCGCACAACTGTTGACGAACTCGGCCTCGCCCAGCGTCATTTGCTGGGCCTGCGCGACAGGCGGCAACAGCAGTGCCACCACGACCAGAGCGGATTTGAAACGTGTCATGACAGTCCTCCCCGATTGTCCTTTACGCTAGGTAAAGTTTGCCACGGTAACGGAGGGAGTCATTGAGCGATATCATTGCGGCCCGTGACTTCGCGCCTTCTGGTGGCGCGGACGGTCGCATGATTTGGGAATTTTGGTGGAGCCGAGCGGGATCGAACCGCTGACCTCGTCATTGCGAACGACGCGCTCTCCCAACTGAGCTACGGCCCCGATGGAGGGTGATTTGGCGTATGGCGCCGGGGTTGTCAAGCGGTCAAAACCGCGTTTTGCCGCACGAAGGCCTCGATATCCGCCGCGGGGCGCGCACCGGTCAGCCGCGCCACCTCGCGCCCGTTCTGGAACAGGATCAATAGCGGAATACCGCGGATATTATAGCGCACCGTCGCATCGGGATTGGACTGGGTGTCGACCTTTGCCAGACGCGCATGGGGGGCCAGCGCCTGGGCAGCCTGGGCGAATTGCGGCGCCATCATCCGGCACGGCCCACACCACGCGGCCCAGAAATCCACTAACAGCGGCAGGCCGTCGGACTTGGCGCTTTTCTCCATGGTGCGAAAATCGATGTCACGCACCTTGCCATCGGTCAACTTGGCGCCGCAGGTGCCGCATTTCGGGCCTGACCCCAGCTTGTCGCCGGGCACCTTGTTGGCCGTGCCGCACTCGTGGCAGATCAGTTTCACACTCGCAGCCATGCCCGGCCCTCCTTTGCGATTCATATTCGTTATGTTGAATATAAAGGCCTGCGATGCCCCAAGTGCAAGGGCAATCTTGACGCAGCGCCTTGGCACACCGGACGGACCCGCAGCCTGCCCCCCGGGCTACCACGTCCGCGCTTGGCCCGGGATTTCTGGTGCCCCGCAATACAAAACGCCCCGCGGATCACCACGGGGCGTTTTTCAGGACCGTGCAGGGGGTCTATTCCGCCGCGTCGGCATAGGCCTCGACCGGCGGACAGGTGCACACCAGGTTGCGGTCGCCATAGGCGTTGTCGACCCGACCAACGGGCGGCCAGTACTTGTCGGCCCGGAACGCCCCGGGGGGGAAACATCCCTGTTCGCGCGGATAGGGACGGTCCCATTCGGCGACCAGATCCTCGACCGTGTGCGGCGCGTTCTTAAGCGGGTTGTTCAGCGCGTCCATCCGCCCCTCTTCCACGGCGCGGATCTCTTCGCGGATCGCCAGCATCGCCGTGATGAACCGATCAAGCTCGGCCTTGGTCTCGCTCTCGGTCGGTTCGATCATCAGGGTGCCCGCGACCGGCCAGCTCATCGTCGGCGCGTGAAAGCCGCAATCGACCAGTCGCTTGGCGATGTCGTCCACGGTGATCCCGGCGCTATCGGCAAAGGGGCGGGTGTCGATGATGCACTCATGCGCGACACGGCCACGCTTGCCCTTGAAGAGCACGCCATAGGCCCCCTCCAGCCGCGCGGCGATGTAGTTGGCGTTCAGGATCGCCGCCTTGGTCGCCTGGGTCAGACCCGCGCCCCCCATCAGCAGGCAATAGGCCCAGCTGATCGGCAGGATCGAGGCCGACCCATGCGCCGCGCCACTGACAGCACCGCCCTGCCCCGTCATCGGATCGGCGGGCAGATAGGGCGCCAGATGCGCCTTGACCCCGATCGGCCCCATGCCGGGACCGCCGCCGCCATGGGGGATGCAGAACGTCTTGTGCAGGTTGAGGTGGCTGACATCGGACCCGATCTCGCCGGGTTTGGCCAGGCCGACCAGCGCGTTCAGGTTGGCCCCGTCCAGGTAGACCTGCCCGCCATATTGATGGGTGATCTCGCAGACCTCGCGCACGGTTTCCTCGAACACGCCGTGGGTCGAGGGATAGGTGATCATGCACGCGGCCAGGTTGTCGCCCGCCGCCGCGGCCTTGGCACGGAAATCGTCCAGGTCGATATCGCCGTTGGCGGCCGATTTCACCGCCACCACCTTCAGCCCGGCCATATGCGCCGAGGCGGGGTTCGTGCCATGGGCCGAGGTCGGGATCAGGCAGATGGTGCGGTGCATCTGCCCCTGCGCCCGGTGATAGGCCGCGATGGTCAGCAGGCCCGCATATTCCCCCTGCGCACCGGAATTGGGCTGCATCGACATCGCGTCATAGCCGGTGATCTGGCACAGCTTGTCCGACAGGTCGGTCAGCATCTCGGTATAGCCGCGCACCTGTTCGGCGGGGGCCAGCGGGTGGATATTGGCAAACTCGGGCCAGGTGATCGGCATCATCTCGACCGCGGCATTCAGCTTCATCGTGCAGCTGCCCAGCGGGATCATCGCCCGGTCCAACGCAAGATCCCGGTCGGCCAGACGACGCATATAGCGCATCATTTCCGTCTCGGCGCGGTTCATGTGGAACACCGGGTGGGTCAGATAGTCGTCCTGACGTTCCAGCCCCTCGGGGATGCGGTATTGCCCATCGCCGCCGACATCCTTGCGCACGATGCCAAAGGCCCGCCACAGCGCCTCGATGGTCGCGGGGCGGGTAGTCTCATCCAGCGCGATGCCCAGTTTGGTCGTGCCGATCTTGCGCAGGTTGATGCGTTCGGACAGCGCGGCGTTGTAGATCACGCCCTGCATCGGGCCGACATCGACGGTAAAGGTGTCAAAGAATTCAGCCGGTTCCACCTTGAACCCGGCCTCTTCCAGGCCGCGCGCGGTGCGCACCGCCTTTCGGTGGATGCGCTGGGCGATCGCCTTTAGGCCCTTGGGCCCGTGGAACACCGCATAGAACCCCGCCATCACCGCCAAGAGCGCCTGCGCGGTGCAGACGTTCGAGGTGGCCTTTTCGCGGCGGATATGCTGCTCGCGGGTTTGCAGCGACAGCCGGTAGGCCTTGTTGCCGTGGGCGTCGATCGACACCCCCACGATACGCCCCGGCATCGCCCGCTTATAGGCGTCGCGGCAGGCCATGAAGGCCGCATGCGGCCCGCCAAAGCCCATCGGCACCCCGAACCGCTGGGTCGAGCCCACGGCGATATCGGCCCCCATCGCACCGGGTTCCTTGAGCACGACCAGGGCCATCGGATCGGCCACCACGATGCCCAGCGCCCCCGCCCCGTGCAGCGCCGCGATGGGCGCGGTGAAATCATGGATATGCCCGTAAGTGCCGGGATACTGAAAGATGCCGGCAAAGACCGCCGCGGGGTCCAGATCGGAGAACGGATCGCCCACGATCACCTGGATCCCCAACGGCTCTGCCCGGGTGCGGATCACCGCGATGTTCTGCGGGTGGCAGTTTTCGTCGACAAAGACGGCGCTTGCCTTGGACTTGGCCACGCGCTGGGCCATGGTCATCGCCTCGGCACAGGCGGTGGGTTCATCCAGGAGCGAGGCATTGGCCACCTCCAGCCCGGTCAGGTCGCTGACCATGGTCTGGAAATTCAACAGCGCCTCTAGCCGGCCCTGGCTGATTTCCGGCTGATAGGGTGTATAGGCGGTATACCAGGCGGGGTTTTCCAGGATGTTGCGCTGAATCGCAGGCGGCGTGACCGTGCCATAAAAGCCCTGCCCGATCAGCGAGTTGTAGACCTTGTTGCGCTTGGCGACCTGGCGCATGTGCCAGATCAGCTCGCGTTCGGACTTCGGCTTGCCGAACTCCAGCGGTTCGGCCTGGCGGATGCTGGGCGGAACCGTCTCGTCGATCAGCTCTTCGAGGGTTGTCAGTCCCAACGCCCCCAGCATCTCGACCATTTCCTCGGGCGAGGGGCCGATATGGCGACGGTTCGCGAAATCATAGGGCAGGTAGTTGCTGGGGGTATAGGGCATGGCTGTGTCCGGTCCTATCCGATGAAGGCCTTGTAGGCGGCCTCGTCCATCATGTCGTCAAGCGCGCTCAGATCCTCGACCTTCATCTTGAAGAACCAGGCCTCGCCCAGCGGATCGTCATTGACCATGCTCGGCGTGTCGGTCAGCGCCGAGTTGACCTCGACAATCTCGCCATCCAGCGGGGCCAGGATGTCCGAGGCGGCCTTGACGCTTTCGATCACCACGACCTCGTCATCCTTGGACACCACCGTGCCCTCGTCGGGCAGGTCGACAAAGACCACATCGCCCAGCTGTTCGGCGGCATGCCCGGTGATGCCGACCACGACAAGGTCATCCTCGACGCGCAGCCATTCGTGCTCTTCGGTGAATTTCATCTCTCGTTTCCTCAACGCTTGTAAGTGGAAGGTCTGAACGGCAGAGCCGCGACATCGACGGGCAGGCGCTTACCCCGCACCTCGCCCCACAGTTTGGTGCCCTCGGCGGCCAGATCAACAGGCACATAGCCCATGGAAATCGGCACACCGACACTGGGCCCGAAAGCGCCCGAAGTTACGGCACCAATCGGCGCGCCGCCCTCTTGCGCGGCAAAAAGCCGGGTGCCCTCGCGCATCGGCGCACGGGTCTGGGGCAACAGACCCACCCGCAGCCGCGCAGGCCCCGCGTCCAGTTCCCGCAAGATCCGGTCGGCCCCCGGGAACCCGCCCGCGCGCGCCCCATCGGTGCGCCGCGCCTTTTGGATCGCCCAGCTCAGCGCCGCCTCGACAGGGGTGGTGGTGGTGTCGATGTCATTGCCATAAAGACAAAGGCCCGCCTCCAGCCGCAGACTGTCGCGCGCTCCCAGCCCGATGGGCTGCACCGCGGCCTCGGCCAGCAGGGCGCGGGCGAAATCCAGCGCCCGGTCGCCGGGCACCGACACCTCGAACCCGTCCTCGCCGGTATAGCCCGAGCGCGATATCCAAAGCGCGCCAAAGGGGCCGTCCAGCGTTACCACATCCATGAACCGCATCGCGGCCACGCCGGGGGCGATCGCCTCCAGCACCGTCTCGGCCGCGGGCCCTTGCAGGGCCAAGAGCGCGCGGTCGGCAACCTCTGTGACCTCGCAGCTATCGGACAGGCTTGCGCGCAGATGGGCGATATCGGCAGCCTTGCATGCGGCATTGACCACCAGGAACAGATGATCGCCCCGGTTGGCCACCATCAGGTCGTCCAGAATGCCGCCCGCCGTGTCGGTGAACATGGCATAGCGCTGGCGGCCCTGTTTCAGACCCAGCACATCGACGGGCACCATCCGTTCCACCCCGCGGGCCGCATCGGCCAGATCGCCCGACAGCGGGCGCACGATGACCTGCCCCATGTGGCTGACATCGAACAGCCCCGCCGCGGCACGGCAATGCAGATGTTCCTTCATCACGCCCAGGGCGTATTGCACGGGCATCTCATAGCCCGCAAAGGGCACCATCCGGGCGCCCATCTCGACATGTAAATCGTAAAGCGCGGTGCGTTTCAGCTCCGACATTCGGCCCCATCCTCCTGCCGGATGCACGTGCGCACCCCTGGCATCGTTGCGCCCGGCCCCCATGGCCACGGCTGCGATGCCCCCTCTGTCCCTTCGCCTGAGAACGCTATCCCTTCGGCGGACACGGGGGTTCACCCGCGCCTCTCTCCAGAGTCTGTTGCCGTCCACGGTCCTGGGGCCTGAGAGTTTACCGGGGCGGTTGCTCCTTCGGCACCGGCACAAGGCCAGATTCTCCCGGGGACGGGTGGCGCGGAAGCTAGTCGATGCGCAAGGTTCCGGCAAGGGCTTGCTTTCACCCGCAAAGCACGCATTTTCAACACGATGAAAGACCCGTTTTTCTTTGGCTACGGCTCGCTCGTGAACCGCGCCACGCACAGCTTTCCGACCCCCTACCGCGCCGCGATCACCGGCTGGCGGCGCGCCTGGACGCACACCACCCTGCGCCCCGTCGCCTATCTCAGCGCCCGCCCCGCGCCCGGCACGGTGATCGAGGGGCTGATCGCGGCGGTGCCCGGCCATGACTGGCGTGATCTGGACCAACGCGAACACGCCTATCGCCGGCACGAGGTCAGCCACGCCGTTACCCACGAGGCGCCGCATGCGGTGGACGTGCAGATCTACGCCGTGCCGGACATCCATGCCGAGGCCCCCAGCGTCGCGCACCCGATCCTGCTGAGCTATATCGACGTGGTCGTTCAGGGATACCTGCACACATATGGCCCACAGGGCGCGCGGCGGTTCTTTGATACCACCGATGGCTGGGACGCCCCGATCCTGAACGACCGCGCCGCCCCGATCTATCCGCGCCACCAGACGCTCGACGCCGACGAACGCGCCTTTGTCGACCGTGAACTGGCCCTGCGCAACGCCCGCATGATCACGCGGGCCTAGACGCGCCCCGTCCACAGGGCGCACCAGCGGCCCGCGCGTCGCCATTTTGGATATTTAAGCCCAGGAGAAGACGCACGAATGGGTCGTCTTCATGGTCCAAATACCCAAGATGGCGCGGCGCCGGGACGGGACGCGCGATCCTAGCCGGGTTTTTTCTGCAAGAGCGGCAGCAGGTCGGCCATCTCGGGGCCGCGCGCGCGGCCGGTGACGGCCTTTCTGAGCGGCATGAACAGGGTCTTGCCCTTGCGGCCCGTGGCCTCTTTCACCGCGGTCGTCCAGGCGCCCCAGCTTTGGGCGTCATAGGGCGGCTCTGGCAGCAGGGCCAGCGCCTCGGCCACAAAGGCGCGATCCTCGTCGTCGATCACCGGGCTGGCGCCATCGCGGCACAGTGTCCACCACTGGGCGATATCGGCGCGGGTGGTGATGTTCTCGCGCACCACATCCCAAAAGCCCTGCGCCAGCGCGTCGGGCACGCCCAGGGCCGCGATCTCGTCACGCACGGCCTCAAAGGGCAACGTGTGCAGGTGGCGCGCGGTCAGCGGGAACAGGTCGTTCACGTCGAACTTGGTCGGCGCCGCGCCGAAATGGGTGATATCAAAACCCTCGATCAGCGCGTCCAGGCTGTCGACCAGTTCCACCGGCTGGGACGAGCCCAGCCGCGCCATCAGCGACAACAGCGCCTCGGGCTCGACGCCCTGGGCGCGCAGGTCGCGCAAACTGAGAACACCCAGACGTTTCGACAGCGCCTCGCCCTGCGGGCCGGTCAGCAGCGAATGGTGGGCAAAGCTCGGCGGCGTGCCGCCCAGCGCCTGGATGATCTGGATCTGGGTCGCGGTATTGGTCACGTGATCCGAGCCGCGCACGATATGGGTCACGCCCATTTCCATGTCATCGACCACCGAGGCCAGGGTATACAGCACCTGCCCATCGCCCCGGATCAGCACCGGGTCCGACACGCTGGCCGCATCGATCGAGATATCGCCCAGGATCCCGTCGGTCCATTCGATCCGCGTCTGATCCAGCAAGAACCGCCAATACCCCGCCCCATCGGCCCGCAGCCGGGTCTTGTCGGCCTCGCTCAGCGCCAGCGCGGCGCGGTCATAGACCGGGGGTTTGCCCATGTTGAGCTGTTTCTTGCGCTTGAGGTCCAGCTCGGTCGGGGTTTCGAAACATTCATAGAACCGCCCCGCCGTGCGCAGTTTGTCGGCTGCCTCGGCATAACGGTCCAGCCGCGCGGACTGCCGCTCGATCCGGTCCCAGGTCAGGCCCAGCCATTCCAGGTCTTCCTGGATCGCGTCGATATATTCCTGTTTCGACCGCTCGGCATCGGTATCGTCCAGCCGCAGGATAAAGCGGCCACCAGCCTTTCGGGCGATCATGAAATTGAACAGCGCGGTGCGCAGGTTGCCCACATGCAGAAAGCCGGTGGGCGAGGGGGCGAAACGGGTAACGGTGGTCATGGCACTCTCCTGGGGTCGCGGACGCTCTTTCACAGACGCGCCGTTTTGTCCATATGAGGGAGGATGACAAAGCCCTTTGCATATACCACGCCGCCCAGCCTGGACCAGATCGCCGACCTGGCCGATGCCGCGCGCCAGGCGTTGCCAGATCCGTTTCGCATCCCCGCCAGCGCGGTCGCCATCCGGATCGAGGATTTCGCCCCGGACGACATCCTGGCCGAGATGGGAATCGACGATCCGTTCGAGTTGACCGGGCTTTACGATGGCATCCCGCTGACAGAACGTTCGGTGATGGATCAGCCCGACCGGCCCGACACGATCTGGCTGTTCCGCCGCCCCATCCTGGAGGAATGGATCGAGCGTGAGGAGATTGACCTGGCCGATCTGGTCACCCATGTGCTGATCCACGAGTTCGCGCATCATTTCGGCTGGTCCGATGACGACATCGCCTCGATCGACCGCTGGTGGGAATAGACGCACAGCCCGTGTGCGCCTTCGCAGCCCCGGGGCGTGGAAAGCGCGCCGTTCCCGACTATTTCAAACGGTAACCGACGCCAAAAGGGAGAGTGCTCATGACAAGGCAAATGCTGAACCGCCGCCAGGCGCTGATGACCGGGGCCGCGCTGCCGCTGGCCGCCGCGATGGGGGCCGGCCTGGCCACGCCCACGCCCGCGCGCGCGAGCGCCCCGATGATGGGGGCCGGAAGCACGCCGTTCAGCCGCTTTGTGCTGGGGGAGTTCGAGGTCACCACGATCCTGGCCGGCACCCGCACCGTGCCCGAGCCGCAAAAGATCTTTGGCACCGACGTGACCCCCGAACGGTTCGCCGAAGTGTCGGCCGAGAACATGATCCCCACCGACAAGGCGCAGTTCTTTTTCACCCCCACCGTGGTGAATACCGGGTCCGAGCTGATCCTGTTCGACACTGGCCTGAACCCCGAGGGGATCACCGCCGCCCTGGGCGCTGCGGGCTATACCCCCGATCAGGTCGACACCGTCGTTCTGACCCACATGCACGGCGATCACATCGGCGGGCTGATGGGCACGGATGGGGCGACCTTTGCCAACGCGCGCTATGTCACGGGGGCCAAGGAATTCGACGCCTGGGACATGTCCGGCAACGAAGGGTTCGAGGGCAAGGTGCGCCCGCTGGCTGAAAAGATGACTTTCCTGGACGATGGCGGCGCGGTCTCGTCGGGGATCACGGCGATGGCGGCCCACGGGCATACCGCCGGGCACATGGGCTACATGCTGGAAAGCCAGGGCAAGCAGTTGCTGATCGGCGCCGATTTCGCCAACCACTATGTCTGGTCGCTGGCCTATCCCGAGTGGGAGGTGCTTTACGATCAGGACAAGGCGGCGGCCGCGGCCACCCGCAAGCGGCTCTTGGGCATGATGGCCGCCGACAAGATCCCCTTTATCGGCTATCACATGCCCTTCCCCGGACATGGCTTTGTCGAGGCCAGGGACAGCGGCTATCGCTATGTCCCCTCCAGCTATCAGATGATGCTGGGCTGATCCGGCCCCGCAGGTGCGACCATTGCGGCCCCTTCCCGGCAGGGAAGCGGGCCGATTTGGGTTGGCCTTTTCGCGCATGGGTGGCACTGTGCCCCCCGCCATCGCCAAGGACAACGCCATCCCATGCAGGACATTCTGACCGTTACCCTGAACCCGACCGTGGATTTGTCGACCTCGGTCGCCAGTGTCGTACCCGGCGAAAAACTGCGCTGCGCGCCGGCGATCACCGATCCCGGCGGCGGCGGCATCAACGTATCGCGCGCGATCCGGCTGTTGGGCGGCGAAAGCCGCGCATTGGTGGCGCTGGGCGGGCATAACGGCGACAAGCTGCGCGCGCTGCTGGAAAGCGAGGGCATCCGCCTGATCCCGCTAATGGCGCCCGGCGAAACCCGGCTGAGCCTGGCGGTAACCGATGGCGCCACCGGGGCGCAGTTCCGCTTTGTGCTGCCGGGGCCGCACTGGAACCCCGCCGGGCTGAAGGCCGTGCTGGCCGCGATCACCACCGCGGTGCCGCATACCGGTTATGTCGTGATCTCGGGCAGTGTGCCCACGGGGCTGCCCGATGACATCGCCGACCGCGCCGGGGCAAAGCTGAGCGCGCATGGCGCGCGGGTGATCGTCGACACTTCGGGCCCGGCGCTGACGCGGCTGGTCCAGGGGTCCGACACGCCCCCCTATGTGCTGCGCATGGACGGGAGCGAGGCCGCCGAACTGGCCGGTGGGCCGCTGCAAACCCGTGCGGACAGCGCGGCCTTTGCGGCCCAGTTGGTGACGCGCGGCGCCGCCGAGGTGGTCATCGTGGCGCGCGGCGCGGATGGATCGGTGCTGGCAACCCAGGATTTGCGGCTGCACGCCGAGGCGGCAAAGGTGCCGGTGCGTTCCAAGGTGGGGGCGGGCGACAGTTTCCTGGGCGGCTTTACCCTGGCGCTGGCGCGTGGCGACGACCTGGCGCGGGCGCTGCAATGGGGCACCGCGGCGGCCAGTGCCGCGGTGATGACCGACGCCACGGCGCTGTGCACCCGCGAGGATACCGAGGCGTTGTTCGATCGCTGCCCGGTCACCTCGCTGGCGTGACGGGCTATGCCCCGGGGGCGCGTTGACCCGGCAGGCGCGGTCCTTGGGACTGCGCCGAACCATCTTTGCCCGAAACAGCCCATCGGGCGGGGGTGGACCCGTTGAATGAAACGGCCCCTGCCCCGGCGCTCTCGGATCTCCATGCAAATCCGAAAAAAGGACTGACCCCGCACCTTCCCCGGGGCTAAGCTGGGCCACCCAGTCCAGGAGCGGCCATGCCTGAATATCTGATCAACCCCTATCGCGGCGTCGGCTTGCCCGGTCTGGGCCTCTTTCCGGCGCAGGACGCGGGGCCGGTGGCCGCGCTCTTGGCGCTGTGCCCGGCGCATGCGGCAACCCCCTTGCATGATATGCCCGCGCTGGCCGCGGTCGCCGGGATCGCCCGGCTGCATGTAAAGGATGAGCGCGCCCGCATGGGACTGGGCAGTTTCAAGGCGCTGGGCGCGGCCTATGTCATCGCCCGAGAGGCCGCTCAGGCACGCGGCCAGGACGACTGGGCACAGGCGCTGTCGGGGCGCAGCTTTGTCACCGCCAGCGCGGGCAATCACGGGCTGTCGGTCGCCGCCGGGGCGCGGCTTTTCGGGGCGCAGGCGGTCATCTTCCTGGCCGAGACGGTGCCCGAAAGCTTTGCCAGCCGCCTGCGGGACAAGGGCGCACAGGTCGAACGCGCCGGCGCCACCTATGAGGACAGCATGGACGCCGCGGCCGCCGCCGCGCAGGCCAGTGGCTGGACGCTGTTGTCTGACAGTTCCTGGCCCGGCTACACCGATCTGCCCTACCGGGTGATGGAGGGATATCTGCAATTGGCCGCCGAGGCCGCGGCCCAGATCGACGCGCCCCCCACCCATATCCTCTTGCAGGCCGGGGTGGGCGGTCTGGCCGGGGCCGTGGCCGCCCATGCCCGCGCCATTTGGGGGACATCCCCCACCATCATCGTGGTCGAACCCGCCGCCGCCCCCGCGCTGATCGACAGCATCCGCGCCGGGCGACTGGTCAGCGCCCAGGGGCCGGTCTCGGCGATGGGGCGGCTGGATTGCAAGACCCCCTCGATGATCGCGCTGGCCGGCCTGGCGCGCGACGCCGATCTGTTCGTCACGATCACCGAGCAGCAGGCCGCCCAGGGGGTTGCGATCCTGGGGACGCACGATCTGGCCACCACGCCGTCGGGCGGGGCCGGGCTGGCGGCACTGCTGTCCGGTCTGCCGGGTCTGCGGAACGACAGCCGCGTTCTGGCCATCCTCAGCGAGGGGCCCGAGGATGGCTGAGGCCGCCATGGTCTTTCCGGTCGGGGAGTTTCACCGCCGGGTCGCCGCCCTGCAGGACCAGATGACATTGGCCGGGCTGCAGGCGCTGTTGCTGACGACCCCGGCGGATGTTTTTTACGTCACCGGTTTTCTGACCCGGTTCTGGGAAAGCCCGGCCCGACCGTGGTTCGTCGTGGTGCCCGAACGGGGCGCACCCGTCGCCGTGATCCCGTCCATCGGCGCGGACCTGATGGGCCGAACCTGGATTGCCGATATCCGCTGTTGGGACGCGCCCGATCCGGTGGATGACGGGGTTGGCCTGCTGTCCCAAACCCTGTGCGCGCTGGTGCCTGCGCGGGGGCGGATCGGCCTGCCGATGGGGCCAGAGACGCATCTGCGCATGCCGCTGGCCGACTATGCCCGCGTGGCGCAGGCGATTGGCGAACGCCGCATGGTTGACGCCACCGCCGCGGTCCAGCAGGTGCGCGAAATCAAGTCCGAGGCCGAGATCGACAAGATCCGCGCCACTTGCCGCATCGCCGACGCGGCCTTTGCCCGGGTATCCGATTTTGCACGCGCAGGCCGCCCGCTGGCGCAGGTCTTTCGCGATTTCCAGATCGCGCTGCTTGGGCAGGGGGCGGATTGGGTCAGCTATGTCGCCGGGGGCGCGGGACCGGGGGGCTATGGCGACGTGATCTCGCCCGCCGATGCGCGCCCCCTGCGGCTGGGCGATGTGCTGATGCTGGACACCGGCGCGGTCCGCGAGGGGTATTTTTGCGATTTCGACCGCAATTTTTCCATCGGTCCCGCCGACCCGGCAGCACAGCGCGCCCATGCCGCGCTGCATGCCGCAACCGATGCCGCGCTGGCGGCCCTGCGCCCTGGTATGCGGGCGTGCGATCTGCACCAGGTGATGGCCGACGCACTGCGCGCCCAGGGGGCCGTGCCGGGGGGCGGACGGTTTGGGCATGGCCTGGGCCTGTCACTGACCGAATGGCCGTCGATCTCGCCAAAGGACGGCACGGTGCTGCGCGAAGGTATGGTCCTGACGCTGGAACCGGGGTTGGAAATCGCGCCGGGCCGCATCATGGTCCACGAGGAAAATATCGTCCTGCGCAGGACGGGGCCCGAGCTGTTGTCGACCCGCGCGCCGGACCGGTTGCCGGAATTGGCGCCATGAGCGATTTCCCCTATAGGCTGAGCGATCCCGGCACCACGCCACCGCGCCTGGGCCTGATCGTGTTGCAGGTCGATGAGACGATCGAGCAGGATTTCCGCCGCCTTTTCGCGCCCGGCGATGCCGCGCTGCATGTCAGCCGCATCCCCTCGGGGGCCGATCTGACGCCCGACACGATCGCCACGATGGAAACCGCGCTGCCGCGGGCCGCCGCTCTCTTGCCGCCGAGTGCTGCGTTCGATGTGGTGGGATATGGCTGCACCTCGGGGACGACGCTGATCGGGGCCGACCGGGTCGCGGCATTGATCCAGGGCGCCGCAAACACCCGCGCGGTGGCCGATCCGCTGAGTGCGGCCTTGGGGGCGGTGACGGCGCTGGGGGCGGGATCGGTCGGCATCGTCTCGCCCTATATCAACGCGGTCGCCGGGCCGATCAGCCGGGCCTTTGAACGGGCCGGGCTGGCAGTGCCCGCCACGGTATCCTTCGGGGAACGGGTCGAGGCGCGCGTCGCCCGGATCGACCCTGCCTCGATCCATGCCGCCGCCGTGAGGGTCGCGCAAGCGCCGGGGGTCGAGGCGATCTTTGTTTCCTGCACCAACCTGCGCACGCTCGATATCATCGACGATCTGGAACAGCGGCTGGGCCTGCCGGTTCTTTCCAGCAACCAGGCGCTGGCCTGGCAGATGGCCGGATCGGCGGGCGTCCCCCTGGCCCCCGGCGCGCCTGGGCGGCTGTGCCGACGGCACCGGGGCGTGGCGGGTCGTCCCGCAGGGGGCAATCGGGCTTGACCTTGGCGACGGGGCGGCAACAACTGCACCCAGGCCGGGGACATTGCCGCCACGCCCCTTGTGATCGGGGCGCGCGCCGACCCCGACACCCGTTCTGCCCACCGGAGGCCCCATGACCAATGCCAAAGACACCGACGCGTTCCAAGATCACTACCCCGAGGATGTGGCCCATTGCTATGGCTGCGGGCGCATGAACGAGCATGGGCACCGTATCCGCACGGTCTGGGAGGGCGACGAAACCGTGACCCGTTTTCGCCCGGAACCCTACCAGATGTCGGTGCCGGGGTTTGCCTATGGCGGGCTGATCGCGTCGCTGGTCGATTGCCACAGCACCGGGTCGGCGGCCGCGGCGATGTATCGCCAGGCCGGGCGCGACATGGATACGCTGCCGCCCTTCCGCTTTGTCACCGGGTCGCTGCATGTGGATTTCCTGAAACCCACGCCGATCGACTGCGAGCTGGAGTTGCGCGGCAAGATCAAGGAGATCAAGGGCCGCAAGGTCGTGATCACGACCGATGTCCTGGCCAAGGGCGTGTTGACCGCCCGGGGCGAGGTGGTGGCGGTGCAGATGCCGGAAAGTTTCGGCAAATGACCCCAGAGGCGGCACAAACGGCGGCCAGACCTACGCCCCCTAGCGGTCCGGCCCGACCCGGCAAGCTGCCGCCCTCCCCAAGAGGGCTGCACCTTTTGCGGCCAGTCACCTGTGCGCCGCACCCGACACAAAGGCCCCGCAATCAGTGCCGCAGCGCCTCGATCGGGTCCAGCCGGGCGGCGCGGCGCGCCGGGAAATAGCCGAACACCACCCCGACCAAAGCCGAAAACGCAAAGGCCAGCCCGATGGTCCCGGCATCCGGGGTGAACGGCACGTTCAGCAGCTGCGCGCCCAGAGCCGCCAACGCCAGCCCCAGCGCCACGCCGAGCATTCCCCCCAGCGCCGACAGCACGATCGCCTCGACCAGGAATTGCAGAAGCACCTGTCCCGCCTGCGCGCCGACCGCCATTCGGATGCCGATCTCGCGCGTGCGTTCCGTGACCGAGACCAGCATGATGTTCATGATGCCGATCCCGCCGACCAGCAGGCTGACTGCCGCCACCGCCGACAACAGCCCCGTCAGCACGCGATTGACGCTGTTCAGCATCGAGGCGACCTGTTCCATGTCACGCAGGCTGAAATCGTCCTCTTCACCGGGGCCGATGCGCCGGACCTCGCGCATCAGGGCCGTGATATCGTTCGTCGCACGTTCGATCGAAAACCCGTCGCGCACCGAGATATAGATCGTCGGCACGTCCATGTTACCCGCGACGCGGCGGCCGAAGAACTTGAACGGGATCAACACCACGTCGTCCTGATCGGTCCCGAAGGAAGAGGCCCCCTTGGCCGCCAGCACCCCCACGATCTGACACGACATCGCGCCCAGCCGCATCCTCTCGCCCACCGGATCGGCCCGACCGAACAGCTCCTGCCTGACCGTTTCGCCCAGGATACAAACGTTCTTTCCGGCGCTTTCCTCGGCCGTGGTAAAACTGCGCCCCTCTGCCACCGCCCAATCCGAGGCCGTCAGATAGCGGCTGTCGGTACCCGCCACCCGGGTCTGGTAGTTGGTATTGCCGAACACCGCGACAAGCGAGGATGTCCTCGACGGCGCGGCTGTCTCGACGCTGCCGATCTGGTCGATGATCCGGTCCACGTCGGACAGGGCGAACGCGCGTTCCGACCCGCCGCTGTTGCCCGGGCCAAAGCGCATCTGGCCGGGGCTGAGGATCATCAGGTTGGCACCCATCTTTTGCACATCCGCCGTTACCTGCGCGGTCGAGCCCTTGCCGATGGTGACCATGGCGATCACGGCGGCGACCCCGATCACCACGCCCAGCACCGTCAGAAAGGACCGCATCGGGTTGCGCAGGATCGCCTGTAGCGCCAGCTTGAAGGTTTCCCACAGCATCAGGCGTCCCCTTTCGTCCGCCGGTCGGATTGCACCTTGCCGTCGACCATCCAGATCAGGCGGCGGGCATAGTCAGCCATGTCCTCTTCGTGGGTCACCATGACGATGGTCAGCCCGTCCTCTCGGTTCAGCGCCTGTAACAGTTCCATGATCTCGACCGACCGTTTGGTATCCAGGTTGCCGGTGGGTTCGTCGGCCAGCACCACATGCGGCCCGGTGGCCAGCGCGCGCGCGATGGCCACGCGCTGCTGCTGGCCACCCGACAGCTCGGACGGGTCATGGTGGGCACGGTCGGCCAGCCCCACCTTGTCCAGCGCGGCCAGGGCCGCGGCCTCGCGCTCGGCGCGGCCCAGCCCCTTGTAGATCAGGGGCAATTCCACGTTCTGAAGGGCGGTGGTGCGCGCCAGCAGGTTGTATCCCTGAAAAATGAAGCCCAGGTAGTGGCGGCGCAAAAGCGCCCGCTGATCGCGCGTCAGGGTGCCCACCTCGATCCCGTTGAACAGATAGCGCCCCGCCGTCGGTCGATCGAGGCAGCCCATGATGTTCATCGCCGTCGATTTGCCCGAACCGCTGGGGCCCATCACGGCGACGAACTCGCCCTTCTCGACCTTCAGGCTGATACCGTCCAGCGCGCGCACCTCGGCCGCGCCGGTGCCATAGACGCGCGCAATGTCGCAAAACTCGATGACGGGTGGATTGGGGGCGGCCATGCGCTCACTCCGCCTCGAACTGGTCCGTGATCACCGGGTCGCCTGGGGAAAGGTCGCCGCTGAGGATCGCGGTGACATCGCCATCGGTCTGGCCCGTGGTCACGGCCACCTCGGTGGGCAGGCCGTCGCGCAACACCCACACGCTCTTGCCCGTCGCCATGCCACCCCCGTTGGCCCCCAGCCGCCGGGGCATCACCAGCCCGATCAGGCCGCTGCGCTCGCCCTCGTCCGCCACGGCGGCGCGCGGCGGCGCATAGCGCAGCGCCGCGTTGGGCACCAGCAGCGCGTCCTTGATGCTGGCAACCACGATATCGGCCGTCGCGGTCATGCCCGGGCGCAGCGCCATGTCGGAATTGTCCAGCGTCAGGATCGCCTTGTAGGTCACCACGCCCTCGGTCGTTTCGGGGGCGAAACGGACCTGCGTGATCTCGGCTGGAAATATCCGGTCGTCATAGGCCTCGACGGTGAAACGCGCGCCCTGACCCACGGCCACCAACCCGATATCGGCCTCGTCGATGTCGGCCTGCAACTCCATCTGGGTCAGATCCTCTGCCACGGTGAACAGGATCGGCGCCGAAAGCGAGGCCGCAACGATCTGGCCCGGATCGGCATCGCGCTCCAGCACGATTCCCTTCACGGGTGAGACGATCGTCGATTTCTCGAGGTCCACGGCCACGCTTTGCAGATTGGCCTCGGCCAAGGCGACATCGGCTTTTGCGGCACCCAACTCTGCCTCGGCCCGCGCATAGGAGGCCTGCTGGGCAATGAACGTCTCTTGGGATTCCACGCCCCGCTCTACCAGTTCCTGCCCACGCTCATAGGTTGCGCGCGCCTCGGTCAACGAGGCCGCCGCCACCGCTGTCTTGGCCTTGGCCGCCCCGACAGAGGCCTCGCGCACCGCGCGCTCGGCCGCCAGCTTGGCCGTGTCGAGCGTGGCCAGCACGGTGCCCACCTCGACTGCGTCGTTGAAATCGACCTCGACCGTGCGGATCGTGCCCGACAACTCGCTGGAGATCTCGACCAGTTCCGTCGGCTCGATCGACCCGGTGGCCGACACCAGAACGTCGAATCCGCCGCGCGTCACCGTCTCGGTGACATAGCGCACGCCCTTGCCGTCGTCCCCGCGGGCGTAGAGCGACCAGCCGCCCCCCACGACGATCGCCGCGATCAACGTGTACTTGAGCCAGGACCAGCGCCCCGTCTTGTGCGCCCCCAACCCCAGGTTTTGCGAAATGTCGTCTCGATCCGTCATGGGCCCCTCGCATCCCCGGCGCGGTAATGCACCCGCCGCCCCCATTATACGCCATTCTCCAATGAGTCCGTCGCGCGCATGCTGCGAAAGAGCAAACTGAAAATCGCGTGCAACCGGGATAAAATGGCCGGTCTGGGGATTGGCACCGCCCATATCGCGCGGTGACGAATTCATGCCAACACCCCCTTGCAATCAACGGGATCGCCCAGACAGATGCGTTGTGAGCCATGCCAAGGCTTGCATGCCACTTACCGCCTCACCCTCAGGGCCCTTCAAAAGCTTGGGCCGCGATGCGGGCTGCGAATGTCGCCCCGCGCGATGTCACGGCACTTGCAAGCGTTTGGGAGGTGTCGTGTACCTGGGCCTTTCCTGATCTCCGTCGTGACCGGTTTTCCGCCCCAAGGTTCGGAATGCCCGTCAGCTGAGGGCGGTGTCGCCATCCTGAACACCAAGCCCTTATCGGGACCGCGGGGCGGGATCAGGTCACACATGGCTTCTCTCCCTGTCTCCGCATTCGCCGTTCGGATGACGAGCGATTGGACATCAAGATAAAGAAATAGGTTGTGTGTGGTGGCGGAGACGAAGGGATTCGAACCCTCGAGACGGTTTCCCGCCTACTCCCTTAGCAGGGGAGCGCCTTCGACCACTCGGCC
>JAFGTV010000014.1 GCA_016938875.1 Paracoccaceae bacterium
GGTCTGGCGCGCGCCAAAGCCGAACTTGCGGCTGGCCTCTTGTTGCAGGGTCGAGGTCATGAAGGGCGGCGCGGGGTTGCGGCTGGCCGGTTTCGCCTCGACCGAGGCAACGCTCAGGTCGCGGCTCTGGATCGCCTGCACGGCCAGTTCCGCGGCGGTGTCGGTTTCCAGGTCGAACTTGTCCAGTTTCTTGCCGCCCAGGATCGTCAGGCGCGCCTCGTAGCTTTGGCCGCGGGGCGTGGACAGCACCGCCTTGACGGTCCAGTATTCGCGGGCGCGGAACGCCTCGATCTCCATCTCGCGCTCGACGATCAGGCGCAGGCAGACCGATTGCACGCGCCCGGCAGATTTCGCGCCGGGCAGTTTGCGCCACAGCACCGGCGACAGGTTGAAGCCCACCAGATAGTCCAAAGCGCGCCGCGCCAGGTAGGCGTGCACCAGCGGTTCGTCGACCTGGCGGGGGTTTTTCATCGCCTCGGTCACGGCGGATTTGGTGATCGCGTTGAACACGACGCGGCTGACGGCGGTGTCCTTCTTGATCGCCTTGCGCTTGCGCAGGGCCTCTTCCAGGTGCCAGCTGATCGCCTCTCCCTCGCGGTCGGGGTCGGTTGCGAGGATCAGGACATTGTCGTCCTTGAGCGCGTCCGCGATCGCCTTGACGTGCTTGCGAGAGTCGGTCCCGATCTCCCATTTCATCTCGAAATCATGCTCGGTATCGACCGAACCGTCCTTGGGGGGCAGGTCGCGCACATGCCCATAAGACGCCAGGACCGTGTAATCAGAGCCGAGATATTTGTTGATTGTCTTGGCTTTAGCCGGGGACTCGACAACGACGACGGGCATGAAATTCCTTTCGACTCGGGCACATGCCCTTGGCGGGGCAAAATGTGGGGGGCATGGGGGGATTGTCAATGCGCCCTGCCAAAGGGCCCCGTCAGGGCAACCCTTCCCCCCGGTCGGGACCGTGCCCAACAGGCGGCCGCGCGGGTGGCGCGATCGGGCGGGCCCGCCCCGGCGCGGCGGCCCTCAGTCCTGGCGCGACAGCAAACCGCCGGGGGCGCGTGCGATGCGGCCCTCCAGTTCCAGCGTCAACAGCTCGGGCGCGATCCGGCCTGCGGGCAGGTTCAGATCGCGGATCAGCTGATCCTCGGCCAGCGGCGAGGGGCCCAGCCGCGACAGGATCTCGCGGTGCAGCGCGGGGGTGTCGGCGGGCGGCGCGCGCCGGGCATCGGGCGGGGTTTCGGGCACCGTGGTGATCCTCGCGCGGGGGCGGGGCGCAGGTTTGACAGGCGCGGGCGCGATGTCGGCGATTGGCACCGGGGCGCCCAGGGCCTCGATCACATCATCGGGGCCGCGCACCAGGGCCGCGCCATCGCGGATCAGCATGTTGCACCCCGAGGCGCGCGCGTCGAACGGATGGCCGGGCACCGCCAGCACCTCGCGCCCCTGGTCCAGCGCGCACCTGGCGGTGATCAGGCTGCCCGAACGGGCCGCGGCCTCGACCACGACGACGGCGCGTGCCAGGCCCGAGATGATGCGGTTGCGTTGCGGGAAATGTCGCGCCTGGGGCTGCAGGCCCGGCGGATGTTCGGACAGGCGCAGCCCCTTTTCACCGATCTCTGCGGCCAGGGCCGCGTTCTCGGACGGATAGGGCACATCGACCCCGCCGGCCTGAACCGCGATGGTGCCGCTGTCCAGCGTGGCCATATGGGCGGCCCGGTCGATCCCGCGCGCCAGCCCCGAAACCGTGACATAGCCCGCATCACCCAGCCCCTCGGCCAGGCGCCGGGCCATGCGCGTGCCCAGCGACGAGGCATTGCGCGCCCCCACCAGGGCCACCATCGGGCGCGATACCAGCTCGACCCGCCCGAAGGCCCACAGAACCGGCGGGGCGTCGGGCAGATCCATCAGGGCCGCGGGATAGCCGGGGGCGCCGTGGGCCAACAGCCGCGCGCCCAGGGCACGCCCGTGCTCCAGCTCGGCCAGGGCGGCATCTGCGGGGCAGGGGGCGTAATCGCCCACACCCGCCGCGCGGGCCACCTGCGGCAGGGCGTCCAGCGCCGCCTCGGCACTGCCATGTTCGCCCAGCATTCGGAAAAAGGTGGTCGCGCCAACCCGACGTGACCGGATGAGACGGAGCCACGCAACCAGGGAGTCTTCCCGGGTGGGTGGTGCGAGGGGGTGGTAGGAAGAAATGTTCTCCACGTTCCGCAGCTCCGCTCATCCTTGCGCCCACTCTTCGGGCAAGAGGGTTAACGCAAAGTGAACGATCGAGATTTTTTCGCCCGGCCCGCGCGTTTTTTCCGCGCGCCCGCTTATTCACGTTGAAAATACCCTGATCCGCGGATCAGGCTGCCGCGCCGCCGACGGTCAGCCCGCCGATCAGCAATGTCGGCTGGCCCACGCCCACCGGCACCCATTGGCCGGCCTTGCCGCAATTGCCGATGCCGGGATCCAGCGCCATGTCATTGCCGATGGCCCGGATCTGGCGCATCGTGGTGGGTCCGTCGCCGATCAGGGTGGCGCCCTTGACGGGTGCGCCGACCTTGCCGTTCTTGACCCGGTAAGCCTCGGTGCAGCTGAACACGAACTTGCCGTTGGTGATATCGACCTGTCCGCCGCCAAAGCCGACGGCATAGATCCCGTCCTTGACCTCGGCCACCACGTCGCCGGGATCGGAATCGCCCGACAGCATATAGGTGTTGGTCATGCGCGGCATCGGCGGGTGGGCATAGCTTTCGCGCCGCCCGTTGCCGGTGGGGGCGACCCCCATCAGCCGGGCGTTCTGGCGGTCCTGCATATAGCCCACCAGCACCCCGTCCTCGATCAGCACCGTCTTGCCCGAGGGCGTCCCTTCGTCGTCGAAACTGATCGAGCCACGCCGGTCGGGGATCGTGCCATCATCCAGCACCGTCACCCCCCGCGCCGCGACCTGCTGGCCCATCAGCCCGGCAAAGGCGGAACTGCCCTTGCGGTTGAAATCGCCCTCCAGCCCATGGCCCACGGCCTCGTGCAGCAGGATGCCGGGCCAGCCCGCGCCCAGGGCCACGTCCATCACGCCCGCTGGGGCGGCCTCGGCGCGCAGGTTGACCAGCGCGATGCGCAGGGCCTCGCGCGCGGTGGTCTGCCAGTGGTCGCGCAGGATCAGCCCCTCCAGCCCGGTGCGTCCGCCGCCGCCATGGCTGCCGCTTTCGCGCCGGCCGTTCTCTTCGACGATCACCGCGACGTTCAGCCGGGTCATCGGCCGGGTGTCGGACAACAACATCCCGTCGGGGCGCAGGATATGCACCTCTTGCAGCGAGGCCGCCAAGGTCGCGCTGACCTGCACCACGCGCGGGTCCAGCGCGCGGGCAAAGGCGTCGATCTCGCGCAGGGTCTCCAGCTTGACGCCGAAGGTCGCGCCGGACATCGGATCGGCGTCGGTATAAAGGCGCCGGTTGGTCGGCTGGGGGCTGTCGGCCAGGGTGCCGCCGCCCTCGGCCACGGCCAGGCGGGCGGTCTGGGCGGCGCGGGTCAGCGCGGCCTGAGAAATTTCGGTGGAATGGGCGTAACCCGCCGCCTCGCCCTTGACGGCGCGCAGGCCAAACCCCTCGGAGGCGTCATAGCTTGCGGTGCGCACCCGCCCGTCGTCGAAACTCAGCACCTCGGAGCGGCGCCGTTCCAGGAACAATTCGCCGTCATCGGCGCCCTGCGTCGCCTGGGCCAGCAGGGCCTGGGCGCGGTCGCGGTCAAGGAGCGTGTCAAAGGGGCGGAACGGGGGGTGCTGCATGTGTCTCTCTTTCGCGGATCGTCGGGGCGCGGGGCGTGGGCGGCGGACAAAAGCGGCAAGTTGTCGCAGCTTTTTCTTGTCCTTTCCTGCTCAATATGTTTCCCTTGGGCGTGGATACAATGGATTTCCGGGCCTTTTACCGGGATCCGCCATGGATGGCGAAAACGCCACATGGGAACTGGATCGGGCCGCGTATGGGGTTTGATCCGAAAATACCGGACCTGCCGCAGCTTTCCATATCCGCCCCCGCCGCCGCCCCTGGGCGGTGCGGGGGCGGGCGGTCGGCGGCGATGTGAGCCGCACCGCACCTGTCCCAAAGTACCCCGCCCGCCCAACCGCCCCGTGTCGCCCGTACCCGATATCGGCGCGCGCCACGGTTTTCGCCCGGTTTGCGCCAGGCGGGGATGACACCGCGCGCGCGGTGGCGTATCAGGCGTCAGACTGAGCGATAGGCAGGCAGATGCGTTACGTTTCCACCCGGGGGCAGGCCCCGGTTCTGACATTCGAAGAGGCGATGCTGACAGGGCTCGCGCGCGATGGTGGGCTTTACGTGCCCGAGACCGTGCCGACGATGACCCCCGCCGATATCGCCGCACTGGCAGGGCAAAGCTATGAAGAGGTCGCCTTTCGGGTGATGCGCCCGTTTATCGGCGATGCCTTCACGGATGCGGAATTGCACGCGATCATCGCGCGCGCCTATGCCGGGTTCGATCATGCCGCGCGCGCGCCGCTGGTCCAACTGGGCCCCAACCACTTCTTGCTGGAACTTTTCCACGGCCCCACCCTGGCGTTCAAGGATTTCGCCATGCAGTTGATCGGCCAGCTGTTCCAGGCGGCGTTGGAACGCTCGGGCCAGCGGGTCACCATCGTGGGCGCGACCAGTGGCGACACCGGATCGGCCGCGATCGAGGCGTTCCAGGGGCTGGACAATGTCGATGTGTTCATCCTGTTCCCCGAGGGGCGCGTATCAGAGGTGCAGCGCCGCCAGATGACCACGAACCCGGCGTCCAACGTGCATGCGCTGGCGCTCAAGGGGGATTTCGACGACTGCCAGGCGCGGCTCAAGGACATGTTCAACGACTTTGCGTTTCGCGACGCGGTGGGGCTGGCCGGTGTGAACTCGATCAACTGGGCGCGGGTGCTGGCGCAGGTCGTCTATTACTTCAGCTCGGCTGTTTCGCTGGGCGCGCCGCACCGGGCGGTCAGCTTTACCGTGCCGACGGGCAATTTCGGCGACATCTTTGCGGGCTATATCGCGCGCCGGATGGGGCTGCCGGTCGAAAAGCTGGTGATCGCGACGAACCAGAACGACATCCTGCACCGTGCGCTGACCGGCGGGGCCTATGAAACCCACGGGGTGTCCCCCTCGATCAGCCCGTCGATGGATATCCAGGTCAGCTCGAATTTCGAGCGCGCCCTGTTCGAGGCATATGACCGCGATGGCGCGGCCGTGGCCCAGCAGATGCAGGCGCTCAAGGATGACGGCGGATTCACCATTTCCCAAGGCGCGCTGGAGGCCCTGCGCGAGGTGTTCACCTCTGGCCGCGCGTCCGAAGAGGAAACCACCGCCACGATCCGCGCCACCCATGCCGCGACCGGCGAAACCCTGTGCCCGCATTCCGCCGTCGGCGTGAAAGTCGCCCAGGATCAGCCCGCCTCGGCCACGCCGATGATCACGCTGGCCACCGCGCATCCGGCGAAATTCCCCGACGCGGTTCAGGCCGCCACCGGCACGCGCCCCCCCCTTCCCAAGCGGATGGCGGATCTGTATGAGCGGGCGGAGCGGGTCACGGTCGTCGAAAACGACCTTGCCGCGATCGAGGCCCTCATCGAGGAAAGGCGCGCCCAGTGAGCGTCGAACTTCACAGGCTGTCCAACGGCCTGCGCATCGTGACCGAGCATATGCCCGGCCTGAAATCCGCATCCATCGGCATCTGGGTGAACGCCGGGGGCCGCGACGAGGCGCCCGCGGAAAACGGTATCGCGCATTTCCTGGAACACATGGCCTTCAAGGGGACCGCCAAGCGCACCACCCTGGGCATCGCCGAGGCGATCGAGGACGTGGGCGGCTATATCAACGCCTATACCTCGCGCGAGATGACCGCCTATTACGCCCGCGTGCTGGAGGCCGACGTGCCGCTGGCGCTGGACGTGCTGGCCGACATCTTGTTGAACCCGCTCTTTGATCCCGCCGATATCGAGGTCGAGCGCGGGGTGATCCTGCAAGAGATCGGCCAGGTTCTGGACACGCCCGACGACGTGATCTTTGACTGGTTGCAAGAGGTCGCCTATCCCGACCAGGCGCTGGGCCGCACGATCCTGGGTCCGGCCGAGCGGGTCAGCGCCTTTACCCGCGATGATCTGTTTTCCTTTGTCGGGCGTCACTATGCGCCCGATCAGATGATCCTGTCGGCTGCGGGCGCCGTGGACCACGACGAGATCGTGCGCCTGGCCGAGACGCTTTTTGGGCATCTCGAACCCAGCGCCAAGGGCAGCCACACGCCCGCCCTGTTCATGGGCGGCGAGCGGCGCGTGGTCAAGCCGCTGGAACAGGCGCATATGGCGATGGCCTTTGAATGCGCAGGCTACCGCGATCCGGCGATCTATACCGCGCAGATCTTCTCGATCGCGATGGGCGGCGGCATGTCCTCGCGGCTGTTCCAGGAACTGCGCGAAAAGCGTGGGCTTTGCTACACCGTCTTTGCCCAGACCGGGGCCTATGCCGAAACCGGGCTGATCACGCTTTATGCCGGGACCAGCGGCGCGCAGATGGGCGAGTTGGCCGAGCTGACCATGGTGGAAATGGCCCGCGCCGCCCAAGACATGTCCCCCGCCGAGGTTGCCCGCGCCCGCGCCCAGATGAAGGCCGGCCTGCTGATGGGACTGGAAAGCCCCTCCAGCCGGGCCGAGCGTCTGGCGCGGCTGGTGGCGATCTGGGACCGGGTGCCCGGTATCGAGGAAACCGTGGCCCATATCGACGCGGTGACCACCGGCGATGTGCGCGATCTGGCCGGCCGCCTGGCCGGATCGGGCCGCGCGGCGCTGGCGCTGTATGGTCCGGTCGCGGACGCGCCGGAACTGGCCGCGCTGCAAGGTCGGCTGGCCGCCTGATGCTGGGGCTCAAGCGCAAGGTCCGCATCGAGACAGAGCGGATGACCCTGCGCCCGCCCGCCCATTCCGATTTCCGCGACTGGGCCACGTTGCGCGCCGACAGTGCCGCCTTTTTGACACCATGGGAACCGGCCTGGGCCGCCGATCACTTGACGCGCAAGGCGTTTACCAACCGGGTCTACTGGACCCAGCGCGCGCTGGGCACCGGCTCGGCACTGCCGCTATTCCTGGTGCGGCGTGCCGACGAGGTTCTGTTGGGCGCGATCACCCTGGACAACATCCGCCGCGGCCCCGCCCAGTCGGGCACGCTGGGCTATTGGATCGGCCAGCCCTTTGCCCGTCACGGTTATATGCGCGAGGCGATAGAGGCGGTGGTGCATCATGCCTTTGTCATGCGCGATCTCAGCCGGATCGAGGCCGCCTGCCTGCCCGAAAACGCCGCCTCGCGCGGGGTGCTGGAAAAATGCGGCTTCAAGTATGAAGGGGTCGCGCAAAGCTATCTGCAAATCAACGGACGCTGGCGCAACCATGTGCTTTACGCCAACCTGCGCGGCGACCGGCGCGGGCGCACCGATACCGGACAGGGCTAGCCGGGGCGGCCTGCCCCCGCCCCGCGAACACGCCGCGCGACTTGCGCGCCCGCGCGCGGCATGCTTCACCGGGGGGGAAAGGATCGCCCATGCTCAACCCCGTCACCGATGCCCTTGCCGACGATCTGCGCGCCCGACTGCCCCAGTCCGCCTTTCGCCCGCTGACCCCGACCTATCTGGAGGAACCGCGCGGGCGCTATGTCGGGCAGGGCGGTCTGTTGCTGGCGCCGGGTTCGACCCAAGAGGTGGCGACGATCGTGCGCGCCTGTGCGGCGGCGCGGGTCGGGATCGTGCCCTATGGCGGCGGCACCGGGCTGGTGGGGGGACAGATCCTGCCCCAGGGGCCCGCGCCGGTTATCGTGACGCTGGAACGCATGCGCGCGATCCGGGCGATTTATCCCACCGAAAACGTGCTGCTGGCCGAGGCCGGCGCGATCCTGGCCGATGTCCAGACCGCCGCCCAAGAGGCCGGGCGGCTGTTCCCGCTCTCGCTGGCCTCCGAAGGGTCGGCGCGGGTTGGCGGCGTGCTGTCGACCAATGCGGGCGGGGTGAACGTGCTGCGCTATGGCAATGCGCGCGACCTGTGTCTGGGCATCGAGGCGGTCCTGCCCGACGGGTCGATCCTGAACGGGCTGAAACGGCTGCGAAAGGACAATACCGGATACGATTTGCGCCACCTGCTGATCGGGGCCGAGGGGACGCTGGGCATCCTTACCGCCGCCGCGCTGAAACTGGTCCCGCGACCCGCGCGCAGCGGGGCGGCCCTGTTGGCGGTGCGCGATGCCCAGGCCGCGCTGGATCTGCTGGCCATGGCCGGGGCGCGGATCGGCGCGGGCGTGTCGGCCTTTGAGCTGATGCACCGCATGGGTCTGGATTTCCTGGCCGAGACGATGCCGGATGTTCGCCTGCCCTTTGCGTCGCCGCCCGAGTGGTGCGTGCTGATCGAACTGGGCCTTGGCGCGGATCAGGATCCCGCCGCGGCGCTCGAGGGGCTTTTCGCCGAGGCGTTTGAGGCCGGGCTGGTCAGCGACGGCCTGATCGCCCAGTCCGAGGCGCAGCGGACAGAGTTCTGGGCGGTGCGCGAAAGCATCCCGCTGGCCAATCGGCGGATCGGCGCGATCTCGTCGCACGACATCTCGGTGCCGCTCTCGGCGATCCCCGAGTTCATCGCGCGCGCAGGCCCCGCCCTGGCGAAACTGGGGCGGTTTCGCATCAACTGCTTTGGCCATGTCGGCGACGGTAATCTGCATTACAACGTCTTTCCCATGCCCGGCGAAACCCGCGCAGATCACGAGGACAGGCGCGCAGACATCAAGCGCTGCGTGCATGACCTGGTGCACGAACTTGGCGGGTCGGTCAGTGCCGAACACGGGGTGGGGCGGCTGAAGGTCGAGGATATGGAACGCTATGGCGATCCGGCCAAGCTGGCCGCGATGCGCGCGATCAAATCCGCCCTCGACCCCGCGGGCATCCTGAATCCCGGTGTGCTGTTGCGCGCCCCTGTCTAGGGGCGGCGCGGGCGGCGTCGTGGGTCTCCGGACCAAGAAAAAGACAGGGGGCACGAGAAAATCCCGGCCCCCTTCTTCTGGTTGAAAATATCCAGAAAACGCGCGTCAGCGCGTCCCGGTCACAGCCCGCCGTAGGCGCACAGCGCGTGCACGTCCATGCCCATCGCCTCTAGCCGGCGGCGACCGCCCAGGTCCGGCAAGTCGACGATAAAGGCGCAGCCGATGACCTCGGCGCCCAGCCGTTCGCACAGTTTGATCCCCGCCTCGGCGGTGCCACCGGTGGCCAGCAGATCGTCGACGATCAGCACTTTCTCCCCGGGTGCCAGGGCGTCGTCATGGATCTCGACGATGGCCTCGCCATATTCCAGCTTGTATTCCTCTGCGATGGTGGCCGCGGGCAGCTTGCCCTTTTTGCGCACCGGCACGAAGCCCTTGGAGAGTTGGTGCGCGATCGCGCCGCCCAGGATGAACCCGCGCGCCTCCAGGCCCACGACCTTGTCGATCTGGGCGCCGGCATAGGGATTCAGCATCTGGTCGATCGCCATGCGAAAGCCGCGCGGATCGGCGAAAAGCGTTGTGACATCGCGGAACATGATCCCCTCGTGGGGGAAGTCGACGATGGTTCGGATGTAGTCCTTGACGCTGTTTGTCTGCGGCATCGCCGGGCCCTCTCGATCTGGATCACGGGGCACGGTTTGGCCCATGGCGCGCGGGCGCGCAAGGGCCACGATTGCCGCAAGGGGGCGTCCTGATCAGCCGCGCGAGCGGCGCAAAGGCCGGTAAAAGCGGTTGGAAATCCAGCTCAGATGCGGTTTGCGCCAGTCCATACGGTCGCGCAGAAGAAAGGCCTGGGCCGATTGAAGGTTCATTTCCCTATTCCCTTGTGTTTTGTTTTGCCGCAGAAACGTATCGCGGTGCACTATCCAATGTATATACATCGCATAGGCAAAAAATCAAGGTTCGGGAGTGTCGGACCCCATGGGCAAGAAGACCGGCAAGAAGGACAGCCAGCTTGTCCTGCGCCTGGACAAGGGCGAACGCGACGCCTTCGTCGAGCTGTGCAAGGCCCTGGATACCAGCGCGGCGCGTGAGATCCGGGCCTTCATCCGCGGTTTCATGAAGGAGCATGAGGGGCAGGGCTGATCCCGCCCCCCGTCGCATCCTGTGCGCGCGTCAGCCGTTCAGCACGCGCCCGGCAACCGCGTCCAGCCGCGCCAGCACCGCCGGATCGCGTTTTTCCGGCGCGGTGATCAGCGCGTATTCCAGCGCGGTATCGCAGCCCTTTTCGCACGGCGTGTGCGCGCCCAGCAGCTTGGGCAGGCGGGCAACCATGGCGCGGGCCTTTTCGGCGTTGCCGACCAGGGTCTTGACGATATCGGCCACCTCGACCGCGTCATGGTCGGGGTGCCAGCAGTCGTAATCGGTGACCATGGCGATCGAGGCATAGCAAAGCTCTGCCTCGCGGGCCAATTTCGCCTCGGGCATGTTGGTCATGCCGATCACATCACAGCCCCAGTTTTCGCGGTAGAGCTTTGATTCCGCCAGGGTCGAGAACTGCGGCCCCTCCATCGCCAGGTAGGTGCCGCCCTGGTGGACGGTGATCCCCTCGTCGCGGGCGGCTTGCAGGCAATGGGCCGACAGGCGCCCGCAGGTCGGGTGCGCCACGCTGACATGGGCCACGCAGCCGGGGCCGAAAAAGCTCTTGTCGCGGGCAAAGGTGCGGTCGATGAACTGATCCACCACGACGAAATCGCCCGGCGCCAACTCTTCGCGGAACGATCCGCAGGCGGACACGGACACGACATCGGTCGCCCCCAGCCGTTTCAGCGCGTCGATATTGGCGCGATAGGGCACCGAACTGGGCGAATGGACGTGGCCGCGCCCGTGGCGCGGCAGAAAGGCCATTTTCACCCCGTCCAATGTGCCGGTCAAAATCTCGTCCGACGGCGTGCCCCAGGGGCTCTGCACCGCCTGCCAGCGCGCGTCCTGCAACCCGTCGATGTCATAGACACCCGAGCCACCGATTACCGCGATCATTCGTTCCATGTCATCCGCCCCTTTTGTTGAAATGGCATGCGGCCCCCGTTTTGGGATGTCTGGGCGCAGAAGGGAAGCCGCAGGACTGCCGCAGGCGTGGATTAAGCGCAAAAGCGGAAAAATTATGCGCGGCGGCTTTCGCTGAGGGTGCAAATCGGCTATGCGCGGGGTTCCCTTAGCCCCGATCCCAGGACTGTTCCATGCCCCGCTCTCTGCTTGCGGCATTCGCCGAGCGTTATTCCCTGTCCGACATTTCGACCGCGACCGATCACCTGACGCCCGGTCGGCTCAAGACCGAGTTGCTGGCGGGGCTGACCGTGGCACTGGCGCTGGTGCCCGAGGCGGTGGCCTTTGCCTTTGTTGCCGGGGTGCATCCGTTGGTGGGGCTTTACGCGGCGTTCCTGGTCGGGCTGATCACGGCGCTGATCGGCGGACGGCCCGGGATGATCTCGGGGGCGACGGGGGCGCTGGCGGTGGTGATGGTCGCGCTGGTGGCCGATCACGGGGTGGAATACCTGTTCGCGACCGTGGTGTTGATGGGGATCTTGCAGATCCTGGCGGGGGTTTTCCGACTGGGCAAATTCATCCGCGTGGTGCCGCATCCGGTCATGCTGGGCTTTGTCAACGGGCTGGCCATCGTGATTTTCCTGGCCCAGCTTGCGCAGTTCAAGGTGCCCGGCACGGTCGAGATGTCGGCCCATGGCGCGCCGGGGGGGCAATGGATGACGGGGATGCCCCTGGCGGTCATGCTGGGGCTGGTGGGACTGACCATGGCGATCATCTGGGCCACGCCCAAGGTGACGCGCGCGATCCCGGCGCCGCTGGCGGGCATTGGCATCGTGGCGGCGATCGTCATCGTCTTTGGCGTCGACGTGCCGCGGGTGGGCGATCTGGCCTCGATCCAGGGCGGGCTGCCGCAATTTCACATTCCCATGGTGCCGCTGACCCTTGAGACGCTGGAGATCATCTTTCCCTATGCGCTGATCCTGGCGGCCATCGGCCTGATCGAAAGCCTGCTGACGCTGAACCTGGTTGGCGAGATTACCGGCCAGCGCGGCGGGGCCAGCCAGGAATGCGTGGCCCAGGGGCTGGCCAACACGGTCACCGGGTTTTTCGGCGGCATGGGCGGTTGCGCGATGATCGGCCAGTCGATGATCAACGTGAAATCGGGCGGGCGGATGCGGCTTTCGGGGCTGTCTGCGGCGCTGTTTCTGTTGATCTTCATCGTGCTGGCCGCGCCGCTGATCGAGCAGATCCCGCTGGCCGCCCTGGTGGGCGTGATGTTCATGGTGGTGATCGGCACCTTTGCTTGGCAGTCGCTCAAGATCATGCGCAAGGTGCCCAAGGCCGACGCGCTGGTGATCGTTCTGGTGACGATCACGACGGTGGCCTATGACCTGGCGATCGCGGTGGTCGTGGGCGTCATCGTTTCGGCGCTGGAATATGCCTGGACCAACGCCCAGCGGATCCACGCGCGCAGCTATGAAACCCCCGAGGGGGCCAAGGTCTATCAGATCGAGGGGCCGCTGTTTTTCGCCTCGACCGACGGGTTCATGGAACTGTTCACCCCCGAGACCGACCCGACCCGCGTGATCGTCGATTTCGCCGACAGCCGGGTTGCCGATCAGTCCGCCCTGACCGCGATCGAGGCCCTGGCAGAGAAGTACGAGGCCGCCGGAAAGACCATCCAGTTGCGCCATCTCAGCCGGGATTGCCACCAGTTGCTGACCAAGGCAGGGCAGTTGATGATCGATTCCGACGACGACCCCGATTACCAGATCGCCACCAACTATTCGGTGCGCACCGGGGTTCTGGGCTCGGGGCACTGAGGGATCATTCGTCGGGGCGTTTCAACTCGAAAACCTCGCGGATGACGGCATAATCGCGGTATCCCATGCGCGCCAAGGGCTGGAACCGGGTCACGTCGAACCGCCCCCCGGTCAGGCAATCGTCGCGCATGTGCACGCCCGTGACCTCGCCGAAAACGGCGAAATTGGCCGCGCCGGGCAGCTGCACGATCTGGGTCAGGCGACATTCCAGGTTGGCGGGGGCGGCGGCCACGCGGGCACAGGGGATCGTGTCGCAGGGGACCTTTTCCAGGCCGGCATGGGTGAACTCGTCCACCTCGCGCGGCCAGGGGCCCGAGGTGTCGTTCATCGCGTCCCGCATCGCGTATTCCACGATATTGACGCAAAATACCCCGGTCTCGCGGATGTTGGCGACGCTGTCCTTGGTGCCGTCGCGATCGGGCTTGGCCGAGGTCGAGGAAAACATCACCTGCGGCGGCTCATAGGCCACCGCGTTGAAGAAGGAATAGGGCGCCAGGTTGTCGGTGCCATCCGCGCCACGGGTGGAAATCCAGCCGATGGGGCGCGGCGTGACGATGGCGTTGAACGGGTTGTGGGGCAGGCCGTGGCCATCTGCGGGGCGATAGAACATGCGCATCCTTTCGGGGTGTTTGCCCCGGACATAGCCCCGTGCTAGGGGCGTTTCCAGCAACAACCGGCGGGGGGGCGGGACGTGATCCGTCTGTCACAGGAACAGGCCAGCGACTATTGGGAGGTCGAGGCGCTTTACGATCTGTGCTTTGCGCCGGGGCGCGAGGCGCTGTCGTCCTACCGCTTGCGCGAGGGGGTCGCGCCGGTTTCCCCCCTGTGCCTGACCGCGCGCGACGCCGACGGGATCCTGGCCGCCGCGATCCGGTTCTGGCCGGTGCGCGTGGGCGGGGCAGAGGCGCTGTTGCTGGGCCCCATCGCGGTGCACCCCACCCGCCAGGGAGAGGGGCTGGGCGCGGCCCTGATCCGCGAGTCGCTGGAGCGCGCCCGGGCGTTGGGCCTGGCGCGGGTGATGCTGGTGGGGGACGCGCCCTATTACCGGCGGTTCGGGTTCGAAAAGCTGGACGCGGTCGAGATGCCGCCGCCGACGAACCCCGACCGGGTGCTGGGCATCGCGCTGGTGCCGGGGGCATGGGACGGGGTGGCGGGCCCGGTGACGCGCGCGGCATAGATCGCGGCGTCCGATCCGACGGCCCGTTGCGGTCCCAGGTCCGCAGTGCGGGGCAAGGCGGCCATTCGCGGTAAAAACGTGCTACGCTTGGGCCGATACCCAAGCTTTCGAAAAGGAACGCACAGAATGATTGCCTACGTCACCTTTGGTGCTGACGACATCACGCGGGCAAAACGGTTTTATTCTGCGTTCCTGCCAGCCCTCGGTTACAGGCTTGAGGAGGGCCCTGAAGGGCTAAGCTATGCGCTGCCCGTAGAGCCGGGTCAGTCGGCCGCTCTGCCGGATTTCTACGTCAAAAGCCCCTTTGATGGACAACCGGCCTCGGCCGGGAACGGTACGATGGTTGCATTCGAGGCGCGCAGTCAGATGCAGGTTCGTGACCTTTACGCGGCGGCACTTGCCGCAGGCGGCTCTGACGAGGGTCAGCCGGGGTTTCGCGCTGCGTATGGACCTCGTTTCTATGTTGGCTACCTTCGCGACCCGCAAGGGAACAAGGTCGCATTGTTCGCCAGCAATCCGGACGAACCGGGACGAGACGGATAACGCAGGTTTCGCGGGGGATGAAAGCGACTGGTTCGCATGCCAGACCTGTTGGCCGCGCAGCAAAAGCTCGTGTGCGCAGCGTGGCGGAACGATCTTGTCTCTCGCCTGACGCGCTGTGTTCGCAACGCGGACGGGGCGGGTGATCCGGTCGGTGCCGGTCCTACTCGCCGCGCCGGCGCAGCCAGTCCATCACCGCCGGGCGCACCGATTGCGCGCCGCTGGCGCGGGCGGCGTCGATCACCGCGCGGGTTTCGGCCAGGTCGCTTTTGCGCAGCAGGTGCTTGACCGGCCCGATCGAGGCCGGGCGCATCGACAGCGCCTTTAGCCCGATCGCGGCAAAGCACAGCGCCTCGACCGGGCGCCCGGCATCTTCGCCGCAAAAGGACAGTGGCGTGCCCGTCTCGGTGCAGCGGCGCACGATCTGTTCCAGAAAGGTCAGAAAGCTGACGTTGAGCGTGTCATAGCGCCGACGCACCCGTTCGTTTTCGCGGTCAGCGGCGAAAAAGAACTGTTTCAGATCGTTGCCGCCGATCGAGATGAAATCGGCCTCTTCAAAGAACTGGCGCGGGGCAAAGGCCAGGCTGGGGGTTTCCAGCATGGCGCCCACCTCGACCTTTGCTGGCAGGGTGCGGCCCAGGCGCTCTTCTCGGTCCAGTTCGCGCATCAGGTGGTCGCGGGCGGCGCGAAACTCGTCGAACTGGGCGACAAAGGGGAACATGACCGACAGGGGCCGCCCGTCCGCGGCCCGGATCAGCGCCTGAAGCTGCATGCGCATCACGCCGGGCCGGTCCAGTCCCACCCGGATCGCGCGCCAGCCCAGGGCCGGGTTCGGTTCGTCCTGGGGCTTCATGTAGGACAACACCTTGTCGGACCCGATATCAAGGGTACGAAACACCACGCGCTTGCCCTGGGCGGCATCCATGACGCGGGCATAAAGGGCGGCCAATTCGTTGCGCCGTGGCACCTTGGAGCGGACGAGGAACTGCAACTCGGTGCGGAACAGGCCCACCGCCTCGGCGCCGGAACTGTCCAGCGAGGGCAGGTCGGCCATCAGCCCGGCATTCATTTGCAGCGTGATACGGTTGCCGCATAGCGTCAGCGCCGGTTCCTTGCGGATCGAGGCATAGCGCTTGAGCGCCTTGGCCTGCATCGCGACCTTGTCGCGAAAGGCGGCGGCGACGGTTTCCTCGGGGCGCAGGTGCACGATGCCCTGTTCCCCGTCCAGCAGGATCGGATCGCCGTTCAGCGCCTCGGTGGTGATGCGCCCGGCATGGATGACCAGCGGGATCGCCAGCGCGCGGGCCACGATGGCCGCATGGCTGCCGACGGATCCCTCTTCCAGCACGATGCCGCGCAAGGACCGGCCGTAATCCAACAGTTCGCCCGGGCCGATGTTGCGCGCGATCAGGATCGGATCGGCGGGCCGCTCGGCGCCGGTATGTTCGCCCTGGCCGGTCAGGATGCGCAGCAGGCGGTTGGACAGGTCGTCCAGATCGTGCAACCGCTCGCGCAGATAGGGGTCGGGCACGGTTTGCATCCGTGCGCGGGCCGAGGATTGTTCCTTTTCCACCGCGGCCTCGGCCGACAGGCCGCGGCCGATATCCTCTTCCATGCGGCGTTTCCAGCCGCGGGAATTGGCGAACATGCGGTAGGCTTCCAGCACCTGCATCTGGTCCTTGTCGCCGCCGGGGGCCGAATTCAGCATCTCGTCCACGGTGACGCGCAGCCGGTCCACGGCCTCGTCCAGGCGGGCCAGTTCGCGCTCGGGGTCGTCGGCAATGGGGTTGGTGATGACGACGCGGGGCTCGTGCAGCCAGACATGGCCGATCGCCACGCCCTCTTGGCCGACGGTGCCCTGGAACATGACCGGGCGCTGGTGCAGCGCCGACAGCGCCTCGCCCTCGCCGACAAAGGCGCCCAGTTCGGTCATCTCGGCCAGCACCATGGCGACCACTTCCAGGGCGTAAACCTCGTCGTCGGAATATTGCCGGCCCTGCTTGGACTGGACGACCAGAACGCCCAGCCGTTCACCCAGCCGCTGGATCGGCACCCCGAGGAAGGAGGAGAAAATTTCCTCTCCGGTTTCGGGCATGTAGCGAAAGCCGCGTTCCTGGGGGGCGTTGCCGGTGTTCACGGGCCGTGCGCTCTTGGCGACGCGGCCGACCAGGCCCTCGCCCACGCGCAGGCGGGTCTGGTGGACGGATTCGGGTTTCAGGCCCTCGGTCGCGCACAGCTCCATCGTGTCGGCATCGCGAAACAGGTAGATAGAGCACACATCGGTGCCCATCTGCGCGGCGATGATCGTCGTGATACGGTCAAGCCGTTCCTGACCCGCGCCGGGCTCGGCGAGGGTTTCACGCAGGCGAACGAGCAGCCTGCGGCTGGCGCTTTCGGTTTGCTCGGGCATTTGCCCCCGTGTCAGGCTGCGTTGTCCAATTCGAACGCATCATGGAGTGCCTGCACCGCAAGTTCCATATATTTCCGGTCGATGAGGACGGAAATCTTGATCTCCGAGGTTGTGATGACCTTGATGTTGATCCCTTCGCGCGAGAGCGCGTCGAACATCGTCGAGGCCACGCCGGCATGGCTGCGCATGCCGATCCCCACGACAGAGATCTTTGCCACATCGGTGTCGGCCACCAGATCGTGGAAATCAATCTCGCCAGAGGTGCGGGCATCCTCCATCGCCTTTTGGGCGCGGGCGACCTGGTTGACCGGGCACGAAAAGGTCATGTCGGTGCGCCCCTCTTCGGAAATGTTCTGCACGATCATGTCCACGTTCACCCCGGCCTTGGCCAGCGGGCCAAAGATGGCGGCGGCGATGCCGGGGCGGTCGGCGACCGAGATCAGCGTCATCTTCGCCTCGTCGCGCTGATAGGCGACGCCCGAGACCACATTCTGTTCCATGATTTCCTCCTCGTCGCAGACCAGCGTGCCGGATGTCTCATCCGTTTCTTCAAAGCTGGACAGAACCCGCAGCTTGACCTTGTAGCGCATCGCCAGCTCGACCGAGCGGGTTTGCAGCACTTTCGCGCCCAAGCTGGCCAGCTCCAGCATTTCCTCGAACGCGATCTTGTCCAGCTTGCGCGCCTTGTCCTCGATCCGCGGGTCGGTGGTATAGACCCCGTCCACATCGGTGTAGATATCGCAGCGCACCGCATCGAACGCCGCGGCAAAGGCCACGGCGGTGGTGTCCGATCCCCCGCGCCCCAGGGTAGTGATCCGTCCCTCGGGGCTGATCCCCTGAAAGCCGGCAACGACGGCCACGCGCATGCCCTCGGCGAACTTGGCGTCGATATTGGCGCGCGGGATCTCTTCGATCCGGGCGGCGGAATGGGCGCTGGTGGTCATCAGCGGCACCTGCCAACCCTGCCAGCTGCGCGCCGGCACGTCCATTTCCTGAAGTGTCAGCGCCATCAACCCGGCGGTCACGTTTTCGCCCGAACTGACCACCGCATCGTATTCACGCGCATCGAACAGCGGAGAGGTCTCTTCGACCCAGCCGACCAGTTCATTGGTGCGCCCCGACATGGCCGAAACGATGACGATCACGTCATGGCCACGCGCGACCTCGCGCTTCACCTTTTGGGCGGCGTTGCGAATCCGCGCCAGGTCGGCCACCGAGGTGCCCCCGAATTTCATCACAAGAACCGGCATGATCGGCCTATCCGCCCCGTTTTCATCCGCGCCTGCTGTAGGCGAAGGGCGGGCCAAGGGCAAGATCAATAGGGGTGAGGCCGACCGTCCCACGTCTCGAAACAGCCGGTGGTTTCCAGGCTCAGCGCGTCGAACCGGGCGCGCAGGCCGGTCGCGGCCTCGTCAACGCCGATCTCGGCGGCGGTGCCGCCCATGTCCGTGCGCACCCAGCCGGGGTGATAGATCCCGACGGCGATCCCCAAGGGTTTGAGGTCCACCGCCAGGTTGCGCCCCAGGTTCAGCGCCGCCGCCTTGGACGCGCGATAGATATACGATCCCCCCGGCGCCCGTTCCTGCGAGGCCATCTGCGACGAGATGATCGCGACCTTGGGCGCCTCGGCCAGGCGCAGGTTGGGCAACAGGGCCTGCACCGTCAGGAACACGCCGGTGACATTGGCGGCGAACATCTGCGCCCACATCGCCGGGGGATAGCCGGTTTCCAGCGACTCATGCTTGTCCAGGTATTGCCCGGCATTGCACACGATCAGCCCGATCGGTTGGCCCACCAGCTTTGCCGCCAGCGCCCGGTGCGCCCGCACGTCGGTGACATCCAGCGACTGCCAGCGCGCGCCGGGAATGCGCGGCGCGTCATCCGCGCGGGTGGTGCCGATGGGATCGGCACCCAGTTCGGCGTAATCCCTCAGCAGGCGCAGACCGATGCCGCGGTTGGCGCCGGTGATCAGCGGGGACATGGGCGCGCTCCTTCAGTTCGTCTTGCGTCCGGGGACAAAGGGCAGGGGGGTGATGGGAATGCCCTCTTCGATCAGCTTCCTGGCCTCGTCCAGGCGGGCCTCGCCGTGGATCGGACGCTCTGGGGTCAGGCCGGCATGCATCTCGCGCGCCTCCTGGGCAAAGCGCGGTCCGACATAATCGGAATGTTCCTCGACCTTGCGCCGCAGCGCGGCCAAGGCCTGTTCGGCGGGGCCCGTAGGGGTCGTCAGCGGGCCGGTCGCCTTGGGCGCCGCGGGGGTGGGGGCATCGGGGGGCGTGTCGGGCTTGTCGGTGCTGACACTGGGCGCCATCAGCCCCTTTTGCACGCGCGTTCCACCACAGACCGCGCAGGACACCATCCCCGCAGCCCGCAGGGTTTCAAAAGCCTCTGCCGAGTGGAACCAACTTTCGAAACGGTGCCCCTCGGCGCAGTTGAGCGTATACCGGATCATGCCCGCGCCTTGCCGTGAAACATTCACAAATAGATAGCGCTTGCGCGGACGAATGCAACGGGCGCGCTTGACCCGGCGGGTGCGGGAGATACCTCTGTCCCAGGGCGGCTTGTCCCGCAGCAAAAAGGTGTAGAGATGCGTATCGTGATTGCCCTGACCGCCGTTTTCCTGGCGTTTGCCCCCGCCGCCGTCCGGGCTGAAAACGGGTTCCGCTTTGCCTCTATCGACGGGGGCGAGATTGCGCTGGACGACTACCTGGGACACCCGGTTCTGGTGGTCAACACCGCCTCGGAATGCGGATTCACCCCGCAATACGAGGGGCTTCAGGTGCTTTACGAACGCTATGGGCCGCAGGGTCTGGTGGTGCTGGCGGTGCCCTCGGACGATTTCCGGCAAGAGTTGTCGAGCGAGGCGAAGGTCAAGGAGTTCTGCGAGGTCAACTTTGGCCTGACGATCCCGATGACCGAGATCACCCATGTCAAAGGGCCCAAGATGCACCCGTTCTATCGCTGGCTGTTCGACACACGCGGGTTCAAGCCCAGCTGGAACTTCAACAAGGTTCTGCTGGGCCCGGATGGCAAGGTTGTGGAAACCTGGGGGTCATTCACCAAGCCCACCGACGCCAAGCTAACCCGCCGGATCGAGGCGCTGCTGTCCAGTTAGGGCGCAAACGGCCTTTCCGAATCGAACATTCCGGGCAGAAGTTCGACTGATCGTGTCTGCCATAGGTTGATCAAGTAACCCCATTATTCCATTGCAATATACAGACGCCTGAAGGGCGGCCAGATATGCATGCAACCTTGACGGGTTGCAACATTTCGGCGGTTGGACGTGATCCTGCTCTGGCCGGGCTCCACCCGCGGCCTTGCGCGGGATATCGCGCTTGCTTCAAGCTGGCCAGATGATCCGTGCCTTTGTCGCCATACCCCTGCCAGAGGGGATCGTCGCCGCGTTGGGCCAAGTTCAGGCGACCCTGCCGGTGGCGCGCGTGGTGCCTGCCGAGAACCTGCACCTGACAGTGGTGTTCCTGGGCGAGGTTGACGATGCGCTGTTGGAGGAGGTTCATTTGGCGTTTTGCGCGCTGCGGGCCGAGGCGTTCGCACTGACGCTGGACGGGCTGGGGATGTTCGGCGGGGCGACGCCGCGTCTGGTGCATGCAGGCCTGGCCGACAGTGCCCCGCTGCGCCATTTGCACGCCCGGCTGGAACAGGCCGCCCGTTCTGCGGGGGTCGAGATCGCGCATCGCCGCTATGTGCCCCATGTCACGCTGGCCTATCTCAACCCCAGGAAAACCGATCTTCCCCGGCTGGAACGCGCGGTGGCGGCGGGCGCGGGGTTCCGGGCGGGCCCGTTTACGGTGACGGGGTTTTCCCTTTACCAATCCGATTTGGGCAGGCACGGCGCGCGCTATGGCGAGTTGGCCCATTATCCGCTGAACGCTTCGCCGAATCCCCTTGATGCTCCATGATAGGCTATGGATTGGACCATTGAACCCAACCAGGGGCTGGGCCCCTTGCACCTGGGGATGACGCAAGCGCAGGTCGCCGCGCTGCCCGTGATGGGACGGGCAGGGCATGTTTATCGTGGCTCTGGCGGGCGGGTGATGGAGTATCGCGGCCCCAACCTGCCGCTATGCGAGTATCACGGCGGGGTGCTGTGCAGGATCGGCACGGGGCGGCACGTGGACGGGGTGCGCTTTGCCGGGGTGGACCTTTATGCCGCGCGACCGCTGGCGGTGCTGCGTCTGCTGGAGGCGCGCCTGGGCGCGCTGACCCTGTGCCAGGAACAGGTGTTCGTCATGGCGGCGGGTCTGTGCCTGGACGGGTTTTATGACCCGCTCGACCATTCGATCTTTGATCCCGCCGCAGAATATCACGACGAGCGGGGCGTGACGCTGTTCGCCCCCGCGGCCTGTGGCCCCGCCGAGGAGGGTCACGAGGCCCTGAGCTTTCTCTAGACCGTGGGCACGCCGCCGGCCATCACCTGGACGAACCAGTCGGTGTCGATATTGCCGCCGCACAGGATCACGCCCACACGCTTGCCGGCCATCATCGCGCGTTCCGACATCAATGCGGCCAGCGGGGCCGCGCCTGCGCCTTCGGCCAGATTGTGGGTGGCGCGAAAATAAAGGCGGATCGCCTCGGCCACCTCGTCATCGGATACCGCGATGATCCGTTCGGCGCCGCGGGCATAGATGTCGAACGCCTCGGGCACCGGCACGCGCACGGCCATCCCATCGGCAAAGGTGCGCGCGGTTTCGGTTTCCACCAGGTCATTGGCCGCCATCGAGCGCAGCACGCAATCGGCGTTTTCCGACACCACCCCGACGATCTTTGTGCGCAGCCCCAGCGCGTCGCGCGCTGCGATCGTGCCGCAGATCCCCGAGCCGCAGCCGATCGGCACATAGACCGTGTCCAGATCGGGTTGGGCGGTGAACAGTTCCAGCGCATAGGTGGCCACGCCGCGCACCAGTTCGCGGTGAAAGGGCGGGACGGGGAACAGCCCCTCGGCCTCGGCCACGCGCATCGCCTCGGCGCGGGCGATGTCGAAATCGGCACCATGCACGACCAGATCGGCGCCAAAGGCACGCATCGCGGCGTTCTTTTCGACCGAGTTGCCCTCGGGGACATAGACACGGGCGGTCAGGCCGGCGGCGCGCGCGGCCAGCGCCTGGCCTTGGCCGTGATTGCCGCGGGTGGCGGTCACGATGCCGGGGCAATCGGGCTGGGTGCGTTTCAGCCAGTCGATAAAGGTATAGGCGCCGCGCACCTTGAATGCGCCGGTGGGGGTGTGGTTTTCATGCTTGACCCAGACCTCGCAGCCCAGGTCCTGGGCCAGCAGGGGCCAGGCGTATTGCGGCGTCGGCAACATGCGCTCGTGGACCAGATGGGACGCGGCCTCCAGCTCGTCCAGCGTGAACAGCGGCTCAGTCATCAATGGTCTCCTCATCCGGGGCGGGGGTGGCAAGGGCGGGTTCGCCGATCAGCAGGGCCAGGGCGGCCAGCAGCGGGTCCAGCCCCGCGCCATGGCTGCGCATCCGGTCGATCACACGGGTGGCAATGTCGGACATCCGGGCCTGCGCGCCGGCATCCAGATCCAGCAGCGCCTGGGTCAATGCCTCGGCGTCGGCAACCGGACGGGCGCCGCCGGCAGCATCGAGTGCACCGTAAATATCGGTGAAATTCGCCACATGGGGCCCGTGCAGGATCGCGGTGCCATGGGCGGCGGGTTCATAGGGGGTATGCCCACCCCGATCCACCAGCGAGCCACCGACAAAACCAAGCCCGGCCAGATCGTACCACAGCGCCATCTCGCCCATGGTGTCTGCCAGATAGACCGGCGTGGCGCCATCGGGCCCCTCGCCGGCCGAGCGGGTGGCGTGGGTCAGCCCGGCACGGGTGATCGCGGCGGCGATTTCGGACGCGCGGCGGGGATGGCGCGGCGCCAGGATCAGCCGCAGATCGGGGCGTGTGCGCCGCGCCTGGGCAAAGCCGCGCAGGATCACCGCCTCTTCGCCCTCGTGGGTCGAGGCCGCCAGCAGCGTAGAGGCGCGGGGAAAGAGCGGGGCCAGGCGTGCCAGTTCGGCGGGATCGGCGCTGCCGGTGGGGGAGGTGCCGGATTTCAGGTCCACCACCGGCCCGATCCGCGTTTCGTCATAGCCCAGTTCGACGAACCGCGCGCGCGAGGCCGCATCCTGCGCCGAAAGATAGCCGATTGCCGCCAGCGCGGGCCGGACCAGCCCGGGCAGACGCTGCCAGCGCGCCGCACTGCGTTGCGACATCCGCGCGCCCAGCAGCGCGACGGGGCGGTCCATCCGCGCCATCTCGGCCAGGCGGTTGGGCCACAGCTCGCTTTCGATCAGGATCAGCGCGTCGGGCAGCCAGGCGCCCATGAACCGGCGCAGCGTCAGGCGATAATCCAGCGGGGCAAGGCGAACCTCGACACGGTCCATCCCCCAGCCCTGCACCAGTGCGCGGCCCGTGGTGGTGTTGCAGGTGACGATCATGCGGGCCTGCGGCAGGCGGGCCAGAATGCGTTGGATCAGCCCCCGCGCCGAGGTCAGCTCTCCGTTCGAGGCCGCGTGCAGCCAGATCACGGTACCGCGCCGCACGGCGCCGGGGCCGTTGCCGCCCAACCGCTCGTCCGCCTCGTCGCGCCGCAGCGCAAGGCGCAGCGCAAAGACCGGCGCGGCAAGGGTCAGAAGCAGGCGATAGGGTGTCACGCGGCGAGTGTCCCGGTCTGGTTATGTGGGCAAGGGATACGCGGGCATGGGGATGCTGACAAGCAGGCTGAGAGGGTGGGGGATGGCGGGCGCCACCAAATATATATCAAAAAGTAACATTTATTTGAGCGGAATTGATCTGTGTCAAAGTCTGGACTTGGACGAATTCTAAGGTCGGCCCATCGCGTGAACTCAAACCGAATGGTACTAAAAAATGAAACGCTTTATCACAACCGCGCTGCTGACCTCTGCCCTGGCTGTTCCGGCTGCCGCCTCCGAGTTGCGCGACATGGCGCTGGACTACTTCGAGCCGCTGCCCTCGACCATCCCGCAGATCGCCGACAACCGTGTCACGCCCGAAAAGATCGACCTGGGCAAGGCCTTGTTCTTTGATCCGCGCCTGTCGGCCTCGGGCGTGTTTTCGTGCTATTCGTGCCACAACCTGACCACTGGCGGCGATGACAACATGGAAACCTCGGTCGGCCATGGCTGGCAAACGGGTCCGCGCAACTCGCCCACCGTGCTGAACGCGGTGCTGAACATCGCGCAATTCTGGGACGGCCGCGCCGATGACCTCAAGGCGCAGGCCAAGGGCCCGGTGCAGGCCGGCGTCGAGATGGCAAACACGCCCGAGAACGTCGTCGACACCCTGAACTCGATGGGCCAGTACGTGACCTGGTTCGAGACCGCGTTCCCCGACGAAGAAACCCCGGTGACGTTCGACAACATGGCCCGCGCGATCGAGGCGTTCGAGGCCACGCTGATCACGCCCGCCCCGTTCGACGCGTTCCTGAACGGTGATGAAATGGCGCTGACCGATGAGCAGAAGGTCGGGCTGGAGCTCTTTGTCGACAAGGGCTGCACCACCTGCCACAACGGCGTGAACTTGGGCGGCAACGGCTACTACCCCTTCGGCCTGGTCGAAAAGCCGGGCGCCGACATCCTGCCCGAAACCGACAAGGGCCGGTTCCAGGTGACCGAGACCGCCTATGACGAATACGTGTTCCGCGCAGCGCCCCTGCGCAACATCGCGGTCACCGCGCCCTATTTCCATTCGGGCAAGGTCTGGGATCTGAAGGTCGCGGTTCAGGTGATGGGCATCGCCCAGCTGGGCGAAGAGGTCAGCGATGACGAGGCCGACAAGATCGTGGCCTTCTTGCACAGCCTGACGGGCGAAGTGCCGGAAGTGACCCTGCCGGTCCTGCCGGCCGAGAGCGCCACCACCCCGCGCCCGGACATCATGGTCCACGAACACTAAGCTCGATCTTCTGTCTCTGAGCTTTGGGGGTCGGCCTTGTGCCGGCCCCTTTTTTTGCTGGAAAACCGGCGCGTCCCGGGCGGTCATCGCCCGGGCCCGCGTTCGCGGCGACCGGACTGGACAAACGTCCTATTGTGCTTGGTCCGTCTTTCTGCATGCTGTCCCGAACAAGAAACGATCCTATGGGAGGACAATCATGAAACATTTTTTCCTTGGCACTGTCTCTGCCGCAACTCTGGCGCTGAGCGCGCTGTCGGCGCAGGCGGCGGACACCACGCTGCGCATCTCGTTGCAACTGCCGCTGAAGAGCCACCTGGGCCAGAACCTCGTGCTGTTCAAGGACGAGGTCGAGGCGGCGTCAAACGGCGATATCGCGGTCGAGATCTATGACTCGGCCCAGCTTTACAAGGATAACGAGGTGCCCCAGGCGGTCGGCTCCGGCTCGATCGAGATGGGGGTTGCCTCGCTGACGCGCTATGTCGGTGACGCGCCGATCGTGGACATCTTCTATCAGCCGTTCCTGCTGGACAGCGAGGAAAAGGTGCGCAAGGCCGTGGCGCCGGGCAGCCCGGTGCGTGGCCCCATCGACGCGGCCATCGCCGAGACCGGCTCGACCGTGCTGTGGTGGCAGGCCTATGGCGGCGCGATCATGCTGTCCAACGGCGGCCCGATCAAGACGCCCGAGGATCTGAAGGGCAAGAAGGTGCGGGTCTTCAGCAAGACGCTGGGTGATTTCGTCGAGGCCGCCGGTGGCGCGCCGACGGTCATTTCCGGGTCCGAGCAATACCTGGCCTATCAACGTGGCACGGTCGATGTCGGCATGACCGGCGTTTCAGGCGTGCAGTCGCGGTCGCTGTGGGAGGTGATGGACACCATCACCGTGACCAACAACGCCGATATCGAGTTCATCGTGGTCGTCAACACCGACTTCTGGAACGGCCTGCCCGAAGAGCACCGCGAGATCATCATGGCCGCCGCGAAAAAGGCCGAGGACACCGTGCGCGACGAGATGTCGAACATCGAGGCCAACGCCTATGCCGCCTCGGTCGAGAATGGCATGACCATCTACACCCCCACGCCCGAAGAGATGGCGGCGTGGAAGCAGGTCGCGCAGCCGGTCTATGACATCTTCGTCGAAAAGACCGGCGAGACCGGCAAGGCCATGCTGGAAGCCGCCCAAGGGTTCTGATCGTCGTGCTTGTCCGGCCCGCCGCGCCTGCGTGCGGCGGGCCTTTTCCATCTCTTCCGAAAGCGAAACGATGCGTCTTCTCGATGCCGTGGAAACACTGGCGGCCCGGCTGGCCGCGCTGCTGCTCAGCCTGACCGGGGCGTTCCTCAGCTATGAGGTGGTGGCGCGCTATTTCTTCAACGCGCCGACGATCTGGGCGGCCGAGCTGAGCCAGCTATGCCTGATCTGGGCCTGTCCGCTGGCGGCCCCCTGGGTGTTGTCGGCGCGCCGGCACATCCGGGTGACCGCGCTCAGCGGGCTCTTGCCCCTGCCTGCGCGTCGTGCGCTGGAGGTGGGGTCGATGCTGGTCGTGGCCGCGTTCAGCGCGGTTGTGGTGTGGTTCGGTTTTGGAATTTTCGAGGACAGCTTTAGCCGCGGGCGCACCACCGGCACGATGCTGGATCTGCCCGCGGCCCTGCCCGAGGCGGCGGTGCCGGTGGGGTTTGCGCTGTTGACGCTATCGGCGCTGGGCAATGCGTGGCGCGCGACCCGCGGACCGCTGCCCCATGACGAGGGGATCGTGGAATGAGTATCGCGCTGATCCTGGCGGCGCTGTTTGCGCTGTTGCTGGCGGGGATCCCGGTGGCCTTTGCCCTGGGTGGGCTGGGGCTGGGGATGCTGTGGCTTGGCGGGTTCTCACCGTTGATGGCGCCGCAGGCGATCCTGTCCACGCTGGATGGGTTCGTCCTGTTGGCGGTGCCGCTGTTCCTGCTGATGTCGAACATCCTGCTCAAGGGCGGGGTGGGGCGCGATCTGTTCGCGGCGGTGCAGGCCTGGGTCGGGCACTGGCCCGGCGGGCTGGCGGTGGCCACGATCCTTTCATGCGGAATTTTCGCCGCGATCTCGGGCAGTTCCGTCGCCACGGCGGCCACCATCGGCACCGTTGCCGCGCCCGAGATGATCTCGCGCGGATATGAGAAACGCTTTGTCTACGGGTTGTTGGCGGCGGGCGGGACGCTGGGTATCCTGATCCCGCCCTCGATCCCGCTGATCATCTACGGCTTTGTCACCGAGGAATCGGTGATTGCGCTGTTTATGGCGGGGATCGGGCCGGGGCTGGCGCTGATCGCGCTGTTCATCGTCTATTCTGTGATCCACGCGCGGTTCTTTGGCGGGTATGAGCCGGTGCCGCGTCTGCCGATGCGCGCGCGGATGGCCGCGACCTGGCGCGCGGCACCCTCGATGGTGCTGGCGCTGGTGGTGCTGGTGGGCATTTATACCGGCGCCTTTACCCCGACCGAGGCGGCGGCGATCGGCTTCGCCGTGGCGCTGATCATCACCGGGGTGATCCTGCGCAGCCTGACGTTCAAGGCCCTGTGGGAGGCGATCTTTGAGTCGATGATCACCACCGTGGCGATCCTGCTGATCATCGCGGGGGCCAAGATTTTCGGCAAGGCGCTGACGCTGTACCGCATCCCGCAGGACATCTCGGCGCTGATCTCGGACAATATCGGGACGCCGCTGGGGCTGGTGCTGTTGGTCAGCGTGGTGTTGTTGGTCATGGGGCTGGTGTTCGAGGCGCTGTCGATGGTGCTGATCATGACGCCGGTGCTGTTGCCGGCCGCGATGGGCATGGGGTTCGATCCGATCTGGTTCGGGATCTACATGGTCATCATGGTGGAATGCGCACTTATCACGCCGCCGGTGGGGCTGAATCTGTATGTCATCCAGTCGGTGACACGGGCCAGCCTGTGGGACGTGTCGCGCGGCACGCTGCCGTTCCTGGCACTGATGCTGGGATTGGTGGGGTTGCTTTATCTTTGGCCCGACATGGCCCTCTATATTCCCTTCAAACTGTGAAAGTGCGCCGATGACCCGATCCGCCCCCGACGCCCTGCGTGACCTGCTGGTCCAGCCTGGCCTGATCACCATGCCGTGCTGTTTCGACCCGCTGTCGGCCAAGCTGATCGAACAGGCGGGGTTTCCGCTCAGCTTCATGTCGGGGTTCGCGGCCTCGGCGGCGCGGCTGGGGATGCCCGATACCGGCCTGATGTCCTATGCCGAGGTGCTGGACCAAGGCCGCAACATCTGCAACGCGGTCTCGATCCCGGTGATCGGCGATGGCGATACCGGCTATGGCAACGCGCTGAACGTCAAGCGCACGGTTCAGGGCTTTGCCCGGGCCGGGTTCGCGGCGGTGATGATCGAGGACCAGGTGTCCCCGAAACGCTGTGGCCATACCGCCGGCAAGGCCGTGGTCAGCCGTGACGAGGCCGCAGAGCGGATCCGCGCCGCCGCCGATGCCCGCGCCGAGGGGCACGACATCCTGATCCTGGCCCGCACCGATGCGCGCCACGACCACGGGCTGGACGAGGCAATCGCGCGCGCCGCGATGTTCGCGGACCTGGGCGCGGACATCCTGTTCGTCGAGGCCCCGCGCGACGCGGCGGAAATGACCCGGGTCTGCGCCGAGCTGGACCGCCCCTGCATGGCCAATATCGTCGAGGGGGGGCTGACCCCCGCGCTGCCGCCGGCAGAGCTGGAAAAAATGGGTTTCAAGATCGCGGCCTATCCGCTGACCCTGATGGCCGCCGCGATGAAGGCGATGACCGACGCGCTGGCGGCGTTCAAGACCGGCACCCCGGATCCCGCCACCTTGATGAGTTTCGACGAGATCAAGACGCGGATCGGCTTCGATGCCTATTTCGAGGCCGAGAAACGCTATGCCCAGCGTCGCGGCTAGCCGCTAGCCGGGCAGGGGCGGGGTGGCCATGGTTTTCAGGGTCTCTTCGCGGATGTCGGCCAGGATATCGCGCTTGATCGCGACAAAGTCCGGTTCGGCGACGATGTCATAGGGGCGCGGGCGGGACAGCGGCACGGGGATGTCGCGCTTGATCCGTCCGGGGCGACTGGCCAGCACCACCACGCGGTCGGCCAGAAAGATCGCCTCGTCCACGTCATGGGTGACAAATAGCACGGTCACCTTGTGATCTTCCCAGACCCGCAGCAGCAGTTCCTGCATCATGCCTCGGGTCTGGGCATCCAGCGCGCCAAACGGTTCGTCCATCAACAGGATCTGCGGGCGATAGACCAGCGCGCGGGCAATCGCCACCCGCTGACGCATGCCGCCCGACAACTGGCCGGGATGGGCGTTCTCGAACCCGCGCAGGCCCACGGCATTGACGAAATGGGCCACCCTTTCGGCCTTTTCAGCGCGGCTCAGGCGGGTTTTCTCCAGCGCGAAACGGATGTTGCCCGCCACCGTCTTCCACTCGAACAGGCTATAGCCCTGAAACACGAACCCGCGGTCGCGGCCCGGCCCGGTGACCGGCACGCCGTCGATGCGGACCTGGCCATGGGTGGCCTCCTCCAGCCCGCCGACGATGTTCAGAAGGGTGGATTTCCCGCAGCCCGAACTGCCGACGATCGACACGAATTCGTTTTCCGCCACGCTCAGGTTCACGCCCTCGACCGCGACCACCGGGGCGCGGTCCACGACAAAGGTCTTGCCCACGCCATCCAGCACCAGACGATCGGTCATGGTCAGCCCCGCTGCCGGCTCCAGGCAAAGAGCGCCCGGCCGGTCCGTTTGAAAAAGTAATCCGTCAACAGCCCCAGGAACCCGATGAAGAGTGTGCCAAAGAGGATGGTTTCGGTCGCCAGATAGCGTTGCGCGTCCATGATGCGGCGGCCCAGCCCCTCGTTCGCGGCCACCAGTTCGGCTACCACCAGATAGGTCCAGGTCCAGCCGATGGTGATCCTCAGCGTGTCCCAGATGCCCGGCGCCGCGGCGGGCAGGATGATGCGGCTGAGGATCTCGCGGTTGGAAAAGCCCAGGGTCTGGCCCGCCCGGATCAGGTTCATGTCGATGGTTTTCACGTTATCCATCACCATCAGAACCTGCTGAAAGAAGGTGCCCAGAAACAGGATCAGGATCTTTTGCCCATCGCCGATCCCCGCCCACAGGATCGACAGCGGGATCAGCGCGACCACCGGCATGTAACGGACGGTGGAAATCAGCGGCTCCAGTGCGCCCTCGATCAGGCGGAAATTGCCCATCAGGATCCCGATGGGCAGGGCCACCACCGTCGCGGTCAGCCACCCCGCCATGATGCGGTAAAGGCTGACCGACGCATCGTCCCACAAGATCCCCTCGCGTGCCTGGCGGACCCCCTCGGCCAGCACGGTGCCGGGGCCGGGCAGGAACAGCGGGCGCACCAGGCCGAATTCGGTCACCAGCCACCACAGCAGGATCAGCACGGCGGGAAAGATCACGCCGGCGGTGGTGAACAGCCAATCGGGAATGTCGCGGCGCAGGCGCAGATAGCGGCCCAGGCCACCCTTGGAACGCGGGGTGTCGGTCATCGTCGGGTTCGGTCCACAAAGGGCCCGTGGCACGGGGCGCGCGCCACGGGCGGTGTCAGATCACTCGGCCGCCACCTTGAGCAGCGGTCCCAGCGCCAGGATGTCGTCGCCGGTGGGGATCTTGGTAATCTCGGCGGGGTTGGTGGCCTGCATGATCTCGGCAATCTCGCGGATCGTGTCCTGGAAATCGCCCGCGACAAAGGCCGCGTTCTCGGCCACGTCGTAAAGGCGCACACCGGCAAAGGCGGGGGTGAACTCCTCCATCGGGCTGCCCACGGCCTTGGCGATCATCGCGCCACCCTCTTCGGGGTTCTCGCGGATAAAGGTGATCGCGTCGTTCCAGGCGCGAATGATGCCCTCGACCGCCTCGGGGTTCTCGGCGATCCAGTCGCTGCGCGCGCTCAGCACATCCGAGATCAGCCCCGGCTTTTCGGCGGCGGTATAGACGACCTGATAGCCCTCGCCCTTGTTCAGGGCCGCCGAGATATAGGGTTCATAGGTCACGGCCGCGCCAACCCGGCCCGAGAGCAGCGCAAGACCCGCCTCGGAGGCGCCCATGGGCACGTGTTCGATGTCGGCCATGCTCATCCCGTTGACCTTCAGCGCATAGTTCATCAGCAGATCAGAGGTCGCGCCGGTTTCAAAGGCGACCTTCATCCCCTTCATGGCGGGGATACTGTCCACGCCCGCGCCCGCGATGATCGCATCGGCCTCGAACGACAGGTCCATCACCAGAAAGCCCTTTTCGTCGACCCCCTGGTTAAAGGCCGCGATCACGCTGTTGGTCGCGGTGGCGATCACGTCCAGGTTGCCGCTGGCCAGGGCGGCAGTCATGTCCTGGTCCCAGTTGAAATTCGACAGCGCGACATCGACGCCATGCGCATCGAAATAGCCCTTTTCCTGGGCCACCCACAGCGGGCCATAGCCCAGCCAGGGTTGCAGCCCCATCTTTACGGTTTCGGCGGTGGCGGTACTCAGCCCGCCCAGCACCAGTGCGGCGGCAAGTGTGGTTTGTTTCAGCATCTGTCCCTCCTGTTGGTCAGCATGCCCGGCGCGGCCCATCCCGCGGCCCTGCGGCATCACCCGCCAACGGTCTTACCCATTCACAACGGGCGGGCCAATCCCCTATGCTGGGGGCGGACCAAGTGGCGCGGACGGGCTGCGGGACGTGTCGAATTGCGCTGGCCCCGGTCGTGCCAGTTGTTATGCTGCGTCGCAGCATCAGGAGAATCGCTGTGACCAAACGGATTGTCATTCTGGGGGGCGGCTTTGGCGGGATGTACGCCGCGCGCGCGCTGCATCGCCGGCTGGGCGACGCGGCCCGGATCGAGTTGATCAACGCCGACAACTACTTTGTCTTTCAGCCGCTTTTGCCCGAGGTGGGGGCGGGCTCGATCACGCCGGGCCACGCGGTTTCGCCGCTGCGTTTCTTGTTGCAGGGCGTCTATGTGCGCAAGGCGGTGATCGACAGCGTCGATTTCGAACGCCGCGTGGTCACCGTCTTTCAGGGGGTGCAGCGCCTGCCGACCGAGGTGCCCTATGACCACCTGGTGGTCGCGCTGGGGCAGGGGGTGGACCTGTCGCGCATGCCCGGCCTGGAAGAGCACGCGCTGAAGATGAAAACGCTGGAGGATGCCCGCCGCCTGCGCGAGCATGTGATCGAGCGGCTGGAACATGCCCAGATCAGCCAACTGCCCGAAACCAAGCGCAGCGCGCTGACCTTTACCGTGGTCGGCGGTGGCTTTTCCGGGGTCGAGACCGTGGGCGAGTTGAAAGAACTGATCGACCGCTCGCTGCCCTTCTATCCCGATATCGACCCCTCGGAGGTTCGGGTTTTCCTGATCGAATACGCCAACCGGATCCTCGGCGAGATGCCCGAGCGGCTGGGAACCTATGCCGCCGCCGCCCTGACCCGGCGCGGGATCGAGGTCAAGCTGGGCACCGGCGTGGCCAGCGCCACGGGCACCCAGCTGGTGACCTCGGACGGAGAGGTGATCGACACCCGCACCATCGTGGCCACCATTGGCAACGCCCCACTGCCCGTGGTGCGCCGGATGGACCTGCCGTTCGCCCATGGCCGCATCGCGGTCGAGCGCAGCCTGCGGGTGCAGGGGCGCGACAATATCTGGGCGCTGGGCGACTGCGCGATGATCCCGCTCAAGGAGGGCGCGCAGGAGCGGTCCGATTTCGCCCCCCCCACCGCCCAGTTCGCCGTGCGCGAGGCCAAGCTGATCGCGCGCAACATCGCCGCCGTCATCGAGGGTAAGCCGGCCAAGCCCTTTGCCTACAAGTCCAAGGGCGCGATGGCCTCGCTGGGTGCACGGCGCGGGGTGGCCGACGTGATGGGGGTGCAGCTGACCGGGTTTGTGGCCTGGATCGTCTGGCGGATGTATTACCTGGCCTTCCTGCCGGGCATGGCCACGCGGATCAAGGTGCTGCTGAACTGGGTTCTGGATGGGCTGAGCCCGCGCAGCGTCGTGCAGTTGCGCGCCTATGTGCCGCCGCAGCTGCGCCACGTTTATTACCGCGCGGGCGATCGCGTCTACGATGCCGGCAGCCGCTCTGACGGGTTTTACACCGTCGTCAGCGGTGCGGTCGAGATGACCCGCCCCGATCCCGAAACCGGCGAGATGACGACCCGCGTGATCGGCCCCGGCGGCCATTTCGGCGAACGCCTGATCTTGGGCGCCACCCGGCGCAAGACCACCGTGCGCGCGGTCGAAGATACCAAGGTGCTGGTCATGGAGCGCGACGAATTCATGAAGCTGGCCGAAGGGGTCGCGGCGTTTCGCGACTATTTCCGCCCCTACATGGAGCGCCACGGCGTGAAATGGCCCCCCGAACAAGGCTGAGCCGGCCAGGGGGGGCCGGCGGGCAATCCGTGCCCGACTCTATCTCGCGATCCGACCGACAACGATCCTGATCCCCGCAAGCCCCTCAAAAGCGGCCTCCAGCGGCCGATTTTGGTCTTGTTTTCCAAAGGTGGCCCCGATAAACCGCTCGACGGAGATGTGGCCGAGTGGTCGAAGGCGCTCCCCTGCTAAGGGAGTAGGCGGGAAACCGTCTCGAGGGTTCGAATCCCTTCGTCTCCGCCACCA
>JAFGTV010000066.1 GCA_016938875.1 Paracoccaceae bacterium
CTCGACGTATAGGCCGGCATCGGCCGCCACGTCGGCCATCATGTTGTTGTATTCCTCGGAACCGCCACGCAAGCGGATATGCGGGCCAAACTTGGCAAGGGCGAGGCGCAAGCCCTGCTCGATGGTGTCGCGCTCCTGCTGCCCAAATTCCACGGCTTCGCCCCGGTCGGTGAACATGGCCCGCTTCTGCTGGTCGTAGTACGTCACGTTGCCCTGTTGATCGATCCTGTACGCGGCGGGCTTCATGATCGGCGCGGCCTCGGGCTGCTGGCCTGTCTGGTGCTCGATGCGCTCGCCAGTAGGGGCACGCTGCGGGCTGCGCTGCCGGCGCAGCTCGGCCAGTGCATCGGCATCGCCGTTGCCTGCACGCTCGGCCAGATAGGCCCGGTACTGGTCGGACGGCTTCATCCGATAACGAGCCTTCAAGGCTTCACGCTCGCCGGCAATAGCCTTGCGTAGCTCTATATCCTTCACCACCTTGCCCATGCTGGAAACCGACAAAGCCGCCTTGCGTTCTACCGGCTTCAAAGCCCGGTCATTCTGAACGGCCCGGCGCTCGCCCAGGTATTCGCGGCGCAGCTCGGCGCGGCGCTCCTGCTCGCGCTTCTTCTGCTCCTGCCAATCCTGTTCCCGGCGCTCGCGCTGCTGTGGTTGCCAGTCGCGGCGGTACTCGGCCCAAAGGTCACGGCGCGGGGCGCTGCGGGCCTGCTGTGGGGCGGCATGGCCGATTTGGTCGGTATAGGTCTGCTGCAAGATCGGGGCGGCATCGCGCCAAGGCAAATGCAGCTCTTGGGTGAGGAAGTCGGACACGTTCAGATTTCGCCGGCCGCACCGGATGCGGTCGCCGCCGTCCTTGCCCTTGGTCACTGCGTATTTGTCGGGCATCACGCCATGCGTGCGGCTGACGCTCGCCAGCAAGCGGGAGGCGTCCAGCTCGCGTTTGATGGTGCTGAACTCTGCCCGGCTGCTGTCGGTGCCACGGGCGGCACGCTCGCGGCGCTCGGCCTCGTACTGGCCCACTACGCTATCGGTCTGGCGTCCGTCACGCTCACGCGAAGGGGCCGGGGTCGGTTCACTGGTGCGAGCCAGCTCGGGCGCTCTGGCCGGGGCCGGGCGCTCTTGCTGCGGGTCGTGGGGAACTTCCACAGCCGGGCGGTGCTTGGCGTAGAACGTGGCCGCACGTTCGGCCAGAATCGCCCGGCGCTGCTCGGGGTCGGCTTCACGATAGGCGGCATAGGCTTTGCGGTTGCCGCTGTTCATGTATTTCAACTCGGACGCCCGCACCTCGCGCCACTCCTGCAAGCGTTCGGCAATGTCGGCCGGGGTAGGGCGGGGCGCTTTGGCGTCCTCGTACCCTGCGCGGATTTCGCCGGCCAGCTTCTGCCGCTTTTCAGCGGCGGGCATTTCGATGAATTCACGGCTGAAAACGTACTCTTTCAGGTTCACGCCCTTGGCC
>JAFGTV010000015.1 GCA_016938875.1 Paracoccaceae bacterium
TCACGCGTTCCTCGGCGGCTTGGTGGGCGGCGGCCTTGACGTCCTCGCGCATCCATTCCCGGGTCTGGGCGATGGCGCTGTCGACCAGGTCGCGGATGATCTGCTCGACATCGCGGCCGACATAGCCCACCTCGGTGAACTTGGTGGCCTCGACCTTGATAAAGGGCGCACGGGCCAGCCGGGCCAGCCGCCGGGAAATCTCGGTCTTGCCAACGCCGGTGGGGCCGATCATCAGGATGTTCTTGGGATAGACCTCTTCGCGCAGGTCATCGCCCAGTTGCTTGCGCCGCCAACGGTTGCGCAGGGCCACGGCCACGGCGCGCTTGGCGTCGCCCTGGCCGATGATAAAGCGGTCCAGTTCGGATACGATCTCTCGGGGGGTCAGGTCGGTCATTTGGAAATGGCCTCCACCGTCAGGTTTCCATTGGTGTAAACGCAGATATCCGCGGCAATCGCCATCGCCTTGCGCGCGATCTCTTCGGCGGACAGGTCGGTTTTTTCCATCAAGCCGCGCGCGGCGGCCAGGGCATAGTTGCCACCCGACCCGATCGCGGCCACGTCATGTTCGGGGGACAGAACATCGCCTGCGCCGGTGATCACGTAGATATCGGTCCCGTCGCTGACGATCAGCATGGCCTCCAGCTTTTGCAGGTATTTGTCGGTGCGCCAGTCCTTGGCCAGCTCGACCGCGGCGCGCTGCAACTGGCCGGGTGTGGCCTCCAGCTTGGTTTCCAGACGTTCCAGCAGGGTAAAGGCATCGGCGGTCGACCCGGCAAACCCGGCCACGACGTCATGGCCCCCGGGCGACAGGCGGCGCACCTTGCGTGCGGTGCCCTTGATGACGGTCTGGCCCAGGCTGACCTGTCCATCGCCGGCAATCACCACCTCGTTGCCGCGTTTCACGCCGATGATCGTGGTGCCGTGCCAGCCGGGAAAATCGCTCTTTGCCATGGGCCGCCCTCCATTTGTGTTTGGCCGATATATGCGTTCGATGCTGCCCCACAAGCCGCGCAACAAAAAGGGGCGCCAGAGCGCCCCTTTGTCTCAGTCCCCACTCCGCGGGGTCAGAGGCTTTCTTCGATCCAGCTTTGCAGTGCAGCCTTGGGGGCGGCGCCGATCTTGTTGGACACGACCTGGCCATCCTTGAAAAGGAACAGCGCGGGAATGCCGCGCACGCCCATTTGGGCGGGGCTGTTGGGGTTGTCGTCCACGTTGACCTTGACGATCTTGACGCGGCCGGCCAGCTCGTTCGACAGCTCTTCCAGGGCCGGACCGATCTGTTTGCACGGGCCGCACCATTCGGCCCAGAAATCGACGACCACGGGGATGTCGGAATTGCGCACCTCGGTGTCGAAGGTGTCGTCTGTCACGGCTTGGGTTGCCATCTGGTTTCTCCTTGAACCTGACCTTGCTGCCGGAACGTAAGGAGCGCGCGTTGCCCCGTCAAGCGGGGCAGGCGCGCTCTAGCGCAGCGGTGGCCAAAGCGGCGGGTATCGGCATCAACTGCGCCGCGCGGGTCCACAGGATCGCGGTTTCGATACGGTGATGCGGATAGATCTGCGCCAGCGCCGCGGCATAGGCCCCCATCTGTCGCAACAGCCCCTCTGGTACATCCTCGGGTTGGTCGGGGATCACGGCGTTGGTCTTGAAATCCACGGCCAGGACGTGGTCGGACCCGACAACCAGCCGGTCGATCGCGCCGCGCAGGGGGCGACCCAGAACCTGGGCGCCCAGCGCGACCTCTGCCAAGGCGTCGGGGCCAAAGACATGGACCAGCTCTGGCCGCGCCAAAAGCGTCTCTACCTCGGCCAAAAGCGGGCCAATCGCCGCCTCGGGCGCGGGCGGATCACAGGCGGTCAGCAGGGCCCGCGCCAGGGCCGCGCGTTGGGCCTTGGGCGTTCCGGGCAGATGTTCCAGCAACAGGTGACTCCAGGTGCCGCGTGCCTTTGCAGCCTCGGCATCCAGCCCCTCGCCCTCGCCGGGCAAAACCTTGGCACCGCCCAGATCCGAGGGCGAAACAGGCTGCGCCGGGCGGACGGGCCTTGTGGCGGGTGTTCGGACCCAATCGGGCAGGACGGGCGGGGGCGGGGGTGTCGCGCCTTGCTCGGCGCGCGCACCAGCGGTCCAATCGCCGGTTTCGACCCGCAGCCCGGTCCCAAATCCCAGGTCGAGGGGCAGGGCGGGCATCTTTTTGATCCCGGCGCGCATCCGGCTGTACCAATCGTCGCCCTCCTTGGACAGGTTGCCCGCTGCGGCGACGATCAGCCATTGCTCCGCGCGGGTCATCGCGACGTAAAGCAGGCGCGCGCGTTCCTCGACCTGGCGTTGGCGCAGGGCTGCGTGGGCGGCCTGAAGGGCGGGGGGCTGATCGGCGGCGGCGGTTTTCCACGCAACCCCCCCGCAGGGCAGCGGATAAAGGTTGTCGCGGATGCGAATATCGCGCTGGGCGGTGTCGGGCAGGATCACGATCGGCGATTCCAGCCCCTTTGCGCCGTGTACGGTCATCACCCGGATACGGCTGCCCGCGGAATCGAGCTGTCGCTTGATCTCGACCTCGTCGCTGGCGATCCAGGCCAGGAATCCGGTCAAGGAGGGCACCTGCATTCGCTCGAACGCCAGCGCCTGGGCCAAGAGCGCGTCGATACCGTCCTCTGCCTCTTCGCCCAGCCGGGCAACCAGACGTCGCCGCCCGTCATGACGCGTCAGGATGCGTTCCAGCAGGTCATAGGGGCGCAGGAAATCGGCCTCGTTGCGCAGGGCGGTCAGGGTCGATTTCGTCTCTGCATCGGCCCAATCCGCGTTTCGCAACGCCTCTGCCAGATAGGCGCGCCCCCTGTTCGCAGCCAGTCGATAAAGCGCCTTTTCATCCCATCCGAACAACGGCGAGCGCAACGCGCAGGCCAGCGACAGGTCATCCTCTGGCAGTGCCAGAAAGGATAACAGCGCGGTCAGATCGCGCACCGCCAATTCGCCGCCGATCTTTAGCCGGTCCGCGCCCGCAACCTCCAGCCCCTGGGCCTTGCACGCGCGAATGACCTCGTGGAACAGCTCGGACCGGCGTTGTACCAGGATCAGGATGTCGCCCTCGGTCACCGGGCTGCGGGACAGGGTGCCGTCCTTTTGCCTGACCGCCAGGGTTTCGCCTCGGTCGATCATCGCGCGGATTTCCGACGCGATCCTCTGGGCCAGTTGCACCATGTGGTGGGTCGTGGACAGGGCGTCGACCGGATCGGCCCAATCGCCGGGTTCGACCGGACCGGAATCCTCGATCACGGGCCACAGATCGACCCGCCCGGGCAGATCGTTGTAAAAGGCGCGGTGATGCATGTTCTTGTCCAGCCCTTGCCGCGCCTCGGGTGGAAAGGTCTGGTCCACCACCCCCAGGATCGCGGGGGACGAGCGAAAGGAATGTTCCAAGGTCAGGCTTTGCAGCGCGCGGCCGATATCGTCCAGCCGGGCGCCAAAGGCGGCCTTCATCGTGTCGAACCCGTCGGGATCGGCGCCCTGAAAGGAATAGATCGACTGTTTCTTGTCGCCGACGACAAAAATCGTCCGCTCGACCCCTGTGCGGGCACCCTCGCCGGCGGTGAATTCCTGGGCCAGCAGCTCGATCACCTGCCACTGGGCCGGGCTGGTATCCTGGGCCTCATCCACCAGGATGTGATCCAGGCCCCCGTCCAGCCGGAACAAAACCCATTGCGCAACGCCCGGATCGGTCAACAGGGCCTTGGCCCTGAGGATCAGGTCGTCGAAATCCAGCCAGCCGTGGGACTGTTTGCGCCGCTCGTAAAGCGGTAGGAACGCGGCGGCAAAACGGTGCAGCGCCAGGGTCTTTTCCGCCGCCAACAGGCCCAGACGCTGGCGCCGCCCCTCTTCGACCCGGGCCATCAGAGCGTTCAGATCGTCCAGGGCGGACCCCAGCGCACCCCGCGCTGCCTGGGTTGGGAAAGAGCCTATCTTGGCCGAAAACGGCTCTGCGGTGGTGGTTTTGGCCCCGAAAAGGAACGGCCCCTCCAGCGCGGCAAGCAGCCCCAGGCTGGGCGTGGCAAAGTCCAAGGCCCCCAATACAGCGGCGGCCTTTTGATCGTTTGTGCCGCTTGCCTGCAAGACCGGCAACAGCGTCTGGATCAACGCGGGCTCTGTCCCGTTGAACACGCCGCGCAGGACTGTTGCGCTGTCGGTGCCCGGCGTCAGGCCGAACATCCGCCAGACCGCATCGGCATCGGCCACCCTGGGCAGGGCGTCGCGCTGGCGGGCAACCTCGGCGGTCAGAACGTCCAGGTCGGCATCGGTGTGAAACCAGGCCAGCGCGGCAAAGACATCCGCGGCGGGTCCATCGGCCATGTCCTCGACAATCTCGGCGCGCAGCCGTTTCGCGGCGCGGTCGTCCATTTCGGTGAATTGGGGCGATACCCCGGCCTCTAGCGGGAAGCGACGCAAGAGCCCGGCACAGAACGAATGGATCGTCTGGATTTTCAGCCCGCCGGGCGTTTCGATCGCGCGGGCGAACAGGCGGCGTGCCTCGCGCAGGGTGGTCCCCTCGATCGGGCCGTCCAGGCCCAGTTGGCGCAGCGCGTCGCGCAAATCGGCATCGCCCAGCATCGCCCAGGCACCCAGCCGGTTGAACAGGCGGATCTGCATCTCGCTGGCGGCGGCCTTGGTATAGGTCAGGCACAGGATGCGCTGGGGCGGTACATGGGCCATCAACAGCCGCGCCACCCGATCCGTCAGCACCCGCGTCTTGCCGGACCCCGCATTGGCCGACAGCCAGGTGGAATTGCCCGGATTAGCGGCCTGAGCCTGCCGTTCGCTGGCCGCGTCGCGGATCATTCGCCGACCTCCTGGGGTTGGGCACGATCGGTTTCGTCCCACTCACCGTGACGCGAAAGCAGGTCGTAATCTGTCACATCGGTGCGTTTCTGGATTCGGTTGCGCGCGGTATAGCCCTGTGCCCGGTCGCCATAGCACGCGATCAGCGTGCCCAGCCCGTCCCAGGTGCGCATGGTCAGGTTGTTTTCCAGCGGGTTGGTGACGGTTTTTGGCGGGTTGGCCAGACCGATATAGGCAACGTGGCGCACCCGTGCCGCCGCGATATACCGAAACCCGCCGCGTTCCGCGATGCAGGCCTCCAGCAACAGTTGCTTGTCAAAGAAGTCCATGGATTTCAAACTGGGCGGCGCGCCGGTCTTGTAGTCGTAAAGGATCAGGCTGCCATCCGGGCAAAGGTCGATGCGGTCGGCCTCTGCCGTCAGGACAAATCCATTTTCCAGCGAAACAGAGCCTTTACGCTCGCGCGCGATACATTGGGCAAGGGCTTGGCGGTCGACCTCGTCGCGCAAAAAGGTGTCTGCAACCCGCGCCAGCCGGGCCCGCCATAGTGCGCGCGCGGCGGGCCAGGGCGCCTCTGCCGCCAGCACCTGGTCGGTCAGGGCCATCAGCGCGGCGCGGGCCCGGTCGGGATCGGGATCCAGCGGATGTTCCAGAAAAAGGTCCAGCACCCGGTGCAGGACCGTCCCGCGCAACGGCGCGTCTGCGGCTTGCACCAGTGGGTACAAGGGCCGCAGCCGCAGGATATAGCGGGCATAGACCGCATAGGGATCGCGGATCAAACGCTCGATCGCGGTCACCGACAGTTGCGCGGGTCGGTCGGCCACGGGCGGTTGCGGCGAAGGGCGTGGGGCAGGGGGCACGCGCGCCTCGGGTTGATCCAGTGTCTGACCCAGCTTGGTCCAGTGTTCGCCGCGCGCCCGCATGGCGGTCAACACCTTGGGCCCGTCGAGGGATGCCAATCCCTCCAGCAAGTTCGTCAATCGGTTCAACCACCGCGCGGGAACCGTTTGGGCCTCGGCATCGCGAATCGCGCGGCTGAGAACCACCTGGGGCGCGGCGATGGCCTGTTGGAAATCATGCGCGGCCAGACCGATCTGCCGTTCCGGCAGCAATAGCCCGGCGGCATGGCGCATCTTGCGGTTCAGCCAAGGATCGGGGGCGGGGGCCTCTGGCCAGACCCCCTCGTTCAAACCGGCCAGGATCACCAGGTCGGCCCCCTGAACGCGGGCCTCAAGCGTGCCCCAGATCATGATGTCGGGATGCGGCGTCAGCGCGCTGCGCACCTCGCCCCCGGCCAGGACGGAATGGAACAGATCGGCGTAGTCGTCGGGGGACATTGCGCCGCCCGCCTCTGCCTCGGCCCGCAGGGTGTCGCATAGGCGCAGCGCTTCTTGCCCGGCGCCCTCCAGCCATAGCGCCCCGCTGCCCGTCATGCCGGGGCCCGCGGCCAAGGTTTCTGCCAAGGTCAGATGCCGGACGACATGATCCGCCAAAGGCTCTGTTCCGGCCTGATCCAACCCCTCCAGCGCGGTCGCCAGCCATGTCGCCCACTGCGCGCGGCCATCATCGGGATGTTTGGCGGCCCAGGCGATCAACGCCGCCCCATCGGGAAAGGCCGGGCCATCACGGCGCAGCGCCAGTTCCAACTCGCGGGTCCATAACAGGTGATGCGCGCGAGTCTGATCGCTAGAGGCCGCAAGCGGATGCTTGAGCAGCGCCAGCAATGCCTCGACGGTCAGCCGTTCACCGATCAGGGCCGCGACCTGCCGCAAAAACCGCCCCGGCGGCGATAGGGGCAGCGGTTGACCGGCACTGTCATCGGGCAACAGCGCCCAACGGTCCAGCGCGGCGGTGACCTGGCGCGCCAGGGTGCGGTCGGGGGTGACAAGGGCGGCGCGCACCCCCTCTTGGGCGGCGGCGCGCAGGCGCAGCGCAATGGCCAGCGCCTCTGCCCGGGGCGAGGGGGCCTCGATCAGGGTTACATCGCCCATCGCGCCCGCGAGATCCGAAAGCTGTGGCCCCTCTTCCATCCATTGATCGGTCACGGGGGCGGGGCGCAATGCCAGCGAAATAAGCCGATTTCGTGCCGCATTCGGCGGCCCTGCGGCGTCGTGCCAAGGCTGGACCGCCGCAGGCCCCAGATCCAATGCGCGCAGCATTTGGTGAAAGCGGTATTGCGGGTGATCCTCGGCGCTGAGCGCGTCATCGAGATGGCCCCAGGCATCCGCCGGCATGTCAAAGTCGAACCCGGGCAAGACCACGACCCCCTGCGGCAGCCGCGCCACCGCCCGCATGAACAGCGCCGTTGCCCCCCGCGACCCGGTGGATCCCGCAACGATCACCGGATGATCCGGGGGCGCGATCTGCCAATGTGCGGCCAGTCGTTCGGCCGCCAACCGTTGTCGTGCGGCCAGGCCGGGGCGATCGGTCAGATCGGGCCCAAGGTAGTCCTCGACCAAGGTGACGAAATTGCGCGCGCGGGCCCAATGCGCCGACAGGTCGCCCACATCCAGATCGTGCAAGGCGCGGGGCGGCACACCCTCGGCCTGCATCTCGTCCATCAGCGCGGCCAGGCTGTCGGCAAGGTCAAAGGTCGAACTGCGCGGGGCCAGGTCCGGCGCGCGGTCCAGCAACGCGGCCACCAGCCGGGCCAGTTCCAGCCGCCGCCGCAGTGGCGAGGCCGGCCGTGGCAGATCCGCTAGGATCGGGTGTTGCGACAGTTCCGTGACCAGGCGAATACGGGGCCAAATCCGGGGCGGGCCATCGCCCAGCAAATCGTGCAGCCGGCGCCGCATACGCTGGGTGTTGACCCAGATTTCGACCTGCGCCCAGGCTGTGGGCGGATGACCGGACAGTCTGTGTTCCAGCCCAACGAGCAGCTCTTTGGGAAAATCCGCACCGGGGGGCAGGCCAAAAAGGCCGGGGCGATCAATGATCGGCATCATCGCCCCCTGCCAGCATATCCTCGGCCAGGGCAAGGCCCTCGGGATGGCCCACGTCGCACCAGCCGCCCGGATGGAGCACACCGTAAAGCCGCCCCTCGGCCAGCATGCGATCCCAAAGCCGGTTAACCGAAAATGCGTCCTCGGGGATATCGGCCAACATCTCTGTCCTGAGGATCTGCGCCCCGGAATAGACCGCGCCCCCGCCGCGCGCCAGGCGTCCGTCGGCGTCCATGATGAAATCGCCCGCCCCCATGTGACCGCGCGCGCGATCCCGCGCGATCAGCAGCAACAGACCGTCCATCCGGGCCGGATCCCAGGCCCGCGCCAGGTGGCTGAGCGGGTTTGGTCCCGTCCAGATCGCGTCACTGTTCAGCGTGAAAACCGCCCCGGTCCCCAGCATTGGCACCGCGCGGCGCAACCCGCCGCCGGTTTCCAGGATCTCGGGCGCCTCGTGCGATATCTGCACATCCGGTCGCCCGGACAAATGGTCCGACATCTGATCGGCCAGGTAATGGGTGTTGACCACGATCCGTGCGACCCCGGCGGCCTGCGCCAGGTCCAGCGCATGGTCGATCAACGGTCGACCCGCGACCGGGATCAGCGGTTTCGGTTTCTGGGCCGTCAGCGCGCCCATCCGGGTGCCGAACCCGGCGGCAAAGATCATCAGGGCCTGGGGGTGCATCGCTGGGCAATCCTTTGGCAGCGCTCGGGTGTCGGCGGCGGCAAGAGACGGTCAACCCGCGCGCGCAGCCCGGCCAGTTCAGGGTGGGACAGGTCATGCATCAAATGTCCCCAGACCCGCGGCAGCATCGGCAGATAACCGGGTTTTCCATCCCGCACGCACAGCCGGGCGAACACCCCCAGAATGCGCAGGTTACGCTGTGCGCCCAGCAGCGCAAAGGCCAACCCGAACGCATCAGGCACAGCGCCGGTCGCCGCGGCATAGCGGTCCCGCATCCTGCGCTGAATCGCGAGGGGCACGTCGCGGCGGGCATCCTCTAGCAGTGAGACCAGGTCATAGGCCGGATGTCCAATCATCGCGTCCTGAAAATCCAACAGCCCAACGCGCGCGATTCCGTTGCGATCGGGCAGCCAGATCAGGTTTTCCGCGTGATAGTCCCGCAGGATCAGCACCGAGGGTGGCGCGTGCCGAGTCAAAAGCGTCTCTAACTCGGCTTGAAATGTCTTAACGTCATTCTCTGGGGCAGCTTGGTCCAGGGCGGGCAGATACCACTGAAACGGCAGGCAGGCGAGGTTGGCCATCAGCGGCGCGTCATAGGTGGCCAGATCGGCGGGCGGGTCCGCGCGGTGCAGCTGCACCAGCAGGTCGGTCGCGGCCGCGTAAAGGGGCGCCTCCATCTCCGGGCTCTGGGCGGTCACGCGGGCGAACAGGGCGTCGCCCAGATCCTCCAGCAGGACAAAGCCCTGCACGGGGTCCTCGGCCAAAATCGCCGGGGCGGACAGGTGCAGCGCATGCAGGTGCTGTGCGATGGTGGTAAAGGGGCGCACATCCTCGCCGGTTTCGGGCGGGGCATCCATCAGTACGGCCCCGGCACCGCCGGGTCCGCCGGTCAGGCGCAGGTATCGCCGGTTTGACGCATCCCCGGCCAGCGGCGCGTGGCTGGCCGCACCCCATCCGGCCCCTCGCAGAAAGGTCGTAATGGCGGCGGCACGCTCAGTCATGGGCTGCGATCTGTGTCGGCGTTTGGGTCAGGGCCGGTGCCAGGCGGTCGACCCACGCCGGATCGGTGAACGACAGTGTGGCCTGGCGCGCCTCTTCGTCCCCGCCCAAGGCCAGCGCGATGTGCAGCGCACCCTTTGGCGCCAACTCTCCCAGCCGGTCGGGCCATTCGATCAGGCAAAGGGCCTGGGAAAAGGCCTCGTCCAGGCCCAGTTCCATAACCTCGTCCGGGCAGGTCAGCCGGTAGAGGTCGGCATGCCATATCTCCAGCGGTCCGGCATCATAGCATTGCACCAGCGTAAAGGTCGGCGAGGGCACATCCTCGGGCGGCAGGCCGGCATGGGCCCAAAGGGCACGGATCAGCGCCCGGGCAAAGGCGGTCTTGCCCGCCCCGATCGGCCCCTCCAGCAGGACGGTATCGCCCATGCCCATGATCATGGCCAAACGCGCCGCAAGCTGGCGGGTTTCTGCCTCGGACGACAGCAACAGGGGGATCTGCATGGGGCTGGTGGTGGACATGGCCGCAGTTTTACCGCGACGATCCCCGCCCGCAAGGTCCGATCACCCGGCAGCGCGGGAAACCTCGGACGCGCGCCGACTGTGGTCGGGATCGGGCTGGAACCGCACCAGCATTGCCCCCCCTGCGATCGGTTGCAGCCGATAGCCCAGTCGCCGCCCATCGCGATGCACCAGCGCCCCGCTAAAGGGCTGCCGCTGGCGGATCCGGCGGGCCAGGTCGGCGGTGGGGTCGTTCGGGCCATCGGGCTGGCACAGGGCCTGCCATTGCGCCGTCGCCTCGCCGATATCGGTGGTGCCCATCACCAGTAGGGGATCATCGCCCCAAAGCGCACTGTAGGCGGTGTTGGTCAGGGTCAGCACGCCCGCGTTGGAAAACACGGCGATTGCGTCATCCAGCGCATCCAGCACCGCCTGTCCTGTCTCTATCTCGCCGCGAAAGCGGCGGGTCAGGGACATCTCGGCGCTGATATCCTCGAACAGAAAGGCCACGGCCCCGTCGGGGTGGGGGCGCCCCGTCACCTGATAGACCTGACCCGAGGGCAGCGTCCACGTATCACAATAAACACCGTCCTGGGCGTCGCGCTCCAGCCGCAAGATGGCCTCGCGCCAGGACCGGTAATCCTTGGGCTCGGGCATCATCCGGGTTTCGCGCAGCCGGTCCAGCAGGCTGACCAGGGTGGGCCGTGCGGTCAGGAACTCGGGTTCCAGGTTGAACAGGTCAGACATCGCCGGGTTGAACAGCACCAGTTCGCGGCCCCGGTTGAACACCGCCAAACCGATCGGCAACTCGGCAAAGGTCTTGGTCAGGGTCTGCACAAAGTTCCTGAGCGCGGTTTCGGCCCGCACGGTCGCATCTGCCGGAAGGGCGAAATGCAGCGGCGCGCCATGGGCCATCACCGAAACGCAGTCGAACCACTGCTCTTGGCCAGAGGCCAGGCGCAGCGCCTCGCGGTGCGGGGAAACGCCGTCGCCCGGTGGCGGCGAGAAAAGGCGGGGCAGGGGCCACCCCAGCGGCCCTTCTTGGGGTTGTTGGGCCCGGATCAGGCCAAGATAGGCACTGTTTGCCCAGGCAACCCCGCCGCTGTCATCGGGTTGCCAGGCCGGGGTCGGCATGGCCTCGACCACGTCGCGCAGGGTGGTCAGTTCGGCGGTCATGGCGGCCAGGCTCTGGGCGTCGGGCAGACCGCCCGGGCCGGTGCCCTGGGGCAGGCGCAGGGTCAGCCGCGCCACGCCATCCAGCCAGGTGGCGGTCATCTGAGCCTCGCCGCCGGCCTCGGTCAACAGGGCGCTGCCGTCCTGGGCCAGCCGGGCCATCCGTTCGGCAAAACCGGGAAAGCGCGGCACGACAAGCGCGCATAGCCGCTGCCAGTCGGACAGGCCCGTGGGGCCGCCGGACAGAAACCGTCGGGCCGCGGGCGTGGCGTCTATCAGGATTTCATCGTCGAAGAGAAAAACCATGTCCGCGGGCGTCGATTGCGCCGCCGCCCCGCGCCCCAGCCGCGGCAAGAGTGGCAGAAGCACAAGCGCCCCCAGCGCCGTCGCCAGCGACGTGACCGCCAGCACCAGCGCAAAACCCAGGTTGAAAGCCATCGCCCGTCCCAAACTCCTTACCCCTGTGGATAAGTCATTGGGCAGAATGGTTAACGTTATGTTAATCCCGGCCGCGTTCGGTCACATCCGCGACAAACCGGCCTCAGGCCTCGATCAGGACGTTTTCGCCCAGGGCGGCCACCTGATCCTCGGGGCTGACGCCGACCTTGGAGATCGGCCACTCGACCTCGACCACGGCACCGCGCCTGTCAGCCCGTTCGGCGCCGGTCACGGCGGGGTCCGTGCCGTTGGCAAAGCTCAGCTTGGCGCCGGATCGTTCCAGCAGCGTCTTGGCGATGAACAGGCCCAGGCCCATCCCCTCGTATCCGGGGCGTTCCTTTTGCGGCTCGGCCCCCTTGCGTTGCCGCACAAAGGGGTCTCCGATCCGGCCCAGCAGGTGCGGCGGATAACCGGGACCGTCATCCATGATGCGGATGGTGATCTCTTCGGGGGTCCATTGCGCGGCGACCCAGACCCGGGTCTCGGCAAAATCCACCGCGTTCTGGATCAGGTTGCGCAGGCCGTGGATAATCTCGGGCCGGCGCACGATCACCGGCATGCGCGGGGCGCCGCCGTGGATCGGACCAGCGGTAAAGATCAACTCCTTGCCGCGCTCGCGATGGGGGTCGGCGGCCTCTTGCACCACGGCCTCCAGCGGGGCGGTGCGCATGTGCAGGTCGTCCTTTCCGGCCCGGCCCATGGACCGCAGGATGTCCCGGCAACGGTCCGCCTGATCGCGGATCAGTTCGACATCCTCGCGCAGCAGGGCGTTGTCCTGCAATTCATCCATCAGCTCGGAACTGACCAGCTTGATCGTGGCCAGCGGTGTGCCCAGCTCGTGCGCGGCGGCGGCGACCACGCCACCCAAATCGGTCAGCTTCTGCTCGCGCGACAGGGCCATCTGGGTGGCGAGCAGCGCATCGGACATATTGTTCATCTCGGACGTGACCCGGCCGGCATAGAGTCCCAGGAAAGAGATGCCGATGACGATCGCCGCCCAAAACCCAAAGAGGAAAATCGCGGGCAACTGCTCGACCGTTCCATCGGCATGGGCCAGCGGCAGGTGGTAGAAGGCCACGATCGTGATCAACACATAGGCGACATGGGCCAGAAACAGGGTCGAACGGGCACTCAGCGCGGTGGCCGAAATTGTCACCGGCGTCAGGATCAACAGCGCGAACGGGTTGTTCAGCCCACCCGTCAGGAACAGCAACGCCGAGAGCTGCGCAATATCGAAAAGCAGCGTCAGCATCGTCTCGGTTTCTGACAGCCGCCGGTTTTCGGGATAGATCGCGGCCGCGATCACGTTGGCCAGCACTGCCGCGCCCACCACCAACAGGCACAGGCCCAGGTCCAGGTTGATCTGGAAATAGAACGCAGCCACTGCGATCGCGATCAACTGGCCGACCACCGCGGCCCAGCGCAACAGGATCAACGTGCGCAGCCGGATCCAGTGGGTGCGTTCGGTCGGCGGCAAGAGGCCGGGGGTCAGTGTGGACATGCGATACCCTCTCGCTCGGTTTCCCCTTGTTAAGCCGCCCCTAAATTCAGATCAATGGAGCTAACGAAAAAGGAGGGATGCCATGACGCGCCGTGTCATTGCCGGATTTGCCGCCATAGCCCTGGCTGGGGCGATCGGCGTGGGCGTGTATTTCTGGGGGGCCGAGCCGCCCGAAGACCGCTTTGCCCAGTGCCGCACGGATCAGTGGTCCGCCGGCAGCGCGCAGATCGGCGGCCCCTTTACCCTGGTCAGTGAAACCGGGCAGACCGTGACCGATGCCGATATCATCACCGGGCCGACGCTGATCTATTTCGGCTATACGTTCTGCCCCGATGTCTGCCCGCTGGACAACGCGCGCAATGCCCAGGCGGTTTATCTGCTGGACGAGCGGGGCTATGACGTGACGCCGGTCTTTATCTCGATCGACCCGGGCCGGGACACGCCGCAGTTGTTGGCCGAGTTCACCGAATACATGCATCCGCGCATGATCGGCCTGACCGGCACGCCCGAACAGGTCCAGGCCGCCAGCCGCGCCTATCGCACCTATTACAAGATCCGCGATCCCGACGAGGAATACTATCTCATCGACCACTCGACCTCGACCTACCTGGTGTTCCCCGACCTGGGATTCGTCGAATTCTTCAAGCGCGATGAGACCCCCGAAGAGATGGCCGACCGAGTCGCGTGTTTCATCGATTCGCTTGAGGTAAATTGACCCACCAGGATTAACGTCCTAGAAGAACACAAAGAACTGGCCCCAGCAGGAGGTTACCGAATGGCTGACCGCGAACTGAACGACATCGGTGAGGATCGCTCTCTGCTCATCGTGGATGATGACGAGCCGTTTCTCCGCCGTTTGGCGCGCGCCATGGAAAAGCGGGGCTTTGAGCCTGAGATGGCCGAGACCGTGGCCGCCGGCAAGGCGATCGCGACCGCGCGCCCCCCGGCCTATGCGGTGATCGACCTGAGGTTGGAGGATGGCAACGGGTTGGACGTGGTCGAGACGCTGCGTGAAAAGCGGCCCGATGCAAAGATCGTGGTGCTGACCGGCTATGGTGCGATTGCCACCGCAGTGGCCGCGGTCAAGGTGGGGGCGACCGACTATCTGTCAAAGCCCGCGGACGCCAACGACGTGATGGCCGCCCTGCTGGCCGATGGCGAAAGCCTGCCGCCGCCGCCGGAAAACCCGATGTCCGCCGACCGCGTCCGCTGGGAACATATCCAGCGGGTCTATGAACAGTGCGACCGCAACGTGTCCGAGACCGCGCGCCGCCTGAACATGCACCGCCGCACCCTGCAACGCATCCTGGCCAAGCGCAGCCCCCGGTGAGAGGGCGCGCCGCGCTGTTGCCCTTGGCGCTTGCGCTCGGGGCCTGCGTGTCGCCCGGTGCCGATCGCGGCCTGTCCTTGCGGCCGGATCCCCAGGGGCTGGGGGTTGCGGGCAGCGGCGGGTTGGTGATCTCGTTCGGGCGTGACGGGCCCGGCGCCCTGGCCGCGGCGACCCGCGTTCAGGGCAAATCCCCCACCATCACAGGACCGGATACCTGCCGCGTCGCGCGCTGGCGCGATGGGCTGGCGCTGCACTTTGCGGCGGGCACCTTCAGCGGCTGGAGCACCGCCAATAGCCAGGCCGGAGAGCTTTGCCCGCTATAGCGCGGCCAGCAATTGCGCATGACGTTCGGTATAGGCCGCGCGCACCTCGACCGGTGGGCGCAGACGGATGTGCAGCCCCGCGATCAGCGCGGGATCGGGCTTGCCAAAGAAACGGTCCGCCTCGACCCTGTCGAACCCGGCGATCTGGGTCGCCTCCAGCCAGGCGGAAATCCGGTCAGCCTTTTTGATCTGTTTCTTGACGGAGGCCGGCACGGCGGCGGGCAGGCCGAACCGGATGTGGATCGCTGCCGCCAGCCGATCGTCAAGCCGCCCGTATTCCGGCCCCACGGCCGCCTTTACCGGCGAAATCATGTCGCCGATGACATATTCCGGCGCATCGTGCAGCAACGCCGCCAGCCGCCATTTCACCGGCGCATCGGGCACCAGTTGGCCATAAATCTCTTCGACCAGCAGGGAATGCTCGGCCACCGAATAGGCGTAATCGCCCGCTGTCTGTCCGTTCCAGCGCGCCACAAAGGCCAGGCCATGGGCGATATCCTCGACCTCGATGTCCACAGGCGTTGGGTCCAGCAGGTCCAGCCTGCGTCCCGACAGCATCCTTTGCCATGCGCGTGGTTGTTTCATCTCGTCGCCCCCATGACGGTTCGATTGCCATGGGCGGGCCGCATTGTCGAGCGGGGCGTGCGGTGCTATGTCCAGCGCAACGCGAAAAACCATCAGGAGAACGGCGCAATGGCGCAGGACTACATCGTCAAGGATATTTCGCTGGCCGCCTTTGGCCGCAAGGAACTGGATATCGCCGAAACCGAAATGCCGGGCCTGATGGCCCTGCGCGAGGAATACGGTCAGGCCCAACCGCTCAAGGGTGCGCGCATCGCGGGCAGCCTGCACATGACGATCCAGACCGCCGTTCTGATCGAAACGCTGGTCGCGCTGGGCGCCGATGTGCGTTGGGCGTCGTGCAACATCTTCTCGACCCAGGACCATGCCGCCGCCGCGATTGCCGAGGCCGGCGTGCCGGTCTTTGCCATCAAGGGCGAGACGCTGGTGGAATACTGGGACTATGCCGACCGCATCTTCATGTTCCCCGAGGGGGGCGCGAACCTGATCCTGGACGATGGCGGCGATGCCACGCTGTATATCCTGCTGGGGGCCCGCGTCGAGAATGGCGAGCAAGACCTGATCGCCGTTCCCACCTCGGAAGAGGAAGAGGCCCTGTTCGCCCAGATCCGCAAGCGCATGGCCGCCAGCCCGGGCTGGTTCACCAAGCAGCGCGACATGATCCAGGGCGTGTCCGAGGAAACCACGACCGGCGTGCATCGCCTGTATGATCTGCACAAGAAGGGCCTGCTGCCTTTCCCCGCGATCAACGTGAACGACAGCGTGACCAAGTCGAAATTCGACAACAAGTATGGCTGCAAGGAAAGCCTGGTCGACGGCATCCGCCGCGCCACCGACACGATGATGGCCGGCAAGGTCGCCTGCGTCTGCGGCTATGGCGACGTGGGCAAAGGCTCTGCCGCCAGCCTGCGCGGTGCCGGTGCGCGGGTCAAGGTGACCGAGGTCGACCCGATCTGCGCGCTTCAGGCCGCGATGGACGGGTTCGAGGTCGTGACGCTGGAGGATGTGATCGACAGCGCCGACATCTTTATCACCACCACCGGCAACAAGGACGTGATCCGCATCGAGCACATGCGCGCGATGAAGGACATGGCGATCGTCGGAAACATCGGCCACTTCGACAATGAGATCCAGGTTGCCGCGCTGAAGAACCACAAATGGACCAACATCAAGGACCAGGTGGACATGATCGAGATGCCTTCGGGCGCGCGGATCATCCTGCTGTCCGAGGGGCGTTTGCTGAACCTCGGCAACGCAACCGGCCACCCGTCCTTTGTGATGTCGGCGTCGTTCACCAACCAGGTGCTGGCCCAGATCGAACTGTTCACCAAGGGCGATCAGTACGACAACCAGGTCTACATCCTGCCCAAGCACCTGGATGAAAAGGTCGCCCGCCTGCACCTGAAAAAGATCGGCGTAAAACTGACCGAACTGTCGCCCGAACAGGCCGACTATATCGGCGTGACCCCCGAGGGGCCGTTCAAGCCGGAACATTACCGCTACTAGGAACGAGCCTGTTTCGCCTCGATGCCGCCGCCCGGACATTCCGGGCGGCGGTTTCTTTTCCGGGGGGCGCCGGGGTTACAGCCCCTCACCAAAGCCAAAGGTTTCGGTCACATAGTCGATATCCTTGTCGCCCCGGCCCGACATGTTGATCAGGATCGACTTGCCCGGATGGCCCTTGGCCTCGCGCATGGCAAAGGCGACGGCGTGGGCGCTTTCCAGTGCCGGGATGATCCCCTCATGTCGGGACAATGCGTAAAAGGCGGCCAGCGCCTCCTTGTCGTCGGCGGCGGTATAGGTGACGCGCCCGGTCTTGTGCAGGTGGGCGTGTTCCGGCCCGACGCCGGGATAGTCCAGCCCCGAGGCGATGGTATGCACCGGCGCAGGTTCGCCCGCCTCGTCGGTCAGCACCAGCGTACGAAAGCCGTGAATGTCGCCGTCATGCCCAAAGGTGATCGTCGCCGCGTGATCGCCCAGCTTTGACGAGGTGCCCCGCGGTTCGACCCCATACAGCGCCACGTCATCGTCGATAAACCCGGAAAACAGCCCCATCGCGTTCGACCCGCCGCCGACGCAGGCCGCCACCATATCGGGCAGTTCGCCGGTCATTTCCAGGAACTGCGCGCGGGCCTCGACGCCCACGACATGCTGGAAATTGCGCACCATCATCGGAAAGGGATGCGGCCCGACCACGGACCCGATGGCGAAAAGCGCCGTGTCGGCCTGGGCGACATAGCTTTGGAAACAGCTATCGACGGCCTCTTTCAGCGACCGCCCGCCAAAGCTGACGGGAACGACGGTGGCGCCCAACAGCTTCATCCGGGTGACGTTCGGGGCCTCTTTGGCGATGTCGATCTCGCCCATGTGGATCTCGCACTCCATGCCGAAATAGGCCGCGGCCGTGGCCAGTGCCACACCGTGCTGACCCGCGCCGGTTTCGGCCATCAGCTTGGTCTTGCCCATGAACTTGGCCAGCAACCCCTCTGCCATGCAGTGGTTCAGCTTATGCGCGCCGGTGTGGTTCAGATCCTCGCGCTTGGCATAGATCTGCGCGCCGCCACACAGATGGGACAGGTTTTTCAGATAGGACACCGGCGTCGGGCGGCCCTGGAAATGCTTGCGGATATGGCGCAGCTCGCCGAGGAACTCCGCCGATTTGGACAGCCGGTCATAGGCCTCTCGGATTTCCTTGAAATGCGGCTCTAGCGGGGGCGGCAGCATCGCCCCGCCATAATCACCGAAATAGCCGTCCCGCGAGGGCATGGATTTGAGATAGGAAGTCATCTGTGGCCCGTCCTTTCGCATCATTCGGGACAAGTTCACCGCGATCGCGCCGTTGCCTCAAGGGGTGAAAGCGCCACATGCCGGGAGCGCGAACAGCCCGCGCGCCAGAGGTCGAATTTTCTTTGTTCGGCTCTGATTTGCGCCTAGGCTCTGCCCCAAACCGGGAAGTTTTACCAAAAAGGGAGTGTAAAAATGGGAAAACGGGACGATCTGATCGCCAAATATGCCGAGGATCTGCGCGACAAATGCGGGATGGAACCGGACATGGACCTGCTGACCAAGGTCACCATCGGCTGTGGTCCGGCGATCTATGATGCCGATGCCGCGACCGTCGCGGGCACCCAGCCCGGAGAGCTGGAAACCGTCAAGGCGAACTTTTTGATCAAGAAGCTGGGCCTGCCCGATGGCCCCGCCCTGATGGAGGCGATCAACGCCGTGATCGAGACCTACGGCAAATCCGAGCGCAACAAGTATCGCGCCGTGGTCTATTACATGCTGACCAAGCATTTCGGCAAAGAACACATCTACGGCTGATCCGTCACGGATCGCGGGACAGGGCGCGTGGTCGATCCACGCGCCCGTTCTGTTTTCAAAGGCATTCGAATCAAGTTCTCAGCACTTGGGTTTTGCGTCGGTGGGCGCGCCGGGCTAATGTGATCTTGCCCGTCAGGATGGCTGGGCCCTCATAGATTTCACGTGTGGTGCGTAGGGTGCACGTGGGGAGATGGAGGGTTCCGTGATCGGCGGGGCCCTCCATTAATTTTGCGGCGCTGCGTTCCACTTTTGGCGCGGTTGGTCCGCTACAGCCCGCCCATTTCACAGATGATCTGCCATTCGGCATCCGTGACCGGCTGCACCGACAGCCGCGAATTGTTCACCAGAACCATATCGGCCAGGCGGGGATCGGCCTTGCACATCTCCAGCGTGACGGGGCGCGGCAGGGTCTGAACCGCCTTGATGTCGACGCAGTCCCATCGGGGATCATCGGTGGTGGAATCGGGATGCGACTCGGCGATCACCTCGACGATTCCGACTACGGCCTTTTCTTTGAGCGAGTGATAGAAAAACCCCCGATCGCCGCGCCGCATCGCCCGCATGTTATTGCGCGCCTGATAGTTGCGCACGCCGTCCCACTCTTCGCCCGCGTCGCCCCGGGCCACCTGATCGTCCCAGCCCCAGGTGTTCGGTTCGGACTTGAACAACCAAAAGGCCATCAGCCGATCACCTTTTTCCAGGCCTGAATCGTGACGCTTTCGAACAGGCCGGCCCCGGCATAGGGATCGCCCGCCGCCCAGGCCTGGGCCGCAGCATGGTCGGCCACGTCCAGCACCACCAGCGAGCCGCACATAACCCCGTCATTGTCCAGGAACGGACCGGCAAGCGTCACGACACCGGTCTGATCGACATAGGCCAGGTGGGCCTCTCGGTTGGCTTTGCGGGTCTCGATATGGCCGGGCTTGTCCCGGCAGATCACGGCGAACAGCGGCATTTTCATTCCTCCTTCAGGGGGCGGCTCAGCAGGGTTTGCACAGCCTCGGCAATCGAATGCCGCCCGTCAATCACATGGGCCACGCTTTGGGTTACGGGCATTTCGATCCCTTGGGCCTGGGCGATGGCGGCAACGGCGCGGGCGGTGGCGGCGCCCTCGACCGTCACCGTGGGGTCGAACCAAGCCCCCTGGCCCAGCGCCTGGCCAAACCGGAAATTGCGCGACTGCGCGCTGGTGCAGGTCAGAACCAGATCCCCGAAACCCGACAGGCCGGCCAGCGTCTCTGCCTCGGCGCCCTGGGTGCGGGCAAAGCGCTGCATCTCGGCAAAGCCACGGGTCATCAGCGCCGCGCGCGCGCTTTCGCCCAGTCCCGCGCCGATCACGATGCCGGCGGCGATGGCCATGACGTTTTTCAGCGCGCCGCCCAGTTCGGCCCCGGCAATGTCGGTGCTGCGATACAGCCGCAGCGTGGGCGATGACAGCCGCCCCTGCAAGGCGGCGCCGATCCGCGGATCAGAACAGGCCAGCGTCAGCGCGGTCGGCAGCCCCTTGGCGATATCGGCGGCAAAGCTGGGGCCGGTCAGGATCGCGGGTGTCGCGGCGGGGCAGGCGGCGGCGATGATCGCGGTCGGCCCGCGCCCGGTGGCCAGGTCCACCCCCTTGCAGCAGGCGACAAGTGCCCGGTTGGACAGCGCCGCCCCGTGATCCGCCAGAAAGGCCGAAAGCGCCTGCATCGGGACCGACAACAGGACCGGATCGCAATTGGACAAATCCGTGATTTCAGCCGTAACAGTGACGTTTTCGGGCAGGAAGACCCCGCTCAGACGCGGGCTTTCGCGCCGTTTTTGCATCGTTTCGGCCTGGGCCGCGTCCCGCGCCCACAGCACCACCCGGTGCCCGGCCTGGCCCAGCGTCACCGCCAGTGCCGTGCCAAACGCGCCTGCGCCTGCGATCCCGATCCCGCTCATGCTTTGGCTCCTTTTTTGCCCGCACCGATCAGGGTCGGGCTGTGGGTATCCAGCGGCCAGCGCGGCCGTGCGGTCAGTGTCATGTCATCCCGTTCGCCCGCGCGGAACCGTTCCAAGCCAGCCCAGGCGATCATTGCGGCATTGTCGGTGCACAGCCGCAGCGGCGGGGCAACAAAGGGCAACCCGGCCTGTGCGGCGACCTCTTGCAGGGCGGTGCGGATCGCGCGGTTGGCGGCCACGCCCCCCGCAACGGCCAGCGCGGTCAGTCCCTGGGGTGCCGCGTCGATGGCGCGGCGCGCCTTACCGGCCAGCACATCGCGCACCGCAGCCTGGAACCCGGCGCACATGTCGGCGCGATCCTGGACCGTGATCCCGCCCTTTTCGGCGATGATCCGGTCGCGAGTGCGCAGCAGGGCCGTTTTCAGCCCGGAAAAGGACATGTCGCACCCCGGTCGATCCATCAGCGGGCGCGGAAAGGCAAACCGTGCGGCATCGCCGGTCTCTGCCTCGGCCTCGACCGCGGGGCCGCCGGGCTGGGGGAGGGCCAAGAGCTTGGCGGTTTTGTCGAATGCCTCTCCGGGGGCGTCGTCGATGGTGCCGCCCAGACGGGTGAACGCTGCAACCCCATCGACCCGCAGAAACTGGCAATGCCCGCCAGAGGCCAGCAACATCAGATAGGGAAATGCCAGCCCATCGGTCAGCCGCGGCGTCAGCGCATGCCCGGCCAGGTGGTTCACCCCCACCAGCGGCAGCCCGGTGGCCGCCGCGATCCCCTTGGCGCACATCACCCCCGACAGAACCCCGCCGATCAGCCCCGGCCCCGCCGTCACCGCGATCGCGTCCAGGTCGGACAGGCCCAGACCGGCCTCTGCCAGGGCCTGTTCCACGCAAATGTCCAGCTTTTCGGCATGGGCGCGTGCGGCAATCTCTGGCACCACCCCGCCAAAGGGCGCGTGCAGCGCGGTTTGTCCCTGCACCACAGAGGACAGGATTTCGGGTGCTGCGCCCGGACGGCTGCGCACAATGGCGGCGGCCGTGTCGTCGCAGCTGCTCTCCAATCCCAGTATTGTAAGGGTTTCGCCCATTGCTCTGCCGTTGCGTCTGATCCGGCTGGCAGGTAACACCACACCGACCATTGGCACAATCCCGCGAGGAGTCGCCCCCGTGCCCCATTCAAGTACCTTGCTTTTGCTGACCCGCCCGCGCGCGCAATCGGCGCGCTTTGCCCATGCCTTTGCCGAACGGTTCGGCACCGGGTTCGATGTCCTCACCTCTCCGGTGATGGAGATCGTGCTGCATGACGATCCGATCCCGCTGGAGGGGGTGGGCGGTCTGATCTTTACCTCGGAAAACGGGGTGGCCGGACTGGCCGCGGTGACCGAGGATCGCAGCTTGCCGGCCTATTGCGTCGGAGATCGCACCGCCCAGGCCGCCCACCGTGCCGGTCTGATGGCGCGCTCGGCCAAGGGTACGGCGGTCGAGCTGATCGAAGAGATCGCCGCCGATCCGCCCAATGGCAAGCTGTTGCACCTGCGCGGGGAACATGCCCGCGGCGATGTGTGCGCCGGGCTGCGCGCCCGTGGCTTGGATGCCGAGGTCCGCGTGGTCTATGACCAGCGCGCGTTGACCTTTGACGACTCTGTCCGCCAGGCGGTGAAAAACGCGCAGCTGACGCTGTTGCCGCTGTTTTCGCCGCGTTCGGCCCAGTTGGTGGCGGCCCAGTTGGCCGATATTCCCTGTCGCCTGGCCCTGGTCACGATGAGCCAGGCCGTGACCGACGCCTGGACCGGCCCAACGCCGGTGTCCCTGATCCAGGCAGAGCGGCCCGACGCGGCCGCCATGATGGATGGATTGCAGAAGCTGATTGCCGCACAGGCAGCGCCTTGAGACAGGGGCGGCAACTCAGTAAGGTGCGTCGCGTCGCAGCAGGGCGCGGCACTTGACGTAGCGAATCGAAAGGTGGGTTCCCGTGGCAAATACCGAAGACCAGAAAAACTCTGAGGACAGCGACGCGCTGTCGCAACCCCAGACGGATGAGGGGCGCATCGAGGAAACGGTCGAGGATGCCGAGATCGTCGAAGAGGGGGCGACCGACGCCGATGAGCGCGCTGAGTCCGACGATGACACCGATCGCGACGGCGCAACCAGCGAAGAGCCCGACGATGACGCCGAGCAGGATGCCGAAGAGTCCAGGGCCGACGAAGATGCGCCGGTAGAGGCCGAGGTCGCCGAGGTTGATCCCGAACCCGCACCAGAGCCTGACCCCGAACCTGTTCGCCCCGCCGCCGCCCCGGCCCCCGCGCCGAAAAAGAAGGGCAGCATTCTGGGCTCCGTGATCGGCGGTGTGCTGGCCGCAGGGGTCGGATACGGCGCCGCACAATATATCAAGCCCGAGGGCTGGCCCTTCCCCGGTGCCGAAACGGGCGCACAGTCCCAGGCTGCGCTGGCCGCGATCCAGGATCAACTGGCCGCCGTTGAGGCCCGGCTGGACGCGATGCCCGCCGCTGGAACCGGCGCGCCGGATGCCGCCCTGCAAGAGCAACTGACCGCCCTGTCCGAACAGGTCGCTGCATTCGAAGAACGCCTGACCGAGGTCGCCCAGGCCCCGTTGGTTGCCGCCGGGGGCGAGGTCGCCGAGGCCGTCGCCGCCTATGAGCGTGAGATTGAGGGCATGCGCCAGGAACTGTCTGTTCAGCGCGAGGAAAACGCCAAGCTGGCCCAATCCGTCGCCGCCGTCGCAGACGAGGCCGAGGCAGAGATCGGTGCAGCCATGGATCGCGCCGCCCAGGTCGAGGCCCGCGCCGCGATGATGCGCATCGACGCCGCGCTGGCCAATGGCGCGCCCTTTGACAGTGCGCTGGGCCCGTTGGCCGAGATGGGTGTGCCCGCCGGGCTGGCCGATGTCGCAGCCAAGGGGGTTATGACCCTGCCCGCGCTGCAACGCGCCTATCCCGATGCTGCCCGCGCCGCGCTGGACGCCGCCCTGGAACAACAGGCCGAGGGCAGCATTGGCGACCGGATGAGTGCATTCCTGCGCAGTCAGCTGGGTACCCGGTCGCTGCAACCGCGCGAGGGCGACGATGCCGACGCGATTCTGTCGCGCGCCGAGGCCGCCCTGCGCGAGGGCGATTTGCGCGCCGCGCTGACCGAACTGGACGCCCTGCCCGAGGCGGGCAAGGCCGAGATGGCCGGCTGGATCGCCGATGCCACCGCCCGTGCCGACGCGGTCGAGGCCGCAACGGCGCTCGAGCAAAGCCTGAACAGCAACTGAGGACGCGAACATATGCTCTGGTCTCTTCTTAAGATCTTTTTCTTCGTCGTCCTTGTCGCGGGCCTGTCCTATGGCGCGGGCATGTTGATGGAAAACGGCCCCGGTCTGCGGATCGCGGTGGCCGATGTGGAATTCGTGCTTGGCCCGCTACAGGCGGTGCTGGTGGCCATCGCTTTGTTGATCGTGGTCTGGCTGGTGCTGCGGGTTGCGGGGTTCCTGGTTGCGGTTCTGCGCTTTCTCAACGGGGATGAAACCGCGATTTCGCGTTATTTCAGCCGCTCGCGCGAACGCCGCGGTTTTCAGGCGCTGGCCGATGGGATGATGGCGCTGGCCTCGGGCGAGCCGCGGTTGGCGATGTCCAACGCCGCCAAGGCCGAGCGTTTCCTGCGCCGCCCCGATCTGACCAACCTGCTGGCCGCCCAAGCCGCAGAGATGACCGGCGATACCGCGCGGGCCACCGAGATCTACAAAAAGCTGGTTCAGGATGACCGCAGCCGCTTTGTCGGGGTGCGGGGCCTGATGATGCAAAAGATGGCCGAGGGCGACACCGACACTGCCCTGCAACTGGCGCAAAAAGCCTTTGAGCTGAAGCCGCGCCATGAGGCGACCACCGACACGCTGTTGCAGTTGCAGGCCAAGGCCGAGGACTGGAAAGGCGCGCGTCAGACCCTGAACGCCAAGCTACGCCACGGAACCCTGCCGCGCGACGTGCACAAGCGCCGCGATGCCATCCTGGCCATGTCCGAGGCGCGCGATCTGATGATCGACGGCGAGACCGCCAAGGCCCGCGAGGCCGCGATCGAGGCCAACCGCCTGTCTCCCGACCTGATCCCCGCCGCGGTTCTGGCCGCGCGTGCGCTGGTCGAACAAGACAAGGCCAAACAGGCCGCCAAGGTCATCAAGCGCGCGTGGGAGGCCATGCCGCACCCCGACCTCGCCGCCGCCTTTGCCGAGATCGAGCCCGAGGAAACCCCCGAGGCCCGGCTGTCCCGGTTCCGGTCGCTGGTCGCACCGCGCCCCGACCACCCCGAGGCCAAGATGCTGATGGCCGAGCTTTGCCTCGCCGCCGAGGATTTCCCCGAGGCGCGCAAGGCGCTGGGCGATCTGGTCGAAACCGGCCCCACCGCGCGTGTGCTGACGTTGATGGCCGCGATCGAACGCGGTATGGGGGCCGATGACAGCGTCGTGCGTGGCTATCTGGCCAAGGCGCTGAGCGCGCCGCGCGGCCCGCAATGGGTTTGCGACAGCTGCGGCACGGTGCACGGTACCTGGACGCCCGTCTGCGAGAATTGCGGCAGTTTCGACACCCTCAGCTGGAAGGCCGCCCCGGCCGGCCAGGTGGCCCTGCCCAGCGCGTCGGACATGCTGCCGCTGCTGGTTGGCGGACCCAAGGACAAGCCGAAGGGGTAAAAGGACAAAATAGGGGCTACACAGCCCCTTGGCGGGGTGCTAAAGACCCCGCCACAGCGCCGCTGTAGCTCAGCTGGTAGAGCACGTCATTCGTAA
>JAFGTV010000067.1 GCA_016938875.1 Paracoccaceae bacterium
CCCGCCAAAAGGTACGACCGCGACACGAATGTAGCCGGCGCGATGCGCAGCGATACGGCGGCCCGGCCGTCGAATTGGACGGTCTCCACCGTCAGGACGGTGCCGGAGGGCGGTGCGTTTTCTGCCGTGACATGTTCGATCCCATAGCCTTCCTGCCGCAGCCGCCGCTCGATGGCCCGGCCGATTTCGCCCAGCGCCTCGGGATGGAGCGCGAACCGCGTGCTGATAGGATACTGCTCGACCAGGTACTTCGCCCAGTCTTCGGCGATGGCCTCGGCCTGGGCCGGGTTGGCTTGGGCGAAGTCGCCGCGGGTTGGGGTCAAAGCGCAGCCGGCGGACAGCCAGGCGGTCAACGCCAACAGATAAAGCCGTCGGATGATGCCCATACTTACCTCCGCTCCACCGTGACGCGCTCCTGATGCCGGCCCACGCCGGAGATCAGAACCGCCTCGTCGAACAGGGCGTCCACGATGAAGCGCGCGCCCTTGAGCCGGTAATTCACCAGCCGGTCCCCGCCGTCGTCCTTGACCAAAAGCACCGGGGCGTCGCGGTGCGTCGCCTCGCGCGGCAGGTCGATGTAGGTGTGCACGCCGTCGTCGAAGACCCGCAGCGGCCGCCAATGGCTTTCGCCCTCGATGTCGTAGGCGAAATTGAGCGCATCCACGCTGAGCCCCACGCCGGGCAGGGTGCGGTTGCGCCGCAGCCGCTCCTGCGCTTCCTGCCGGGCGATAAAGTCCGCCCACTGGCGCTCCGAGTCCTCCGGATAGGTGAAGCTGACCGCCGGCATCCACTGGGTTTTGGTGGAGACGAGGCGGATATGATACGTGCGGCGATCGGTGGTGATGATCAGATTGGTATCCAGTCCGGCTTCCTTGGGCTTTATAACGACATGGGTGGTTTCATCGCCGTCGCGGCCGCTTGTGGCCGGCGCGATGATCCAGCGGCTCGTGTCGCCGGCGAGCGGCCGCTTGACCTTTTCGCCGGGCTGCAACCGCACATCGCAGGCCCGAAGCGGCGCGCACACGAGCGTCGGCAAACTCTGGCCGAAGGTGTACACCACCTCCCCGTTTTCGCCCGCCGCCGGCTTGTTGGCTTTTTGGATCCACTCGGTGGAAAGGGCCACCGCCGCGCGGTCCTTGGCTTTAAGCCCGTGGGCCGCGCCTACGAGCGGCAGCAGCAGCAAGCCCATTGCGATCGATCTATTCATTCCCCGCCTCCACTTCAGACCAGTCGAACTCCAGGATAAACAGCCCGATGGGATTGACCAGGCGCTCTTTTTCGGGGCGCTGCTGCTTGGGCGCGACCTCCACGATGAACGCGCCTTTGTAATGGCGCCGGTCCTTGAGCTGGCCGCGCCGGTCGCGCACCGTCTCGACCCATTCCGCCTGCCAGGTCTTGTCGCTGATGGGAAAGATCGCCTCCATTTGCACGGAAACGGTCTCGGTTTTCGCCCGCTCGAAGGGGTTGTTGGCCTTTGTGGCATACTCGATGAGCGTGGCGTGGGCCGGATCGCTGCGCGAAATGAACGCGAAGGCCTCCGTGAGCCTGTGCTTGAGCAGCGCGCCGTCGCTGGTGACGGCGCGCCAGTCCTCGATGAACCGGGCGATCAACCCCGCCATGACGCGCGGATCGCCGGGTGGCGCCTTGGTGATGGGACCGGCCGCCGCGGGACGGCCCAGGCGGTCCACTTCGATCACGTAGGGAACAAACTGCGAGCGCGTGGCGACATACGCCAAGCCCCCCACCGCGAGGAACGTCACCAGCAGGCAGCCGAAGGCGGCCAACTGCCAGGTGCGCTCCCGCGCGATGTACGACCCGTACCGCTCGTTCCATTCCCGGCGCGCCGCCAGGTAGGGATTTTCCACCCGCGCGGCTTTTTCAAGCCTCGGCGACGGCCCGGTGCTCTGTTGGGGTTTTTTGAGCATGTTCTTCCAACCCTTCAATTCCATCAATCTTCACCCCGCGCCGGCGCAGCCAGTCCAGCTGCCAGCCCGGGCCTTGCGCCTGAATGAGTTGTCTGACCTGCTGGATTTCTTCCCGGCCCGAAACCCCGGCAAACGCCAAGGCGATCGGCCCCAGATCGAGCCGGAAACGGCGCCGCCCGTTCGGCGATACGCAGTAGTAGTCCCGCTTCGGGCTCATCGCCGCCACTGTCTCGATTTGCCGGTCGTTCAGATCCAGCAGGCGGTA
>JAFGTV010000068.1 GCA_016938875.1 Paracoccaceae bacterium
CAGGGCTGCGTCAAAGTCGGATGACTGGCTTGCTGGCGTGGGGGAAGGCGTGTCGGCTGGCGTCGGTGCGCGCTTGCTGGTAGATCTTGGCGGGTGTCGCGGTCCGGTGTCGCTGATGTGATTGTGCGGCCGATCTCTGTGTGCGAGGTCGGCCGGTTCAATTCGCTTCTGGCCGAGCATCATTGGCTCGGGCACCGGTTGACCGGGCAGGTGATGCGCTACGTCGGGGTGCTCGACGGCGAGTGGGTCGCGCTAGTCGGGTTCGGTTCGGCGGTGCTGTCGTGCGCAGCGCGGGACCGGTATCTGGGCTGGAGCCGCGCGCAACAGTACACGCGGCTGCGACATGTGGTGAACAATCAGCGGTTCTGCGTGTTGCCCGCGGGCCGGCGCGCGAATCTTGCCTCCGCGGTGCTGTCGCGCGTGCTGCGGCGGCTGGCGGGCGACTACCTAGCGGTGTACGGGCACCGGGTGCTCGCGGTGGAGACCTTCACCGATCCCGCTCGGCACACCGGCGCCTGCTACAAGGCCAGTAATTTCTCCGAAGTCGGTGACACGCTTGGGTATTCGCGCAGCGCGGGCAGCTACTTCCACCACGGCAACCGCAAGCGGGTGTGGCTGTATCAGCTGCACCGGGACGCGCGGCGGGCGCTGTCCGCGCCGTTTCCGCATCCCCTGTTGGCCGTCGATACGCGAGGAGTCGATGTGAACACGCTGCCGATCACCGGTGACGGCGGATTGTTGAGCGTGCTGGAGAGGCTGACCGACCCGCGCGCCAAGCGCGGCATCCGGCACAAGGTTGCCTCGATCTTGACCATGGTCGCCGCGGCCACGCTGGCTGGGCATCGCAGCTTCCGGTCGGTCGCCGACTGGGTCACCGACCTGCCCCAGGACGCGCTGGCCCGGCTCGGCGCGCGCCGGCACCCGGGCACCGGACGGTGGGTCGGCCCAAGCGAGGCGACGATCCGGCGCACCGTCAAAGATATCGACGCTGATGAGGCGGACGCGCTGATCGGCGACTGGATGCTGCGGCAGGTCCGCGCGGGCCGCCTCGCCGCCGAGAAGGTGCCCGCGTTCATCGGGCTCGCGCTCGACGGCAAGACGCTGAAGGGCTCGTGGCCCGAGATCAACACCGGCACCGGCAAGACCCGGTTGTTCTCCGCGCTGGTACACGGCGAGGGAGTCATCGTCGCCCAACGCGAAATCCCCTCCGACACCGGCGAAGTCACCCAAGTGCTGCCGCTACTGGACACCCTCGGCGAGGCGGCCGGCAGCGGCGGCGGCCGCGAAAGTGTCGACCATCCACCGGATCTGGGCGGCGCGGTTATCACCGCCGACGCGCTGCACGTGCACCGCGACAATATCGAGGGCGTGCTCGACCGCGGCGGCGAGTACGTGCTGACCGTGAAGAACAACCAGCCGACGCTTCGCGCCCAGATCGAGAAGCTGTTCACCGACGCCGAGGACGCCGGTGATTTTCCCCCCTCACCACGTCACCTTCGACCGGGGCCACGGCCGCTGCGAAACCCGTGAGATCACCTGCAGCTCACAGGTAGCCGACCTCGACTTTCCCGGCGTCTTGCAGGCGTTCCGGATCCGCCGCGAGACCACCGACCTGCACGGCAACCCGAAACGATCCGAAACCGCCTACGGCATCTCCAGCCTCACCACCCATCAAGCCAACCCCGCCGACATCGCCACGCTCGCTCGTGGCCACTGGCAAGTGGAGAACCGATCGCACTACGTCCGCGACGTCACCTACGACGAGGACAGGTCACAGGTCAGGACCGGCTCCTCGCCGCAGGTCATGGCCACCATGAGAAACACCGCGATCAGCCTGATCCGTCTCGCCGGCTGGAACAACATCAAGCAGGCCACCGAGAAACTCTCCCGCCGACTCGACCAGATCCTCACCCTGCTCGGCATCTAGCAGCAGCGACCAGAAAAAAGGTGATCACTACGCCACGACTTTGACGATGACCCTG
>JAFGTV010000016.1 GCA_016938875.1 Paracoccaceae bacterium
AGCATCCGAACGCATAGCGGTCGGCTGGGCTGACGCCGCTTGTGACTGTCGCAATCTGGAAAATCAGGCTGTCCTGATCGAAGACGTTTGCGTCAAAACTCACCTCGGAAAAGTGGGACACAAATCCGAAAAAATCCAATAAACATGGCGAAAGAAAAATGTCCCACCGCCTCGTAACTTATTATAATAAAAACAACAGTTTATGCCGCCCCCGGGCACCATTTCCTGCGCTGAGATTCCAGATGTGTCTGGGCGCGGCACGATGATGGCACTTGTTGTCATGGCATGGTGGCGCGGGGCCGAGTGGTAGTTCGGTCAAACCCGCTCTGGGTTTGTTGTCGGGGGGCTGTGTGCCGTGTCCGGGCGGCGCACCAGTCCCAGGTCGTGCAGGATGGCAAAGAGGGCGGGGGTCACGAACAGGGCCATCAGCGTGGCCCCGGTCAGCCCGAAGGCCAGGCTGGCCACCAGCGGGCGCAGGAACTGGGCTTGGGTGCTTTGCTCGAACAGCAGCGGGCCCAGCCCGACCACGGTGGTCAGCGAGGTCAGGAAGATCGCGCGGAACCGGTCGCGGGCGGCGTCCCGCGCGGCCACCAGCAGGTCGGTGCCGGCCTCGAACCGGTCCTTGATAAAGGCTACCAGCAGGATCGCGTCATTGACCACCACACCGGCCAGTGTCGCCAGTCCCACGAGGCTGGGCAACGAGATCTGCATGCCCAGCGCCATATGCCCCCAGATCACCCCAACCGCGCCCAGCGGGATCACCGCCAGCACCGCCACAGGCTGAATAAAGCTGCGGAACTGATAGGCTAGGATCAGCCACACCCCCACCAGCCCAATCGCCAGGTTGCGCATCAGCGAGCCGCCTGTCGTCGCGGTATCCCTGGCCTCGCCGACGATGACGACACGCACCTCGGGGCGTTTCTCGGCCAGGGTGGGCAGGAAATCGCTGCGCAGGGCGGCGATCAACTCGCGCGCATTGGCGATGGCGGGATTGATTGCGCCCTGCACCGAAACCGTGCGCATCCCGTCGATACGGTTGATGCTGGCATAGCCGCGCCCCTCGGTGATATCGGCCACGGCCGACAGGGGGATCAGCGCGCCATCGGGGGCGGGGATGCGGATTTCGGCGATGTCGGCGGCGGTTGCACGGTCGGCGGGGTCCAGCCGGGCGACGATGTCCAGGGGGCCGCGATCGTCGCGCAGCTCCAGCGTGGTGTCGCCGCGCAGGGCGGCGCGCAGGGTGCTGGCGACCTGGTGCGCGCTCAGGCCCAGGGCACTGGCCGCGCCGGGGCGCAGGGTGACGATATATTCCGGCTTGCCCGGTTGCAGATCATAGGTGACATCGCGCACCCCGTCGAACGCGCGGAAAAAGCGGCGCATTTCGCGGGCCGTGGCCTCTAGCGCGGGCAGATCGGGGCCTTGCAGGCGGATGTCGATGGGCTTGCCGCCGACGCCGCGTTCCTTGTCGGTAAAGCGCAGCGCGGCCATGTCGGGCATCGGGCCGGTCAGCTTTTTCCAGCTGTCCAGGATCGCGGTGACATCGGTGCTGCGGGTGCCCGCGGGCAACAGCTTGGCGCTGATGGTGGCCATGTGGGGGCCGGTTTCGGGACTGTCGGCATTGACCCCGTAGAACACGGTCACGCTTTGGACCAAGGCCGCGCCGTCGGGCTGATCGGGGCTGAGGGTGGTGTTCATCTGCTCTAGCGCCGCGAGGGCCTGGGCAACGCGCGCCTCGGTCCGGGCCAACGGGGCGCCCTGGACCAGCAACAGCCGGGCCTCGACCGTATCGCTTTCAAGCTGGGGAAAGTTCTGGAACTTGAGCAGCCCGCCGGTCACTGGCGCGACAGAGATCAGCATCACGAACCCCGCCAGCCCCACCGTGAAATAGCGAAACCGCAGCGACAGACCCGCCAGAGGCACCACGACCCGGTCGCGCAGCGCGAAAAACCCCGCGTTCACCGCGCGGCGGACCCGGCCCGGCCCGGACCCGTCCAGGCTGTGGCGCATGTGGTGGGGCAGGATCAGAAACGCCTCGGCCAGGCTGACGACCAGGGTCATCACCAACACGATGGGAATGAATTTCAACACCGCGCCGATCTGTCCGCTCATGGAGCCCAGGGGGCCGACGATCATCACGGTGGTCAGAAAGGACGCCAGCACCCCGGGCGCGACCTGCCGGGCGCCGTTGACCGCCGCCTCTAGCGCGGATTCGCCCATCTGGCGCCGTCGCACGATGTTTTCCGAAATCACGATGGAATCGTCCATCAGCAACCCGATCGCCACCAAGAGCGCGACCATGGTCATCATGTTGATCGTCAGCCCGAACAGTTGCATCGCAAAGATCGTGCCCAGGAACGACACCGGCAGCCCCAGCGCCACCCAGAACGACAACCGCAGCCCAAAGAACAGCCACATCACCAACAGCACCAGCCCCAGGCCCTGTGCGCCATTCTTGGTGATGATGCGCAGCCGGTCGCGGATGTTCGACGTGCTGTCCTGCGAGATCGCCAGCGCGATAGAGCCCGGCGCGTCGGTGCGGGCGGCGGCGATCTGGCGGTCCAGGGCGGCCATCACCCGCAGCGCGTCCTGGGTTTCGGTCTTGGACACGGTGACGATGGCGGCGCGCTGGCCGTTGAAATAGGCGGCCTGGGCGGGATCGGCAAAGCGCGTGGTTATGGTCGCGACATCGCCCAGCAGTACCTCGCCGCCATCCGGCGAGGCGGCCAGCGGAATCGTTGCCAGGGCGCCCGCGCTGCGCCGCTCGCCCAAGAAGCGGATCGCGGCGTCGCCCTCGGCCCCCTCCAGCGTGCCCGCCGGCAGGTCGATCGAGGCGCGCTCCATCGCGGTGGCGACATCGGCGATACCCAGGCCAAAGCGGTGCAGGCTGGCCGCCGACAGCTCTACCGCGATTTCGCGCTGGGAAAAGCCGCTGATCGTGGCCCGGGCGATCAACGGATCGGCGCGCAGCCGTTCGGCCAGTGCGTCGGCATAGGCCAGCAGGACATGCGGATCCTGCGGCCCCGTCACCGCGACAGAGGCAACGGTCGCCACCCGCTCGACGATCCGCAACACCGGTGCCTCGGCGCGTTCGGGCAGGTCCGACACGCCGTCCACGGCTGCCGTCACATCATCGAGAAAGCGCTGCATATCCGCGCCCTCGACGATCTCGGCGCTCAGCAGGGCCTGGTTTTCCCGGGCCAGACATGACAGTTCGACCAGGTTGTCGACGGCACGGATCGGATCCTCGACCGCCGCGCAGATGCCCCGCTCGACCTCGGCGGGGGGGGCACCGGGATAGGCGATGCGAACCTCGACCAGCGACGGGGCGACCACCGGAAATGTATCGCGTTGAAGAGACGGCAGCGCCACCAGCCCCAGCCCGATCAGCGCCAGCATCAGGATGGTGGCAGCCGTCGGATGCGCCGCAAAGCGGCGGATCATTCCCCCGTCCCCGTGCCCGCGGCAATGGCCGTGATCCGGGCCTTGAGTGCCTTGTCGGGCATCGGTTTGACCGCCATGCCCGGCATCGCGATGACCGGGTCGCTGACCACCAGGCGGTCGCCCTCGGCCAGGCCATCGGCGATCACCGCGACGGGTCCGATGGCATAGGCGACGCTGATCTCGCGGCGTTCCAGCGTGCCGTCATCGGCCACGACATAGGCCTGCCCCCCGCGCAGCGCGTCGGCGGGTGCGATCAGCGCCATGCGGGGCGGTGCGCTCAGCTCGACCTCGACAAAGGTGTTGCGGCGCAGGGGCGGGCGGCGCCCGGCCTGGGCCTGGTCCAGCGGGTTGTCGACGCGCACCACGATGCCGGTGCTTTGGGTGCGCGCGTCGATGGCGTCCGACACCCGCATCACCTGGGCGTCCCAGGTGGCGTCATGGCCCGGCGCGGGCAGGCGCACCTGGGCGGCAAGGTCCAGCACCGTGGCGCCCGCGCCCAGGCTGCGCACCAGCGGGCCAAGCCGCCCCATGGGGAATTGCGCGGCGATCTCGACGGCCTCGGTGCCCTCGCCGGTCAACAGAACCTGACCCCGGCTGACCACCTGGCCCAGTTCCGCCGAGACCGAGGCGATGCGCAGATCAAAGGGCGCGCGCAGGGTGGTGAAATCCAGCGACCGCGCGGCAATCGCGCGCTGGGCGTCCAGCACCTCGCGCTCGGCGGCATTCAGGGTCAACTGGTTGCGGATCTCGGTCAGCTTGGCGCGGGCGGCCAGTTCGGCGCGCCGCGCCTGGTCCAGCGTGGTCTGGGTGGCGACGCCCTGGGTGGCCAGCTCTGCCTGGCGGCTGCGCTCGGCGGTGCTGAGATCCAGATCGCTTTGGGCGATCTCCAGACTGGCGTTCAGCGTGTCGTCGCGGATCACCAGCGCACGGCGCTGGGCGTCGATCTGGGCCAGGCTCAGGCGCAGGTCGGTATCGTCGATGCGCATCAGCATGCTGCCCTGGGCCATGATCGTGCCATCGGCCAGGTTCGCGGCGGTCTCGACCACCTCGCCGTCGATGCGGGCCACGGCGCGCCAGTCGCGCGCGGGCGCCACGGAGCCATGGCCGGTCACGCGCGGCACGACCTGGGTTTGCGTCAGCTTGAGCACGCGCACCGGGGTGGGGGGGCGCTGACGCTCGTTGGGGGCAGGGGCCTGGGCCAGCAGGTCGGAATAGCCGATGCTCAGCGCGCCCAGTGCGATCGGCACGCTCAGGGCCACACCGCGAAGCGCCCATGTCAGCAGCGAAGTCATGTCGCCCCTCCGGCAGATGCGATTGTGTCGCACTCTAGCCTGCCACATGGGGGCTGCACAGGGGGTATGACCTAGTCGCGGATATAGCCCAAAGAGGCCTTCAGCAGGCTGCGGGTATAGGGTTGCGTGGTCTGCATCGCGCGCATTTCGTCGACCCCCAGGATCTCGACGATCTCGCCGAACTGCATCACCGCGATGCGTTCGCACATATGCCCGACCACGGCCAGATCGTGCGACACCATCAGAAAGGTCAGGTCATGTTCCGCGCGCAGATCCGTCAGCAGGTTCAGGATTTCCGCCTGCACCGACACGTCCAGCGCCGAGGTGGGTTCGTCCAGCAGCAGGATCGACGGTTCGGGCGCCAGGGCGCGCGCGATGGCGACCCGCTGACGCTGGCCGCCCGACAGCTGATGCGGATAGCGGAACCGGAACGACGGGCCAAGGCCCACATCGTCCAACAGCTTTTCGATGCGCGGCTCGATATCGGTGAACCCGTGCAGATACAGCGTTTCCGACAGCACCTGATCGACCGACTGGCGCGGGTGCAGCGAGGCATAGGGATCCTGGAACACCATCTGGACGGTCTTGTAGAATTCCTTGTCGCGGCGACGCCCGACGGGGCGGCCATTGACCGACATGTGCCCGGACCAATGCGGCGCCAGACCCGTCAAGGCCCGCATGATCGTGGATTTTCCCGACCCGCTTTCGCCCACCAGGCCAAAGGTTTCGCCCGGCGCGACCTGGAACGTGGCGCCCTTGACCGCGTCCACGCGGTCGCGCCCCTCGCCGAACCAGACGTTCAGCCCCTCAAAGCTCAGCGCGCTCATGCCGACGGCCCCACGCTGGGGGCAGCGGCCCAGGTCGGATCGCGCTGCAAGACCTCCAGGCGTTCTTGCGGCGCATCGAACCGGGGCAGGGAGTTGAGCAGCCCGCGGGTATAGGGGTGGCTGGCCTCGTGCAGCTTGTCCGCGTCGCAGGTTTCCACCACGCGCCCGGCATACATGATCAGCACCCGGTCGCAGAACTGCGCCACCAGGTTCAGGTCGTGGCTGATAAAGATCAGGCCCATGCCGCGGTCCTGCACCAGCTTGTCGAGGATCTGCAACACCTGCGCCTGCACCGAGACATCCAGCGCCGAGGTGGGTTCGTCCGCGATCAACAGCTCGGGGTCGGGGATCAGCATCATCGCGATCATGATGCGCTGTCCCATGCCGCCCGACATCTCGTGCGGATAGGCGCGCATGACGCGCTCGGGGTCGCGGATCGACACGGCCTCCAGCATCTCGATGGCGCGGCGGCGGGCCTCGGCCTTGCCGCCACGGGCGTGCAGTTGATAGGCCTCGATCAGTTGTTCGCCCACGGTCATCACCGGGTTGAGCGAAAACTTGGGGTCTTGCATCACCATCGAGATCCGCTCGCCCCGGACCTTGCGCATCTCGGCCTCGGACTTCTGCAACAGATCCTCGCCATCCAGGCGGATATGCGCGGCCTCGACCTGTCCGGGGGCGCGGATCAGGCGCAGGATCGCGCGGCCCGTCATCGACTTGCCCGAGCCGGATTCGCCGACGATCCCCAGCCGTTCACGCCCCAGTTTGAACGACACGCCGCGCACCGCGTCGAACACGCCGTTGCGGGTGGGAAACCGCACCCAAAGGTCTTTCACATCCAGAAGATCGGTCATTTCTCGTCCTTCGGGTCCAGCACGTCGCGCAGCCCATCGCCCAACAGGTTGAAGGCCAGCGACACGGTAAAGATCGCCAGCCCCGGCATGGTTGCCACCCACCAGTGATCCAGGATAAAACGGCGCCCCTCGGAAATCATGGCGCCCCATTCCGGGCTGGGCGGCTGTGCGCCAAGCCCCAGAAAGCCCAGGCCAGCAGCGGCCAGGATGATGCCCGCCATGTCCAGCGTGACCCGCACGATCAGCGACGAGATGCAGAGCGGCCATATATGCTTGGTGATGATGCGGATCGGGCCCGCCCCTTGCAGGCGCACCGCGCTGATATAGTCGGAATTGCGGATCGTCAGCGTTTCCGCCCGCGCGATCCGCGCATAAGGGGGCCACGCGGTCAAGGAGATGGCCAGCACCGCGTTCTCGATCCCCGCCCCCAGCGCGGCGACAAAGGCCAGCGCCAGAACCAGCCGCGGAAACGCCAGAAAGATGTCGGTGATCCGCATCAGTCCCAGGTCGATCCAGCCGCCCGTATAGCCCGCGATCGTGCCCACCATCAGCCCGGCCACCGGCGCGATCAGCGCCACCAGCGTCACGATGTAGAGCGTGATGCGAGAGCCATAGATCAGCCGCGACAGGATATCCCGGCCCAGCGAATCCGTGCCCAGCGGGTGATCGGGTGTGCCCAGCGGTTTCAGCCGGTTGGCCAGGTCCTGGGTGAACGGGTCATGCGGCGCCAGCAGCGGCGCAAAGGCCGCCATCAGCAACAGCAGGATCAGGATACCCAGCCCGAACATCGCCATCGGGTTGGACCTGAACGACAGCCAGCCTTGGAAAAGGGCGGCCAGACGGGCCTGATTACGCGACTGCGGCGTGTCTGTCAGCAGCCAGTCGCGCCATCCGGTTTGGGTTTCGCTCATTGCGCCCTCGGATCGAAAAACTTGTAAAGAAGGTCGGAAAAGACGTTCAGCAGCACGAACACCAGGCCCACGACGACCGTGCCGCCCAGAACCGCGTTCATGTCCGCCGACAGCAGGGCGGTGGTGATATAGCTGCCGATGCCGGGCCAGGCAAAGATGATCTCGGTCAGCACCGACCCCTCCAGCAGGCCCGCATAGCTCAGCGCGATCACGGTGATCAACTGAACCCGGATATTGCGAAACGCGTGGCGCCAGATCACGGCGCGTTCCGACATGCCCTTGACGCGGGCGGTGGTGATGTATTCCGCGCTCAGCTGTTCGAGCATGAACGAGCGCGTCATCCGGCTGATATAGGCCAGGCTGTAATAGCCCAGCAGCGAGGCCGGCAGCACGATATGGCTCAACGCGTCGCGAAACACCGTCCAGTTGCCGTCCAGCATGCTGTCGATCAGGATCATGCCGGTGACAGAGGGCACCACGTCCACGTAAAAGATGCCCACCCGGCCCGGTCCGCCGACCCAGCCCAGAATTCCGTAAAAGACCAAAAGACCCATCAGGCCCAGCCAGAAGATCGGCATCGAATAGCCGACCAACGCCACGACCCGTGCGATCTGGTCGATCCAGCTGCCGCGTTTCACGGCGGCCAACACGCCCAGCGGCACGCCCAGGAAAACCCCGATCAGGGTGCCCAGCGTGGCCAATTCCAGCGTGGCGGGAAAGACCCGCGCGATATCTTCGGACACTGGGCGCGCGTTCAGCAGCGACATGCCGAAATCGCCGTGCATCACGTCCCACAGGTAATAGCCGAACTGCACCAGCAAGGGCTTATCCAGCCCAAGGTCTTGGTAAACCTGTTGATAAACCTCGTTCGACGCGCGTTCGCCCACGATCGCCAGGACCGGGTCGATCGGCATCACCCGTCCGATGATGAAGGTGACGAACAACAGCCCCAGCATGGTGAAGGCGATCGAGCCCAGGGTGATACCCGTTTGCCCGATCCAGCGAGGGAAGAGCGCCCTGGGGCGCCCTTCCGTTTTTTGTCCTTCGGCAGCCACTTACTTGGTGACCTGCCAATAAGAGGCGGCGGTGATCGCCTGACCGGTCGAGAAGTTCTCGACATTGTCACGCAGGGCCGATTGCTCGATCTGCTGGAACATGATCGCAAAGGGCGAGGTTTCGCGGAACTCGGCCTGGATATCGCGATACATCTGGGCGCGCTTGTCACGATCGTTCTCGACCACGGCGGCCTCGACCTTCTCGCTCAGCCCGCCGGTGTCCCAGCTGTTACGCCAGGCCAGGATGCCGGTGTTCTGCGCCTCGGTCGAGTTGTCGGGGTTGAACGCAAACGTGCCCGCGTTGGTCTGCGGATCGGGATAGTCCGGGCCCCAGGCGCCAACATAGACATCCAGTTCGCGCGCCCGGTACATGCCCAGGATCTGCTTGCCGGTGCCGACGGTCAGGTTCAGCTTGATCCCCGCCATGGCAAAGGTGTTTTGCAGCGATTGGGCGATCTCCAGACGCTCTTGCGCCTCGCGCACGCCGGCGGTCAATTCCAGCCCGTCAACGCCGGCCTCGGCCAGCAGTTCCTTGGCCTTGTCGACATTCAGCGAGAACGGGTTTTCCTCGACCGAGCCCAGGTAGGTCAGCGGCAAGAAGTTCTGCTGGATGGTGTACTGCCCCTTGAGGAAGCTGTTCACCATGCCCTCGTAGTCGATCAGATACTTGATCGCCTGGCGGACCTGCGGTTTCGCCAGATCGGGGTTCTGCTGACCCAGCGAGACATACATCAGGCGACCCTTCAGCTCGTCGCTGATCTTGATGCCGCCCTCGTCCATCACGCCGGCGATGTCCTCGGGGTTCAGGTTGCGGGCGATGTCGATGTCACCACGCTCCAGCAGCAGACGCTGGGTCGCGCTTTCCTGGATGTGACGCACGATCACGCGCTCCATCGCGGGGGCGCCTTGGTAGAAATCGGGGTTGGCTTGCAGCGTCACGGACTCGTTGGGCTTCCAGCTGACCAGCGTATAGGCGCCCGACCCGGCCGAGTTGGTCTTGAGCCAGGTGTTGCCCATGTCGCCGTCGACCTCGTGCTCCATCACCAGGGTCTTGTCGACGATGCCACCGATGGTGGCTGTCAGGCAGTTCAGCACGAACGACGAGGCATAGCGCTTGTCGGTGGTGATGATCAGCTTGTTGCCCTCGGCGCGGATCGTGTCCTCGATGTTTTCGGGGGTAAAGCCGAACTGGGTCAGGATGAACGACGGGGTCTTGTTCAACAGCACCGCGCGGCGCAGCGAAAACTCGGCGTCCTCGGCGGTCACCGGGTTGCCGGAATGGAACTTGACCCCCTCACGCATGGTAAAGGTGATGGTCCTGCCATCCTCGCTGATTTCCCAGCTTTCGGCCAGGTCGGGCTGATAGCCCGCATCCAGGTTCAGCGGGTCAAAGTTGACCAGCTTGCCGTAGACATTTCGGCTGACATCGGCGCCCGCGAATTCGAACGATTCGGCAGGGTCCAGCGTGGTGATGTCGTCGATCCGGTTGGCGATCACCAGCATGTTGGCCGGTGTCTCGGCATTCACGGGCAGGGCGACGGCCGTTACCGCCAGGCCAATCGCGGCCCCGGACAGGAGCTTTGAAAATGCGTTCATCTTGTCTTTCCTCTTCTGTTGTCGTCTCGTTTCAGGCTGCGCCTGTGGGGATCTCTTGGTGCCCCCAGGTTTTTTCCAGTACGCGCAACCAATTGCCGTAGCATAGTTTTTCGATCAGATCTGCCCCGTACCCATGGTCCGTCATGGCCTGCCTCAGTGCGGGCAGTCCCGCCGCCGTGCCGATCTGCGAGGGGATCATCGCCCCGTCGAAATCAGACCCCAGCCCCACGCGGGATTCGCCCAGCTTGGCCAGCAGATGGTCAAGGTGTCGCAGCATGTCGTCAAGCCCGGTATCCACCATCCGCCCGTCCGAGCGCAGAAAGGCGACCGCGTAATTCAGCCCCACCATGCCGTCGCTGGCGCGGATCGCGTCCAGTTGGGCGTCGGTCAGGTTGCGCGCGTGCGGACAGATCGCGTGGGCATTGGAATGGGTGGCCACCAACGGCGCATCGGAATGATGCGCGACGTCCCAAAACCCTGCCATGTTCAGATGCGACAGGTCGATCATCACGCCCAGTTCGTTGCAGCGTTTGACCAGGCGCAGGCCGTCATCGGTCAGCCCCCCGCCGATATCGCCATCCGAGGGGAAGCGGAACGGCACCCCTTCGCCAAAGATCGTCGGGCGGCTCCAGACCGGGCCGAGCGAGCGCAGCCCGGCGTGATAGAGCACGTCCAAGGCGTGAAAGTCGGGGTCGATGGCCTCGGCGCCCTCCATGTGCAGGATCGCGGCCAGGGTGCCATCGGCGATGCAGGCGCGGATGTCTGCGGCGCTGCGGCAGATCCTCAGCGCGCCGATCTCCTCCAGCCGGAAGAGAATCGCGGCCTGTGCCAAGGCGACCGGCAGGGCCTGATCCTGGGAAATCGTCGGGGGCAGCGGCAGGTCATAGCTGGCCTGGCTCATCTGGTCGAGCTTGTCGTCGAGGTCGATTTCCGACGGCACGAACACCGCGAAAAAGCCCCCCGCCAGCCCGCCAGCCTGCGCCTTGGGCAGGTCGATATGCCCCGTGCGCCCGGTTTCAAAGCTGCGCACCGCAGCCAGACCGCCAGCGCGATACAGCCGCAACAGAACGTCATTGTGGCCGTCGAACACGACCGGAATGGTTGGAAGCGTCACGTAATCCCCGATGGTTAACGGGTCAGATGTTCTGACTTACCCGCAGAGCCTATCGCAAAACGCCCCAATGAAAAGTCTTATCCCGACCTTTCGGTCAAAAACTTACCCCCCCGGCGGGCCCATAGCGCGCGCGCCGGGGCGGCAGGGGATCAGCGGATGGGTCGGATCAGTGAACGATTTCTTCTTCGCGCACGAACATGTTGGCCCAGGCCCGGTCCAGCAACGCGGGGCTCATCTGATAGGGGATGCCCTCGAATTCGCAGATCGCGATCATCTGGTCGATCAGAAAGATCGGCTGATAGTTGGCATAGACATTGTCGATCGTGGGGTATTTTTCCCGCAGCAGGTAGATCAGCGTTTCCTCGTCGATCGGCATCTTCCGCTTGCGCGCGACCATGGCAAAGATCTTCAGGAAATCCTCCTGGCAGGGGCCGTCGATCTTGATCTTGAAGAAGATCCGGCGCAGCGCCGCCTTGTCGAAGATCTCGTTCGGGTGGAAGTTGGTAGAAAAGATCACCAGCGTGTCAAAGGGCACCTCGAATTTTTCGCCCGATTGCAGGGCCAGGATGTCCTTGTGTTCCTCCAGCGGCACGATCCAGCGGTTGACCAGCGCCTGGGGCGGTTCCTCTTGGCGGCCAAGGTCGTCGACGATGAAGATGCCGCCGGTCGATTTCAACTGCAACGGCGCCTGATAGGTGCGCGCGGTGGGGTTGTACACCAGGTCCAGCATCGACAGCGACAGCTCGCCCCCGGTGATGACCGTGGGCCGTTCGCACAGCACATAGCGGGTGTCATAGCGCCCAGAACTGCGGCGCAGCGCGGTCGGGTCGTCCACCTGTTCCTCGGCGGCGGAATGCACGATCGGGTCATAGACGGTGATGACCTGGCCCGCGTATTCGATGGCGCGTGGCACATAGATCTTGTCGCCCAGCGCGTCCCGGATCCCGTTCGAGATCGAGGATTTCCCGTTGCCCGGCGGGCCGTACATCAGGATCGAGCGGCCCGCGCCCACCGCGGGCCCCAGGTGATCGAGCAATTCGTTGGGCAAGATCAGGTGGCCCATCGCCCCGGTCAACTGGTCGCGGGTGATCTGGACGTTCTTGATCGACTGGCGTTTGACCTGTTCGGAATAGACCGCCAAGGGCACCGGCATCGCGCCGTAGTATTCCGACTGCCCCAAGGCATCCAACGCCCGGGCCTTGCCGCTTTCGGTCAGTTGATAACCCATTTCGCCGCCGGAATTGGCATGCAGGGTGCCGGTGGCCTCGATCAGCTTTTGGCCGCGGGCCAGGTCAACCAGTTCCTGGGTCACCGGAACCGGCAAGCAGATCGAGCGGGCGATCTCGGTCACCACCTCGACATTCTTGCGAAAGACGGTCTTGAGAAGGATGTCGCGCATCATCACCATCGGCAGGCGCATCTCTTCCAATGACCGGGGGGCGGGCGGCGCGAGGACCGAGGTGTTCTGAATATTCATGGCTTGCCCTGAAACTGCTGCGGTGTTTGCCAAAAGCTGACGGGTTTTTGAGGCAAATCTTGGGCGAGAGGCCGGGTTTTTTGGACAATTGCCCCTTTCGGGATTGTTCGTTGCACAGCAGACCGGCAAAACGGACGACAAATGATAAAAGAGGGCCGGGGATGAGCAGACCCAATCCTTTCACGCTGGCGGCGCTGATGGCGGCGGTGGCTTTGGCGGCCACCTGGCTGGGGCTGGACAAGGGCGGGCTGTATCCGACCTGGCAAGAGGGCGACATGCTGCACATGGTGCAGATCGTCCTGCGCGAGGCGGCCGGGGAATGGCCGCATCTGGATTTCATGACGCCGCTTGGCTGGCTGGCCTATGCGCCGATTACGCTGTTCGTGCGGATGGGCCAGACCCTGGCCGATGCCTTTGTAATGGCCCAGGCCTTGGTTGCGGCGGCGCTGTTGCCGGCGGCCTGGTGGGCGGCGTTCAGCCGCCTGGGGCGTGGCTGGGCGCATCTTTTCGGGGCGGCGGTGATGGTTCTGGTCGTGGCGCTGGTCCCGGCCAGTGCAGATACCAGCATCTCGTTGTCGATGAACTATAACCGCTGGGCCTGGGCGATTGCGTTCACCGTGTTGCTGGTGGCGCTGGTGCCGGCGCGTACCCCCGGGCGCGGCGCCAGCGTCGGCGATGGGGTGACGGCGGGCCTGGGGCTGTCGGTGCTGGCGCTGATAAAGGTGACCTACTTTGCCGGGTTCGCACCGGTCGTGCTGCTGGCGCTGGTGCTGCGCCGGGATCGCCTGGCGCTGGGCGTGGGGCTGGGCGCGGGGCTGGCCGTGTTGGGGGCGGTGACACTGGCCGCAGGTCCGGCGATCTGGCCGGCCTATCTGGGTGATCTTTTGACCGTGGCAGGCTCGGACGAGCGGGCCTTTCCCACGGCCAGCTTCGGGACTGTTTTGGCGGGGGTGTCGGGACGCGTGGATTCGGCGCTGTTTCTCGTGGCGGTCATTTTGTTGCGCCGGTCGGGCCAGGCGCGTGGGGGGCTGCTGCTGCTGTTGGCGGGCCCCGGCCTGAGCTATGTGACATATCAGAATTTCGGCAATGAACCGGTCTGGCTTTTCCTGCTGGGCGTGGTGGTGCTGGCGCTCCGTCCGCGGCAGCCAGGCCCGCGGCAAGAGGGGCCGGACCTGCGCCAGGGGCTGACGGTGATCGGTTGGGTCGCGTTGATCCTGAGCGCGCCGTTTTTCATGTCGATGGCCGAAAGCCCGCTGCGCAATTACACGGCCAAAACCGAGGATCAGGTCGCGGTCCTTCCGGGGGCGCAGGGGTTGTGGATGCCGCGCGAACGGGTGCAACGGGTTCAGATCCGCACTACGCGTCGGGGGCCCTGGTGGCAGCCGACCGCCGGGCCGGAGCGCACGTTGTTTCAGGGCGAACTGCTGGAGGACTGTCTGTTGGTAAGCGGTCTGGTCGGGTGGTACCAGGACATTTCCGCGGATATCGAGGCGGCGGGCCTGGCCGGACGGCCTGCGTTGGTGGCAGACATCCTGAACAGCTATTGGTTGTTTGGCGGGGTCGAGCGTCTGGCCGGTGGCGCGCCTTGGTATTACGGTGGACTGCCCGGCGTGATGGATGCCCAGGCTGTGCTTGTGCCGCAGTGCCCGGCCAGGCCCAAGGTGCGCGCCCGGATCCTGACCGCGATTGAAGAGGCGGGGCTGGAGTTGAACGAGTTGCGCCGGACCGACGACTATATCTTGCTGGCCGTCATGCCCAAAAGCACTGCCAGCACAAGATAAAAGGCCAGAACGCCGGCCAATGCCAGGCCCATCGGGAAATCCCGATCGGTCCATGACGCCCAGTCGGGCAATGCGCGGCGCACGGCCGGCACACGGCGCATGGCGCGGTGCGTTATGAACGCTGCCACCAGCACGGCGGCGAACAGAAAGAAAAACCGCCCCACATCCGCCAACGCAATGAAAGGTGCCATGGCGGCCGCGAATTTCGCATCGCCCGCACCGATCATCCCGAACGTGCTGAGCAGAAATCCGACCACCAGCACCACCGCCAGATGCGCCCAACGCCAAGCCCAGAGGTCCAGCGGCAGCGCAACCAGCCCGACGATGCCAAAGACCACGGTCAGCGCCAGCACGGCCTTGTTCGGGATCTTCATGAACTTCATGTCGCTCCACGCGACCCAAACCGCGATTGGCAGCACGAAGGGCAGGAACCACAATGCGGTGGCGGCAGATGTCTGCATGGTCAGCTTAACCCTTGGCCTCGAGGGCGTTCAATGCGCGAACGGCGGCCTCGAAATGCTGCGGATGTGCGTCAATCGCCTCTTGCAGCAGGCCCTTGCCGATCGCCACATCGCCCTGTTTGATCGCAGTCAGGGCCATGGTGTGATATAGCTGGGCGCGCTCGATCTGGCTCATCTCGATGACCGGCATTTCATAGTTGCGCTGGGCGCCGCGGGCCAGGACCAGGTTGTTCTTGGCGGTGAACATCTTGGGATCATAGGTGATCGCCTCGACGAAAAGCCGTTCTGCGGCCTGGTAGTCGCCGCGCGTCAGCTTGGAATAGCCCCAGTTGTTGAGCACGCCCGAGGGTTTCGTCGTCAGCCCGGCCGCGGTTTCATAGAAACTGTCGGCCTTTTTCCATTCCTTGTTGCTGTCGGCCACCATCGCCTCCAGCCGATACCGGCGGTAGGTCTCGAAGGTGGGGGGGATGGAATTCAGAACCGTCTCGGCCTTTTTCCATTCCCCCACACGGATCAGCGCGTCGGCATAATCCACGCGGTCGTCATCGGTGGCATCGGGATGGTTCACGACCTTGGCCCAGACCGCGGCGGCCTCGGTGCTGCGCTGGGCACGGATCAGCGACTTGCCCAGACCCCGTTGCAGCCCGATCTTGTCGGGATTTTCCTGCACGGCCTGACGGAAATACGCGACCGCCTCATTGGGGTCGGCCACGGTCATCATGATCTCGTTCAGGTTGCTCTCGTCGCTCGAGATGACATCCTGAACCGCCCGCTCGACATCGGCCTCGCCGGGTTTCTGGCACGCAGAAACGCTCAGCACGCCAATGACGCACATCGAAACAAGGGAAGTGTGGCGCATTTTCCTGCGTCCTCTTCTGCTCTGACCTCAGGGTGTGGAAAGCAACAGGTATCGACCGCTGCCTCGTCTCACCAATTCGAACTTGTTTTTATTAGTGTAACCATACGCAGGATTTTCGGTTTTTGCGATAGCCAAGCGCAGATTTTCCCGGATTTCGTCCGATTGGCCACTATCCAGCGCATAGGCGGTTCGGAACACGCGTCGTGCCTCGCCCGGTTGGCCACGTTCCATCAAAACCACGCCCAGGTTGTTCCACGCCGGAACAAAGCTGTCGTCGTTCTCGATCACCTTGCGCAGCTGGGTTTCGGCCTGGCCCAGACGGCCCAACCGCAGGTTGGCCGACCCGATCGCCGACAGCACGTCGGTGGTCAGCCCCTGTTCGGCGGCGGCGCGGTAGTAGGCCTTGAGGGCCAGTTCGTATTCGCCTGCGGCCATCAGCCTGTGGCCGACGATCAACCCATCGACGGCCTCGGTGATCCTCGGCGTGCCGGGCGGGGGCGGCGGCCCCTCTTGGTCAGGTCCAAGAGGGGGGGGGTGTTGACAGCCCGCAAGAACGACCAGCGCGGCCAGAACGAGGCCGCGCCGGGTGATCCTAGAAGTTGGAATTCTGAAGGGTATTCGTAATCGCATATACCGAGGGGCCGATCAGGATGATCAAGAGGGGCGGGACCGTGAACATCATCGTGCCCAGTGTAAGCTTGGTGGGCAAGACGTTTGCCTTTTCTTCGGCACGCATCACGCGTTTGTCACGCATTTCGGCAGAGAAGACACGCAGCGCCTCGGCGATCGAGGTGCCGAATGTCGCCGATTGGATCAGAACCGTCACGAAAGAGCCGATGTCGGTCACGCCGCAGCGTTCGGACATGTCTTTCAAGACCTGCACCTTGTCCTTGCCGGCCTTCATCTCGTTGGCGACCACCTCGTATTCGTCGGCCAGGTCGGGAAAGCTCGCGCGCATCTCTCTTGCGACGCGGATGATCGACTGATCCAGCGACTGCCCGGCCTCGACGCAGACCAGCATCATGTCCAGACTGTCGGGAAAGCCGTTGGTGATGGCCTCTTGGCGGGACTGCACACGGCGTTCGACCCAGTATTTCGGCAGATAATACCCAATGCCGCCGGGAATGATCACCGACATGATCAGGTTCGCGGTGCTGACCTCCTCGCCGTTGCTTTTGAGCAGGGCATAGAGCAGGCCGACCAACAGCAGGACAATGCCCAAAGTGAACTGCATGAAGTGGAAGGTTCGCACCGCCGATTTCGAGCGGTAGCCCGCTCTGACCAGCTTGAGCTTGGCGGCGGACAGGTCTTCCTCGTTCTGGGGTTCCAGAAAGGTCGAGAACCGGTCCAACTTGTCCGCGCGCGAGGTCGGGCGCAGGGATTGGGACTGGGACTTGCCCTTGCCGGGGCGCGTGTCCTGGTCGCGCACCTCTCGCCGCAGCTTGTCCAGCGGGTCGACGGGTTTGTTCAGCAGCGACGGCAGCGTCAGCACGATCATCAGAACGCCCAAAACACCCACTGCATAAAGCGGGCCCATGGGGCCGAACTTGTCGGTCAGCATGCCGGGTATCGCGGCAATGAAGTCCATTGGGGCCTCCTCAAACCTTGATGTTGACCATGATGCGCATGAAAATCACGTTCACGACCAGGAACACGCCAACGGCGATCGCCGCGGGAATGAAGGCACTGGTCTCTTTCACGCCGTCGTAATAGTCGGGCTTGATCACCGAGATCATCACGATTGCCCCGATCGGAAAGCCCGACAGGAACATGCCGGACCATTTCGCCTCGGCGGTGATGGCCTTGACGCGGCGAAAGAGCTTGAACCGCGAACGGATGACCGCGGCCAGGCCGGCCAGAACCTCGGCCAGGTTGCCGCCCGATTGCTGCTGGATGGTCACGGCCACGGCGAGGAAGCGCAAATCCTGCATGTCCACCCGTTCGGCCAGGTCCTTCAGCGCCTCGGCGACATCGCGGCCATAGGCGGCCTCGTCGGCGATGATGCCGAACTCTGATCCCAGGGGGTCGGGCACTTCTTTTGCGACGATGTTGATGGCGGCCACGAACGGGTGGCCGACACGCAGGCTGCGCACCATCAGTTCAACCGCGTCGGGAAGTTGTTCCTCGATCAGGCCCAGGCGCTTTTTGGCCTTTTTGTTGATCCAGACATAGACGCCGCCCACACCCATCGCCACGGCAACCACCGAGCGCACCGGCAGCGATGCGGCTGTGCCCACGGTCAGCCCCATGAAGGCGACCGCCGACAGCAACACCATGATCATGATCAGCTGGGACGGCGAGAACGCGATATTCGCCTTTTGCGCCTTGTCCGCCAGGATCGCGTAAAGCGGGATGCCCTTGGCGTTCATGTGCTGGTGCATCTCCTTGCGGAGCTGTTCCAGAACCTGTTCGCGCCCGGCACCTTTTTCCAGCATTTCCAGGCGGCGATTGACCTTGGCGTTCAGGCTGATCGACTTGCCAAAGACCGTCAGATACAGCCCCTCGACCAGCGCCAGCACCGCGACGAAGATCAACCCATAGATGATCGGTTCCGCACTAATCTGCATGGCTCAGTTCCCCACGTTCGGTTCGAACAGGCTGGCCGGCAGATCATAGCCCCACTGGCGGAAGCGTTCCGAATAATGGCTGCGCACGCCGGTGGCGGTGAACCGCCCGATGATCTTGCCATCGGGTTGCAGGCCCAGGCGTTCATAGCGGAACACCTCCTGCATCGAGATCACCTCGCCCTCCATCCCGGTCAGCTCGGTGATCGACACCATCCGGCGCGAACCGTCCTGCAGGCGGCTGGCCTGCACGATCAGGTTGACGGCGCTGGCGACCTGGGCGCGCACCGCCTTTAGCGGCATTTCGATCCCGGCCATGGCGATCATGTTTTCCAGGCGGCTGACCGCGTCGCGGGCGTTGTTGGCGTGGATCGTGGTCATCGAGCCGTCGTGACCTGTGTTCATGGCCTGCAACATGTCGATGACCTCTTCGCCGCGGGTCTCGCCGACGATGATGCGGTCGGGACGCATCCGCAGGGCGTTTTTCAGACAGTCGCGCTGGCTGACGGCGCCGCGGCCCTCGACGTTGGGGGGGCGGCTTTCCATCCGGCCGACATGGGTCTGTTGCAGTTGCAGTTCGGCGGTGTCCTCGATCGTCAGGATGCGTTCGGAGTTGTCGATAAACGACGACAGCGCGTTCAGCGTGGTCGTCTTGCCCGAGCCGGTCCCGCCAGAGACGATGATGTTCAGCCGGCACGCCACCGCGGCCTGCAGGTAGACGGCCATTTCCTCGGTAAACGCGCCGAACCTGGCCAGGTCGTCGATGCCCAGCTTGTCCTTCTTGAATTTCCGGATCGACACCAGGCTGCCGTCCACCGCGATCGGCGGAACCATCGCGTTGAAACGCGAGCCGTCGGCCAGGCGGGCGTCGACATAGGGGTTGGATTCGTCCACCCGCCGACCGACCGCGGACACGATCTTGTCGATGATCCGCAGCAGGTGGCGTTCATCCTTGAAGGTGATGTCGGTCAGTTGCAGCTTGCCGTCGCGCTCGACAAAGATCTGCTTGGGTCCGTTGACCAGGATATCGTTGACGGTTTCGTCTTTCAGCAACGGCTCCAGCGGGCCCAGGCCGGTCACTTCGTCGAACAGTTCCTGGTTCAGCTGGGTGCGGTCCTCCTTGTTGAGGACGACGCTCATCTCTTCCAGCGCTTCTGCGGCGATGGACTGGATTTCGGCGCGCAGGTCGTTTTCGGCCGCATGTTCCAGCGCCGACAGGTTGAGGTTCTCAAGCAGGCGCTTGTGCAGTTCGACCTTCAGTTCGCCCAGCCGTTCCTTGCGCTTGCGATCCTTGTCCTCGGGGGTGGGTTTCGCGGGGGTGGCGCGCGTCGGGGCCTTGAGCGCGGGGGAGGGGGCGCGCTGAGGCGCCGTCGCCGGGCGTGCGGCGCTTGCATCGGCCTTCTTGTATTTCGAAAACATGCTAATCCCTAACCCTTACTCACGCATTGGCCGCCTCGGCCGTCGCTTCGCTCAACTCGTAAAGCGAGACGGCGAGTTTCTGGATTTCCTTTCGCAGCGGAACCTTGGCGGCGGTCTCGGCCAGGGGCAGGCCGTGATCGCCGGCCTGGGAAACCACTTTCCCGCCTTCGGGCAACTGGATCTCGATGTCGATGTCCAGGCTTTCGGCCATCCGCTTGACCCGGCTCTTGCCGGACAGGTCGGCGAATTTTGGCGCCCGGTTCAGCGCAAAGCGCAGCCGCTCGAACGGCAGATCCTCGGACTTCAGCGCCCGGATCAGCCGCAGCGTGTTCTGCGCCGAGCGCATGTCCAACTCCAGCAGTGCGAAATAGACATGGGCCTGGCTCAGCACGGCCTCGGTCCATTGCACCAGCGTGCTGGGCATGTCGATGACCACGAATTCGAACTGCGTGCGGGCCATGTCGATCAGCGCGTTGACATCCTCGGACGTGATCAGGTCCAGCGGCAGGATATCGGCTGGCGCGGTCAGAACATGCAGATCGGTGTTATAGGTCTGCAACGCCTGCATGAAGCTTTCGGTGTCCATCGACGCGGTGTCGCTGAGCAACTCGAAGACGCTCTCTCTGCGGGGCAGGTCCAGATAGGTCGAGACGGACCCGAATTGCAGGTCCAGATCCAGCAGGCACACCCGCTTGTTGGTCTTTTTCATCGCCTGAGAAAGCTCCCAAGCCAGGTTCACCGCAAAGGTCGAGGCCCCGACGCCGCCAGCCAGCCCGTGCACCGGCAAGACAACGCCGTCGCGGTCGGATTTCGACACGGCAGGGGCGTTGGGTGCCTCGGCAATCTGTTCGGGGGCAGGGGCGGCGGCGACCGGTTCTGGCTGGCGCATGCGTTCGATGGCTTCGTGCAGGGCGCCTTCGGGCAGCGGGTAGGGAACGAAATCATCGGCCCCTCCGCGCATCAGCTGGTGCAGGGCGATCGGGCTCAGTTCCTCGGCGATAACCACGACCTTTATGCCGTGTTTCTTGGCGTTGCGGATGATCTCGCCGACGAATGCAATATTCTCTTCGTCCTGGTCATCGACCGCGATGGCGATGAATTCCAGGTTTTCGGCGTCCGGCTGCCCGAAGAAACCATTGGCATCCTCGAAGGCCAGATCGCCCCAGCTTTCGCCCAGTTCGGTCTCCATGTCCTCGATCAGCAGATCGAAGTTCTGGATATCCCGCGACACCGTGCAGGCGGTAATTCTGGCCGGATCGGGTTGCAGCGCTGCCGTACTCGTCATGGTCTCACTTCCCTTTTGTCGGAGTGCGCAGGCGGCCTCTTCGACCTGTCCTTCGCTCCCCACGCGCGACTCGCAGTCGCACGCACTGCTCTCAGGTAAGAAAGATGAAGGTCAATCTGGGCAACATTACGGCCCAAAAAACGAAATTGTTGGGAAATGGTGGGGGGAGGAGGGCGCGCGCCCGGCGATGAAATGGGCCGGGCGCGCAGGTCAGGGCCGGGTTATTCGGAGGTATTCGCCTCTTGGGCGCTACCGATGTAGATCCCATAGGTGTTCCGCATGTACTTGCCGTCGAACAACAGCTTCTTGGGTTCAAGGAAACCCGACACCTCGGTCACGGTGCGCCGGTTGCGACGCTCGCGGCCCTCGGTGACGATCAGCGGCTGGGTTTCGCCATAGGATATAAGGGCCTCCAGCCTGCTGCGCGAGATGCCGCGCGACACCAGATAGCTGACCGCCGCCCGGGCGCGGCGCATGCCAAGCCCCTTGTTATAGGCGTTCGAGCCGACCTTGTCGGTGTGGCCGTAGACGCGGAACTTGACGTAGGGATATTGCTTGATCCAAGCCGCCTGGGCGTCCAGGGCCGCACGGGCCTGGCCGTCCAATTCGGCGCTGTCGAAGGCAAAGTTGATCGTGCTGGGAACCTCTGCCGCGAACCGGCGCGAAAGGTTGACCACCATCGATTGTTCGCCGGACATCACCATCGTGTTGTTCATGGTGGCGTTGCCGAACGTGCCATCATCCAGGTTGTCCCCGGCGGGACGGTTGAAATCGAGGATCTGCTGCGGGGTGCACGCCGACAGCGCAATCGCGGCTGTCAGCGTTGCAAGGGCAAGGGACGCGCGCATGGTCTACTCCATCACATAGCCGTAGGAACCGCCGAAATCCTGCCGGGCCACCTCGCCCGCAGCACCTTGCTTGGGGGTGTTGGGGGCAGAGAGATCGCCGAACAGGAACAGCTCACGCTCGCTGGGCGGACGTACGCGGTCGGTGGGCAGGGTCAGGGCCTCGCCCCGGGTGGGGCTGACCAGGTGGGCGGTCACGATGATCACCAGCTCGCTCTGGTCGCGCTGGTATTCGGAACTGCGGAACAGGGCGCCCAGGATCGGGATATCGCCCAGCCACGGCACCTGGCCCTTGAGACTGGCAAAGTCGTCCTGCAACAGGCCTGCGACGGCGAAGCTTTCGCCATCATGCAGCTCGACCGTGGTCGAGGTCGAGCGGTTCGAGAAGCCGCTGACGGTGATGCCGCCGTTGGAATAGGTCACCGAGGGGTCGACCCCGCTGACCTCGGCGGTCAGGCGCAGGTTGATGTTTTCACCCACCACGCGGGGGGTGAATTCCAGCGAGATACCAAAGGGTTTGAACTCGACCGTGACCTGGCCGTCCTGTCCGACCACCGGCACCGGGTATTCGCCGCCTGCCAGGAACTTTGCGTTCTGACCTGACAGCGCGGTCAGGTTGGGTTCGGCCAGCGTGCGCACGAAGCCGCGCGATTCCAGCGCCTCCAGCAGGACCGCGAACTGGGTGTCGCCCGCGCCGATCCCGATCGAGAAGATGCCGGTGCTGCCCGCGCCGATCCCGATACGGGTCGCCGGGTCGCCGTCAAAAAGGGCGGTCAGGTTGTCCCCGGTTGCCAGCGAGTTGCTGCCCCCCTGGAAGCCGACATCGCCGCCAGAGCGGATACCGTTCACCGCCAGGCTGGCGCCCAGGCTCTTGGAGACAGAGCGGTTCATCTCTGCAAAGCGGACCTTGAGCATCACCTGCTGGCTGCCGCCGACCATCATCAGGTTCGACACCCGTTCGGGCGCATAGCGCGAGGCTAGGTCCAGCGCCCGGTCGACCGCCTGGGCCGAACTGACGGTGCCCGACAGGACCAGCCCGTCATTTGCGGCACGCACCTCGATCGGCTCACTCGGCAACACCTCGCGCAGGCGCTCCTTGAGCTCGCTCATGTCCGGGGTCACGCGGACCTCGACATTGGTGATCAGCCGGCCATCGGGGCCCAGCAGCGTCAGCGTGGTGCGCCCCGGAGATTTGCCCAAAACGTAGATCGTGCGATCCGACAGCGTGGAAATGTCAGCGATCTGGGGGTTCGAAATGGACAATTCGGCAAAAACCTCGTCGCTCTCGACGACGACGGCACGGTTCATCGGCACCGTCAGTTTTCCGGTCGCTGAACCGCCCAGCGTGCGCAGGGTCTGTGCCTGGGCTTGCGGTGCTTGGGTCATTGCCGCGGCAAGGCCGATAAGCCCCGCCACCATAAGCATCTTGAATTTCATGTGATCCTGCCTTTCCGATCACGCCTCGGGTCGGGTCTTTTGCGCCCATTTGCCGCGTAGAATGGGCCAACCGGCAAAATTTTGCAAGAATCAACGGATTGCGGAACTTGCTTTATGTGGAATTCCCGCAACATGCCAATATGCGGGCATGCTGCGCGCCGAAACCGCAAGATGCAGTTCGGCGCGCTGGACTTCGGGGCCGTAAACGGCAGGGCTAGTTCGTGCAGGGGATCGGGATTTCCACGACTTCGGACCCGCGGCGGGTTCGAATTGTGCAAACTTTCTCTTTTTCCACCACCTCGTCCGGGGTGTCGACGATCCCCAGCAACTGGCGCTGATCAACCTCGATGGCGCTGGCCGTCACGTTGTCATCTGCCCCCACCAGCGACAGCGAAAGCTGACCGGTCGATTGGGCCTGGGCCAGCGAGGCGACCTGTTGCGGGGTGATCTCGACGGTCACGGTGCGCGCGATCGAGGGGCGCGAGCTGTTCTGATCGGCGGTCTGGTCAACCGCGATCAGCCGAATGCCGGTCTCGATCAGCTTTGTCACCTTTTGCCCCTGAGAGGAGCCGGTCCAATAGACATCGACCCGGTCGCCCGGCCGCAGAAACCCCGACACGCCCGAGGTCACGTCAACCCTGATTGCGAAAGCGCGCATGCCCTGGGCCAGCCGCGAGGTCAGCCCGGCATCGGCGCCGGGTTCCGTCACCTTGACCTGCAACAGCGGCTCTCCGGCCTCCATCGGGCGCAGCACGGTGCGAAACCGCGGTTTGCCATCGGGGAACAGTTCCTCGGCGGTCTGGAACACACCTTCGGGCAACGAGTTCGCGGGCCATCTCACCAGGCGCAGGTTTTCCACCGTAACCTGCTGGCCATAGCGCAGGGGTTCCTTTGCCACGACGACCGGAACCAATTCCACCTGCTCGGCGCGCGCGGCGCGTTCCTGGGCAAGCTCCTGCTGGTACTGGTCGATATAGCCCTGGGCCATGTAAACGGCAAAGCCTGCAAGACCAAGCCCGACCAGAAGGACCAGGCCAAAGATCATTCGCATGGCATTTCCTTTCGTCACTATTCCCGGCCGGACGTCCGGGCAAAATTACACTGTCTTCTCGCGGATACAATGCCGGTTAATTGCGGCGAAATCTTGATCACTCAATGGCTGGGGCGCGGATTTTGGTTCAGATCGAAACAATGCCGCGTGGTGTTGCCCGAGGTGGAAAGACCATGAAAACAGAAAAGGCCGCATCCGGGGATGCGGCCATTCCTGCGGTCCAGGACCGGGTCGGTCGAATTACTTGCTGAAGCCCAGGGTGCCCAGGGTCGCAAGGTTGGCGCTGGTCAGCGCGGTCTCGATCTTGCCGCCCAGGCTCGAAACGCCGCCCTGAACTTGGGTCATCACGGCGATGCCGAGGCCCACGATGGCGGCGGTCAGCACAACCCAGTCAACGGTCACAGCGCCGGATTCGTCGTTGTGGAAGTTCTTGATGAGTGCGAAAAGTTTCATTTGGTGTCCCTCCAATAGGATGCTCGCTCGTTTCACATTGCCTTGTCGGAGACTTCTAGGACCGGCCTCTGATTGGCCCTCAACCGCCTCGGCATGGGCATTTAAAGCCATCGGATTGGGGCAAGAGTTTGACTGAGGCTTGTCAATTTCTGCCAAGCAAAAATAATGAGTGAATGCAGCATTAAGTAGCTGAAAATAAATGATAAATATTTTATATTTTTTGAGAAATCGTTAAGGAATCGCGGCCATACCCCCCCTCGGAGGGACGGTTGGGGGCATTGGATATGGCTTTCCGGTGTGGATTTTGCGAGAAATCCGAACATGCCACCCCAGGATGCCCGGCAGGAGAGTTCATGGCGCGCCCCTTTCTGATCACGATCACGATCGCGGTCCTGGTGGCTCTGGCCGCGCCCGTGGCCGCCGATCCGCCGCCCTGGCCAGAGTTTACGTTTCGCCGCGTCACCCCGCCCGCACCGGGTGCGGGACGCCGTATCACCGTTCAGATCGCCCCGGTCGCACCGCGTGTCGCCCCGCCCGCCGCAGACCCCACACCCCCCGGGGCAGAGGACGCGCCGGGGCCGGCCTGGTTCTGGGCGCGGATATCGCCGGCGCTGGCCGATAGCGGGCCCGGGCGCCTGGCCCCGGCGCTGGTGGCGCTTTCGGATGCCCCGGCGGGGCAGGCGATCACGGCGCCCCGGCTTCAGGATCTGCAGGACATCGCGGCGGCCTATGGGGTCGACATCCTGTTGGCCACGGTCGGTACACGGGTGTCACCGGCGCTGGCGCTGGCGGTGATCGGGGTGGAAAGCGGCGGGCGCACGGGCGCGATCAGTCCAAAGGGCGCGGCGGGGCTGATGCAGTTGATGCCCGACACCGCGGCGCGGTTCGGTGTCAGCGATGCCAGCGATCCGGTGGCCAATATCCGCGGCGGCGTGGCCTATCTGGATTGGCTGATGGGCGAGTTTGGCGGGGATCCGGTGCTGGTGCTGGCCGCCTATAACGCGGGTGAGGGGGCCGTGCGCGACCATTCCGGCGTGCCCCCCTATGCCGAGACGCGCACCTATGTGCCGCGCGTTCTGGCCGCGTGGACGGTGGCGCGGGGGTTGTGTCAAACCCCGCCAGAGCTGGTCTCTGACGGCTGTGTTTTCCGGGTAATGAAGGCAGGTTAGCAATGAGTGACCGCAAGCCGCTGGTGCTGGATGTGGACGGGACGTTTCTGCGCACCGATCTGTTGCTGGAATGTTTCTGGGCAGGGTTGGGCCGGGCGCCCCGCGCCACGCTGGCGGCAGCCTTTGGCAACCTGTCGGACCGGGCGGCGCTGAAACGGGCGCTGGCGCGGATCGCCCCGCCGCAAATTGATCTGCTGCCGCTGCGCGCCGAGATTGCCGAACGCGCCCTGGCCGCGCGCGAAGAGGGGCGCGAGGTGGTGCTTGCCTCGGCCTCGGACGCGGAGCTGGTGGCAGCCCTGGCGGCGCAATACGACCTGTCCGGCGACAGCCTGGGATCGGACGGGCGCACCAACCTGAAGGGGGACGCAAAGGCGCAGGCGTTGAAGGCCGCCTATGGCGGGCGCGGCTTTGACTATGCCGGCGACAGCACCGCCGATCGCGCGGTCTGGCAGGCCGCCGATCGCGCGTTAATCGTGGGGAACCATCCGCGCATCGCCGCGGACCTGACCGCAGCGGGGCATTCGGTCGACATGATCCAGGACGGCTGGCGCTGGCGCGACCTCGTGCGTGCGCTGCGGCCGCATCAATGGATCAAGAACGTCCTTTTGTTCCTGCCGATGCTGGCGTCGCATGATTTCACCCTGTCGACCTTCTTGCTGGTGCTGGCGGGGATGGCGGTCTTTTCGGCCGCGGCCTCGTGCATCTATATCGTCAACGACCTGCTGGATCTTGAGGCGGACCGTCTGCACCCCACCAAACGCACCCGCCCGTTTGCTGCCGGATCCGTGCCGATCGGGGTGGGGATGGCGGCCAGTGGGGCACTGGCCCTGTTGGCGCTGGGGGGCGGTGCGGCCCTGGGGCCGGCTTTCCTGGGTGTGATCGTGCTTTATGTGACGTTGTCGCTGGGCTATTCGCTGCGGCTCAAGCGGATGCGCTGGATCGATATCGCGACGCTGGCCACGCTTTATACATTGCGGGTCATGGCGGGCGCGGCGGCGGGCGGTGCAGAGGCCTCGTTCCTGATGCTGGTCTTTGTGTTTCCGGTGTTCCTGACGCTGGGTTGCGTCAAGCGGATGACCGAACTGGCGCTGGCCACCAATGATGAGCGGCTGCCGGGGCGGGGCTATGGCCGGGCGGACCGGGGGGATCTGCTGAACGTGGCCTCTTTGGGGATCGTGGGCGCGCTGGTGATCTTTTTCGCCTACAGCATGACCGAGCAGGCCCAGACGCTCTATCCCTCGCGGTGGCTTTTGTGGGTGGCGCTGGTGCCGCTGGCGGCCTGGCTGATCCGCATGGTGCTGCTGGGCTATCGCGGCAAGCAGGACTATGATCCGATCGTGTTCGCGCTGCGCGACAAGACCGGGCTGGGGCTGATCTTCTTTACCCTGTCGTTGATGCTGTACGGCGCGGGGCTTTGGCAAAAATGGTTCGGATTCTAGGCGGCGCGGGCATCGCCCCCCGCGCCGTGCGCCTGGCTGTCAGATCGACATTTTCTTGAAGATCGGCTCGGGGATGGCGCGGATGATCGTCATGATCCCCAGCCAGAACATCGGCGTATAAAGCACGTTACGCCGTTTCTCGACCGCGCGCAGGATATCGCTGGCCACCTTGTCGGGCGGGGCCACCAGGAACATCCCCTCGATCCCCCAGGTCATCGCGGTGTCGGTGAATCCCGGCTTGACCGTCAGCACATGCGCACCGGCGCGGTTCAGCCGGTTGCGCAGCCCCGACAGGTATGTGGCAAAGCCCGCCTTGGCCGCGCCATAGACATAGTTGCCGATGCGCCCCCGATCCCCGGCGACCGAGCCGACGCCGACAACAGTGCCGCCGCCGCGTTCCTCGATCAACGGGGCCAGCGCCTGCAAGAAGCGCGCGGGGCCGGTGAAGCTGTCGGTCACCACCCCATCGATCAGCGTGGGGTCGGCGTCGATGTGGTCCTGGGGCGGCATCGAGCCGACAAAGACCGCCGCGCACAGCGTCCCCTCGCAGGCCGCCAGCCGGTCCAGGATCGGCGTAAAGCTGTCCGGGTCGCGGGCGTCCATGGCCATCACCTCGGCCAGGGGCGCGCCGCGCACGCGCGCATCGGCGGCATCGCGGGCCAGGTCGGCGGTGTCGCGCCCGGCCAGGATGACGCTATCGCCGCGCTCGGCCAGTTTGCGGGTCAGCGCCCGTGCCATCGAGGACGACGCCCCGAGAATGATCCAGGTCTCGCTCATGGCTCAGCTCCTCAGCTTCAGGCGGCGCACAAGGTCGGTCTTGTTGTGCCCCTCGGGATCGACGCGGGCGACCACGGCGCGCCAGGCGTCCAGTTCGGGATACATCGCGGCGATGCTGTCGGGATGGGCCAGCCCGTCCTTGGCAAAGTAGAGCCGCCCACCAGCGGCCAACACCTGTTGTTCCAGCCGCTGAAAGATCGCCGGCACCTTCTTGCGCGCCGGGAAATCCACCGCCAGCGTATAGCCGGCCATCGGAAAGGACAGATGCCCCGCACGCCCCGGCCCCATCTTCTTCAGCACCGCCAGCGGCGAGGCGATCCCGGCCTTGGCGATGGTGGTCAGGATCTCTTTCAGCGCGGCGGCCTGGTCCAGCGGCACGACGCATTGGAACTGTTGGAAACCACGCTTGCCATAAAGCCGGTTCCAGTCGTGGATGCGGTCCAGCGGGAAAAAGAAGTCATCCAGCGGGCGCGTCCGCTTGCGCGCGGTGTCGGGCACCCGCGACAGGTAAAAGCGGTTGAAGAGTTTGACCACCGGCTTGGACAGGGCGAAACCGGGGGCGTCCAGCGGCACACCCAGCGCGCGTTTCAGGGGGCCGGGGCGGGTGCCCTCGACCAGGGTGCCCTCTTCCAGGATGCCGCGGCCCAGACGCTTGCGCCGGGCGGTGGCGTCGATCCAGCCGACGGTGAACTCGGCCTGCGAGGTATCAAAGGCGGCGATGAACGCGTCGAAATCGGCAATGCGGGTTTCCGTCACCTTCATCCGCTGGCCCAGGATCGCGGCCAGTTGCAGCTTTGCCGACAGGATGGCGCCGGTCTGGCCCTGTCCGCCCATGGTGGCGCGGAACAGGTCGGGGTCGTTTTCGGCCGTGACCTCGCGCGGGCCGGCGTCGGTCATCAGCGTCAGGGCCAGCACATGCTGGCCGAAACTGCCCGCGCCATGGTGGTTCTTGCCATGCACATCGTTGGCGATAGAGCCGCCCAGCGTGGCGAACCCGGTGCCGGGCATCACCGCCGGCATCCATCCGCGCGGGGCAAAGACGCGCAACAGCTCGGCGATGGTGATGCCTGCCTCTGCCTCCAGCACGCCGGTGTCGGGGTCGAATGCCAACAGCCGGTCCATCCGCGTCATCACCACCGCCGCGCCGCCATCGTTAAGTGGCCCGTCGCCATAGGACCGCCGGTTCCCGATCGCCGGGCCGCGCCCCATCAGGGCCGCGCTCAGTGCCGAGACCCGTTCGGGCCGGGCCAGGGTGCCGCGCGCGCGCAGCGCCCGTCCCCAACCTGTATAGTCAGCGGTTTTCCACTGCATCCATCATCCCTTTCGACATGCGTTCGGCGATGGGAAAGACCACCGCCCCGATCCCGATGGCAAACCACAGCGTCGTGACCCGGATGACGGCGGTGGCCGCGATCGAGGTCTCGGGTGGCAACCCCTCGAGGGTGAGAAGGGCGATCATCGCCGCCTCGGCCCCGCCCAGGCCGCCGGGCGCGCCGGTCAGCCCGCCGGCCAGCGTGGCAAAGATAAAGATCGCCGTCGCGGCCCAGAACCCGATATCGGCCCCCAGCCACACAAGCAACAGGTGAAAGGCGACGCCCTCGGCCATCCAGCCAACCACGCCCAGCCCCACCGCCGCCGCCAACAGGCCAGAGTGCGAGAACTGGCGCAGCGCGCGCGCCATGGCGCGCAGGCGGGCGAACAGGCGCGGGCAACAGCCCAGCGTCCGATAGGTCCGCGTCACCAGATAGGCCAACAGCCGCGGACGCGTCACGATCACCGCCGTGGCCAGCGCCAGCCCCGCCAGCGGCAGTGCCCCCGCGATCCCATCCGCCGACAGGGCCAGCGCGCCCCCCAGGATCAGCGCCATCGCCACCAGGTCGGCGGCGCGGTCCACCAGGAACAGCGGCGCGCTGCGTGCCATCGACACGCCGGTTTCGCGGCGGATCCAGCGGATGCGCACCAGCTCTCCCAGGCGGCCGGGGGTCACGCTCATCAAGAAACCGCCCAGGAAATGGCGGATGTCGCGCCACAGCCCCGGTGGCAGGCCGATCCGGCGTCCAAACAGGTGCCAGCGCAGCGCGCGCAGCAGGTAATTGACCGCGGACAGCCCCAACAGGGCCAGGATTTGAATTGGCCCCAGCCGCATCAACTGGGCGCGGGTTTCGTCCCATCCGGTGGCGGCGGCCAACCCGATCAGGCCCGCAATCACCAGCGCCAGCAGTCCCACCATCAGCGCGCTGTCGCGCCAGCGGCGCAGCGGACCGAACCGGGCAAAAGAGGGGGCAGGGCGCGTCATCATGATACCGCGCGCATAGCAACAGATTAGGGCGGGAATATGAAGCTGTTTCCGCATGCCGGACAATTCGCCCAGTGTCGCAGGGGGCCTTTGACAAGCGGGGGCTCGGCCCGTTTGGGGTATCTCTTTGCAACCCTCTTGGGGTCATGAGGGCACGATGCCTTGCCGCTGAAAATCGATGGCCGGGACCATCGTGAAACGCCTTTTTCTCGCTACCGCCCCGATCCTGTCGGCCGCTCTGCCCGGCTTGGCGCGACGCTCTATTTCGCACCGGACAGTGACGTGACCATGTCCAGCTCGGGCCTTGTGAACGCGCGGGCGGCCAAGGTCGTCCAGACCCTGTCGCTGGCCAGTGACACTGGTATCGCCCGGACGTTCGCCGGCACCGGGTTGAACGCGCCGCAACCCCGGGGGCTGGTGATTGCCCGCGCTCAGGCGATTGTTTCGTCGTTGATCGCAGCCGGCGACCAAGGCCACGGCTTATCCCGCCTTGTGACACGGGGCTGCGCCCGAAAAGAAAAGGCCGCGCCGGGCATCCCCCCGGCGCGGCCTTTTTGTCGGATCGGGCCAGGCCTAGTTGACGATCGTCGCCTCGGTTGCGGCACGCAATTCGTCCTCGGTGACGCCCTCGGCGCATTCGACGATCTTCAGGCCGCCCTCGACCACGTCGAACACGCCCAGGTTGGTGATGATCCGGTCGACCACCCCGGTGCCGGTCAGCGGCAGGGTGCAGGCCTTCAGCACCTTGCTGTCGCCATGCTTGTTGGTGTGGTCCATCACGATCACAACCCGGCGGACACCGGCGACCAGGTCCATCGCGCCGCCCATCCCCTTGACCAGCTTGCCGGGGATCATCCAGTTGGCCAGGTCGCCGTTTTCGGCCACCTCCATCGCGCCCAGGATCGCCATGGCGATCTTGCCGCCCCGGATCATGCCAAAGCTGGTGGCGCTGTCGAAATAGGCCGAATGGGGCAGTTCGGTGATCGTCTGCTTGCCCGCGTTGATCAGGTCGGCGTCAACCTCGTCCTCGGTGGGGAAGGGGCCGATGCCCAGCATCCCGTTTTCCGATTGCAGCGTGACATGCACGCCCTCGGGAATGTAGTTGGCCACCAGCGTCGGAATCCCGATGCCAAGGTTCACATACATCCCGTCCTTGAGTTCCTGCGCGGCACGCGCCGCCATCTGGTTGCGATCCCAGGGCATCAGTCGTTCTCCTGTTCGGTTCTGGCCGCGAGGCTTGCCATGAGCTGAGCCGTCTGCGTCACCAGGAGTGGAATTTCTTTTGTCACGTCGGGGCCGAAATGGGCATCGGCCACGCGCTGCGCCACGTGCAGGTAGACGGTCGCCTCTTCTCCGAGGGCTTCGACCTCTTCGAAAAACGTTCCGGTGCGTGCCATGGCGAGGGTTCCTTACGCGGCGCGCGTGGTGCGCTGTTCGATGCGTTTCTCATGCGTGCCCTGCACGATGCGGTGCACGTAGATGCCGGGCAGGTGGATGCAGTCGGGATCCAGCGTACCGGGTTCGACGACTTCCTCGACCTCGGCGACGCAAACCTTGCCGCACATCGCGGCGGGCGGGTTGAAGTTGCGCGCGGTCTTGCGGAACACCAGGTTGCCGGTGGTGTCGGCCTTCCAGGCCTTGACGATGGACAGGTCCGTCACGATCCCGCGCTCCAGCACATAGGTCTGGCCGTCGAAGTCCTTGAGTTCCTTGCCCTCGGCGATGACGGTGCCGACGCCGGTTTTCGTATAGAACCCCGGGATGCCACAGCCGCCCGCGCGCATCCGCTCGGCCAGCGTGCCCTGGGGGTTGAACTCCAACTCCAGCTCGCCGGACAGGTATTGGCGCATGAATTCGGCGTTTTCACCGACGTAGGACGAGATCATCTTTTTCACCTGCCGGGTCTGCAACAGAACCCCCAGGCCGAAATCGTCCACGCCCGCGTTGTTAGAGGCCACCGTCAGATCCTTGGTCCCGGCTTCGCGGATCGCCTCGATCAGCAATTCCGGGATACCGCACAGGCCAAAGCCGCCCGCGGCGATGAACATGCCGTCGAACAAAAGCCCCTCAAGGGCCTCGGCGGCGCTGCCATATACCTTGTTCATGGAACACTCCCCATCTGAACCTTTGCGGGGAGTTGTGGCGAAGGGAGCGAAGGGAGTCAATGAAAGGCGCGCGAAAGCGGGCTGACCCTGCGGACAGTCTTGTCTGGTGTTCACGTCGCCCCCCGCGCCGGGGCGCGGGCCGCGGCGGTGCGCCTCAGGTCTCTTTCTTGGCGGGGGCCTTTTTGGGTGCGGCCTTTTTGGCGGCGGCCTTTTTGGCAGGGGTCTTTTTCGCCGTTGCCGTCTTGGCGGGGGCCTTGCGCCCACCCTTTTTGGCCGACTTTTCTGCGATCAGTTGCAGGGCCATTTCCATCGTCACATCGGACGGTTCGGTGTCCTTGGGCAGAGTGGCGTTGACCTTTTCCCATTTGACATAGGGGCCATAGCGCCCGGCCATCACGCTCACCGGTCCGCCCTTTTCGGGATGCTCGCCCAATTCGCGCAGCGGGGCGGCGGCGGTGGCGCCGCGTCCGCGGGTCTTTTTCTGGGCCAGCAACTCGACCGCGCGGTTCATGCCGACGGTAAACACCTCGTCCACCTCGGGCAGGTTGGCATAGGTGCGCCCGTGGCGCACATAGGGGCCATAGCGCCCGATCCCGGCCTCGACCGGCTCGCCGTCCTCGGGGTGGTTCCCGATCGGGCGCGGCAGCGAGAGCAGCATCAACGCCTTTTCCAGGTCCATGTCCTGCGGCGCCCAACCCTTGGGCAGGCTGGCGCGGGGCGGTTTGGGGGCCTCTTCGGTGGGTTCGCCGCGCTGCACATAGGGGCCAAAGCGGCCATTGCGCAGGGTGATCTCTTCGTCCGCGTCGATCCCCAGAACCTTGCCGTCCAGTTCCGCCGCCGGGTCATCGCCATTGGGCGCTGCGATCGGGCGGGTATAACGGCACTCGGGGTAGTTGGCGCAGCCGATAAAGGCCCCGCCCGAGCGCGCGGTTTTCAGGTTCAGCCGCCCGGTGCCGCATTTGGGACAGATGCGCGGGTCCGACCCATCCGCGCGCGGCGGATAAAGGTGGGGGGCCAGAACCTCGTCGATCTTTTCCAGCACCTCGGTGATGCGCAGATCGGCGGTTTCGGCGATGGCGGCCGAGAAGTCCTTCCAAAAGCGGGCCAGAACGTCGTGGTAATCACGCTCGCCCGCCGAGACGTCATCCAGTTGATCCTCGAGATCGGCGGTGAACTCATAGCCCACGTATTTGCTGAAATAATTGCTCAGGAAGATCGTGACCAGCCGACCCTTGTCCTCGGGGATCAGACGGTTGCCGTCCTTGGTCACATAGCCGCGGTCCTGGATCGTGGTGACGATAGAGGCATAGGTCGAGGGGCGCCCGATCCCCAGCTCTTCCATCCGTTTGACCAGCGTCGCCTCGGTATAGCGCGGCGGCGGCTGGGTGAAATGCTGCTCGGGCGTCACGCTTTGCTTGGTGGCCGCTTCGCCCTGGGTGATCTGGGGCAGGCGCTTGTCGTCGTCATCGACAACGACATCGTCGCGCCCCTCTTCATAGACCTTCATGAAGCCGTCGAACAACACCACCTGCCCGGTCGCGCGCAGACCGACCTGGCCATCGCCGCTGGCGATGTCCACGGTGGTGCGTTCCATCCGGGCGGCCTCCATCTGGCTGGCCAAGGTGCGCTTCCAGATCAGGTCATAAAGCTTGCGTTGATCGGTGTCGGTCAGCTTCAGCTTGGTGGCATCGCGCGTCATGTCGGTGGGGCGGATACATTCGTGTGCCTCTTGGGCGTTCTTGGCCTTGTTCTTGTACATCCGCGGGGATTTGGGGACGTAATCGGCGCCATAGCGATCCTTGATCGCGTCGCGGGCGGCCATCACCGCCTCGGGGGCCATGTCGATGCCGTCGGTCCGCATGTAGGTGATATAGCCGGCCTCATAGAGGCGCTGGGCGGCCTGCATGGTCTGGCGCGCGCCAAAGCCGAACTTGCGGCTGGCCTCTTGTTGCAGGGTCGAGGTCATGAAGGGCGGCGCGGGGTTGCGGCTGGC
>JAFGTV010000017.1 GCA_016938875.1 Paracoccaceae bacterium
GACAGCCTCGACAGCCTCGACAGCCTCGACAGCCTCGACAGCCTCGACAGCCTCGACAGCCTCGACAGCCTCGACAGCCTCGACAGCTTCCGGCCCGACGGCCTCGGGCTGATCCGGCTCAACCGCTTCGAGCTGGTCCGGATCTTGGGCCATCGGCCACGCGGCGGACGGCGCGGCGATGGGGTCTTCGGCGGCCTCGGGCGTCTCTACCTGCGGCTCGGGCTGGGTCGGCGCGGCGGCGGGTTGCAGCTGCGGGTCCGGCTCGGTGACGTCTTCGGCGGTTTCGCGGGCGCGCATCACGGGCTCGGCAGGGGTCTCTTGCGGGACCTCGGCGGGGGCCGCGGCGCGGGCGGTCTCGACCACGGCGCGGATACGCGCCAGCTTGGCCGCCACGGAGTCGGAGGGTGCGGGCGCCGCGGCGGCCGGTGCAGCGGCAGCCGGTGCGGGCCGGGGGGCGGGTTCGGCGCGCTCTTCGGTGCCGGGCAGGGCGGTGGCCGCGCGCAGCACGATGCCGTCGTCCCCGATGCGGGCATCTACGCGCTTGCGGATCTCGCGCTCGGCGATGCGTTGCAGCATCTCGGCATCCGGTGTTGCAGGTTCGGCACCGAAATAACGATCGTCGGCAGCCAGGTCGCGGAAGTATTCCGCGATCGCCTTCATGGTGCCGAAAGAGTCGTCAAACCCCTCCAGCGTGCATGAAAAGGTGCCATAGGACACCGTGAGAATCTTACTCGCACCAACCATCTGCCGCTCACTTTCTCCCCGTACCAGTAAATCCATATTTACCTCAGGCTGGTTCCTGAAGATGAACAGAAAGCGGTATTTTCGAGGATTTTTAAGTGTTCAGATTGCGCTCTCCCCGGGTTTGACCCAAGGATGCCGCCATGACGACATCATTGCTTCACAGTTCCGACAATATCACGATTCTGGGGGGTGGTGCGGTGGATTCCCGCGCGTTGGGCCAGGCGCTGGCCCTGGCGCCGGTTCTGGTGGCCGCCGACGGGGGCGCGGATGCGGCGTTGGCAGCAGGACATATGCCGCGGTTGGTGATCGGCGATTTCGACTCGATTTCTGCGGCGGCGCGGGCGGCGATCCCGGCGGTGCGCCAGCACCCCATTGCCGAACAGGACAGTACCGATTTCGAGAAATGCCTGCGTGCGGTAACGGCCCCGCTGATCCTGGGGTTGGGGCTGTTGGGGGCGCGGTTGGATCATCAACTGGCCGCGCTGAACACGCTTGTGCGCTATCCCGACCGGCGCTGTGTCCTGGTCGGGGCGAAGGATCTGTGTTTCCATTGTCCCGCGAACCTGAGGCTGGATCTGCCGGTGGGCACGCGGGTGTCGCTGTTTCCGCTGGCGCCGGTGACGGGGCAAAGCGAGGGGTTGCGCTGGCCCATCGGCGGGATCGGGTTCGCGCCGGGGGGGCGGATCGGAACCTCGAACGCGGCGAGCGGGCCGGTGCGTCTGCGCATGGCCGGGCCGGGCATGGCGGTGATCGTGCCGCGCGCCCACTTGGCCGAGGTCGCGCGCGCGCTTATGCCAGGGGGGGGGGGGGGGTCGGGCGGCTAAGCTGACGCTCGCGCACAAAGACATAAAGCCCGGCCCCCATGATGATCGCGATCCCCGTCAGGGACTGGGCGTCGGGCAGATCGCCGAAGATCGCATAGCCCAGCCCGGCGGCGGCAACGATCTCCAGGTATTGCAGCGGGGCGATGGTGGCCGCGGGTGCCAGGCGCAGGGCGGAACTGATGAACAAATGCGACACCGTCGCGGCCAGCCCGACCCCGGCCAGCCAGGCCCAGGCCATTCCCCGCGGCCAGACCGGGTCCAGCGGCGCCACGCCCGAGCCCGCAAAGACCCACAGCACCGGCAGGATCAGCACCAGGGCCGCCAAGGCCGTCCAGGCCTGAAGCGCCACCGGCGCCATGCGCCGGGCCACCTGCCGGGTCAGCACCACGTAGGAGGCAAAGCACAGCGCCGTCAGCAGCGGTAACAAGGCCACCGGCCCGAATGCCGCAAAGCTGGGCCGGATCACCAAAAGCGCCCCGGCAAACCCCACCGTGCAGGCCGTGATCCGCCGCCAGCCCACGGATTCGCCCAGAAAGAGCGCCCCCAGCAAGGTCAGGATAAACGGCTCGACGAAAAAGATGGCGATGGCATCGGCCAGCGGCATCCGCGACAGCGCGGTGAAAAACGCCAGCGTCGCGGCCACGATCAGCCCCGCGCGGAGCATGTGCAGCGCCGCCGCGCGCGGTCCGGGCCAGGCCAGCATGCCCAGCGCGCCGGCCAAAGGCACCAGCACCAGCACCTGCACCGCAAAGCGCGCGGCGACGATCTGGCCCACCGGAATGCTGGCCGAGGCCAGCTTGGCAAAGCTGTCCATCACCGGCGCGGTGACGGTAAAGCCGATCATCAGCAAGATGCCGGGCACGATGCGGTCGGGGCCTTGGGTCATGGCATGGGTGTGCCCGTTGAATGGCGCGCCGTCCAGAGGGGGCGTGCCCCGCCGATCAGCAGTTGGGTACGTTCACCGCCAGCCCGCCCAGGGCGGTTTCCTTGTATTTCTCGCTCATGTCCTGGCCGGTCTGGCGCATCGCCTCGATGCAGTTGTCGAGCGGCATGAAATGTTTGCCGTCCCCGCGCAGCGACAGCGAGGCGGCCGAGACTGCCTTGATCGCGCCCAGGCCGTTGCGTTCGATGCAGGGCACCTGGACCAACCCCTTGACCGGGTCGCAGGTCATCCCGAGGTGATGCTCCAGCGCGATCTCGGCGGCGTTTTCCACCTGTTCGGGGGTGCCGCCCAACACCGCGGCCAGCCCTGCCGCCGCCATGGCGCTGGCCGAACCGACCTCGGCCTGGCAGCCGCATTCTGCCCCCGAGATCGAGGCGTTGCGCTTGATGATCCCGCCGATCGCGGCGGCGGTCAGCAGGAATTCCCCGACCCGCGCGGGGGTGGCGCCGGGCACATGGTCCAGCCAATAGCGGATCGTGGCGGGCACCACCCCGGCGGCGCCGTTGGTGGGGGCGGTGACGACCTGTCCCCCGGCGGCGTTTTCCTCGTTCACCGCCATGGCATAGACGCTCATCCAATCATTGATGGTGTGCGGCGGCGTCAGGTTCAGCCCCTGTTCGGCCTTTAGTGCGCGGTGGATCGCGTGGGCCCTGCGGCGCAGCTTCAGCCCGCCGGGCAGGATGCCGTCGGTGGCCAGCCCCCGGTCGATGCATTGTGTCATCGCGCCCCAGATCCGGTCCAACCCCGCGTCCAGCGCGCCGGGGCCGATATAGGTCAACTCGTTGGCGCGTTTCATCGCGGCGATCGACTTGCCCGAACTGGCCGCCATGCGCAGCATCTCGGCGGCGGTGTGAAACGGATAGGGCACGGCCATCAGCCGGGCCTCGGCCGCCACTTCGCCGGCGGCCAGTTCGGCGGCGGTGCGCACAAAGCCACCGCCGATGGAGTAGTAGGTTTCGGTCAGGATCACGTCACCCTGGTCGTCGGTGGCCGACAGGATCATGCCGTTGGGATGGCCCGCCAGCGGGTGGTCATAGTCAAAGACCAGGTCGCGCGCGGGATCAAAGGCCAGCGCGGCCAGATCCGGGGGGGTTACCTGGCGGGTCTGCCGGATGCGGGTCAGGGCGGCCTCGGCCCCGGCGGCGTCGTAGGCGTCGGGCGTGATCCCGTCCAGCCCCAGGATCACCGCCCGGTCGGTGGCATGGCCCACCCCGGTGAACGCCAGCGACCCGTGCAAGGAACAGCGCAGCCCGTGGGCGTGGAACGGCGACCCGCGCAACAGCTCCAGGAACCGCGCGGCGGCCAGCATCGGCCCCATCGTGTGCGAAGAGGACGGGCCGATGCCCAGCTTGAAGATCTCGAAAACCGACAGAAACATCGCATCCTCCGTTTGGCGCACCATGCCATGCCGGCCCCCCGCTGCCTGCCCAAAACCGACGCAACGGGTGGGTTTTGCACCCGACCGGGCGCCCGTGTCCGGCCCGGCGCGTTTTGCCCGGCGCGTGTGGCCTCGCCCGGAATGCTCAATTGCCCCTCGCAGGCCCGCCCCAACTCTCCTATAACGTCTGGAACCGAGAGAGGAGATACGCCATGACCGGAGAGCTTTCCCCCATCGACAAGGCGAAATTCGCAGCCGCCAAACGGTCGGTGGATTTCGTCGAGGACGGTATGAGGGTGGGCCTTGGCACGGGATCGACGGCGGCCTGGATGGTGCGATGCCTCGGCGAGCGCGTGCGCGAGGAAGGGCTGAAGATCAAGGGCGTGCCGACCTCGGTGCGCACCGCCGAACTGGCCCGCCATGTCGGGATCGAGGTGATCTCTCTGGACGAGGCCAAGTGGCTGGATCTGACCATCGACGGCGCGGACGAGTTCGACAGCGATCTCAACCTGATAAAGGGCGGTGGCGGGGCGCTGTTGCAGGAAAAGATCGTCGCGACCGCCTCTGACATGATGATCGTGATCACCGACACGGCCAAGGAGGTCGCCCATCTGGGGGCGTTCCCGCTGCCGGTCGAGGTGAGCCCCTTTGGCTGGCAGACCTCGCGCGCGCTGATCGAAGAGGCGCTGACAAACCTGGATGTGATGGGCCGCGAGGTGACGCTGCGGATGAACGGCGATGCCGCCTTTGTCACCGACGAGGGCAACCATATCCTGGATCTGCACCTCAACCGGATCGGCAATCCGCGTCAGTTGGCGCTGGTGGTCAACCAGATCCCCGGCGTGGTCGAGAATGGCCTGTTCATCGACATTTGCGACATCGTCGTGATCGGCCATGGCGATGGCCGGGTGGAACTGCGCGACATCAACGCCGGCACCGTCGAAGAGGACAGGATCGACTTCCTCGAATCCGACAATCTGTTCAGCGATATCTGAAGAGGACCGAATGCCCTTTGACTACGATCTTTTCGTCATTGGTGGCGGGTCCGGCGGGGTGCGCGCTGCGCGCCTGGCCGCCGCCGAGGCCGGGGCCCGTGTGGGCCTGGCCGAGGAATACCGGATGGGCGGCACCTGCGTGATCCGCGGCTGCGTGCCGAAAAAGCTGATGGTCTTTGCCTCTGGCTATGCCGGGGCGTTCGAGGATGCGCGCGCCTATGGCTGGCAGGTCACGGCGGGCGGGTTCGACTGGCCGGCCTTTCGCGCCAGGCTGGAGGCAGAGCTGTCGCGGCTGGAAAACATCTATCGCACCAACCTGCAAAAGGCGGGGGTCGAGATTTTCGACACCCGTGCCACCCTGGCCGATGCCCATACGGTGCGCCTGGCCGATGGGACCGAAAAGACCGCGCGCCATATCCTGATTGCCACGGGCGGGCGCCCCTTTGTGCCCGCGTTCGAGGGGGCAGAGCACGTCATCACCTCGAACGAGGTGTTCAAGCTGGCGCAATTGCCCAAGCGGATCCTGATCGTGGGCGGCGGCTATATCGCGTGCGAATTCGCCTGCATCCTGAACGGGCTGGGCGTTGCGGTGACGCAATTCTATCGCGGCGCCCAGATCCTGCGCGGCTTTGACGACGAGGCGCGCGGCCATGTCGCCGGGGCGATGCGCGACTCGGGGATCGACCTGCGGCTGGGCACCAATGTGCAGCGCGTCGACCGGGTCGAGGATGGGCTGTGGGTCAAGGCCACCGATGGCCATGACGCGGTGTATGACGCGGTGATGTATGCCACCGGCCGGGTGCCCAACACCGAAGGGCTGGGCCTGGAGGCGGCGGGCGTCGCGCTGAAATCCAGCGGCGCGGTCGAGGTGGACGCCTATTCCCAGACCGCTGTGCCCTCGGTCTATGCGGTGGGGGATGCCACCGACCGGATCAACCTGACGCCCGTCGCGATCCGCGAAGGGGCGGCGTTCGTCGAGACGGTGTTCAAGGGCAACCCGACCCGCCCCGACCACGACTTGGTGGCCGGCGCCGTCTTTACCCAGCCCGAATTGGGCACCGTCGGCCTGACCGAGGAAGACGCCCGGTCGCGCGGCCCGATCGAGGTCTATGCCACGGCGTTCCGGCCGATGCAGTCGGGTTTCGCCGGGCGCGAGGACCGGGTGATGATGAAACTGATCGTCTGCGCCACCACCCGCAGGGTTCTGGGCTGTCACATCGTGGCCGATCATGCGGGCGAAATGATCCAGCTGGCCGCCGTCGCGATCAAGATGGGCGCCACCAAAGAGGATTTCGACCGCACCGTTGCCGTCCATCCCACCCTGGCCGAAGAACTGGTCACGATGAAGACGCCGGTGCGCACGGGTTGATTTCGCGCAGCAAACAACCAGTTACACCACATATGATATGAAACCGACCGACACACGACTGAACTAACCAAGAGGTAAGATCCTAGATGGCTGGAAATAGTGGCGGACCTTGGGGGGGCGGTGGCTCTAACCAGGGGGGCGGCGGGAACCGTGGCGGCGGCGGGCGTGGCCCGGGCGGCGAACCCCCCCAGATCCCCGAGATCGACGAGCTGATGCGGCGCGGGCAGGAACAATTGCGCGTGCTCATGGGCGGGCGCGGCGGTCCGGGAGGCCCCAAGCTGACCAAGGGCGGAATAGCGCTGGGCGCACTGGCCGCAGTTGCGGTTTGGACCTTTGCTTCTTTCTATACCGTCAAGCCCGAGGAACAGTCGGTTGAACTGTTCCTGGGCAAGTATTCAGCGACCGGTGGGCCGGGCCTGAACTTTGCCCCCTGGCCGATTGTCACCGCCGAGGTGATCCCGGTGACCCGCGAACAGACCGAGGATATTGGTGTGGGCCGTGTTGGCGGCGACGCGGGCCTGATGCTGACCGGCGACGAGAACATCGTCGACATCGACTTCCAGGTGGTCTGGAACATCAACGATCCGGCCAAGTTCCTGTTCAACCTGCGCGACCCGCGCACGACGATCCGCGCCGTGTCGGAATCGGCCATGCGCGAGATTATCGCCCAGTCGGAACTGGCGCCGATCCTGAACCGGGACCGGGGCATCATCGCGGTCCAGCTCAAGGATCTGATCCAGATGACGCTGGACAGCTATGATTCCGGCATGAACGTGGTGCGCGTCAACTTTGACAAGGCCGACCCGCCGCAAGAGGTCATCGACAGCTTCCGCGAGGTGCAGGCCGCCGAGCAGGAACGTGACCGGCTGGAAAAACAGGCCGATGCCTATGCCAACCGCGTCGTGGCCGGTGCCCGAGGCGAGGCCGCGCAACAGCTCGAAGAGGCCGAAGGCTATCGGGCCCGGGTCGTCAACGAGGCCGAGGGTGAGGCGAGCCGCTTCAGCGCCGTTCTGGACGAGTATCGCAAGGCCCCCGATGTCACCCGCAAGCGGCTTTACCTTGAAACCATGGAAGAGGTGCTGGGCAGCGTCGACAAGATCATCCTGGACGAGCAGTCCGGCAGTTCCAGTGGCGTCGTGCCCTATCTGCCGCTGAATGAGTTGCGCCGTTCGGGCACTACCGGTGGGGGGAACTGAGCCATGAAAAAAACCGCATTCATTATCCCCGTGGTCGTTCTGGCGACCGTGACTGCGCTATCCTCGGTGTTTATCGTGGACGAACGCGAAAGCGCGCTGGTGCTGCAATTCGGCCAGGTCAAATCCGTCAAGGAAGAGCCGGGCCTGGCCTTCAAGATCCCGCTGATCCAGGAAGTCGTGCGCTATGACGACCGGATTCTCAGCCGCGACATCGACCCGTTGGAGGTCACGCCCTCGGACGACCGGCGCCTGGTGGTGGACGCATTCGCGCGCTATCGCATCGCCGATGTGGTCCGGTTCCGTCAGGCCGTCGGCACCGGCGGGATCGCCACCGCCGAAACCCGGTTGGACAGCCTGCTGCGCTCGACCATGCGCGAGGTTATGGGCTCGGTGTCGTCCAACGACATCCTCAGCACCGACCGGGCCGCGCTGATGCTGCGCATCCGCAACTCGGCCATCGCCGAGGCCAGCAACCTGGGTCTTGAGATCGTCGATGTTCGGCTGAAACGCACCGACCTGCCCGATCAGAACCTCGAGGCGACCTTTGCCCGGATGCGGGCCGAGCGGGAACGCGAAGCCGCCGACGAGATCGCCCGCGGTGAAGAGGCCGCCCAGCGCGTGCGCGCCCAGGCCGACCGCACCGTGGTCGAACTGGTCTCGGACGCACAGCGCGAGGCCGAGATCGCCCGTGGTCAGGCCGACGCGGAACGGAACCGCGTCTTTGCAGAGGCGTTTGGCGCGGACCCCGAGTTCTTTGAGTTCTACCGTTCGCTGAACGCCTATAAAAAGGCGCTGAGCGGCGGGAACACCTCGATGGTCCTGTCGCCGGATAGCGAGTTCTTTAACTATCTCAAGCAGGCAGACCGCCCGTGATGAGCATGATCGTGCTGGCCCTCGGGTTGGTGCTGGTGGTGGAGGGGCTGGTGTTCGCACTGGCCCCTTCGCGTTTGGACGAGCTGGTAGAGCTGATCCGCCAGATCCCACCCGAAACCCGCCGCCTGATCGGCCTTGGCGCGGTGGCGTTGGGGACGGTGCTGGTTTGGCTTGCCCAAAACCTTGCGGGCTGAAACACTGGCTGACATTGGTCGGCCCTGGCGTGGGGGGCTTCACGCCCAGTTGACGCACCGCGACGCGGGTTTGACTTGCGGTGCGGTCGGTCCGGTTCCCATATGGGTGCCACAGGTCCGGCAGGACGATGCCGGACCCAAAGGCCCATCTTGCAGGAGGATGCATTCGTGACACCCCAGGCCCTAACCCTTTCCGCCCGGAACGACGCGGCGCGCCTGCGCCCGGTCTGGGCGCTGCTACTCGGGATTGCGCTGATGCTGGCCCAGACGAGCCTGGCGCTTGCCCGTGCGGCACCCGAAAGCTTTGCCGACCTGGCCGAAAAGATCAGCCCGGCGGTGGTGAACATCACCACGTCGACGGTGATCGCCGGACATACCGGGGTCAATCCCATGGTCCCCGAGGGATCGCCCTTCGAGGAGTTTTTTCGCGATTTCATGAACCCCGATGGCAATGGCGGCGGTGACGGCAATCGCCCGCCGCGCCGCAGCCAGGCGCTGGGATCGGGCTTCGTGATTTCCGAGGATGGCTATATCGTCACCAACAACCACGTCATCGAAAAGGCCGACGAGATCCAGATCGAGTTCTTTTCGGGCAAGGTGCTTGAGGCCAAGGTCGTCGGGACCGATCCCAATACCGACATCGCCCTGCTGAAGGTCGACAGCGACGCGCCGCTGGCCTTTGTGCCGTTCGGGTCGTCCGACCTGATGCGCGTGGGCGACTGGGTGATGGCGATGGGCAACCCGCTGGGCCAGGGCTTTTCGGTTTCGGCCGGGATCGTCTCGGCGCGGGGCCGGGCGCTGTCGGGCACCTATGACGACTACATCCAGACCGATGCCGCGATCAACCGCGGCAACTCTGGCGGGCCGCTCTTTAACATGGATGGTGAAGTGGTCGGCGTGAACACCGCGATCCTGTCGCCCAACGGCGGCTCGATCGGGATCGGGTTCGCGATGTCGTCCGCGGTCGTGACCAACGTGGTCGATCAGCTCAAGGAGTTCGGCGAGACCCGGCGCGGCTGGCTGGGTGTGCGCATCCAGGACGTGACCGACGATGTCGCCGAGGCGATCGGCCTGCAAGAGGCCAAGGGCGCGCTGGTCACCGATGTGCCCGAGGGACCGGCCGCCGAGGCGGGAATGGAATCGGGCGACGTGATCATGTCCTTTGACGGGCATGACGTGGCCGACACCCGCGGGCTGGTGCGCCAGGTCGGCAATGCCCCGGTCGGCAAGGCCGTGCGCGTCGTCGTCTTCCGCGAGGGCAAGACCCAGACGCTGAAGATCACCCTGGGCCGCCGTGAAACCGCCGAGGCCGCCGCCGTGCCCGCGGCCGCAAAGCCCAACGCGCCGGAACCCGAGGCCAAGCAGATGCTGGGCCTGACCCTGACGCCGCTGACCGACGAACTGCGCGGCCAGTTGGACCTGGGCGCCGATGCCGAGGGGCTGGTGGTCAAGGAGATCGACGAGACCGGCGAGGCCTATGAAAAGGGTCTGCGCGCAGGCGATGTCATCACCGAGGCCGGCCAGCGCAAGGTGGCCGTGGTCGCCGACCTGGAGGCCCGCGTCGACGAGGCGCGCGAGGCGGGGCGCAAGTCGCTGCTGCTGTTGGTCCGCCGCCAGGGCGAGCCGCGCTTTGTGGCGCTGTCGGTCGACTGACCGGCGGGTGATCCGCTGAAATGACAGGGGCGTCCCGGCCGGGACGCCCCTTTTTCGTGGCCCGATGGCCGTTTGTCAGCTGCGGACACCGGCGAACCGGGCCTGCCAGTCCTCGCGTTCCTCGTCGGCGATCTTGCGAAACAGAATCTCGGGCACGCTGAACCCATGGCCCGGTTCCAGCACCGTCAGTGCCTGGGCGATATCGTCGGGCCAGGCATCGTCGGTGGTCGCCATCGCCGTCAGCATCGTCGCGCTGGCATCGGGGATGAACGGGGCCGACAGAACGGCATAAAGCCGGATCAGGTTCAGCGACAGCCGGATGATCGCGGCGGCCTGTTCGGGGTCGGTCTTGTAGACCGACCACGGGGCCGCCGATTGCAGGTATTCGTTGCCCGCCACCCAGATCGCGCGCAGTTCCGCCGCGGCCTTGCGCACCTCGATCGCGGCCATGTGGTCCTGATAGGCGGCGACGCGGGTTGTCAACTCGTCGATCAGGGCCTGTTCGCGCGTGCCCAGGCTGCCGCCGGCGGGCACCTCTTCGCCGAATTTGGAGCGGCAGAATTTCGTCACGCGGGACACGAAATTGCCCAGCACATCGGCCAGATCCTTGTTCACAGAGGCCTGGAAATTCTCCCACGTGAACTCAGAATCCGAACTTTCGGGCGCATGGGACAAGAGCCACCAGCGCCAGTAATCCGACGGCAGGATCGCCAGCGCCTGATCCATAAAGACCCCGCGCCCCTGGCTGGTCGAGAATTGGCCGCCGTCATAATTGAGGTAATTGAAGGACTTGATGTAATCCACCAGCTTCCACGCATCGCGCGATCCCATGATCGTCGCGGGAAAGCTGAGGGTGTGAAAGGGCACGTTGTCCTTGCCCATGAATTGCACATATCGAACATCCGCGGCCCCTTCGTCTGTGCGCCACCAGCGCCGCCAGTCGGCCTCGGTCTTGCCGTTGGCCTCGGCCCATTCGGCGGCGGCGGCGATGTATTCGATAGGGGCGTCGAACCAGACGTAGAACACCTTGCCCTGCATGCCGGGCCAGTCTTGCGTGCCCTTTTTCACCGGGATGCCCCAGTGCAGGTCGCGGGTGATGCCGCGGTCCTGCAACCCGTCGCCATCGTTGAGCCATTTCTTGGCGATCGAGGTGGTCAGCACCGGCCAGTCGGTCTTGGAGTCGATCCACGCCGCCAGGTCGTCCTTGAGCAGGGATTGGCGCAGATACAGATGCTTTGTCTCGCGCACCTCCAGGTCGGTCGAGCCGGAAATCGCGCTGCGCGGGTCGATCAGGTCGGTGGGGTCCAACTGCTTGGTGCAGTTTTCGCACTGGTCGCCGCGTGCCTTGTCATAGCCGCAGTTCGGGCAGGTGCCCTCGATATAGCGATCCGGCAGAAAGCGGTCGTCGGCCTTGGAAAACACCTGTTTTTCAGTGACTTCCTGGATGTAGCCGTTATCGGCCAGGCGGCCTGCGAAATATTGGGTCAGCGCATGGTTCTGCGGGCTGGAGGACCGCCCGAAATGATCGAAGGACAACCGAAAACCGCGCGCCAGTTCGGCCTGAACCTCGTGCATCTCGGCGCAATAGTCGGCCACCGGCTTGCCGGCCTTGGCGGCGGCCAGTTCGGCGGGGGTGCCATGTTCATCGGTGGCGCACAGGAACATCACCTCGTCGCCCCGCGCGCGGCAGTAGCGGGCATAAAGGTCGGCGGGCAACTGGCTGCCGACGAGATTGCCCAGGTGCTTGATCCCGTTGATATAAGGGATCGCCGAGGTGATGAGGATACGTGCCATGATGCGGATCTGCCATTTGTCCCGAGATTGTCGCCCGGTTTAGCGCAGGGGCTGGACGATGGCTAGCGGGTGTCGACCCTCGTGCGCGGTCATGGCGCCGCGCAGGGGGCGGGGAACAGCGTCAGCCGCCCGGCCGTGGCGCGCAGGGTCCAGGCGCGCGGCGGTGCGGTGCGGGCGCGGCGGCGTTCCAGGGCCCATTCGGTGCGCCCCGGTGTGTGGCGCGGCGCCATGTGCCAGCGGCTTTCCACGCCCGCCGCGCCGCCCGCACCCGGTGTCAGGATCAGCCCCAGCGGCGGCGCGCGTCCGGCATCCGCGCCGATCTCTGCCCCGGTCTGGGCGGCCAGGTGCAACCGGCGCACCGGCGTCAGCCCGGGCGGGCCGGGCAGGTCGGCCACCACCAGCGGCACCGCGCCCGAGCGCAGCACCTCTTCCATCGACCATAGCAGGTCCTCGGCCCGTTTCGGGGTCACCAGGATCAGCCGTCCCGGTGCCATCCATTCGGCCACCGTGTCGGGATAGAGCCGCGCGGGCGTCCAGGCCGGGGCGATCCAGATCACCGGCCCGTGCACCGCCGCCGCCCAGATCAGCGCCAGCATGTGCCGCGCCGGGCCGCATGCCTCATGCGCGCGGGCCTGTGTCAGCGACAGCGCGCCCAGCGCGGTCAGCGCGGGCGCGGGTCTGTGGGGGGCGCGGGTCAGCATTGGGTGCGGCATGGGGGCAGGATAGAATGTTCGCTAAATGTTCTCAATATGACTTTTCTGCTGGGCGATTTGGAAACTCTGTTAAACTTGCCGCGCGAACAGGGAGGACGCATTCATGAAAAAGCTCGTTTTGGCGGGGGTTTTGCCCTGGCTGCCGGCTCTGCCGCCTGGGCGGAGACCCATCACATCGCCGTGCACGTCAACCAGAATGACCCGCAGGTGATGACTATGGCGCTGAACAATGTGCAGAATCTGACCAATTATTACGAATCCCAAGGCGACGATGTCGTGGTCGAGGTGGTCGCCTATGGCCCCGGTCTGAACATGCTGATCCCGGGCAAGAGCCCGGTGGCCGAACGGATCGAGACCATGGCGCTGGCGATGCACGGGCTGACCTTTTCGGCCTGCGGCAACACCCACCGCGCGATGAGCGCCAAGCTGGGCCAGGAGGTGGCCCTGCTGGACGAGGCGCGGATCGTGCCCTCGGGCGTGGTGCGGCTGGTCGAGTTGCAAGAGCAGGGTTTTGCCTATGTGCGCCCCTGATGTGCGCGCCTGAGGGGTTGCCCTGAGGCCTCAGCCCGATAACTGTTCCCCCGAACGCCAAATCAGGGGAACGTCATGAAGAAAGTCACGCTGGGCCGCACCGGCCTTGAGGTATCCGCGCTTTGCCTGGGCACCATGACCTGGGGCAGCCAGAACACGATGGACGAGGGCCATGCCCAGATCGACATGGCCCTCGATCACGGCATCACGTTCATGGACACCGCCGAGATGTATCCCGTGGCCCCCGTCACCGCGGAAACCGTCGGCCATACCGAGGCGATCATCGGCGAATGGTTCGCCAGGACCGGCCGCCGCGACGAGGTGGTGCTGGCCAGCAAGATCACCGGCGAGAATGGCGGTTTCGTGCGCGACGGCGGCGGGATCAACCCCGACTCGATCCGCACGGCGGTCGAGGGGTCGCTCAGGCGGCTCAAGACCGATGTGATTGATCTTTATCAGTTTCACTGGCCGAACCGGGGCTCGTATCATTTCCGCAAGAACTGGACCTATGATCCCTCGGGGCAGGACCGGGCCGCGACCCTGGCGCATATGCACGAAACCCTGGAAACCCTGCAAGAGTTGGTCACGGCGGGCAAGATCCGCCATTTCGGACTGTCCAACGAAACCGCCTGGGGCACCAGCCAATGGTTGCGCCTGGCCGAAGAGAAGGGCCTGCCGCGGGTCCAGTCGATCCAGAATGAATATTCGCTGCTGTGTCGGCTTTATGATCTGGACCTCGCCGAACTGGGCGTGAACGAGGATGTGACCCTGTTGGCCTATACACCGCTGGCCGCGGGGCTGTTGTCGGGCAAATACGCCGGCGACGTCACCCCCGAGGGCACGCGGCGCGCGCGCATCGCCGACCTGGGCGGGCGGATCACGCCGCGCGTGTGGGCGGCGGTGTCGGCCTATCTGGGGGTGGCCAAGGATCACGGGCTGGACCCGGTGCAGATGGCCATCGCCTTTGTCGCGCAGCGCCCGTTTCCGGTGATCCCGATCATCGGGGCAACCTCGACCGCGCAATTGCAAACCGTTCTGGGCGCGGCCGATCTGGTGCTGTCGGACCAGGTGCTGGCCGATATCGAGGCGGTCCACCAGGCCCACCCGATGCCGTTCTAGCACAGGTCCGGGGCGGGCGATCGCCCGCCCTGGCATCCCCCTCGACACGGGGCGGGTGCGATGGCAAACGGGACCATGGCCGCCTGGATCCCGATCACCCTTTTTGCTGCCTTCGTGCAAAACCTGCGCTTCATGCTGCAGCGCCATCTCAAGGCGACGCGGCTGTCGACGGGGGGCGCGACCTTTGCGCGGTTCGTGTTTTCCGCGCCGCTGGTGGCGGTGATCGTGGCGGGCTATCTGGGGGTGACGGGGCAGGGGCTGCCCGCGTTCCCACCCCGGTTCTGGATGTTCGCCATGGCCGGCGGGCTGGCGCAGATCCTGGCCACGATGTGCGTCGTGGCGCTTTTCGCGCATCGCAATTTCGCCGTCGGCATCACCTTCAAGAAAACCGAGGTGCTTCAAACCGCGCTGATCGGCCTGTTGGTGCTGGGCGAGGCGGTCTCGGCGGCGGGGTTGGTGGCGATCATGGTGGGCTTTGTCGGGGTGGTGCTGTTGTCGGACGCGCCCGCGGCGGGCAGCGGATTGCCCTGGCACCGGCGGATCGGCAACCGCGCGGCGGGTCTGGGGCTGGCCTCGGGGGTGCTGTTCGCGATTTCGGCCACCGGCTATCGCGGGGCGACATTGGCGCTGGGGCTGGAGGACGTGTTCCTGCGCGCCGCGCTGACGCTGGCGGTGGTGACCGCGGCGCAAAGCGTCACGATGGCGGCCTGGCTGTCCTGGCGCGAACGTGGCGAGATCGGCCGCGTCTTTGCCAACTGGCGGGTGACCGGGCTGGTCGGGCTCAGCTCGATGTTGGGCTCTATGGGGTGGTTCCTGGCCTTTACGCTGCAAAAGGCGGCCTATGTAAAGGCGCTGGGCCAGGTCGAGTTGATCTTCAGCTTTCTGGCCGCGACCTTTGTGTTCCGCGAGAAGACCAGCCCGCGCGAACTGCTCGCCATGGGGTTTCTCAGCGCCTCGATCCTGTTGCTGATCCTGGCGCTTTAGCCCCGCGCGTCGATCCGCAGGAACTGGGACCGCCCGTCGGCATTGTTGAAAAACGGCACACTCGCGGGCGGCAGACCGGCGCGCAACAGCCCCGCGACCTCTGCCAGCACGACCTCGGTGATGAACGGCAGGTTAAAGGCGCGCACCTGCGGCAGCGGGATCCATTGCAGGTGGCTCAACTCATCCTCGGCGCGGGAAAAATCGTCCAGGTCATTGGCCACCGCCCCGGCCTCGACCAGAAAGAACCGCGCATCGAACCGGCGCGGGCGGCCCGGCGGCGTGATCGCGCGAAAGATGAAGTTGAGCCCCTGCGCCGAGGGCAGGTGCCCGCTGTCGGCAAAGCCACGCCAGCCGCGCGGCGCCGGTCCCGCCCATTGGCCGGGCTGGCCCAGGATCAGGCCGGTTTCCTCCCACAACTCGCGAATGCCCGCGGCGACCAGCGCGCTGGCCTGCGCGGGATCTGCCTGGGCGCGTAACCGGGCGTCGCAGGTGGGTGTCACCGGATGGGCCAATGGCACCTGGGCGTCGGCGGCATCGACCGCGCCGCCGGGAAAGACGAA
>JAFGTV010000018.1 GCA_016938875.1 Paracoccaceae bacterium
CCCGATGATCAGCGACAAGATGTCGAAATTGCGTCGCTGTTGCGCTTTCTATGGGGCGCTTTTTCCGCTCGCATCCGGTTCGGGGCTTTGTTAGAAGGGCGCGGATTTAAGGGGCGGTCCCGGCGCGTCGTGGGGCTGCCTTAATGGTTTGGCGGGTGTGGCGGAACTGGTAGACGCACCAGATTTAGGTTCTGGCGCCGCAAGGCGTGGGGGCTCAAGTCCCTCCACCCGCACCAAGAATGAATGAGAAGGACGAACCAAATGCAGGTCACAGAGACCCTCAATGACGGCCTGAAGCGGGGCTATACGATCACCGTCACCGCCGCCGAGCTGGACGAGAAGGTCAATGAAAAGCTCGTCGAGGCGCAGCCTCAGATCGAGATGAAGGGCTTTCGCAAGGGCAAGGTGCCCATGGCGCTGCTGAAAAAGCAGTATGGCCAGCGCCTGATGGGCGAGGTGATGCAGGAAACCATCGATGGCGCGATGAGCGCGCATTTCGAGGAAACCGGTGACCGCCCCGCGTTGCAGCCCGAGGTCAAGATGGTCGGCGACGACTGGAAAGAGGGCGACGATGTCGTGGTCGAGATGAGCTATGAAGCTCTGCCCGAGATCCCCGAGCCCGACCTCAAGGCGATCACCCTGGAAAAGCTGGTGGTCAAGGCCGCCGATGCCGATGTCGACGAGGCCCTGGCCAAGCTGGCCGAGACCGCACAGACCTTTGCCGACCGCCGCAAGGGGTCCAAGGCCAAGGACGGAGATCAGGTCGTGATCGACTTTGTCGGCAAGATCGACGGCGAGCCGTTCGAGGGCGGCGCGGCCGAGGACTACCCGCTGGTGCTGGGTTCTGGCAGCTTTATCCCCGGGTTCGAGGATCAACTGGTCGGCGTCAAGGTCGGCGATGAACTGGTTGTCAACGTGACCTTCCCCGACAGCTATGGCGCCGAAGCCCTGAAGGGCAAGGACGCGACCTTTGACTGCACGATCAAGGCGGTCAAGGCGCCCGAGGCCGCCGAGATCAACGACGAGCTGGCCAAGCAGTTCGGCGCCGAGGATCTGGCCGCGCTGAAGGCCACCGTCGCCGAGCGGCTGGAGGCCGAGTTCGGCGGGGCGTCCCGCGCGATCATGAAGCGTGCGCTGCTGGATGCGCTGGACGACGCGGTGTCGTTCGATCTGCCGCCGAGCCTGGTCGAGGCCGAGGCCGGCCAGATCGCCCACCAGCTGTGGCATGAAGAGCATCCCGACGTCCAAGGCCACGAGCATGGCGCGATCGAGCCCACCGACGAACACAAGACCCTGGCCGAGCGCCGGGTGCGTCTGGGCCTGTTGCTGGCCGAAACCGGCCGCAAGGCCGAGATCGACGTGTCCGACAACGAGATGACCCAGGCGGTCATGGCCCAGGCGCGGCAATACCCGGGCCAGGAGCAGCAGTTCTTTGAATTCGTGCGCCAGAATCAGCAGATGCAGCAGCAGATCCGCGCGCCCCTGTTCGAGGACAAGGTGGTGGACTACATCATCGAGCTGGCCGCGGTGACCGAGAAAGAGGTCTCCAAGGACGAGCTGCAAAAGGCGATCGACGCGCTGGACGAAGAATAATCCGGCAACCGCCGGAGTGAACGGATGGGGCGGCCCTTTGGGGTCGCCCTTTTTCGTTGGCGGGAAAAGGTGAAGGTGCCGCGAAACCGCGCCGCGGTCTGGCGGGGCGACCGATCCGGTCGGCGGCGTTGCTCTGTGCTGTGATCGGTCGGCTCTGCGGGCGGGCCTGGATGGCCGCCGGGATCGAATGGGTAATGCCCCCCCCGCACCGGCGCGGCCCCGGACGATCTGGACCCGCCGCAGGACATGTGGGGCAGGTGTGGGGCGGATGCACAAAGGGCCGCACCCTGCGGCGCGGCCCTTTGCGGCATTCTGTGGCAAGACGCCGGGAGGATCAGTCCTCGCGGGTCTCTTCCTCTTCGGCGCGGGGCATGCCCTCGTCGTCGTCCGAGGCGGCTGCGCCGATGTCGTCGAACAGCTCGGCGATCTCGAACTCGGCTTCGGCCTCGGCCTCGGCGGCGAGTTCCTGGATCGACTTGCCCGAGGCCTGAAGCGTTGCTTCTTCGGCCGACCGGGCGACGTTGATCTGGATCGACACTTCAACCTCGGGGTGCAGGGTCGCGGACACGTCGTGCACGCCCAGCTCCTTGATCGGCGAGGTCAGCACGACCTGCTTGCGATCCAGCGAGAAGCCATCGGCGGTGGCGGCATCCGCGATGTCGCGCGGCGTAACCGAGCCGTAAAGCGCACCCGAGTCGGAGGCGGAGCGAATCACGATGAACTGCTGACCGTCGAGCTTGGCGGCGAGCGCCTCGGCCTCGGTCTTGGTTTCGAGGTTGCGCGCCTCGAGCTGGGCCTTGCTGGCCTCGAAGCGGGCGATGTTGGACTCGTTCGCGCGCATCGCCTTGCCCTGGGGCAGCAGGAAGTTGCGGGCGTAGCCGTCCTTGACGGAGACCACTTCGCCCATCTGGCCCAGCTTGGCCACACGTTCCAAAAGGATAACTTGCATGACTGTCTCCTTACTTCACGGCGTAGGGCAGCAGGGCGAGGAAACGGGCGCGCTTGATGGCCCGGGACAGTTCGCGTTGCTTCTTGGCCGAAACGGCGGTGATGCGCGAGGGCACGATCTTGCCCCGCTCGGAGATGTAGCGCTGCAGCAGGCGCGTGTCCTTGTAGTCAATCTTGGGCGCGTTGTCGCCCGAGAAGGGGCAGACCTTGCGGCGGCGGAAAAACGGTTTTGCGGCCATGGTTTAGGCTCCTTTCCTGAGGCTGGTGATCAACGGCGTTCGCGACGGGTGTCGCGTTCGTCGCGCTTTTGCATCTGGACCGACGGGCTTTCGCCGTGCTCGTCGACCTTGATGGTCAGCACGCGCATCACGTCGTCGTGCAGCCGCATCAGGCGTTCCATTTCCTGGACAGCCGCGGCGGGCGCGTCGGTCTTGAGAAAGGCGTAGTGGCCCTTGCGGTTCTTGTTGATCTTGTAGGCCATCGTCTTGACGCCCCAATACTCGCTTTCGACGACGGCGCCGCCGTTGTCAGCCAGTACGGTGGAGAAGTGTTCGACAAGGCCCTCGGCCTGCGCGTTGGAAAGGTCCTGGCGCGCGATGAAGACATGCTCGTACAGCGGCATGTGTACTCCAGTTCTGTTGCAGGTGCGCTTCAAAGGGCGGGGTCTTGCGACACCTTCCGTTTCCCGCCCACGAGGGGCTGCACCGGATCACGTTTGCACGGAAGGATGGGGCCTTATACAGCGAACGCCCCCCGATGCAAGCCTGCGCCCCCCTGTCGCGGGGTCTGCCCGGAAATAGCGCCGCGGTCGGCCCATTCTTGCCGCTTTTCAGAATCATGGTTAATGCAATCTAGGCGGGAAAAGGAGCCGTTCAATGACCGTCAAAGCCAGGTTTTCAGGCCGTGGCGTGACGAGTTTCGGGGCCATGCCCCTGGTAAATGTATGTGAAACGAGCTGGGGCTACGTGGTGCGCTCTGACACCGCGATCACCGACCGGGCCGTTCTGATCGAACGGGTGGCGGGCATCGCGGGGGCGACCTTTCTCGTGATTGCGGCGGGCCAGTGGTTCTTTCCGCCGGTGCAGGCGGCCGTCGGCGAGCCGGCCCGGCAGATGCTGGCCAGTATCGGCATGGCGCTGTCGGGGCTGGTGTTTCTGTGGATCGCCGCGCGCGGGCTGGGCCAGGAGGTTCAGGTCGATCTGGAACGGCTGTGCCTGCGCAGCGCGGTGTGCAACCGCCATGGCCGCAGCCGGGTGCATCGCGCCGTGGGCTTTGACGAAATCGGCAGCGCGTTTGTCAAACGGTCCAAGACGGCCGGGGTCGTGGCCAAGCTCTATGTGCGGGTGGGCGAGGGCAACGACCTGATCGAGGTCGCCCGCGGCCGCGAGGCCACGCTGACCGCGCTGCATTACCGGCTGAGCCGGGATCTGCATGCCGCTGTGCTGCTCCAGGACCGCCCGGTGCACCCGGTGCGCCCGGTGCGTCCTGCCCGGCCGGTTCGCCCGGTGCGCGCCGGCCTCAAGGAGGTGGCCCAGGCGGTCTGAGGCCGCTGGCCTATTTCCTCGGCCCCGGCTAAGTTTCCCGCGTTCACGGGCCGGGGTGGGGCATGCTGGGGTTTCTGACGCGCAAACCGATCACCAAGCTGGCGATGACGCCGCCGCCCCCCGCGCCCGATCGCGCGGGGGTCGCGCTGGTGCTGATCGTGCGCAACGAGGCCCGCCATATCGCCGAATGGGCGCGGTTCCATCGCGCCGCCGGCGTGGCCCATGTGATCGCCTATGACAACGGCTGCACCGATGACACGATTGCCCGGTTGCGCGCGCAAATGGGTGCGGCGCTGACGGTGATGCCGTGGAACCAGCGACTGCGCGATGCCGCCACGGGGCGCGAGATTCACAACCAGGTGCTGGCCTATGCCCATGCGCTGCGCAATTTCGGCGGGCGGTTCCGCTGGGTGGGCTGTGTGGATGCCGATGAATTCCTGGTGCCCAAGGGGGCCGACAGCATCGGCGCGGCGCTGGCGCATCTGGGCGAATGTCCCAGTGTCACGCTGCCGTGGCATAATTTCGGCCGGGGCGGGCACCAGACCCCACCCCAGGGTGGTGTGATCGCCAACTATACCCGCCGCGCCGCCGATCCGATGAGCGGGGCGCGCGGCGTCACCAATTTCAAGACCCTAGTCGACGCCACGCGGGTCACCGCCCTGAAGGTGCACAGCTACGAGGTGGACGGCCAGCCCGTCACCTGGAACGACCGGGGCGAAAAGATGCGCCTGTCCGACCGCCGCGATGCGCGGTTCTATTCGGCGGAGCATCTGCAACTGAACCATTATTACACCCGCTCCGAGGCGGAACTGGCCGCCAAGATCGCCCGTGGCTCGAACCAGAGCGTGGAGGCGGCGCGCCACGCCGCGCGGGTACGCCGCAACGTGGCCAATATCGAGGCCGACGAGGTCGAGGACCGCAGCGCCATCGACTTTCTGGCGAGGGTGGGCGGCTAGGGGTCGCGCGTCGCGTGCAGCGGCGTCTGGCCGGGCGGCGGGTGGGTCTTTCAGCCGGGTTGTGAAGCCGGGACCAAGCCGCTAGAGAACCTTGAATTATTGCGATGAAGGGGTCCAACAGGATGCGTGCATTCGTTTTTCCGGGGCAGGGGGCGCAAACGATCGGCATGGGGCGCGCCCTGGCCGAGGCATACCCGCAGGCCCGCGAGGTCTTTGAAGAGGTCGACGAGGCGCTGGGCGAAAAGCTGAGCGCGCTGATCTGGGAGGGCACGCAGGACGACCTGACGCTGACCCGCAACGCGCAACCGGCCCTGATGGCGACCTCGATGGCGGCGATGGCCGCGCTGGGGGCCGAGGGGGTGACGGTCGCGGCGGCGGGGTTTGTCGCGGGCCACTCGCTGGGCGAATATTCCGCGCTTTGTGCCGCGGGCGCGATCAGCCTGGCTGACACCGCGCGCCTGCTGCGCATTCGCGGCGAGGCGATGCAGGCGGCCGTACCGGTGGGCGAGGGCGCGATGGCGGCGATCCTGGGGCTGGATTTCGATGCGGTGACCCAGATCGCCCGCGACGCCGCCGAGGGCGAGGTCGTGCAGGCGGCCAATGACAACGATCCCAGCCAGGTGGTGATCTCGGGCCAGGTCGCGGCGGTGGAACGCGCGGTCGCGCTGGCCGCGACCCGGGGCGCCAAGCGCGCGGTGATGCTGCCGGTGTCTGCCCCGTTCCACTGCGCATTGATGGAACCGGCCGCCCGCGTCATGGCCGATGCGCTGAGCCGGGTCGCCATCGACGCGCCTCTGGTGCCGCTGGTGGCCAATGTGCGCGCCCATGCCGAGACCGATCCGGCCGATATCCGCTCGTTGCTGGTCGAGCAGGTGACAGGGGCGGTGCGCTGGCGCGAATCCGTGGCCTGGATGGCGGCACAGGGCGTGACCGAGATCTGGGAGATCGGCGCGGGCAAGGCGCTGTCAGGAATGATCCGGCGGATCGACCGGACGGTCGCCACCCGCCAGCTGGGCACGCCCGAAGAGGTGACGGCGGCCGTGGAAAGCATGAGCTGAGGAGCTGTACATGTTCGATTTGAGCGGAAAATGCGCGCTGGTGACCGGCGCGACGGGTGGCATCGGTGGCGATATCGCGCGCGCGCTGCATGCGCGCGGCGCCACGGTGGGCCTGTCGGGCACCCGGCAGGCGCCGTTGCAGGCGCTGGCCGACGACCTGGGCGAGCGGGCCCATGTGCTGGCCTGCAACCTGTCGGACCCCGACGCGGTGGACGCCCTGCCCAAGCTGGCGGTCGAGGCGATGGGCAGCCTGGACATCCTGGTGAACAATGCCGGGATCACCCGCGACACGCTGTTCATGCGGCTCAAGGATGAGGACTGGCAGGCGGTTCTGGACGTGAACCTGACCGCGCCGATGCGTCTGGCGCGCGGCGCGATGCGCCCCATGATGAAGGCCCGCTGGGGCCGGATCATCAACATCACATCGGTGGTGGGCACCACCGGCAATCCCGGTCAGGCCAATTACTGCGCGGCCAAGGCGGGCCTGGTGGGAATGTCGAAATCCCTGGCCCAGGAGGTCGCGGCCCGCGGCATCACGGTGAACTGCATCGCGCCGGGTTTCATCGAGACCGCGATGACCGAAAAACTGACCGATGAGCAAAAGGCCGGCATCCTGGCCTCGGTCCCGATGGGCAAGATGGGCACGCCGGGCGATATCGCCGCGGCGGTGGTCTATCTGGCCAGCGTCGAGGCGGGCTATGTCACCGGCGCCACGGTGCATGTCAACGGCGGGATGGCGATGGTCTGAGCGGACCGGGGCCTGCGACGGGAAAGCGTTTGCCTTGGGGAAACGATATGCTATAGGCGGCGCAGTTTCTGCCGGGGGCTTCCCGCGCTTGGAATTTCCCCGCCAAAGCGGGGCAAGGAGCGGCCCCTCGTGGCCATCAGCAAGAAGACGGGCGCGCTGCCTGAGCAATATGTGAGGAATTGATATGAGCGACATCGCGGATCGCGTGAAAAAGATCGTTGTTGAGCATCTGGGCGTCGAAGAGGACAAGGTCACCGAGACCGCCTCGTTCATCGACGATCTGGGCGCCGACAGCCTGGACACGGTCGAGCTGGTGATGGCCTTCGAGGAAGAGTTCGGCATCGAGATCCCGGACGACGCCGCTGAAACCATCCAGACCTTCGGCGACGCGGTCAAGTTCATCACCGAAGCTGCCTGAGCCAACCGGCCCGGCATGCGACTGAGACGGCGCCCCTGGGGCGCCGTTTTGCTTTGGGGCGCCGACGCTGGGCGGGCGTGGCCCGACACGGGTCCGGGCGCTTTGCGCCGAAAGTGACCACGGGTCAGCCCCTCCCTTGCCCCGGCGGGCCAAACCGCTGTATCACGGCGCCGTAACGGGCGAGGCAGCGAGCAAGGAGCGTCAGATGCGTCGAGTGGTTGTGACGGGGCTGGGCATGGTTACCCCCCTGGCCTGCGGGGTCGAGGAAACCTGGAAGCGGCTCTTGGATGGGCAATCGGGCATCGGCACGATCACCCGCTTTGACGCCTCGCGGCTGGTGACGAATTACGCCGCCGAGGTTCCCTATGGCGATGGCTCTGACGGCACGTTCAATCCCGACGACTGGATGGAACCGAAAGAGCGGCGCAAGGTCGACGATTTCATCCTGTATGGCATGGCGGCGGCAACGCAGGCGGTGACGGATTCGGGCTGGGTCGCGCAAACCGACCACGACAAGGAACGCACCGGGGTGATGATCGGGTCGGGCATCGGGGGATTGAACTCGATCGCGGAAACCGCCGTGCTGATCCATGAACGCGGCCCGCGCCGGGTGTCGCCGTTTTTCATTCCGGGCGCGCTGATCAACCTGGTGTCGGGGCAGGTGTCGATCCGCTTCGGCTTCAAGGGGCCGAACCATGCGGTGGTGACGGCCTGTTCGACGGGCGCGCATGCCATTGGCGATGCGGCGCGGCTGATCCAGTTTGGCGACGCCGACGTGATGGTGGCCGGTGGCGCCGAAAGCCCGCTGTCGGAAATCGGCATCGCCGGGTTCAACGCCGCGCGGGCGCTGTCGACCAAGCGCGGTGACGATCCGCAATCGGCCTCGCGGCCCTGGGACGCGGATCGCGACGGCTTCGTGATGGGCGAGGGGGCCGGTATCGTCGTGCTGGAGGAATACGAGCACGCCAAGGCGCGCGGCGCCAAGATCTATGCCGAGGTTCTGGGCTATGGGATGTCGGGGGATGCCTATCACATCACCGCCCCGGCCGAGGATGGCGATGGCGCGTTCCGCTCGATGATGGCGGCGCTGAACCGGGCGGGGTTGCGCCCGGCGGATGTGGATTACATCAACGCCCACGGCACCTCGACCATGGCCGACACGATCGAGCTGAGCGCGGTGGAACGGATGCTGGGCGACGCGGTGGAAAAGGCCACGATGTCCTCGACCAAATCCTCGATCGGGCACCTGTTGGGGGCTGCGGGCGCGGTCGAGGCGATCTTTGGCATTCTGGCGCTGCGCGACCAGGTGGCCCCCGCCACGCTGAACCTGGACACCCCGCCCGAGGGCGCGCGTCTGGACCTGGCGCCCAAGGTGCCGGTGAAGCGCAAGATCGACGTGGTTCTGTCCAACTCGTTCGGGTTTGGCGGCACAAATGCGTCGCTGGTTCTGGGGCGCGGTGAGATCTGATGTGGCGCTCGGTGGCCTCGAACGCGCTGACGCTGTTCATCGTCGTGCTGGTTCTGGCGGGCGGCGTGGTGATGTGGGGCCAGCGGCAATATACCGGCCCCGGCCCGCTTGAGGCGCCGATCTGTTTGCGGGTCGAGCCGGGATCGACCATGACGCGGGTATCGCGCGACCTGGCCGCGACGGGGGCGATTTCCAACCCGTCGATCTTTCGGCTGGGGGCGCAATACACCGAGAAGTCCAGCCTGCTGAAAGCGGGCAGTTTCCTGGTGCAGCCCGGCAGTTCGATGCAGGACATCGTGGATACGGTGACCCGCGGCGGTCGCTCGACCTGCGGCACCGAGGTCAATTTCCGCATCGGCATCCTGAGCGCCGAGGTGCAGGTGCGCGAACTGGACCCCGCCACCAGCCGTTATGTCGAAGTGCTGGCCTTTGACCCGGGCGCCGAGATCCCCGAGGGATATGGCGCGGTGATCGCCCAGCCCGATCTGCGCTACCGCGTGACCCTGGCCGAGGGCGTGACCAGCTGGCAGGTGATCGAAGAGTTGAAATCGGCCGATTTCCTGGTTGGAGATGTCACCGATCTGCCCCCCGAGGGCAGCCTGTCGCCCGACAGCTATGAGGTGCCGCGCGGCACCGCCCGCGCCGATCTGGTGGCGCAAATGCAGGCCCGTCAGGAACAGATCCTGCAAGAGCTGTGGGCGCAGCGCGCCCCCGACCTGCCGCTGGAGACGCCGCAGCAGGCGCTGGTTCTGGCCTCTATCGTGGAAAAGGAAACCGGCATCCCCGAGGAACGCCGCCAGGTGGCCAGTGTTTTTGTCAACCGGCTGAAACAGGGGATCCGGTTGCAGACCGATCCCACGGTGATCTATGGGCTGACCAAGGGGCAGGGCGCGCTGGGCCGGGGATTGCGGCAAAGCGAGCTGCGTTCGGACACGCCGTGGAACACCTATGTGATCGAGGGGCTGCCGCCCACGCCGATCGCGAATCCCGGCCGCGCCTCGATCGCGGCGGCGCTGGACCCCGAAAAGACCGATTACCTGTTCTTCGTGGCCGACGGCACGGGGGGGCACGCGTTTTCCGAAACCCTGGCCGGGCATAACCGCAACGTCGCCAAATGGCGCGAGATCGAGGCGGGCCGGAGTGCGGATTGAGGGGAAGGTTTTGTTAACCCATTGTTAAGAATAAACATCTTGACTCTGCGTGCGCCCTGAAGTATACCTTGGGGCAAGCTGGAAGACGTGGGCAAGCGGCACGGGGGTGACCCCGGTGCCGCTTTTTCATGTCTCCCCTGCGGCGGGGCAGGAGAGGCAGGCAATCAGAACATGGCATTGATCACGACCCCGGCGGGGGGCGATGCGGCGGCTCAGGCGGTGCTTGAGGAAGCCGAGGAACATTACCGGCGCACGATCCGCGCGCTTCATACCATCATCGAAGAGGTTGAGGCCGGTCAAACGGCCCGGGCGCGCGAGCTGAAGGGCGCGCTGAGCGATCTCGGCAAGGCGGCCCAGACCGCGTTTGACGAAAGGGTACGAGTTGAAAAGCGTCTCAGAACAGAAACCGGAATCGTTCACGAGTATGCGCTCGACCTCGACGCAGCCCGCGTTGAGATCGGGCGCCGACTGGATCGCCTGCGCGACGCGCAGCGAGCAGGATGCCTTTCTGGAGAGCCTGAGTGAGGGCGCGCTGCTGGCGCTGCCTTACCTGTTCGAGTTCTGGGCGCTGCCGCATCAGTTGCCGCCCCAGGGTGACTGGCGATCTTGGGTGATCATGGGCGGGCGTGGCGCGGGCAAGACGCGCGCGGGCGCCGAATGGGTCCGCGCCGAGGTCGAAGGCGCGCGGCCGCTGGATGTGGGCCGCTCGCGCCGGGTGGCGCTGGTGGGCGAGACGGTCGATCAGGTCCGCGAGGTGATGGTCTTTGGCGACAGCGGCATCCTGGCCTGTTCGCCCCCCGATCGCCGCCCCAAATGGGAGGCCACGCGGCGCCGGCTGATCTGGCCCAACGGGGCGGTGGCGCAGGTGTTTTCGGCCCATGATCCGGAATCGCTGCGCGGCCCGCAATTCGATGCGGCCTGGGCCGATGAACTGGCCAAGTGGAAAAAGGCCGAGGAAACCTGGGATATGCTGCAATTCGGGCTGCGGCTGGGGCCAAGTCCGCGCCAGTGCATCACCACCACCCCGCGCAATGTCGGGGTGTTGCGGACGATCCTGGCCAACCCCTCGACCGTGGTGACCCACGCCCCGACCGAGGCCAACCGGGCCAACCTGGCGGCCTCGTTCCTGGCCGAGGTGCGGGCGCGCTATGCCGGCACACGGCTGGGTCGGCAAGAGTTGGACGGCGTGCTGCTGGAAGAGGCCGAGGGCGCGCTGTGGTCACTGGCCCGGCTAGAGGCCGCGCGGCTGGACACGGCCCCGGCACTGGACCGGATCGTGGTCGCGGTGGACCCGCCGGTGACCGGCCATGCCGGGTCGGACGAATGCGGGATCGTGGTCGTCGGCGCCACCACCCAGGGTCCGGTGCAGGACTGGCGTGCCGTGGTGCTGGAGGATGCCAGCGTGTCGGGGGCCGCCCCCAGCGTCTGGGCCGAGGCCGCGATCGCCGCGATGGAGCGGCACGGCGCCGAGCGGTTGGTGGCCGAGGTCAACCAGGGCGGCGACCTGGTGGAAAGCGTGATCCGGCAGATCGACCCGCTGGTGCCGTTTCGCGCGGTGCGCGCGGCGCGGGGCAAGGTGGCGCGGGCCGAACCGGTCGCGGCGCTTTATGAACAGGGCCGGGTGGCCCATCTGCGCGGTCTGGACAAGCTGGAGGACCAGATGTGCCGCCTGACCGGGCGCGGCTATGAGGGGCGCGGCAGTCCCGACCGGGTCGATGCGCTGGTCTGGGCGATCCACGAGCTGATGATTGTCCCCGCCGCCCAGTGGCGCCGCCCGCGCGTGCGCAGCCTTTGACAAGATGACCGCCGCCCAACCGGGCGGTGCCGCAGCGATGAGCCACCCGTCCCGGGGCAACCGGGGGCGGGTGTTTTCATGCGGCCCGCATGCGGGCGGCGACAGCCAAACCGGAGGACCAATGCCCATGAAATTCAATATTTTCCGCAGTTCGGACCCGGCAGCACCGGCAACGCGCACCGCGCCCGAGGCCAAGGCCTCGGCCACGGGGGCGGTGATCGCCTGGGCGGGGGCGGGCCGCGCGGCCTGGAGCCCGCGCGATACCGTGTCGCTGACGCGGGCGGGCTTTACCGGCAACCCGGTGGGGTTTCGCGCGGTCAAGCTGATCGCCGAGGCCGCCGCCGCCCTGCCGCTGATCTGTCAGGATGCCGAGCGGCGCTATGACACCCATCCGTTGCTGGAGCTGATCGCCCGGCCGAACCCCGCCCAGGGCCAGGCCGAGCTGTTCGAGGCGCTCTATGGCCAGCTTTTGCTGTCGGGCAACGCCTATCTGGAGGCCGTCGGCGGCGAGGCGGGGTTGCCGCACGAGTTGCATGTGCTGCGCGCTGACCGGATGCGGCTGGTGCCCGGCGCCGATGGCTGGCCGGTGGCCTATGACTATGCGGTGGGCGCGCGCAAGCACCGGTTCGACATGACCGGCCCGGTCCCGCCGATCTGTCATATCAAGAGCTTTCATCCGCAGGACGACCACTATGGCCTGTCGCCGATGCAGGCGGCGGCCACGGCGGTGGATGTGCACAATTCCGCCTCGCGCTGGTCCAAGGCGCTGTTGGACAATGCCGCGCGGCCCTCGGGGGCGATCGTCTATCGCGGTGCCGACGGTCAGGCCAGCCTGAGCGAGGAACAATATGCCCGGCTTCAGGATGAGATGCTGTCCTATCACCAGGGGGCGGCCAACGCGGGGCGTCCGATGCTGCTGGAGGGGGGGCTGGACTGGAAGCCGATGGGCTTTTCGCCCTCGGACATGGAATTCCAGAAAACCAAGGAGGCCGCTGCACGCGAAATCGCCGTGGCCTTTGGGGTGCCGCCGATGATCCTGGGCATGCCCGGGGACGCCACCTATGCCAATTACCAGGAGGCCAACCGTGCCTTTTACCGGCTGACCGTGGTGCCGCTGGTGGCCAAGGTCGCCGGGGCGGTGGCCGACTTCCTGGGCCGCCATGCCGGAGAGCCGGTGCGCCTGCGCCCCGATCTGGACCAGGTGCCGGCGCTGGCCGCCGAACGCGACGGCCAGTGGAAGCGCATCGCGGCGGCGGAGTTTCTGACCGAAGAGGAAAAACGCGCCCTGCTGGGCCTGCCGAAGCGACCGGAGGGCGCATGAGCGCGGCGGCCGAAAGGTCGGGGTCGCGCTTTCTCTATGCACCGTTCGAGGTGGCCAACGCCCGGATCGACGCCAACGAGCGCGTCGCCCAGGAACGCTGGCTGGCGCTCGAATACCGGCTGGGCCGGATCGATACCGCGCTGGAACGCATGGAAAAGCGCATGTGGCTGACCGTCTACGGCGTGGTGGCGGTGATTTTGGCCGAGGGCGTGGCGTCGCTGCTGGCGATCACGCCGTGAAAGGGGAGTTTCGATGATCGGATACGACACGGGCACGGGGCTGGAGCGCAAGTTCTGCCAGCCGGAGGCGCCGCTGAGCCTGAGCAAGGGGGCGGTGATCGAGGGCTATGCCTCGCTCTTTGGGGCGGTGGATCAGGGCGGCGACATCGTGCAGGCGGGCGCCTATGGGCGCTGCCTGACGCGGCTGGCGGGCGAGGGGCGGCGGGTCAAGATGCTGTGGCAGCACGACCCGACCCAGCCCATCGGCATCTGGGACGAGGTGCGCGAAGACGCCCGCGGCCTGTATGTCAAGGGCCGGTTGCTGGCGGATGTGGCGCGCGGCCGAGAGGCGGCGGCGCTGGTCACGGCGGGGGCGATCGACGGGCTGTCGATCGGCTATCGCACGAAACGTGCCGAAAAAGATGCAAGCGGGCGCCGGCTCTTGTCCGAGCTGGAGCTGTGGGAGGTGTCTTTGGTGACCTTTCCGATGCTTGCCGATGCGCGTGTGGGGGCCAAGGCCGATGACGGGGCCGAGGCCATCCTGCGCGAGATGGCGGAGGCCTTTGCAGGCGCCCGCCGCGCGCTGGCCGAGGGCTGAGCCCTGGGCCCGAAACGGACCGACCTCAGAGGACGTGAGAGATGAGCGAGACCCAGACCAAGGCCGCCGCGGGACAGGCCCCCGCGGCGGAAATGAAACAGGCCCTGAGCGGGTTCCTGAGCGATTTCAGGGGCTTTCAGGACGATGTGAAATCCAGACTTCAACAACAGGAAGAGCGACTGATCATGCTGGACCGGAAATCCCAATTTGCCACCACCGCCAATGCGCGTCCCGCGCTGTCGCGCAGCGCCGACATCGAAGCGCCGCACCAGAAAGCCTTTGGCGCCTATCTGCGCACGGGCGATGACGACGGCCTGCGCGGCCTGGAAATCGAGGGCAAGGCGATGTCCTCGGCGGTGGCAGGCGACGGCGGCTATCTGGTCGATCCGCAGACCGCCGACACCATCAAGTCGGTGCTGAAATCCACCGCCTCGATCCGCGCGATCGCCCAGGTCGTCACGGTCGAGGCCACCTCGTATGATGTGCTGGTGGACCATTCGGACATCGGGTCGGGCTGGGCCAGCGAAACCGCCAACCAGGTGGAAACCGACACCCCCCAGATCGAGCGCGTGACGATCCCGCTGCACGAGCTGTCGGCCATGCCCAAGGCCAGCCAGCGGCTGCTGGATGACAGCGCCTTTGACATCGAGGGCTGGCTGGCCAGCCGCATCGCCGACAAGTTCTCGCGCGCCGAGGCCGCGGCGTTCATCAACGGCGATGGCGTGGACAAGCCCAAGGGCATCCTGACCCATCCGCAGGTCGACGACAGCCTGTGGGCCTGGGGCAGCCTGGGCTATGTGGCCACCGGCACGGATGGCGATTTCGCCCTCGGACGCGGTGTTGGACCTGGTTTATGCGCTGGGGGCGGAATATCGCGCCAATGCCAGCTTTATCATGAACTCGAAAACCGCAGGTGCGGTGCGCAAGATGAAGGACGCCGATGGCCGGTTCCTGTGGTCCGACGGTCTGGCGGCGGGCGAGCCTGCACGGCTGCTGGGCTATCCGGTGCTGATCGCCGAGGACATGCCCGACATCGCCTCGGGGGCCGTGGCGGTCGCGTTCGGTGACTTTGCCGCCGACTATACCGTGGCCGAGCGTCCCGACCTGCGGGTGCTGCGCGACCCGTTCTCGGCCAAGCCGCATGTGCTGTTCTACGCCACCAAGCGCGTGGGCGGCGATGTCAGCGACTTTGCCGCGGTCAAGCTGCTGAAGTTCGCGGCGGCCTAAGGCCCGGTCCGAACCGCCGCCCCCGCCACGCGCGGGGGCGGTGCGACGCGCGCCGGGTCTTTGCCGGTCTGTCCAGCTGTTCCCTCCGTCGGGGTGGGCCGGACCGGCGCGCGTCTTTCGATGCGCGGGGGATGCAAGCGGAGAAAAACCACATGATGCTGATCGAGCAGACCACGGTGCCCGCCGCGGCGCTGCCGCTGGAGCGTTTCAAAGAGCACCTGCGCCTGGGCACCGGGTTTGCCGATGACGGCGCGCAGGATGCCCTGTTGGAGGCGCTTTTGCGCGCGGCGATGGCGGCCATCGAGGGGCGCACCGGAAAGGTGCTGTTGAGCCGCGCCTTTACCTGGAACCTGGGCGCCTGGCGCGATCCGGGCCGCCAGGCCCTGCCGGTGGCCCCGGTGACGGCCATCGGCGCGCTCAGGATCGTTGACCGGCTGGAGGTCGCGACGGTGATCGCGCCCGAGACCTACCGGCTGGAACGTGACACCCACCGCCCGCGGCTGAGCGCGGTCGGCACCACCCTGCCCACGATCCCGCTGGGCGGCAGCGCCGAGGTCGAGTTCGAGGCGGGCTTCGGCGCCGATTGGGACGGTGTTCCGGCGGATCTGGGCCAGGCGGTGTTCCTGTTGGCGGCCCATTACCACGAGCACCGGCACGAGGCGGCGCTGGGCGATGGCGGCATGCCCTTTGGGGTGATGGCGCTGATCGAACGCTGGCGCACGGTGCGTATCCTGGCGGGGGGCGCGCCATGAGCGGCGTGCCGATCCTCAGCCGCCGGTTGGTCCTGGAGGCGCCCGAACGGGTGGCCGACGGGGCGGGCGGCTTTGTCGAGGTCTGGGGGGTGCGCGGCATCCTGTGGGCCGAGGTAACGCCGCGCACCGGGGGTGAACGTGCGGGCCAGGAGATGACGCTGGCGCGGGTGCCGTATCGCATCGTGGTGCGCGGCGCGCCGGTGGGCGCGCCGTCGCGCCCGGTGCCGGGGCAACGGTTCCGCGAGGGCGCACGGCTGTTCGTGCTGCGCGCCGTCACCGAGGCGGACGGGCGGGGGCAGTATCTGACCTGCTTTGCCGAAGAGGAGATCCCGGCATGAGCTATGGCGTGGCGGCCGCCCTGCAGGCGGCGATCTTTGAACGGCTGTCGGGCGATGCGGCGCTGGCCGCGATCGTGGGCCCGGCGGTTTATGACGCGGTGCCCCGGGGCGCGCTGCCCCGGACCTATGTCAGCCTCGGCCCCGAAGAGGCGCGCGATGCCTCGGACAAGACCGGCGCGGGGGCGCGGCATCTGTTCACCATCTCGGTCATCAGCGACGAGGCCGGGTTCGCCCGCGCCAAGGCGGCCGCCGCGGCGGTGTCGGATGCGCTGACGGGGGCGCCGCTGGCGCTGACGCGGGGGCATGTGGTCGGGCTGTGGTTCGAGCGCGCCCGCGCCCGAAGGGTTGGCGCCCAGGACCAGCGCCGCATCGACCTGCGCTTTGCCGCGCGGGTTCAGGACGACTGAATTTTGCATCTGGAGTAAGCGACATGACGGCGCAGAACGGCAAGGATCTTCTCATCAAGCTCGACCTGACCGGCGACGGCCAGTTCGAGACCATCGCGGGGCTGCGGGCCACGCGGATCAGTTTCAACGCGGAAAGCGTGGATGTCACCAGCCTGGAGAGCCAGGGCGGCTGGCGTGAATTGCTGGCCGGGGCGGGGGTCAAGACGGCCTCGATCTCGGGCTCGGGGGTGTTCAAGGACGCGGGCACCGATGCGCGGGTGCGCCAGGTCTTCTTTGATGGCGAGGTGCCCGATTTCCAGGTCATCATCCCTGATTTCGGGGTGGTCGCGGGCCCGTTCCAGCTGAGCGCGCTGGAATATGCCGGCAGCCATAACGGCGAGGCGACCTATGAGCTGACGCTCGCCTCGGCGGGTGTGCTGAGCTTTACCGCGCTGTGATGGCCAACCCGCATGCCGGCGAGGTGGCGCTGAGCCTGAACGGCCAGCGCCACGTGCTGAAACTCACGCTGGGCGCATTGGCCGAACTGGAGGCCGCCCTGGGCGCGGACACGCTGGTGGCGCTGATCGAGCGGTTCGAAGAGGGCCGCTTTGCCACCCGCGACATGCTGGCGCTGCTGTTGGCGGGGCTGCGCGGCGGCGGCTGGCAGGGCAGTGCCGCCGATCTGGCCCGGGCCGAGGTCGGCGGCGGCCCGGTGGCGGCGGCCCAGGCGGCCGCGCAGTTGCTTGCGCGTGCGTTCAGTGTGCCCGAGGCGCGCGATGGCGGGCTTTGACTGGGGCGCGCTGATGCGGGCGGGGGTGCTGGGGCTGGGCCTGAGACCGGCCGAGTTCTGGGCCCTGACGCCCGCTGAATTGATGTTGATGCTGGGCGCGGGCGGTGGACCCGCGCCCATGTCGCGCGCGCGCCTGGAAGAGTTGGCCCGCGCGTTTCCCGACCAGACGACAGACAAAGGATAGGCCATGGCCGAGGATTTCGACGCGTTCGAGGCGCAGATCGAGGCGCTGGACACGACGTTGGGGGGCGCGCGGGGCACCGCTGCGGCCTTTGAGGTGGAACTGGTGCGGATGCGCGACAGCCTGACGTTGACCAACCGCGAGGTCGGTACGCTGTCGCGCTCGATCGGGCGGGGGCTGCGCGGGGCGTTCGACGGGCTGATCTTTGACGGGGTCAAGCTGTCGGATGCGATGCGGGGGCTGGCCAGTTCGATCCTGGACGCGACCTATTCGGCGGCGATCAAGCCGGTGCAAAACCAGTTGGGCGGCCTGATCGCGGGCGGCATCGAGGGGCTGATCAGCGCCGCGGTGCCCTTTGCCAAGGGGGGGGCGTTCACCCAGGGACGGGTCGTGCCCTTTGCCACCGGGGGGGTGGTCAACCAGGCCAGCTATTTCCCGATGCGCGGTGCGACCGGCCTGATGGGAGAGGCCGGCCCCGAGGCGATCCTGCCGTTGGCGCGCGGGGCCGATGGCCGGTTGGGGGTGAAAAGCGACGCAGGCGGCGGGCGCCCGGTGCAGGTGGTCATGAATATCACGACCCCCGACGTCCAGGGCTTTGCCCGCAGCCAAAGCCAGATCGCCGCCGAAATGGGCCGGGCGCTGTCGCGCGGCCAGCGCAACCGCTAGAGGAAAGGGACGCAGATGGCATTTCACGAGGTCCGCTTCCCCGCCAACCTGAGCTTTGGCTCGGTCGGCGGGCCGGAACGGCGCACCGAGATCGTCACGCTGGCCAACGGGTTCGAGGAGCGAAACACGCCCTGGGAACACGCGCGCCGGCGCTATGATGCGGGCGTGTCGATGCGCGCGCTCGACGATGTCGAGGAGCTGATCGCGTTTTTCGAGGCCCGGCGCGGCCAGTTGAACGGGTTTCGCTGGAAGGATTGGTCGGATTACAAATCCTGCCCGCCCTCGCGCGAGGTGGCGTTCGATGACCAGCTGATCGCCCATGGTGACGGCGCAACCAAGGTTTTCCAACTGACCAAGACCTATGCCTCGGGGGCGCAATCCTATGTCCGCCCGATCGTCAAGCCGGTCGCGGCCACGGTGCGGGTCGGGGTGGATGGCGATCCGCTGGTGGAGACGATCCATTTCACCGTTGATCTGACGACCGGGCTGATCGCCCTGGTAGACGCGCCCGACATCGGCGCCGAGGTGACCGCGGGGTTCGAGTTCGACGTACCGGTGCGGTTCGATACCGACCGGATACGGACTTCGGTCGCCAGTTTCCGGGCGGGCGATGTGCCCTCGGTCCCGGTGGTGGAGCTGCGGGTCTGATGGCGCTGTCAGAGGCATTCCAGGCCCATCTGGACAGCGGCGCGTGCACATTGGCGCGGGCCTGGGTGATCACCCGGCGCGACGGCGCGGTGATGGGGTTTACCGATCACGACCGCGATTTGCAGTTCGAGGGGATCACCTTTCGCGCCGATACCGGGATGAGCGCGCGGGCGTTGTCGCAGACCACGGGGCTGTCGGTGGACAACTCGGCGGCGGTGGGGGCGCTGTGTTCGGACGCGATCACCGAGGCCGATATCGCGGCGGGGCGCTATGACGGCGCGGGGCTGCGCATCTGGCAGGTCAACTGGGCCGATGTGACCCAGCGGGTCGCGCTTTTCGCGGGCACCCTGGGCGAGGTTTCGCGCCGGGGCGGCGGATTCGAGGTCGAGCTGCGCGGCCTGGCCGAGGCGTTGAACCAGCCCCAGGGCCAGGTCTACCAGGCGCGCTGTTCCGCGGTGCTGGGGGATGGGGCCTGCGGGGCCGATCTGAGCTTGCCGGGATACAGCGCCGCGCTGTCGGCGGAGGTGGTCGAGGGCGGGCGGATCTTTCGCTTTGCCACCGTTGCGGGCTATGAGCCGCGCTGGTTCGAGCATGGCCGCCTGGAGGTGCTGAGCGGGGCTGCGGCGGGGCTGGTGGGGATCGTCAAGGCCGACCGGGTCGAGGCCGGTGCGCGGGTGATCGAGCTGTGGAGTGCGATCCGCGCCGAGGTGGCGCCGGGCGACGGGCTGCGGCTGTCGGCGGGGTGCGACCGGCGGGCCGAGACCTGTAGGCTGAAGTTCAACAACTTTCTGAACTTTCGTGGTTTCCCGCATATTCCGGGCGAGGATTGGCTGCTGAGCTATCCCTCCAGCAGCACCGTCAACGACGGCGGGAGCCTGAACGGATGAGTGTGCTGGGCCCGCGCGCGGCGCAAGAGGCGCGGCGCTGGATCGGCACGCCCTATCTGCACCAGGCCTCGGTGCGGGGGGCGGGGGCCGATTGCCTGGGGCTGTTGCGCGGGGTGTGGCGCGCGCTTTATGGCGCCGAGCCCGAGCCGGTGCCGCCCTACACCCCCGCCTGGTCCGAGCCGCAGGGGGAAGAGCGGCTGTGGCGCGCCGCGCGTCACCACTTGCGGGCCAAGCCGCTGGTCGCGGCGTCCGTGGGCGATGTGATTCTGTTTCGCATGCGCGCGGGCACGGTGGCCAAGCATCTGGGCCTTCAGGGGCGGACCGGATCCGAGGCCAGTTTCATTCACGCCTATAGCGGGCACGGGGTGGTCGAAAGCCCGCTTTCGGCGCCCTGGGCGCGGCGCATCGTGGCGCGGTTCGAATTTCCCGAAAGGATATAAGCAATGGCGACAATCGTTTTGTCGGCGGTGGGGGCGGCGGCCGGGGCCGCGCTGGGCGGGTCGGTTCTGGGCCTGTCGAGCGTGGTCATCGGCCGGGCCGTGGGCGCGACCCTGGGCCGGGTTCTGGACCAGCAACTGTTGGGCAGCGGCTCGCAGGCGGTGGAAACCGGCAAGGTGGATCGCTTTCGCCTGACCGGGGCAAGCGAGGGTGCGCCGGTGGGCCGGTTGTGGGGTCGCTCGCGCCTGTCGGGGCAGGTGATCTGGGCCTCGCGGTTCAAGGAAACGGTGCGCAAGAGCGGCGGCGGCAAGGGGGCCCCGTCCACGCCCCGGCTGCGCGAATACAGCTATTCGGTCAGCCTGGCCGTGGCGCTGTGCGAGGGGGAAATCGCGCGTATCGGCCGGGTCTGGGCCGATGGCGCCGAGATCGCCGCCGACGACCTGACGCTGCGGGTCTATACCGGCACCCAGGACCAACTGCCCGATCCGCGGATCGAGGCCGTCGAGGGCGCAGGTCTGGCTCCGGCTTATCGCGGCATTGCCTATGTGGTGATCGAGGATCTGGACCTGGCCGCGTTCGGCAACCGCGTGCCGCAACTGTCGTTCGAGGTGGTGCGCCCGGCGGCGGGCGGCACCGACGACCTAGCCCATGCGGTTCGCGGTGTCGCGCTGATCCCGGGCACCGGGGAATATGCGCTGGCCACGACGCCGGTGCATTTCGACTATGGCCCCGGCGTTGCGCTCTCGGCCAATGTGAACACGCCCGGCGGCAAGAGCGATCTGGAGGTTTCGCTGGAGGCGCTGCGCGGCGATTTGCCGGCGGCCCGGTCTGTGTCGCTGGTGGTCAGCTGGTTCGCGGGCGATCTGCGCGCCCCGTTGGCGCAGCTGCGTCCCAAGGTCGAGCAGGCCGAGTTCGACGGCCGCCCGATGCCCTGGCGGGTCAGCGACCTGACCCGCGGGACGGCACAGGTTATCCCGCAGATCGACGCGCGCGCGATCTATGGCGGCACACCTGCGGATGCCTCGGTGATCGAGGCGATCGCGGCGCTGCGCGCGGGTGGCCAAGAGTCGGTGTTCTACCCGTTCATCCTGATGGACCAGGTGCAGGGCAACACGCTGACCGATCCCTATACCGGCCAGGCTGGGCAGCCGCATCTGCCCTGGCGCGGGCGGATGACGTTGTCCTTTGCGCCGGGCCATCCCTATTCGTCCGACGGCACCGCGGGGGCCGAGGCCGAGATCGACGCGTTTTTCGGCACGGCCGCACCGGGGGATTTCACCCCGCAGGGCCAAGGCGTCAGCTATTCCGGCCCGGCGGAGTGGAGCTATCGCCGCTTTATCCTGCATTATGCGCATCTGTGCGCGGCGGCGGGCGGCGTGGCGGGGTTCTGTATCGGGTCCGAGCTGCGCGGGCTGACCACGATCCGGGGGGCGGATGGCAGCTTTCCCGCGGTCGCTGCACTGCGCCGCCTGGCCGCCGACGTGCGCGCCATCCTGGGGCCCGATTGCAAGATCGGCTATGCCGCCGACTGGAGCGAATATTCCGGCTTTCAGCCGCCCGAGGCGCCGGGCGACATCCGCTTTCACCTCGACCCGCTCTGGGCCGATGCCAATGTCGATTTCATCGGTATCGACAATTACATGCCCCTGTCGGACTGGCGCGAGGGCGAGAGCCATGCCGATGCCCATTGGGGCGCGATCCATGCGCTGGACTATCTGCGCGCCAATATCGAGGGCGGCGAGGGCTATGCGTGGTACTATCCCTCGCAGGCGGCGCGCGATGCCCAGCGCCGGGTGCCGATCGAGGATGGCGCCCATGGCGAGGACTGGATCTGGCGCTACAAGGACATCCGCAACTGGTGGGGCAATCCCCATCACGAGCGTATCGGCGGGGTGCGCGCGCAAACGCCCACCGACTGGGTGGCGCGGTCCAAGCCGATCTGGTTCACCGAACTGGGCTGTCCGGCGGTCGACAAGGGGACGAACGCGCCCAACCTCTTTGTCGATCCGAAATCCTCGGAAAGCGCGCTGCCGCCCTATTCGAGCGGCGCGCGGGACGACCTGATCCAGCAGCAATACCTGCGCGCGGTGTTGGGCTATTGGGGCGATCCGGCGATCAACCCGGCGTCGGATGTCTACGACGGGCGGATGGTGGATCTGTCGCGGGCCCATGTCTGGGCCTGGGATGCGCGCCCCTTTCCGCAGTTTCCGGGCAATCGCGCGCTGTGGTCGGATGGCGACAATTACGGGCGCGGGCATTGGTTGAACGGGCGGGCCTCGGCGCAGGCGCTGGATGCGGTGGTGGCCGAAATCTGCGCGGCCTCGGGGGTTGCGGCGGTGGATGTGGGCGCGCTTTACGGGCTGGTGCGCGGCTATACGCTGAGCGAGGTGGACGGCGCGCGGGCGGCGTTGCAGCCGCTGATGCTGGCCTATGGGGCCGAGGCGGCCGAGCGCGACGGCGGGCTGGTGTTTTTCAACCGCGACGGACAGGTGGATGGGGTGGTCGACCCCCAGCGGCTGGCGGTGACAGATGCGCTGGAGGGCGAGATCGAGGTGATCCGCAGCCCCGAGGCCGAGACGGCGGGCCGGGTTCGGCTGAGCTTTGTCGAATCCGACGGGGCATATGAAACCCGCGCCGCCGAGGCGATCCTGCCCGACGAGGAAAGCCGCACGGTTTCGGCCAGCGAGATGCCCCTGGTGCTGACCCGTGCCGAGGGGCAGGCGATCGTGGAACGCTGGCTGGCCGAGGCGCGGGTGGCGCGCGACCGGGCGCGGCTGGTGCTGCCGCCCTCGACCCAGGCGCTGGGGGCGGGGGATGTGCTGCGCCTGCCGGGTGGCGATTTCAGGGTGGACCGGGTCGAGCGGGCCGACGCGCGCGAGATCGAGGCCGTGCGGGTCGAGCGCGGCCTTTATAGCGCGCCCTACCTGGCCGAAGAGGGGGTGGCGCAGGCGGCGTTCGTTGCGCCGGTGCCGGTCTACCCGCTGTTTCTGGACCTGCCGCTGTTGACCGGCGAGGAGGTGCCCCACGCGCCCCATCTGGCGGTAGCGGCCGATCCCTGGCCGGGCACGGTGGCGTGCTATGGCGCGGTCAGTGACGCCGGGTACGACCTGAACACGCTGATCGGGCAGGGGGCGGTGATCGGGGTCACGCAAACCCCGCTTTTTGCCGCCGCACCCGCGCGCTGGGACCGGGGATCGGCGCTGCGGGTGCGGCTGTCGGGCGGCGCGCTGAGCTCGGTCGGGATGGCAGAGCTGTTGGCCGGGGCCAATGCCGCGGCGATCGGCGATGGCAGCCCGGCGGGCTGGGAGGTGTTCCAGTTCGCCGAGGCCGAACTGGTCGCGCCGCTGACCTATGATCTGCGCCTGCGTCTGCGCGGCCAGGCCGGCACCGAGGGGGCGATCCCCGAGGATTGGCCGACGGGTAGTCAGTTCGTGCTGTTGGACGGGCGCGCGGTGCAGATCGCGCTGGCGCTGTCGGCGCGGGGGCTGGCGCGGCATTACCGGATCGGGCCGGGCGGTCGGGGCTATGACGACCCGTCCTATATCCACCAGGTCCAGGCCTTTGACGGGATCGGGCTGCGGCCCTATGCGCCGTGCCATCTGCGCGCGCGGCGCGATGCGGGGGGCGATCTGGCGCTGAGCTGGGTGCGACGCACGCGGATCGACGGCGACACCTGGGCCTCGGTCGAGGTGCCGCTGGGCGAGGATCGCGAGGCCTATCAGCTGCGGGTCTTGTCCGCGACGGGGGCGATCCTGCGCAGCCAGACGGTAAGTGCCGCGCAGTGGAGCTATCCGGCGCTGATGCAGGCGCTGGATGGGGCCCAGCCCCCCTTTGCCATCGAGGTGGCGCAACTGTCCGACCAGTTCGGAGCCGGACCTTATCGGAGGATCGAGATCAATGAGTGAGACCGCAAACCTGTCGCTGCCGCTGCTGGAGGCAGCCCAGGCGCAAAAACATGTGACCGTGAACGAGGCCTTGGCGCGGCTGGATGCGCTGGTGCAGATGACGCTGCAAAGCGTGAGCCTGGCGACCCCCCCGGCGGCGGCGCTGGACGGGCAGGCCTGGGGTGTGCCAACGGGCGCGGTGAACGACTGGGCCGGGCAGGCGGGCATGATCGCGATCCGCGACAATGGCGGCTGGGTCTTTGCCCAACCGCAGGTCGGGTGGCGGGCCTGGGTGGCGGATCAAAGCACGCTGATGCAGCATGATGGCGGCGCGTGGGGGCCGGTCTTTGCGGCGGTGGCGTCGTCGGGGGCGGGGCTGCGGTTTCGGGTGCTGGAAATGGATCATGTGATCGCGGCGGGTGGGGCGCAGGCGACAACAACCTGGATCCCGTCGCATAGCATGGTCTTTGGCGCCACGGCGCGGGTGATTGCGCCGATCACCGGCACGCTGAGCGCTTGGCGGCTGGGCGCGGACGGGTCCGACAACCGCTTTGGCAGCGGGCTGGGGCTGAATTCCTATGCCGAGGGGGTGTTGTCGTCGCCGCTGACCGGCTATGCGCCGATGCCGCTGGACCTGACGCCCGAGGGCGGGACTTTCGCCGCCGGCACGGTGCGCATCGCGGTGCATTACGCCGAGTTGACCCTGCCGGGGACCGTGTAAGGCGCATGCGGCCGGTGTTGCACGGCGACGCGGTGGCGGCGGCGCGCGCGCTGTGCCTGATGCCAGAGGCGGCGCGCCCGACGGCGATGGCGCGCATGCTGATCCGGACCGAGGCCGCGGATGCCTATCGCAAGCGGTTCGGGCGGGCGCATCCGCGTTGGGGCAACGGGTCGTTGATGTCGCTGGTGCAGCGCGACCCACTGCCGCCGGAACCCGCGCTGGATGTGCCCGGCTATTGCCGCTGCCTGGCGTTGGTCTTTGCCGCGCTGGCCGACTGGCGCGCGCAAAAGGCGGCCCTTAGCGGGCGCAGGTGATGCAGGTGGGCACGGTGGGGTCCAGATCGAGCCGCCGGGCCGCGATCTCTTCGCCGCATTCGGTGCATATGCCGAACTCTCCCTCGGCGATCCGGGCCAGGGCTGCGGTGATCCGCCGTTCGGCGGTGCCACGGCGCGCCTGGGTCGCCTTGGCCATGGCCTGTTGTTGCAGTGCGTCCATCCGGCTGAGCCGTCCCACCGATTGCTGGTCCAGCGTCACGGTGTGCGTGGCGTCCGCGCCCAGATCCCGGCCTGCCGCCAAATCACGCAGCAGCGCCAGCAGGTGGCCATGATAGGTGGCGATCTGCCCTTGGGTCATGCTCACATCCTCGCATAGGGGGGTGGCGGCCTTGGGTCCAGTGATTATCTGGTGTAGGCTGACGCTGCAACGAAAGGGAACGTGATGGCCAAAACCCAGCCCCGCCTGTCGGAACTCGACCCGGTCTGGAAACGCATCTGCGACGAGGCCGATGCCGCGGTGCGCGATGAGCCGCTCCTGGGTGGGTTGATCCATTCGGGGGTCCTGCATCACGAGACCCTGGACTGTGCGCTTGCCTATAGATTCGCCCTGAAGCTGTCCTCGGGCGAGATGTCGGAACAGATCCTGCGCGAGATCGCGGATACCGCCTATGCCAGTGAACCGGCGCTGGGCAAGGCTGCGCGCGCCGATCTTATGGCGGTGCATGAGCGCGATCCGGCCTGTCACCGATACTTGCAGCCGATCCTGTTCTTCAAGGGGTTCCAGGCGTTGCAGGCCTATCGGGTGGGCCATTGGTTGTGGGGGCAGGGCCGCCACGACATGGCCTATTTCATCCAGATGCGGGTGTCCGAGGCGTTCGGCGTCGATATCCACCCCGCCGCCCGGCTGGGCCAGGGGATCATGATGGACCACGCCCATTCGATCGTTATCGGGGAAACCGCCGTGGTGGGCGACAATGTCTCGATGCTGCATTCGGTCACCCTGGGCGGCACCGGCAAGAACGAAGAGGACCGTCACCCCAAGATCGGCGACGGCGTTCTGATCGGGGCCGGGGCCAAGGTGCTGGGCAATATCACGGTGGGGTGCTGTTCGCGCATCGCGGCGGGATCGGTGGTGCTGAACGATGTGCCGCCTGCCTCGACCGTGGCGGGGGTTCCGGCGCGGATCGTGGGCGAGGCGGGCTGCGATCAACCCTCGGTGATGATGGATCACCGTCTGAGCGGTGGTGCCTGAGGGCGCAGGTGCGGTGGCGGTGATCCGTGGGACCACCGCCACCGGCTTTGACGCCTAGTCTAGTCTTTCAGCTGGTCATAAGCCTCCAGCGCCTTGGTGCCATACATCAGCGCCGGGCCGCCGCCCATCATCACGCAGACCGACACGGTTTCGGCGATCTCGTCGCGGGTGGCGCCGGCCTCCATCGCGGATTGGGTGTGAAAGCCGATGCAATCCACGCATTGCTTGGAAATACCGATGGCCAAAGCCATCAATTCCTTTTGCCTGGTGGTCAGCGCACCCTCGGCCAAGGCGGCGCCATGCAGGCCAAAAAACCCCTCGGAGGCGGCGGGCTGTCTGGTGCCGAAATCTTCGATATGGGCCTGACCCGTGCTCAGAACGTCTTTCCAGTCCATTGAAAACTCTCCCTTGGCTGTTTTCCCAAGAGAGAGCCTAGCGCAGATCGGGCAAGCATGCCTTGCGCGGGATCAAGCCAGCATGGCCATCGGGTTTTCCAGGTTGTCCTTGATCGCCTGCAAGAGCTGCGCGCCCAGCGCGCCGTCAATGACCCGATGATCGACGCTGAGCGTGACCGACATCACCGTGGCGACCGCGATCTGGCCATCGGCGGTGACGACAGGTTTCTTTACGCCCGCCCCCACGGCCAGGATGGCACCGTGCGGCGGGTTGATGACCGCGTCGAAATTGTCGATGCCGAACATGCCCAGGTTCGAGATCGCAAAGCTGCCGCCCTGATACTCTTGCGGGGCCAGTTTGCGGTCGCGCGCACGGGTGGCCAGATCCTTCATCTCGGCGGACAGCTGGCTGAGTGATTTGGTCTCGGCATCGCGCAATACGGGGGTGAACAGCCCCCCCTCGATCGCCACGGCGACCGCCACATCCGACGGGGTCAGTTGCAGAACGCGGTCGCCCGCCCAGACGGCATTGGCCGCAGGCACCTGTTGCAGGGCCAGCGCGCAGGCCTTGATGATGAAATCGTTGACCGACAGCTTGACCCCACGCTTTTCCAACTGGGTGTTGAGCGCGGCGCGGAATGTCATCAGCGCATCGAGCTGGATATCGCGGCGCAGGTAGAAATGCGGGATGGTCTGCTTGGCCTCGGTCAGGCGCGCGGCGATGGTCTTGCGCATGCCATCCAGCGGCACCTCGGTATACGCGCGGTCGGCATAGGTCCGCAGCACGGCGTCGGTGCCTGGACCCGCGGCGGGCAGGTCGGCGGCGGGTTGGGGGGCGGGGGCTGCGTCCGGTTGCGCGGGGGCGGGTTGTTGGGCGCCCTCGACATCGGCGCGCACGATGCGGCCGCGCGGGCCGGTGCCGGTGATCCGGGACAGATCCAGCCCCTTGTCGGCGGCAATCCGGCGCGCCAGCGGCGAGGCGAAGACGCGCGCGCCATCGGAGGTGAAAGGTGCTGCGGTCGGCGTAGTGCCCGTTTCGGGCGCGGCGGTGTCCCCTGCGTGGGGTTTTGCCGCGGGTTTCGGGGCGGGGGCGTCGGCGGTGATGTCGGCGGCGGTCTCCCCCTCGTCCAGCAGCACGGCGATGGGGGTGTTGACCTTGACCCCCTCGGTGCCCGGCGCGATCAACAGTTTGCCGATGGTGCCGTCATCGGTCGCCTCGAATTCCATCGTGGCCTTGTCGGTCTCGATCTCGGCGATCAGGTCGCCCGCCGAGACGGTGTCCCCCTCTTTGACCAGCCATTTGGCCAGGGTGCCTTCCTCCATCGTGGGCGACAGGGCGGGCATCAGGATTTGCGTGGGCATGGCCTGGCTCCTCAGCGGTAGGTGACGGATTTGACGGCCTCGATGACCTCTTTGGTGGTCACCAGCGCCAGCTTTTCCAGGTTCGCCGCATAGGGCATGGGCACGTCCTTGCCGGTGCAGTTGATCACCGGCGCGTCCAGCCAGTCGAAGGCCTGTTGCATCAGCACCGCCGAGATGTGGTTGCCGATCGAGCAGACCGGAAAGCCCTCTTCGACGGTGACGCAGCGGTTGGTCTTTTTCACACTTTCGATGACGGTTGCGGTGTCGATGGGGCGCAGGGTGCGCAGGTCGATCACCTCGGCCGAAATCCCGTCCTTTGCCAGGGCGTCCGCGGCCTCTAGCGCGTAGGTCATCCCGATGCCAAAGCTGACGATGGTCACGTCCGTGCCCTCGCGCCAGATCCGGGCCTTGCCAAAGGGGACGGTGTGGTCGTCCATCACCGGCACCTCGAACGAGCGGCCGTAAAGGATCTCGTTTTCCAGGAAGATCACCGGGTTGGGATCGCGGATCGCGGTTTTCAACAGGCCCTTGGCATCATCCGCCGAATAGGGCTGAACCACCTTGAGGCCGGGGATATGGGCATACCATGCCGCGTAATCCTGGCTGTGCTGGGCACCCACGCGGGCCGCGGCGCCATTGGGACCACGAAACACGATGGGGCAGCCCATCTGCCCGCCGGACATATAGAGCGTCTTGGCCGCGGAATTGATGATCTGGTCCATCGCCTGCATGGCGAAGTTGAAGGTCATGAACTCGACGATCGGGCGCAACCCGCCGAACCCGGCACCGACCGCCATACCGGCAAAGCCGTGTTCGGTGATCGGCGTGTCGATGACGCGCTTGGCGCCGAACTCGTCCAACAGGCCCTGGCTGATCTTGTAGGCGCCCTGGTATTCGGCGACCTCTTCGCCCATCAGAAAGACATCCGCATCGCGGCGCATTTCCTCGGCCATGGCGTCGCGCAGGGCCTCGCGCACGGTGGTCGATTTCATCTCGGTTCCGGCGGGGATTTCGGGCTGGGCCACGGGGGCCGGGGCAGGGGCCTTGGGGGCGGCGGCGGCCTTGGCCGGGGCAGCGTCGGCACGGGGCGCGGGCGTTGCGGCCGGGGGGCTGGCCGAGGCCTCTTCGCCCTCTTCCAGCAGCACGGCGATGGGGGTGTTGACCTTGACCCCCTCGGTGCCGGCGGGGATCAGGATCTTGCCGAGCTTGCCCTCGTCCACGGCCTCGAATTCCATGGTGGCCTTGTCGGTTTCGATCTCGGCCAGGATGTCGCCGGCGGCGACGCTGTCACCCTCTTTGACCAGCCACTTGGCCAGGGTGCCTTCCTCCATCGTGGGGGACAGGGCGGGCATCAGGATTTCGGTTGCCATTCAGTCAGGCCTCCTCGTGAGATATTCGACCGCAAGCGGGGGCTGGGGACAGTCGTGACCAGCGCCCAACGGTCGCAAGGGATGTGATCGCAGCGGTCATCGCCCGGCCCATGCCGTCCCCCGACGCACCCGGCATCCGGGGGCTGCGGGTGCCCTGGACGGGCGCGCCGTACACCGCGGCGGGATCGGTTGGCAGAGCGCGCGCCATCGCCTAGGCGTCCGCGTAGATATCGGTATAAAGCGCGTCGACATCGGGTTCGGGGCTGGTCTTGGCAAACTCGGCAGCCTCGTTCACCACGGCCTTGATGTCCTTGTCGATGGCTTTCAGCGCGTCCTCGGTGGCGTGCTTGCCTTGCAGGATCAACTCGCGCACATGCTCGATGGCATCGCGTTCCTCGCGGACCTTTTGCACCTCTTCGCGCGACCGATACTTGGCCGGGTCCGACATCGAGTGGCCGCGATAGCGATAGGTCTTGATTTCAAGGATATAGGGGCCCTTGCCGGCCCGGCAGTGGGCAACGGCCTTTTCGCCCGCGGCCTTGACCGCCAGCACGTCCATTCCGTCGACCTCTTCGCCCTGGATCCCGAAGGCGATGCCGCGCTCGTAGAAATCGGGCGACTTGGTCGCGCGCTGGACCGAGGTACCCATCGCATACTGGTTGTTCTCGATCACGAAAATCACCGGCAGATCCCACAGCTGGGCCATGTTATAGGTTTCGGCCACCTGGCCCTGGTTCGCCGCGCCATCGCCGAAATAGGCGAAGGTCACGTTGTCATTGCCCTTGTACTTGTCGCTGAAGGCAAGGCCCGCGCCGATCGGCACCTGCGCGCCGACGATCCCGTGGCCGCCGTAGAAATGTTTTTCCTTGGAAAACATGTGCATCGAGCCGCCTTTGCCGCCCGAATAGCCGCCCGCGCGCCCGGTCAGTTCGGCCATGACGCCCTTGGGGTCCATGCCGCCGGCCAACATATGGCCGTGATCGCGATACGAGGTGACGCGCTTGTCGCCGTCCTTGGCCGCGGCCTCCAGGCCCACGACGACGGCCTCTTGCCCGATATAGAGATGGCAAAAGCCACCGATCAGACCCATGCCGTAAAGCTGGCCTGCCTTTTCCTCGAATCGCCGGATCAGCAGCATCTCGCGGTAAAATTCCAGCAATTCCTCGCTGGAGGTGTTGGATTTGGGGGGTGTTTTTCGCGTGGCCATCGGGCAGCGCCTCCTCCGCGCGACAAATGGTTTAACGTTAAACTAAATCATAGCAGGCCTGCGCCCGGAAAGCGAGCGGGTTTTCGCATTGACCCGCCACGCCCCCGGATCGGGCGCAAGGCGTGGTTTGATTACAGGGGGCGAGGGCTGTGATCAGCGGATCACGATCTCGTCAGCGCGGATCATGCCCAGCACGATGCGCGCGCGTTCATCCAGCAGGTCCAGGTCCAGATACCCGTCCGACAGCCGCCGCGTCTTTCCCGCAAGGGCGGCAAGCTCGGCCTCCAGCGCGGCCTTTTCGGCGGCCAGACCTTTCGCGTCAGCCTCGATCTGGATCCGGCGGAACAGCCCGTAATCCCCCTGCACGGCGGCAAAGGTGAAATACATCGCCAAAGCGAAGCTGATGCCGAAAAAAACGATCGTGCCCCATGCGGGACGCTTGCGGGAAACACTCATCGAACCTGCCTCTTGGCCCACCTCTTGCGGATGGGTGGGGGCAGTGTCGCATAAGTGATTCGCCTTGTGAATCCCCTAAATCGCCGGGTTGCGGCTCTTTCGGGGGTGCGCCCGGCCCCCCGCGCGGGGGGGCCGGGCCGCGGGGTCAGTGCTCCAGCGCGGCGACGCCGGGCAGGGTCTTGCCCTCCATCCACTCCAGGAAGGCGCCGCCAGCGGTCGAGATATAGCTGAAATCCTCCGCCGCGCCGGCGACGTTCAGCGCGGCCACCGTGTCGCCGCCCCCCGCCACCGAAACCAGCGTTCCGGCCTTGGTCATGTCGGCGGCCTTTTTGGCGGCGGCATTGGTTGCGGCGTCAAAGGGCGGGATTTCGAATGCGCCCAGCGGGCCGTTCCAGATCAGCGTCTTGCAGCGGCCGAACACCTCTTCGATCTTGGCCACGGTCGCGGGACCGGCATCCAGGATCATCGCGTCGGCCGGGCAGGCGTCGGCGGGCACGGTCTCGTTCTCGGCCCCGGCCTTGAACTCGCGCGCGCAGACCACGTCGACGGGCAGCACGATCTCGCAGCCGGCGGTCTTGGCCTTGTCCATGATGTCGCGCGCGGTGCCGGCCATGTCATGCTCGCACAGCGATTTGCCGACATTGATGCCCTGCGCGGCCAGGAAGGTGTTGGCCATGCCGCCGCCGATCACCAGGTAATCGACCTTGCCCACCAGGTTGCCCAGCAGGTCCAGCTTGGTCGACACCTTGGCGCCACCGACAACGGCGGCCACCGGGCGCTCGGGCTTGGCCAGCGCGCCCTCCAGGGCTTTCAGCTCCATCTCCATGTTGCGCCCGGCGCAGGACGGCAACAGCCGCGCGATCCCCTCGGTCGAGGCATGGGCGCGGTGGGCGGCGGAAAACGCGTCGTTGACATAGATATCGCCCAGCGCGGCCATCGCGGCGGCCAGCTCGGGGTCGTTCTTTTCCTCACCCGCATGGAACCGGGTGTTTTCCAGCAGCAGGATGTCGCCCTCGGACAGCGCGCCAACGGCCTGTTTCGCCGGCAGGCCGATGCAATCCTCTGCAAAGATCACGCCGCGCCCGAACGCGGCCTCCAGCGCGGGCAGGGTGACCTTCAGGCTCATCTCCGGGACAACCTGGCCCTTGGGGCGGCCGAAATGGGCCAGCAGCACCGGCTTGCCGCCCTTGGCCAGGATGTCCTTGACCGTGGGCACGATCCGCTCGATCCGGGTCGCATCGGTCACGCGGCCATCCTCGACCGGCACGTTGATGTCCACCCGCACCAGCACAACTTTGCCGGCAAGGTCCATGTCGTCGAGGGTCTTCCAGGCCATACGATATCCTCCCAGGGGTTCACGTTGGCGCTAAATCGCCCGAAGCGGGGGCAAAGGTCAATCCTCGCGGCTCGCTTCCCCTTTTCTTCGGCGATTGGTCGCACTAGGGTCACGCCTCGAAATGTCGCGGCGAGAGGAGCCCCAAATGCCCGAGATCAAGGATCCCGAGAACACGATCATCATGGAACTGACGGGCGGACCCGTCATCATCGAGCTGCTGGCCGACGTGGCCCCCAAGCATGCCGAGCGGATGAAGGAACTGGCCCGCGCGGGCGCCTATGACAACGTGGTGTTCCACCGGGTGATCGACGGCTTCATGGCGCAGACCGGCGATGTCGCCCACGGCAATGCCGAGCGTGATTTCGACCTCCGTCGTGCTGGCACGGGCGGTTCCGATATGCCCGATCTTCCGGCGGAATTCTCCAAGCTGCCCCATGATCGCGGCACCCTGGGGGCTGCGCGCTCGTCGAACCCCAACTCGGCCAACTCGCAGTTCTTCATCAATTTCAGCGACAACCACTTCCTGAACGGGCAATACACCGTCTACGGCCGGGTCATCTCGGGGATGGAACATGTGGACGCCATCACCCGCGGAGAGCCGCCGCGCAATCCCGACCGGATGATCAGCGTCAAGGTCGCCTCGGATGCGTAAGGCCGCGCTGGCATTGGTGCTGGCACTGGGCGCGGGCCCGGCGCTGGCCACCTCGCTTGAGATCGAGGTCGCGGGCGAGGGGGCCAATGGCACCATCGTGATCGAGCTGGCCTCCGAGGCCGCCCCCAACCACGCCGCCCGCCTGGCCGAACTGGCCCGCACGGGGGCCTATGACAACGTGGTGTTCCACCGGGTGATCGACGGCTTCATGGCGCAGACCGGCGACGTGCAGTTCGGCCATCCCGGCGATGACATGCGCCGGGCGGGCAGCGGCGGCTCGGACAAGCCGGACCTGGCGGCGGAGTTTTCGGACCTGCCCTTTGTGCGCGGCACCGTGGGCATGGCCCGTGCCGGCGACCCGGATTCGGCCAATTCGCAGTTCTTCATCATGTTCGCCCCCGCGCCGCACCTGAACGGTCAATATACCGTGGTCGGCCAGGTGACCGAGGGGCTGGACGTGCTGGACGCGATCAAGCGCGGCACGGGTCGCAACGGGGCGGTGGTCGGCACGCCCGATCGCATGGTGACGGTCACCGTCACCGACTGACCCGCGATCCTTTTGAAAAGATCAAAGGGGCAAGGCGTAAACCTTGCCCCTTTTTCCTGGCAAAAACATCCAGATCCGCGGCTGACATCGGGCGCGCGGCGGCCCGGTCAGTCGGCCAGCCGCACCAGCGCATGGCGCTTCTTGCCCGCGCTCAGCTTGATCGGATCGGCCAGCAGGGCGGCATCCACCATCAGCCCGGCATCGCTCAGCGGGGCGTCATTCAGCCGCGCCCCCCCCTCGGCGATCAGCCGCTTGGCGTCCTTGCCCGACTTGGCCAAGCCGGTGCGGGTGATCAGCTGCCCCACCGAGATGCCGTCGCCCAGCTCGGCGCGGCTCAGCTCCAGCGTCGGCAGATCCTCGCCCGTGCCGCCCTTTTCGAACACTTCGCGGGCGGTGGCCTCGGCGGCCTCGGCGGCGGCGCGGCCATGGGCCAGGGCGGTGACCTCGCTGGCCAGCACGATCTTGGCGTCGTTGATCCCCGCGCCGTCCAGCGCGCCCAGGCGTTCGCATTCCTCGATCGGCAACTCGGTGTAAAGCTTCAGGAAGCGGCCGACATCGGCATCTGTGGTGTTGCGCCAGAACTGCCAGAACTCATACGGGCTGAGCATGTCGGGGTTCAGCCAGACCGCGCCCGACTGGCTCTTGCCCATCTTCTTGCCGTCCGAGGTGGTCAACAGCGGCGAGGTCAGCCCGAACACCTGCGCATCCAGCACCCGCCGGGTCAGGTCGATGCCGTTGACGATATTGCCCCACTGGTCCGACCCGCCCATCTGCAACAGGCAGCCATGGCGGCGGTTGAGCTCAAGGAAATCATAGGCCTGGAGGATCATGTAGTTGAATTCCAGAAAGCTCAGCGATTGTTCGCGGTCCAGCCGCGATTTCACCGATTCAAAGGCCAGCATCCGGTTCACGCTGAAATGCCGCCCGATATCGCGCAGGAAATCGAGGTAGTTCAACCCGTCCAGCCATTCGGCATTGTTCAGCATCAGCGCATCGCCCGGCCCGGTGCCGAACGTGACGTAATTGGCAAAGACCGCCTTGATCCCGGCGATATTGGCGTCGATCTGATCGGGTGTCAGCAGCGGGCGCTCGTCGGCGCGAAAGCTGGGATCGCCCACCTTGGTGGTGCCGCCGCCCATCAGGACCAGCGGCTTGTGCCCGGTCTTTTGCAACCAGCGCAGCATCATGATCTGGATCAGCGATCCCACATGCAGCGATTTCGCCGTGGCATCAAACCCGATATAGGCTGGTACCACCCCCGCGATCAGCGCCTCGTCCAGGCCCCGATAATCCGTGCAGTCGGCCAGAAAGCCGCGCTCGATCATCACGCGCAAGAAGTCTGATTTGGGGTGGTAGGTCATCGGGTCTTGTCCCCTCGGGTGGATTTCGCCAGTGATATATCGGTGCAGGTCGCGAAGGGAAAGGCCATGTTGAAATCGGGGGCCGTGCGGGCGCTGGGAACGATGTCGGGCACCTCGCTGGATGGGGTGGACGCGGCGGTGATCGTCACCGACGGCGTGACCATCGCGGCGTTCGGTGAAACCGCCTATCGCCCCTACACCGCACCTGAACGCGCCACCATCGCCGCGGCTCTGGGCCGGTGGCCCGACGGGGACGGCGTCGAGGCCGCCGCCGAAATCGTCGAGGCCGCCCATGCCCAGGTGATGGCCGGGTTCGACGATATCGCGCTGGCCGGGGTTCATGGCCAGACCCTGGCCCATGAACCCAACGGGGGGCGCACCCACCAGGCCGGGTCCGGCGCGGTGCTGGCCGAGGTGCTTGGCCTGCCGGTGGTGTGGGATTTTCGCAGCGCCGACATGCGGTTGGGCGGGCAGGGGGCACCGCTTGCGCCGTTCTTTCACTTTGCCTGTGCCAAGTGGATCGGGGCCGAGGCGCCGCTGGCGGTGGTCAACCTCGGCGGGGTGGGCAACCTGACCTGGATCGATCCGGCCTTTGCGCGGCCTGAGGATCCCGGCGCGCTGTTGGCCTTTGACACCGGGCCCGCGAACGCGCCGCTGAACGATCTGATGCAGGATCGGGTCGGGCAGGCCTGTGACCATGACGGTGCGCTGGCGGCGCGCGGCCAGGTCGATGAGGCGGTTGTCGCGGCAATGCTGGCCCAACCTTATTTCCTGCGCATGCCGCCCAAGTCACTGGACCGAAACGATTTCGCTGGGTTGGTGGGCCGGGTGGCGGACCTGGGCGATGCCGACGCCGCGGCAACCCTGACCGCCTGTGCCGCGGCCGCGGTGGCCCGCGGGCTGGAACATTGCCCGCAGCCGCCCAGCCGGTTGCTGATCACCGGCGGCGGGCGGCTGAACCGGGTGATGATGCGGATGCTGGCCCAGCGCAGCGGCCTGCCGGTGATCCCGGTCGAAGAGGTCGGGCTGAACGGCGATATGCTGGAGGCACAGGCCTTTGGCTATCTCGCGGTGCGGGTGGCGCGCGGCCTGCCGACCTCGTGCCCGGCCACGACCGGGGTTGCGGCGGCGGTGGGCGGGGGGCAGGTCAGCCGCCCGTCCTGACCCCCGCCGGGCGGGCCTGCTGCGGGCCACCTGATTTCGCCGGGCGATGAAGTTTTCAGCATTTGCGGCGGGGACTTTTGCCGAAAGGGCAGTAATTGTGTCCTTTTTGCTGCGTCGCAAAAATGTGATGCTGCACCTGCATTGTCGCGCCGGGGCGCGGGTGTTAATTCGCTCTCCAGGCGCAGCGGGATCGGGCCCGCCGCGCGATAGCCGAAGGGAGTCGGACACATGAGCAATGATGACATCGTCTCGCGGATTTTGGGCTTTACGCGCTTTTTGACCCACGCGGCAGAGCGGCTGGACCAGGCCGCCCTGGGCCGTGGCTGGCTGGACGCCCATGGCCGTCCGACCGAAGATGGCCGTGCCCTGATCGAGGCGCTGCGCGGACAGGACGCAACCCGCAGCATCTACCGCATGGTGGGCTGAGGCACCGCCGCGCGCGGCGCTGTTTGCGATCACATGGCGCCCTGGGGCGAACGCCCTGTCGACGATTTCCCCGCACGTTCCGGTTGCGATCCTCAACACAGCAAAAAGGGGCAGCGCCGGGATGGCCTGCCCCTTGGTGTTTGCGGTGTCTTGCGCGACGCTTATTTCAGGATCGAGCGGCCCGCGTATTGGGCGGTGCCGTCCAGCATTTCCTCGATGCGGATCAACTGGTTGTATTTTGCCAGCCGGTCCGAGCGCGACAGCGAGCCGGTCTTGATCTGCCCGCAATTGGTGGCCACGGCCAGGTCGGCGATGGTGGCATCCTCGGTCTCGCCCGAGCGGTGGGACATCACGTTGGTATAGCCCGCGCGGTGGGCCATATCGACGGCGGCCAGCGTCTCGGTCAGGGTGCCGATCTGGTTGACCTTGACCAGCATGGAATTGGCCACGCCGCGCTTGATCCCGTCGGCCAGGCGCAGCGGGTTGGTGACGAACAGGTCGTCGCCCACCAGTTGGATCTTGTCGCCCAGCGCCTCGGTCAGCAGCTTCCAGCCGTCCCAGTCATCCTCGGCGCAGCCATCCTCGATCGAGATGATCGGGTAGTCGGCGCACAGCTTGGCCAGGTAGGCGACGTTTTCGGCGGCGCTCAGGCTCAGCCCTTCGCCTTTCATCTCGTATTTGCCGCCCTCGAAATACTCGGTCGAGGCACAGTCGAGCGCCAGGTAGATGTCCTCACCGGGTTTGTAGCCGGCTTTTTCGATGCTCTTGAGGATGAAATCCAGCGCATCGCGGGTCGACGACAGCGCCGGGGCAAAGCCGCCCTCGTCGCCGATGGCGGTGTTGTGACCTGCCGCGGAGAGCTCTTTCTTGAGGGTGTGGAACACCTCGGACCCCATGCGCACGGCGTCGCGGATATTGTCCGCGCTGACCGGCATGATCATGAATTCCTGGATGTCGATCGGGTTGTCGGCATGTTCGCCGCCGTTGATGATGTTCATCATCGGCACCGGCAG
>JAFGTV010000069.1 GCA_016938875.1 Paracoccaceae bacterium
GGCTGAATGCCCTGGATCAGAACGGGTTCCAGCATCGCGCGAGAGGCATAGACGGCGGCGGTATAGCCCGCCGGACCCGAGCCGATGATCAGAACCTTGCAATGCCGCGTCTCGCCCATGGTCGCACTCCTGCTGGAACCCTTGTCTTGCGGGCTGGATATAGACCCGAGAGGCGGGCGGTGGAACCCCTTGTGTGTCTCTTGGTCGCGACGCGGCAAACGGGATCACGCAGGAGTTGCTTTTAAAATGTTGCGCGGGTGTGAAATATTATTGCGCGCCCACGGGCGTAGACATATGATCCGGAAAAACCCAAGGAGCAGGCATGCCTGGCGCGAAACTGGATCCGATCGACCGCAAGATTCTGGCTGAATTGCAGGCCGACGGGCGTATGACCAACGTAGAGCTTGCCCGTCGCGTCGGCATCTCGGCGCCGCCGTGCCTGCGCCGGGTGCGCACCCTGGAAGAGGCCGGGTTCATCCGCGGCTATCACGCCGAGGTCGATAGCCGCGAACTGGGCTTTGAGGTGCAGGTGTTCGCCATGGTCGGGCTGCAAAGCCAGGCCGAGGCGGATCTTTCGAAATTCGAGGCCCGCTGCCGCGCCTGGCCGCTGGTGCGCGAGTGTCACATGCTCAACGGCGAGGTCGATTTCATCCTGAAATGCGTGGCCCCCGATCTGTCCACCTTTCAGAACTTCCTGACAGAGCAGCTGACCGCCGCCGAGAATGTCGCCAGCGTCAAGACCTCGCTGGTGATCCGCTGCGCCAAGGATGAACCCGGCGTGCCCTTTGAGGTGCTCGAGGAACGGCTGGGCCGCTCGGCCTGAGGCCGGGATTTCAGGCGGCGCGCAGGCGCTCCAACTCGAACGCGGTCAGCCGGGGCAGGGTCATTGCCCCGAACCCGCCGAAGCCTTCCAGATGGGGAAAGAGCGACAGGAATTCCATCCGTGTCGCGGCATCCATCAGGGCGTCGGCATTTTCGCCGGGGTGATAGCTTTCGATCTCGACCCCGTTGGCGACAAGGGCGTGTTGCCCCTCCAGGGCCAGGTGGTAAACGCTCATCGGTCGGCTGGGGCGCAGCGCGATCAACGTGACCCCGTCGACAAAGGCGCTGGCCGGGGCAAACCCTGCCTCGGTGCCGAAAAGGGCCTGACAGCCGGAATGGCGAAACAGCATCCGCGCCCGTGGTCCCAGCACCAGGTCGGGCATCGGCCGGCCCAGTCCCAGGCTGTCGGCGGTGATGCGGGTCAGTCCCGTCCGTTCCGCGTGCAGCGGATCGTCGGGCGGCATCAGTTGCGTCGTTCCCACCCACATCAGCCGCCTTGGCCCGGCATCGGCGGTCATCAATGCCATGCCCGGCATCAGATCCTCGACCGCGACGGGGCCGTTGGCGGTGGCGATCAATGTGCCGCGGGCAAAGGCGGCAAACGCTTCGTCCAGGTGTGGTTCTGCGGCCAGGGTCCGGGCAAAGTGCCGAGGCGTGCCGTCCGGGGTCAGACCGGCGACCTCATATCTGCGCATCAGAGGCATGCTGCGCTGAGGTCGCCGTTCTTGACGAGCGGTTTCTGCCTTGATGGCCCAGGGGGCCATGTGCGCCGCCGCGAGGCCAGCGGCGGTTCGATCGGTAGACACCATGCGATCAGTCCTTTCGGTCTGGTCACATCTGCGAAGGCCCCCACCGAAGTGCAGAGAGACATTGAACAAAAGCCACAATTTTTGCGCCATTGTCAAAATCTTACGGTTATTTGACCGCTCTAGGGGCGCAATGCCTCTGGTTGACCGGGCATTGTTTCGGCTTTGACGGGGCTTTGCCACAATTGGCGGGGTGGGGCAGGGGCGGAACCGAATCGGTGAGCGCCTAGAATTCGAACCGGCTGCCCAGGATCAGGCCAAGGCTGTCGTCGTTTTCCAGCCCGATGATCGCGCCCAGCCGCAGCCATGGCCCGCGCCCCAGCCGGTGCTGCACCGACGGGGCCAGGCGCAGGGTGCGCGCGCCCTGCGCGGGATCCTCGGTGCGGACCTCCAGCGTCAGGGCGTTGCGCGACGTGACCGACAGGCCCAGCGTCAGGTCGACCTTGGTGGCCGTGCGCGCCGTTTGCACACGGTGCTCGGCGCTGGCATCGAGGTTGACCCAGGCCGCGCCCAGCCGGGTGGGCGTGCCATAGCCCCAACTCAGCACCGGGCGGATCAGCCCCTCGGCCCCGCCCTCGGGCAGGCCCGCGGCCCCCAGCCCCAGCTCGATCGCGACACGGCCCGGCAGCGCGTCGAACGCATGCCCCGTGCGCAAAAAGATCAACGCCTTCCAGTCGCCATCGGCATCTCCCCGCCCCGCATCGAGACCCAGGGTCAGCCGCGGCGACAGCTCGTATTCGCCGTAAACGGTGGTATAGCCCCAGGTTCCGCCCCAGGTCTGGTCATGGCTGATCTCGTGCGAGACCGACAGCATCCGCCCGCCCGCGTCGCGCAGCCAGCCGCCTGCCTGCACCATGGGTGCGGCAGCCAGCCAGATTAGCCAGGCCAGGGTCAGCGATGGGCGCATGGCGCGGTCCTTTCCCCGCCAGCATGGGTTCGGATTGGTTAATCAGGGGTTAACCGGACCGGTGTCTTGCATTTGCAGCCCCCGCGCGGTCCTGTGGGCGCAACCAGGATGGAGGGGTAAATGGCACTGGTCACACCGCTGAACGAGGATGAGATGGCGCCCGCGCTGCGCGACGAGGTGCAGTTCTTCAAGGGGCCGCTGGGGGTTGTGCCGAACTCGGTTCGCACCATGGCGCACCGGCCCGAGATTGCGCGCGCCTTTACCGCGCTGAACATCGCGGTGATGACGTGCCACGGCGCCGTGACGGGCGAATTCAAACGGCTGATCGGCTATGTGACCAGTTTCACCAGCGGGTGCCGCTATTGCCAGGCGCATACGATCCTGGGCAGCGAACGCTTTGGCGCCAGTGCCGCGCGGCTGAACGATGTGTGGGATTTCGAACCCAGCCCCCATTTCACCGAGGCCGAAAAGGCCGCGCTGGCCTTTGCCCGCGCCGCCGCAGAGGTGCCCAACGGCGTCACCCCCCAGATCGAGGATCGCCTGCGCGCCCATTGGTCCGACGGCGATATCGTCGAGATCATGGGGGTGATCGCGCTGTTTGGCTACCTTAACCGCTGGAACGATTCGATGGGCTCTGCGCTGGAGGATCTGCCGATCGCCACCGCCGAACGCTTGTTGGGGGACACCGGCTGGCAGATCGGCAAGCACGGGGCGTGATAGGGGCTGTGCAGTGGCCCACATCCAAGCTATGCTGCAATGCAGCAAAGGGCGCAGCACATGACCGGCACGATCATCACCATCGCGCAACAAAAGGGCGGCTCGGGCAAGACGACGCTGGCCGCGAACCTGGCGGTTGCCTATGCCCGCCAGGGGCTGGGGGTTGCGCTGATCGACACCGATCCGCAGGGCAGCCTGGGCCGCTGGTTCATGGCCCGGATCGAGGGGCGCGCGGCCCCTGACATGGAGTTTTCGACCGCTTCGGCCTGGGGGGTCGGCTATGAGGTCGGCAAACTGGCCCGTGCCCATGACATCGTGCTGATCGACACACCCCCCAAGGCCGACAGCGACCTGCGCCCCGCGTTGCGCGCCGCCGACCTGGTGCTGGTGCCGGTGGCTGCCAGCCATGTCGATCTGTGGGCCACCGAGGGGGTTCTGGACCTGGCCCGGCGCGAGGATCGCACAAGCCTGATCGTGCTGAACCGGATGCGCGCGGGCACCCGCCTGGCACAAGAGGTCGCCGCCGCCGCCGGGGCACTGGAGGCCACCCTGGCCCAGGCGGTGCTGGCAAACCGCGTCGGCTATGCCGAAACCCTGGGCCGCGGCCTGGGCGTGCTGGAGGCGGCGCGCAAGGGCCCCGCCTGTGCCGAGATCGACGCGCTGGCGGCAGAGGTTCTATCCGCCGCACGCGCATGACCTGCGTCAAGGTTGCGCCCCGCACCTCATGCGATGTTTACTGTGCCAAGGAAGGGTGCTTGCCATGTATAAAAATATCCTTGTTCCCGTCGCCGTCGATCACGGCCCGGACCTGGGCGAGGCGCTGGCCATTGCCCGGGCGCTGCGGGCCGAGGGCGGGCAGATCACCGCGCTGACCGTGGCAGAGGCGATCCCGCCCTATGTCGCCCAATACATGCCCGAGGGGCAGGAGGCCGCCACCCGCAAGGCGATCCACGGTGACCTGGTCGCGGCCTTGCAGGACGCGCCCGATGTCGAAGTCCGCGTGGTCACCGGTCATGCCGGCATCACCATCGTCGAATATGCCCAGCGGCATGGCGTGGATTGCATCGTGATCCAGTCGCACCGCCCCGGCCTACAGGACTATTTCCTGGGCTCGACCGCCGCGCGGGTCGTGCGCCACGCGCCCTGTGCGGTGCATGTGCTGCGCTAGGCGACCGGACCCGTACCGAGCAACGATAAAACGACAAAACCAAGAACCACAAGGGAGAGACCCCATGCCCACCATCTCGCGCGATGCCGAACTTCAGACCGTCATCACCACCTTCGATGTGACGCCGGGCACCTGCCAGGATTTGCTGGACGAGCTGTGCGACGCCTATACCCAGTTCATTTCCAAGCAGACCGGATTCATCGGCGCGGGTCTGCATGTCAACGACGCCCAGACCCGGATCGCCAACTATTCCCAATGGAAAAGCCGCGATGATTTCCAGGCGATGCTGCGCTCGGACGAAATGCGCGCGCGCAACCGGCGCATCGCCCAACTGTGCAAAAGCTTTGAGCCGGTGATGTACGACGTGTTCGGCAGCTTCAACTAGGGGCGGGGCCGCATCCAAAAGGGGTCGGGACCATGCGACATGTCCTTTCCATCTGCACCCTGGCGCTGATGCTGGCGCTGTCGGGCGGGCCTGCGCGGGCCCAGGATCTGCTGGAGCAATATGTCGCCCAGATCGGTCCGCATGATCTGTTCAATTCAAACGGCGCCCGGCTGTGGGAGCCGTGGCAGATCCTGCGCCAGGACCGGGCGAATTTCCACCGCTTCGGGCTGCGCGATCCGCAGGATCAGGGCGACCGGTTCTTTGCCGACATGGGCAATCGCGCCGCGATGGAACAGATGCTGATGCGGGGTCGGAACAACCCGGCGGCGGCGCGTGATATCGTCAATGGCGGCGCCACGGTGGTGGTGCAGATCTGGGGCCAGGGCGGTCGGGGCGATTTCGTCACCGTCGAGGTTTATCGCTGAGGCCGAACAAGGACCGCCAACAGGGCTGCCGCCTCGCGCATCACCAGCCAGACGTGGCGGTGCGGGCGGGCGATGCCGTGCGGCGGCGCGCTGGGGGTGACGGCCAGGCCTGCGCGCCGGGCCAACAGCCGCGCGCGCGGCAGGTGATAGTAATCCGTGACCAACGTGATCGCGTCGATGCTCCGCGCGGCCAGAATCGGCGCTGAAAACGCGATGTTCTGGGCGGTGTTGCGCGACTGTGGCTCTTGCACGATCTGTGCCTCGGGCACGCCGGCGGCCCGGCAGATCGCGGTGATGGCCTCTGCCTCGCCCATCCCGCCGCTGGCCAGGATCACGCTATCGGGCATCGTCTGCCACAGATCGGCGCCGTGACGCGCGCGCCGGATCAGCGCGGGACCGGGCATACCGGGGCCGCGCATCGCCGCGCCGAGGATCACGATGGCATGGGACATGGCGCACCCTAGGGGGCGGACCCGGCCCGGGTCAATTGCGCCATCGGGCAGGACGGTTTTTCGGGACCGCGCGCGCTGTGGAGGGTGGCATTTGCCCCCCGGGCATCGGCTGGCGCAGGATTTCACCCGGCGCGGCGCCGTGCCGCTTGTGGGCGATGCGCGCGGTGTTAGTCTGCCGCCATGGTTGTGCCCTTTGTGCTTTTGATTCTTTCGCTCGGTGCCGCGGTTGCATCGGTTTTCCTTTGGGGGCCGGTCGCCAGCGCGCCGCTTTTGCTGGCGCTGATCTGTGCGGTCGGGGCGCTGTTCCTGCTCGTTCTGGCGCCACGCAGGTCGCGGCCCCGCTGGATCGTTGTCGACGGTTCGAACGTGATGCACTGGAACGACGAGACCCCCGCGCTTGAGACCGTCGGACGGGTGGTCGAGGCGCTGCAGGGGCGCGGCTATGCGCCCGTGGTATGGTTCGATGCGAACGTGGGATACCGCGTGGGACAGCGCTATATGGGCCCTCGACCGCTGGCAAACGCGCTGGGCCTGCCAGAGCGACAGGTCTTTGTCGCCCCCAAGGGGACGCCCGCCGATCCCTTGCTGCTGCGCGGGTCAGATCGGCTGAAGGCGCGGGTGGTCACCAACGACCGCTTTCGCGACTGGGTCGAGGATCACCCCCAGGTGCAAGAGCCCGGCTTCCTGGTGCGCGGGCACGTCCGAGGCGGCGCGGTGCGGCTGGAGCTGGCGGAGTAGCCGCGCGGCCTTAGGGTGGCAAGCCCGCCTTTGCATGAACGCGGATGGGACGTGGGAGCGCGCGCTGACCCTGGGGGTATCCCGTCGGGGCACCCGCGCTATCGGCCCCGCCGTGATTTCCCACCCCGCTGCCCGGCCCGCCCGCCGGTCGAGCGGCCGCGCGCGCCCACGGCGGCCTCCACGGCCTCGTCGACCACCGATTGCCGCGCCAGCGGATCGTCCGAAATGGCCAGGTCCACGGCCTCCAGTCGCTTGACCTCGTCGCGCAGGCGGGCGGCCTCTTCGAATTCCAGGTTTTCGGCGGCCTTGCGCATCGCGGCGCGCAGCCCGTCCAGATGCGCCTCCAGGTTGGCGCCGTGCAGGGGTTTGTCGACCTTGGCGGTGACGCGGGCCATGTCCACATCGCCCTGGTAAAGGCCCGCCAGGATATCCTCGACGTTCTTTTTAACGGTCTCGGGGGTGATCCCGTGTTCGACGTTATAGGCCATCTGCTTTTCCCGGCGGCGTTCGGTTTCGCGCATGGCGCGTTCCATGCTGCCGGTGATGCGGTCGGCATACATGATGACCCGCCCCTCGGCGTTTCGCGCGGCCCGGCCGATGGTTTGCACCAGCGAGGTTTCCGAGCGCAGGAACCCCTCTTTGTCGGCGTCCAGGATCGCCACCAGCCCGCATTCGGGGATATCCAGCCCCTCGCGCAGCAGGTTGATGCCGATCAGCACGTCGAACGCGCCCAGCCGCAAATCGCGCAGGATCTCGATCCGCTCGATCGTGTCGATGTCGGAATGCATGTAGCGCACCCGGATGCCCTGTTCGTGCAGGTATTCGGTCAGGTCCTCGGCCATGCGCTTGGTCAGCACGGTGCACAGCGTGCGAAACCCCGCCGCCGAAACCCGGCGCACCTCGTCCAGCAGGTCGTCCACCTGCATTTCGACCGGGCGGATCTCGATCCGGGGATCCAGCAGGCCGGTGGGGCGGATCACCTGTTCGGTAAAGACGCCGCCGGTCTGCTCCAGCTCCCAGGCGGCGGGGGTGGCGCTGACAAAGATCGACTGGGGACGCATGGCGTCCCATTCCTCGAATTTCAGGGGGCGGTTATCCATGCAAGACGGCAGCCGAAAGCCATGCTCGGCCAGCGTCATCTTGCGCCGAAAGTCGCCCTTGTACATGCCGCCGATCTGCGGGACCGAAACGTGGGATTCATCGGCAAAGACGATGGCGTTGTCGGGGATGAACTCGAACAGGGTGGGCGGCGGCTCGCCCGGGGCGCGGCCGGTCAGATAGCGCGAATAGTTCTCGATCCCGTTGCACACGCCGGTGGCCTCCAGCATTTCCAGGTCGAAATTGGTGCGCTGTTCCAGCCGCTGGGCCTCTAGCAGCTTGCCCTCGGCGACCAGTTGATCCAGCCGCTGGCGCAGCTCTTTTTTGATGCTCTGGGTGGCCTGCTGCATGGTGGGTTTGGGGGTGACATAGTGGGAATTGGCGTAGACGCGAATCCGGTCGAACGTGTCGGTCTTTTGCCCGGTCAGGGGGTCGAATTCGGTGATCTGTTCCAATTCCTCGCCGAAAAAGGACAACCGCCAGGCGCGATCCTCCAGGTGGGCGGGCCACAGTTCCAGAACGTCGCCGCGCACGCGAAAGGATCCGCGCTGAAAGGCCTGATCGTTGCGGCGGTATTGCTGGGCGACCAGATCGGCGATGATCTTGCGCTGGTCATAATCCTGGCCGGCGATCAGATCCTGGGTCATCGCGCCATAGGTTTCAACCGACCCGATGCCATAGATGCACGACACCGAGGCCACGATGATCACGTCGTCACGTTCCAAAAGCGCGCGCGTGGCGGCATGGCGCATCCGGTCGATCTGTTCGTTGATCTGGGATTCCTTCTCTATGTAGGTGTCAGAGCGTGCGACATAGGCCTCGGGTTGGTAATAGTCGTAGTAGCTGACGAAATATTCGACCGCGTTATCGGGGAAAAAGCCCTTGAACTCGCCATAAAGCTGGGCCGCCAGCGTCTTGTTGGGGGCCAGGATGATCGCCGGGCGCTGGGTCTGCTCGATGATCTTGGCCATGGTAAAGGTCTTGCCGGTGCCGGTCGCGCCCAGCAGCACCTGGTCGCGCTCGCCTGCCGTGACCCCGGCGGTCAGTTCGGCGATGGCGGTGGGCTGATCGCCGGCGGGCTGAAACGTGGTGTGCAGGGTGAACCTCTTGCCACCCTCCAGCTTTTCACGCGCGGGCACGGGCGGGGCAGGGCTGTGCAAGAGCGAGGGTTCGTTGGAATAGGGCATGGGTCAGCGATTCCTTTTCAGTCGTCTAAAGTTGTCGCCAAAGCCGCCGGGTTCAAGGGCGTGGGGGAATTGGCGCCTGCACGCAGGGGTGCGGCATTTTTTGTATTCCTCGGTATGCAGCAACCCTTGATCCAATCCGGCCCAACCCCCATAACCACGTGGTATTCATTGTCGGAGGGGACCAGACGCATGCGCGCCCGCATTTACCAGCCGTCCAAAACCGCCATGCAGTCGGGGCAGGCCAAAACCCACCACTGGGTTCTGGATTTTGCCCCTGCCACCCCCAGCGCGCTGGACCCGCTGATGGGCTGGACCGGATCGGCCGATACCCAGGCCCAGGTGCGCCTGACCTTTGACAGCCGAGAGGCGGCGGTGGACTATGCCCGCCGTCACGGGATCGACGCGGTTGTGCTGCGCCCCAAAAAGCGCAAGCCCAATGTCCGCCCCATGGGCTATGCTGAAAATTTCGCCCCCGGCCGGCGCGGCGCCTGGACCCACTGAACGCTTGATCATTCCGGGGTTGGCGGGCAAAACGACCCGGTGCGGCCCCGTAGCTCAACTGGATAGAGCAGGCGACTTCTAA
>JAFGTV010000070.1 GCA_016938875.1 Paracoccaceae bacterium
CAGGGGATCGGCGGTGTCGGTGACGCCGGATACCTCCGTCAGGGAATGGACCCGCACGTCCTCGAGCTGCGAGGTGAGCATTTCGGCGGTTGCCAGTTCCTTGACCCGCAGCATGATAAGCGTGTTGAAGTTGCCCGCCACCTGGCCGGCCTTGGCCCGGCTCTTGATTCGCGCCTCCACGTCCGACCAGGTTTGGGTGTAGGCCGTCTCCTGGAAGCCGGCCCCGCCGGCCTTGTTGAGCAGCGGAATGAACTCGTCGCCGATCAGATCGTTGAATTCGTCGGCGTGCAGGGACAGGACGGGCGTCTTGCCGTGGCCTTCGCTTCCCGGCAGGCCGGCATCGACGCCGCGCTTGTAGATGCGTCCGGCAACCGACGTCAGATCGGCGAACATGGCGTTGCCGACGGCTTGGGCGACGGCAATGTCCGAAAGCGCGTCCAGGCCCACGTACACGATGCCTTGGCGGCGGATGACCCGCATCCAGTCGATGATGGGGCGCGGGTCGTCGGCGTCGTAGTCGGGCGCGATGAGATCGGCGGTGGGGCCCGAAATCAGCTTCTCCATCAGAGGTAAAAGGCTCGCCACGATTTTGTCGAAGTAGGTCTTGTCGTACTCGAAGGCGGAACGCAGCCCGTCGGCCACCGGATCGTACAACCCCTGTTCCTTGATGTATTGCACCAACGCCACCGCCTCGGGCGACCGGCCGCGCAGGGCCGGCGGCAGGTTGCGGTCATTGATCTCGCCCATCCGCCGCGCCACCTCGCGCTCCCAGTCCGGCGCGACGCCGGGCAGCCAGTAACGGCAATAATCGATCAATAACGGCTCGATATGGGTAATGTACCGGGCGATCCGCCGGTAATCGGGTCGCTGGCCCATGGCGTGCAGGGCGCGGGCGACGATGTTGGTAAAGCGCCAGGCGAACTCGCGGAAAGCAGCGGCGTTGCCCTCGCTCGGCAGTTGGTTGGCCAGGCGGGTGGCGACTTCGGTGATGCGGGAGAAGTCGCCCACCGGATTGTAGCGCGCCGAGATTTCAGGATAGCCGAGATGAAACACGGCCAGTTCGTTTTCCCGCCCCGCCCGCTTCGCCTCGGCCACGACGCGCTTCATCAGGTCGGGGTCG
>JAFGTV010000019.1 GCA_016938875.1 Paracoccaceae bacterium
CTGTCAACGCCGTCTTAATTTTCCCCAAAAGTGCCGAAGTAAAATTCCCCACTACGGCGGTCGCGGCGATCAGCCGGCTTCAGTGATCGGCGCCTCCATTCTGGTTTTTCGGTGGCCGTCCTCGGCGCTTGGGTGGTGGTGGCGGAGCGATGGGGGCGTTCGCCCTGACATGCTCGGGAATGAGGTCGGCATGGGCGCGTAGCCGATAGCTGGCCCCCTCGATCTGGATGACGACGGCGTGGTGCAGGAGGCGATCCAGCAGGGCTGTCGCGACGACGGGATCGCCGAACACCTCGCCCCATTCGGCGAAGCCGCGGTTCGAGGTCAGGATCATGGCGCCCTTTTCGTAGCGGGCGTTGACCAGCTGGAAGAACAGGTTGGCGCCGCCGGTAGTGATTGGCAGATAGCCGATCTCGTCGACGATGAGCAGCGCGGCCCGGGCATAGAACCGGATCTTCTCGGCCAGTCGTCCCTCGCGTTCGGCCTGGTTCAGCGCCGTGATCAGTTCCGCGAGCGTGGCGCGGTAGACGCTTCGCCCGGCCTTGACTGCCGCGACGCCGAGTGCGGTGGCCAGATGGCTCTTGCCGGTGCCCGGCGGCCCGAGGAAGTGAACGACCTCGGCGCGCCGGATGAAGTCGAGCTGGGCCAGCGCCGCGATCCGTTCCCGGTCGAGCGAGGGCTGGAAGCGGAAGTCGAAGCCTTCGAGCGTCTTGACCGGCAGCAGCTTGGCCGTGCGCAGCGCGACGTCGATCCGGCGCGTCTCGCGGGTGGCGTATTCCTCGCTGAGCAGGCTGTCGATCGCCTCGATCGCGGTGATCTCGCCCGTCTCGAGCTGTCGCAACGTGTGATCGAGGGCTTCCAGCGCACGCGGCATCTTCAGGCCAACCAGGGCGCCGCGGATGCGGTCCAGGAGATCGGTCATGATTGCGCCCCCGCAGCGGCCAGGCGCCGGCCAACCGCATCATAGAAGTCGAGCGGGCGTCGCAGCCCTTGTGGCGAAGGTGGTGAGGCCGGCCTCTTCGGCGGCGTCTTGCGATGGGCGGGATCGACCCGGCGGCAGGCCTTGCCTTCCAGGACCGGATGGCGGGCGATCAGTTGCCCGTCCTCGAAGATCCGAAGCTCCTCGGCGTGATGCTGCACCTCGAGTGTCCGGCGGCGGGTCGTGTCGGGCACGGAATAGAAGTTGCCGCCGACCGAGATCATGCCCTCCTTGCTCACCCGCCGTTCGACCGTCAGCACGGCGCTGTAAGGGATCGCCGGGAGCGGCTTCAGGCTGGGCTGCTCGTCGGCGAAGGCCGCGTCCACCACGCGTCGGGTCGTGGCATGAACCCGGGGATTGGCGACCTCGGTCCGCCAGGCTTCGAACTGGGTGTTGAGATCGTCGATGTTGCGGAATGTGCGGGCCAGGAAGAAGTCCTGCCGGATATAGCGGAAGGGACGCTCGACCTTGCCCTTGGTCTTGGCCCGATACGGCTGGCAGGCCCGCGGCACCGCGCCGTAGTGGTTCAGCAGCGCAACCAATGCGGCGTTGTAGGTGACCACTCCGGCCTCGTCTTCACCGATCACCGCGGTCTTCATCCGGTCATAGAGGATCTCCTCCGGCACGCCGCCGAGCGCGGCAAAGGCCGCGATGTGGCAGCGCAGCACCGATTGCAGGTTCTGGCTGGCGACGAACCGGCCCCAGAGCCAGCGGCTGTGCCCCAGCACCAGCGAGAACAGCCAGACCTTGCGAACCACGCCCGGCTCGTCGGTGAACTCCACCGTGAACTCCGCGAAGTCGACCTGGGCCTGCTTGCCCGGTGGAGTCTCGAACCGCCGCTCGAACGGGGCTTGCCGCGCCGGGCGCACCTCACGCAGGAAGTCCGTCACCGCGGTGTAGGCGCCTTCATAGCCCAGCTCCCGGATCTCGCGTAGAAGCCGCGCGCCGCTGAGATCGGGAAAGGCCTGAACGCGTTCCTGCAGGTAACGTTCATAGGGCTCGATCACCCGGGCCCGTGGCTGCCGCGGCCCATAAACCGGCGCCTCCAGTCCCAGCTCGAGATACTTCCGCACCGTCTTCCGGTCGCAGCCAACCTTCCGCGCGATCGCGGTGATGCTGAGACCCTGGTTCTTCAAATCCTGGATCAAGACGATCTCCCTCAGTCCTTTCACCTGCCTGCCCCTGTCGCTCTCCGTTCGGAGCATCAGGCCTGTGTC
>JAFGTV010000002.1 GCA_016938875.1 Paracoccaceae bacterium
GCAAATGCCGAACACCTCCAGCGCGCGGATGATCTGCGCGCCGACCGTCATCGAGGGGTTGAGCGTGTCAAACGGGTTCTGGAACACCATCTGCATATCCGCGACGGTGCGGGCCCCGCGTTTGTGGATCGGGAGGTGCTGGATTTCGCGCCCGTCCAGATGAACCGTGCCGGCGGTCGCGGTTTCCAGCCCCAGCAGAACCTTGGCCAGGGTCGACTTGCCACAGCCGGATTCGCCGACGATGGCCAGGGTTTCGCCCTGGCGCGCCTCAAAGCTGAGGCTTTCGTTGGCCTTGACCACCCGCCGGGTGCCGCGCCCGAAGAGCGCGCTGGCCCCAACCTGGTAATACTTGCGCAGATCCGCGACCCGCAGGATCACCTTGCCCGGCGCGGGCGGGGTGTTGCGGTCGCAAACCGGGGGCGGCGCGTCCCAGTCGATGTCAGCGAACCGTGCACAGCGTGTTTCATGCCGGTCATTGCCCGGCACGGGGGTCATGCGCAGGCCGCGCACATCGCAGCGCCCGGCCTGAAAATATTCGCAGCGCGGGCCAAAGTTGCACCCTTCGGGCCGTTCATGGGGCAGGGGGAAATTGCCCGGGATCGCCACCAGCGGGCGGGTGACCTTGTCCGCGCCGGGACGCGGGATCGAGCGAAACAGCGCCTGCGTATAGGGGTGGCGCATCTCGTCGAACACATCCACGATGCTGCCGCGTTCGACCGCCTGGCCGGAATACATCACGCACAGCCGGTCGCACACCTCGCGCACCAGTCCCAGGTTGTGGCTGATGAACAGCATCGAGGTGCCGTATTTCCCGGCCAGATCCCGGATCAGATCGACGATCCCCGCCTCGACCGTGACATCCAGCGCGGTGGTCGGCTCGTCCAGGATCAACAGCGCGGGTTTCGACATCAGCGCCATGGCGATCACGATACGCTGCTGCTGCCCACCCGAGAGCTGATGCGGATACGCGTTCAGGATGCGTTTGGGATCGGGCAGGCGCACGTCCTGAACCATTTGCAGGGCCAGCGCGCGGGCCTCGCCTGCGCTGGCGCCGGCATGGATTTGCGGCACCTCCATCAATTGCCGGGCGATCGTCATCGCCGGGTTCAGGCTGGCCATCGGCTCTTGATAGATCATCGCGATCTGGTTGCCGCGAATGGCGCGCAGCGCGTCGGGGTCGAGGGCGGCCAGATCGCGCCCCTTGAACCGGATGGTGCCGCCGACGATGCGCCCGTTGACACCCAGATCCTGCATCACCCCCAACGCCACGGTGGACTTGCCGCACCCGGATTCGCCCACCAGCCCCACCACCTCGCCGGGCGGAAGGGTCAGCGAGAAATCCATTACCGCCGGAATCTCCCCGGCCCGGGTGGCAAAGCTGATCGACAGCCGGTCGATCTCCAGGATCGGGCGGTCCGGGGTCCAGTCGGTCATCGGCTCAGTCCCTCAGGCTTTCTTGGCGCAGGGCGTCGGCCAACAGGTTCAGCCCCAGCACCAGCGACATGATCGCCACCGCCGGCACCAGCGGCGGAAACGGAAAGAACTGCAACAACCCCCGCCCGGCATTGATCGAGCTGCCCCAATCGGGGCTGTCGGGCGGCAGGCCCAGGCCGAAAAATCCCAGCGTTCCCAGCAGGATGGTCGTATATCCGATGCGCAGGCAGAAATCGACCAGCAGCGGGCCGCGCGCATTTGGCAAAATCTCCCACAGCATGATGTACCACGCCCCTTCGCCACGGGTCTGGGCGGCGGCCACGTAGTCGCGCGTGCGGATGTCCAGCGTCAGACCGCGCACGATGCGAAACACCGTCGGCGCATTGACGAACACCACTGCGACGAACACGATCAGCACCCCGCCAGGGATCGAGATCAGCCCCAGCGGATCGGCATCCCATGCCAGCCCCAGGTATAGCCAGCCGCCGACCAGCACGGTCAGCCCCACCGTGACGGCGCGCAGCACGGGCCGGGTATGAAACCGGGCGTTCCACAGGATCACCAGAAAGACGATGGGAAACAGGAACAACACCGCCGCCATATAGGTCGGCACGCCCATCGCGATGATCTCGGGGGTGACCAGCAGGAAAAACAGCAAGATCACTGGAAATGCCAGCACCAGGTTGGCCACAAAGGCCAGCGCCGTGTCGATGCGCCCGCCCAGGTATCCCGCCGGCACCCCCAGCACTATCCCTACCATGAACGCGAACAGCGTGGCCGCCGGTGCAATGCCCAGCACCACCCGCGCGCCCATCACCACGCGCGAAAAGACATCGCGCGCCAGCGCGTCGCCGCCCAGCAGGTAATAGCCGTATTGCCCCGGTTCGGGCGCGCGCAGGGCGGTGCCGGGGGGCTTGTTCTTCATCCCCGAAATCACGTCGGCCACCGGATCGAACGGCACGATCAGATCGGCGAAAATCGCGGTGAACACCCAAAACAGCACGAGGCCCAGCCCGATCATCCCCATCGGGTTTTCGAACAGATGGCCATAAAGCCCCAGCCGCCGCCGCAGCGCCAGCGACAGCGCAAAGGTGATCCCCAACGCCGCCCAGACCGGCCAGAACCGGGCCGAGATGCGGGCGATGATACCGGTATCATCGGGGGCCAGGACCAGCGCGCCGGCCAGGTGCGCCAGCCCCCCCAGCGCCACCGCGCCAAGCGTGACCCAGACCGCGCGGCGGGTGATCGGCTGCGCGCCGCTGGCAAATATCCGCGCCAGGGCATGGGCGACGACCGCCCCCGCCAGCGCCAGCACCGCAACCCCCAGCGCGGGGTTCAGCCAGGGGCCCGGCGCGCCGGTCCAGCTTAGCGGGTCCATCGCGGGGCTCCTTCAGGTGACGCGGATGCGCGGGTTGAGCAGGGCATAGCCGATATCCGAAATCAGTTGCGTGATCAGCACCACGACCACCGCCACCACCGAGACCGCCATCAACAGCTCGATATCGTTGTTCTGCGCCCCCTCGACCAGCGCATTGCCAAAGCCGGGATAGACGAACAACTCTTCGACGATGACCACCCCGGTCAGCAGCCAGGGAAATTGCAGCATGATGATGGTAAAGGGCGCGATCAGCGCGTTGCGCAGCGCGTGGCGCAGAACGATGGCGCGAAACCCGACCCCCTTTAGCCGGGCGGTGCGGATATATTGCGCGGTCATCACCTCGGCCATGCTGGCGCGGGTCATCCGCGCGATATAGCCTAGGCCATAGAGCGCGATGGTGGCCACCGGCAGGGTAAAGTTGTGAAAGGTGATCCCGTCGACCGCCGATTTCGCCGATCCGCTGAACCATTTCAGCCCCACCATGGACGAGGCGAACACCACCACGAAGATCACCCCCGACACGTATTCCGGGGTCGAGGTGGAGGCGATGGAAACGGTGGACAGGGTGCGGTCGGTCGCCGACCCCTCGCGCATGCCCGCCAATACCCCGATGACCAGCGCCAGCGGCACCATCACCGCAAAGGCCCAGAACATCAGCACCCCGGTGCGCGCCAGCCGCTCTGCGATGACCTGGCCGACGGGGGCGCGGAACTTGGTCGAATAGCCCCAGTTGCCCTGCAAGACCCCGCAATAGCGCGGCGCCCGGTCCAGACCGGCCTGCATCGCGGCGCGCGCGCAGCGCCCGGCGGTCTCACCCGCGCTGGCATCGCCGGCATGTCCCGGCACCACGCCCAGCCATTCGCCATAGCGGCGCAGCATCGGCTGGGCATAGCCGCCCCGCGCCAGCCAGCTCTGGACCTGGGCATCGGTCATGCGCGTGCCGGCCTGGGTCTTGGCCAGCTTTTCCAGGTTCGCCGGCAGGTTGGTCAGCGCAAACACGATGAACGTCATGCACAGCATGCTTGCCACCATGACGCCCAGCCGCCTGAGGATGAATAGCGCCATTGCGGCCCCTGTCGCTTGTTGATCCCGGATCCGGCCCCGTGCCCGGGGCGGTCCTGTCTTGTGCGCCGCGCGGTCCCCGGGGCAGGGCGGCCCGCCCCGGGGACCGGATCAGCGGATCATGCCCAGCCCAGCTTGTGGATGTTGATCTCGTATTTGGGGTGCATCTCGGCCCCGAGCAGGCCCTCTTTGGCATGCCGATAGAGTGCGCGGAAATAGGGGATGATCGCCACGCCCTCGTCCACCATCATCTGTTCCAGCTTGGCCATGGTCGCCTGGCGCGCCGTGTTGTCGGCAATCGCCGTGGCCGCGTTCAGCAAGGCGTCGAACGCGTCACTGCGAAAGCCCGTCTCGTTCCACGCCGCGGTCGAGCGATAGGCCAGGTTCAGCGTCTGGATGCCGGTTTCACGATGGCTCCAGTTGGTCGAGGAGAACGGGTATTTCGTCCAGTCGTTCCAGAAGGTCGAGCCAGGCATCACCGTGCGTTTCACCTTGAACCCGGCATCGCGCAACTGCGCGGCCACAGCGTCGGTGGTGTTCTTGCGATAGTCGTCGTCGATCGAGATCAGCTCGTGCTCGAAGTCCAGCATGCCGGCCTCGTCCATCAGGCGGCGGGCCTCTTCGATGTTCTGCCGATGGGGCGCGATCATGGCGTGATCGGGATGCACGCCGGGTGCCACCTGGTAGTTGTTGTTGGACTCGATCCCGCGCCCCGAGATGCCCAGCTCCAGCGGGATCGCGTTGTCCACCGCCAGCGCCAGCGCCCGGCGCACCCGCACGTCCGCATAGGGCCGGGTGCCGTCGATCTCTGCCTCCTGGTTGGTGCGGACGATGACGGTGGCCGAGGTGCCCACCTGGCTTTCGACCCACCCCAGCGAGGTAAAGATGTCGATGAAATCGGACACGGTTTCATAGGTCATGTCGAACTCGTCGGCATCCGCACCGGCCAGCCAGGCCGAGGGATCGGTGCCGTAATCCAGAAACTCGACGCGGTCCAGATAGGCCTGGCCCCAGTAGGTGTGATCGGGGTTTTTCACAAGCACGACCTTTTCGCCGACCTTGAACTGCTCGAACATGTACGCGCCGGTGCCGATGCCGTGATCCGCGACCGAGGTGCCGATCTTGTCGCGGTGCATGATTGCGGCCGGATAGTCGCCCATGCCGAACATCAGCGTGCCGTCGGGGGTCAGCAGCCGCAGCTTGACGGTGAGGGGGTCCAGGACCTCGACCGCGCCCGGGGCGGCCTGGCCGTCCTGCACCAGCGCCGCCATGCGTGTCGCCATCGAGTTGCCCTCGACCGAGGCATCGCACCAGCCGGTAATGTTGGCCGCCACGTCCTGGGCGGTGAAATCGTCGCCGTTGTTCCACTTGACGCCCGGACGGACGTTCAGCGTGTATTCGGTGGCATCCGCGTTGGCCGACCAGCCCGCCAGCAGGACCGGGTGCAGGGTGCCGTCGCGGTGGATCTCGACCAGGTATTCGGTGATGCCGCGTGCCTCGGATGCCATTTCGGCCCAGTCATAGGTGCGCGGATCCTTGAGCGCGCGACAGTCCATCTGGATGCGCAGCGTGCCGCCCATCCGCGGGGTCATGCCATGGCTGGCGGCCTCGGCCCTGCTGTCCAGCCCGATCAGCCCATAGGCGGCCGGGACCGACACGCCCAGCGCGGTCGCGCGGCCGAGAAATTCGCGGCGGCTCATCTGCCCGTTCTGAACCTCTTGGGCGTAAAGGCGGGCTGCGGGGTGGGACGGGCCGTGGCCGTGTTTGGCGGGGGTCATGGGGTCTCTCCCTGGGTCGGGGTCAGGATCGGGAAAAAGGCGAGCCCGATGCGCCGGCATGGCGCGCGGATACGGGTCGGCGGCGCGTCATGGGGGCGCCGGGGCTCTCCCTTGGTCATGCGACAGGCGCGGGGCGCGCACCTGCACCGGATCGACGGGGCCGTTCCCGGCTGGGAAACGGCATGGGGTCAGAAAAAGCGACATCGCGCCGGGTTGCAACCCCAAGCTGCCCAAAGGGCGCCTACACCCCCTTGCGAAAGGCCAGGGGGGCGTGCCCGGTGTGCATCTGAAAGCTGCGGGTGAAATAGGCGGCAGAGCCATAGCCCAGCGCGCTGGCAATCTGGTTGACCGGGGCGCGGGTATCGGCCAGCAGGCGGCGCGCCTCGCTGATCTTGCGTTCGGTCAGCAACTCGGACGCGCTGCGCCCACAGGTCTGGTTACACACCCGCGTCAGGTGGGTGGGGGTGACGCCCAGGTCGCCGGCATAGTCCGCCACGCCCTTGTGCGTGCGAAAGCCCTTTTCCACCAGGGCGGCAAATCCCGCGGCCAGCCGGCGCGCAGAGTCGGATGTGGCCATGTTTTCCTCGGCCAGGGCGATCTGACGTTCCAGCCAGACCGACAACAGCCCGGCATGGTGGCGGATCGCGCGCTTGGCGGCGGGCAGGCGGGCGTCGATTTCGCGCTGGATGTTTTCCAGATGGGTCGTGATCTCGGCCTGGACCACGCCATCGCGGATTCGCAGGTGATGGGGCGTGTCGGGCAGGTCCAGATCGGGCATGCCCGAAAACACCACTGCCGTGCCAAAGACCTGGGCCGTCATCTCAAAGCTGTGCATCGTGTGGGCGGGGATAAAGACCGCGTTATGGGCACCATAGCCGCGGGTCACGCCGCCGACGGTGATCCGACCCTGACCGCGGGTGATCCACAACAGCTGCGGCGCGGAATAGCTGCGCATCGCCTCGACGCGCCAGCGGCTGCCCTGGGTCAGGCGCGAGAACGGGATCAGACGGATATCGGGAAACAGGGTCATGGCGGCAGCTCCGGGCGGCAGACGGGCGAGCAGGGCAGGCAGGCAGGTGTCACACAGGACGCCCGGGACCGGGCAGACAGACCCCAGGCAGGTTCGAACCGGATAAGTTTTGGGCCGATTCGCCCCCTTGCGTAAACCCGGACGTGTTGGATATGTGCAGATTCGCCCCTTTTCAGGGTCAATCCGCCGCGATTCGGGTCCACTGTTTCAGCCGCGAGCGGAACCAGGTCCGCTGCCGCTTGGCGTATTGGCGCGAGGCGATCTTGGCGGCGGCCTTTGCCGCGTCCAGAGTGATCTCGCCGCGCAGATACGCGATCAGCTCCGGCGCGCCGATGGCGCGGGCGGACTGTGCGGTGGGGGTCCAGCGGGGCAGGTTGGCGCGGGCCTCGTCCAGCGCGCCGCCCGCCATCATCCGCTCGAACCGGGCGTCGATGCGCGCGTTTAGCCAGTCACGCCCGGCCTCGACCACCAGCGCCTGCGCCGCGTCCAGCGGCAACAGCGGCGGCGGGGTTGCATCCTGCCACTCGGCCAGGCCCCGGCCGGTGGCGGTCAGCACCTCCCAGGCGCGCTGGATGCGCACGGGGTTCTGCCGGTCGATCCGCGCCGCGGTCGCCGCGTCGATCTCGGCCAGCAGGGCGCCGGCCCCCTCGGTGGCGATGCGCCGGTCGGCGCGGGCGCGGATCTGTGGCGGGGGCACCGGGATCTCGGCCAGCCCCTCGGTCAGCGCGGTAAAGTAGAGCCCGGTGCCACCCACGATGATGGGGCGCAAGTCGCCCGACAGCAGCGGCGCAAGGTCGCGCAGCCAGTGGCCCACCGAATAGCTGGCCGTGAACCCCACATGGCCATAAAGCGCGTGGGGCAGCGCGGCCTCTTCCTCGGGGGTGGGGCGGGCGGTCAGCACGCGCCAGCCGTCAAAGACCTGCAACGCATCGGCGTTCACGATCACCCCGCCTTGGGCGCGCGCGATCGCCATGGCCAGCGCGGACTTGCCGCTGGCGGTGGGTCCGGCGATCAGCACCGGGCGCGTTGGGTCCAGCTTTGGGATATCCATATTGCCGCCTGTGGCTCTTGGGCGTTGAACCCGCCCCGCTTTTCCGACATTTTGCGCCGGACCATAACAACCGAAAATCCGGGGGACCATATGAGCGACGCAAGCGCCGATCAACCAAAGGCCGCATACAAGCGTGTGCTACTGAAAATCTCCGGCGAGGCGCTGATGGGCGACCAGGGCTTCGGCCTGCACCCGCCCACCGTTCAGCGCATCGCGCGCGAGGTCAAGAGCGTGCGCGACATGGGCGTCGAGATCTGCATGGTCATCGGCGGCGGCAACATCTTTCGCGGCCTTCAGGGCAGCGCGCAGGGGATGGAGCGCACCACCGCCGATTACATGGGGATGCTGGCCACGGTGATGAACGCGCTGGCCATGCAATCCGCGCTCGAGGGGATGGGCGTCTTCAGCCGGGTCATCTCCGCGATCCGCATGGACGAGGTGGCAGAGCCCTATATCCGCCGCCGCGCCGTGCGCCATTTGGAAAAGAAGCGCGTCTGCATCTTTGCCGCGGGCACCGGAAACCCCTATTTCACGACCGACACGGCGGCGACCCTGCGGGCCAACGAAATGGCCTGCGAGGCGATCTTCAAGGGCACCAAGGTGGACGGGGTCTATGACAAGGATCCCGAGAAACACACCGATGCGGTGCGCTATGACGACATCACCTATGACGATGTGCTGGTGAAGAACCTCAAGGTGATGGACGCCTCGGCCATCGCGCTTGCGCGTGACAACGACTTGCCGATCATCGTGTTTTCGCTGGACGAGCCGGGCGGCTTCCGCGGCATCCTTGCCGGGGAAGGCACCTATACAATCGTGCACGGATAGCGTTATAGAACCCCCCAAAGCGCCAGCCCCAGAAGAAGAGAGAGCCCCATGGCGGATGACGACCTGGAAATCGACCTCGACGATCTTGCGCGCCGGATGGACGGTGCGATGACCGCACTGAAACACGAATTCGCCTCGCTCAGAACCGGGCGGGCCTCGGCCTCGATGGTCGAGCCGGTGATGGTGGACGCCTACGGCTCGTTGACGCCGATCAACCAGGTGGGCACGGTCAACGTGCCCGAACCGCGGATGGTCACCATCAACGTCTGGGACAAGTCGCTGGTCCAGAAGGTGGAAAAGGCGATCATGGAATCGGGCCTGGGGATCAACCCCCAGACCAACGGCACGATCATCATGCTGCCGATCCCCGAGCTGAACGAGGAACGCCGCCGCGAGCTGACCCGCGTCGCCGCGCAATATGCCGAACACGCCCGCGTCGCGATCCGCAACGTGCGCCGCGACGGCATGGAGCAGCTGAAAAAGGCCAAGGCAGCCGGCATGAGCGAGGACGACAACAAGATCTGGCATGACGAGGTCCAGAGCATGACCGACGCCCATATCGCCAAGGTCGATGCCGCGCTGGAACATAAACAGCAAGAGATCATGCAGGTCTGAGAGATCGGGTCCGCGGGATCGGGAAAGGGGCTTGGAGTGGCCGGCAGGGACAAGCAACAGGGCGGTCCGGCCCATGTCGCGATCATCATGGACGGGAACGGTCGCTGGGCGCAGATGCGCGGGCGGCCGCGCCTGTTCGGCCACCAGGCCGGGGCCCGCAGGGTGCGCGAGATCGTCGAGGCCTGCCCGGACCTGGGCATCCGCTACCTGACGATCTTTGCCTTCTCGACCGAAAACTGGAAACGGACCCAGACCGAGGTCACCGGCCTGATGACGCTGTTTCGCCGCTATATCCAGAAAGAGGCCCAGGCGCTGCATGACGAAGGGGTGCGGGTGCGTTTCATCGGCGACCGGGACCGGCTGGACCCCAAGCTGGTGCGCCTGATGCAATCGCTGGAGGATATGACAGCGGGCAACGACCTGGTGCATCTGACCATCGCGCTGAACTATGGCGGCCGCGACGAGGTGGCCCGCGCCACCAAGCGGCTGGCGCAAGAGGTGGCGGCGGGACGGCTGAACCCTGACGATGTGGATGCCACGACGCTGGCGCATTTCCTGGACACCTGCCTGCTGCCTGACCCGGATCTGGTGATCCGCACCTCGGGCGAGGCGCGGATTTCGAATTTCCTGCTGTGGCAGTCGGCCTATGCGGAATACGAATTCACCCCGGTGCTGTGGCCCGATTTCACCGCCGCCCATTTCGCCGAGATCGTCGGAAACTACGCCACCCGTGACCGCCGCTATGGGGCGGTGGGCTGCTGATGGCGGGGCAGGGGGCATGGGACGACCTGGCGGTGCGGCTGGGATCGGGCGTGGCGATGGCCGGGCTGGGGATTGCCGCGATCTGGCTGGGCGGGACGTGGTTTTTGGCCCTGGCGGTGCTGGTCAGCGCGTTGATGGTGTGGGAACTGGCGCGCATGTTCGCGCCCCAGGCCCGCGCCGTGGCGGTGCAACTGGCGCTGATTTCAGGTGTGGCGGTGGTTTTGGCCGGTCTCTTGCCGGGGCAATTCGCGCTGCCGCTGCTGATTGCGGCTGCGCTGGTTGGCGCGGGGCAGGTCGGTCGCGACCGTGTGCTTTTCGCGATCTATGCGCTGGCGGTGATCCTGGCGGGCTATGGGCTGGTGCTGCTGCGCGGGGGCGGCGGCGCGGGTGTGGTGATCTGGCTGGTGCTGGTGGTGATCGCCACGGATGTGATGGGCTATTTCGCCGGGCGCATGCTGGGCGGGCCGAAATTCTGGCCCCGTATCAGCCCCAAGAAGACATGGTCGGGCACCGTTGCCGGCTGGGTGTCGGCGGCCGTGGTGGGGGCGATCGCCGCCGCGCTGACGCCCGCGGGCTGGGGGCTGGTGGCGTTGTCGGCGGCGCTGTCGCTGGCCAGCCAGATGGGCGATATCGCCGAAAGTGCGATCAAGCGGCGCAAGGGGGTGAAAGACAGCTCTGCCCTTTTGCCGGGCCATGGCGGGCTGTTGGACAGGTTTGACGGCCTTTTGGGGGCGGTGCTGGCGATGCTGGTGCTGACGGCCCTGGGACTGGCCCCGGAAATGAGGTTCTGAACGATGCGCAAACGGATCACGGTCTTTGGCTCGACCGGCTCGATCGGCGAGAATACGGTCGACCTGCTGACCCGTCAGGGCGGCGCCGAGGTCTATGACGTGGTCGCGCTGACCGGCGGGCGCAATGTCGCGCGCCTGGCCGAACAGGCCCGCGCCCTTCAGGCCGACCTGGCGGTGACCGCCTATCCCGAATGTCTCGACGATCTGCAGGCCGCGCTGGCGGGATCGGGGGTCGAGGTGGCCGCCGGCCCCCAGGCCCTGGCCGAGGCCGCGGATCGCCCGGCCGACTGGATCATGTCGGCGATCGTCGGGGCGGCGGGCCTGGTGCCGGGGATGCGTGCGTTGAAACACGGCACCACGCTGGCGTTGGCCAACAAGGAGAGCCTGGTCACCGCGGGCCCGTTGCTGCTGGCCACGGCCGAGCGGTTCGGCGCGCGCATCCTGCCGGTGGACAGCGAACATTCCGCGGTGTTCCAGGCCCTGGTGGGCGAGGATATGTCCGCGGTCGAGCGGATCATCATCACCGCCTCGGGCGGTGCGTTCCGCGACTGGCCGATCGAGGCGCTGGCCAATGCCACGCCCGAACAGGCCTCGTCCCATCCCAACTGGGCGATGGGACAGCGGATCACGGTCGATAGTGCGTCGATGTTCAACAAGGCGATGGAGCTGATTGAAACCAAGGAATATTTCGGGATCGAGCCGGGTCGTATCGAAACCCTGGTGCATCCCGAATCCCTGATCCACGCGATGGTGGGGTTCCGCGACGGGGCGATCATGGCCCATGTCGGCCCGCCCGATATGCGCCACGCGATCGGTTATGCGCTGAACTGGCCCGACCGGCGCGATCTGCCGGTGGCGCGGCTGGACCTGGCGCAGATCGGCCAGCTGAATTTCCGCCCCGCCTGCGAGGTTCGCTGGCCCGCCCTGCGCCTGGCGCGCGAGGTGATGGAAACCGGCGGCCACAGCGGCGCGGTGTTCAACGCCGCCAAAGAGGCCGCGCTGGACGCCTTTCTGGCGCGCCAGATCGGCTTTACCCGGATGGCCGAGGTTGTCGAAGAGGTGCTTGACCGGCTTTCGCGCGAAAACGGCCTTAGAAATGCCGTGACCAGCCTTGAGAACGTGCTCGAGATGGACCATCTCGCCCGTGAAGAGGTGGCGCAGGTGCTGCGCGCCGACAGCCCGCAAAAACGCTGAGAGGCAGGTTCTTTTTGGATATCTTTTCGCTGATTCCGTCGTTTGGAAATATTGTATTCACCCTGGGCGCCTTTGTGCTGGCGCTGTCGATCATCGTGACGGTCCATGAATACGGCCACTACATCGTCGGCCGCTGGTCGGGCATCCACGCCGAGGTGTTCTCGGTGGGGTTTGGCCCGGTGCTGCTGTCGCGCGAGGATCAATATGGCACCAAGTGGCAGATCGCGGCGCTGCCCTTTGGCGGCTATGTGCGGTTCCTGGGCGATTCCAATGCGGCCAGCGGCAAGAAGGGCGGTGCAATCGACGAGATGGACGCCGAGACCCGGCGCCACAGCATGCACGGTGCGCCGCTCTGGGCGCGCACGGCGACGGTGGCGGCGGGGCCGCTGTTCAACTTTGCCCTGTCGATCATCGTGTTCGGTGCGCTGGCGCTGGTGCGCGGCGTCGCGGTCGAGCCGCCGACGGTCGGCGCGATGGAACAACTGCCGCCCGTTCCGATGGAACGCGCCGAGCTGCGCGCGGGCGACACGATCCTGGCGCTGAACGGCACCCCGACGCCGGATTACACCAGCTTTTACGATGCCGTTGACGCGATGCCCGCCGATGCCCAGGCCGTCTACAAGGTGCGCCGCGACGGTGTCGAGGCCGAGGCCCTGGGCCCCTATCCGTTCCCGCCGATCGTCTCGTCGATCCAGCCGCAATCGGCCGCGATGCAGGTCGGTCTGGAAGAGGGCGACGTGGTGCTGGCAATCGACGGCGTTGCGATCCGGTCCTTTCGCCAGTTGCAGGACTATGTGATGGCCTCGGACGGGGCGGCGCTGGAGCTGTCGGTGTGGCGCGACGGTGAGACGCTGTCGCTGACGCTGACCCCGCGGCGGATGGACGTGCCCAAGACCGAGGGCGGGTTCGAAACCCGTTGGCTGATCGGCATGACCGGCGGGCTGGCCTTTGCGCCGGAAACCCGGATGCCCGGCCCGATAGAGGCACTGAACTATGGTGTCGAGCAGCTGACCTTTATCGCGCGCTCCAGCCTGTCGGGCCTTTATCACATGGTGACCGGCGCGATCAGTTCGTGCAACCTGTCAGGGCCGCTGGGCATCGCCGAAAGCTCTGGCGCGGCGGCGTCTCAAGGGGTGGACAGCTTTATCTGGTTCATCGCGATGCTGTCGACGGCGGTGGGTCTGCTGAACCTGTTTCCGATCCCTGTGCTGGATGGCGGGCACCTGGTGTTTTTCGCCTACGAGGCCGTGACCGGCCGCCCGCCCAGCGACAAGGCGCTGCGGCTGTTGATGGCCGCGGGCTTTGCGCTGTTGATGGGGTTGATGGTGTTCGCGCTGACCAATGACATTGTCTGCCCGTGACGGGATGGGCCAAATTCTTGCCATAATCGGCAATTAACTTTTCCCTGAACGCAACACTCATGATGCGCACGGATGGGCCATGACACAGACCTTTCGAACCTTTGAGGATGGCTATCGCGGTTTCGAACTGCTGCTGGATCTGAACTGGGACCGGTTCCTGTTTCCTGCGGCCATTGGTCTGGCGTTGATGCTGAGCGCTTATCTGGCCTCGATCTAGACGATCCATTCCTGACAATTTTGATTGGGGGGCGCGGGCAACGGTTCGCGCCCCTCTTTCCATGCCCTTTTGACAAGGCTGGGCGTACAAGCTAGCAAGACGAGGTATAAAACACGTCAGGGCGGGACGGTCACATGGTCATGGATTCGCGCGCAAAGATCGGCGCAAGGGGCTTTGTACGTCCCTTTGCCATCTTTATTTTTCTCGCATTCGCAGCGGTTTACGCGGCTGCGCCACAGCAAGCGCAGGCCCAGAGCTATCGCTTTTCGCAGGTCGAGGTGGTCGGCAACGAGCGCGTCGATGGCGCGACCATCATCAACTATGCAGGAATCGCCCGCGGCGAGACGGTTTCGGCCGGTCGCCTGAACGACGCCTACCAGTCCATCGTCGAAAGCGGCCTGTTCGAACTGGTCGAATTGCAACCGCGTGGCGCCACCCTGGTGATCCGGGTTACCGAGTACCCCACGATCAACCGCATCAATTTCGAGGGCAATGCGCGAATCAAGGACGACGATCTGTCCGCCATCGTGCAGTCCAAGTCGCGCCGGGTCTATTCCCCCAGCATGGCCGAGGCCGACGCCGCCGCGATCACCGCCGCTTATGAGCAGTCGGGCCGCCTGGCCGCGACCGTGACGCCCAAGATCATCCGCCGCTCTGAAAACCGCGTCGATCTCGTCTTCGAGATCACCGAGGGCAGCACCGTCGAGGTGGAGCGGATCTCGTTCGTCGGCAACCGCGCCTATTCCGAACGTCGCCTGCGCCGGGCGCTCGGCACCAAGCAGGCGGGACTGCTGCGCCGGATCATCCGGTCCGATACCTTCGTCTCGGACCGGATCGAGTTCGACAAGCAGGTGCTCAAGGATTTCTACACCTCGCGCGGCTTTGTCGATTTCCAGGTGCTGTCCGTCGCGCCGGAACTGACCCGGACGCGTGACGCATATCTGCTGACCTTCACCATCCGCGAGGGGCAGAAATTCCACTTTGGCAACGTGACCACGGTTTCGGACCTGCCCGATGTGGATCCGGCTGAATTCCAGGACGTGGTGAAACTGCGCAGCGGCAACACCTACACCCCCATTGCGATCGAAAACACCATCGCCCGGATGGAGCGTCTGGCGATTCAAAAGGGGTTGAACTTCATCCGGGTCGAGCCGCGGGTGACCCGTAACGACCGCGATCTGTCGCTGGATGTCGAGTTTGCACTGGTCAAGGGCCCGCGCATTTTCGTCGAGCGTATCGATATCGAGGGCAACGCAACCACGCTGGACCGTGTTGTGCGCCGCCAGTTCCGCACCGTCGAGGGCGATCCGTTCAACCCGCGCGAAATCCGCGAGGCCGCGGACCGCATTCGCGCGCTTGGCTTCTTCTCGTCCACCGATGTGACCGCGCGCGAGGGCACCAGCCCCGATCAGATGATCGTGGATGTCAACGTCGAGGAGCAGCCCACCGGCTCGCTCTCCTTCGGGCTGAGCTATTCGGAAACCAATGGGGCCGGAGCGGCGGTGTCGTTCACCGAGGCGAACTTCCTTGGCCGGGGCCAGTACCTGAACTTGCGCATCGATACCGGCACCGACAACGCCTCGTCGCAGTTGGTGTTCGCCGAGCCGGCCTTCCTTGGCCGTGACTTGCGCTTTGGGTTCTCGGCCAGCTATGCCGAGACAAACGGCGCGTTCAGCTCGCTGTTCGACACGCGAAAGATCGCGGTTTCGCCGTCGCTGGAATTCCCGTTGTCGGAAAATGGCCGGCTTGCGGTGCGCTATACGTTTGGCGAAAACACGCTGCGGAAATATACCGGCACCTCGGCCCTGCTGCTGGCGGAAACGGCCGAGGAATCGCTGACCTATTCCAAGATCGGCTATACCTACAGCTATGACAATCGGCGCACCGGCTTGAACCCCAATGCGGGTATCTTGCTGCGCTTCAGCCAGGATTATGCCGGGCTGGGGGGCGACCTGGAGTTCCTGGAAACCACCGCCCTGCTTGCCGCGCAGACCGCCGTCTGGAACGAAGAGGTCACCTTGCGCGCCGAACTCGAGGGCGGGATGCTGTCGATGATGGGCGGCCAGAACAGTCGTGTCACCAACCGCTATTTCCTGAACGGCAAGATCCGTGGCTTCGAGGGCAACGGCATCGGGCCGCGCGACCTGGTCAGCGCCGACGAAGAGGCCCTGGGCGGCAACATGTATGCCGTGGCCCGCTTCGAGGCGGAATTCCCGCTGGGCCTGCCCGAGGAATACGGCATCACCGGCGGCCTGTTCGCCGATTTCGGGTCCGTCTGGGGACTGGATGACGACGGCGGCTTTGTCGATGACAAGTTCCGCCTGCGCTCTGCCGTCGGGGTCTCGATCTTCTGGGATACGCCGATCGGTCCGCTGCGCTTCAACTTCTCCGATGCGATCAGGAAAGAGGATTACGACCGCACCCAGAGCTTCGATCTGACGATTTCGACGCGGTTCTGATGGCGCGGCGCGGGGCGCTTGCCGCCGGGCTGATGGCGCTGGCGCTGGTGGGGGCGGGCACGACCGGCCCCGCCGTGGCGCAAGACGGCCGGACGGCCCTGCGCAGCCCGATCCTGACCCTGGAACAGGACCGCCTGTTCTCGGACAGCCGCACCGGCAAGGCGGTTCTCGACCGGCTGGAGGCCGATACCGCCGCCCTGGCCGCCGAGAACCGCAAGATCGAGGCCCAGTTGATCGCCGAGGAACGCGACCTGACCGATCAGCGCGGCCAACTGCCCGCCGACGAGTTCCGCCCGCTGGCCCAGGCCTTTGATGAAAAGGTCGTGGCGATCCGCCGCGCCCAGGATGCCAAGGCGCGCGCCCTGGCCCAACGGCGCGACGCGGACCAAAAGGCGTTCTATCGCCAGGCGCTCCCGCTGTTGGCAGAGATCGTGCGCGAACGCGGCGCGGTGGCGGTGCTGGAACGCGGGGCGGTGATCCTCTCGGCCGAACAGGTCGACATCACCGACGCGGCCATCGCCCTGATCGACAGCCGCATGGCCCCCGATGCGGCGCCCGACGCGACCCCCGACGCTGCGCCCCCTGACACGGGCCCTGCCGGGCCGGTCGCGCCCGATGCCACGCCCGACGCCATGCCCGATGCGCCGGCGCCCGAAACCGACACCGACACCACCCCGGCGCAGGACTAGCGTTCGGCTTGTCTCGGGCGGGGGGAGTTGCTACTGCCTTCGCCGGGGCGCTGGTGTGCCCGACCTCTAACCAAGGAGCCCGGCCCGATGACCGAGACCCGCGTCGTGGACGCAGACATCCAGCTGATCCAGCGGATCATCCCCCACCGCTACCCGTTTCTTCTGGTCGATCGCGTGACCCGGATCGTCCCGAACGAAAGTGCCGTGGGCATCAAGAACGTCACCTTTAACGAGCCGCATTTTCAGGGCCATTTCCCCGGCACCCCGATCATGCCCGGCGTGACCATCATCGAGGCGATGGCCCAGACCGCCGCCGTCATGGTGGGGGTGTCGCTGGACATGGCCGACAAGGATCTGCTGGTCTATTTCATGGGCATCGACAAATGCAAATTCCGCCGCAAGGTGGTCCCCGGCGACGTGCTGGAACTGCATGTGCGCGCCACGCGCGGCGGCTCGAAGGTCTGGAAATTCGAGGGCCTGGCCAAGGTCGGCGATGAAATGGCCGCCCAGGCCGAGTTCACCGCCATGATGGACCTGCCCCAGGAGTAACCCCCATGGCAATTGACCCCAGCGCGCGCATCCACCCCGCCGCGATCGTCGAAGAGGGGGCCAGCATCGGCCCCGGCGTCCGTGTCGGCCCGTTCGCGGTGATCGGCCCCCAGGTCGTTCTGGGCGCGCGTGTCGAGGTCAAGAGCCACGCCATCGTCACCGGCCTGACCGAGATCGGGCAGGACAGCGTTATCTTCCCCTTTGCCAATATCGGCGACGTGCCACAGGATCTGAAATACCAGGGCGAACCGACCCGCCTGGTCGTCGGCGCGCGCAACCGCATCCGTGAGGGCGTGACGATGAACACCGGCACCGAAGGGGGCGGCGGCATCACCCGGGTGGGTGACGATTGCCTCTTTATGACCGGCTCTCACGTGGGGCATGACGCGCAGGTCGGCAATGGCGTGATCATGGCCAACTACGCCGCGCTGGCCGGGCATTGCGTGATCGGCGACGAGGTGATCATCGGCGGGCTGTCTGGCATCCACCAATGGGTGCGCGTGGGCAAGGGCGCGATCATCGGCGCGGTGACCATGGTGACCAATGACGTGATCCCCTATGGCCTGGTGCAGGGGCCGCGCGGACAGTTGGACGGGCTGAACCTTGTGGGGCTGAAACGGCGGGGCGTGGACCGGGCCGAAATCTCGGCGTTGCGCGCGGCCTATCAGGCGCTGGCCCAGGGCGAGGGCGCGTTCATGGACCGCGCCCGCCGCCTGGGACAAGAGGCCGAAAGTGCCTATGTGCGTGAGGTCGTGGCCTTTATCCTGGCCGAAACCGACCGTTCCTTTCTGACCCCGGGCTGAGCATGACCGCGATGACCGCCCTGATCGCCGGGCGCGGCGTTCTGCCGGCCCATCTGGCCCGCGCCCTGGCGGCGCAGCGCACCCGCTTTGTGATCGCCCAGGTCGAGGGGTTCACGATGGACAACCCCGAGGGCTGGCCGATCGAAACCTTCGCGGTCGAACGACTGGCGCTGTTGTTTGACCGGCTGCACGAACTGGGCGTCACCCGCGTGGCCTTTGCCGGGGCGGTGACCCGCACCCGGCTGGATCCCGAACGGATAGATCTGAAAACCGCGATGCTGTTGCCGCGCATCCTGCCCGCCCTGGCGCAGGGCGACGATGCGACCCTGCGCGCCGTGATCGCCCTGTTCGAGGACGAAGGTTTCGCCGTTCTGGGGGCTGCGGACCTGGCGCCCGACCTGCTGCCCGCCGAGGGTGTCCTGACCCGTGCCCAACCCGGCCCCGCCGATGCCGGCGATGCCGCCCGCGCGGCCGACATCGTCGCGGCCCTGGGGGCGGCGGATGTGGGGCAGGGCGCGGTGGTGGCCCAGGGGCTGTGCCTGGCCGTGGAAACCCTGCCGGGCACCGATGCGATGCTGGCCTGGGTGGCGGATGTGGCGGGGGCCTGCCGCCCCGATCCCAAGGGCGCTGGGGGCGTTTTCTACAAGGCCCCCAAACCCGGCCAGGACCGCCGCGTGGACCTGCCCGCCATCGGCCCCGCCACGATCGAGGCCGCCCACCGCGCCGGGCTGGCCGGCGTGGTGATCGAGGCCGGCGGCGTCATGGTGCTGGACCCCGCCGCGACCCGGGCGCGCGCCGATGAATTGGGCGTTTTCCTCTGGGTGCGCTCGCCGTGACGCGGCTTTTTCTCATCGCCGGTGAACCCTCTGGCGATGCGCTGGGGGCGGCCCTTATGGCCGGGCTGAAAGAGCTGGCGCCAAGGGTCGAATTTCACGGCGTCGGGGGGCCGCTGATGCAGGCCCAGGGGCTGGTCAGCCTGTTTCCCATGGATGAGCTCAGCGTGATGGGCCTGGCCGAGGTGCTGCCGCGCTATCGCGCGCTGATGCGCCGGATCAGGCAATGCGCCGCGGCGGTCCTTGATCTTTCGCCCGATGCGCTGATCACCATCGACAGCCCGGATTTCTGCCTGCGGGTGGCGCGCCGGGTCAAGGCCGCCAGCCATATCCGCACCGTGCATTACGTCGCCCCCACGGTCTGGGCCTGGCGACCGAACCGCGCCGCAAAGATGGCCGAGGTGATCGACCAGGTGCTGGCGCTGTTCCCGTTCGAGCCGCCCTATATGCAGGCCGAGGGGATGCGGTGCGATTTCGTCGGTCACCCGGTGGTCACCGCCCCGCGCGCCACCCCCGATCAGGCCGCTGCCTTTCGCGCGGCCCACGCCATCGCCCCCGACGCGCCGCTGATCCTGGCGCTGCCCGGATCGCGCCAGGGCGAGGTCGCGCGCCTGGCCCCGATCTTTGGCGAGGCGCTGCGCCCGGTGCTGGCCCGCCACCCCGCCGCGCGCGTGGTTGTGCCCGCCGCCGCCCCGGTGGCCGACAGCGTGGCGCGCCTGATCCGGTCCTGGCCCGGCGCGCCGGTGCTGCTGGATCCGCGCCGGGCCGGGGAGGGGGAAATGGAGAAACGCGCCGCCTTTGCCGCCGCCGACCTGGCGTTGGCGGCCTCGGGCACGGTGTCGCTGGAACTGGCGGCCAACGCCACGCCGATGGTGATCGCCTATGACATGGCCTGGATCAGCCGCCAGATCATCGGCCGGATGCTGCGGCTGGACACTGTCACCTTGGTCAATATCGTCAGCGAAACCCGCGCCGTGCCGGAGTTCCTGGGGGCGGACTGCCTCCCGGCTGCGATCGCCGGGGCGCTCAACGCGTTGATCGACGACCCGGCCGCGCGGGATGCACAGATCGCGGCCGCGCGCACCACGATGGCGCGCCTGGGACAAGGGGGCGAGGCCCCCGGCCTGCGCGCCGCCCGCGCGGTGCTGGACGGGCTGGGGCAGGGCGGCTGACCCTTTTCTTCTTTTCGGCTGAAACACCCAAGTCCCACAGGTGCCGGATGCCCGCCGCCGGGGTGGTCAATACCCCCGCCAGATCCAGCCGCCGCCCAGAACGCGGCTGCTGTGCGGGTCGTAAAAGACACAGGCCTGGCCGGGGCTTACCCCTTCTTCGGGTGTCAGCAACTCGACCTCGGCCTCGGTGTCCGAGAGCGGGCGCAGAACCGCCGCGCGCGGCGGGCGGGTCGAGCGGATCTTGACCGCGATCTCCCATTCCGGGCGCGAGGTCATCGGGGCATCGCCCAGCCAGTTGATTTCGCGCACCGGCACGGTGCGGGTCGAGAGCATGTCCTTGGGCCCGACGATCACCCGGCGCGCCTCGACATCCAGCCGCACGACATAAAGCGGATCTGCCAGCCCGCCGATCCCCAGCCCGCGCCGCTGGCCGATGGTATAGTGGATCACCCCCTCATGCGTGCCCAGCACGCGCCCGTCGGTATCCACGATCTCGCCCGGTTCGGCCGCACCGGGGCGCAGTTTCTCGATGACGCTGGCATAGTTGCCCTCGGGGACGAAACAGATGTCCTGGCTGTCGGGCTTGTCCGCCACGGCCAGTCCGTATTTCGCCGCCAATGCGCGGGTGGCGGCCTTGTCGGGCAGGTGGCCTAGCGGAAAGCGCAGATATTCCAGCTGTTCGGGCGTGGTGGAGAACAGGAAATAGGACTGATCGCGCGCCGCATCGGCGGCGCAGTGCAATTCCGGCCCGTTCGGGCCCATCTTGCGCTGGATATAGTGGCCCGTGGCCATGCAATCGGCGTCCAGTTCGCGCGCGGTGGCCAGCAGGTCGCGAAATTTCACCCGCTCGTTGCAGCGGATGCAGGGCACCGGCGTGGCACCGGCCAGATAGCTGTCGGCGAACTCTTCGATCACCGCATCGCGAAAGGTGTTCTCGTAGTCCAGGACGTAATGGGGAAAGCCCACGGTTTCGGCCACGCGGCGCGCATCGTGGATGTCCTGACCCGCGCAACAGGCGCCCTTTTTCGCCAGGGCCGCCCCGTGATCATAAAGCTGAAGCGTGATGCCGACCACGTCATAGCCCTCTTCGGCCAACTGGGCCGCCACGACCGAGCTGTCCACGCCGCCCGACATGGCGACCAGGACACGGGTTTCGGCCTCGGGCTTGGCAAAGCCCAGCGAATTCAGCGGACGGTCGACGCTGTCCAAGGGCATGAGATCTCTCCTGGGGGGCAAGTGCTGTGGAATATAGGAAAATGCAAGATACTCTCAACCCCCGCTTTCACCCCCTCTTAAGCATGTCACGGCACCCTCCTGCCAGCGTTAGGAGGAACACCGACCATGTATCTGAAACGTATCGAGGGGCCGCGCACCGTCACGCTGCCCGATGGCAGCACGATGACCCGCGCCGACCTGCCCCCCGTGAACACCCGCCGCTGGGTCGCCAGCCGAAAGGCCGCGGTGGTCAAGGCCGTCATCGCCGGCCTGATCAGCGAGGCCGAGGCGCTGGAGCGCTATGCCCTGTCCGAAGAGGAGTTCACCGCCTGGAAACGCGCGGTGCGCGAACACGGCGTCGCGGGATTGAAGGTCACTGCGTTAAAACATTCTAGACAACTCTGAATTGTAACTGGTAGTCTCCACATTAAGGTAACGTGTAATTAACCATTTATCGTCAGTGTTTGGACGAGATCGAGGTGTTCAACGGAGAGTTCTGCAATGCGTGTTCTTTTGGTGGAAGATGACCCGACCACGGCGAAAAGCATCGAGATGATGCTGACCCACGCCAACCTGAACGTCTATACGACCGATCTGGGTGAAGAGGGTATCGACCTTGCGAAGCTCTACGATTACGACCTGATCTTGCTGGATCTGCACCTGCCCGACATGAACGGGCACGAGGTTTTGCGCCAGTTGCGCCTGGCCCGGATCGACACGCCGATCCTGATCCTGTCGGGGTCGGGCGATACGGATAACAAGATCAAGGGGTTCGGGTTCGGCGCCGACGACTATTTGACCAAGCCGTTTCACCGCGAAGAGCTGATCGCGCGCATTCACGCGATCATCCGCCGCTCCAAGGGGCATGCGCAATCGGTGATCCGCACCGGCCGGATCGAGGTCAACCTGGACGCAAAAACCGTCGATGTGGACGCAAAGCCCGTGCATCTGACCGGCAAGGAATACCAGATGCTGGAACTGCTGTCGCTGCGCAAGGGCACGACCCTGACCAAGGAAATGTTCCTCAACCATCTTTACGGCGGCATGGACGAGCCCGAGTTGAAGATCATCGACGTGTTCATCTGCAAACTGCGCAAGAAACTGGCCCAGGCCACCGGCGGAGAGACCCATATCGAAACGGTCTGGGGTCGGGGCTATGTGCTGCGCGATCCCGAACCGGTGCAGCAACTGCCCAACCGCATGGCGTTGGGCGCGTAACCCGCCCCTAACGCATCGCTGGAAATCCGCGCCTCGCCCCCCTATCACTTTGCCAAGAATAGTGGGGGGCGTGCGATGACGGCCGATGTCAAACCAGTGGATGAGCTGAGCATGGACGAGGCCCGCGCCGAACTGGCGCGGTTGGAGGCGGCCATAGCGCGGGCCGATACCGCCTATCACCAGAACGACGCCCCCGAGATTTCCGATGCGGCCTATGACGCGCTGAAACGGCGCAATGCCGCGATCGAGGCCCGGTTTCCCGAACTCATGCGCGCCGACAGCCCCTCGACCCGGGTGGGCGCCGCCCCGGCCGAAGGCTTTGCCAAGGTGCGCCACGCCCGGCGGATGCTGTCGCTGGGCAATGCCTTTGCCCCCGAAGAGGTGGCCGAGTTCGACGCCCGTATCCGCCGTTACCTGGGGTTGGGGCCCGACGCGCCCCTGCTTTACACCGCCGAGCCCAAGATCGACGGCCTCTCGCTCAGCCTGCGCTATGAGGATGGCGCGCTGGTCCAGGCCGCGACCCGCGGCGATGGCGAAACCGGCGAGAATGTCACCGCCAACGCCCGCACCATCGCAGATATTCCCCAGCACCTGACCGACGCGCCCGCCCTGCTGGAGGTGCGCGGCGAGGTTTATATGAGCCATGCCGATTTCGCCGCCCTGAACGCCCGCCAAGAGGCCGCCGGCGACAAGCGGTTCGCCAACCCGCGAAACGCCGCCGCGGGATCCCTGCGCCAGCTGGACCCCGCGATCACCGCCACGCGGCCGTTGAACTTTGTTGCCTATGGCTGGGGCGCGCTGTCGGCGCCGCTGGCGGACACCCAGATGGGCGCGATCAAGCGGCTGCACGCGTTGGGGTTTTCGACCAACCCGCTGACCCGGCTGTGCGATGGCCCCGACCAGATGCTGGCCCATTACGCCACGATCGAGCAGGGCCGCGCGACGCTGGGCTATGACATCGACGGGGTGGTCTACAAGATCGACGACCTGGCCTTGCAAGACCGGCTGGGGTTTCGCGCGACCACGCCGCGTTGGGCGATTGCCCATAAATTCCCCGCCGAACTGGCCTGGACCCGGCTGGAGCGGATCGAGATCCAGGTCGGCCGCACCGGTGCGCTGTCGCCGGTGGCGCGGCTGAGCCCGGTGACCGTGGGCGGGGTCGTGGTCTCTAACGCCACGCTGCATAACGAGGATTACATCGCCGGGCGCGATTCCACGGGCAACCCGATCCGCGACGGCAAGGACATCCGCGTGGGCGACTGGGTCCAGGTTTACCGCGCCGGCGACGTGATCCCGAAAATCGCGGATGTGGACCTGTCCAAACGTCCCGACGGGGCCCGGCCCTATCGCTTTCCCACCCATTGCCCCGAATGCGGCTCCGAGGCGATCCGCGAAGAGGGCGATTCGGTGCGCCGCTGCACCGGGGGGATGATCTGCCCCGCCCAGGCGGTCGAGCGGTTGAAACATTTCGTCAGCCGCGGCGCGTTCGATATCGAGGGGTTGGGCGCAAAACAGGTCGAGATGTTCTATCGCGACGACACGCTGCCGATCCGCGAACCGGCGGATATCTTTACCCTTCGGGCGCGCGACGCCGCGACCCTGGCCAAGCTGAAAAACCGCGAGGGGTGGGGCGCGAAATCCGCCGACAACCTTTTTGCCGCGATCGAGGCGCGGCGCACGATCCCGCTGGACCGGCTGATCTATGCGCTGGGGATCCGCCATGTGGGCGAGGTCAGCGCCGATCTTCTGGCGCGCAATTACCTGACCTGGACCGCATTCGAGACCGCGATGACCCAGGCCACGGTCGGGCAGGGGCCCGAGTGGGACAGCCTGCTGTCGATCGACGGGGTCGGCCAGGTGATGGCGACATCGCTGGTCACCGCGTTTCATCAGCCTGCCGAACGCGCCTCGATCGACCGGCTGGTGGCGCATCTGAATGTTCAGGACGCCACCCCGCGCGGCCAGGTCGACAGCCCCGTGGCGGGCAAGACCGTGGTCTTTACCGGCACGCTGGAAAAGATGACCCGCGCCGAGGCCAAGGCCCGCGCCGAGGCGTTGGGGGCCAAGGTGGCGGGGTCCGTCTCGGCCAAGACCGATCTGCTGGTGGCCGGTCCCGGTGCGGGATCCAAGGCCAAAAAGGCCGCCGAGCTGGGGATCGAGACCCTGGACGAGGACGCCTGGCTGGCGCTGATCGGGGACGGCTGAGCGATGCGCGGACGCCCTGACATCCTGTTTCCCCTGTTCGGCGATCTGACCAAGCTGGACGGGGTCGGCCCCAAGACGGCCAAGCTCTTCGCCCAGCTGGACATCGAAAAGCCGCGCGATCTGGTCTTTACGCTGCCCCAGTCCGGGGTGGATCGCCGGCTGCGCGCCTCTGTGCGCGAGGCAATGCCGGGCGAGGTCGCCACGCTGGAGGTTCTGGTCGGCCCGCATGATCCGCCGCGCAGCGTCGGTCGGCCCTATCGCGTGCAGGTCCAGGACGCAGAGACCGCGTTTCAACTGGTGTTTTTTCACGCCCGGGGCGATTACCTGCGCCGGATCCTGCCGCCGGGGGAACGCCGGGTGATCTCGGGCAAGGTCGAGTTTTTCGACGGGATGGCCCAGATCGTCCACCCCGACCACATCCTGCCCCCCGATCAGGCCGCCACCATCCCCGCCTATGAGCCGGTTTATCCGCTGACCGCCGGGATCAGCCTGCGCACGATGACACGGGCCGTGGCCGCCGCACTGGATCTGCTGCCCGAGGTGCCCGAATGGATCGACGCAGCACTTTGCGCGCGCGAGGGGTGGCCGGACTGGGCCGCGGCCCTGCGCGCGGCCCATGCGCCCGCGCGCGGCACCGATCTGGCGCCCACCGCGCCCGCGCGCCAGCGTCTGGCCTATGATGAGCTTTTTGCCCATCAACTGACCCTGGCGCTGGCCCGCCAGGACGCCCGGCGCGGCAAGGGCCGCCCGACCGAGGGCGACGGCAGGCTGAGGCGCAAGGTTCTGGCCGCGCTGCCCTTCACCCCCACTGTCGCGCAGAACCGCGCGATGGGCGAGATTGCCGATGACATGGCCTCTGAGCGGCGGATGACGCGGCTGTTGCAGGGCGATGTGGGGGCCGGGAAAACGCTGGTGGCGCTGATGGCGCTGCTGATCGCGGTCGAGGCGGGCGGGCAGGGGGTGATGATGGCCCCGACCGAGATCCTGGCCCGCCAGCATCTGGCGAACCTGCGCCCGCTGGCCGAACGCGCCGGCGTGGTGCTCGAGATCCTGACCGGCCGCGACAAGGGGGCCGAACGGCGCGCGAAGCTGGCCGCCCTTGCGGCGGGCGATATCCAGGTGCTGGTCGGCACCCATGCGGTGTTTCAAAAGGATGTCGCGTTCGCCGATCTGCGGCTGGCCATCGTGGATGAACAGCACCGCTTTGGCGTCGCCCAGCGGATGGAGCTGAGCGCCAAGGGTCGCGGCGCCGACGTGCTGGTGATGACCGCCACGCCGATCCCACGCAGCCTGGCGCTGGCGCAATACGGCGACATGGATGTGTCGCTGCTGGATGAAAAGCCGCCCGGACGGGTGCCGGTCAAGACCGCGCTGATCTCGACCGCCCGGATGGACGAGGTGATCGCCCATCTGCGCCGCGCCATCGACGAAGGGCGGCAGGCCTATTGGGTCTGTCCGCTGGTCGAGGAATCCGAACTGTCGGACATGACCGCGGCCGAGGACCGGTTTCGCCGCCTGCGCGCGGCCCTGGGCGAGGGGCGGGTCGGGCTGGTGCACGGCCAGATGCCGCCCGCCGAGAAAGACGCCGCCATGGCGCGGTTTCAGGCCGGCGAGACATCCGTTCTGGTGGCGACCACGGTGATCGAGGTGGGGGTCGATGTGCCCAATGCCTCGATCATGGTGATCGAGCGGGCGGAAAGTTTCGGCCTGGCGCAGTTGCACCAGTTGCGCGGCCGGGTGGGGCGCGGGGCGGCGGCCTCGACCTGCCTGTTGATGTATCAGCCGCCCCTGACCGAGGGCGGCCAACGCCGGCTGGAAATCCTGCGCCAGACCGAGGACGGGTTCCGCATCGCCGAAGAGGATCTGGCGATGCGCGGCGCGGGCGACCTGATCGGCACGGTGCAATCGGGCCTGCCCCGGTTCCGCATTGCCGACCTGGAACGTCAGGCGGCCCTGATGGCGGTGGCGCAGACCGATGCGCGCAAGCTGCTGGCCGACGATCCCACCCTCGACACGCCCCGGGGCAAGGCTGCCCGGCTATTGCTGTGGCTGATGGAACAGGACCGGGCGATTCGGTTGATTAAGATTGGTTAACGCCCGAAATCGGCCTTTGTTCACGAATGTTCTTAAAAAGTTCTTTACAGGATTCGGTTAACGTGAGAACAAAGAGGCAACACGAAGGACCAAACAGGAGCACACCCCATGATGAGCGACCTCAAGGACGTGATTTCCCGCAACCAGGCCACGCTTTTGCAGGATGCCGCCGGGGCGGCCGCATTGGTGGTGATGCTGATCGTGGGTTTGCATCTGCCCGGCCTGGTCTGACCCGGGCGTTGCACGCCTGAGCTACTGCCTGCGGTCTGTGCCGCGCCCGGTCGCACCCCGAACCGCGACGGGCCAAGGCGCCCCACCCCAGGGTTTTCGGAAAACTGCCTCTTCCTGCCCGCCCGCACAGACACGCCCCTGCCGCCGCCTCCCGCCGGAGTGCGGCGGCCTTTTTTTAGGGGGCCCATGGGTCAGGCGTTGGGGTCAGGCGCAGGCGGCGGCCTCGGCGGCGTCAAACGCCTCCAGCGTGGCCTCAAGGCACAGCAGGATCGAGCCATGGCGATTCTTGTACTCGCGCGCGGGGCGCAACACCTCGAGCGCGTCGAAGGGCGCATCGGGGGTGGGGCCGTCTTCCTTGAGCATGGCGCGCAGCTGATCGCGGGCACGCAGCACCTGCTCGCGGGTGCAGCCGATGATGTGCCCCCCCACCACCGAGGCCGCCGCCTGACCCAGCGCGCAGGCCTTTACGTCCTGGCCAAAACGGGTAATCCGCCCATCCGCGACATCCAGATCCACCGTCACCGTCGAGCCGCACAAAGGCGCGCGCTTGCGCACGCTGGCCATCGGCGCGGCCAGCCGGTCCAGATGCGGGATCTCGGCGGCCAGCGCCAGGATGCGCTGGGAATACAGCTTGATGAGATCGGACTCGGCGCTCATGGCGTTTCCTTTGGTCGGCGTTTGGCATAGATAACGCGCGCCTACAGGTTTTCAAAGGAGATCCGCCATGCCGTTCGACCCTGCCAGCCTGCGTTATGACGCGGCCGGGCTGATCCCCGCCATCGCCCAGGACGAGGGCGGCGCGGTGCTGATGATGGCCTGGATGAACGCCCAGGCCGTGGCCCGCACCCTGGACACAGGGCGGGTCACCTATTGGTCGCGCTCGCGCCAGGCGTTCTGGGTCAAGGGCGAAACCAGCGGCCATGTTCAGCGCCTGATCGAGATGCGGGTGGATTGCGACCGCGATTGCCTGCTGGTGATCGTCGACCAGACCGGGCCGGCCTGTCACACCAACCGGCGCAGCTGTTTCTATACGGCGGTGCGCGACGGGACCGAGGTCGAGATCATGGCGCCGATGGCCGACTGAGGGATCTTGGGTCGTTTACCCATGGGAACGCCCAACCCCCGTCAAAGCCCCACCATGCGGCGGATATCGGCAGGCGTCGCGCCCTCGGCCCGATAGGTGGCCAGCGCGCGGGCATCGTCGCGTTTGGCCAGGCGCCGGCCCGCCGCGTCGGTGATCAAGCGGTGGTGGTGATAGGCCGGGGTCGGCAGGTCCAGCAGATCTTGCAGCAAGACATGGATCTGGGTGGCGTCGAACAGATCCGCGCCGCGCACCACCTCGGTGATCCCTTGATGGGCGTCGTCCACGACCACCGCCAGATGGTAAGAGCTGCCGATATCCCGCCGGGCCAGCACGATATCGCCCACGCCGTCGATCATCTGCGCGGCGCACAGGGTGTGAACCCCGGCCTGGGCGGGGCCGGTTTCGGTGAAACCGCGCAGCTTGGGGCCAAGATGGGCCAGCGCGGCGGCCATGTTCAGGCGGATCGCATCGTCCGGGGCGGCCGCCTCCATCGGGCGCGCGCGGCAAGTGCCGGGATAGACCGGCCCATCGGGCCCCTGCACCGTCGCACCGGCCTGCGGCGCAGAAAGGGCGGCGCGGATATCGGCCCGTCGGCAGCGGCACGGATAGGTCAGCCCCATCCCGGCCAGCCGGGCCAACGCCGCGTCATAGGCGGGCAGGCGGTCGGACTGGCGCAGCACCGGGCGCGGCCAGTCCAGCCCCAGCCAGGCGAGATCGTCGAAAATCCGGGTCTCCCACGCGGGGCGGGCTCGGGTGGTGTCGATATCCTCGATCCGCAACAACATCTGGCCCCGCGCCGCGTGGGCGCGGCCCTGGGCGGTCAGCGCCGAAAACGCGTGGCCCAGATGCAACGGCCCCGTGGGCGAGGGGGCAAAGCGGGTGCGATACCCGGTCTCAGCCATGATCCAGCCAGGCGGTCCAGGCGGCCTTGGCCCGGTCGGTATAGGCCTTGTAGCGGTCGCGCCGGCCACGGCGTCCCCCCTTGAGCCCCTCGACCGGGGGGAACAGGCCGAAATTGACGTTCATCGGCTGGAATGTCTTGGCCTCGGCCCCGCCGGTGATGTGGGCGACCAGCGCGCCGGTCGCGGTGGTATCGGGCACGGCGGGCAGGGTGCGGCCCTGGATCTCGGCGGCGGCCAGGCGCCCGGCCAAGAGACCCATGGCGGCGGATTCCACATAGCCCTCGACCCCGGTGATCTGCCCGGCAAAGCGGATATGGGGCCGCGATTTCAGCCGCAGCTCTGCGTCCAGCAGGGTCGGAGAATTCAGGAACGTGTTGCGGTGGATCCCGCCAAGTCGCGCGAACCGCGCATTTTCCAGGCCGGGAATCATATGGAAAACATAGACTTGGGCGCCGTACTTCATCTTGGTCTGGAACCCCACGATATTGTAAAGCGTGCCCAGCGCATTATCGCGGCGCAATTGGACCACGGCATAGGCCTTGGTGTCCGGATCGTGCGGGTTGGTCAGGCCCACGGGTTTCATCGGCCCGTGGCGCAGGGTTTCGCGGCCGCGTTCGGCCATCACCTCGATCGGCAGGCAGCCGTCGAAATAGCCCGCCGTTTCGCCTTCGTGAAAGGTGGTCTTGTCGGCGGCCAGCAGCGCGTCGATGAACGCCTCGTACTGGGCGCGATCCATCGGGCAGTTGAGATAAGCGGTGCGTTCCTCGTGGGTATCGCCCTTGTCATAGCGCGACTGGAACCAGGCGCGGGTCAGGTCCACGCTGTCGGCATGCACGATCGGCGCGATGGCGTCGAAAAACGCCAGCGCCTGGGTGCCGGTTTCCGCCCGGATCGCCTGGCCCAGCGCGTCAGAGGTCAGCGGGCCGGTTGCGAAAATCCAATGCCCATCGGCGGGAAGGGACGTGATTTCAGCGGTTTGCAAGGTGATCTTGGGGTGTGCGAGTAGCCGCTCGGTCACACTTTGGGAAAATGCCTCGCGGTCCACGGCCAGCGCGCCCCCGGCGGGCAGGCGGTGGGTATCGGCCATCTGCATGATCAACCCGCCCGCCGCGCGCATTTCCCAATGCAGCAGGCCCACTGCGTTCTGTTCGTCGTCATCGGACCGGAACGAGTTGGAGCAGACCATTTCCGCCAGGTTGCCGGTCTGGTGGGCAAAGGTGCCGGTTTCGGGGCGCATCTCGTGGATCACCACGTCGATGCCTGCGTTTGCGGCCTGCCAGGCGGCCTCGGCCCCGGCCAGACCGCCGCCGACGATGTGTATTGTGTGTGTCATGACCGGCGATGTAGGCGAGTTCGCGACAAAGGGAAAGGGGCAGCGCAGGCCGACGCCGTCCGGTCCCCCGACGGGCCGGGCGATGCAGGATCACACCGGGCGTTCAGATCTTTGGTGTCGCGGGCCGGGGGCGGGGATTGGCGATCCGGGCATCTATCGACCAGGGGCCGGGGCCGTGCAGGAACAGCACCAGAAACCCGCCGGTCAGCGCGATATTCTTGAGCAGCATCACCATGTCGGTCGGCGTGGCCAGGTCGGAATAGGCGATCATTGCCGAGGCCAGGCAGAACGCCGACAGCGCCAGCGCGAAAGGCCGCGTCCACAGCCCCAACACCAGCGCCAGCCCGCCAAAGAGTTGCAGGTAGAACACCGGCCCCGCCAGCATCGCCGAGGTTCCCTCGCCCGCCAGTTTCGATCCGAACCCCGCCAGGTCGAGGGCGTTGGACAGGCTGGCCAGCAAGAACAGCGTCGCCATCAGGCTGCGCGCCAGCAGGCCAACCGGACCGTCCAGCCGTTCTGCCAGCCGGCTCATTCTGCGCCGTCCTCGCTGTCGGCGGTATCCTCCTCGCCCTGATCGGCGATCCAGGCCACCGAAACGACCTCTTCGCCGCGGCCGGTGTTGAATACCTTGACCCCGCCTGCGCTGCGCGAGCGGAACGAGATCCCCTCGACCGGCACCCGGATCGACTGCCCGCGCGAGGTGGCCAGCATGATCTGGTCGTGGATCTCGACCGGGAAGCAGGCCACCAGCGGGCCGCCGCGCATCGCCTTGTCGATCGCCTGCACACCCTGGCCGCCGCGCCCGCGCACCGGGTAGTCATGGCTGGAGCTCAGCTTGCCCGTACCGCCGGCGGTGATCGTCAGGATCAGATCCTCGGCCGCGGACATCTGGGCATAGCGGTCGGGCGACAGCTGGCCGCCTGCAACGCTCTCTTCGTCCTCGTCGATCTCTTCTTCCTCGGTCAGGCCGGCCATCAGGCGGCGCTGCTTGAGGTAGGCGGTCCGTTCCTCGGAACTGGCGTCGAAATGGCGGATCACCGACATCGACACGACCTTGTCGTTGCCCAGCAGGCGGATGCCGCGCACCCCGACCGAGGCGCGGCTGTTGAACACGCGCACATCGGTGGCCGGGAACCGGATCGCGCGGCCGGAATCGGTGACCAGCATCACGTCGTCGTCCTGCGAACAGATGCGCGCGTTGATCAGCTTGGTCTCGGCGTGCTCGTCCTCGAACTTCATCGCGATCTTGCCGTTGCGCATGACGTTGGTGAAATCCGAAAGGCGGTTGCGGCGCACCGTGCCTGCCGAGGTGGCGAACATGATTTGCAAATCGTCCCACTCTTTTTCGTCGCGGTCCACGGGCATGATCGCGGCCACTGACACCCCGGTGGGGATCGGCAGGATGTTGACGATCGCCTTGCCCTTGGCGGTGCGACCGCCCTGCGGCAGGCGCCAGGTCTTGAGCTTGTAAACCATCCCCTCGGTGGTGAAGACCAGCAGCGGCGTGTGGGTGTTGGCCACGAAGAGGGTCGTCACAACGTCCTCTTCCTTGGTCTGCATGCCCGACAGGCCCTTGCCGCCGCGACGCTGGGCCCGGAATTCGGCCAGCGGCGTGCGCTTGATCCAGCCCGATTGGGTGATGGTGACGACCATATCCTCACGCTCGATAAGGTCTTCGTCCTCCATGTCGCCGGACCAGTCGACGATCTCGGTGCGGCGCGGCACGGCGAACTGCTCGCGCACCTCGCGCAGCTCATCTGCGATGATCGCCATGATCCGCTCGTGCGAACGCAGAATATCCAGGTAATCCTTGATACTTGCGGCCAGAAGTTCAAGCTCGTCCGTGATCTCCTTGACGCCCATCTGGGTCAGGCGTTGCAGGCGCAAATCCAGGATCGCGCGGGCCTGGATCTCGGACAGGTTATAGGTGCCGTCCTCGTTCATGGTGTGGGTCGGGTCGTCGATCAACTGGATATAAGGCGCGATATCCTGGGCGGGCCAGCGCCGCTCCATCAGCTTGACGCGGGCCTCGGCGGCATCGGCAGAGGCGCGGATCGTCGCCACGACCTCATCGACATTGGACACCGCGACCGCCAGACCGCACAGCACATGGCTGCGCTCGCGCGCGCGGCGCAGGTCATAGGCGGTGCGCCGCGCCACGACCTCTTCGCGAAAGTCCACAAAGGCGGTCAGGAACCGGCGCAGCGTCAGCGTCTCGGGCCGGCCGCCGTTCAGCGCCAGCATGTTGCAGCCGAACGAGGTCTGCATCGGGGTAAAGCGGAAGAGCTGGTTCAGCACCACCTCGGCGGTGGCATCGCGTTTCAGCTCGATCACCACGCGCACGCCGACCCGGTCGGATTCGTCCTGGACATGGGCGATGCCCTCGATCCGCTTGTCGCGGGCGGCCTCGGCGATCTTTTCGATCATCGTGGCCTTGTTCACCTGATAGGGGATCTCGTCCAGCACGATGGCATAGCGGTCCTTGCGGATCTCCTCGACCCTGGTCTTGGCGCGGATCACCACGCTGCCGCGCCCCTCAAGATAGGCTTTGCGCGCGCCGGACCGGCCCAGGATGATCCCGCCGGTGGGGAAATCGGGGGCTGGGATGTATTCCATCAGCTGTTCGCTGGTCAGGTCCGGTTCCTCGATCAGCGCCAGGGTGGCGTCGATCACCTCGCCCAGGTTATGGGGAGGGATGTTGGTGGCCATGCCGACGGCGATGCCGCCCGCGCCATTGACCAGCATGTTGGGGAAGCGGGCGGGCAGGACCGTGGGTTCGCGGTCCTTGCCGTCATAGTTGTCCTGGAAATCGACGGTTTCCTTTTCGATGTCTGCCAGCAACGCCTGGGCGGGCTTGTCCATGCGCACCTCGGTATAGCGCATGGCCGCGGCGCTATCGCCGTCCATCGAGCCAAAGTTGCCCTGCCCATCCAGCAGGGGCAGCGACATCGAGAAATCCTGGGCCATCCGCACCAGCGCGTCGTAGATCGCGGAATCGCCGTGCGGGTGGTATTTCCCCATCACGTCGCCCACCGGACGGGCGGATTTGCGATAGGGCTTGTCGTGGGTATTGTTGGTCTCGTGCATCGCGTAGAGGATGCGCCGGTGCACGGGTTTCAGCCCGTCGCGCAGATCGGGGATCGCGCGGGACACGATCACACTCATCGCGTAGTCGAGGTAGGAGGTCTTCATCTCCTCTTCGATGGCGATGGTGGGGCCGTGGTGAACCGCCCGCTCGGGGCCGTTTTCGTCTTCGGTTTCAGGTGTTTCCGGCGTGTCGTTCAAGCTGGTGTCCGCCTTTTTGTCCGCGCGCTATATCTTGTTGGATTTACTTTATCAGAACCTTCATATGGGGTGCAACTGAATACCGTCGCCTGGACCGCCGCCCCCGGCCAAAGGGGAACAACCTGTTGAATTTGCGACAAACTAATAGCGTGGGGTTGGGCCTTGCGCGGCCTAGCGGCGGGTCAGCAGGACCGCGCGCAGCCACAGCCCCGCCAGCACCACCGAGGCCAGCGCGTTATAGCTGGCCATCGACAGGCCGAACATCTGCCAGGCAACCTGGTCGCACAGCACCACCGGCACCGTCGCGTCGAAATTCAGCAGATCGGCCCCCGACATCGCCTGCAACCCCCCCGCATCCCCGGTGCACGAGGACGGTCCGGGCCACCAATGACGCTCGACCCCGGTGTGATAGATCCCCAGCCCGCACGAGCCGAACATCGTCAGCATGCCCGCCAGCGGCATCAACCGCCCGCCCGTGAACACCGCCAACAGCGCCAGCACCGGCGCGATGGCATGGGGCCAGCGTTGCCACAGGCACAGCTCGCACGGGGCCAGCCCGCCGAGATACTGAAACCCGAATCCGGTCAGCAGGATCAGCGCCGAGCCCAGGCCCGCCAGGCCGATCAGCCGTTCGCGTGTCATGTTCATAGGTATTTCACCAAGACAAAGCCGCCCAGCAACAAGACCACGAAGGCGGTGAAAAGCAACCCCAGGTACCGTTCGATGAACCGCCGGATCGGCGCGCCGAACCGGCGCAGCAGGGCCGCCAGAACAAAGAACCGCAAGCCGCGTGCCACCACGCTGGCCAGCATGAACACGCCCAGGTTCAACCCGGTCGAGCCGGACAGGATCGTGATCACCTTGTACGGAAAGGGCGTGACCCCCGCCATCAGCACCGCCCAGGCGCCCCATGCGTTGTATTGGGCGCGGAACTCTTCGAAATAGACCTCTTTGCCGTAGAATTCCAAAACCGGGCGGCCGACGCTCTCGAACAGGCCCCAGCCGATGTAATAGCCCAAGAGCCCGCCCAGAACCGACCCGACCAGTGCCACGGACGCGATCAGCCAGGCCCGGCTGGGGCGCGCCAGGATCATCGGGATGATCAGCACGTCGGGCGGGATCGGAAAGACAGAGCTTTCCACAAAGGCCACCACGAACAGGGCCCAAAGCGCGTGTTGGCTGTCGGCCAGCGACAAGGTCCAATCGTAAAGCTTGCGGATCATGCTGTCCCCCGTCGCCCGCGTATCCCCATGCTTGCACCATGGGAACGGGGATTGGTCAAGGGCGGCAGGCCGGAAACGGGTTGCGAGACGCGTCGCGGGCATGCTAGATGCCCAACGCGGCCGGGCGCGGATGGATCGCAGCAGGAAAGATCGGACATGGCACGGGCATTGGCACCACGCACACAGGCGTTGGCGGGCCGCGCGGCACAGGCGCTGGCGGGCGCCATGGCGATGACCGGGGGCGTGGTCCTGGTGGCCATCGCCGCGGTCACGGTGGCCTCGGTGCTGGGGCGCGCGCTGCCGGGGCTGGACCCGGTGCGCGGCGATTTCGAACTGGTCGAGGCCGGCACCGGGGTGGCGGTATTCCTGTTCCTGCCCTGGGCCCAGCTCAAGCGCGGCCACGTGTCGGTCGATATCGTTTCACGGCTGATGGGGCGGCGGGTGCATGCGGCGCTGGGATTCCTGGGGGATCTGGCGATCAGCCTGGTGGCGCTGGTGATCGCGTGGCGGTTGTGGCTGGGATTTGCCGAAAAGTTCCCCTTTGGATCGCAGGGGCTGCGCGACGCGCTGGGGATGGGCTATCGCCCGTTCTTTGCCGAAACCACCTATGAGCTGCAATTGCCGGTCTGGATCCCGCTGGGCCTGGCGCTGATCGGGGCGGCGGGCTTTGCGCTGGTGACGGTTTACACCGCCTGGCGCAGTCTGAACTGGACCCTGGCCGGGCAGGAGGGTGCGCCATGACCGGAACCGCACTGGCCTTGGGTGTGTTCGGTCTGATGCTGGGCGCGATCTTTCTGCGCATGCCGGTGGCCGTGGCGATGGGGCTGGCGGGCTTTGGCGGCAGCTGGGCCATCCTGGGCAGCCCGAATGCCACGCTCAGCCAGCTCAAGACGCTCAGCTATGACACGTTTTCCAGCTATTCGCTGTCGGTGGTGCCGCTGTTTCTGCTGATGGGCCAGTTTGCCACCCGCTCGGGGATGAGTGCGGCGCTGTTCGGCGCCGCCGCCGACTGGCTGGGGCATCGGCGCGGTGGGCTGGCGATGGCGGCGGTGGGGGCCTGTGCGGGGTTCGGCGCGATCAGCGGCTCGTCGCTGGCCACGGCCTCGACCATGGGGCAGGTGGCGTTGCCGGAAATGCGCCGGCGGGGCTATTCCGACGCGCTGGCCAGCGGGGCGTTGGCGGCGGGGGGCACGCTGGGCATCTTGATCCCGCCCTCTGTGATCCTGGTGCTTTACGCGGTGCTGACCCAGCAGAACCTGGCCAAGATGTTCGTGGCCGCGCTGGTGCCCGGGCTGCTGGCGGCGGTGGGCTACATGGTGACGGTCGCGATCTATGTGCGCGTGGCCCCCGGGGCGGCGGGCACCGCGCCGCGGGTGGCGCTGGGTCAGCGGATGCGCGGGCTGGTGCGGGTCTGGCCGGTGGTGGCGATCTTTGCGCTGGTGATGGGCGGGATCGCGGCCGACTGGGACTGGGGCAAGGCCGGGGTTCAGGCGCTTTTCACCCCGACCGAGGGGGCGGCGGTGGGGGCGCTGGCCACGGGCCTGTACGGTGTGATGACCGGCGGGTTGGACTGGCGCGGCTTTTCCGGCGCGGTGCGCGAAACCGCGGCCAGTACCGCGATGATCTTTTTCATCCTGCTGGGCGCGCAGGTCTTTGGCGGATTTCTGGCGCTCAGCCAGACACCGCAGGCGCTGGCCGGCTGGGTGCAGGCGCAGGGGATCGGACCCTATTGGGTGCTGGCGGCGATGCTGCTGTGTTACCTGTTGTTTGGCTGCGTGATGGACAGCCTGAGCATGATCCTGCTGACCATCCCGGTGTTTTTCCCCATCGTTCAGGGGCTGGAGTTGGGGCTGAGCCCCGAGGAGCAGGCGATCTGGTTCGGTATCCTGGCGCTGATTGCGGTCGAGGTTGGGCTGATCACCCCGCCGGTGGGGTTGAATCTGTTCATTCTCAACGCGCTGGCCCCTGACATCCCGGTCGGGCGGACCTATCGCGGGGTGCTGCCTTTTGTCCTGTCGGACCTGGTGCGGGTCGGGCTGTTGCTGGCCTTTCCGGTCCTCAGCCTGGGCCTGATGCGGGCGTTGTTCTGAGATTGACCCGCGCGCCGAGGCACGCTAAATCCACCGCCAATGGGCCCGAGTGGCGGAATGGTAGACGCAGGGGATTCAAAATCCCCCGCTGCAAGGCGTGTCGGTTCGAGTCCGACCTCGGGTACCAAGGTCCATCTTGAAAATCATGAGGCCCCTTTTGGGGGCACTGGTCCGCGCGGCTGGCAGGGGGTTGGGGGCCGTGGCTGACCTGATCCCGACCGGATGCGGCCGGTGCGGTGTCTGACCCGGTTCCGAAAGGCCGTGATTTGCGGATAGGCTGGACGGTGCGGCGCGACGGTCATGTTAGGAAAACAGGCTTTTGGCAGGGGGTTCGGACGTGAGAATCGGGAGTTTCAGGCAGCTTGTGATGCGCCGCGCGACCCTTGGGGGCCGCCCGTGACGCCCGCCGCGCGGATTGCCGCGGCGATCGGAATCCTCGACGCCTGCCTGGCCGGGGCCGCCGCCGAGAAACTGCTGACCACCTGGGCGCGGCAGAACCGCTATGCCGGGTCGGGCGACCGCGCCGCGATCCGCGATCACGTCTATGACGCGCTGCGGTGCCGTCGCTCGTATGCCGCGCTTGGCGGGGCGCAAACCGGGCGGGGCCTGATGCTGGGCCTGCTGCGCGCGACCGATCAGCCGGTCGAGCCGCTGTTCACCGGCGATGGCTATGGCCCCGCGCCGCTGAACGCGGAGGAGCGCGCGCCGTGGCCCACGCTGGATGCGCTGCCCCCCGAGGTGGCCTGCGACTGCCCGGCCGCGCTGGCCGATGTGCTGCGCGACAGCCTGGGCGCGCAATTTGTGCCGGTGATGGGCGCGCTGCGCCATCGCGCGCCGGTGTTCCTGCGCGTCAACACCCAGCGCATATCGCGCGACGCGGCGGCCGAGGCGCTGGCAGAGGCGGGGATTGCGACGCGGCCCAGTCCACTGTCGCCCACCGCGTTGCAGGTCACTGAAAACCCCCGCCGCGTCCAGCAAAGCCGCCCCTATCTGGACGGCTTGGTCGAAATGCAGGACGCCGCCTCGCAGGCGGTCGCGGATATGATGCCGGTGGCACCGGGGGCGCGGGTGCTGGACTATTGCGCCGGGGGCGGGGGGAAAACGCTGGCCCTGGCCGGACGGGTTCAGGCGCGGTTTCACGCCCATGACGCCGATGCGGGGCGGATGCGCGATCTGCCCGCGCGGGCGGGGCGCGCGGGGGTGGCGGTGCGGCTCTTGGAGGGGGACGCGCTGGCGGGTGCGGGGCCGTTTGATCTGGTGCTGTGCGATGTGCCCTGTTCGGGCAGCGGGGCCTGGCGGCGCAGCCCCGAGGCCAAGTGGCGCACCACGCCGGACGATCTGGCGCGGCTGTGTGCCATCCAGGCGGCGATCTTGACCCGCGCGGCCGCGCTGGTGGCCGAGGACGGCGCGCTGGGCTATGCCACCTGTTCGCTGATCGAGGCCGAGAATGGCGCGCAAATCCAGGCCTTCCTGGCCCAAACCCCCGGCTGGGTGCTGGAGGCCGAGCGTCGCCTCAGCCCGCTGGAGGGGGGCGACGGGTTCTATGCGGCGGTGCTGAGGCGCGGCTAGGCAAAGGGGCGCTTGGCCCCGGGGGCGTTAACACATGGTTAACCGGCTTGGCCCCAGACTGGTCCGACCGATTCCCCAAGCCGGAGTGCGCCCCTTCGTGTCGCGCCTGTCCCCAGCGATCCTGACCCTGCGCCGCAGCGCCGCCGCCCACGCCCCGCAGGCCTGGGTCGCGCTGGCATGCGCGGTGGTGGTGGCGCTGGCGGCGGCGCTGGTCCCCTGGCCCTGGATGGCGATGCCGCTTTTGGCGGCGGCGGGCACCCTTGCGGCGCTGGCGGTGCTGTTGCGGGTATCGGGCCGGGCGACGGGTGTTTCCGCGGCGCGATTGCGGCGGATGTGCCGGGACACGTCGGGGGCGTGCGTTGTCACCGATGCGGGCGGCGGCATCGTGCATGCCAATCCCGCGGCATTGCGCCGGTTGGCGGTGGCGCGCGGCCAGCCGCTGGCCCCGGCGCTGTCGGCGGTCTTTGCCGATCCCGCGGGGGCGGTTGCGGACCTGGTGGCGCGGGCCGCCGGGGGCACCCCGGCAACCCATCTGCGGCCCGGTCCCCAGGGCCAGGTCCGGCTGAGCGTGGAACGCGCGGCGGCGGGCCTTTTCCTGTGGCGGCTGGAGGGGGGCGATCCGGTCGGCGCGGGCGGCGCGCTGCCGATGCTGCATCTTGCGGGCGATGGCGCGGTGCTGTCGATGAATGCCGCCGCGCGCGCGCTGTTGGGGCGCGCACCGCCCAACCTGGCCGCCCTGCGCGGGGCAGCCCCGCCCGGCCGCGAAGAGATCGAGATCGACACCCCCCAGGGCCCTGTGCGGCGCGCGCTTTTGTCCCTGCCCACGCAGGACGATCACAGCGAGCTGTACCTCTTGCCCCCGCGCCGCGAGGCCCGCGATCCCGGCGCGCCCGACGGGTTCCTGGACGCGCTGCCGGTGGCGCTGTTGCAACTGGATAGCGATGGCACGGTGCGCCTGGCCAATGCCCGCGCGCGCGCGCTGTTGGGCGGCGCGGAGGACACCGCGCTGAACCTGTGTGATCGGCTGGAGGGGTTGGGCCGCCCGGTCAGCGACTGGCTGGCCGAGGCCGCCGAGGGGCGCGCCTGCAACCGGGCCGAGGTGTTGCGGGTGGCGCGCGCGGATCGCGAGATCTTCGTGCAGGTGGCGCTGGACCGGCTGGCGATCGGCGGGCTGGTCGCGGTGCTGCATGACGTGACCGAGATGAAGACCCTGGAGGCCCAGTTCACCCAAAGCCAGAAAATGCAGGCGATTGGCCAGCTTGCGGGGGGGTGGCCCATGATTTCAACAACTTGCTGACCGCTATCTCGGGCCATTGCGACCTGTTGATGTTGCGCCACGACGCGGGCGATCCCGATTACGGCGACCTGGTGCAGATCCACCAGAACGCCAACCGCGCCGCCAGCCTGGTGGGGCAGTTGCTGGCGTTTTCGCGCAAGCAGACCCTCAGCCCCGAGGTGCTGGACCTGCGCGACACCATGGGCGAACTGGCGCATCTGCTGGACCGGCTGGTGGGCGAACGGGTGCGCCTGCGCATCCGCCACGCCACCGCCTTGCCCCCGATCCGCGCGGACAAGCGCCAGTTGGAACAGGTGGTGATGAACCTGGTTGTCAACGCGCGCGACGCGATGCCCCGAGGTGGCGAAATCCGCCTGGAAACCGAGGCGGTGCAATTGACCCGCGAGATGCAGCGCGACCGCGCCGTGGTGCCCCCCGGTCCCTACGCCCTGGTGCGCGTGCGCGACGAGGGCGAGGGCATTCCCCCCGACCGCCTGGCCAAGATATTCGAGCCGTTCTTTACCACCAAGCGCCCCGGAGAGGGCACCGGGCTGGGCCTGTCGACGGTCTATGGCATCGTCAAGCAAACCGGCGGCTATGTGTTCGTCGACAGCACGGTGGGGCAGGGCAGCTGCTTTACCCTTTACCTGCCGGCCTATCTCGGCGCGGTGTTGCCCGTGTCCGACACCGCCGGGCCAGAGGTCGAGCAGGCGCCCGATTGCGGCGTGGTGCTGCTGGTCGAGGACGAGGCGCCGGTGCGCTCGTTCACCGCGCGGGCGCTGCGGATGCGCGGCCACACCGTGCTGGAGGCTGAAAGCGGCGAAGAGGCGCTGGAGGTGCTGGCCGATGATACGCTGGCGGTGGACGTGTTCCTGACCGACGTGGTGATGCCGGGCCTGGACGGGCCGGGCTGGGTCAGCCAGGCGCTGCGCACGCGACCCGGCACGCGGGTGGTGTTCGTGTCGGGCTATGCCGAGGACAGCTTTGCCGAGATCCGCGCGCGCATCCCCAACTCGGTCTATTTGCCCAAGCCGTTCTCGCTGGCCGAACTGACCGCGGTGGTGCAGCGCCAGTTGCGCGCCGGCGCCCGTCCCGTGCCAAAGGGGGGCACTCAGTCCTTGGACACGCCGTCGTAAAGGGCATAATCGGCCGCGCAGTCCCGGCGCAGCAGGGCGCGGGTCTGCGCCGACAGGGTCAACGCCATGACCGGCGATTCGTTGCGGCGGGGCAGGGTGATGGGCCCGCCCAGCCGCCCCTCGACAAACCGGCGCAGCCCGTCTGGGTCGTCATAGCGAAACAGGTGATCGACCCCGCGTCGCCCCTTGATCGGGGCCACGAACCGGGCCTGGCGGCCCAGATCGGCATAGGCGGGCCGGTCGTCGCACAGATAGGCCTGCACAAAGGCATCAAACGACACGCCCTTGGTGCTGACCGGCTGGCCCTCTACGGCGGGGCGTTGGCGATACCGATACCAGCTGCCCAGCCAGTCCTCTGGTTCGCGGATCACCGCGACGGTTTCCAGCGCCGGTGCGCCCGCGGTTTCCAGCAGCGGCGCGATATGGCGTTGATAGCGGCGCAGTGACATGTGCTTGATCCCCGGCGGGCCGCGAAACACCATGTCCGCGCGCGACGCCAGTGCCGCCGTCCAGGCGGTCGAGCCGGTCTTGGGCACCGCCAACAGAACCAGTCTTTGCTTGGCGAAAAGCAGCATGTCGTGTCTTTCATCCGTTTGGGACAGACTATGTCCTTTGCCGTGAACCAATCCTTAACTCTTTGGCCCAAAGCTGTGAACGATCGAATTTAACTTGATATGTTCTCTTTTTGATCTCATAAGGGTGAGAACAAGAGGCGAACAAAGCGGTCATTGCCGCCCGCCCGCGGGTGTGGAATAAGGATGCGAAACATGGCTACGGCGAACCTTCTCGACATGGCAGACAAGCGAACTTCGGACAAGCAGAAGGCCCTCGATTCCGCGTTGGCGCAGATCGAGCGGCAATTCGGCAAGGGCTCGATCATGAAGCTGGGGGGGGACAACCCCGTGGCCGAGATCGAGTCGACCTCGACCGGCTCGCTGGGGCTGGACATCGCGCTGGGGATCGGCGGGCTGCCCAAGGGGCGGATCATCGAGATCTATGGGCCCGAAAGCTCTGGCAAGACGACTCTGACGCTGCATTGCGTGGCCGAGGAACAGAAAAAGGGCGGCATTTGCGCCTTTGTCGATGCCGAACACGCGCTGGATCCGATCTATGCGCGCAAGCTGGGCGTCAACCTGGACGAGTTGCTGATTTCCCAACCCGACACCGGCGAGCAGGGGCTGGAGATCGTCGATACGCTGGTGCGCTCGGGCGCGGTCAGCATGGTGGTGGTCGATTCGGTTGCCGCGCTGACGCCGAAATCCGAGCTTGAGGGCGACATGGGCGACAGCAGCGTGGGCGTGCATGCCCGCCTGATGAGCCAGGCCATGCGCAAGCTGACCGGCTCGATCTCGCGCAGCAACTGCATGGTGATCTTCATCAACCAGATCCGGATGAAGATCGGCGTGATGTTCGGCAGTCCCGAGACGACGACCGGCGGCAACGCGCTGAAATTCTACTCCTCCGTGCGCCTCGACATCCGCCGGATCGGCGCGATCAAGGACCGCGACGAGGTTGTCGGCAACGCCACCCGCGTCAAGGTCGTGAAAAACAAGGTCGCGCCGCCGTTCAAGCAGGTGGAATTCGACATCATGTATGGCGAGGGCATTTCCAAGACCGGCGAGTTGCTGGACCTGGGCGTCAAGGCCGGTGTGGTCGAGAAATCCGGCGCGTGGTTCTCGTATGGCGATGAACGGATCGGGCAGGGGCGTGAGAACGCCAAGACCTTCCTCAAGGAAAACACCGCGATCGCCCTGGACATCGAGGACAAGATCCGCGCCGCCCACGGGTTGGAATTCGACCTGGCCGTGGGCGAGGACGACGCCGACGTGATGGAGGGCTGAGGCCCCACCGATCGCACCGAAACAAGGGGCCGGGCGCATGCGTCCGGCCTTTTCTTGCGGTGGACAGGCCCCCCGCGCGGCGATACATCGGACCAAATCAGTCCCTTTGCCGCGAAAGGCCTCATGCCCATGCCCAGCCTGAACGAAATCCGCTCGACCTTCCTGGGCTATTTCGAGCGGAACGGCCACGAGGTGGTCGACAGCTCCCCCCTTGTGCCGCGCAACGATCCGACCTTGATGTTCGCCAATTCCGGCATGGTGCAGTTCAAGAACCTCTTTACCGGTGTCGAAACCCGCGACTACAAGCGCGCCACGACGGCGCAGAAATGCGTGCGCGCGGGCGGCAAGCATAACGACCTGGACAATGTCGGCTATACCGCGCGCCACCACACCTTCTTTGAAATGCTGGGCAATTTCAGCTTTGGCGACTATTTCAAGGAGCAGGCCATTCCCTTTGCCTGGGAATTGCTGACCCGCGAATTCGAGATCCCGGCCGACAAGCTGTTGGTGACCGTCTATCACACCGACGACGAGGCCGCGGCGATCTGGAAAAAGGTCGCCGGCCTGCCGGATGAGCGGATCATCCGTATCCCGACGTCGGATAATTTCTGGCAGATGGGCGATACCGGCCCCTGCGGCCCGTGCACCGAGATCTTTTTTGACCACGGCGAGCATATCTGGGGCGGCCCCCCGGGCAGCAAGGACGAGGACGGCGATCGGTTCATCGAGATCTGGAACCTGGTCTTCATGCAGTTCGAGCAGTTCGAGGACGGCACGCGGCGCGACCTGGCCGCGCAATCCATCGACACCGGCATGGGGCTGGAACGCATCGGCGCGCTGTTGCAGGGCAAGCACGACAACTACGACACCGACCTGATGCGCGCGCTGATCGAGGCCTCGGCCCACGTCACCTCGACCGATCCCGACGGGACCGGCAACGTGCATCACCGGGTGATCGCCGATCACCTGCGCTCGACCTCGTTCCTGCTGGCCGACGGCGTGATGCCCAGCAACGAGGGGCGCGGCTATGTGCTGCGCCGGATCATGCGCCGCGCGATGCGCCATGCGCACCTGCTGGGCGCCACCGATCCGGTGATGCACCGCCTGGTGCCCGCGCTGGTCACCCAGATGGGGGCGGCCTATCCCGAATTGGGCCGCGCCCAGGCGCTGATCCAGGAGACGCTGAAGCTGGAGGAAACCCGGTTTATCCAGACCCTCGATCGCGGCCTGCACCTGCTGGAGGATGAGCTGGCCAAGCTGCCCGAGGGCGCGGCCCTGCCGGGTGCCGCGGCGTTCAAGCTATACGACACCTACGGCTTTCCGCTGGACCTGACCCAGGACGCGTTGCGCGAAAAGGGGCGCTCGGTCGACGTGGCCGGGTTCGACGCCGCGATGGCCGAACAAAAGGCCAAGGCCCGCGCCAGCTGGTCCGGCTCGGGCGAGGCGAAAGAGGCCCGCGTGTGGTTCGACATCGCCGAAAAGGTCGAGCCGACCGATTTCCTGGGCTATGACACCGAACTGGCCGAGGGGCAGGTGATGGCGCTGGTCATCGACGGGGCCGCGGTAGAGCAGATCGCCGCCGGGACCGAGGGTTGGCTGGTGGTCAACCAGACGCCGTTCTACGGCGAATCCGGGGGCCAGGTGGGCGACACCGGCAGCTATCTCAAACCCGATGGCGCAGGCACGATCCTGGACACGCAAAAGATGGCCGGTGGCCTTTTCGCCCACAAGGTGCGGCCCGACAAGGGGGGGCTGTGCCTGGGCGACGCGCTGGAATTGCGCGTGGATCACGCCCGCCGGTCCGCGATCCGGGCCAACCACTCGGCCACCCACCTGCTGCACGAGGCGCTGCGCGAAACCCTGGGCGATCACGTCGCGCAAAAGGGGTCTCTCAACGCGCCCGACCGGCTGCGCTTTGATTTCTCCCACGGCAAGGCGATGGCGCCGGACGAACTGGCCGCTGTGGAAAGCCAGGTCAATGCCTTCATCCGCCAGAATACTGCGGTCGACACCCGGATCATGACCCCCGACGATGCCCGCGCGATCGGCGCCCAGGCGCTGTTCGGCGAGAAATACGGGGACGAGGTCCGGGTCGTGTCGATGGGCCAGGCCCCCACCGGCAAGGGCGCCGATGGCAAGACCTGGTCGATCGAACTGTGCGGCGGCACCCATGTGCGCCAGACCGGCGATATCGGCCTGTGCGTCGTGCTGGGCGATAGTGCCTCCAGCGCGGGGGTGCGCCGGATCGAGGCGCTGACCGGACAGGCCGCGCTGGATCACCTGATCGCCCAGCAAAACCGGCTGGCCGAGGCCGCCGCCGCGCTGCGCGCCCAGCCCGCCGATGTGGCCGCGCGCGTCAAGGCCCTGCTCGAGGAACGCCGCGCCCTGGAAAACGAGGTCGCGACCCTGCGCCGAGACCTGGCGCTGGCCGGTCCCGCCGGGGCCCCGCAAGAGGCGCGCCGGGTGGGCGGCGTGGGCTTTTTCGCCCAGGTGCTCAGCGGTGTGTCGGGCAAGGATCTGCCCGCGCTGATCGACGAGCATAAATCGCGTCTTGGCTCGGGGGCGGTGCTGCTGATCGCCGATGCGGGCGACAAGGCGGCGGTGGCCGCGGGCGTGACCGCGGATCTGACCGACCGGATTTCGGCGGTCGATCTGGTCAAGGCGGCGGTTGCCGAACTGGGCGGCAAGGGCGGTGGGGGCCGTCCCGACATGGCCCAGGGCGGTGGCAAGGACGCCGCAAACGCCCAAGCCGCGATCAAGGCCGCCGAGGCCGTATTGGAGGGATGACGATGACTGCGCTGTGGATTGCCAATGTCCGTGTCACCGACGAGGAGGCCTATAAAAAATACGCCGCCCTCGCAACCGGGGCCATCGCGGCCCATGGCGGCGTGTTCCTGGCGCGCGGCGGCCGTTACGTCCAGCTGGAGGGGCGTGATCGCCCGCGCAACGTGGTCGCGCGCTTTCCCAGCCTGGAGGCGGCCGAGGCCTGCTATCGCTCGCCCGCCTACCAAGAGGCGCTGAGCCACGCGCGCGGTGCGTCCGAACGCGACCTGGTGATTGTCGAAGAGGCCTGATCGTCCCGCGCCCCGTCGCCCTGGTCCCAAGACCTGAAATCGCGCCGCCGGGCGCGCGCGGCCCCGTCAGGGGCCGTTTTCGTGTCCGAATGCCCTGACGTTAGATCGGTGGCAGTTCCAGCGTGATCTCGCCTCGGATCAACCGTCCGACGAAATCGCAGCCGTTCTCGGGCTGTGCGAAATGCAGCCAGGCGGATTGGGCAAACCGGTTCGGCGCGGCCAGCGCGATAAACCCGTTCAGGCGGGTGGGGTCCACGGGCAGCGGCACGGTATGTCCCCTCAGCACCGCGGCGCGGTTGGCCGGCGACAGGCTGTCGATTTGCAGCGCGTAGGCGATGTATTCGTGATCGGCCAGACAGGGCACGCCGGTGCATTCGGCCTGGTCCAGAAAGGCATGGGCCAGCTCATGCACGATCAGGCTGGCAAACAGCGCCTCGGGGGGAATGCGGCGCCAGATGCTGTCGGGGGTCAGCAGGTTGCCCAGCGCGTCGGGGTGGGTGATGCGGATCCGCTCGTCGCGGCAATCATAGGTGCCCATGCAGGCCGCGTTCGGGTGGGTGATCTCGGGCACCACCTGGATGTCCAGCGCGCGGCCCTGTTGCAAATGACAGGCGGCCAGCCCGGGCCGCGCGGCGGCCACGATGGCGCAGATCCGCGCCTCACGGGCGGGGCTCTCGGCCTCGGTGCGGATCATGGGATCGTCGGGGCAGGGGCGCGGTTCGGCCCAAAGCATGCCCGCGCACAGAAGCGTTGCGGCCACCGCCGCACCGCCAACGCTTTGCTTGTCGATCCATGCCGGCATGACGTCCCCCCCTGGTCCCGCAGGGGGAACAGCTTAGGGGGGGGGACGGTGCGCTGTAAAGCGGGGCGTCAGATGGCGGCGCGGGACTGGCGCTTGCGTTCGTGCGGGTCCAGGTAGCGCTTGCGCAGGCGCACCGCAGAGGGCGTGACCTCGACCAGTTCGTCATCGTCGATATAGGCGATGGCGGCCTCCAGCGACATGCGCACGGGCGTGGTCAGGCGCACCGCGTCATCGGTGCCCGAGGCGCGCACGTTGGTCAGTTTCTTGCCCTTGAGCGGGTTCACCTCAAGGTCATTGTCGCGCGAATGTTCGCCGATGATCATGCCCTGATAGATCGGTTCCTGCGCGCCGATGAACATCTTGCCACGCTCTTCGAGGTTCCACAGCGCATAGGCGACCGAGGTGCCATTCTCCATCGAGATCAGCACGCCCGCGCGGCGACCGGGGATCGCGCCCTTGTAGGGGGCCCAGTCGTGGAACACGCGGTTCAGAACGCCGGTGCCACGGGTATCGGTCAGAAATTCGCCGTGATAGCCGATCAACCCGCGCGAGGGGACATGGGCGATGATCCGGGTCTTGCCCGCGCCGGCATGGCGCATCTCGACCAGTTCGCCGCGCCGCGGCCCGGTCAGCTTTTCGATCACCACGCCGGAATATTCGTCATCCACGTCGATGGTGACTTCTTCGATCGGTTCCAGCTTTTGCCCGTCCTCGTCGCGCATCAGAACCTGCGGGCGAGAGATCGACAACTCGAACCCTTCGCGGCGCATGTTCTCGATCAGAACGCCCATCTGCAATTCGCCGCGTCCCGCCACCTCGAAGGCCTCGCCGCCGGGGGTGTCGGTGACGTGGATCGCGACGTTGGATTCGGCCTCTTTCATCAGGCGTTCGCGGATCACGCGCGATTGCACCTTTTTGCCGTCGCGCCCGGCCAGCGGGCTGTCGTTGATCCCGAAGGTGACGGAAATCGTCGGCGGGTCGATGGGCTGCGCGGGAATCGGGGTGTTGACCGAGGGGGCGCAGATCGTATCCGCCACGGTGGCCTTGGACATGCCCGACAGGCTGACGATATCGCCGGCCTCGGCCAGGTCGACGGCCTGTTGCATGAGACCGCGATAGGCCAGAACCTTGGACACGCGGAAGCTTTCGACCAGTTCGCCCTCGCGCGACAGCGCCTTGACGGTTTCGCCCGGCTTGACCGCGCCGCTTTCGATCCGGCCGGTCAGGATGCGGCCCAGGAACGGGTCGGCCCCCAGGGTGGTGACCAGCATGCGGAACGGCTCTGCGGTGTGGTTGAGCTGTTTGGGCGCCGGGACATGTTCCAGGATCAGATCAAACAGCGCGTGCAGATCCTTGCGCGGCCCGTCCAGCGTCGCATCGGCCCAGCCCGACCGCCCCGAGGCGTACATATGCGGGAAATCCAGCTGCTCGTCGGTGGCGCCGAGGTTGGCGAAGAGGTCGAACACCTCGTTCAGGGCGCGGTCGGGTTCGGCGTCGGGCTTGTCGACCTTGTTGAGCACCACGATCGGGCGCAGCCCCAGGGCCAGCGCCTTGGAGGTGACGAATTTCGTCTGGGGCATCGGGCCCTCGGCCGCATCGACCAGCAGAACCACGCCGTCGACCATCGACAGGATGCGTTCCACCTCGCCGCCGAAATCGGCGTGGCCGGGGGTGTCGACGATGTTGACCCGGTGGCCGTCCCACTCGACGCTTGTCGCCTTGGCCAGGATGGTGATGCCGCGCTCGCGTTCCAGGTCGTTGCTGTCCATCGCGCGCTCGGCCACGGCCTGGTTGTCGCGGAAAGAGCCCGATTGTCTCAGAAGTTGGTCGACCAGCGTCGTCTTGCCGTGGTCAACGTGTGCAATGATCGCAATGTTGCGAAGGTCCATGTCGTATCTGCCTTTGAAGGGAGTTGGCCTGCCGATACAGGCTGCGCCCCCGAAAAGCCAGCGCGAATTCTCAATGTGTCGCGCTTTTCGAGAAGAGATGGATCACCAGGATGCCCGCGATGATCATTCCCATGCCCAGCATCGCGGGCAGATCGACCCGCTGGCCGAACACCCACCAGCCGATCGCCGCGATGAAAACGATGCCCAGCCCCGACCAGATCGCATAGACGATGCCAACCGGCATATAGCGCAGGGTCAGCGCCATGAAGTAGAACGACAGCCCATACCCCACCACCACGATGATCGAGGGCACAAGGCGGGTGAACTGCTGGCTGGCCTGCAACGCCGAGGTGCCCGCGGTCTCGGTCAGGATGGCGAGAAACAGAAACATGTAATGCTTTGGCATCGGTCGGCTCCGGGGCTGGGATGCCATGGGCTTAGCGCGGCGGACGCCCTGGGGGAAGGGGTCAGCGCGCGATATAGCGGTCGCGGCGGTGGTTGGTGGCGATGATCAGGTTCAGCACCGCCGCCCCGGCCATGGAATACAGCACCATCATCGGGTCAAACAGCGCAAAGGCCAGCGCGAACACCCCCGCGTCAAAGCCCAGTTGCACCCACCCGGCCTTGATCCCGCGGGTGTCTTGCAGCCACAGCGCCACGATGCCCACCCCGCCCAGGCTGGCCCCGTGCCGGAACAGCGCCAACAGCCCCGCCCCCGCCGTCGCCCCCGCCAGCACCGCGCCGACCAGCGGATGCAGCGTCTCGATATGCAAAAGCCGGGGCAGGATCACCGTAAAGAGCGACAACAGCCCCACCGCCGCAAAGGTTTTCAGCATGAAACCCAGCCCCAGCCGCCGATAGGCCAGCCAGTAGAACGGCAGGTTGAGCGCAAAGAAGATCACCGCAAAGCTGACCCCCGACGCATAGGAGGCCACCAGCGACAGCCCCGCGATCTGCCCGGTCACCAGCCCCGCACTTTTCAACAGCTGAACCGACAGCGCCACCAGGAGCGTGCCCACGACCAGGCCCTGGGCATCCTCGAGCAGGCTGTGGCGGTGTTCTGGGGCAGGGGTGTCTGACATGGCGTGGGGATGACCCGGATCGCGCCGATTGTCCAGAGGGCGGCACGGCCCCAAAGCAAAGGGCCGCGCCCCCGATCGGGAACGCGGCCCTGTATCCGTCCGTCGAACCGGCTCAGGCGGCGGCGAGCGCCTTGTTGAGGTTCTCGTCGACCTTTTCGAGGAAGCCCATCGTGGTCAGCCATTTCTGATCCGGCCCGACCAGCAGCGCCAGGTCCTTGGTCATGTCGCCCGCCTCGACGGTTTCGACGACCACGCGTTCCAGCGTTTCGGCAAAGCTCATCAACTGGGCGTTGTTGTCCAGCTTGGCGCGGTGCTTCAGCCCGCCGGTCCAGGCATAGATCGACGCGATCGAGTTGGTCGAGGTCGCCTCGCCCTTTTGGTGCTGGCGATAGTGGCGGGTGACGGTGCCATGGGCGGCCTCGGCCTCGACGATCTTGCCGTCGGGGGTCATCAGCTGGCTGGTCATCAGGCCCAGGCTGCCAAAGCCCTGGGCGACGGTGTCGGACTGCACGTCGCCGTCATAGTTCTTGCACGCCCAGACAAAGCCGCCGTTCCACTTCATCGCGCAGGCCACCATGTCGTCGATCAGGCGGTGCTCGTAGGTGATGCCGGCCTTTTTGAACTGGTCCTCGAATTCCTGCTCGTACACCTCTTGAAAGAGATCCTTGAACCGGCCGTCATAGGCCTTGAGGATGGTGTTCTTGGTCGACAGATACACCGGCCAGCCCAGGCTGAGGCCATAGTTCAGCGAGGCGCGGGCGAAATCGCGGATCGAGTCGTCGAGGTTGTACATCCCCATGGCAACCCCGGCGGCAGGCGCGTCGAACACGTCGCGCTCGATCACGGTGCCGTCCGCGCCGACGAATTTCATCGTCAGCTTGCCCGGCCCGGGAAAGCGGAAATCGGTGGCGCGATACTGATCACCAAAGGCGTGGCGGCCGATCACGATGGGCTGGGTCCAGCCCGGCACCAGGCGCGGCACGTTGCGGCAGATGATCGGCGCGCGGAACACCACGCCGCCCAGGATGTTACGGATCGTCCCGTTGGGGCTGCGCCACATCTGTTTCAGGCCGAATTCCTCGACGCGCTGCTCATCGGGGGTGATGGTGGCGCATTTCACGCCGACGCCGACCTCCTTGATCTTTTCGGCCGCGTCGATGGTGATCTGGTCGTTGGTGCGGTCGCGCTCTTCGATGCCCAGATCGTAATAGAGCAGGTCAATGTCCAGGTAGGGCAGGACCAGCTTTTTCTTGATGAAATCCCAGATGATCCGGGTCATCTCGTCGCCGTCAAGCTCGACAACCGGATTTTCGACTTTGATCTTCGACATGGGGCCCTCGTTTCTGGATTGCGGATTCGCGTTTGGCCGGGTCATAGCGCAAAGCGTGCATCTGGGGAAGATGGTATGCAGCCGTATACTGGGATGAAGCGCCGCAGGCCCTGTCCGCGGCGGCTATTGACCGGACGGGGGCGCTGCTGCGGCGATTTGGGCCAGCCTCTGCTCCAGCTGCTTGCGTCCGCGGTTCAGCGCCAGGCGGATCCGCACCGCGGTCATGAACGCCTCTTGCGAAGTCGGTGAGGTGGCCCCGATCGCCTTGGACACGTCGGTGATGATCTGATCGTCCTTCAGGTTTTCGGCCGCCTCGATGGCATCGCGGGCCAGGGCGTCGATGAGATCGTCAATGATCGACATCGCGTCCTCCTAGCGGGTGCCCTCGGTCAGGCGGCGGGTGACGTAGCTGGTGACATGGCCGATCATCGTGTCCATGTGCGGTTCCTTGAAGAAGTGGTCCGCGCCCTCGATTTCCTCGTGGGTGACGGTGATCCCCTTTTGCTCATGCAGCTTGTCGACCAGGGTATGGGTGTCGGCGGGCGGTGCCACCCGGTCGGCGGTGCCGTTGATGATCAGGCCCGAACTGGGGCAGGGCGCCAGGAAGGAAAAGTCATACATGTTCGCCGGCGGGCTGACCGAGACGAAACCAGTGATCTCGGGGCGGCGCATCAAGAGCTGCATGCCGATCCACGCCCCAAAGGAGAACCCCGCGACCCAGCAATGCTTGGCGTTCTGGTTCATGGATTGCAGGTAATCCAGCGCCGAGGCCGCATCCGACAGCTCGCCGATGCCCTGATCGTATTCGCCCTGCGACCTCCCGACACCACGAAAGTTGAACCGCAGCACGTTAAACCCCATTCCGTGGAATGCATAATGCAGGTTGTAGACCACGCGGTTGTTCATCGTGCCGCCGAATTGCGGATGGGGGTGCAGGATGATCGCGATCGGGGCGTCTCGTTCGGTCTGGGTGTGATAGCGGCCTTCAAGCCGTCCTTCGGGTCCGGGAAAGATGACCTCGGGCATATGTGCTTCTTCTCACTAAGGGGGGCCGGCGATTTCTTGACGAAATCGCTAAGGCAACCTAGAACAATTCTAAACCCGGCGGGTGCGGGGTCTGGCTTCAGTTGAGGTAATGACCCGCTTGCGCTGCGTCAACCATTTGCGGGGATAGCCCGATGAAACTCAGCACCAAGGGGCGTTACGCGATGGTCGCACTGGTCGACCTGGCGCTTCAGCAAAAGGACGGCCTGGTGTCGCTGTCCGAAATCTCGCGGCGGCAGGATATCTCGTTGCCCTACCTGGAACAGCTGTTCGTCAAGCTGCGCCGGGCCGGGTTGGTCGAGTCGGTGCGCGGACCCGGTGGCGGCTATCGGCTGGCCCGGCCCGCCGCCGATATCCGCGTGGCCGACGTGCTGGGCGCGGTCGACGAGACGGTCAGCGCGATGCATACCGGCGCGGGGGCCTCTGGCGGCACCTCGGGGACGCGGGCCCAGGCGCTGAGCAACCGGTTGTGGGAAGGGCTGAGCGCGCATGTCTATGTGTTCCTGCACCAGACCCGGCTGAGCGATGTGACCTCGAACGACCTGGCCCCGTGTCCCGCGGTGCCGGCCCTGTTGCACGTGGTCGACGAAGGATAGGCGCCGGGGGCTGCCCGTCCCCGGACCCCCGGGGGGGGTGCGCCAGGAAAAAGGACAGGCGGTCGTCATGAATGCGCGGATCTATCTGGACTGGAATGCCACAGCACCGCTGCGCCCCGAGGCGCGCGCGGCGATGATCGACGCGATGGACGTGGTGGGCAACCCGTCCAGCGTGCATGCCGAGGGGCGTGCAGCCCGGGCATTGGTCGAAAAGGCGCGCGCCCAAGTCGCGGCGGCCCTGGGCGCCGAGGGGGCCGATATCGTCTTCACCTCGGGCGCCAGCGAGGCCGCGGCGCTGGCCTGTGCGGGGCGTTGGTTGCAGGCCGGCGATATCGAGCATGACGCGGTCGCGGCCTGGGTCGACCCCTGCCTGAAGGTGGACGGCGCGGGCCGGGTCGCGGTGCGCGACCCTGGCCATACCGCGTTACAGCTGGCCAATTCCGAAACCGGGGTGATCCAGGACATCCCCGAGGGGCTGGCGGTCTGCGACATGACCCAGGCCTTTGGCAAGCTGCCGGTCGCGTTCAACTGGTTGGGGGCCGAGATGGCGCTGATCTCGGCGCACAAGCTGGGCGGGCCCAAGGGGATCGGGGCGCTGGTGATGCGCCGCGGGTGCGATCTGGAGGCGCGAATCCGGGGCGGCGGACAGGAGATGGGCCGCCGGGCCGGGACCGAGAACATCATCGGGATTGCCGGGTTCGGCGCCGCCGCAGAGGCGGCAGCGGCGGATTTATTGACTGAAAAATGGGCAAAAACCGAGCAACTTAGAAACATTCTAGAAAATATCATTGCGGCCGGCGCAAATAAGACTATTTTTGTCGGGAAAGAAGCGCGAAGGTTGCCCAACACCTCTTGCTTTGCGACTCCGGGGTGGAAGGGCGAGACGCAGGTGATGCAGATGGACCTGGCCGGGGTCGCGATTTCGGCGGGGTCTGCCTGTTCCTCGGGCAAGATGCGGGCCAGCCGGGTGTTGGGCGCGATGGGCCTGGGCGAAGAGGCGGCGGCCTCGGCGATCCGGGTGTCGATCGGGCCGGACACGAGCGAGGCGGAGATCCGACGCTTTGCCGATATGTGGCTGGCGGCAGAGGCGAAATTCCGGGCCCGCGGGGCCTGAGACGACAGAAACGGACCGGCGCGGCGCGCGGGTCCAAAGACAGAGAGGCGAAGCGATAGATATGGCAGCTTTCGACAAGGCCGATGTCAAGGAGGGCGTGGATCAGGAAACCGTCGAGGCCGTCCAATCCATTGCGGGCAAATACAAATACGGCTGGGATACCGAGATCGAGATGGACTATGCGCCGCTCGGTCTGAACGAGGATATCGTCCGGCTGATCTCGTCCAAGAACAACGAGCCCGAATGGATGACCGACTGGCGGCTGGAGGCGTTCCGCCGCTGGCAGCAGATGAAAGAGCCCGATTGGGCGATGATCGACTATCCCGAGATCGACTTTCAGTCGCAATATTACTATGCGCGCCCCAAAAGCATGCAGGAAAAGCCCAAGTCGTTGGACGAGGTCGATCCCAAGCTGTTGGAAACCTACAAGAAGCTGGGCATCCCGCTGAAAGAGCAGATGATCCTGGCCGGGGTCGAGGGGGCCGCGGACACCCCCGCCGAGGGCCGCAAGGTGGCCGTGGATGCGGTGTTCGACAGTGTCAGCGTCGGCACGACGTTCCAAAAGGAACTCAAGGAGGCCGGGGTCATCTTCTGCTCGATCTCCGAGGCGATCCAGACCCATCCCGAACTGGTCCGGCAATACCTGGGCACCGTGGTGCCGCAGACCGACAATTTCTATGCCACGCTGAACTCGGCGGTGTTTTCCGACGGCTCGTTCGTCTATGTGCCGCCCGGCGTGCGCTGCCCGATGGAACTGTCGACCTATTTCCGCATCAACGCCGAAAACACCGGCCAGTTCGAGCGTACCTTGATCATCGCCGACAAGGGCGCGTTCGTCTCTTACCTGGAGGGGTGCACCGCGCCCCAGCGTGACATCGCCCAGTTGCATGCCGCGGTGGTCGAGATCGTCATCCTGGACGATGCCGAGGTGAAATATTCCACCGTTCAGAACTGGTATCCCGGCGACGAGAACGGCAAGGGCGGGATCTACAACTTTGTCACCAAGCGCGCCGATTGCCGCGGCGACCGGTCCAAGGTGATGTGGACCCAGGTCGAAACCGGGTCCGCGGTGACGTGGAAATATCCCAGCTGCGTGTTGCGCGGCGATGGCAGCCAGGGCGAGTTCTATTCGATCGCCATCACCAATAACTATCAACAGGCCGATACCGGCACCAAGATGGTGCACCTGGGCAAGAACACCCGCTCGCGGATCGTGTCCAAGGGGATCAGCGCAGGCCATGCGCAAAACACCTATCGCGGCCTGGTCAGCATGCACCCCAAGGCCAAGGACAGCCGCAACTATACCCAGTGCGACAGCCTGTTGATCGGCGACAAATGCGGGGCGCACACCGTGCCGTATATCGAGGTGCGCAACAACTCGTCGCGGGTCGAACACGAGGCGACCACGTCCAAGGTCGATGACGATCAGCTGTTCTATTGCCGCTCGCGCGGGATGGACGAGGAAGAGGCCGTCGCGCTGGTGGTCAACGGCTTTTGCAAGGAGGTCTTGCAGGCCCTGCCGATGGAGTTCGCCATCGAGGCGCAACAACTCGTCGCGATCAGCCTGGAAGGGTCGGTCGGATGAGCAGCGTGCTGGCCGTCGCGGTCGTCAAATCCGCCGGAATCGGCGTTGGCACGATGCTGGGATCGCTGCTGGGCCTGGGCCTGCGCAAACGTCGCGGCAAGACCGAGGGGTTGCTGGCCGGCAGCGTGGTGTTGACCGCGGTTCTGGCCGGGGCGCTGGCGCTGGGGGTTTCCGTTCTGCTGCGTCTTTCGGGAGTGTTTTGAGATGATCGTGACCACAACCCCGTCCGTCGAGGGCAAGGCCATCACCGTCTATCACGGCGTCGTCGCCGGAGAGGCGATCATGGGCGCCAACGTCTTTCGCGACATCTTTGCCGGGATCACCGACATCATCGGCGGCCGTTCGGGGGCCTATGAGCAATCCCTGGGCGAAGCCCGCGAAACCGCCCTGCGCGAGTTGCAAGAGCGCGCCGCCCAGATGGGCGCCAATGCGGTGGTCGGTGTCGATCTCGACTATGAGGTAATCAACAACATGCTGATGGTGTCGGCCTCGGGCACGGCCGTCACGATAGCGTAAGGGACTAGAAATGCTGGAAATCAAGAACCTGCACGTCAAACTTGAAGAGGAAGACAAGCAAATCCTCAAGGGCGTGGACCTGACCGTCGAGCCTGGAAAGGTGCATGCGATCATGGGGCCCAACGGGTCGGGTAAATCGACCCTGTCCTATGTGCTGGCCGGGCGTCAGGGCTATACCGTGACCGAGGGCAGCGCCAATCTGCTGGGCCACGACCTGCTGGAGATGGAGCCCGAAGAGCGCGCCGCGGCGGGCCTGTTCCTGGCGTTCCAGTATCCGGTGGAAATCCCCGGCGTCGGCAACATGACCTTTCTGCGCACCGCCGTGAACGCCCAGCGCAAGGCGCGGGGCGAAGAGGAAATGGACGCCGCCAGCTTCCTCAAGGAGGTGCGCGCGCGGGCCAAGGATCTGAAGATCGACGCGGACATGCTGAAACGCCCGGTCAACATGGGCTTTTCGGGCGGCGAGAAAAAGCGCAACGAAATCCTGCAAATGGCGATGCTGGAACCCAAGATGTGCATCCTGGACGAGACCGACTCGGGTCTCGATGTGGATGCGATGCGGCTGGTGGCGGACGGGGTGAACGCCCTGCGCAGCCCCGATCGCGGGTTCCTGGTGATCACCCATTACCAGCGTCTGCTGGACCACATCGTGCCCGACGTTGTGCACATCATGGCCGCGGGCCGCATCATCAAGACCGGCGGTGCCGACCTGGCGCTGGAGGTCGAGAAGAACGGCTATGCGGATATCCTGGCGGAGGTGGCGTGATGGGGCTGGCGCGGGCAAAACTCGACCAGACCGAACTGCGGCTGGGCTGTATGGCGATGCCAGCGGCGGCGGGCTGGACCCGGACCGCCCGCGAGGCGGCGCTGACGCGGGTGACGCAGATGGGTTTGCCGGGGCGGCGTGACGAATACTGGCGGTTCACCAACCCCGCCGACCTGGTGGGGCCAGAGCCGGTGCCCGCGGCGCTCTTCGGCACGTCCAAGCGGCCGGCTTATGACGGGATCGACCGGGTGCGGCTGGTCTTTGTGGATGGCGTGTTCGACGCGGTGGCCTCGGACGATCCGGCGTTGGCGGGGGTCGAGATCACCCGCCTGGCCGTGGCGCAGAGGCAGGACATCCACTGGGCGTCCGAGCTTTACGGTGTGCTGGAGGCGCGCGGGCAAACCCCGGTGGCCCGTCCGCTGGCCGCGCTGAACACCGCCTTTGCGACCGACGGGGTTTTGATCCGGGCAACGGGTAAGGCGGCCAAGCCGGTGAACCTGGTTTATCTCCATAAATCAGAGACATCCGACGCGTTTCTGCATCACTGCATCAAGGTCGAGTCCGGGGCCGATCTGACCGTTCTGGAAAATGGCCCGGCGGCTGCGCGGTTCAACAAGGTGATGGAGGTCGAGGTCGCCGATGGCGGCGCCTTTCATCACGTCCGCAGCCAGGGGCGCGACCACGAACGCCGCGCCGCGACCCACATCTTTGCCCGCTTGGGCACCGGCAGCACGTTCAAATCCTTTACCATGACCGCCAACGGCGCGCTGACCCGCAACGAATGCGTCATCGAGATGACCGGCGACAACGGAGTGGCCCATGTGGCGGGCGCCTGCGTGGGGGACGGGGCGTTTCACCATGACGACACGGTGTTCGTGACCCATGACGCCCAGCACTGCGAAAGCCGCCAGGTGTTCAAGAAGGTGCTGCGCAACGGGGCGACGGGCGTGTTCCAGGGCAAGATCCTGGTCAAGCACGGCGCGCAAAAGACGGATGGCTATCAAATTTCCCAGGCGCTGCTGCTGGACGGCGACAGCCAGTTCCTGGTCAAGCCAGAGCTGGAAATCTATGCCGATGACGTGGCCTGTTCGCACGGCTCGACCTCGGGGGCGATCGACGAGGATGCGCTGTTCTACCTGCGCTCGCGCGGGGTTCCGCGGTCCGAGGCGACGGATCTGTTGGTGCTGTCCTTCCTGGCCGAGGCAATCGAAGAGATCGAGGATCCGGTGATCCGCGACGAGATCCTGCAACGGCTTGCCGGATGGCTGGCCCGGCACAGGGGCTGATCCCGTGTCGGTTGTGCGCAATATCGTGGCCAGTTGGCGCCGCCCCCGTGCGGCGATGCGCGCCCTGTTGGCGGTCGGCCAGCGCGAGGATCGCGCGCTGGTCTACCTGATGCTGGCCTGTTTCCTGATTTTCGTCGCGCAATGGCCGCGCCTGTCGCGCGAGGCCTATCTCGATCCCGAGATCCCGCTCGAGGCGCGCCTGGGGGCGGCCCTGATGGGCTGGATGTTCCTGGCGCCGCTCTTTTTCTATGGCATGGCGGCGCTCAGCCACTTGGCCAGTCGCGGCTTTGGCGGCACCGGCACATGGTATGGCGCACGATTGGCGCTGTTTTGGGCGTTGCTGGCGGTTTCTCCGGTCTGGCTGTTGCATGGGTTGGTCGCGGGGTTTATCGGGGCGGGGCCGGCGCTGGGGGTGGTTGCGACTGTTCTGTCGGTTGCGTTCCTGGCGATCTGGCTGTTGTCCTTGGCCGAGGCCGAGGGCTTTGGCCGCGCCTGACCCAGCGAAAGAGTCCATGCCATGTCCCAGACCCTGATCCCCCTTTTGAAACTGGCACTTGAAAGTGTCAGAGACCCGCGTGACGGGGCCCGACGGGTGCTGGCGCTGGCCCTGCCCGAGGGGGCGTTGTGGCAGGGGCTGGTGCTGGTGGTTGTGCTCAGCGTGATGCTGACCCAACTGGGCGAGATCCTGGTGCCGTTGCCGGTGGATCCGCTGTTGCCGGTCTTTCTGGCCAACCCGTTGCTGACCGGCGTGATCCAGGGCGGGCTGTTGGTGGTGATGATCTATGCCATCCATTTCCTGGGCCGGGCCTTTGGCGGCACGGGCACGTTCGCCGGGGCGCTGGCGCTGGCGGTGTGGCTGCAATTCATCATGGTCTGCTTGCAGGTGGTCCAGACCGTCTTTCTGATCGTGCTGCCGCCTGTGGCGGGGATGATCGGGGTGTTCGGGCTGGGGCTGTTCTTTTACCTGCTCAGCCATTTCGTTGCGGTGCTGCACGGTTTTCCCTCGCCGCTGCGCACCTTTGTGGCGATCATCGCCGCGATGATCGGGATCCTGTTTGGCATCAGTATCCTGATGTCGGTTCTCGGCTTTACCCTTGGCGGAGCTTTGCCCGATGTTTGACGTGAGCGCGATCCGCGCCGACTTTCCCATCCTGTCGCGCCAGATCAACGGCAAGCCGCTGGTCTATCTCGACAACGGGGCCTCGGCGCAAAAGCCCCAGGTGGTGATCGACGCGATCACCCGCGCCTATGCGCAGGAATACGCAAATGTGCATCGCGGGTTGCACACCCTTTCTACGATTGCGACGGAACGCTATGAAGGGGTGCGCGGGATCATCGCGCGGTTTCTGGGGGCCCCCGACGAGGATGAGATCGTGTTCACCTCGGGCGCGACCGAGGGGATCAACCTGGTCGCCTATGGCTGGGCCATGCCGAGGATGCAGCCGGGTGACGAGATCGTTCTGTCGGTGATGGAGCATCACGCCAATATCGTGCCCTGGCATTTTCTGCGCGAACGCCAGGGGGTGGTGCTGAAATGGGTCGATGTGGACGGCGCGGGCAATCTGGACCCCCAAGCGGTGATCGACGCCATCGGGCCGCGCACGAAACTGGTGGCCGTCACCCACATGTCCAACGTGCTGGGCACCATCGTCGATGTCGCCGCGATTACCCGCGGCGCCCATGACAAGGGGGTTCCGGTGCTGGTCGACGGCAGCCAGGCGGCGGTGCACATGCCCGTCGATGTCGCCGCGATCGGGGCCGATTTCTATGCCATCACCGGGCACAAGCTTTACGGCCCCTCCGGCTCTGGCGCGATCCATATCCGCAAGGAACGGATGGCCCAGATGCGCCCATTCCTCGGCGGCGGCGACATGATCCGCGAGGTGCGCAAGGACAGCGTCACCTATAACGACCCGCCGATGAAATTCGAGGCCGGCACACCCGGTATCGTCCAGCAGATCGGGCTGGGCGTGGCGCTGGACTACATGATGGGTATCGGCATGCAGGACATCGCCGCCCATGAGCGTGATCTGACCGGCTATGCGATGGGTCGGCTGACCGGGCTGAACTGGTTGCAGGTGCAGGGGCAGGCCGCCCAACGCGGCGCGATCTTCTCGTTCGCGCTGGAGGGGCCGGCCCACGCCCATGACATCGCCACCGTGCTGGACAAAAAGGGCGTCGCGGTGCGCGCAGGCCAGCATTGCGCCGGCCCGTTGATGGAGCATTTGGGCGTGACCGCCACCTGCCGCGCGTCGTTCGCGATGTATAACACCCGCGCCGAGGTCGACGCGCTGATCGACGCGCTGGAGCTGTGCCACGACCTTTTCGCCTGACCGCGCAGGGGCGGGCAGGGGGCGCCGCAATCCACCCCGAAACCGTTTGCGCCCCCAGAAACTTTGGCCTATATCGGCCCGCAGGCACCCGTAGCTCAGCTGGATAGAGCGCTGCCCTCCGAAGGCAGAGGCCA